>JBAZBI010000014.1:0-101485 GCA_041671545.1 Ignavibacteriaceae bacterium
AAGTTTATTCATTCTTTTTTCCCCTCACTGCCGTCAAGTCAAAGAAAAAACAAATAATCGATGGGTTTGTTTTTCCTTTGACATGACTTGACTTTTAACATAACAGGGAACGCTCGAGACCGTTCCGAATAAATATCATAGCAAAATTAGCACGGAACGCTCGCGAGCGTTCCCTACGATAAGAAATAATTTAAGAGTTAACCTTCATGTCCAAGTATAAAATGTTCATAGAGTACGATGGCACCCGCTACAGCGGCTGGCAAAAACAGCGCGACAGCAAAACCATTCAAGGAACTTTGCAGCGTATTGCAGAAGATATTTTCAATACCCGAGAAGTTGATATTCAAGGAGCGGGACGAACAGACTCGGGAGTTCACGCGCTGCGGCAGGTTGCTTCGCTTGATGTGCGAACAATGCTCGCACCCGAAATTATTAAAATGAAGTTCAACGATCTTCTTCCCTACGACATTAATATTATTGAAGTTGAAAAAGCGCATAACAATTTTCACGCGCGCAAAGATGTTGAGATGCGCAGTTATCTTTATCAAATATCAAAGCGGAGAACCGCGTTCGGCAAGCAGTTTGTCTGGTGGATAAAAGATAAACTCGATACGAATAAGATGCGATCGACTTTGCAGCTTTTTATCGGCATGCATGACTTCGCTTCTTTCACCGACAAAAACATGGAAGATAAATCGACAAAAGTTTTAATAAATGATATTACCCTTACCGAAGTTGACGACCTGATAATTATCAGAATTATCGGCTCACATTTTTTGTGGAAGCAAGTCCGCAGAATGGTTGGTGTAACCGCCGAAGTTGGACGAAACCATTTAACCGAAAATGATGTGATAAAATATCTCACCACGCTTCGGAATGAGCCGGCAAAGTTCACCGCTCCTCCTTCGGGTTTATATTTAGAACAAGTTATTTACAAAGGAGAAAAGTTTAATGAAGAATTTTCTCCGCTGATTAAAATATCTAATAAGTAGCTGAGGTTACTCCCATTGTGATTTCTTAGTGTCTTTGTGACTTGGTGGCAAAAAGAAAGTATAAAAAATGAGCCACAAAGGCACTAAGTCATCAAGTTTCACTAAAGATATTTCATGAAATTCAACTCCAGCGTACTTCAGTAAGTAATTAACTGCTTTAATGTTTTGCACCGACTTTAGAGGCTGTGTTGCAATTCATTAACTTTGAGCAATGCCGGGAAATAAAAGTTAATTATCTTTATCTAAAGAAAATAAATATTTAACGGAGCGGGTTTTATGCCTACTTATTTTTTGAAAACACAATTTCTTCTTTTTGTCCTAACAAGTTTTTTACTGCTTAATAACGGCTGTAAAAAAAACACAACCGAACCGGTTGAAACATTTGCATTAACGGTAGAAGATGTTTCTTGCACCGAAGCTTGGATAAAAATTACAACTACCAATTACCAAACACAAAATACACTAACCCTTTTTGTAAACGACAAAGCAAACCAAAGCATTACGCTTGTTAGCAATGATACGCTGCTTTACGTTGATTCTCTCCTCCCCAGCCAAAACTATAAAATAAAGGCAACCTTTGCCAACAACAACCAACTACAAACCACCAACGAAGTAGTTGCCAAAACGATGGACACCATCAGCCACAACTTCTCATGGCAAACATTTACCTTTGGTGAACACAGCAGCAGTGTACTTTACGATGTTGCCATAATAGATGAAAACAACATTTGGGCGGTGGGGGAAATTTTTATGAACGATTCTCTCGATAAGCCTGACCCGATAGCATATAATGCAATACATTGGGATGGAAGTAAGTGGGAAGTAAAAAAGATTTCAGTGCTATTTAGAGGTAATTACATAACACCACCATTGGAAGGTGTCTGTGCGTTTTCAAGTAGTGATATTTGGTTTGTTGGAAGCTTACCTATTCATGGTGATGGAAATAATTGGACGATGTATGATTTACGCACAACTCTAAACCCAAATTTATCATTGGCAAAAGCGTGGGGTGTAAATTCATCCAATATTTATTTTGTTGGCAGAGCAGGCAGTATCGCCCACTACGATGGAAAAAATTGGCAAAAGATCGAAAGCGGAACAACATTAAATATTGGCGATATATGGGGAATTAGCGATGGTAAAGGTGGTTTTAACAAATACTGTGTAACTAAAGATGCATTACTAAAATTTAACAGCGAAAATAGACTGTCCATAATTAATGCCGAAGCTGGAATGTATTTAAATCTTGCATGGGGAATTTCGGATAGATTGATTTACACTGCTGGAAATGGGGTTGTTCTTTATAGGAACTATAAGTGGGAAAATATAGATATCCCGGAATTAAACACTGTCTACGGAATTAAAGGACAAAACTATAACGACATCTATGGAATCAGTACAACAAGTTCAATTTTACATTTTAATGGGTACGGCTGGCACAGTATAAAGACTTTACCAAATAGTGTTTTTTATAGACTTGATGTTAAAAATAATTTAACTGTAACCTGCGGCTGGCAGGGAGATAAAGCATTAATAACAATATTAAAGAAATAATAAAGATTATATCTCATCCCTATCGGGATTTTCTTCTCTTCTCCATCCCGTTAGGGATGAAATATTGGTAGCATCAATTCACCCCGCCACCCAAAGTTCCTTAGGAACGAAATACCCCAAATTTTATCTAAAAAGCCGGTTTATTGAGCAAAAAGAAGGAATCAACACACCTAACACCCAAAAGTTTCGGCAAAAGAACGAAAAGTTTTTATAAATTATCAATAAGTTTTTATGTTTTATCTAAAAGAATAGACAACTGATCAAAAAGTTTCTGCATTTCATAAAAAAAATTTTATGATTGTACGGAAAGATTTTACATTTACTCAGAAAGAATCGATAAATGTGCGGAAAGTTTCGACAATTTTAAGAAAAGTATTGACAAATTAGCGTAAAGTTTCCCCACCGGAATGAAAATTTTCATCCCCGAAGCCCAAAGTTTCCTCCCCAAAACTAATAATTACTCAGTGTTATTGAAAGGTTCACCTTATTCAATCTTTCGCAACATCTCCAAATATTTAACTTGCACATCAAACGGCGGAATTTCATCTTCGCTTCTAAAATCAAACTCCAGTTTCATCTCTTCAAAAAGACGATTGAGCGAAGCGAACATCGGCTGAAGCGGAAAACCATTATCCCGCAAGTAATGAATAAGCTTTAACGTTTTGAATCCGTCAAACCAGATATTTTTTTGCCGCTGCAGTTGTTCATCTGTTTTTGCCGTGCGCGATATTTCACTCCACGCTTTTTCAAACTTCTGTTCAATTAAAAAAGCAGAAAGACTTGGATGAATTTTTTCCGCCTCAGTTAAAAGATCTTCCGCCGAAAGATTATTCAATAAAAATAATCGCAGCCAATCTTTCAAAACTAAAAACGAATCAAAATTGTAGAGAAGATATTCATTCTGCACTTGACTGAGAAACCGGTTTACCCTCTGCCCGGTTCCAAACGGCACGCGCCACGATCCGCGCGATGAAGGATAAACAACTGCGTTTTTTGTTTTTCCAATCGGAACATTCTTCGCTAACTTTTCAAGGAAGTAAAAATCCTCTGCGGCTTTTTGTTTGTTCATCCCTTCAACTTTTATGTAGCTTTCAACATCACAGATGATGGTTGAGCCGATGGTATGGAATGCGTAGGGTGAATTTGCAAACCGCAAATTTAAAACATAATAGCGGAGAAAAATTTCATAACAGAGAATTGCTTCCCGGTTCGTTTCATCAGCTAAAGAATGTTGAAACGATACAACCGCCGCTCTTAGATTCCGCTTGCTAAACTCTTCATAAATTTCTGTAAAATAATTTTGCGAAACGGTGCAATCGGCATCGAGACAAACGAGGATTTTTTTATTTAGTAATCCATAATTAAAAAGAGAAAGAGCCGCATCCATTCCTATTTTGCGAGCTAAACCGACTCCCCCGTTTTTCTCATCAAGTTCATTACCGGGAGTTGCGGCATCGATAAATCCCAAAGAAAAACTTTCGCCGGAAATTTCATCGCTCAACTTCGTGCGTAAATATTCAATTGTCTTTTCGTTTTCAATCTTCACATCTTCCGACGAAGAGTTCAGATTATTCACCACAAAAAGAATTAAAATTTTATCGGCATATTTATTATCGGCGTCTGAAAGAGAAGCCAGTAACCTTTTTACATTTTCATATTCGCTTATCGCCGGAACAACAACGATCATTTCAATATGTGAGGAGGAGCGCCAGGTTAAAGGGCGGACTTCAGTTCCATATTTGTCTAAATACTTTTTTACTTTTACCGGAAGAGAGGGCATTTCGATTCGATAAGTTTTTTTGCTTCCTCAAAATCAGCTTCGGGAAGCCAATTAATTACAACCCCTTCCCGTTCCATTTTTCTGAACCAGGTCATTTGCCGTTTTGCAAATTGATGGATGGCGCTCTGCAGTTTCTGGAACATATCGTTGTAATTCAATTCCTTTTGAAGATACAAACCGATATAACGGTACTCCAATCCGAAGAAATTTAATTTCTCAAACGTAATTCCATCGGCAACAAGCTGTTCAACCTCTTCTATCATTCCGTTTTGCAAGCGGAGTTTCAAGCGTTCGGAAATTCTTTCCTTCACAATTTTTCTTTCCGGCTGAATCCCGATGGTGAACGAAGAGACGGGAACAGATTTATCTGCTTCTTCTTCCGGATCAGCCTCGGCTACAAGAATTGCTTTTATTAGCCGCTCTTTGTCGAGAAGATCCGTGGTGTTGTGCAGATTCGGATTAAGAAAACGGAGGAGTCCCAATAATTTTTCTTCCGAAAAATTTTCTAATTCATCTCTACGGTCAGTGTTAAAATCCGTTTTGATCAGTTTATACTTTTGCAGAACAGAGGAAAGATACAAACCCGTTCCACCAGCTAAGAAAGGAGTTTTTTGCTTTGCAATTATCGACTGAAACGCTTTTGAAAAATGTTCTTTAAAGAGATATAAATTAAATTCTTCATCCGGCTCAACAACATCAATAAGATGGTAAGGAACTTCTCTTCCGTTGACAAGAAATTCTTGCAGATCTTTTCCGGTTCCGATGTTCATTTGTTTATAAACCTGGCGGGAATCGGCAGAAATAATTTCGCTTTCATAAAAATCCGCAAGGGCTGCGGCTAATTTTGTTTTACCGCATGCGGTAGGACCCAAAACAGTAATGAGGTTATAATTCATTCAGTAAAGATCAATTTTCAATCGGAAGCAAGATTGAGAAAATCGCGCCTTCTCCCAATGAGCTTTCAACCGAAATAGTGCCGTTATGTTTTTTAACAATATTTTCTGCAATGGGAAGTCCCAGGCCCATTCCTTCTTTTTTCCCCTGACTCATAAACGGTTCAAATATTTTTCCTAAAACGCTTTCGGGAATCCCGATCCCGTTATCTTTAAAAGAAATCTTCACATCGTGCAGTTCAGCCGAAGTTGAGACAAACAGTTTTCCGCCGTCCGGCATTGCGTCGCACGCGTTTTTAGTAATTTGATAACATGCTTGATACAATTCCTTTTTATCGACGTTAACATTTACATCGCGGTCAAATTTCTTGAACAACTTTACACCCCGATGTTCAACATATTCGGCAAGCTTAAGTACAATTTCATCCATCACTGAATTGATAGACCTCTTCTTTAACCGGTAAAATGTTTTTCCTTCGGCATACGCAAGTGTAGATTGAATTATTTCATTAACATTCGCAACTTGTTCAATCATCAGATCCATAACCTGTTTTACATCGTCGGGAACATTTTTTCGTTTAACATGTTCCGCAAACTGTTTGATAGTAAGAACCGGTTTTTTTATATCCGAAAGAATAAAGTTCGTCAACTTGCCAAGCGAAACAAGTTTGTCGGTCTTTATTAACTGCTGCATCAATTCAGCGTTTGATAACGCAAGAGCCGCGTGAACTGAAAGAGCTTCGAGAAAATCAAGATCGATCTGAGTAAACTCTCCGCGAGAAGAATTTAATAATTGAATAACACCGATGATGAGCCCTTCTCTGTTTTTTATCGGGAAACAGATCATTGATTTAGTAGTATAACCGGACATTTTATCAATGTCGCTGTCAAAACGATCATCTTCGTGAACATCGGTGAGATTAATAATTTCTCCTGTCTTTGCAACGTGGCCGGCAAGTCCTTGACCAATTTTTAATCTTATATCTTCAATATCTTCACCGCGCAAAACTTTGGACCAGAGTTCACCTTTGTCATAATCCAAGATGTAAAGAGTTCCGCGGTCTGCCGATGTAAGCGAAGTTGCGGCTTCAACAATAGCGCGGAGAACTTCATCGATCTTTATGTTTGAATTTACTTTTTCTGCCGCATCAATAATTAGCTGAAGTTGATCTGCAGTTAATCCGACGGCAATTTTGTTTTCATTCTGAAAAAAGAGCTGCTGGCTGTTCTCGGGAGAAATAGAGGATTTTTGTTCATCGACCGGTTCATCAACAAATGTATGGTTCTTCGGAACTTCGGAAACGCCCCAGAAACTGTCTTCAATTGGTTTATGAAGAAGCGGATTTTTAATTTCCGTTTCTTCAGGCTCCGGAGTTTCTTCGATTGGAGGCTCTTCTTCAGACGGCAATGAAAAATCCCAGCTTGCGCTTTCAGGTTCAACTGCCTGTGTTTTGGAATAATCGTGCTGAGGTTTTTCTTCGATGTTCGTTTCGTTAAAGGTCGATTTGAATTTGTCGGTGTCGAAAGAAATTTCGGGTTCGTTCTGAAGCGGCGGTTCAGTATTGAAAGAAGAAAGATCTTGAACCGGCGGTTCGTTCAAAGCTACCGGTTTTTCATCTTTTAATTCAAACGGGTCTTCGTTTGATGCAGAAGAAAAAGAATCGAAGTTAAAAGATTCTCGGGTAATGTTTTGGAATTCTCCGGTCGCTTTTGAAGAAGGAAGTTCCCCGGCTGCGGAAAGACTTTCAAGTCCCTGCAAGTTGTTTGAGATCGTTCTGTTTGGAGTAATAAGCTCGTTTAACTCTTTTCTTCTCAGTAAATAAAGAGTTGTATTGGTTTCGGCAACAGCGGAAGAGGTACGGGCGGTCATTGCAAGAAATTCTTTTTCGCCAAAAAAATCGGTTGTGCTTTTTAGAAAAATTCTTTGTCCGTCAACAGGCGCAGAAAACTTAATTTTCACATTCCCGTCTAAAAGCAAGCAGATATGTTCGGCAGAATCTCCCACTTTATAAATAATGTCTCCTTCTTTAAATTCAACAACATCCTTTGCAATTAAAGGGAATGAATATGAACTTTCAGGAACGTTCGAGAAAAGTTTATTTGCTTTTATCAGAACAATCGGTTTTATTTGGGCTGCCATTTTAAATACCATTTTATTTCTCTATAATAATTATAATGAATTCTTTAGAAATTAGAAACGGAATAAATCATTTAATTGACCGCGACCCGGTTTTGAAGACGATTATATCACAATCTCCGGTTTGCAGTATTAAACGCCACAAAAATTATTATCAGGCAGTTGTTAGATCAATTATCGGTCAACAACTTTCGATAAAAGCTGCAGCAAGCATTTATAATAAATTTTCCTCTCACTTCGGTAAACAGGTTAAACCGGAAATGGTAGCTGCAACGCCGGTTGAGGAATTACAGAAATTCGGTCTTTCGAATGCAAAAGCAAGATATGTGAAAGACCTTTCAGAAAAAATTCTGTCGAATGAACTTTCGTTTAAAAATATTTCTAAAAAATCGAACGACGAAATTATTGACGAACTGACAAAAGTTAAAGGGATCGGCGTCTGGACCACTCACATGTTTTTAATTTTTACTCTTGGGCGATTGGATGTTTTGCCTGTCGGTGATCTTGGAATAAAAAACGCTATCAAAAAAAATTATCGTTTAAAAGAGCTGCCGGATGAAGCGAAAGTCGCTTCCCTTAGCAAAAAGAATAAGTGGCAGCCGTATCAATCAATTGCGAGTTGGTACTTATGGATGAGCCTGGAATTATAGTACTCGAGCAATTTTCCTTATTTTAAGAATCGAAAATCCAAAATTTACATCTCACAACATGAATGAAGAACAATTAATAGCTTCCGCAAAGAACGGTGACAGAACAGCGCTTGCCGAACTCGTAAAAAATTACGAACAGACGGTTTATAGTTTCGCTTTTAAAGTCTGCCGCGACCGCGAAAAAGCCGAGAACATGATGCAGGAAACTTTTTACAGCATGATAAAATCCCTGCACCAGTTCGACGGAAATTCAAAACTTTCAACTTGGCTTTACCGCATTGTGGTCAATCACTGTTTAATGGAAGCAAGAAAAAGCAGCCGTTATACTTTTATTGAACAAGAAACCGACGAAAGTCTTTTCGACGAAAAATATATCGCCGATTGGTCAACGCTGCCGATAAAGAATTTAGAGACAAAGGAACTGCGAAACATTTTGGACTCAGCTATTGAGAAATTGCAACCGGAATACCGCGTAGTGTTTACTCTGCGTGATGTTGAAGAATACTCCACCGAAGAAACGGCAAAGATGCTCGAGCTCTCCGTACCGGCTGTAAAATCGCGGCTGCACAGGGCGCGGTCGTTTTTAAGAAATGAAATAACAAAGGCGTTCCAGGAATGAAAGAAGAAATAATATCGTGCAAAGAGGTGATGAGCCACATTTGCGAAAGTCTTAGCGAAGAGATGGACTCACCAAAATGCGTAGCAATTAAAGATCATATAGAAAATTGCGAAGGCTGCAAAAGTTATTTCGCATCAGTTGAAATGACGATTGACCTTTATAAAAAATGTACCGAAACACTGCCGGATGATGTTCATAAAAAACTCATGGCGTTTTTAGAATTAACCGATGAAAAATTAAGTAGATAAAAAGGAAAAATATTATGCCCGTTTTTGAATACCGCTGCCAAGCATGCAATGAAAAATTTGAAGTGCTTCATAAATCTTCTACAAAAATAGACGACGTTACCTGTCCGAAATGCCAATCGAAAGAGAATAAAAAACTTCTCTCATCTTTTGCAGCTTCGGTAAGTTCCGGTTCTTCCTACGATGGCGGATGTTCAACCGGAACATGTGGAACAAATTACAACAGCGGCGGTGGATGCGCTTCCGGTATGTGCGGATTAAATTAACCGAATTGCATCAACTATGAAATTTTATTTCTAACAACACTATTATTTATGTCAATTTTCAGTTTCTTCGGAATGGCTCAAGACGATCCCAATACATCAATTTCAGTTTCCGAACTTAAAGAGCGTTATGGAAAAGATACAACGTTAATTATTCTTGATGTAAGAATGCCGCAAGAATTGACAAGCGAACTTGGACAAATTAAAGGGGTTATTAATATTCCTCTACAAATACTTGCACAAAAAGTAAATGAGCTGGAAAAATATCGGAAGAAAGAAATAGCGGTTATTTGCCGCTCGGGAAACCGCTCCCGTACCGCAACAAAGTTTCTTCTTGAAAAAGGTTTTAACGCAAAGAATGTTCCCGGCGGAATGATGGCTTACAGAAGAAGCGAGTAGTCGCATTTTCTAAAAAGTATCACTTTGTTCGGTTATTACTTTTTTGTAATTTTCTGATAACAAATTGATGGTTGGCAAATGAAATATTATCATGTCGGAGTTCTTTCATGTTTAATGATCTTTTTTAATAGTTGCAAAGAAGAACCAGTTACTCCATCTGTAAACCAAAGTGAAAAGTATTATACGGTTGAGGGATCTATTTTTTATGATACGCTGTCCGTTGCGGGTGTCAAAGTTGAGACAAAGAATCTTTCTTTCTACACCGATTCGACGGGTTATTTTTTCTTTGATAGCCTAAAGACAGGCGATCATATTTTAACGTTATCTCACCCCAGATTTAGAACACTTGACACTTTATTAAACCTTTCTCAAAAAGTTAATTTAAAATTCAACTTGAAACTAAAAGATGATTCTTTCTTCCCTTTAAGTGTCGGGAACAAATGGTATTATAGCAATAAAAGTCCATATGACACAAATAATATTACACTCGTGAAAGAGGTGACTGAATCACTTATCATAAACAATCATGTTTATTATCAAATTACAAGCAATAATCTTAGCTCCTCACTTTATCGTTTATCGGGAGATACATTATTTGAAAGACAATGTTCAGATGATAAAATTTATGCTCTTTTTAACATTGATAATGGAGAAGAGTTTTTTTATAACCAATGCTTCTCTAGAGGCGATTATAATATTACTGTTCAACTCGTTAGAAAAAATCTTCTTGAGAGAATATTGTTTTATGATCAAGTGAACGCTTATGACGATGAAAACTATGTTACTTTTGGTCGAGGTGTTGGGGTGACTGCGTTGAAAGGTGCTTGGGATTACTCACGATTAGTAAAGTATGAAATCAAATAAACACTAAAGTTTCGATGAAAGATTCAACTCTAAAAAATAATTTACTTAAACTTCAGCAACAAGAACGTAATATCATCTATTAAACACTCAATGCAATAAGAAATTGTAACACTAACGGTTTTTAAAAGTCATCGGGTACTTCTTCGACCACATCTTCAATAATATCGTTTGCTTTACTTTGAAAGAAGTATGAGATGTCCAAAGTAAATATTCTGGTGTTTTCTCTCGTGTTATTTACCATGGAAAAATTTGAACCGGATCTATCATAGTTATTGTTTTTTGTATTAAAAATATCCGTTACCCGTAAGGTGAGAGATAAACTTTTATCGAAAAGTAACGTTTTTGCAGCCGCGTTTGCAGAGAAGTTTGCTTTATTTGTTTGTTGAGCGCTAATTGAACTGGAAGAGTAACGGAAATCAAATTGAAATTTAAATTGGTCAATTGATAATTTTGTTCGCATAGATGAAGACCATTGCCTCCCTTTAGTATTAACCGTCGGACTAATAAATTCATTTTGATCTACTGATAAGTTTGGTCCAATCTCCAGCCAATTGAAAAATTTACCTCTAAAAGATAACCATATACCGTATGATTTTTGAGTAGCCAAATTTTCATACGTTGTTCGCATCACATTTGAATTTATCAAAGAAGTGACCGGCTGAATACCGTTAGTTGTTAAGGAATAACCGGTTCCAATATGTCCCGAGAAATTCCCATCCATTATTGAATAAGATGCCGAATATGAATTGGTAATTGCTGGTTTTAAATCGGGATTTCCGACAATAATATGTGCGGAGTCTGAATAATCTGTATAAGGGTTTAAAAATTCATGCCGCGGATCGGTTCTTCTACGATTGCATCCTAAACTAATTTTCCCGTTCTCCGATATATCGGTTGCAACGCTAAATGATGGATCAAAACGAACAGCACGGGTTGTATAGGTGGAACTGGAAACACTGTTTTCAATAGTGTTGACGGTATTATTAACCAACACCCCCAAGCCATATTGGATGTTGTTTATCGTTCCACTTGTGCTTAATGATAAATCATGAGTGTTTTCATAATAATTCTTCATAACCTTTTTGGAAACATCTTCTACATATAATTGCTTCGATGTATCATAAAAAGTATAATAATCATTCATCACCAACTTTTTATATGACCCTTTATATGAACCTACAATGTTTAATAGTTTAGTGATTGGACGATTATAACGAAAGGACCAAAAGAGGGTAGTATTAGAATTCTGTTGAGAATTTTTTTTTGCTGTTATATGATCCTCCAAAGAATTAGAAAATAGCTGTCGTTGATCCACGTCATTCATCTGTATCATCCGATTTTTAGTAAAAGCTAATGAACCGGCAAAAGTGTGACCTCTTTTATCAAATGATTTATTGTAGATAATTGCATTAGTTGAAGATCTTCGGAATGTCCTGGAGATACTATTAATCGTGTAATAGTTTAACCGAGAATTATATTGATCCAAGGTAGTATTTACAAGTATTTTGTCACCAGTGCTATATGTTTCCATATACGTACTACCGAAGTTGAGGAGACTGGTTGAATCGATACTAAATGTTCCGCGAAATAAAAAATTATTGACATTAGATCTGTTGCTGTTATTTCCTAATTGATTGATAGAAACCGGAGTGTTTTCATAATCATATATTTTAGAAGAAGAAGTATTGCTCTTGTGTTTAGAATAAGAATTGGAATATGAACCTGATAAGGATAACTTTCCAAGGTTATATTTTAGGCTGGCAAACCCGGATAATAAATTATCGGTGTTTAAAGTTAATCCGGTATTTACGGTATATACGACTTTTTTATCATTTTTAGTTACAATGTTAATTATTCCTCCCTCAGGGTTTTCGCCGTATTCCGCCAGAGGGTTCATAACAATTTCTATTTTGTCAATTTCAGAAAAAGATAACGTTCTTAAATCCTCCGGACTTTCTCTTCCGGAATATTCCATAGGCATTCCATTGATATAAATTTTGGTGCCCCTTTTTCCGAAAATGTTTATCGCACCGGAGGCAATGTCAACATCAATCATAGGAGCGCTCTCCAATAATTCATACGCGTTGTTTCCCCAATTCCGGTCGGGACTGATAATCAATTTGTCTTTGTTCTCTTTGTCATATACAATCGGATATTTATCAGAAATAATTTTTACTTCATCTGTTAAAATCTCTTTCTGCATTAAAAAGATTGTATCGAGCTGTATGGTCTTCTGCTTGGGGGAGATAATAATTTCCCGTCTGGTACGCGTTTTATAACCGATCAAAGAAACTTTTGCTTTGTACCGATCATAAGCAATTCCTTTTAACAAAAACCGTCCATCTTTCCCGGAAGATGTACCAACAATTATGTTTGAATCTTTTAAAGATGTTAAAATAAAATTTACAAACTCCAGCGGCTCCCTTGTGTGGAAGTCGATAAAGATACCGCTGATTTGTCCATCAGCAGTATTGTTAGAACTTTGCTGTGGTTTTAATATATCAGCAAAAACGAATATGAATAAAAAGAAACCGAGCACCTTGGAAAAGTTACTTCCGAAAATCCCGAACAAATATTTCATAGAGTCGTCCCTGTAATAAACTGAGAAACATGTGAGATTTCACCCCTTATCTGTGAATGAACATAATTTAAATTTACTTAAACTTCAACACAACAAACGTAACATCATCTTCAAGCCAAAGAATTGCCTTGCCAATACTTCCGTAAATTAGAAATAGTTATCCTGTTTTAGAACTATCAACATTTATTTCAATATCTTTGGATGTTAATTTAACAAATATGTTCTGCTGGGCGCTTGGTTGTGCGGTGGAGAGTCTGTAACAGAAGAGTAAACTGAACTGGTTAACCGTTCTCATCTTTTTCACTTTATTTATAAGGAAAATTAAATTCTTGAAACTGAAAATCTTTATTGAAATTTAACAAAAATAAGTCTAAGTTTTGAGAGAAAATTTTCCAAAGGTTAAAAATGGACATACGTAAAATTTTTATCGTGGTCATAGGTCTTTCCCTGTTCTTTACAGGTTGTAAAAGCACCGTGACAAACAGCGTTACCTTTAAGAGCATCGCCCTCGGAAATATGTATGTCAATTTTATGGGAGAGACCTTTACGATTGTGCCCAATGGATCTAAAACAGTCCGAAATATTCCAAAGGGAACCTATAATTATTCGACCACATACGATATCCCCAGCGGAATAACTTCAGTAAGCCTGAACGGTGCTGTAAGCGGGCCGGTTGTAATGAGTGCAGACACTAAAATTACGGTGCTTTATTCCAGTTCTATCCAAGGTTCGGGCGAGCAAAAAAACTATATTATCAACGCATCAATTTCTTCTAACGATAAAGTTGTTACGCCAACGGGTCCGTAATAAATTATCTATTTTTCGGGCAAAAAAGATTGAAAATACTCAACTTTTTAAATTGAGTTTCCCTCCTTTTTTATTAAATTTCAGTATCTAAATGGAGATAATTATGAATTTTAAAATCAACAGCAAACAATTAGAAAAACTACTCGCAAAAGTGTTTCCGGCTATCCCGGCAAGAACCACAATGTCAATTTTAGAAAACTTTCTCTTTGAAATTGAAGATGGAGTTTTAACGGTTTCTGCAACCGATTTGGAGATAGCGCTTCGCACTTCATTAAACGTGGATGCCAACGAAAACATCTCCATGGTTGTTCCTGCAAAACTTTTGTTTGATGTTGTTAAATCTCTTGGCGATACAATGATCAGCTTTTCTACCGAATCAAATCAGAAGATGAAACTGACCACCGAAAACGGACAGTATGCAATCGGGTATGCCTCGGCAGAAGAATTTCCAAAACTTCCGGTCATTCAAAAAGAAAAATCGATTACCTTGAACGGTAAAACATTAAAAAAAGCAATTGATAAAACATCCTTCGCAATAAGCAAAGAAGCTATGCGCCCCGCAATGATGGGAGCCTTATTGGAATGCACCGAAACCGGACTAACTTTTGTAACAACCGATGGACACCGCCTGGTAAAATTTATTGATCAAAGTGTTACGTTTACAAACCACGAAAATTATATTCTTCCCGAACGCGCTGTGGGCGTGCTTGGAAAACTTGTGAACGATAACGACCTGACTCTTTACCTTAGCGACACACATCTTTCTTTTGTGATGGATGATGTTGAATTTAGTTCACGACTTATCGCGCAAAAATATCCCGATTATACCAGCGTTATTCCGATTGAAAATGAAAATACTTTAAAACTCAGCAGAAGCGATCTTCACGCAGCAATCAAAAGAATGCTTCTTTTCTCAACTTCAAACTATCAACAGGTAAAATTTTCCATCTCGGCTTCTTCGCTTGAGGTTTCCTCGGAAGATATTGATAAAGGTTCGAGCGCAAAAGAAACCATTGCCTGCACCTATTCCGGCGAACCGATGGATATTGGCTTTAACACTGCATATGCAAATGATATTCTCACACATCTTGATGACGGCGATATTCAATTTAAACTCCACTCGCCTACAAAAGCCTGTGTGATTGAGCCCGTTGAGAAAAAAGAACACGAAGAATTGTTAATGTTGTTAATGCCGGTCCGGTTAAATAGTTAATATGGTATTGCAATCTCTTCAGTTAAAAAATTATAGAATACATTCGGACTCTCTTCTCACTTTTTCAGACGGCATAAATTTTATCGTCGGAGAAAACGGTCAAGGGAAAACAACAATTTTAGAAGCGATCTATTCTTTGTGCACAACCAAAAATTTTAAGGCATCTTCAGATCAAGAGCTCTTGCAATTTTCAACTGATGAGTGTGAAGTTACCGGAACATTTCAAGAATATACTTCCGACATTGTCAGAATCTATTATTCTTCAACTGAAACCAAGCGCTCTTTTTTAGTGAATGGAAAACTAATTTACCGCCCCTCGGAGATTATTGGAAAATTCCCTATTGTTTTGCTTACGCCGGAAGATCATCAATTAACACAAGGCGCTCCCGCAGACCGGAGAAAATTTGTTGATGCAATTCTTTCGCAATCAAATCCGCTTTACATGGAAACGCTGCTTGATTATTCAAAGACGTTAAAGCATCGTTCCTTTCTTCTTAACAGAATGAAAGAAGATTTTCGCTCGGTCGGGCTTGATGAACTTGAAGCGTGGAATACAAAATTAGTAACTGCCGGAAGCAGTTTAATTGCATACAGAAAAAAATTTTTAACGTTGTTTAACTCTTATTTAGCACAAGCATACTCGGCTATATTGAATGATGAAGAACTGCCGTTAATCGAATATCAAACTACTATTGCAAACGGAGAAACCGGTTTAGAGGAAAAATTTTCAGAGCAATTGGCAAAAAGAAAAGATGAAGAAATAAGACGCGGAACAAATCTCGTTGGACCTCACCGTGATGATTTTATTTTTTCAATTAATGGAAAAATGTTGAAGGTTTTCGGATCGCAGGGACAGCACAAAACTTTTCAAGTGGCATTGCGGTTCGCACAATTTTTTTATATGAAAGATATTCTCGGAAGAACCCCGATCTTTTTGCTTGATGATGCATTCGGAGAGCTTGATGCAAAACGAGCAGCACATATCAGCAATTATATTCGCAATGTCGGACAAGCGTTCATCACCGCAACCGATCTGGCAAATCTTTCTTCTTTCTTGAGAAGTGAAAACGATAAAGTAATAGAAGTTTCAAGCGGTCAGGTTGCGTATGCGTAGTCACCAGGTAAAGAGTCTTGCGGAATTGCTTGCAAGTGAACCGGGTCTGCGAAAGATAAATTCTTTTATAAAAAATAATGAAGTGATTGAAAAGTTTTACGAGATATTTCCTGCATTTGAAAAAATTGCAGAGCCGCAAAAAGTTGAAAGAAAAGTTCTTCTTTTAAAAGTTGAAAATCCCGCTTGGCGGAATGAACTCTTTCTTCAAAAAGAAAGATTGGTTGAAAAAATAAACGAATACTTCGGAGAAAAAAGAATAAACTATTTAAAGCTTATCGGATAAACCGACAGTTGGTATCAAGATCACGAAGATACCAAAAACGAAAATTGAACTAAACACCTGGAAAAATAAATGGCTAATGGAATAGAAAAGATTGAAGAATACAGTGCGAAAAATATTAACGTCCTTAAAGGACTTGAAGCTGTGCGCATGCGCCCCGCAATGTACATCGGCGATGTCGGTCAGCGCGGTTTGCATCACCTAATAAACGAAGTTGTTGATAACAGTATTGATGAAGCGCTCGCCGGATATTGCGACACTATTAAAGTTACAATTAACAAAGATGAAACCGTAACCGTTGAAGATAACGGGCGCGGCATTCCGGTGGATATGCATCCCGAAGAAAAACGTTCCGCACTTGAAGTTGTTATGACCGTTTTGCACGCCGGTGGAAAATTTGATAAAGACACTTATAAAGTTTCCGGAGGTTTACACGGAGTTGGTGTTTCGGTTGTTAATGCTCTTTCTGAAAATTTAGTAGTTGAAGTGCGGCGCTCAGGAAAAACCTATCGCCAGGAATATGTACGCGGTGTTCCCCAGTACAAAGTTAAAGAGGTTGGTACAGCCAGGAAGAATGATACGGGAACAACCACTACGTTTAGACCCGACAAGCAAATCTTCAAAACAACAAAATTTAAATTTGATACCGTTGCAGAACGAATGCGCGAACTCGCTTACCTAAATAAAAACATCACTATTATGGTTAAAGATGAAATTGAAGGTGAAGACGAGACCTACCATTTCAAAGGCGGTTTAATTGAATTCGTAAAATATCTCGATGCAACCCGCGAAGCCTTTCACAAAACTGTTTACATCGAAGGTGAAAAAGACGGAACTCCGATTGAAGTTGCTTTTCAATACAACAGCGGCTATTCGGAAAACCTTTTCTCGTACGTGAACAACATCAACACCCACGAAGGCGGAACGCATCTTGTCGGTTTCAAAACCGCTCTTACTAGAACACTGAACAATTACGCGGCTAAAAACGGATTGATCAAAAGTGATAAAATTCAACTCACCGGAGACGATTTCCGCGAAGGATTGACCGGCGTACTTTCTGTAAAAGTTCAAGAGCCTCAATTTGAAGGACAAACAAAAACCAAACTTGGTAACAGCGAAACAAAATCCGCAGTTGAAATGCTCGTTGGTGAAAAACTTTCAGAATACTTAGAAGAGAATCCTTCAGTCGGTAAAAAAATTATTGAAAAATGTACGCGCGCCGCTGAAGCGCGTGAAGCCGCCCGTAAAGCGCGCGAACTTGCAAGAAGAAAAAATGCGCTTGATGGATTTGGACTTCCCGGCAAACTTGCGGATTGCTCGATAACCGATCCCGAACATTGCGAAATGTACATCGTTGAAGGAGACTCGGCGGGTGGTTCTGCAAAACAAGGAAGAGACAGAAGATTTCAGGCGATCCTTCCGTTACGCGGAAAAATTTTGAACGTTGAAAAAGCTAATATGAATAAAATTCTTGAGAACAACGAAATCAAAGCGATGATTTCGGCAATCGGCGCAGGCTGGGGCGTTGATTTCGACGCGCTAAAATCACGCTACGGAAAAATTATTCTTATGACCGATGCCGACGTTGACGGCGCTCATATTAAAACGCTTCTGTTAACTTTCTTTTACCGCCACATGAAAGAACTTATTACGAACGGAAATATTTTTATCGCGCAGCCGCCTCTTTACAAAATTAAAAAGGGAAAAGAAGAATATTACGCTTATGACGACGCTGAAAGAGATGAAATCTTAAAAAGATTTAAGGGCAACGGAAAAGAAGTTGTTGAAGACTCTCCCGAAGAGCTTGTTGAAGAAGGAGTAATAACTAATAGAAAAATTGTCGTTTCCCGTTACAAAGGTTTGGGAGAAATGAATCCCGAACAATTATGGTCAACAACAATGAATCCCGAAACGCGAACGGTTTTACAAGTCTCTCTCGAAAGCGCTGCCACAGCAGATAAAATCTTTGAAACACTCATGGGCGATGCAGTTGAACCACGCCGT
This sequence comes from Ignavibacteriaceae bacterium, assembly GCA_041671545.1. Taxonomy (GTDB): domain Bacteria; phylum Bacteroidota; class Ignavibacteria; order Ignavibacteriales; family Ignavibacteriaceae; genus UBA1563. The sequence goes on from JBAZBI010000014.1 coordinate 18,396, forward strand.
GAGTTTATTGAAAAACATGCTAAGTATGTAAGAAACTTGGACATATAAAATTTGAATGTTTTATGTCAAACGAAGTATTAAATAACATAGTTGAAGATATCGTAAAAAAAGTTAATCCCACAAAGGTTATTCTTTTCGGTTCAACCGCTAGAGGCGAGACGAACAAAGATTCTGATTTGGATTTGCTCATTATTGAAAAAGAAAAATTCAATAAAGATAGAAGCAGAAGAAAAGAACTGAAAAGTATTCGTCAACTCTTAATGAAATACAAAATTCCAAAAGATATTTTGCTGTATGATGAAGAAGAAGTTGAATATTGGAAAGATTCTTCAAACCATATTATCGCTCGATGCTTGAAAGAAGGAAAAACTCTTTATGAAAGATAAAAAGCACGCTGAACACATGTTGAGTATTGCAGGAAAAGATCTTTCAGCTTTACGAGGAATGGCAAAAGATGAAATAATTTTTCACGATGAAATTTTCGGATTTCACGCTCAACAAACTGTTGAAAAATGTTTAAAGGCAATCCTTAGTTATTTCGGAGTGTCTTATCCAAAAACTCACGACCTCCTACAGCTAGAAAGTTTGTGCATGGAAAATGAAATCAAAATTCCGGAAGAGTTTTCTTCCCTTTCTGATTTAACAGATTTTGCCGTGGAATACCGGTACGATCTTTTAGAAGAGGAACCTGTAAAACGTTCGGAAATATTGGTAAGCGTAGAAGCTTTCTTTAATTACGTCCAAAAGATCATTCAATAAAATAATTTATAAATAAAAACAGTTTTTAATAAAAATTTAGATACACAATGGCAAACCTTTTTGAAAAAGTAGTTCCTGTCTCTTTAGAAGAAGAGATGAAATCATCATACATCGATTATTCAATGTCCGTTATCGTTTCAAGGGCGCTGCCCGATGTTCGCGACGGACTAAAACCGGTACACCGCCGCGTTCTCTTCGGCATGCACGAACTGGGAATGGCGCATAACAAAGCGTACAAAAAGTCGGCGAGAATCGTGGGCGAGGTGCTTGGTAAGTACCATCCGCACGGCGATACAGCCGTTTACGACTCAATGGTGAGAATGGTGCAGGAATTTTCTCTGCGTTATCCTTTAGTTGATGGACAAGGGAACTTCGGCTCTGTTGACGGCGACTCCCCTGCGGCGATGCGTTACACTGAAGCGCGTCTTGCAAGAATTGCTGATGAAATGCTCCGCGATCTCGACAAGAACACTGTAAATTTTTCAGCTAACTTTGACGACACACTTCAAGAACCAACCGTAATGCCTTCATATCTTCCTAATCTTTTAGTGAACGGTTCAAGCGGAATTGCCGTTGGTATGGCAACGAATATCCCACCTCATAATTTAAGTGAAGTGATTGACGGTTTGGTTGCGATGATCAAGAATCCGGAGATTACCAACGAAAAATTAATGAAATTTGTTACCGCGCCGGATTTTCCAACAGGCGGAATTATCTACGGTTATCAAGGTGTAAAAGATGCATTCACAACCGGAAGAGGCAAAATTATTGTTCGCGCCAAAGCGAATGTTGAAACACAAAAAAGTGGAAAAGAAAGCATCATCGTTACCGAACTTCCGTACCAAGTAAACAAAGCAACGTTACAAGAAAAAATCGCCGAGCTTGTCCGCGATGAAAAGATAAAAGATATTTCAGCTATTCGTGATGAATCAGACCGCGACGGTATGCGCCTGGTTATTGAGTTAAAACGTGATGCTACTCCGGCGGTTGTGCTGAACAATCTCTTCAAACATACTTCAATGCAAGTAACGTTTGGAGTAATTATGTTAGCGCTGGTAAACGGAGTACCGAAAGTGCTTACGTTAAGAGATACGATGTACCACTTCTTACATCACCGTATGGACGTTTTGATCCGCAGAACAAAATATGAACTTGACGCAGCAGAACGCCGCGCCCACATTTTAGAAGGCTACATCATTGCTCTTGATAACATTGATGAAGTTATTGAGACGATCAAAAAATCGCGCGATGTTGAAACTGCAAAAAATAATTTGATGAAGAAGTTCAAACTTTCCGAAATTCAAGCAAAAGCAATTCTTGATATGCGGTTGCAGCGCTTAACCGGACTTGAACGCAAAAAGATTGAAGACGAATACAAAGAAACGATCAAGCTTATTGAAAAACTAAAAGGCATTTTAAGCAGCGAAGAAAAACGTTACCTCATTATAAAAGATGAACTTCTTCTTCTTAAAGAAAAATTCGGCGATGAAAGAAGAACCGAAATTATTTACGACTACACCGAATTTTCTTTGGAAGATACTATCGCAGAAGAAGATGTGGTTGTAACAATTTCTCACAAAGGATTTATCAAACGCTTCCCGGTTAGCGGTTACCGCAAGCAAGGACGCGGTGGAAAAGGTGTACACGGAGCCGAAGCAAAAGATGAAGATTTCATCGAGCACATGTTCGTCGCTTCAACGCATCAATATATTTTATTCTTTACCGATAAAGGAAAATGTTATTGGTTGAAAGTTCACGAGGTTCCCGAAGGCGGCAGAGCAACACGCGGACGTTCGATCTTGAACTTAATCGAAAAAGAAAAAGATGAAGACATCACAGCGTTTGTAAATGTTAAAGAATTTAAAGATGACCAATATCTGATCATGGCAACGGCAAGAGGAACTATCAAAAAAACAGTTCTTTCCGCTTATGGAAACGTTCGCCGTGGTGGAATTAACGCAATTAACATTAACGATGGCGATAGATTGATCGCCGTTAAAATTACTGACGGAACAAACGATATTGTTCTCGGAACCTCTCACGGACTCGCGATCCGATTCCACGAAAAAGATGTGCGAGACATGGGCAGAACTTCAACCGGCGTTCGCGGTGTAAAACTCGGCAAAGATGATTTGGTTGTTGGTCTCCTCGTTATCAAACGGCAAGGAAGCATTCTTGTTGTTACTGAAAACGGATTCGGAAAACGATCCGACATTAATGATTATCGAATTACAAAACGCGGTGGCAAGGGTGTTATCACTGTAAAGACTACTGACAAAGTTGGGAAAATGATCTCGATGATGGAAGTAACCGATAATGAAGAATTGATGATCATCAGTTCGCAGGGAATGGCGATCCGCCAAAGCGTAAAAGATATTCGAGTTATGGGAAGAAATACGCAAGGCGTTCGCGTTATCCGCTTAAAAGATGACGATGCTATTGCAGATATCGCCAAAGTTGTTCCGGAAGATGATGTAGTTATAACCGGAAACGGTGAGCTGCCGGTATGAAGATGAAACATCTCATTATTGGTTTTACCGGAGGAATTGGAAGAGCGACTGCGAAAGCCTTGTTATCAAAAGGCGAATCCGTCGTTGCCTTAGTTCGCAATTTACAAAAAGCTGAAAAATACACAGAAGGTTTATCTTCCGTTGAATTGATCCGGGGAGATGCTGCAAATCTTTCCGATGTTGAAAAAGCTTTAGAAAACTGTTCAACAATTTATTATTGCGCGAACGTTCCGTATCCGAACTGGCAAACAGAAGCGCGAGAATTGCTTTCCGTTTCAGTTACTGCTGCAATAAATCAAAAAGCAAAATTTGTTTTTCCGGGAAACGTTTATGTTTACGGCAAAGCGCAGCAAACGCTTGTAAACGAAGGGCATCCGCATGCCGCCGGAACAAAAAAAGGAAAGATCAGAATTGAAATGGAGCAGATGCTTGTTCGTGCAAATAAAGAACACGGACTTCGTTACTGCATCGTCCGCATGCCCGATTTTTATGGACCATTTGTTATCAATGGTTTTTCTGAAAAATTTTTCCAGAATGCTCTGCGCGGGAAAAAACTTCAATGGTTCGGCGGATTAAATGTTCCAATTGAACTCATCTATATTGAAGACGGCGGTGAAGCGATGGCTATTGCCGGACTTTCAGACAAAGCCGATGGAATGCAGTTTAATATTCCCGGTTATGAAGAAACAACCGCAAAAAAGTTTTTAAATGAAATGAACCGTCAAATCGGGAAAAGATCAAAAATCACTACAATTAATATTGAATTTCTTGTAGCGCTTGCAGGTTTGTTTAATCCCGTAGCAAAAGAATTTAAAGAGATGATGTATTTAAAAAGCGAACGTCTGATCATGACCGGAGAATTATTCCAAACTACTTTTAACATACTCCCATCAACTCCGTACGAAGAAGGCATTCGCAAAACTCTTGAATGGACGAAAAGTTTTTTCAAATAAAAAATGAAACTATCAGACAAATCACTTACCAAGAAGCAAACCCATAAAACCGGTTTACCTCCCGGTAGTTTGGTTTTTACGGGAGAACAGAAATTAGCCCAATCTGATCTTTCACTCATCAAGTATTCGGAATCTGATTGTCAAGTAATCGACTCCCTCCGTGTTGAAGATATTTCTTCTTTACTTGAAAAAGATGGAATTGCCTGGATTAATATTGAAGGCATTCACGATACCAAACTAGTTGAAAAAATCGGTGAAATTTTTCATCTCCATCCTTTGCTTCTTGAAGATATTCTCAATCCGCAGCAGCGCCCAAAACTTGATGAATACGATGATGTTGTTTTCATTATTGCAAAAATGCTTTTTGCCGATAAACAGCACGACAAAATTATTGATGAACAGGTTAGTTTTGTGCTTGGTAAAAACTTTCTCCTAACATTCCAGGAAAGCAAACCGGGAGACGCTTTTAACGTTGTGCGTGAGCGGATAATTAACAACAAGGGAAAAATAAGAAAAGAAAAAACAGATTATCTTTGTTACCGTCTGCTTGATGCGATTGTAGATAATTATTTTGAAGTGCTGGAAAAGATTGGCGACAGGCTTGAGGATATTGAGGCGAAGATAATTCAAAATCCGGAAAAAAGTTCTATTCAAAAAACCCATGAATTAAAACGCGAACTAATTTATTTAAGAAAAATTACCTGGCCACTCCGCGAAGTAATTAATAATTTTCACCGTGGCGAACATGCTCTGATAAATCAGTCAACAAAAGTTTATATGCGCGATCTGTACGACCACACAATTCAAGTGATCGATACGATTGAAACGTACAGGGATTGGCTTTCTGGATTAGAAGATTTATATCTGTCGAGCTTAAGCAATAAAATGAATGAAGTAATGAAAATGTTGACGATGATCGCAACACTTTTTATTCCGCTGACTTTTATTGTGGGTTTATACGGCATGAACTTTAGATTTATGCCTGAACTTGAGTGGCGTTGGGGTTATGGATTCGTTTGGGTAATTATGATCTCGTTAACCGTCTTTATGATCTTCTATTTCAAAAAGAAAAAGTGGTTCTAATTCATTTTCTACTTTGAACTTTCCACTTATCTATTTCTTCTATTGAACAGCGCTTTTTTATAGAGATCAATATACTGTAAAGCCGAAACAGTCCACGAGTAATCTTGTTCCATTCCATTCAGCATGATATTCTGCCAGGTTTCTTTGTCGTTGATAAAAGTATCAACAGCACGTTTTACAGTTGAGTAGAGAGCCTCCGGAGAATAATCTACAAAAGAAAATCCGGTTCCTGTTTCTAATCCTCGCCGCTTATCTTCATGCCAATCTTGTACCGTATCCGCTAATCCACCGGTTTTGCGAACGATTGGAACGGTTCCATATTTAAGAGAGTAAATTTGATTCAGTCCGCAAGGTTCGTATTGAGAAGGCATAAAGAAAATATCTGAACCCGCTTCAATCAAATGAGAAAGTTTATTGTCAAAAGTTAAAGAGACCGAAACTTTATCGGGATAAGTATAGGTAAGACTACGGAAAAGATTTTCAATATGATTCTCCCCCGTTCCTAAAATTACCCACTGTGCAGGAAGCTGCATCAATTTGTAAGCTGCTTTCTCAAAAAGATCAAATCCCTTTTGTGCAACAAGACGAGAGATAATTCCAATTAGCGGAACATTTTCTTTATACGGAAGATGCGATGCGCCGAGTAAATATTTTTTGTTGTCTTCTTTAGCGGAAATATTATTAGGAGAATAGCGGAAGGGTAACAACTTATCTACTTCAGGATTCCAAATGGAATAATCGACACCGTTCACAATTCCAAAAAAATCATTGATCCGGTGGCGGAGAACTCCTTCTAAACCTGCACCATATTCTGAAGTAGTTATTTCCTGAGCATAAGTTTTACTTACGGTGTTTATAACATCTGCATACATCAACCCGGTTTTAAGAAAACAAAAACTTTTCCAGACTTCAATTGGACTATTCGGATAAAAAAGCTCCGGACGAACTTCGGCTTTTGCAACCGTTGATTGAGGAAATCTTCCTTGATATCCAACATTGTGAATAGACATTACGGTTGCTGTACGATGGAAAAACTTATCCCAGTTGTAATTATCTTTTAGATAAAGAGGGATCAACCCGGTTTGCCAATCATTGCAGTGAATTATATCGGGCTTCCATTTAAGACGCTGCAGCGCTTCGATAACAGCTTTAGAATAAAGAATAAACCGTTCATCTTCGTCGGGATCACTCGTATAAATTTTTGCGCGGTTGAAATAATAGGGACAATCCAGGAAGTAAATTTCAACAGTTGAGTTTGGCAGATAACCTAAGTAAACATCTACGTTAAAAACACGTCCGGCAACACGCACAGGCATTGATCCGATTGACCAATCATAACTGAGATCATATAGCGAATGATCTATTTGTGCGTATTTAGGGATGAAGATTTTAACATCTTCCCCCAACTCTTTTAGAGCTTTCGGTAAAGCTCCGATAACATCTCCAAGTCCCCCGGTTTTAGCGAAGGGAAATGCTTCGGAAGCGGTAAAGGCAATTTTCATCTTGAATTAATTTTCTTCTTCGTTTAATGATTTGCGAATTCTGATTTTGCACCGTACGCAATACATGCCCGGACATCCTCTACACTAAGTTGAGGATATTCAATAAGAATTTCTTCTATTGACACTCCGTTTGAAAGAAAATCAAGAACAAGAGAAACCCATATCCTAGTTTCCTTTACACAAGGTTTTCCAAAACAAATATTCGGATTGATTGATGTGTATTCTAAAAAATTATTCACGTTTTTCTTCATCTAAATCTAAAATTATGCGTACATCAATTTCCCTTTAGGCTGCGGAATTTCACGCCCAAGTTCTGTTGCAGTTTCTATCCATTCGGTAATTGCTAATTCGGCGTTTTCAAGAGCGTCTTTGTACGAAGAACCATCCGCTTTACAGCCGGGAAGTTCCGGTACTTCTGAGATAAATGATTTATCTTCTTCACTCCAAAAAATAATAATTTCATATTTGCTCATTTTAAGTTTTCTCCTAATCTATACTTCAAAATTAAATCTCGAACTTGTTTCACCTGATATGGTTTAGCCTCTGATCCTCTTGCCTGCAAATTTAAGATTTCTTCAACATTTTCTTTATAAAAAATATGATGACTCCCCTTTATTCTTGAATTAAATTTAAGAAAGTGAAGCAAGCCACACAAATCATCAAATGAAATGTTTGCATCAGCAACACCGCTTAAAACTTTCGCCAATATTTTTTTGTGACCACTCATTATGAAAAAGTTATTTTCTTGTCTTATCCAAATACTTCGCTGCATCTTTCGCAAAGTAAGTAAGAATCATATCTGCGCCTGCACGTTTTATTGCTACAAGCGATTCCATCATTACACGTTCTCCGTCTATCCAGTTATTTTGTGCAGCCGCTTTAATCATTGCAAATTCACCGCTTACCTGATAGGCGGCGGTTGGTAAACCGAATTTTTCTTTAACTCGGTAAATAACATCAAGGTAAGCTCCGGCAGGTTTAACCATAACAATGTCCGCGCCTTCTTCAATATCGGATTCGACTTCGTGCATTGCTTCATTCGTATTGGCTATATCCATTTGATGCGAGCGCCTATCTCCAAACGCTGGAGTTGATTCAGCCGCATCTCGGAACGGTCCGTAAAAACCGGAGGCATACTTTGCCGCGTAACTCATAATCGGAATTTTTGTAAATCCTTTATAATCCAGAGCTTTTCTTATTGCGATAATTCTTCCATCCATCATATCTGAAGGAGCAATAATATCGGCGCCGGATTCCGCATGCGAAACCGCTTCTTTTGCGAGGAGAGAAACTGTTTCATCATTTAAAATATCTTCACCTTGTAAAACTCCGCAGTGTCCGTGAGATGTATATTCACAAAGACAAACATCCGTAATCACCAGCAGATTTTTAACATTTGCTTTAATTGCTCGAACCGCTTGTTGAATAATTCCATTCGGGCTGTAAGCATCAGAACCAACTTCATCTTTATGCTCAGGAATTCCAAATAGAATAACTGCGGGAATTCCAAGTGATGCAACTTCTTTGCACTCTTCAACTAAAACATCGATCGACATTTGAAAAACACCCGGCATCGACTTGATCGGGTTTTTTATTTTTTCTCCCGGAACTGCAAAAAGGGGATAAATAAAATCATCTTTTGTTAAAATGGTTTCGCGAACCATATCGCGAACTAAAGGATTATAACGAAGTCTTCGTAAACGTTTCAACGGATAATTTGCCATATCTACTCCAAATCAGATTAGAATTAATTTTCTGCTGTCGAAAATTACGAAAAAATATTTTTACACCGGTTCTTTTTTGAAATTGGAACCGGTCAATTTTATTTGAGAATTACGTTAAGCCAATCGCTTATTGCCTTTAGAGCAATTGGAGAAAATGTTTCTTCAATTTTACCGTATTCTGTGGGTGAACCGGTTTGTGCTGTCTGGAAGAGATGATTCAAACCGGGCAAAAACTGCGTTTTGTAATTCTTGTTTTTTCCTTTTTTCAAAGCTTTTTCTATCGCTGCCAAATCTTCTTTTGGAGGAACTTGCAAATCTTTTTCGCCGTTTAACGCAAGCACCGGACATTTAACTTTCTCCAAAACAGGAACCGGATCGTATTTTAAGAAATAAGTAAACCACGGGCTTGTAACTGTTTTGCTTTGTCGTTCGATAAAAGCTTTTGTATCTCCCAACTCTGTCTTTTCACTATCAGAAAGTGACTCAACGTACGTCTCCAATAATTTTGTAACACGTTGATTAGCATCATCAGAATCTTTACTGTTCCGAATTTCGAAATAAATACTTTTTGAAAGTTTCAAGTTTTTTTCAATTTCCTGATCCGGTATTCCTTCTGCTTTAGAGATTAATTCTGTCTGGCGGATAAGAATTTCTTCTCCGGTTAATCCAGGACCCGCCAACAAAACAATAAACGCAATATCCTTTCGTTCTGTTGCAACAATCGGCGCGATCATTCCTCCTTCGCTGTGACCGATCAATCCGATTTTATTTTGATTAACTTCTTTCCGGGTTTTCAAATATTCAACTGCGGCTTTAACGTCTTTAACAAAATCAAGCGAAGTTGCTTCTTTAACTTTTCCAGTAGAAGCTCCGCCGCCACGATCATCAAAACGAAGTACGGCAAAGCCTTTGCGAGTTAAATAATCTGCGATAACAAGAAATGGTTTGTGATTAAAAATAGTTTCATCCCGGTCTTCCCATCCGGAACCGGTAATTAAAACAACCGCCGGAAAATTATTCCCTTCTTTCGGGAAAGTGAATGAACCGCCAAGTTTAATGCTGTCAATTTTATTTTCAAATACGACTTCTTCATCGTTATAAGGATAAGGTTTTACGGGAAGTTGTGGTCTCTTCACTTCTTCAATTTTATCCGTCTTTTTTAAGTTAAGCGGAAAACTGTATGCGCCCTGCGACCATTTTCCAATTAGCATCAAACTATCTTTGTTATATACCGCATGATAATTTCCCGCAATCGCGGCAACGGCAAAATGTAAAGAATCTTGCGTAGCAGTAACTTTATCAACTTTAATTCCGTACGCGCTTTGGTCGGGGCTATCCATTGTGGCGCTCAACGCTCCATCTTCTTTTATATCGATATGAAGGACGATTGATAATTGCACCGTGGGATTAATATTAATTTTACCTTGCCAGATACCAACGGGATTAAAGTTGTTTTGAGGTAAAGTAGAAAGGACACTGAAAAGTGAAATAGCAATTGACAAAAAAAGCTTTTTCATGTTTTTATTCTCCTAAATATTTTTCGTGTAAATATTTTCACTTCGAATACATTTCAATAATATCATCGGGAATTCGAACCGGTCGTCCATTTTTTGTGGAGATCATCGTATAGATCAAGTAACCTTCAGAACACACCTTGTTCGTCTCTTTGTTAATTATAGAAAAGAGGACTTTTGCCTGCGCGCCGTTAACTTCGCCAATTTGAGTTCTTACAATAATTTTGTCTTCAAGTTTTATCGAGCGTTTATATTCAATATGTGTTATACTGATCACCCAGTTTAATTCCCGCTCCCAAAATTCCTGCATCGACATTTTGTAGCCGTCTCTCATTTGAATATAACGGGCGGAAAAAACATATTCTAAATATTTTGTGTTGTGCACGTGGTTGTTTAAGTCAATATCGTCAGGGCGAATGGCGATTTCAGTTTCAAAAGCTGTGTACATTTACTTTCTCATAAAAGTTGATAATTTAATTTTCAAATATCCCCAATAGATTTTTTCTAACCTAAACTTGTCTTAACTTTTTCTTTGTAATTGAAAGCGAGAAGGTATAGTTTTGGTCAATAAAATGATTAAAAACTTGAGGAAGCAAAATGAAGAAACTTTTCACCATCATCTTTGTGTTTAGTATTGTATGGAACATGCTTTACTCTCAACAAATGAAAGGAAACGAGTTGGTTCCGCCAAAAGCAGAAAAAATTAAAAAAGAATTAACCAAACACGGCAGTACTCGCACAGACAACTATTACTGGCTGAATGAGCGGGAAAATCCGAAAGTGATTGATTATCTTAACGCAGAAAACGCTTACACCAAAGCGGTGATGCAGCCGACTGAAGCATTTCAAGAAAAACTTTATACTGAAATGGTTGGAAGAATAAAACAGACAGATATGTCGGTTCCATACAAGCACAATGGCTATTTCTACTATACTCGATACGATGAAGGAAAAGAATATCCCGTTTATTGCCGCAAAAAAAGCGCACTTGATGGCGCTGAAGAAATAATGCTAAACGTGAATGATCTTGCCGCCCGACATAGTTTTTGCCAGGTTGTTGGTTTGGAAGTTAGTTCAAATAATAATTTACTTGCTTACGGAATTGATACACTCGGCAGAAGAAAATACTCGATTTACATCAAAGATTTAGAGACTGGAAAAACTTTCGCGGATCACATTCCTCTTTCAACTGGAAATATTACTTGGGCGAACGATAACAAGACGATTTTTTATTCGATGCAAGACGAAGCGCTGCGACCATATAAAATATTCAAGCACATTTTAGGAACCGAAACTTCACTTGATAAAGAAGTTTATCACGAAACCGATGAAACCTTTAGCACATTTGCATACAAAACGAAATCAGAAAAGTTTATTGTTATCGGTTCACGGGCAACACTTTCAAACGAATATCGATTTATAGATGCCGATAAGCCGGAAAGCTCGTTCAAATTAATTCAACCACGGGAAAAAAATCTCGAATACTCGATCGATCATTTTGGAGATAAATTTTACATCGTTACAAATCTTGATGCGATAAATTTCCGTTTGATGGAGACCCCTACTGATAAGACCACAAAAGAATATTGGACGGAAGTAATTCCCCACAGAAAAGATGTGCTGCTGGAAGGGATTGAAATCTTTAAAAATTATTTGGTTGTACAAGAACGGAAAAACGGACTTGCCCAAATCCGTATTATTAATTGGGGAAACAAAAAAGCCTACTCAATCCCATTTGAAGAACAAACGTACTTTGTGTATCCTTCGGTCAATCCTGAATTTGATACAGACATTCTTCGCTTTGGTTATAGCTCGTTAACCACACCAAACTCCACATACGATTTTAACATGCTTACGAAAGAACGAACGCTGTTAAAACAGGAAGAAGTTGTCGGAAAATACGATCCTCAAGATTATCATGCTGAAAGAATTTTTGCCACGGCATCAGACGGAACTCAAATTCCTATTTCCTTGGTTTATAAAAAAGGTTTCCAAATAAACGGAAACAATCCGTTGCTGCTATACGGATACGGTTCATACGGCATCAGCACCGATCCTTCATTTAATTCTGTTCGGTTAAGTCTGCTTGATAGAGGTTTTGTTTATGCAATCGCTCACATCCGCGGCGGACAGGAACTCGGCAGACAATGGTATGAAGATGGGAAATTTTTCAAAAAGAAAAACACTTTCACTGATTTTATTTCTTGTGCTGAAGAATTGATCAAACAGAAATTCACAAATCCGCAAAAACTTTTTGCCAATGGCGGAAGCGCCGGTGGTTTGTTGATGGGAGCGGTAATAAATTTGCGTCCCGATTTATTTAAAGGTGTTGCGGCAGCAGTTCCTTTTGTTGACGTTGTTACCACAATGCTTGATGAGTCGATCCCCCTTACAACCGGCGAGTACGATGAATGGGGAAACCCGAATCAAAAAGATTATTTCGATTACATGCTTTCCTATTCACCATATGATAACGTTGAAGCAAAAACGTATCCAAATTTGCTTGTAACTGCCGGACTGCACGATTCGCAAGTTCAATATTGGGAACCGGCAAAATGGGTAGCAAAACTCCGCGAACTGAAAACAGATAAAAATCTTCTGCTGCTCGATATTGATATGGAATCCGGTCATGGTGGCGCTTCAGGAAGATTTAAACGATTTAAACGAACTGCGCTTCAGTATGCGTTCTACTTAAATTTACTTGGAATAACTAATTAGAGTATGCCTATGAAATTATTTTTTTTAATCTTATTCGTTTTCTCATTCACTTTGTCCGCCCAACAAAATGATGAGCCAAAACCTAAAACCGAAATGATGACCTACTACATGGTCTTTCTTTATCGCGGAGATAAATGGACTCCCGAAAAAACTGCGGAGACGGAAGCAATTCAAAAGGGACATCTTGCCAACATCACCAAGTTACACGAAGAAGGAAAGTTAATTCTTGCCGGACCATTTTTAGACGACAAAGAATTACGCGGGATATTCGTAATGAAAACTAATTCCTATGAAGAAACCGATTCCCTCTGCAACACCGATCCCGCAGTAAAAGCGGGTAGATTGAAGGTAGAAATAAAACCATGGTATTCCGCAAAAGGCATTACCATCGTTAACAAAAATAAAGAAAGTAAATTATCCAAATGAAAACCGGTGTCTTGCTCATTCAACTTGGAACTCCCGATAGCCCGTCGGTACAAGATGTGCGGAAATATCTTTCGGAATTTCTCAATGATCCGCGGGTGATTGATATTCCGGCTTTTGCAAGATTTTTTCTTGTAAACGGAATTATCGTTCCGTTCCGTGCACCGAAATCGGCAAAAATTTATCAACAACTCTGGACGAAAGAAGGATCACCTCTGCTACTTTACAGCCAAAGTTTGCAGAAAAAATTACAAGCAAGTTTTAGAAGCGAAGTTGATGTTCGTCTTGCAATGCGCTATGGAAATCCAAGCATGGAAAATGTTTTAGAAGAAATGCGAAAGAAAAATTATTCGCGCATTCTTCTATTGCCGTTATTTCCGCAGTATGCTTCTGCAACGAGCGGCTCGGCAATTGAGAAAGCGATGAAGATTATCCATAAATGGTGGGTGATTCCGGAGATCAGAACAATCTCTCAATTTTTTGATGACGAAGGTTTTGTCAATTGCTTTGTTGAAAAGGGAAAGCAATTTAATCTGGCCGAGTACGACCACGTTTTATTTAGCTACCATGGATTGCCAATCCGCCAAGTTGATAAAGTTCATGTTGATGGGAAACCTTGCGCTGATCACAATTGTGAAAACGAAATTACGGAAGAAAATAAATTTTGCTACAAGGCTACTTGTTATGCTACAACAAGATTGATCGCTGATAATTTAAATCTCCCGAAAGAAAAATATACGGTTTGCTTTCAGTCCCGACTTGATAAAAACTGGCTTGAACCCTTTGCCGATAAAACCGTAATTGAGCAGGCAAAAAAAGGAGCAAAAAAATTATTGGTTTTCAGCCCGGCGTTTGTTGCCGATTGCCTTGAAACAATTATCGAAATTGGACACGAATACCAGCAACTTTTTACTGAACACGGTGGAGAAAAAGTCCAACTTGTGGAAAGTTTGAACGATTCCGATTCATGGGTTGAAGCTTTGAGAAAACTGGTTCAAAGGCAGATTGGTTGAAACTCTAAACAACAAGTTGCAAAATGAAAATTATTGAATTATTTTATCTGAAAAGTTTCACAAGGATTAAGAATTAAGATGGAAAACGCATTAATAAAACAGATAAACGCTTTAAGTCTCTCAGAAAAAATTCTTTTAGTAGAAGAGATTTGGGACAGCATCGCCATAGAGAATGAAAGTTTTGAACTTACTCAAACTCAACAAGATCAATTGGATAGAAGAATAAAGTCTTATAACGAAAATCCAAATCAAGGGCGAAGTTGGGAAGAAATCAAATCAGAATTTCTAAAAAAAAAGCCAGTTAATTGAGAATTACATTACATCCGGAAGCGGAAGATGAATTTAATGAAGCTGCGTTTTGGTACAGCCAACAAAGCATTGGACTTGACACAGAATTTGTTCGATGCATCGACGAAGCCATAAACAGAATCTATCGAAATCCAGATTCCTTTCCCCTTACTCACGAACAATTAAGAAAAACTGTTGTAAAAAAATTTCCCTTCATTATCTTGTATGAAAGTTTAAAAGATGAAATCAGAATAATAGCTATCTTTCATACAAGGAGAAATCCTAAGAATTGGCAAAAGCGAAATTAGTTTAGGAAATATTGCAACTCAAATAATCCGTGCAAATTTTCGTCATCGCGTTGCGTGATGAATTAAAAGCCCAAATAATGGAGCCACCTTTTGTCCCTGCGGTTAAATCGCCAAGCAAAAATAATCCTTGCACCGAAGTTTCGTGATGCTCTTTTAAGATTGGCTCTTCACCGTCAAACTCAATACCTATCATTTTCAAAAAGTTAGAAGGAGTTGTTCCGCCAAGAGCTAAAACAACATTATCAAAACTTTGAGCCGGATAGTTGTCTTCTTTAAATCTTACAAACGGTTTGCCTTCTTTATCTTCAATTGAAAGAACTTCCGATTCGTACAAAATTTCTACTTTCTTTTCCTCTTCAAGCGCTAAAATACTTACACGGTTGATTTCATTCATCCGGGAAAATTCTTTTTTCCTGTAACTTAACGAAACCGTGTTGCCCGCTTGCGATAAGTACTGGCAGTATTCCGACGCTGAATCTCCCCCCCCCACAACCAAAACTTTTGAGTTTGCCATTTCCTTCGTCGTCACATCGAAGAAAACAGAATTTTTTAACGAGGCGGGAATCTTGTATTCAGGTTTATTCGGTTTACCTAAAATTCCGATTGCGATCGTAATAATTTTGGTATGATATTCTCCTTTATCCGTATAAACGATAAACGATTTGTCTTCATTCTGATGCAGTTTCCAAACGGTTTCACCATACTTCGCTTGCAAATGACTTTCTTCGATCGCTTTATCGAGGTAAGAAATGGTTTCGTGTTTGGTTAAATCGGGGATGCACATCACACCGGTGCACTTTGCCTCAAATCCTTTAAAATTAGCGGTGACTAATTTGTTGTCCGGATAATATTTTTTAATAGAGAAAGAATGTTCTTCCGCTTTTTCAAGTAACAAAATTTTTGATGCGTCGATACCGGAATGAACCGCTTCAACAGCCATGCTGATGCCCGCCGGTCCGGCGCCGATGATGAGAATGTCGTACATAGAGTTCCTTTAAAATGAAATGTTAATTTTCCGTCGCAAAGATAGAGATATTTCGGTTAATAAGATTTGCGGAAGAGCAAAAGGATTCATTCAATACTGCGAATAATGCGTTTTGAGATAAGAATAGAGCGCTTGATCCTATCGACTACCTTGTAAATTAAAAGCCAGACTTTTAATATGCAAGGTAAATTTATTCTAAGTTTTTAAACAACCCGGCTATTTCTTTACTGAATTTGATCAAAAACTCAACCGTTTTTTCGGGAGATTCAAATCTGTTTTCGATCACTAATTTCATTGAATCTTTTTGCTGCTGAAATTTTACCGTCTCTTTATATCGCTCTAAAATAAAACGCATCATTTCTATAAAACGAATTTCGTAGTAATCTTGTTTCGCCCCTTTTGGCAGAATCAGAAAAATATTTTTCCGCTGAATGATCACCCTCTCGAACAAAGCGCGTGAAGCAAAATATTTTAACATTGCCATCGCCATTAAACGGCGGACGAGAATAGGAAGATCGCCAAAGCGGTCGATCATTTCTTCTTTTATTTCTTCAATCTCATTCAAATTTTTTACGCCGAACAAAGCCGTGTAAAAACTTAATCGATCCATCTGATCCGGCATAAACGCGGTTGGAATTCCAATCTCAAAATATGCATCAATTGTTGGATCAGTGCGCTCCTGAGGTTTCGGTAGATTTTCAAAAACTTCTTTAAATTCTTCATACTTCAATTCTTCAACGGCTTCGTTTATCATTTTAACGAAGAGATCAAAACCGACGTCGTTGATAAATCCGCTTTGCTCTGTACCGAGAAGATTACCGGCTCCGCGAATTTCGAGATCGCGCATGGCAAGATTAAATCCACTACCGATATCGGAAAATTCTTCGATCGCTTGCAAACGACGGAGAGCTTTTTTATTTATTCCTTCCATCGAAGGAACCAGAAAATATGCGTATGCCTGGCGGTCGCTTCTGCCAACGCGTCCGCGCAACTGATGCAATTCAGCAAGCCCAAATCTATCCGCCCGGTTGATGATCATCGTGTTCACATTCGGAATATCAATTCCCGATTCAATAATTTTTGTTGAGAGGAGTACATCAAATTTGCGGTTGAGAAAACCGTGAATAATTTCTTCAAGCTGCGCCGGTTTCATTTGTCCGTGAGCAATACCAATTTTTATTTCCGGCATATACCGCAACAAGTAGCCGGAAAATTTTTCAATCGATTGAACGCGATCATGTACAAAATAAACCTGTCCGTTTCGATGCAACTCATTCAATATCCACGTTTTAACTTTCGCCATATCAAACGTTGAAACGATTGTATAAATTGGCTGCCGGTTTGGCGGCGGTGTTGCGATGATTGATAAATCGCGCGCGCCAAGAAGCGATAAATTTAATGTACGGGGAATCGGTGTTGCAGTGAGCGTAAGCGTATCAACATTAACCTTTATCGCTTTCAATTTCTCTTTCACCATCACGCCAAAGCGGTGTTCCTCATCGATGATGAGCAAACCTAAATCGTTAAACTTAATATCTTTTGAAAGAAGCCGGTGCGTTCCAATAACAATATCAACTTTCGATTGTGCCAACTGCTCAACAATTTCTTTTTGCTGCGCCTTAGTTTGGAAGCGCGAAAGAGCCGCAACTTTAACCGGGAATTGCGAAAGTCTATCTACAAAAGTATTGTAATGCTGTTCCGCTAAAATTGTAGTTGGAACAAGCAACGCAACCTGCTTACCATCCTGCACCGCTTTGAACGCGGCTCGAACGGCAATTTCAGTTTTTCCAAATCCTACATCACCGCAGACAAGTCTATCCATCGGACTAACAGCGTGCATATCCTGTTTAACTTCTTCCGTCACTTTTGCCTGATCGGGAGTATCTTCATAAATGAAAGAAGCTTCAAGTTCTTTCTGCCAAACGGAATCATCGCTGAACGCAAACCCGTGCGCGGCTTTTCGTTTTGCGTAAAGTACAATAAGCTCGCGTGCAGCTTCTTTAATTTTCTTCTTCGTTTTTTTCTTGGTGTTGCTCCAATCGCTTGAGCCAAGCGTTGAAAGCGATGGAGTTATTCCTTCTTTCGAAGAATATTTTTTTACAAGATGGAGATAATTAAGATTGACGTAAACCACTCCGCCTTCGTTGTAAAAAAGCTTCATCGATTCTTGTTCAGCCTCGCCGATCTTGATGGTCTCAAGTCCGCCATATCTTCCGATTCCAAATTCTTCATGCACAACAAAATCGCCCGGTTTGATTGAAGCGAATTCTTTATTCCGGTTCTTCTTTAAAGGTTTGTGTGATGGAAGTTTTGTGCGGTATGGTTTGCCGAACATTTGGTAATCGGTAAGCAGCAGAATTTTTTCTTTTTTGTTGATGAAGCCGTCTTTAACAGCAAGCGAAAATATTTTGATTTTCCCCTCATCAATAAAGGATGAAATCTCTTCGCTCAATTCTGAAAAAAGTTCATTCAACCGGTTTGTCTGCAGATCATTTTCCGCGGCAATAAAAATTTTGTAATCTTCTTTTTCAAATTGAAGGAGAGTGTTTAACAAAACTTTATAATTCGATTTTATTACCGGCGCTTCTGCGAAACCCAATTCAATTTTATTTTCTGATGAACCTATTTCTTCTTCAATGATCCAGCGGGCAGAGGTTGAGGAAAAGATTATTGGTTGGTGGTTAGTTGTTTGTTGTTTGTCGTCATTCGTTGGTTCGGTTATCTCAAGTTCATTTAAAATATCGTTGAATTCATCATCAGCTTTTTCTTCTCTCGAAATTGAAGAATTGTTTGTGGAATTTTCTCTTCCAAGATTGCTCAGTTCGTAAGATGAAGCAAGAATAACCGGATTTGTCAAATACTCAAAAATATCAGACGGCCCATTGCCAACTGCTCCGCCTAAGGCGGACTGACCGCCCTGTTCCAAACTTCCCGCAATTGTTACTTCAATTGTCTTTTCAATTGAGCGTTGACTTTCGGGATCGAAGAAGCGGATCGACTCAATAAAATCGCCGTCAAACTCAATACGCACCGGCATCTTTTCGCTGTAAGACCAAAAATCAATTATTGCACCGCGTACGGAAAAGTCTCCCGGATCTTCCACAAATTTATCGCGGTTATAATTCAGCAAATTAAAATATTCAATTAAATCGCCGTACGTTAAACTTCCACCCACGGTAATTTTAGTTGTATTCTGTTCCACAACTTGTTTTGATGGAAGTGAACATGTAAGCAGTTCATAAGTTGAAAGAAGAATAAATTTTTCGCGCTTTGAAAGTTCTGTAAGTTTTTCTTGAATCGTTTCGGTTTTTAAATCCGTAATTGTTAAAAGATGTTCACTAAGTTCAAGAATGTTCAATTCAACATTCATTTCCAAAACCACTTGTTCGCTCGGCAGCAGAACCACAATCTGGTTCTCCTTCTCAAAAAGCTCTTTAACTAAAAAACTTTTGGAAGCGCCGCAAAGCGGAGAAATGCACGTTGATTTTGTTGCCTGAATTTGAAGATCAGGAAACAACTTTTTATTAAATATTTGCAATTGATTTATGATCGTAAGTTGAAGGAAGTAATGCTAAAAATTATTTGTAAATGTTTCCTCTGAAATCAATTTCATAGATCAGCAGGTTATCGTTTTGTTTGTCTATTTTGAAAATTATCCGAAGTTTGCCTATGCGCATTCTTAAAAAGCCCTTCCAATTTCCCTCAAGTGTTTTAATATTGAGGACTCTGAATGGGATAACCCCGTTTTCGCTTATCGCGGTAAAAAGTTCTTTTATTTTCTGCCTTATCTTTTCTTTTTCCTTATCGGTGACCGTCCCAAGAAATTTAGTTGCATTCTTACTAAAAAGAATTTTCATGCCGTAATCCAGGAGGTAAGATCATTAAACTCGTCTGCATTAGAATCATCAGGAGTAGCGAACCGCTTTTCAATATCTGCCATTTCCTTTTTTGTTACAACCGGAATAACCGCCTGATACATCTGAAGTCTCTCTTCCTTTAATACTTCACGCACGCCTTCTTTGATCAACTCTTTCAGCATATCATTTACAGCCAACGTATTTGCCATTTCAAACTCCTTTTGAATAATAATTCCACCTGTAAAATAACAAAAACTTCTTTACCGGTTCAATACAAATTAGCGTGATTATGGAAGTCAATCAATTCTCATGTTTGTGCCGTTTTAATTGCTAATTTTGTGTTATGAATTTCATTCCATCATACATAAAACTCAATGCTTCCGGTGAACTCTTTGAACGCGTGCTGAAAGCGGAAGAAATTTTAAAAGCTTGCACAAGCTGCCCGAAAAATTGTTTAACCGACAGAACGGTTAACGAACTCGGCAAATGCTTAAGTGGTTATCTTCCGATAGTATCCTCTTACACAGCGCACTTTGGCGAAGAACCGGTTTTAAGCGGAACGAACGGAGCGGGAAATATTTTTTTCGGCAATTGTAATTTGCGATGCGTTTTCTGTCAGAATTTTGAGATCAGTCAAAACTGGAAAATTGAAAAAGAACATGAAGTTTCGTTTGAGCGGTTGGCGGAAATTATGCTCGAACTGCAAAACAGAAAATGCCACAACATCGGATTGGTTTCACCGACACATTTTTCCGCACAAATTCTGAAATCAATTTACCTTGCTGTGCAAAAAGATTTGCGGCTTCCCATAATTTACAATACGAACGGATACGATTCAGTAGAAATGTTAAAACTCTACAAAGACGTAACCGATATTTATCTCCCCGATTTCAAATACGGAAACAGCGAATACGGAAATCAACTTTCTAAAGTAGATAATTATTTTGAACAAACTAAACTTGCTGTAAAAGAAATGTACGAGCAAGTCGGTGATGAGCTTGTTTATCAAGGTGATGTGGTTGTGCGTGGTTTAATTATCCGTCACCTTGTTCTGCCAAACGATCTTTCTGAATCGGAAAAAGTGTTTGAGTTTATTGCAAAAGAGTTGGGTCCGAAAATTCATATTTCAGTAATGTCGCAATACTTTCCATCGAACAAAGCGGAGAAAGAAATTTTGATTAACCGGACTATCCGCGCATCCGAATATGAACGCGTTTTAGATTTGCTCGATAAATTCAATTTAAAAAACGGTTGGACGCAGGAGTTTGAGAGTGAGAAATTTTATAGACCGGAATTTCGTAAAGACAGAATCCAACCTTTTAAAGCTTAACTGTAAATCGCAGCAGAAAGATACCCTACAACCTGCTGGTAATCAAGAGAAACTTCTCCAGAGGTTGTACGGTGAATAACTTTAGCTTTATTTTGTTTTTGTTCTATAGCTTTTAAAACAGCAAGAATAAGTCCACCGCCGCATGCTTCGCTTTTGCCGGAATTCAAATCGCGTGATAACCCATTATAATCAAGCGCCTCAATGTACTCGGCAATTTTTGCATCCATTAATTCTGCTTTTTTTTGCGAATGATAATGCGACAGATCAGAACTAACCACAACCAATGTTTCATCATTTAAAACGGAAGCAAGACTTTCTGCAAGCGCTTCAACATAAACTTCATTTTGGTCTCCCATTACAACGGGAACTATCGTAAAATCATTTAAAACTGTTTGCAAAAACGGAAGCTGAACTTCGATAGCATGTTCTTCCCTATGTCCTTCTTTTCCGCGGAAAATTCTTTTTGAACCCTTTACTAAAAGTTCAGAAACATCATGATTCACAGGCACAAGTCCGAGCGGAGTTTCGTAAGCATCGCCGTTATAGATTGAAATGTCGGGAAAATATTCGTGGTGGCTGGGTGAAAGAATTATTACCGTTGAATATTTTTTCCCGTTAATTGCGTTGTAACCATACGCTGCGGTTAATCCGGAATAGGTGTATCCAGCGTGTGGAGCAATAATCATATGCAAATTCGGAAAAAGGAAATCGTTCGTTGCCGTGTCCAGCATCTTTTGAATTTGCGTTTGTAAAACACTTGGCTTTTCGGGATAAAAATACCCGGCAAAATATGGAGGTCTATTTTCTTTCACCGGTCAAGTCCCTATGTTGTTCTTCGCGAAAAACTTCCGCGGTAAAGGCTTTAATATTCAGGAACTTCGTTCGCCATAAATAAGGATCGGTTCCGGCTTTTTGACATAATGCAGTTAAAAAATCATTAAGGGTAAATCGATTTTCCGTTGCCACTTGCGGCAGCAGCAAACCACGGGCATCGGGTTCATCTAAAATTAAACCATGAGTGCCAATTTTAATTTCATTATAATTTGAAATTTGAACTGCCGGAGTTAAAACGGAAATTTCTATCAGAAGTCGGCTTATTTCTTCTGAAGAGACAGGAGGAAACCGCGGATCTTCGAGTGCGGAAAGTCTCGCGACTTCATAGATCGTTTCAGCCAGAGGAGTGTGTGCGGTAACATAACCAATACAGCCGCGTAATTGTTTGTGTTTGGTGAGCGTAACAAAACATCCCGTATGCACTACAAGCGATGGATGGCGGGCATAATCAATCTCCGGCATCGATGGGAATTCTTCATAAATTGATTCGATCGACTGTCGCGCGATTAAAAGCAATATTCCTCTTTCATCTTTTGTTAGAAACATAACTTCCTCAGTTAGATATCCATTTTTACTATTTCAATGATCTGTTTTTCTTTTATAAGGAAAAGAAATTTCTTGTAAATGAAAAACGAATCGACAGCATATTGATGAATATTTTTGTTCAGAACGGCGGAGTATAAAAGTGAACCGGTTGCTGTATCGCAAATATAAAAATGCTGGGTGAATTTCTCATCCTTTTTTTCGTGAAAAGTGAAGAAGAGCGATTTTTCGTGTTGGAAATATTCTACCTGCCCGGAGAATGAAAATTTGGAAATGGAATTTCTAATACAATCAAATTGAGGTTCGTCATTCAACGGATTAAAAACTTCCGGAAAAAGGTAATCGGTGTACGATTTTTTTGTTTGAGCTTCTTCTTTTAACAGATTTACCTGCGCATATTCTTCACCGAGATTACGGATCACCTCTCCGGTTTGTAAATCGATCTCCACATAAAACCTTCCCTCAAACTGCTGTTGAAAAGCGACGATCTTTTCGTTGTCGGAAAAGAAATAAGTCAACGTTTCATTCTGCCAAAGAATTTTTTTCTGCTTAAGATCGTAAGCAAAAAATCCTTTGTGCTGCGGCATATCGGGCTTTAAGTAAAAATGGAAAACGATAATATCATTCTCCACCGCTTCAATTCCGATCCACGCTTTTTCATTGAATTGAAAATTTAAAAAGATTTTTGCTTTGGTCGAAAGATCGTAGCAAGAAAAAAACACTTCTCTCGTTTGCGGATCGCGTTCTTCAATAAGAAGTTTGTCAGTCTCGGAAATTAGAATCCGCCAAATTTGTTTTTTGTTGTTGTGTTTTAAATATCCCGTAATTTTTTTCTTGCCGATCATATTTGCTCAAACCTTGCCGTAAAGTGACGAAGCATCGGCGCTTCATATGTAAATTTCAAGCCGCGCATCTTTTCCCGCTGCTTGTAAGTATCTATTACTACTTCGCTTACATAATCAATATGACTTTGCGTATAAACTCTGCGCGGAATTGCCAAACGGACAAGCTCCATCGGCGGAGAAATCATGTTGCCGTTTTCATCATTCTTGCCAAACATTACGCTTCCAATTTCTACAGAACGAATTCCGCCTTCGATATATAAGGCGCAAACGATTGCCTGTCCCGGGAATTGATACGGAGGAATTTCCGGTAAAAATCTTTTCGCGTCAATATAAATTGCGTGCCCGCCGGGTGGTTCGATAATCGGCACTCCGGCGGCGACTAATTTATCTCCGAGATAAGCAACGCTGCGAATCCTGTAATGGAGATAATTTTCATCTAAAACTTCTTCCAAACCTTGAGCAACAGCCTCCAAATCTCTTCCGGCAAGTCCGCCGTAAGTTGGAAAACCTTCGGTAACAATTAAAAGATTACGGCACTGCGTTGCAAGTTTTTCATCCTGCATTGCCAAAAATCCGCCGATGTTTACCAGCGCGTCTTTCTTTGCGCTCATGGTAATACCGTCAGCGTACGAAAAAATTTCCTGCGCAATTTCAAGAGGTGATTTATCCTTGTATCCCGCTTCTCTTGTTTTGATGAAGTAGGCGTTTTCTGCAAATCGGCATGCATCAATAAAAAGAGGAATTCCGTATTTCTTACAAACTTCTTTTGTTTCGCGGATATTCTGCATTGAGACAGGCTGCCCACCGCCGGAATTATTTGTAATGGTAATCATACATAGAGGAATATTTTCTTTTCCTTTTTCTTGAATAAATTTTTCGAGTTTTTCAACATCCATGTTTCCTTTAAAGTCGGCGCGAATTTCGGGATGCTTTCCGATTTCATTCAGAAAATCATCCGCCTCAGCGCCGGAAAACTCAATATTTGCGCGGGTAGTATCGAAGTGGGTATTGTTCGGAAAATATTTCCCTTTCCCGCCGACGATGGAGAAAAGAATTTTTTCCGCCGCTCTTCCTTGATGTGTTGGAATAATAAATTTCATCCCGGTAATTTTTCTGATCGCTTCTTCAAACCGATAAAAAGATTTTGATCCGGCATACGATTCATCGCCTTGCATAATTCCCGCCCACTGTGCGGCGCTCATTGCGGAGGTTCCGCTGTCGGTAAGTAAATCGATAAGCACATTATCTGCGTGGATAAGAAAGGGATTATATCCCGCATCTTTTAAAATTACTTCCCTCTCTTCTCTTGTTGTAAAACGTATCGGTTCAACCGATTTTATCTTGAATGGTTCTATTATGGTTTGCATAAGATTTTTCTTGCTAAATTTTTAAAATATTATAAGTAAACTACTTCAATTGATTTTGAGCGCCAAATTGTTCGCCAGGTTAAAGAGCGATCAAATTATATAAAGACACACGGCATGTTTTCACGTAATGTGATTAGCAATACCATGCCGGGAAAATAACACGAAGGTGTTATTCCCTAACCTTAAGTTTTATTTAAATTTATTTTACTATTTTATTCAAATTTAGTAATATTACAGGGCAATGAAATGAATTGTTCTGCAATGTTTAGTTAATCAAAAATAATTTAACTAATTATCATTGAAAGGGATTTATATGAAATTCTATGCTCATCTTTTTGTTGTTACTTTTATTTTCTTTCTCGTACTTACCGGTTGTAAGAAAAATGATGATGTAACCGATCCGGGAACAACTACAGAAACTCTTTCCGACGATGAAGTTGCAGACGCTGTTGCTAAGTCATTAGTCTCTGGAGAAAGCGGTTGCGGACTAACCGGAGTCGTTAATATTTCCGGGGAAAAATCAAATGGAACTGTTCTAACGCTTCAACCCAATCGTCTTAGCGCTCCGAATATCGATTCCGTTTTTCACAAAACGGGTAACACAACGTACACCACTTACGATTACTACCTAACTTTGAACATTGCTTTCCTAAAAAACGGGAAAGAATATCAAATTTATCTGCCCACTTGCGACACAGCAAAAGTTACGATAAAAGCTTATGGAAATGTTAGCGCAAAAACAGGAAGATATTCATACAACGATTCAACTGATCTGAGTAACGCCCTTTTATCAGGGATTTCACCATTATCTGATACAATCACTTTTAGCGGAACAGCAATTTATCGCAGCACCTTCACGGTTACAGCTACGAGTAAGACTTATACACTTGCAACCACAATGACGTTTACATCATTAAAAGTTCCCAAGTCAACATATCAAATTTCCGGCGGTACGGTTGCCGTTGCAATAAAAGCTACTCTAAAATCCGGGAAGGAAGTTAATTATTCGGGAACGATTACTTTTATTGGAAATCAAACAGCCACTTTAACATTTAATGGTAAAACATATACCATCAATTTGAATTCCGGTTCTGTTACTGTGTAACTCATGGTGATCCGGTTCTGATGAAAATTCATCTTAATCGTAATAGTAATCTTACTCGTTTTTAGATAACTAATATAGATTCAGCCAAAAGCTGACAGGCAAGAAAAAGATTAAGATTACGATTAAGACATCAATTTTTTTTTTGCGTAATATTGCTTTGTAATTATTTTATAAACATAAAGGAAAGAGAAAATATGAGCGAATTCGAGAATCAACCACAAAGCGAGCAAGTTCCTGTTGAAGAACAAGAACTGGAATTAAGCCATTCCGATAAACTTGTGGGAGTTTTTTCAGAGCCGGGGAAAACGTTTGCAAGCATCGCAAAATTTCCGATCAGAACAATTGACTGGCTGCTTCCCGTTTTAGCCATGTTCGTGGTTGTTATCATTTCTCAAATTATCATGATGGGAAATCCGCAGATTAAAGCAGAGATGAAACAAAAACAGATGGATGCAATTGAAAAACGTTTGCAAGAACAAGTTGATAAGGGAACGCTTTCCAAACAGCAAGCTGAGGAGCAACAGCAAACTATCGAAGATCAGATGGATAAAATGGGGGGAACAATCGGAATGGTGTTTACGGCTATTAGTATTCTGGTAATCGGTTTTATTGCTTATCTCATCATCGCCGGATTTTACTTTCTCATCATCAAATTTATCTTTAAAGCGGATGGAACATTCCAGCATGTGTTGGTTACAACCGGATTAACAAGTTACATCGGTATTATCAGCATGGTGCTTGTAACTATCTTCGCATTGTTTTCAGGAAAAATGGCGCGTGATGTTTCCGTAGCAACTTTATTCTCTGTTGATGCGAAAACTTTTTTAGGATTTCTCCTTGCAAAACTGGATGTCTTCTCAATTTGGATGTACTTTGTTATTGCGCTTGGAATGACAAAACTCTTTAACGCCGGTGATTCGAAAAAATATTATTATTTTATTTTCGGTACATGGATCGTTTGGAGTCTCATCCTCTTCTTCTTGATGAAATCAGTACCATTCCTACAAAATTTCGCTTAAATTTATTGAATGTTGAATGCAGAATAATTGCAAAATTGTTCTGCATTCCTTTCATCCTATAAAATGCTTTGCGGATCAATATCAAAAAAGATTTTTACATCTTTAAATATTGTTTTCCGGTTGAATCTGGCAAACGATTCCGAAATTGCTTTTCTTAAAATACTCCCCGAAGGATCGGTAACACGATCGGTTTTTAAAACTATTTGAAAACGGTATTCCCCTTTCAGTCTTGCAAGTACTGCAGAAGTCGGCGAAGTAATTTTTAGATACTTTTTAAACGCGAGCAGTTCGTTATAAAATTCTTTCATCGCGCCGAGCGCTTTTTTCTCTTCTTTGTCCTTCGCTTCAATTACCGCAAGCCGCATAAACGGCGGGTAACCGCGGTGTTCGCGGTCAAAGATTTCCTTTTTATAAAATCCATCATAATCATTTTGCAAAACTTTTTGCAGAACAAAATGTTTATCGTTTTGCGTTTGGATTACCACTTCTCCTTCAATTTTACTTCTACCGGCTCTTCCGCTAACTTGCGTTAAAAGTTGAAACGTCCGTTCATCCGCTCGGAAATCGGGAAGCCATAAATTTGTTTCCGCAGAGATAACTCCCACCAGTGTAACGCGGGAAAAATCCATTCCCTTGGCGACCATTTGCGTTCCAACGAGAATATCAATCGCTCCGCTTTTAAAATTGGAGAGAATCGTTCCCAAGTTTCCCTTTTTTGAAATTGCGTCTGAATCGATCCGTTCGAGCACTGCATTTGGAAAATAATAGGCAAGTTCATCTTCAACACGTTCCGTTCCTGTTCCGAAATATTTGAGATGCGGTGAACCGCAATGATTGCAAGCCGGCGGTGCTTCTTTCACAAATCCGCAGTAGTGACAATGCAAAGTATTTTCATTAATGTGATAGACAAGCGAAACGGAACAGTTGTCGCATGTTTCAATTTGTCCACACTCAACGCAATAAATCTGCGTAGCAAACCCGCGCCTATTTTGAAGAATGATCACTCCCTCTTTTTTCTTCAAACGTTCTTCAATTTTTTCAAGCAGCGTTTTAGAAAAAAAACTTTCCATCCGGTTGAGTTTTTTCTCATCGTTAATATTCACCAAAGTAATCTTCGGGAGTTTTGCATCATCCACACGTACCGGAAGATTCAGCAGATGATATTTATTGGTCGTCGCAAGGTACATACTCTCAACAGATGGCGTAGCCGAGCCAAGTAGAACCGGACAATCTGAAAATTTTGCCCGCATCAACGCCGCGTCTTTTCCATTGTATCGTGGAGTTTCATCCTGCTTATAACTCCCGTCATGTTCTTCATCCACAATAATAAGTCCGATATTTTTCAGCGGAGAAAAAAGCGCTGATCGAGCGCCTATTACAACTTGCGATTTTTCATTTAAAATATTCTGCCATGAATCGAACCGCTCGCCGGGAGACATTTTGCTATGAATAACAGAAACGATTCCTTTAAAATTATTCGTCAATCGAGCCGTCATTTGCGGTGTTAACGAAATTTCGGGAACAAGAATTATTACCGTTTTACCAAGCGCTAAAACTTTTTTTACAAGTTCAATATAGACTTGCGTTTTACCGCTGCCGGTTACTCCATGAAGAAGAAAAACTTTGAAAGTAGTATTTTGCAGAAAAGGATAAACTTCCTCCAGCACTTTATTTTGATCTGGAGTAAGAACAAAATCCATTAACTCTTCAGAGTAAGGTTCCTGGAAAGTTCTCTCTATTTGTTTTTTAACAACTGTTACAATCTCTTTTTTTTCTAAACTTTTTATCGCTGCGGCGGAAGCTTTCGTCTCAAGTAAAAGTTGTTGCAGCGGCATTTCATGCTGCCCGGAAACAAGTTTCAGCAAAACATCCACCTGCTTTGGCGATTTGTTTTCGATCGTTGGAATAAACTCGTAAACTTCTTCGGTAGATTTTAACAACTTAACGGAAAGAATTGTTTTAATGCGAACTTTTGCCTTGTCAACTTCATCATGAATGGTGATTGTGCCCGCTTTCTCTAATGTCCGAAGCGGTGAAAGAAGATTTTTTCTTTTCGCTTGTTTTTGAAGTTGGTGATAACTTATTGTTTCATTTTCAGAAAATATTTTCAGCAGAGTTTTTTGTATCTGTGACTTTTTCCCACCTTCTCCTAATAATTTCTTTGCGAAATTTACATCAACTGAAATGCGCTTCTTCGATTGGATTTCCGTTCCCGGAGGAATAGCGAGCCGGAATGCTTCTCCGAGCGAACAAAGATAATATTCGGAAAGCCATTCATAAAATTTAATTGAAGTGGAATCGAAGATTGGAACAGCGTCGAGTACATCGTAAATATTTTTTAATTTTTCAGTAACGGAAGTTTCTTCCAAAATCGAAACAATGAATCCCGTTAAAACTCTTTTACCGAAAGGAGCAACTACCCTTACACCGATCTGAACTTGTTCTTCAAATTCACCGGGAACAGTGTAGGTAAAGGCTTTGTTAAACGGCAGCGGAAAAACTACTTCAACATACACGGGGGCAAATTCCAAAATACAAATTACAAGCGGGGGAAAACATTTAGTCATTTGTCAATGGTCATTTTAATTATTCGGTTTATAAAATGGCGCAAGTTCGCGCAGATCATCAAGATTAACATCGGTAAGCATTTCAAACTTCAGAACTTTTACATCTTTTTCCCAAATAATCCTTTTGAATTTATTTATAGGAACAACCGTTCCGTTGGTTGAAAGAATACTGTCTCCTTCATCAACCGTTAAAAAATAATAACCGTCCTGAAACTGAAGTCTTCCTTCTACAACTCCGACATCACTAAATTTAAAAGTAACTTCGCCATTCAATTTTTTGTTATCTATATAGAGTCGTCGGTTGGTAATGTCTTTCCCCTCTTCTTTTTGAGCAAGAATAAAATCATCGCTTTTAAAAAGTTTGTTGAAGAGTGTTTCTTTGTCCTCATTAAACTCTTTATTGCCAAGCGCATCCGATTTCAGATCGAAAAAACTTACTTTAGCTTCTCCCGATTTTTTCCCGTCAACAGATATTTGATACGCTACTTTTTGATAAACCAAACAGCCTGAAAATGACAGCGCCGCAAAACACAAAATAAAAAACGATCTTACTTTCATAGTTTTTCTTTCAATGAATTAACAAATAATTAAACGACTGCTTTCTCCAGTAGAGTTAAGCTTTGATTATCAACATCAAGTTCGGCATTTACACCGAACGGCAAAGTAAATTTATTAACAACATGACCAAAGGACAACCCATAAATCACGGGAACGCCTAAACGAAATAATCTGTCGGATAAAATTTCAGAAAGCGAAAATGAATTTGCAATACCCGATTCATCCGGTTTGGATTCGCATTTTGTAAAAATGCCCAGCGCTACTCCTGCAACATTTTTAAATTTTCCAGCTTGAAGCATTTGAGTCAGCATTCTATCAATGCGATACGGTTCTTCACCGACTTCTTCCAGAAAAATTAATTTCCCTTTTGTGTCAACATCATATTTAGTTCCGATCAACGATGCAACGATTGACAAATTCCCGCCGACAAGTTTGCCCGTTGCTTTACCACTCCGAATTACTAACGGTTTATATTCGCTCTTCGTTCCATCTTCAACCGCGCTCCACAATAATGTTTTTGATTGGGGGTTCATCAGCACGTTTTTGAAATTATTGACACTAAATTCGTTAAAAGTAGATGTTGCTACCGGTCCATGAAATCCAATCAATCCGGTCTCAGCATAAATTCCGTATAACAAAGCAGTAATATCGCTGTAACCGATCAGTACTTTTGGATTACGTTTTATCAAATCATAATCGAGAAAATCCAAAGTGCGCGAGCAGCCATATCCACCGCGTACGCAAACGATGCCGTTTACTTTTTTGTTGCCGAACATTTCATGTAAATCTTCCGCGCGTTCCTTATCGGTTCCGGCAAAATATCCATTTGTATGTAAAATATTTTTTGCAACTACAACCAAAAAACCAAGAGATGTAATATTTGTTTTTGATTCTTCAAGTTGTTCTTCTGTAATAAAGCCACCGGGAGAAACTAATCCGATTGTGTCGCCGGATTTTAATCTTTTCGGCTTTATGGTTTTTGGAGAAGAGTCTGCAAAGATATTTTTCTGAGGTAGAAATAAAGATGCAGAAACTGCTCCAACTGCCGAAATAAAATTTCTTCGTTTCATATACAACTCTTTGTTACCATTTTTTTCTTTTCCAGATAAAGGTTAAAGCTGCAACTGAAACCGAAGCAAAGCTCATGATAATCCAGAACGCAAATGGGTGAGCGGATAATGGAATTCGAACGTTCATGGAAAAAGCGCTCACTACAAACGTCGGCACCATAATGCCGATAGTGATGATGTTTAATGTTTTCATCAACACGTTTAAGTTGTTACCAACAATCGAGGCGCGCGCATCCATAAGGCTTGCGAGAATGTTAGAATAAATGTCAGCCTGGCGTAAACACTGACTATTTTCAATCAACATATCATCAAGGAATTCAGTTTCTTCCGTAGTAAAACCGATCTTTGCCGTGCTGTTTTTCAGCTTAACAAACAGTACTCCGTTTGAACTAATCGAGTTTAAATAGTAGACCAAACTTTTTTCAAGCGAAAACAAATTGATGAGATAACTGTTCTCCATTGCTGCGTTGATTTTTTTTTCGAGTTCATCTGAAATAACATTAATTATTTTCAGATGTTCCAAAAAATGAAAAATGGAGCGATATATCAATTTCAAAGTTAGTTGCTGCAAAGAAGTTACTTTCGACAATTGTTTTCCCTCAAACAGTGGAAGGTCTTCGTCTATAACAATGATAAGTTTGTCGCTAAATAAAAATAAACCTGTAGAAGCAACTTTGAAAAAAAATTGCTGGGCGCCCGAATAATTTTGCGGACGCTTGAAAATGATGGCTGTGTGGCTCGGCTCAAATTCAAGCCTTGAAAGTTCATCCGGATCTGACGCTGAGTTTAGCGTGTGTTCATCAAGCTTTAACTCATCAACGAGAAATCTTTTCTCTTTTTCGTCAGGACTAATGAAAACATATATTGGGCTCTGCTCGGAAGCTGTTTCAACAATTTTATTTTCAATTATTGAGTATCGTTTCAGCATAATGCCTCACATAAATTAATGAGTAACTGATTATTTTAGTGCTTCTATTTCATCAAAAAGTAAATGATCAAAAGTTTCTCGCGAACGAATAACTTTAAAAGAATTTCCTTCAACTAATATTTCGGCGGGTCTTCGTCGCGCGTTATAGTTTGATGCCATCACCATTCCGTAAGCTCCGGCTGACATTACGGCAAGCAAATCTCCGTGTTCGCTTTTCTGAATTGTTCTTTTTTTTGCAAGAAAATCTCCACTTTCACAAACGGGTCCAACAACATCAGCAACAATTTCACCTTTTGTCTCATCAAGCTTTACCGGTTGAATGTGATGGTATGCGCCATAAATACTCGGACGCAGCAAGTCGGTCATTGCGGCATCAGCAACAATGAAATTTTTCTTTTGATTTTTCTTTGTGTACAAAACTTCGGTAACAAGAATTCCGGCATTTGCCGTTAAATATCTTCCCGGTTCAAAAATGATTTCGCAGTTTAAACTTTTTAAGATTGGAAGAATCGCTCCAGCATATTCTTTAATTGAAAAAGTTTTTTCATCTTTGTATTGAATACCGATTCCACCGCCGACATCAAAATGCTGTAACTCAATTCCTTCTTTTTTAAGAATGAAGAAAAGCTTCGCAAGCTTTTCAACAGCTTCAACAAAGGGGGAAATGTTTGTTATCTGCGAACCGATGTGCATATCGATTCCGGTGAATTTAATATTCTTTAATTCATTTTGCATTCGGAATATTTTTAGAGCCGTTTCTCTATCAACACCAAATTTGTTTTCCGAAAGTCCGGTAGAGATGTAGGGATGTGTTTTGGCGTCAACATCGGGATTAACGCGTATTGCGACCCGTGCAACTTTGTTCATCGAGGCGGCAATTTCGTTTATCAAATAATTTTCTTCTTCCGATTCCGCTTTGATCATCAAAACATCATGCTCAAGACCGAGTTCGATTTCTCTTTTCGTTTTTCCGACACTGGTTAAGATTATATTCTCCGGTTTCGCTCCGGCTTTTAACGCGCGGTAAAGTTCACCTTCGGAATTAACATCAACTCCGCTGCCAAGCTGCAAAAAAGTTTTAATTACGCTGAGATTGAAATTTGATTTTGCGGCGTAAAATATTTTATGCTGAATATCGGAAAACGCTTCGTCAAATTCTCTGTAAGCATCTATAAAATATTTTTTGCTGTAAATGTATGTTGGCGTTCCGGTATGTTTAACGATTTCGGAGACTGCAATCTCTTCGCAGTATAGTTGATTTTTTTTGTACGTAAAATATGTCGAAGGAAAAAGCTGCATCATTCTTTTTTTTATTTTCTTTTTTAGTGATATTTCTTTCGCAAATATAATGTTTTTCTCTGCTTTGCAGCTTAATATTCCGATGGAAGTATGAAAACAATTTTTATTTTTTCTCTCTTTCTCGTTTTTTTGCGACCGCAAGACAGCCTGCGAACCGATACTTCTGCAATAAATTATTACAAACTTTCTTTCGTCGGTGGAGCAACTATCGGCGGTTTCATTTACGGACAGGCGTTTCAGAAAAACCTCTGGTGGAAAGGAGAAAAAAGTCCCTTCCATTTTAATTGGAAAGAGGATTGGGCTTATGCACTCGGCGTTGATAAGTTAGGTCATTTTTATTTCCCGATGCTGGCAACAAATATTTATGCGGATGCTTTTGTCTGGAGCGGTATCGAAGATGAGCAAAGTCTACTCTACGGCGGAATTACCGCTCTAACTTATCAAACGTTTACCGAAATAAAAGATGGATTTTCAAAACAATGGGGATTTAGCTGGGGTGATTTTTCTGCAAATACTTTTGGCGCCGCTTACCCTTTTCTTCAATACAAATTTCCGCAAATGAAAAATTTCAATCTAAAGATCAGTTTCTTCCCTTCTGAACGATTTAAGAATGGTTCAAATAAAGTTATTATTGATGATTACGAAAGCACTTATCACTGGCTCAGCATATCAATTGCAAATTATTTACCGGAAGAAGTTAGAAAATATTATCCGTCTTTTTTGAATGTTGCTGTCGGGCATACGGTTAAAGGATTTGACACAAACTCTCGCCATCGTGAAATTTATCTCGCGCTTGATCTAAACACTAATGAACTTCCCGGAAATTCTCCGTTCTTAAAATTCATTAAAAAATATTTGAACTTTTATCACTTCCCAATGTCGGCGATAAAAGTTTATCCCGATGTTGTCTGGTATGGATTGAAGTTTTAAATAGTCTTATATTTAGAAGAAACAAAAAGAGATTTTACTTATGAACGAAATAATTTTTATCATCGAAGAATCAGTTGATGGAGGATTTGAAGCGAAGGCGTTAGGTGAATCTATCTTCACCGAAGCAGAGACAATTGAAGAATTGAAAAAAAACATTAAAGATGCTGTCTCTTGTCATTTTGAAGAAGGACAATCTCCTAAAATCATACGTCTTCATTACATAAAAGAAGAAATTCTGGCGGCATGAGACTTCCCCGAGATTTTAATGCAGATCAATTTATAAAGCTTCTGCTCAAAATAGGATATGTACCATCACGCCAGTCTGGAAGCCATATTCGGCTGACAACAAACATAAAAGGACAACACCATGTTACTGTTCCAAACCACGATCCAATCAAAATCGGAACATTAAATAGTATTCTAAAAGATATAGCCGAGCATTTTCATATCACCAAAGAAGAACTTCTGAAAAGACTATTAAATTAACCTCATTTCGTCTCCCGGTCTCGTTTGAATTCCCTCCGTTTTTCGGTAAATTTGCTCACAATTAATTTCAAATTTCAAACTCCTAACTAAAGAATTACATGAAATATCCTTTTGCAGAAATTGAAACCAAATGGCAGAGCTATTGGGAAAAGAACAAGGTTTATAAAACAGATTTTTCTAAAACTGAAAATAAACTTTACACGCTTGTGATGTTTATTTATCCCAGCGGCGCTAAACTGCACTGCGGACATTGGTACAATTATGGTCCAACCGATAGCTGGGCACGCTATAAAAAATTAAAAGGCTTCAATGTTTTTGAACCGATGGGTTATGACGCGTTCGGGCTTCCGGCAGAAAATTTTGCGATCAAAACCGGAATACATCCGCACGATAGCACAATGAAAAATATTGCCGACATTCGTTCGCAGTTGAAAAATATGGGCTGCATGTACGATTGGGATGCCGAATTGATGACATGCGTTCCCGAATATTATAAATGGAATCAGTGGCTCTTCATTCAACTTTATAAAAAGGGATTAGCGTACCGAAAAAATGCGCCGGTGAACTGGTGTACGTCATGCAACACGGTTTTGGCAAATGAACAAGTTCTTTCCGATGGCAATTGCGAACGCTGCGGCTCGCAGGTTATTCAGAAAAATCTTACGCAATGGTTTTTCAAAATAACGGATTACGCCGAAGAACTTTTGCAAGGATTGGAAACAATCCATTGGCCCGAAAAAACAAAATTGATGCAGAGAAACTGGATCGGAAAAAGTGTCGGCGCTGAAATTCATTTTAAAGTTGAAAACAGTGATGAAACGATTTCTGTTTTTACTACTCGTCCCGATACGTTGTTTGGCGTAACTTATGTCGTCCTCGCGCCGGAACATTCTTTAGTTGATAAACTCGTCACTGCTGAAAACAAAAAAGCGGTTGATGACTACCGGGATCAAACAAGAAAATTAACCGAGATTGAAAGAACTTCAACAGTAAAAGAAAAAACCGGAGTTCCGATTGGAGCGTATGCAATCAATCCGGTAAACGGAGAACGCATTCCCATTTGGATTGCAGATTATGCGCTGCTCACCTACGGAACGGGCTGTGTTATGGCGGTTCCCGCGCATGATGAAAGAGATTTTGAATTCGCAATAAAGTTTGTCTTGCCGATCCGCAAAGTAATTTTGCAAGTCGGAACAAATGAAAGCGATGAATTAAAAGAAGCCTTCACCGAAACCGGAACAATGGTGAACTCAAATCAATTTAATGGTTTGCGTTCGGATGAAGGAAAACAAAAAATTATTGAATATCTCGAAGCAAATGATTTTGGAAAAAGAAAAATAAATTTCCGCTTACGCGATTGGCTTATCTCCCGCCAAAGATATTGGGGAACGCCGATTCCCGTAATTCATTGCGATAATTGCGTGAAGTTTTGGTAGAAGAAAAAGATTTGCCGGTTGAATTGCCTTACGATGTTGATTTCAAAAGTCAGGGAGTTTCTCCTCTTGCGCGAAACGAAAAATTCATCAATGTAAAATGCCCTAAGTGCGGCGCTGATGCAAAACGCGAAGCCGATACAATGGATACGTTTGTTGATTCATCCTGGTACTATTTCCGTTATCTCAATCCAAATTTTTCAGAAGGAATTTTTGATAAAACGTTAACCGATAAATTTGTTCCGGTTGATATGTACGTTGGCGGTGCGGAACACGCAACTATGCATCTTTTGTACGCGCGGTTTATTCACAAATTTATCCGCGATCTTGGATTAACAAATTCCGATGAACCGTTTCAAACACTTGTTCATCAAGGAACAATAACAAACTCAGGCGCGAAGATGTCGAAGTCAAAAGGAAATGTTGTTAATCCGGACGACTTCACAAAAAATGTCGGCAACGATGTTTTCCGTTTGTACTTAATGTTTATGGGACCATTTGAACAGGGCGGTGATTGGAGCGACAAAGGAATTGCCGGAACGGAAAGATTTGTCCAGCGAGTGTACGATCTCTTTACCAATCATGCGAATATTGCAAGAGAAATTTCTACCAAAGAAAAATATGATCCGCAAAATTTGAGTGATACAGAAAAAATTATTTACAGAAAGATCAATCAAACCATTGCAAAGTATGATGGAGAGTTAAATCATTTCCGGTTTAACACCGCGATTGCAAGTTTAATGGAATTGCTAAATGAATTAAAAAACTTACCAACTTGCAGTAAAGAAATTCAAGTTTACACGTTGGAAAGATTAGCAATTCTGCTTGCCTCAATTGCTCCCCATTTGGCAGAAGAATGCTGGCAGATAATCGGGAAAGAAAAATCAATTTTTGAAAATCCAATTTGGTTTGATGCTGACAAAGACGCTTTAACAGAAGATGTCGCTAACATTGCCGTGCAAATTAGTGGAAAACTTCGCGCAACTATTCAAGTTCCGATGAACAGTGATGAAACTACGGTAAAAGCAGTAGCTGTAACGGATGAACGTGTTGCCAGATGGATTGAAGGAAAAACGGTTGTGAAAGAAATTTTCGTGAAGAACAAAATATTTAACGTTGTGGTGAAGTAAACACAATGGGACGCAGATTTTTTAAGATTAGTTATGATTTACACAGATAAGAATGAATACTAATTTTTTATATTCTGAAATCACTGATTTAATTCTCAAAGCGTTTTTTAAAGTTTATAATAAACTTGGTTGTGGATTTTTGGAAAAAGTTTATGAAAACGCTATGATGATTGAACTCGATAGACTCGGCCTAAGGTGTGCAAAACAAAAGAAGATTGATGTTTATTATGATGAATTTTTAATTGGTGAGTACTTTGCAGATATTCTGGTAAATGAAGTTGTGGTTGTTGAATTAAAAGCTGCCGAAACTCTGATTCCCGAACACGAAGCCCAGCTTGTAAATTATTTAAGAGGAACGGATTTAGAAGTTGGTTTATTATTAAATTTTGGGAAAGAGCCACAATTCAAAAGAAAAGTTTTGACAAAAGAATTCAAAAAGAAATAAATATTTTATCTTAAAAAATCATAATGGATCATAAGAAATCTGCGTCCCATTGCGCTTAAACCTGGAGATTAGATGTTAGACATAAAACTTATTCGTGAAAACCCGGAGTTTGTCCGGCAAGGATTACTCAACAAAAACAGCAAAGATATTGTTGATGAAATTTTAGCAACTGATGAAGAACGCCGTTCATTGATCTTAAAAACAGATGAACTGAAAGCAAAGCGAAATCAAGCTTCCGCACAAATTCCGCAAATGAAAAAAGCCGGGCAGGATACTTCCGCTGTTTTTGCTGAGATGAAATTAGTCGGCGACCAGATTGCTTTATTCGACACCCAACTTCGAGAGATTGAAGAAAAAAGTGAAACAATTCTTCGACACACACCAAATTTGTCGCACACATCTGTTCCCGTTGGCAAGACTGCCGAAGATAATGTTGAAACAAAACAATGGCTGCCCGATGGTTTTTCTTTTCAAAATGACTTTCAAATGTTAGATCACATTGAACTCGGAAAGAAATTAAAAATTTTAGATTTCGAACGGGGAACAAAAATATCCGGTTCGGGCTTTCCTTTATACATCGGCAAAGGAGCAACGCTGGAACGTGCGTTAATCAATTTTATGCTTGATTTCCATTTGCAGCACCATGGTTATACGGAAGTTTTGCCGCCGATATTGGTTAATCGCGACTCGATGAAAGGAACCGGACAAATTCCGAAGATGGAAGAAGATATGTATTTCGTTGAGAAAGACGGATTGTATCCGATTCCTACAGCAGAAGTTCCCATCACCAATATTCACCGCGATGAAATATTAAGCGAAAAAGATTTGCCGATAAAATATGTCGGCTATTCACCTTGCTTCAGACGAGAAGCCGGCAGTTACGGTAAAGATTCAAAAGGATTTTTGCGCGTACATCAGTTTAACAAAGTAGAAATGGTAAAATTTGTAAAACCGGAAACTTCTTACGACGAATTGGAGTTATTAGTAAAGGACGCAGAAGATATTTTGCGGGCGCTGAACGTTCCGTATCGTTTGCTTCTGCTTTGCACAGGCGATTTAAGTTTTTCCGCCGCCAAATGTTACGATATTGAAACCTGGTCTCCGGCTGAAAATAAATGGCTCGAAGCTTCATCCTGCAGTAACTTTGAAGCATTCCAGGCTCGGCGCGCTAACATTCGTTTCAGAAATGAAACGACGAAAAAACCGGAATTCGTACACACACTTAACGGCAGCGGGCTTGCAACCAGCCGTTTGATGGTTTCAATTTTAGAAAACAATCAAACACCGGAGCGCAAAATTATTGTTCCGAAAGTTTTACAAAAGTACACGGGATTTGAGATAATAGATTAGTTCATAAATTGAATTTGCTCTGTTATGTCATATTAAATAGCTAAATAGTCTATTCATCGGCAGATTCTTTGAAGCAAAATTAAATTGTGTTTATTCAAACTTTGTTCACCATAAAAAACTAAATGACTAACCTCAAAACCCTTAAAAAATATTTTGTCCGTTACAAAACCAAAATCTTTTGGGGAATATTATTTATTCTTATCTCGAACGGTTTTTCGACTTATGTTCCTATCGTTATTAAAGACGCCATGAATGATTTGCATAAATCACTCGCACAGCAGACTTTAATTAAGTACGGATTATTAATTGCCGGAACTTCTCTTATCGCCGGAGTTTTTCGATTCCTAATTCGCCAAACAATCATTGTTGTTTCGCGTGAAATTGAATTTGATCTGCGTCAGGATTTTTGGGCGCACATTCAGCGCTTACCGCTTCGTTATTTTCAAAATAATTCAACCGGAAACATTATGGCGCACGCAACCAACGACATCAATGCGGTACGCATGTTTATTGGTCCGGCGGTTATGTACACTATTGATACCGGCATTCGTTTTCTTATCGTTCTCTGGATAATGCTCTCAATTGATGTTTCGGTAACGCTCTATTCGCTGCTGCCGTTGCCGTTCTTATCTTACATGATTTATATAATCGGGAAAAAAATCCATGCCCGATTTACCGCAATTCAAGAAAAATTTTCTGAACTTACCACAAAAGCACAGGAAAATTATTCGGGGATGCGAGTCATCAAATCTTACGTTCGCGAAGAAAGTGAAATTGACGAGTTCGCAGCTCTAAGCAAAGATTATTTGCACAGAAATATGAAGCTTGTAAAAATTCAAGCGCTCTTTCAGCCGATCTTATTTTTGATAACCGGATTATCGATCATCATTGTTATTTGGGTTGGTGGTTCGGAAGTTATTAACAATCAATTAATGCTCGGCGATATTACCGCATTGATTATTTATTTGGGCATGCTCATTTGGCCTATCATCGCATTTGGTTGGGTGATTAACATTATTCAGCAAGCGGAGGCAAGCATGAAACGATTAAATAAAATTCTTGCCGAACCTTTTGAAATTGTTGAAACAGAGAAAACTGATTTTTCTCTCAAAGAGTTAAAAGGAAAAATCTCTTTCAAAAATGTTTCCTTCAGCTATAAAGAACATCTCCCAAAAGTTTTAAATAATATCAATCTTGAAATTCCCGTTGGAACAACGCTTGCCATTATGGGATTAACCGGTGCGGGTAAAACAACGATGATCAACCTACTTCCACGCTTGTACGATGTTACCGAAGGAGAAATTTTACTTGACGATATACCGGTCAGTAAAATCCCCCTTGCAACTTTGCGCCGACAAATCGGACTTGTGCAACAGGAAACTTTTCTTTTTTCCGATTCAATTGCAAACAATCTTACTTACGGATTAAGAGAACACAACAACGATAAAATGATGTCGGCTTCGCGTATCGCGCAGTTTGATAAAGATGTAAAAGATTTCCCAAACGGTTATGAAACCATAATCGGCGAGCGGGGCATAACGCTTTCCGGCGGACAAAAACAGCGCGCAACCATTGCACGTTCTCTGGTGATCGATCCTAAAATATTAATTCTTGATGATTCTTTCTCGGCTGTTGACACACA
Organism: Ignavibacteriaceae bacterium; assembly: GCA_041671545.1. Lineage (GTDB taxonomy): Bacteria > Bacteroidota > Ignavibacteria > Ignavibacteriales > Ignavibacteriaceae > UBA1563. The sequence continues at coordinate 58,914 of JBAZBI010000014.1, forward strand.
CACGGAAGAGGAAATTCTCAAGAACTTAAAAACGTTTATGAAAGAGCGGACAAGCATCATTATTAGCCACCGCATTTCAACGGTAAAAGATGCTGACAAAATTGTTGTGCTTGATAAAGGAACAATTGCCGAAGAAGGAACGCACGATGAACTGCTTGCACTCAACAAATTGTACGCCGACATCTATTACAAACAACTGCTTGAAAAAGAAATTGAAGAATTTAATTGAGGAGAAAAATCATGGCAAAAGTAAAGATCGCTTTCTTCGAAATAACTGCTGACGAAAAGAAATATGTAAAAAAACAGTTCGACAAAAATTATGAACTTTTCTTTTACAAGGAAAAGTTGGGCGAAGAGAATGTTGCGCTAATAAAAGATGTTGACGTTCTTTCCATTTTTATTTACTCCAAGATTACACAAAAGATAATTGAGAAATCGAAGAAGTTGAAACTGATTGCAACGCGCAGCACCGGTTTTAATCATATCAACTTGAAAGAAGCGCAGAAAAATAAAATTTCGGTCTGTAACGTTCCGTATTACGGTGAAAACACGGTTGCAGAACATACATTTGCGCTTATACTTGCACTCTCTAGAAATTTACACAAAGCTTACGTTCGTACTATTCAAGGGAATTATTCACTTGAAGGACTTCGCGGATTTGATCTGAAAAATAAAACACTGGGAGTTATCGGCGCCGGAAGTATCGGGATGCACGTAATAAAAATGGCAAAGGGTTTTGGAATGAAAGTGATAGCTTTCGACCCGAACGAAAATCATATAATGAAAGAATTACTCGACTTGAAATATGTTCCGCTTGAGGAACTTCTTTCAACTTCCGATATTATAACCATTCATTGCCCTTACTCAGAGCAGACGCAGTATCTCATTAATATGCGCAATATCCATCTAGTAAAGAAAGGTGCGCTGTTTATCAACACCGCGCGCAGCGGAATAGTTGAACCCTCTGCTCTTTATTATGCAATTGATAGCGGTATTTTTGGCGGCGCCGGACTCGATGTTTTTGAAGGCGAAGAACTGGCTCTTGAAGAAAATCAAATGCTCACGAAGAATGTTCCACTCGAACATCTTGAAGCGATTATGAAAAGAAATATTTTACTCCGCAGAGAAAATGTGATTATCACGCCACACATGGCGTTTGATTCCGTTGAAGCGGTTGAAAGGATTTTAGATACAACGGTAAAGAATATTAAATCATTCATTATAAAAGAAAATTATCATAAAGTAGTATAAATGATTCTAAAAAATAAGATTGTAACTATGTATGAGTGAATGGTTGAATGAATGCATGAAAATTATAAAATCATTTTATTTAATCTGTCATCATTCATTCATACAATCATTCATCCATGCTTTTGTAGATGAGGATTATGATCGAGAACATGATTAAATTTAAGAAAAAGAAATAATGGCACAAGAAAAGAACGAAGACGAGATACTTGGCAAAGCGTACGACGCAAGGTTGATGAAGCGCCTGCTAACGTTCATTAAACCATACAAGCGTTATGTAATCTTTGCGATACTGCTAAATATTATTGTGGCGGCATTGGGACCGTTGCGTCCATATTTAACCAAAATTGCGATCGATAACTACATCGTTAATAAAAATTTTACCGGTTTACTCTGGATAACGATCGCTCTTTTCGCAACGCTGTTTTTTCAATCGGCAATACAATATCTTTTAACTTATTACACGCAGTATTTGGGGCAAAAGACTATTTACGATATCCGGATGAAATTGTTTTCTCATACCCAGCGTCTCGCAATTAAATTTTTTGACAAGACTCCGATCGGGAGACTTGTTACACGCGTAACAAATGATATTGAATCGTTGAACGAACTTTTCTCTTCCGGCATTATCATGATCTTCAGCGATGTGTTTATCATCCTCTGGATTCTCGGTTTTATGTTTTTCATGAATTGGAAATTATCGTTTGTCTCCCTTTCAATATTGCCTGTGCTTATTTACGGCACATTTCTTTTTAGAAGGAAAGTCCGCGATAACTATCGCGATGTCCGCTTTCATCTTGCAAGATTAAATTCCTATATGCAGGAACATATCACTGGCATTTCCGTGATGCAACTTTTTCATAAAGAGAAGGAAGAATTGCAAAAATTTTCCGGCATTAACGGCGACCACAAGAAAGCCAATATCGAATCAATTTTTTATTACGCGGTTTTTTATCCTGCCGTGGAATTTATCAGCGCAATAGCTTTGGCTTTGATTATTTGGTACGGCGGCGGTGAAGTCGTGCACAATGTACTTACGCTTGGAACGCTCTTCGCGTTTCTTCAATACACGGAAATGTTCTTCCGCCCGATACGCGATCTATCCGAAAAATATAATATCATGCAGACGGCAATGGCTTCTTCAGAGAGAGTTTTTAAATTGCTCGACGATGAGACATTTATTAAAAATCCCGACGATCCAAAAATTCTCAATTCGGTAAAAGGATCAATCTCTTTTGAAAATGTTTCCTTCGCTTACAACAAAGACGAATATGTTTTAAAAAATATTTCTCTGGATGTTAATCCCGGAGAAACCGTTGCAATTGTAGGCGCCACCGGAGCGGGTAAAACAAGCATCATCAATATTCTTACACGGTTTTATGATATCAACAGCGGATGCATTCGCGTTGACGGCATCGATATTCGTGAAGTTGATAAACGTGATCTGCGAAAACAAATATCAATTGTTCTGCAAGATGTTTTTCTTTTTTCGGGAACGATCAAATCAAATATCGGGATGAACAATCCGGAAATTTCCGATTCACAAATTCAACGTGCTGCCGAACTTGTCGGAGCTGATAAATTTATTCAACTTCTTCCAAAGAAATATGATGAAGAAGTAAAAGAGCGCGGAGCCACATTAAGTGTTGGTCAGAAACAATTAATTTCTTTCGCGCGTGCGCTGGCTTTCAATCCGCAAATTTTAATTTTGGATGAAGCTACATCGAGCGTTGATACAGAAACAGAAATTCTTATTCAACAGGCAATAGAAAAACTGCTTGTGGGAAGAACAGCAATCGTTATTGCCCATCGGCTATCAACAATTCAGAACGCAGACAAAATTCTTGTAATGCATAAAGGTGAAATTAAGGAAACTGGAAATCACCAGGAACTCCTCGCAAAACGAGGAATCTATTACAGACTTTATCAACTACAATACAAAGATCAAGAAATAAGCAAAGTCATCTGACCAAAAGAAGGAGACCGTGTGGAACATATTCGCTTTATGACGTTGGAGCGTCATATTATTGAAGGAGAACGCCAACATCCGGAAGCAACGGGAGAACTTTCCGCTCTACTTTCAAACCTTGCGCTTGCCGCAAAAGTAATTTCACGTGAAGTAAATAAAGCCGGACTCGTAGATATTCTCGGTTTTACCGGAGATGAAAACGTTCACGGCGAAAAGGTGAAAAAACTTGATATCTACGCCAACGATATGATGATCAAAGCGATGGACCACGGCGGACATCTTTGCGCGATGGCTTCCGAAGAGGAAGAAGATATTATTCACATTCCAACCCAACATCGTATCGGAAAATATATAATTCTTTTTGATCCGCTTGACGGTTCATCCAATATTGATGCGAACATCAGCATCGGAACAATTTTTTCAATTTATAAAAGATTATCGCCGGAAGGAACTCCGGGAACGATGGAAGATTGTTTACAGCCGGGCATCAATCAAGTTGCTGCGGGATATGTAGTTTACGGCTCAAGCACAATACTTGTTTACACAACCGGCGCTGATCACGGTGTGCACGGCTTTACTCTTGATCCTTCCATCGGAGAATTTTTGCTTTCGCACGAGAACATCATTACTCCGAAGAAAGGAAAAATCTACAGCATTAACGAAGGGAATTATTTGTACTGGCATCCGGGATTAAAAAAATATATTAAATATTTGCAGGAAGAAGACGCAGCAACCGCCCGTCCATATTCTACGCGTTATATTGGTTCGATGGTGGCGGATATTCACCGCAATATGTTGTATGGAGGAATTTTTATGTACCCCGCCGATTCCAGAAGTCCACACGGGAAATTACGCTTGATGTATGAATGCAATCCGATGGCAATGATAATCGAAGCAGCAGGCGGACGAGCAATTGACGGCAAACAAAGAATCATGGAAATTATTCCAACTTCTTTGCATCAACGCACTCCCATCTTTATCGGCTGCTCGGATGATGTTACAACAGTTGAGGAGTTTATGGCGAAAGAAGAGAATGGTTGAGTAAAGATTCTTAATGGTTAAATTCTTTTAAAAAATTTACGAACAAGGATTAACGATTTTAGAAGTACGAAGGTTTAAAACAAAATCGCAAATCAAAAATCGTTAATCCTTATTCTTAGATCAAAATAATTTTCTTTCAAATTCTAAAATCCCTGGTTACTCGCGTCTCTTCCGTCATCAAGACTTCTATCTCTTCTATCCATAAAATCGTTGATCATATAGGTAAACCCTATCGATATACTCCGGCTCCGGTATGGAGTATAGACAGTGTGGTAAGAAAAGTCGGTGCCGTAAGTTTTTCTGTCATACTTATTTGTATTTAATAAGTCAGAGACGGAGATATTAATTTTCAATTTTTTATCCCAAACCGATTTACTCAAATAAACAGAAAGATCGGTTTGCTGATTGTTTACATATTTTTTGCTTTCTGTTTTTGGTGTAAACCTAAAATAAAAATTAGCATCAACTTCCCACCATAATTTTAATCCCAGGTTAGTGTTTATCCATTTTCTGTAACCCCAATCGGAAAGGTCTTCGCCAAGATAACTTCCGATTTTCTTTTGATAAGTGTATCCAATTTGCACATTAACCATGCTGATAAAATCGGGCAGATGAAATGGCATTATCGGACTATTATAATAAGGCAGCGTAAGTTCAACGCCATATGTTTTGTTTGAAGAAAGATTTACGGGACTATTGAAAGTAATACTGTCGTTCACATTCGCCATTACGTAATCGAACAATCCGGTTGTGTAAACGTAATAGACATTAACGTATTGCGACAAAGCGATAGCGTAGGAATTAATGAACGAAGGTTTTATTGTTGGATTGCCTGCGGTATAATTGTTGGGTCCGTTATATGTTCTAAACGGATTAACATAATACATCTGCGGATACCGCACGCGCCGGAACGCGTTAAACGTTAGTTGCAATAGATCGCTGAATTTATAAGAAAGATTTAGATTCGGGAAAAAGTTCAAAAGATTTCCGTTAAAATTTTCACCCGTTGTTTTTTGTTCTCCATTAACATTAAGATTTTCGGCTCTAACACCGGCTTTAACTCCTACATCTCCAAAGTTGTCTGAATAGGTTACGTAAAGCGCATTTATGTTTTCGTTGTAACTGAATAGATTACTTAACAACAAGCTGTCGTTCCAATTATTCATTCCATAAGAAAAATCAGAGCTATTATAATCGTTCTCTCTCGTCCGTATTGTTAAATGATAACCGGTCTCAAATTTTCCAATTGAAGAAGGAATAACATATTCAACTTTACTTATGAATGTTTTTGCTTTTTCATCGGTAACACTTTTATGAAGTTGAGGATAATTTAAATTATAACTGTACGCTGTATTTATCTCGGAGTTTGAAGGATTCGCAATGTTCGTAACGTATGCATCAAAAGTCAGCTCGTGTCCCTTTGCATCAAATTTCTTTTTATAAAAACCGTATAACGAATAAGCGTTTGAACGATAAAGCGAACTGTTATTATTTTCATAACTGTATTGCGGAACAAAGAAATTATTCTCGGCAGAGCTTCTGCTTGTTCCACCGTTGGTAAATTTATATTGACTAACCGTACTGTAAAACGTAAACGAATTGTTGTCGTCCATGGTATAATCGAATCCAAATTTGTAATAGCCCATGAAGCCATCAAAGCTGCCTCTCGTATTCGTTCTTAAAGCATAAAGATTAGCGCTGTTATAATTATATTTTTCCGAAGTCGAGTTGTTGAGCATATCAGCAAACCCGCCGAAAAACGAACCGAAAAAATTAAACTTCCCTGTTTTATAATTCAGACTTAATCCGCCATACGTTCTATTATTTGTTGATGTGTTTAAGTTGATGGAGCCGCTGTAACTATCGGGATTTCCTTTTTTAGAAATGATGTTGAGAATGTACGCTCCTTCTTCGGCGCTTTCTTTTGCCGAAGGAGACAAAATAACTTCAACTTGATCAACCATTGAAGCCGGAAGCTGCGCAAGCATGTTAGCAGGCATTTCAAACGGATGACCGTCCATTTGAATTTTAACAGCTTGTCCGCGTACGGTAATCGCATTTGTTTGCGGATCAACATCAACTGAACCTGTGTTTTTTAATGCATCAGTTAACGAACCGGAACTCCCCGGAACTTGATCCATATTTATTATTTGTTTATCAACCTGGAATTCAATCATTGGTTTAACGGTGCTGATCACCGCTTCGGGCATAAGAATAAAGGTCGAGCGGAGTTTTATCACTCCCAGCCGATAAGTTTTTTCTAAAGGAATGGAATCAATAACTTTGGTTTGATATCCGAGCATTGAAAATTTTGCTCGAACATTACTTTCCGTTATATCGGTTGCAGTAAAATATCCTTTAGCGTCGCAAGTTGTTTGTGAAAGCGTTTTTCCATCTTTGCGGGAAATTACAGTTACGTTTGCTCCCGTCAGTCCGGTTCCTAAAGTTGAATCAACTACTCCGCCTGAGAGTTTATAATTATTTTTACTTTGCGGATAAATGAAACATGAAAAAATTAAAAGATAAAAAACCAGCGAATATTTCTTAACCATACCCGAACCTTTGCTGAATATTATTAAAACATTAAAAGCACTGATTAAAAATAAATAACTGTAAATTACTATTTCTGCCTTTTGTCTATCGATTTTTTCCTTTTATCCATTAAACAAAAGGTTTTTCTTTCTTCATTTTAAAATGAGGAAGCGTTACTTCCGTAAATTCATCTCCAGCAATTTTGTATCCTAATTTTTCATAAAACGGAACAGCCGTTTTTCTTGCATGAAGCGTGATAAGCGAAAAACCTTTTTCCCCGGCAAACTTTTCTGAAAAAAGAACGAGCGCCTTACCAACACCTTTCCCTTGATACATTTCATCAACAGCAACCTGCCGCATTTTTATTCCTGAGCTCCTGATAGCTTTCATCAGTAAACAGCCAACAAGCTTCTCTCCATCAAAAGCAGAAAAATGAAATTCATCTTTTTCCGCATCGAGTTGTTCTTGCGTGTAATTTAAACCGAGCGGTTGGCGAAGTACTCTGTATCGGAGTTCTATCTCTTTTTTGTGTTCGGTTCCACCAAATGCAATTTGTTTTATATCAATGTCCATGTGTTTGTAATTTTAGAGATACCTTCCCTTTGTAAGGTAACAACTAAGTGTTATCAAATCCACAAGGGGTGGTATCTCTTATTAAATAATATTTTGTAGTTTAATTTAGTCAATCACAAAGAGTATTTAAAAATGAAATTATCTATTTATCAAGTTGATGCCTTCACATCAAAATTATTTGGCGGAAATCCGGCGGCGGTTTGTCCGCTTGAATCTTGGCTGGAAGAGAGTGTTATGCAATCGATCGCAGCCGAAAACAATCTTGCTGAAACAGCTTTTTTTGTAAAGGAAGAAAATTATTACGAACTCCGCTGGTTCACTCCGGAAGCTGAAGTTGATCTGTGCGGACATGCAACGCTCGCAACAGCATATGTAATTTTCAATCTTCTAAAAAGTGAACCAGATAAAATCACTTTCCAGACAAAAAGTGGAAAACTTGAAGTAACAAAGAGGAATCATTTACTCGTAATGAATTTTCCCTCTCGTAAACCGGTTCTCACAAAAATTCCCGAGGGTTTGATCGAGGCTATCGGCAAAGAGCCGAAAGAAGTTTTGAAATCGCGCGATTTGCTTTTGGTTTATGAAACAGAAGAAGACGTACTTTCTCTTCAACCCGATTTTTCGTTGCTTAAAAAAATAGACTGCTTTGGCTACATAGCAACCGCCAGAGGAAATGAAGCGGATTTTATCTCCCGTTTCTTTGCGCCGAAAGAAGGAATTAACGAAGACCCGGTAACAGGTTCTTCACACAGCACGTTAATTCCGTTTTGGGCAGAGCGACTTGGAAAAAATGAATTACTCGCACGTCAAATTTCTAAACGCGGCGGGGAATTATTCTGCAAGCTGCTTGGCGACCGTGTGGAAATTGCGGGAAACGCGGTATTGTATTTAACGGGAATTATAGAAGTGTAAATAGGCTCATCTGAAATTTTATCCGTGAACAAATAGATTTTGTATCACAGATTATTAATCTGTGATACAAAAATTGTATTAATAATAAATGTTCGTAATCTCTATTAACTCGGCTTCTGGATCTTTTTCTTTTAGAAAGTTTACAAAATCATAATTGTAATACGCCTGGTGAGTCTGCTCAAAATCTTTCAACAATGCTTCAATTGCTGCGTGGTCGAAAGAACATTTGAAATAATTTTTTTCTTCTTTGTCGTCGTAAGCGCGGTAATAATAAATTTTCTTTTCCATGTTAGCTCCCATGTAAATAATTTGTTAAACTAAAATTTTATCTGCGTGCAAAAGATCGGAGAACAATTCATTTTTAATTGACGCCGCATTTTTTCTTGCGTTTGCGAGTGAGTTGATAATGTAACGGTTTGCAATAAAGATTTTTTTCGATTCGATCTCGGCCTCATCCAAAACCAAATAACCGATATACAAATATGAATAGAGTTCAACCAAATCCTTTGCGGCAACATCTTGAAAGCTCGTATCTTTTTTATCGATAACATACTTTAGACAATCAAGATATATTTCACGGATTTCTTTTAAATGAGTTGCGAGTCGTGTTAAACCGCCTTTGTACTCATGTATTTCTTTTGCTTCAAAAAATTCTTTCATCACATCGTTGATAACACCACCGGCGGCTGCAACAATTTGCAACTGCGAAGTCCCTTCGTAAATATTTGTAATGCGTGCATCGCGGGTGAGTCTTTCGACTTTAAACTCTTTCATATAGCCGGTTCCGCCGTGTATTTGCAATGCGTCGTAGCTTATTTTGTTTGCCGATTCGGTTAATGTGTACTTGCTTATCGGCGTTAAAAAGTTTGCAATTTTTGTCGCTTGCTTTAATCGGTTGTTTTCTTCTGAGAAAGATTTTCCTTCCGCTTTCAATTTTTCAATTTGCTCTTCAAGTTTTTCTTTTGTGTCAACCGATTTTGCCGCGCTGTAAAAAAGTGAACGGTTACTTTCAAGCAGCACCCTCATCTCAATTAACATATTTGTAATAACGGGAATATTGTAAATCGCTTTTCCGAACTGCTCACGTTCGCGGGCATATTTTACGGCTTCTTCATAAGCTGCTTGAGAAATTCCGAGCGCCTGCGCCGAAACTCCCATGCGTGCGCGGAACATCAGATCAAGAACATATTTTATCAATCCGAATTTTCTTTGTCCGACAAGCTGCGCCGGAGTATCGTTGAATTGCAACTCGCACGTTGGCGAACCGTGAATACCAAGTTTGTGTTCAATTCTTCTTATCACAACAGTTTTATCTGTGCGGCATACGAACATGCTTAATCCGCGACCATCTTTGGTTCCGGCTTCCGAACGCGCCAGCACTAAATGAACTTCGCCATTTCCGTTGGTGATAAATCTTTTTACTCCACGTAAAAACCACTGCCCTTTTTCGTTTTGATAAGCTTGCAGTTTTACCGCTTGCAGATCAGAGCCTGCATCAGGTTCGGTGAGCGCCATTGCGCCGGTATTTTCTCCGGTACAAAATTTTGGAATAAATTCCTGCCGTTGATCTTCGTTCCCGAATTTCTTGATCGTGTCAGCAATATCCTGTAAACCGAAAACGTTCATCAAAGAAGCGTCGGCGCGCGATAGCGTTTCTACCGCCATCATATAAATAGTAAATGGAAAATTCAGTCCGCCGTATTTGCGCGGAAGGATCATCCCCATGAGATCAGCTTGAGACAGTTGCTTCAGATTTTCCTGCGTTCCTTTTGCATAAGTAACTTTTCCATCGGAAAAAGTAGCTCCTTCAATATCAACATCGGTGGCTCTTCCGGCAACAAAGTTTGCCGCTAAATCGCCGGTTACTTCCAAAACTTTTCTATAATTCTCAATGGCGTCTTCATAATTCACCGGGGCGTAATTATATTTTTTCGCTTCTTCGTAATCATCTTCGGTAATGCGTACAACTTCTTTAATATCAAGTTTATTAAAATGAAATTGTAGATCGCTGTTATCTAAAAAGAAATTTGGCATAGTTCCTCTATTTCAATTTATGTTTATAGGCATCAATAAATTTGGGAATAATATCAACGGCGTCGCCGACAATTCCGTAATGCGCAATTTGAAAAATTGGTGCGTCGGGATCAGTGTTGATGGCGATAATTTTATTCGCTTCCTGCATTCCCGCGCGGTGTTGAATTGCGCCGGAAATTCCGATTGCAATATAAAGTTTTGGACGAACGGTTACTCCCGTTTGTCCTACTTGCCGTTCATGCGGAATAAAACCGGCATCAACAGCGGCGCGACTTCCAGCAACTTCGCCGCCGAGCACGTGCGCAAGTTCGTGGATCAGTTTGAAATTTTCTTTTGTGCCGAGTCCGTATCCGCCCGCGACAATTACCGGTGCACCTTTTAAGTTCACTTTGTTTTCCTGGTGGAATTGTTCAATAATTTCAACCAACGCATCCGTTGGATCAGGAAGAAAAGGAATTTCTGTAATTTTTGCTTTGTTCGGTTTTTCGAGTAGCGATAATTCCATTACACCTTCGCGAACCGTCGCCATCTGCACAGGATTGTCGGGAGTAATAATTGTCGCGATAATATTCCCGCCAAAAGCGGGACGAATCTGAAGTAGAATATCTTTACATTCTTTTCCGAGATAAGTGATTGTATCAATCCTCAACTCAGTACAGTCGGCGGTCAAACCGCTTTTCGTGTTGGAAGCAACACGAGGAGCCAAGTCTCTTCCGATAACCGTTGCCCCGAATAATACAATGCGCGGAGAGAATTTTATGATGAGATCATTTAATATTCTGCTGTACGGAAGCGTGCGGTAAATTTTTAATTCTTTGTGCTGAATTAACAAAACTTCGTTTGCACCATATTTGAATGTTTCGTCTGCAATGGATTTTACGTCTTCACCAATTACCACCGCTTTCAACGGTCCTTGTAATTGTTCGGCTAATTTTCTTCCTTTGCAGAGAAGCTCTAAACTTACATCAACTGCTTTTCCGTTTCGTTGTTCAATAAAAACCCAAACTTCATTTGAGAGATTTTGCATAATTTTTTTTCTGTTTGTTTACATTTTTTCGCAGATTTATCTGCGCTACGTTTTTTTTAACCGAGAATATGATCTTCCAAAAGTTTATCGATCAATATTCCAATTCCGTCTTTTGTCGGCTCTACTCTTGTTTGATTTCCACCGGCAAGCACAACCGATTCAACTTTATGTACTTTTGTCGGCGATCCTTTAACACCGCAGCGGTCAACATCAAGTTGAAGATCGTCCATCGTTAAAGTAGAAATAAAAAGATTTCTTTCTTGATATTCGTGGATCAGCGTATCGGTGTAAAGAAGTGAATTTCCTTCGGTCAATTTTTCAAGATCGGTCAAAGACTTTGCCCCTTTGTATGCCATAACTTTTTTTGCGCTGAACGGACGCGGCTCTGCGGCTTCTTTAATTACGGTAACCAACACCGGCAAAGTTGCTTGAACGATCTCGTGTCCGCCGTCTATTTTTCTTTTTATGGTAACTTTATTTTTTTTAATGTCGATGATCTGTTCTGCGTAGGTAACTTGCGGAATGTTGAGTTTGTCGGCTGTTTGCGGACCGACCTGAGCCGTGTCGCCGTCAATTGCCTGTCTTCCGCCGAAAATGAAATGATAATTCCCGATCTTGTTTATCGCTTCGCTTAACACGTAAGAAGTTGCAAGTGTATCGGCTCCGGCAAATTTTCTATCGCTTATAAGAAAGACTTCGTCGGCTCCCATGTACAAACACTCGCGTAAAATATCGGAAGCTCGCGGTGGTCCCATAGTAATTGCGGTAACTTTGCCGCCGTATTTTTCTTTCACTTGAAGCGCTAACTCAAGCGCGACTTTATCTTCGTGATTAAATATCGCCGGAAGTTTTGAGCGGTTGACCGTTCCGTCTTCCTTCATAACCTTGCCCGAAATATTTGCGGTGTCGGGCACTTGCTTAACAAGAACTATTGAATTATACATGCGTTCCCTGAATTATTTGCAAAACAAAAATAAACAGAATTGGGGAAATACAGTGATGCGTAGGGAAATTTTTTCTCTCCGTCTTGCAGTTTATTCTTCTGGACAGTCATAAAAAGTAAAATGTTTTGTTACGCCACCCTTGACTTTCTTGTTGCTTATCATTAAAATCCTCTTAGAAAAAATAAATTATTCTTATCTTGTTCCTTTATTATAGTTCGATGGGATTTAGTTTTTGTGTTTAACTGACTCATAATTCTTAAAATATAACTAACGTAAAGGGGTTATATGATAACCTTTTTTAGAACTGTTCAAAATAATTTCTACCTATTCTTGCTTTTTGTTTCCGCTTTACGGGACATATTTTTTTTTCTTCTTATAACCTTTCTTGTTTTTTTACTTCCGGAGGATATCACCCATGAAAAGATTTATCAATCTCACATCATTTTTTTCCCAAGTTACGCCAAAGTTGTTCTACCTTTTAATATTGTTGCTTACAAGTGAAGCATTAAGCCAAACATTTATTGTTAAAGGAAATATTACTACTACCGACTCAACTCCCGTAAAGTATGCTTCTGTAACTTTTATTGATCAGAGTGATACAACAAAAAAATACTTTACAATTACAGATACTGCGGGAAATTACCAGCTAAGTGTGGTTACTGATTTGAAAGATGAAGCCCCGACTTTACCACAAAGTTTTGAATTGATGCAGAACTATCCCAACCCTTTCTCAGAAGAAACAAATATTCCCTATAAGTTGAACGAAATATCTAATGCCAGTGTAACAATCTATAATATTCTAGGACAGGAAGTGAAATCTTTTAAGGCTGTAGAACAAGTAGCCGGAATTCATGGAATAGCCTGGGACGGAAAGGATGATTTTGGGAACAAGGTAAGCACCGGTGTCTATTTTTACCGGTTGTTAGCGAGAAGTGAAACGCAGGTAAAGAAAATGATCTTTACCAGTGGTCACCAAATAACGTTGAATATCGGTGCTAATAGATTGTTTAACGAGACAAATACATTTATTGAAAAGTCCCGAGACAGATTGTCACTGGTTGAATTTAGAATTATTATAACTAATGGGAATAATACCATACCACAAATCGATTCACTGATACTAAATAATGTTGAAATCTCAAGTGATACGATAATCAATTTTGTTGTGCGTTACTTTCAAACTACTCATCATTCATTTTTCCCTCTGCAGATTGGGAATAGATGGGTTTTTCAATATCCTTATTGGTCTCCCGTATATGGTGACACAGTTGCAACGAATGATGATGAAATTATAACGACCAAAGTCGTTGACAGTAAAACATATTATGGATTTAATAATTCAATGCCATTTTTCCCGCATCATTCAATGGTGCAAGACTTGATAGGAGCTAGAATCGATACAATGTTCGTAAGACTAAATGAAAAAGGTGACCTCATGTTGCTTGTCGAAGACAAAGAGTGGCTCTACTTGTCATTCGATTCAACACAAGTTGATTCCCTCGTACGGTTAAAAATTAAAAATGCAGATTACTATTATATTATAACAGCAGTCGATGATACAATTATAACATCTGTAGGAACATTTTATAATTGTTTTTGTATCATTAACTATTATCCCATGATCAAAGGAACAGAACACTACATCTGGGCTGCCCCCGGTTATGGTCCGATTAAAATCTACTATCCCGAATTAGGTGTTACTTACGAATTAGTTAAAATAAACATTCAAAACAAGTAAAAGAGATTCAAATGAATAAGATTCTTGCTTGTTGTTTCACTAAAAAATGTTGCTACTCAAGTAATGGAATTAAGCATTAATGGTAGAGCCTTGCCACGGCAAGGTTCTACAACTTTCCTTAATTTTCTTCGTTTTCAGCATAAAAAAGCAGTTTGCAGACTTTTTATTTCATTTTGCATCACTGTAACTTCGTTTTGCGCGGCTGCCACTTGATTTTGCGCAACTGTAAGTGTGCGTTGCGTCAATGTAACTTGGCTTTGCAGAGCTGCGTTTTGACATTGTGTCAGTGTAAACTGATTTTGTGTCAGTGCCACTTGATCTTGCGCAACTGCAATTGTGTTTTGCGTCAATGTAAACATGCTTTGCGCGGCTGTAAGTTCGTTTTTCTTCATCGTAACTTTGCATTGCGTCAATGTAAGTCTCCATTTCTTGAGTGTAACTCTTCATTTCGTCGCTGTCAGTCGGCATTTCTTCAATGCGAGATGAGATTTCTTCAATGTAATTTTCCATCTCTTCGAATCGTTTTAACTTAGTCCTGTTTTAACTTTTGTTCCCTCAAACGTACATTCCTTTTGCGCCAATACAAGTTCAGCCTTTTCGTTTGCACATCGCTCATCTTTCAGAACATTTTCTCTTTTCGATTTACGATTATTTCAGTTCAGTGAATATCTATCCGAAAAAAAATTTTTAGTGATTGTTTTACTCCCCTTTACCTTTTATATTTGCAGAAAAAATTTTAGAAGATTGAACAAACCCAAAACAAAACCGAATAATAATTTTTCAAGAGAATAGCCGCTCCGCAAGGGTGGCTTTTTTTTTGTAAAATAGCTTGTTTTGGCAAAGTTTTTCTTAATCTTAATCGTAATCTTGTTCTTAATCTTTTAAGAAGAAAAGAGGAGATTATGATTAAGATTAGGAATAAGATTAAGAGACGTAAAATATGATTAAACAAAAAGCAAAATTAATTTTAGAAGACGGTTCGGAATTTTCCGGCTATGGATTCGGTTCCACCAAAAACGTTACCGGCGAAGTTGTTTTCAATACCGGAATGGTGGGTTACCCGGAAACGATGACTGATCCTTCTTACTGTGGACAAATCCTAACATTCACGTATCCTCTTATCGGCAATTACGGTGTTCCCGGCAAAGAAAGAGAAAACGGACTGCTGAAAAATTTTGAATCGGAAAAAATTCATCTCCGCGGAATTATTGTCTCGGACTATTCCTTTGAATATTCTCACTGGAATGCAAAACAGTCGCTGCACGAATGGATGGTTGAGGAGAATATCCCCGGCATTTACGGAATTGATACTCGAATGCTCACCCGCAAACTTCGCGAAAAAGGAACGATGCTCGGCAAGATCGTTTTTGAAAATACCACCGATGAATTGAGCTTCGAAGACCCGAATAAAACAAATCTAGTTGGCGAAGTTTCAATAAAAGAACCGGTTGAATATAAAAAAGGGAAAAAGAAATTGGTCTTTGTGGACTGCGGAACCAAGAACAACATCGTACAAGCGTTTTTACGACGTGATATCACGGTTATCCGCGTTCCGTATGATTACGATTTTCTTTCTATTGAAGCTGATGGAATTGTTTTATCAAATGGTCCCGGTGATCCGAAGATGAATCCCGTTACCGTTGCGAACACAAAACTTGCGATGCAAAAAGGAATTCCCATGCTCGGCATTTGTCTCGGTTGCCAGATAATGGCGCTTGCCGCAGATGCCGATACCTATAAATTAAAATACGGACACCGCAGCCATAACCAACCGGCGAATGAATCGGGAACAAAACGCTGTTACATTACTTCGCAAAATCACGGTTATGCAATTGATTCCACCACCCTTTCCGAAGATTGGCGCGAGTGGTTCCAGAACGATAACGACGGAACAAATGAAGGAATCATCCATATTTCAAAACCGTTATTCGGCGCGCAGTTTCACCCTGAAGCTTCTCCCGGACCGGACGATACAGAATTTATTTTCGATTTATTTGTAAGAGCGCTAAATTAGTTCAAACAAAACAAACTATTAATTATAGGTGCTTTATGGTTACTGAAAACAGTCTAAATATTGATGACTTAGGAATTGGTAAAAGGTTTCTTCTTAAGGAACTTTCACTTGGAAAAAATCCCATCATTCTCAGAAACAAAAATAAAAACGTTGCAATAGTTCAAAACATTGATGATTACGAAAAGCAAAAACGACTTTTATTAATGTTGAAGTTACTAGTTCAAGGAGACAAAGATGTTGAAATTGGAAAGGTTAAAGAGCAGTCGGAAGTTTTTGATCGCCTAAAGAACAAACTCAAAAAGCGCAATGGAAAGTAAAAACTCCTACAAAGTTTTTTGGACAGAAACAGCCGAAAGAGATTTAGAAGAAATCATTGATTATATAGCTATAGACAGCATAGATGCCGCGGTAAAAATTCTTTTCAAACTAAAAACAAAAGCTGAATCACTTAATCTTTTTCCTAAACGAGGAAGAGTTGTACCGGAGTTGAGAGAGAATGATATTTTTTCTTACCGTGAACTAATTATTAGTCCCTGGCGAATTATTTATAGAATATCGAATGAAAAAGTTTTTGTACTGGCAGTTTTGGATGGGAGAAGAGATTTATCTTCAATTCTTTTAGAAAGATTAGTAAGATAAAAAGAGAAAAATTGTTTTATGTGTAGTTAATAGCTTTGTGTCTCCGCGCCTCTGTAGTAAAAATTCACTGCAAAGACGCTAAGTCGCAAAGCAAAAAAGAAGAAAGAACATGATAAAAAAAGGTAAACCTAAAAAAGTATTAATTCTCGGAAGCGGCGCGCTGCAAATCGGGCAAGCCGGTGAGTTTGATTATTCCGGTTCACAAGCAATCAAAGCGTTGAAAGAAGATGGTATTGAAACTGTCCTTATCAATCCGAATATCGCCACGATTCAAACGAGCGAACATCTTGCGGATAAAGTTTATTTCATCCCGATCAAAACAGAGTTTGTTGAAAAGGTAATCGAAAAAGATAAGCCCGATGCGATCCTTCTCGGTTTCGGCGGACAAACTGCGCTCAACGTTGGCGTTGAATTATTCGATAAAGGAATTTTAGAAAAGCATAACGTGAAAGTGCTCGGCACTTCAGTTGAAGCGATAAAAGATACCGAAGACCGATTCCTTTTTGCAAAACGCGTGAATGAAGTCGGATTAAAAGTGGCGCGGAGCAAAACGGTTACCAATATTGAAGAAGCAATAGCGGCAGGAAAAATCATCGGCTACCCACTGATGGTGCGCATTGCATACGCGCTCGGCGGACTCGGCTCCGGAATCGTGAACAATAAAGAAGAATTAGTTGATAAAGCCAAGCGCGCCTTCTCGTTCACAAAACAAATTTTAATTGAAGAATCCCTTTACGGCTGGAAAGAAGTTGAGTACGAGATTGTCCGCGACCGTTACAATAACTGCATCACCATTTGTAATATGGAAAATGTCGATCCGATGGGAATACACACCGGCGACAGCGTTGTTGTTGCACCGGTGCAAACGCTTTCTTCGCACGAGAATTTTAAACTTCGTTCCATCGGAATAAAACTCATCCGTCATCTTGGCATTGTTGGCGAGTGTAATATTCAATATGCGCTTGATCCCCATTCGGATGATTACAGAATTATTGAAGTGAACGCGCGGCTTAGCCGAAGCTCGGCGCTTGCATCGAAAGCGACGGGTTATCCGCTTGCGTTTGTAGCAACAAAACTTTCGCTTGGTTATAATTTAAATGAAATTGAAAACAGCATTACAAAAGAAACATCTTCTTGTTTTGAACCTGCGCTTGATTATATCGTTCTAAAATATCCGCGCTGGGATCTACAAAAGTTCAAAGCGGTTTCAACACAGCTTGGCAGTGAAATGAAATCTGTCGGAGAAGTAATGTCAATCGGCAGAACGTTTGAAGAAGTTCTCCAAAAAGCGATGCGCATGCTCGACGTTGGTTACAACGGTTTTGTTGTAAACGATCTCGACACAAAAATTACCGATGACTTGCTTGCCAAACCAACCGACAAACGTATTTCCCTTCTTGCAAAAGCAATTGAAGAAGGTTATACCGTTGACCGTTTACACGAGTTAACAAAAATTGACCGCTGGTTCTTATATAAAATGAAAAACATTGTCGAGCTTGAAAAGAGATTACGAGCGCCAAAACTTGCCAAAGTTAATTCTGAGCTGCTGCTTGAAGCGAAACAAAAAGGATTTTCTGATAAACAAATTGCTTTGCTTACGAACTCCGGCGAGTTTGAAGTTCGTAAAAAAAGAAAAGAACTTAACATTGTTCCCTTTGTAAAACAGATTGATACGCTTGCGGCGGAATATCCGGCGCAGACAAATTATTTGTACATGACCTACAACGGAAACGAAGATGATATTCTTACCAAAGAAGAAAATCAAATTATTGTTCTCGGCGGCGGCGCGTACCGTATTGGTTCATCGGTAGAGTTTGATTGGTGCTGCGTTAATTCGGTTTTAACCTTGGGCAAACTGAATTACAAAACCATTATGATCAACTACAACCCGGAAACCGTAAGCACAGACCACGACATTTGCGATAAATTATATTTTGAAGAGATGAGTCTTGAGCGGGTGCTTGATATTTACGAAAAAGAAAATCCGCTTGGTGTTATCGTTTCGATGGGTGGACAAATCCCAAACAACCTTGCGGTAAAATTATTTAACAAAGGTGTAAACATTCTTGGAACCTCTCCTGCAAAAATTGATAACGCTGAAAACCGGCACAAGTTTTCGCAAATTTTAGATCAACTTGATATTGACCAGCCTGAATGGAATGAGTTAACAAACTTAGAAGAAGCGAAAAAATTTGCGGACAATGTTGGTTACCCGGTTTTGATTCGTCCAAGTTATGTTTTAAGCGGCGCGGCAATGAGCATCGTTCTTACTGAAAATGAACTTGAAGAATATTTGAAAAAAGCTTCGGATATCAGTCAAGAGCATCCGGTGGTTATCAGCAAGTTCATCACCGATGCGCGCGAAATCGAAGTTGATGCCGTTGCTTCCGAAGGAGAGCTTTATTGCTACGCTATCTCCGAACACGTTGAAAACGCCGGTGTGCACAGCGGCGATGCTACAATCGTCCTCCCGCCGCAAAGAACTTACTTGGAAACCATGCGGCGCGTAAAAATCATCACCAAAGAAATTGCGCGCGAGCTGGAAATTACCGGACCATTCAATATGCAGTTCATCGCTAAAGATAACGATGTAAAAGTGATCGAATGTAATCTCCGTGCTTCGCGAAGTTTTCCGTTTGTTTCAAAAGTTTTGAAGATCAACTTTATTGACATTGCAACAAAATTAATCATGGGGCAGAAACTTCCGAAGATCGATAAATCATCTTTCGACCTTGATTACGTTGGCGTTAAAGCTTCTCAATTTTCTTTTACAAGATTAAAAGGAAGCGATCCGGTGGTTGGAGTTGAAATGTCATCGACAGGAGAAGTTGCTTGCCTCGGCGATGATTTTAACGAAGCATTTTTGAAAAGTATGTTGTCGGTTGGATTTAAAATTCCGCAGAAAGGTGTTTTGCTTTCAACCGGAACCTTAAAAGAAAAAGCTGAATTTCTTGAAGAACTTAAAACGCTTCGCAAAATGGGATTGAAATTCTACGGCACAAAAGGAACAGCAGATTTCTATGGCGAAAGCGGAATAGAAGTCGAAACGCTTCACCGTCCATTTGATAATCAAGAACCGGGGATCCTTTCCCATTTGCAAGATGGCAAAATTGATCTCGTCATCAACATTCCAAAAACTTCTGAGAAGGAAGAGCTCGACAGCGATTATCTTGTACGCCGCCGCGCAGTTGATTTGAACATTCCGCTTATCACCAATCTTCAATTTGCAAAGCGGTTTGTAAAATCGTTACGTAAATATCTTGCCGGTGAACTGCAAATAAAAAGCTGGGATGAGTACATGTAGGCAGTAGAAAGTGGAAAGATAAAAGTCAATAGTCATTCGTCAGTAGTCATTAATGACCAGTGACGATTGACCAATGACCATTTATGAACTTATAAGCTCTCACATCTGTTGTAAAAATTAAAATCAAAAAAAATCATGGCAATCTTTTTCGCAATATTTTTTCTCGTTTACAGCTCGGCAAATTTTTACGTGTACGTTCGGGCTATGCAGGCGTTTCAGTTTCAATCGATCTATGCAAAGGCGCTCTTTTCGGTTCTGTTTGTTGTTGCTGCATTTTCGTACATTTTAACAAAGAGTCTTCTCTCAAACGTTAATTCGGTTGTGTACGATGTTTTTCTTTGGATCGGCTCATTCTGGTTTGCTCTACTTGGCTATTTTCTTTTATCGCTTTTGGTGATCGACATTTTTGTTCTCATCAACCGGTTTTTTCCATTCTTCCCGCAGTTTCTTCTTCAAGATTACGCCAAAACCAAATTGCTTTCCGGATTAATAGTTCTCCTTCTTGTTTTCATTACGGTAACGTGGGGTTATATCAACGCCAACAATATCAAGTTGAAAACGATACAACTTTCGATTCCAAAAAAGAATTCAACATTAACTTCACTAAATATTTTTTATTTCTCCGATGCTCATTTTACGCCGGTAAACAACGGACGAATTGCAAAGAAGATCATCGAACTTTCTGAACAAATTAAACCGGATATTATTCTCATTGGCGGTGATGTTATAGATGATAAATCGAATCAACTGAAACGAATTGGGATTGATGAAGAACTTCGCCAATTGAAAGCTAAGTACGGCGTTTACACAATCAACGGAAACCACGAATATATTGTAAACGTAAATAATGCAGACAATTTCTTAAACGAAAACAACGTTAAAGTTCTCCGCGACAGCATGATAACTATCGAAAATTCTGTGCAGATAATTGGTAGAGAAGACGGCAGTATCGTCGGGTTTGCTCATGGAAAAAGAAAATCAGTTGCAGAATTGGTTTCATCTGCACGAAAAGATCTGCCCATAATTCTCCTCGACCATCAGCCGTTTCGCTTGGCAGAGACCGCCGCCCAAAATGTTGATCTTCAACTTTCCGGACATACGCACCACGGACAAATGTGGCCTTTCAGTTTTGTAACCAAAATGATCTATGAAGTAAGCTGGGGTTACAAGAAAATCAACAACACCCATTTCTATGTTTCCAGCGGGGTTGGAACCTGGGGACCACCGGTAAAGATCGGCAACGATGCCGAAGTCATAAACTTCAAAATTAGTTTTACTGAAAATTGAGATACAGAAACAGAACGAGCTGGGATCAAATAATTTTTAATCCTCGAATGAGTGAGTTAATGGCTGAATGGAAAACATTCATCCATTCATTTTCATTCATAAATACCATTGTAGAGACTTGCCATGGCAAGTCTATCGCTTTAAAACAAAAAACCCGACTTTAACAGCCGGGTTTTTCTTTTTAGAAACACTTACTTTTAATTCAAATGAATTGCAGGAAAGTTTACCCCTTTTAGGCTAACTTGCTCTACTTTTAGTCTGGCAAGTCCTTTGTGTAACATCCCTAATTCACTAGCCGCTTCTTGAGACACATCAATATTTCTACCGCGAACATAAGGACCGCGGTCATTGATTCTTACGATAACACTTTTATCGGTTACCGGGTTGGTAAGCCTGAGCAGCGTTCCGAAACGTAACGTTTTGTGTGCGGCGGTTAAAGCTTCCTGATCAAATTTTTCGCCGTTTGCTGTGGTTCTGCCATGAAACCTGGGTCCATACCACGAGGCTTTCATTTCTCCTTTACTGATATAATTAATTACTGTAGTTTGTTCGTTATTAATTACATCAATAGCCGGGACAACTTCCTTTATTTTTGGCTCGTTCTCTTCAGGGGTTGTCTGCTCGACTGCAGTAAAACCGGCCAAAATTAAAAGAAGGCTGAAAAGCAATACTTTTGCTAATGACTTCAATTAATCCTCTTTTTTTGTTTTTGAACGATACAAAGATAGAACTACAGGGAGTGAATTTCAATGCTTCCGGAGCCTCAACTCAAGTTTTACAAAAATGCCAAACATCCGACTTTATCGGTCTGTTGGTCGGGTTTTACTTTTTACTTATAAGTTTCGAATAAAAACCTATTTGATTCCAGATAAAAAAGTAGTTTTATATTACTCTTCAAAGATGAGCCGGGGAAAATAAGAGCCCATCAATTTGAAGAAACTTAAATCCAATTTTAGTTGTTACAACGATAAGAAAACTATAAATTTACAAGAGATGAATGAACTTTTTAGAAATAGTGCAAAAAGAATAATTGCTCTTCTGCTCCTGGGATTTTTTATTTTCTCTTTTTTGCATTCGGAATTAGGGTTACTCGACCATGATAACGATAATAAAGCGTGTGTTGATTACTGTGAAATTATTAAAAATGCAAATACCCACTCAAATATCTTAAAAGATGAACTCCCGAAACTTGAACTTAACAAAGATGTCTGCATTCATTGTTTAGAAGAAATTAAAGCTCAAATAGTTCAAACTTCATTTGAGATCACCGACCATCATCAAAAAACAAAACTTTTCCCCGGCCTCTACCTCTTAAACAGAACTTTCTTGATTTAATAAACTTTTTTCTATTCGGAATTCCCTTTACGGGATACATCTACTTTCCGCTTTAGGCGGATAAAATATTATAAAATCAATTGGAGAAAGTATGAAGAAACTTTTTGTTCTGTTCGCGGCTTTAGTGTTATCACTAAACAATTACGGACAAACTGAAATCAAAAAACTTAGTTTGAACGAAGCTATTAAAATTGGACTGAAGAATAATCCGGAAGTAAAAAGTGCAATTGAAAGTATTTCTGCTTCGAAAGGAAGATTCTGGAGCGGAATATCGTTGCCGCAGCTCGAAGTTGGCGTTAGTTATGAATATGCACCGGTGAAAAGCGGTTTAAGTAATTACAGCGAAAAAACTTTAGCGATAAGCCAATCTTTCGAGTTCCCTACGAATTATTTTTTGAAGGGAAGTAAACTAAACAAAGAAGAAGAGATTGCAGTCCACAAACTAAGCTTAACTCAGCGGAGAATTTTCAGTCAGATAAAAACGAACTACTACAAAGCATTGGCTAAGCAATACCAGGTAAAATCAGCCGAAGAAAATCTTGCAATCTCGGAAGATTTTTTTAAGAAAGCGGCGATAAGACAGAATGTCGGAGAAGGAACAAATCTTGAGAGATTGACTGCGCAAGTTCAGCACACGGAAGCTCAGAACAATCTGGAGGTGGCAAAAAACGACCTTAAAACAGCCCTTGCCGAACTTAATTACTCGATGGGCTATGGAAAGCAAAGTTATGATTCGAATTTCAACTTAGCAGATTCACTTGTTTTTATTGATCACGAAATAAGTTTAGAACAGATCTATAACTTATTTGAAGAAACAAATCCGCAAATAAAAATTGCCGGATTAAATTATGAAATAGCATCTGTAGAAAAAGGTCTTGCCTGGTCGTCGCTTCTCCCTAATATTAATTTGGCTTATTTCAAACAAACGCGCGACGGTAACACAGGATTTTATGGAGCTTCCTTCGGACTATCTGTTCCGCTATGGTTTATGTTTGATCAAAGAGGAAAAATTCAAGAGGCAAGTGCAAATCAATTAATATCTGAATCGGAATTGCAATTAACAAAGAACGAGATCGCGCTAAAATTAAAAAGCGCTTTCACAGATCACGAAAATAATTTAAAGCAGGTAAAACTTTATGTGAATGATCTTCTTCCCCAAGCAGAAGAAATCTACAGAATCGCAATAAAAAGTTACGATGCCGGAGAATTGACCTACCTTGAATATCTTCAAGCAAAACAAACATTAATAAACTCACGCAATAATTATATAAATGTCTTGTTCAATCATTATCAATCGGTATTTAGAATTGAAGAGATTACCGGACAAAATATTATTGACAATTCAGAATTGGAGAAATAAATGAAACCAAGTATCAAATTTTTAGTAACTGCAAACGCGTTAATGTTTTTTCTTTTAGGATGTGGCGAAAAAGGTGAACCGGAAAAGGAAGAAACCCATACTCAAAATAGTGAGGTTGTAAACCTCTCGGTTGAATCTCTTCAGCAAATTAAATTAGAAACCGAAACGGTATCCTTGCGACCGTTTACCGGATATCTAACAATTCCGGCAACGGTAATCACTAACCAGGATAACGAAGCGCAGATCGGATCGCTTGTACAAGGAAGAGTTCACCAGGTATTTGTAAAAATTGGAGATTATGTCAAAGCCGGCCAAATATTAATGACGGTTGAAGGTCTTGACGTTGGGCAGATTAAAGCCGGTTTCTTAATAGCAAAAGCGGCGCTCGATTATACAAAAGCAAATTATGAAAGACAGAAAAAATTATTTGGAGAAAAAATAGGATCGCAAAAAGCATTATTAGAAACCCAAGCAGAGTATGAAAAAGCGCTTGCAGAATATAAAGCTGAAGATAAAAAGATTCACTCTGTTGGACTTAGTGATGAAGATGTAACTGACGGAAAGGCGAGTGAAGAACATACATCAGGTACATTGCCAATCAAATCATCAATCAACGGTGTTGTGGTTGAAAGGAATGTTGTTATCGGGCAGTTAGTTGACGCAACTACAAATGCTTTCAAAGTGATTAATACAACTACAGTTTGGGTTGATGGTCAGATTTATGAAAAGGATATAACTAAGATAAGTCAGAAAACAAATGCATTATTCACATCGGCAACTTATCAGAACGAGAAATTTAACGGAAGAATAATATACATCGGTCAAACTGTTGACGAACAGTCAAGAACAATTACAATACGCGGTGAGTTTAACAACGCGAACAATAAATTGAAGCCGCAGATGTTTGGTGAATTAAAAATACCGATTGATGCAAATGCAAAAGCAATTATGATTCCGGAGGAAGCTGTGGTTAAGGAAGCCGGGCAAGAATATGTGTTTGTTCAAACAAGCGATTCGACCACGCCTGGCGGCGGGCAGGCATTCGATAAGAGAAAAGTAATTACCGGAATATCTATTGATAACCGGGTTGAGATAAAAGAAGGATTGAAAGAAGGAGAAAAAGTTGTGTCGAAAGGTGTGTTCTATCTAAAGAGCGAACTGAAAAAAGATGAATTGGCGGGAGACTAAACTAATGTTAGAAAAAATAATTTCAGTAACGCTGAAGCAGAGAGGAATGATAATATTCCTTTCACTGCTGATAGTTGTGTTCGGATTGTATTCATATCTGACTTTGCCGATTGATGCTTTCCCGGATGTAACAAATATACAAGTTGAAGTAGTAAGCCACGCGGATGGACTTTCCGCAATAGAGATTGAACGGAATGTAACTTACCCGATTGAAATGGCAATGCGTGGTTTGCCGGATGTCGAACAAATGCGATCGGTAACGAAGTTCGGTCTTTCAATAGTAACCATAGTATTTAAAGATAATGTTGATATTTATTTTGCGCGTCAGCTTGTATTTGAGCGATTGGGTGAAGCAAAAGAAAGTGTTCCCAAAGGTGTTGAAGTTGCTATGGGACCAATTGCAACAGCAATGGGAGAAATTTATCAATACACACTCGAAGGGAAGATGCCAAGCGATTCTCTTGCAAAGATTGCTTACTTAACAAACTTGAGAACAATTCAAGAATGGATTATTACTCCGCAATTAACAAGCATTGCCGGAGTAAATGAAATAAATTCTTTCGGCGGCTACTTCAAAGAGTATCAAGTAATTGTATCGCCGGAAAAACTGTTAAAGTATGCTATAACAGCGGATGATGTCTATTCAGCGGTTGAGAACAATAATCAAAATGTAGGCGGAAATATTCTTGAAAGGAATTCCGATCAATATATCGTTCGCGGAGTCGGTTTGATTAAGAACATTAGCGATATAGAAAACATTGTGCTGAAATCTCACGGAGGAACACCAACTTACGTAAGAGACGTTGCTGAGGTTAAGATTGGCGAAGCTGTGCGAATGGGCGCTGCGATGATTAACGGGAAAGATGAAGCTGTAGGCGGAATTGCAATGATGCTGCGCGGTGAGAATAGCCGTGAAGTTGTTAAACGTGTAGTAGAAAAAGTTAGAGAAATAAATGAGAATAACATCCTACCGGATGGAATTAAAATGGTTACTTATTACGATAGAAGCGATATTGTAAACGCCAGCGTTAATACTGTAAATATAGCGTTAATTGAAGGAGCGATACTTGTCTTAGTAATCTTGTATTTATTGTTAAGAAGTTTTAGAGGAGCTGCTGTTGTATTGATTGCATTACCTCTTTCACTGCTTGTTACATTTGTTGTTATGAAGCTTGTAGGACTCAGTGCAAACTTAATGTCGCTCGGCGGACTTGCGATCTCAATTGGAATGATAATAGACGCAACAATAATTCAGGTGGAAAATGTGCAGAGGCATTTAAGCGAAGGTGGAAATGAACATCCAAAATTATTAACTGTTCTTAAAGCGGTTCTGGAAGTTAGAAAACCAAGCATCTTCGGTGAATTGATCATTGCAATTACATTTATCCCAATTCTTTCATTGGAAGGAATTGAAGGCAAGATGTTCGGTCCGCTTGCCAAGACAGTTGCAATTGCTCTTCTATCCTCATTGTTCCTTTCAATCTTTGTTATACCGGTTCTCTGCTCAATGCTCTTAAAGTCGCAGCCGGAAAAAGAAAGTATAATAATGAAGTATGCAACGAAAATTTATCTGCCGCTTTTAGAATACGTAATGAAGAAAAAAATAATGATCTTAAGCGTTGCGGGAGTTTTCCTGGTAGCCGCTTTGTTGCTCTTTACAAGATTAGGAACGGAGTTTATTCCAACAATGGATGAGGGAGCATTCGATATGGATGTTGCTTTACTTCCGGGTGTATCACTTTCAAAAGCAATGGAAGTAAATCAACTTGCTGCACAGAAGATGAAAGAGTTTGATGAACTGGATGTGGTAGTATCAAAAACCGGACAAACCGGAGTCGCTATGGACACCAGAGGCGCAGATAAGACCGGTTATACCGGAATATTAAAACCGAAGAGCGAGTGGAAACGAAATATTACCAGAGAAGAATTGACAAATGAAATGCGTGCATCTTTGGAACAGATACCGGGGATTGGTTTTGGATTCAGCCAGCCGATACAATGCAGAATTGATGAACTTGTAGCCGGAACAAAAGCGCAATTGATTCTAAAACTTTTTGGCGACGATATTGATCTACTAAAAAGCAAATCGGATGAAATTGCAAAGGTTCTTTCTACAGTTAAAGGTGGAACCGATTTGATGACAGAAAAGGTTTCCGGGCAGCCATATCTAACAATCAATATTGACCGCTCTAAAATTGCGCGGTATGGATTAAACATCAGCGATGTTCAGAATGTAATTGAAATTGCGGTTGCCGGTAAGTCTGCTACCAAGTTTTATGAAGAGAACCGGAGTTTTGATATTACTGTCCGTTTGCCGGAAGAAAAAAGAAATTCCATTGAAGCGATTGAAAATATATTGATTCCCACAAAAACGGGAATGAATATTCCGCTTGCACAATTGGCTGATGTAACAATGATTGAAGGACCTGTTCAGATTAGCCGGCAAGATGGAATTAGAAGAATAGGCATCGAGATGAACACAAGCGGAAGGGACATAGGCAGTTTTGTTGATGAGGCAAAACAAAAGATAAAAGAGAATGTTCAACTACCGGCGGGTTATTATTTATCGTGGGGTGGGCAATTTGAAAATCAGCAAAGGGCAATGAACAAACTGATGATAATTGGACCAATTGCAATCGGATTAATTCTGCTTCTCTTATTCGTTACGTTCAGATCCGTTCGATTGGCACTATTGGTAATATCCAACTTACCATTTGCTTTAATTGGTGGAATTTTCTCGCTCTACATCTCCGGATTGTATTTGTCTGTTCCGGCTTCTGTTGGTTTTATTGTTCTCTTTGGCGTTGCTGTTTTAAACGGTGTTGTTTTGGTATCGCAAATTTCGCAATTACGAGAAGAAGGAATGGAATTGCAGGAAGCCATTAGGAAAGGAAGTCTTAACAGATTACGTCCTGTGTTAATGACCGCATCAATTGCAATATTCAGTTTGATGCCGATGTTATTTGCCGGCGGAGCCGGATCGGAAATTCAAAAGCCGCTTGCAACTGTAGTTGTCGGCGGATTGATCACTTCAACTCTACTTACGCTTTTAATTATTCCATCAGTTTATAGTTGGTTTGAAAAAAGAACAGTTGAAGAAGAAATGTAAATAATATTTTGTGGCTTATTACTTATGTAGTAAACCGATCTTTTAAAATAATATGAGGAAAATAAAATGAAAGAGATAAAAGCAATAATAAGACCGTTCAAATTATTGGAAGTAACGGAAGCGCTTCAAAAGATTGAAGGACTTCCGGGTGTAACCGTATCTGAAATAAAAGGATTTGGGAAAAGCAGAGCTAAGAATGCAAAAGATAAAGTTACTTACGAGCTGGTGGAATTTGTTCCCAGGGTAAAATTAGAGGTCGTAGTTATTGATGAAATGGCGGATGAAGTTGTGAATGTAATTCAAAAATATTCACACACCGGAAATACCGGCGATGGGAAAATAATTGTTCTCAACGTTGAACAAATGGTAAAGATTAGAACGAATGAAAGAGGAACAGAGGCAATATAATGAATAACCCGAAAAAGAGTAGCAGCCTAAAAACGAGAATAGATTAAATATTAAGATTGAACATAGTATAAAAACATTACAAAAAAGGAATGACAAAATGAAACAAATAAGTGTAAAATATTTTATGACAATTGCATTTGCGATCTTTATTTGGAGTGGATCACTCGAAGCAAAAAAAGAGAACAGCGGAGGAAATAATTCTACAGAAAAATGGTCGTACAATGCTTCGGATTGGTGCAATAAAAATGTGCCGACAACATATTACCTAACCTCAAAACAGATATCAAGTATTTTATATTTGAGATCAAAGTACAATGAAATTATACTACCGGAAATAGCGAAATTGGATCAATTACAAAAAGCTATTGATAATAAATCTACCGGTTCGGTAAATAATAGCTCCAATGAAATTCAAAAATTGGAAGAAAAACTATTTGAACTTAAACTTGAAGCAAGAATTCAAATAAGAAGCCATCTCAGTCCAAAACAAATTACCTACTTCGATGATTTCGTTTTTAGCCATTGGTGGGAATGGAAACAACAATAAAAATATTTTTACCGATATATTTTGTTCTCCACGAATAATGGATTTTGTTTTTGTCTTCCTATTTTGGTCATGGAAAATTTAATTAGTAAGTCACGTTACGCAAAAATATAATTTGATGTTAAATTCTGTAACGCAGACTTAAGTCTGCGCTACGATTTCTCACTACTTTAACAATCTGTGAACAAATTCTGCGTAAGGTAACTTAGTAAGTCACCTTACGCAAAACTTGTAATTGAATAGCCCCGATATAATGAGGCTGTGTAAAAATCATGGTTTTAATTATCCAAGATTTACCAAGGTGGAATGAAATAAAAATCATCAACCGGAAACCGTTAAAACGGTTCAAATCTTGATTTATATTTCATTAACACCTCGATTAATCGAGGTGTTAATGAAAAAATGATAGATATCTCAACCGTTTCAATTTATCTTCTAAAGGAAGACGGTTTTATTTGAATATTCACACAGCTTCTGAAAGCCTGGCAATTCAATATGTTTTTCTGCGTAAGGTAACTTAGTAAATAAAGATTAGAAGAGGGGTTGGACAACAAAGAATAAAACAAGGAAAGAGTAATTAGTTCAATGAGAGAGAATATATGAATGGCTTAATTCACATAATTGCAGGTGCATTTTTACTGAGCATAGTTCATGCATCAATACCGAATCACTGGATACCATTAGTAGCGTTATCAAAATCAGAAAAGTGGAACGAAAAATTTACGATGGGTGCAACAGCTATTGCCGGTTTGTCGCATACTCTCAGCACAATAATAATTGGAGTAATCGTTGGGTTTTTCGGTTATAAACTATCCTCTTCTTATGCTTTTATTGTCGGCGTAATTGCCCCGACGGTTTTGATTATCCTTGGGATTGCATATTTAATTGCAAGCTTTAGGCATAACAAACATCATCATCACCACGAAATTCATATTGACGATGCAAATTTACCTTTGGCGAAGAAAACTACATTTACAATACTTCTCACATTAGTTGTCTCAATGTTTTTTTCTCCTTGTTTGGAAATTGAAGCCTACTTCTTTGTTGCAAGCAAACTCGGGTGGGAAGGAATAATAGCTGTTTCCATAGTTTACACAATTATAACGATAGCCGGAATGCTCTTGCTGGTTTGGCTTGGATTGAAAGGCGTTCAAAAAATCAAATCTCATTTTCTCGAACATCACGAAAAAACAATTACCGGATTTCTGTTGGTTGTTTTAGGAATAGCCGGATATTTTATCAGATAAATAAATTTGAATAGTTATATGGAACACAATCATAACCACTCACATGTAAAGTTTGATTATAATAAAGCATTTGCTTTCGGAATCATATTAAATACAATCTACATTATTGTTGAGTTTGTTTTTGGTCTGAGAATAAATTCGATGGCGCTGATTGCCGATGCCGGTCACAATTTGAGTGATGTTTTAGGATTGCTGCTTGCATGGGGTGCGTCATATCTTGCAAGAACTTCAACTACAAACAGAAGAACATACGGGCTAAGAAAATCAACCATTCTTGCTGCATTTTTCAATGCGATAGTTCTATTAATCGCAGTAGGAGCAATTTCAATTGAAGCCGTTAGAAAATTTATTACACCGGAACATGTTGGCGGAACAACCATGATGATTGTTGCCGGAATTGGTGTTTTGATAAACACTCTTACAGCACTTCTCTTCTTAAAGGGAAAAGAGAAGGATTTAAACATTAAAGGGGCATTTTTGCACATGGCTGCAGATGCCGGAGTTTCGCTTGGAGTTGTTATTGCAGGTCTGATTATAACTTATACAAATTGGCTGTGGCTCGATCCGGCAATGAGTTTGGTTATCGTTATTGTTATTACAATCGGAACTTGGGGACTTTTAAAAGATTCATTTATGCTATCAATGGATGCAGTACCGGATAAAATCAATGTACCCAAAGTGAAACAATATCTAACCTCTTTACCGAATGTGAAAGACCTTCACGACTTACACATTTGGGGAATGAGTACAACCGAAACCGCACTAACCGCTCATTTAGTTGTGGAAAAATTCCCGGATAATAATCAATTGGTTGAAACGATAAATTCAAAATTGCACGATGAATTCGGAATTGAACATCCGACAATTCAATTAGAGTTGACCTCAGAAACAAATAACTGCGAAAAATGCGGGTAATGCTTCTGCTAAAATACGAGCACTTTATCCGAGTCCACTGTCCAAACCGTTAATTCAACCATTGTGCTTATTTGCGCTCCTTCGATCAGAGGAAGATTTTTAATACCGCGTGCATCCGCACATGTACCGCAAATTTTTACTTGCCCGCCTTTGAGTATTACGGATTTTAACATACGTTCGATGTTGTAATAACCATTGGCAGTATTTTGATTCGGCAATGCACAAGTCGCAGCATCAGCCATTAGAAAAATTCTAACTTCATTCTCGGGAAAATCTTTCTGTATTTGCATTGCAAGACGAAATGCATTGTAGGCTTTTTCTGTGCCGTAAGGCGCATCGTTGATAATAAAAAGGTATTTCATAAATATTCTCCGATGATTTTTTTTTGTTTAGTTATTCTTTAGCTGCAATTATTCCAAAATGATATGGCGGTAAGGAAACATCTGTTTTGATTATTCCAAAATTTGCTTCTCGTAACCATCCAACGCATTGAAGAGGTGAGGGACGAATATCCATCGAGGGACCACGAGGTGTAGTTTGTGAATGTATCCAGTGGATAATTCCAACTTTACCGCCGGGTTTTAGAATTCGATAAACTTCAGTTAAAAGAGCAACAGGTTCTTCAGCATGAAGTATATTGAAAAGCATTGCGTAATCAATCGAACGATCCTTCAGCTTCGTACCTGCTTTAACAAAATCTTGTTGAAAGACTTTTATATTGGATAAATTTTCTTCTGAAATTCTTTTATTCAATCGCTCAATCATAATTGCGTCAATATCAAACGCATAAACATTACCTTTGATAATTTTAGCAGCCGGAATAGTGAATGTCCCGTAACCGGAGCCAAATTCAGCCACATCATAAATTTTGTTATCCAATTGCAATTGAGAAAAAATATATTGAGTATCGAAAAAAGATTCCCAATATGTTTCATCCGGCATTCCGCTTTCACGTATCTTCATAATTGGCGCTCTTGCCTAAAGTTTTACAGGAATTTTAAGAACAGAGGAACCAATTTTCAGTAATGATTGAAGAATGCTTTTTCTAAATCCGATTGGAGCTAACCACCATTTTTCAAACAGAACTTTGCCCCAATGCCAAATCTTACCAAGACGCTTTAATTTAACATCGGGATGAGGTGAGCCATAGAAATCGCCGTAAGCAAAACCGGCTAAATCTTCACCGACTTCAAGCATGCAGAATCCGTCTCCGCAAAAGATTTCTTTTGATTCTTTACCAAGGATTTTTGAAGCAATAATTTCCGAAATTGTAAAAGCTTGAGAATGTGCAAACACTCCGGCTTTCGGAAGTTTCATCGGTTTATCCGGCTGCCATCTGCCGGGTACTGTAATTGAAGTTACATCCCCGATGGCAAAAACATTATTATATTTTGTTTCAAGCGTGTCTTTGTTTACGGGTATCCAACCTGCCTGTCCGGCAGGCAGGCCGGATTCATCAACAAGCCCGGATTTTAGAATTACTTCCGGCGATTTATGTTGTGGTATTATTACTAACAAATCATAGTTAATTGAATTGCCGGAAGCGAATTCAATTTTTCTTTCTTCGTAATTAACAGAAGTTAATTGATTTAGAGGGTGAAAGCCGATTCCTTTGGAAACCAAAACATCTTTAACAGAATTTCCTAGCGCGGGTCCGGCAACGGGCAACGGTAGTGGTTCGGGAGTATAAAGATTTACGGTTACCTTATTCTGCAATTTTTTATTCTTCAGAAAATCTGCAATCAACATTGCGCCTTCATATGGGGCGCCGGGACATTTATACGGAAGAGATGAAATAACAATCGAAACATTCCCGCCTCTGAAGTTTTGCAGATCATCATTAAGCTTCGCAGCTCCTTCATAAGTAAAGAAGTTATGAACGCCGTATTGCTGCTTATCAAGATGGGTCTTATCCAACTCAGCGCCAAGAGTAATAACCAGGTAATCAAAATTTATTTTTGATTTCTCAGTTGAGATTGTTTTGTTTTCAGCATCTATTTGTTTTACTTCTTCAAATAAAATATTAACGCGCTTATCAACAAGTTGCCGCAATTGTGAAGTGATCTGTTGGGGTGTTCTTTTATTAACCATCAACCACAAGTAAGAAGCAGCAAACGAGTGGTCTTTATTTTTTTCGATTAAAACAATTTCATTCTCTTTGGGAAGCAGTTTGGCGAGATGGTTTGCGGTTACAATTCCTCCAATACCGCCACCGAGAATAACAACTTTTTGTTTATACATATAAATAATCCTTTTCTAAAATTAAGTTTGAACCGGCAGCCCTTCAGCCCGCCACGAATTTACATCTTCCTTTAGGATTACAACATTGAATCCTTTTTTAGTCAAAAATTTTGCAGCTTCGGCTGCAAGCACACAATATGGGCCCCGGCAATAAGCTACTATCTCTTTACTGGAAGGTAATTCAGATGATTTTTCTTTGAGTTCTTTCAACGGAATCGAAATTGCTTTCGGAAGATGTCCACTTAAAAATTCTTCTTTCGGTCTTACGTCAATTAAGGTGACTTCATCCTTGTTAAGTCTTTCCATTAATTCTTTTGAAGATATTGGAACAAGAGCAGTCCGTTCCTCGAAAAAGAGACGGGCGGTTTCTCTAATTTCTGATGCGCTTTTTTCGGCTAAGATCTGTAATCCTCTCCAGCATTTAACCACTTCTTCGTTTGCCAAACTATAAAGAACTCTAACGCCTTCTTTTCTGCTCACCACAATTTTCGAGCTTTTCAATATTTGTAGATGACGAGAAGTATTAGCGAAGTTCATATTTGTTTCAATGGAGAGAGTGTCAACATCTCTTTCACCTTGAGAAAGAATGTCGATCAACTCAAGCCGTTTGGGACTGGCAAAAGCGGTAGCAATGTTAGCAAACTGTTGGAATGTTAAATCCTTAAATTCTCTTCCGGTCATATGGCAATCTAATAAATTATTCAATTGATTAATTGAATATATGGGCCACGGTTGAAAAAACCAAGAAAGAGTTTATAATTAAACCAAGATAATGGCATTCTCACTATTTCGATATGAGGTATGACCACAGCTCACTCACTGCCAGAGAATGAAGAATTTAAAAATGAATAACTCATGGTAAAATCATTTTGTTGCTGAGACTATTTTGTTAAATTTCAGGTAACATTTATAAATGATAGGGCAGCAACATGAAGGCAACGTATCTTTCCACCGTGTTATTATTTATCATCTTAACTTCACTCCTCTTTTCACAGAGCGATCAACAAAATAAATTCACCCTTTCAAACAATGGAGTATATGCCCCCGGCGATAGCATAAGCGTTGCCCTTTACGCACCACAACAGATGAAAAGTTTTACCTTCCGACTCTTCCGTTTAGAAGACCCGGTAGAATTACTGAAGAGTGGAAGCTCCTCCCGTCTATCACGTGATTTTGATATTTGGGGAAAAGAAAAAACTTTACTCGCAAAATATTTTTCGCTTCAGAAAGAGTGGGGCGAAGTAATTAAAACTTCAAAAAACCAATACGAGAATCGGATTCAAATTGGCGAATTAAACCGCGCCGGAATTTATCTCCTCCAGGCTCTGCGAGACGATCAAGTTGCATATTGCCCCATTGTAGTTACCAACTATGCGTTAATCTATAAATATGCCAACCGCGATGTGTTGGCATTTTTAACCGATGCAAAAACCGGAGCGTTCATCCCGGAAACAGAATTTAATTTTTATAGCAACGACACCTTGTTCAATTCAGGGCGTTCCGGAAAAGATGGTCTGCTATCGATTGAATTTCCCTCAAAATTTAATGAACAGGGAAATTTCATTGTTACCGCTAAAGTCGATGACGAAATTGTTTTCAGCAATCCTTATTTCTTTTGGGGAGACCAAAGGGAACGCTATACTTCTTACGTATATACCAATCAGCCGGTTTACCGCCCCGGAGAAAAAGTTTTTTTCAAAAGTCTTTTGCGGAAAAAGAATGACTTCGATTTCTCTGTGCCGAATAATGAAGAATGTAATGTCGTCATCCGCTCTCCGAAAAATGTTGAAGTTTTTTCCGGCACTTTTAAAACCGATGAATTTGGAAGCTTCTGGGGTGAGTTCGTTTTGGATAACGAATCAGATATCGGACAATATTATATTCTCATCACCCTCGGTTCGCAAAGTTTTTACGGCTCATTTCAGGTAGAAGAATATAAAAAGCCGGAGTATAAAGTAACCGTCTCCACCGAACAAAAATACTATTTAGGCGGAGAAACGATTACCGGAAAAGTTAAAGCCGATTATTATTTCGGTTCGCCGGTAAAGAACGCAAAAGTAACTGTTCAAGTTTTTAAGAAAAGATTCTGGATGCCCTGGTGGTACTGGTCTCCGTACAACTGGTTTTATAAATCAAATTTTAGAATCGGGCATCATTATTCTGATCAACCCGATTATTTATCCAGCATTGAAGGAGAAGTGAACGAAGAAGGAGAATTCACCTTTGAATATACTGTGGATGACTCCAAAGACCAGGATTATACCTACGAATTTTATGCCTCCGTTACCGATGCTTCGCGAAGAGCGGTTTCAAATACCGCCGAAGCGTATGTAACGCGCGGAGCGTTTACCATTTCAACTTCAACCGACAAATATTTTGTTAAACTTGGCGAGGGCTTCAACTTTTATGTAAACGCGTTTGACTTTTCAAACATGCCGGTTGAAACGGATTTTAAATTGATCATCAATAAAAGATCATACGTCAATCACACATTTTATGATGAAACAGTTGATAAGCTTTACGGAAGCACCGACGAAAAAGGAAAGTCAACACTTCCATACATACCGGGCAAAGAAGGATATTACGACTATACCGTAGTTGCGGTTGATAAAAACGGAAAAATGATTTCCTCATCTTCATCGTTTTATGTTAACACAGAAGAAAATTGCTATTACCGGAGGTCGGGAGCCGACATTGAAATTATGACCGATAAAGAAATGTATGAAAAAGGAGATACGCTTACGGCGATCATTTCGCTTCCAAAATCCCAAACCGATGTGCTGGTCTCATTTGAAAAGTCAGCCATTTTATCTTATAAAAAATATAGCGTTGAAGACTCCATCCTCACTATTAGACAAGTACTTACCGAACACTACTGCCAAAATTTTTCACTTTCCGTTCTACTGGTAAGCGATAGGAGACTTCTCACAAATTCTAAAATGATCGGTGTGCTGAACAAAGAAAAATTTCTTATCGTTGAAATAAAACCGGAGAAAGGAATTTACAAACCGGGAGAAAAAGCAGTCTATCGCCTGCTTGTAAAAAACAGCAACGGGGACCCGGTTCCCAACGCACAGCTTTCTTTCGGCTCGGTTGATGAAAGCATTTATGCCATCAAAGAGGAACAGACGGAAGATATCCGTCAGGCATTTTATAAGCCTGAGTATTCTTATATTTCCACCAACTTTTCGTTAAGCGGACGATACTACCATACGCAAAGTAGAGCCACTTCACTACTCGATAAAAATCTTCCGGAGATGAAAGAACAAAAGCAAACCGGACAGCTTCTTTTTGAAGGAAAGTTCATCTTTGATGCTGAGCGGTTGGATACTTCGTCTGTAACATTTTTGTTGATTAACGAATCAGGTTACTATTCTGCGCAAGCATATGGAGACGGTAAATTCAGTTTTAAAAATATTCCCGCCGGAGAATATGAATTTTGTCTAATAACAAAAGACGGAAAATTCAGAGTGGTTAAAAAAGTAACCATCGACAAAAACATGACGAGCGTAAAAATAAGACACTCAGGTTTTGAAGTAGAAGAATTGGTTGAAGAAGGAGTTACAGAAGCCAACTTCGTGGCCGCACAAAAAAATATGTCGAATTCGGTGGTGGTTAGAGGCGCGAGAGTTGGAGAGATTGCATACATGCTGGACGGTGCCTCAAAGTTGGTTACGCCAGAACTTCGTAAAAATTTTGTTGATGCCGCTTCCTGGATGCCGGATGTTGTTACTAATGAAAACGGTGAAGCGGAGCTTTCATTTGTGCTGCCCGATAATTTAACGTCATGGCGTGCAACGGTTCGCGCAATAACTAAAAACACGGAAGTTGGACAGGAAACCAACATCATCATCTCACGGAAAAATCTTTTAGTGCGAACCGAAACTCCCCGCTTTTTTAGAGAAGATGATACGCTGGTGATAGCGACGAATATCCATAATTATCTAAGTACAACGAAAAAAGTGAAAGTTGCATTCAGAGTTAAAAACTTAAAACTCCTCTCTTCCTCTTTAGGCACAAAAGATGAACTTACTATTGAGCAGAACGGAGAAGCAAGAGTTGATTGGACTGTGATTGTAGAAAAAGTAAAAGTCGGCGGTGGTGATGCGGAGCTTTATGTAGAAGCCTTAACCGATGAGGAATCCGACGCGATGCAGGTTTCTGTTCCGGTTCTGCCGAACGGAGTGAAACAAACATTTGCGATGAACGTAGTATTGAAAGAGAGTACAGCGGAAAAAACGTTGACGTTTTCGATCCCGAAATCTGTTGACCTCGCCACTGCAGAACTTTCATTCTCGCTATCGCCATCACTTGCGGGTACCCTGCTTAAATCGGTTGATGATCTGGTACAGTATCCATACGGCTGTGTTGAGCAAACCATGAGCAGATTCCTTCCGGCGCTTATTGTTGCAAATGCGTTTAACGAACTTCATATTCCTTTAAAAGAAAAAACGATGACGGAACTTCCGGATATAATTCATAAAGGATTAAACCGTCTTTATTCATACCAGCATTACGACGGCGGCTGGGGCTGGTGGGAAAATGATGAATCGCATCCCTACATGACCGCGTACGTGGTGTACGGAATGTCTCTTGCTAAACAATCAGGTTACGAAATCGACAGCCTCCGGTTTCAACAAGGGAAAAGGAACTTGATGAATCAATTGGTTAAAATGAAGGAAGAAGACCAAACAACCATAGCGTTTATGTTTAATGCGTTGGCGGGAATAAAGGACGTAAGCAAAGAGAAAAACTTTTCCGCGTTAAAATCCTTTGTTGATAATATTTCCAGAAGAGAATCGAATGCCTACGCACTTGCCCTCTTCGGTGCAGCTTACCAAAAAATCGGCGATACAAAACGCGAAGGGAAAATGTTCGAACGGCTGATGGACAATATTTATGAATCCGACCAGTTTGCCTATTGGAAAGGAAAAGAATTTCATTACCGCTGGACGGAGGACAACGTGCAGAGTACCGCGTTTGCTTTGAAATATCTGATAAGTGAAGATCCGCAAAATCCGATCATTCCCAAAACGGTAACATGGCTGTTAAGCAAACAACAGGGATATTCATGGAATTCAACACAACAAACCGCTGCTGTTCTTTTTGCGTTAACCGATTATCTGAAAGTATCGAAAGAACTTGAACCCGATTACACCGTTTCCGTTTTAGTCAATGGAGATAAAATTGCGGATAAACAATTCAACACTTCAAATGTATTTGATAAACAGGAACGGTTAACGTTTACCGAAGACCAAATGAAAAAGTTAAGCGCCGGAGAAAACAAACTTACGATTGTAAAAAGTGGAAAGGGAGCTCTTTATTTCAGCGGGTACGACCGCTATTATATCTCTCCCGCCGAAGCAATGCAGCAAAACACATTTACGGTAAAAAAGGAGTATTACAAACTGGCGGAATTCACAGGAACAAATGGTATCGTTTATAAAAAGCAAAGAGTAACCGAGCCGTTAAAGAACGGCGATGCGGTGTTTGTAAAGCTAACCGTACAAACAAAAGAAGAGGGGCTTCAATACTTTATGCTTGAAGATCCATTCCCCTCAGGATTTGAAATAGAAAAAAACGAAGATCATTATCAAATTGACGGCGAGGGGGATTATGATGGGAATTATCGCGGGTACAGAGGTCGCAGCCCGATGCGTTGGTTCTGGGCTTCAAAAGAAATCCGTGATGAGAAAATTGCTTTCTTTGCTACGTATCCGCAGAAGGAAATGGTATTTACTTACATTATCAAAGCGCAAATTCCAGGAACATTTTCGTGGCTTCCGGCGGAGGCAAGCTTAATGTACTACCCGGAGGTGAACGGCCTTAGCGGGAATTATAAATTGGGAATTCTGCCGGAGGCAGACAAGTAGGAATTAGGAATGAATGTGAGACCGGTGTTTTAAAAGTCCCTTCTACAGAGTGGAGAAAGGCAAAAGTAAAAAAAGAGAGACTCTTATGAAAAAAGAATTGATAGAAGAATTATTCCATAAATTTGAACACGCCTGTTATCTCTTGGAGGAAGTTGAATGTTGGAGCGCGAGAGAGTTGCAAGATGTTTTTAATTATACCGAATGGAGAAATTTTCTTAAAGCAGTTGATAAGGCAAAAACCTCTTGTAGAAATAGTGGTGAATCAATTCCAGACCATTTTGTTGAAGTCAACAAAATGGTCTCAATTGGTAGCGGTGCGGAAAGAACTGTTGAGGATATTGCGCTTACAAGATATGCGTGTTACCTTGTTGCACAAAATGGCGATCCCACAAAACCCGAAGTAGCTTTTGCGCAAACGTACTTTGCGGTGCAAACCCGCAAACAAGAAATTATTGAAAAACGATTATTAGATGTTGCCCGCGTTACTGCGCGGGAAAAACTTTCTCACTCCGAAAAGAAACTTTCCGGCATCATCTATGAAAGAGGAGTTGACGAAAAAGGATTTGCCGTCATTCGTTCAAAAGGAGACCAAGCACTTTTCGGAGGATTGAATACCCAAAGAATGAAAAATAAATTAGCCGTTCCTTCCGGAAAGCCGTTGGCTGATTTTTTACCAACCCTCACTATAAAAGCAAAGGATTTTGCAACGGAATTAACCAGTCACAATGTAGTTGAAAAAGATTTGCGGGGACGCGAACAAATTACCAACGAACATGTGGATAATAATTTAGCAGTTAGAAAAATGTTAAAAGAACGCGGTGTTAAACCTGAGGAGCTTCCCCCTGCCGAAGATGTTAAAAAAGTAGAAAGAAAAATTAAAAACGAGGAAAAAAATATTCTGAAAGAAACAAAGAACTCAAAAAAGTAGAATATCGAGGTGATTAGATTCCATCTAAAGAGGGATGAAAGGGAAAACCCAAATCCAACTTCTTAACCTAACTTTGTCGGGGTTCTGAACGACAGAGTAAGGGCATGGAATAAGTTAATTGTAATTGCTTAATGTATCTTTAGCAATCTTAACAACTTGCTCTTTCAATTCTGCGGGTTGAAGAACTTTGCAGCCTTCGCCGCGGCTTACGATCCAACTTGCAATTTCTGCAAGGGAGTTAACTTCCGCTTCAAAGAGAATACTGCCGTCCGGTTGAGAAATAATTTTCTGATCGGAGACCAACATCCGCTGATTAATTCTTTCCGCCCAAATTTTATCAAATAGAATTCTTACGAGAAATTTTTCTTTTCCTATCCAACTGCCCCACGAGTGTTTAAACAAATTCTCAAATTTTTCTTTTGACATGCGTTGAAAGGATTGATCTGTACTTTCCACGCCTGAAATTTTATCTAAATGAAATTGTTTTACAATTCCATCTTCTTGTGTTAGCAATCTCCAGCTTCCTTCACTGTGAAAAATAAGGAGCGGATTAACAATTCGTTTTTGAGTTTCAAAATTGTGGTTGTGATAAACTATCTTTGCCTTGCACCGTCTTTCAATGCATAACTGCAACTGAACAAAATGATTAAGCGCAGAAGCCGACAGTTTTTCAATCAGCAGCGCGGTTGATTTATCATAAATATTATTGTGGTTAAAAATTCCCGCGTAATGGAGGAGAATCTCCTTTATTTTAGCATTGGAGAGAGGAGTAGAGATAATTACTCCGTACTTTTTTGTTGAATGAATATCAATCCCGACGAAACGTAGTTCTTTCAGGTCCCTTTTAATAGTTAGTTCATCCACCTGAAACGCATCCGCCAAATCGGCAAGAGAAGGTTTGTGCGAGCTTCCTTCTTTTAAACATAAACCTACGATCTCAATTCTTCGTTTAACAACCCTTTGTACTTCGAACATAGCAGCCCTAACTTTTTGTTGATTAAAAATAGTAAGAATTTCTTTAACAGAAAAAGGAGCATTCAATGATACTGTTTTAAAAAATCCATCGAATAAATTTCCGGTAGAAAAAACCAAAAAGCTTTTACAACGTTATTAACGGTAGAACAAAATGAAAAAGCGAAAACCAACTCAACCAAATAAGAAGAAAGGAAAGGTTGTGCAAAAAACAACTACTGCAGAAAAGATAAAAATCAATTTCGGGAATCTCCGTTTAAGGGATAACGGAAAGGAGTTGATTCTTCAATACTTAAAGAACGGGTTGTACGAATATCCCGTTTCAAAAGAGGTAGTGAAGAAAATCTTTAGCAAACATCCGATGCCTGAATTTCTGTGGGAGGCGTTAAGTAACGAATCGATAGCGGCAATCTATAACGACTATCTGCTAAACAACGAAGAGCGATGCTTAACTATTCCGCAAGAATGGAAAACAGAAAAGAGTTTCCGGCAATGAACCCGTTACGTAAACAATTAGTATTTACACTGATGCAAAGCAAAATGGGAAACTTGCAATGGAAAAATGCAGCAATACAAAGCAGAGTGGAAAGATTACAATGGAGAAATGCAGCCTTACAAAATGAAAATGAGGAGATGCAAAATGAAATGGAGAGTAAACAAAGAGTGTGTAAAAATAAATGTGTAAATGGAAAAAGGAAATCATAAGAACGCCCCAATTCTGTCATCAAAAATAATGGAGAATTGAGAGATAACAAAAGCCCAATTAGGGGTTGGGTTAGCCCATTTTTTAGATAAATCCCTGTAAGCAAGAAAGAGCATTTTTTTGAGAGCATCGTCATGTGGAAACAGGGTTCTAGCTTTGGTAACTTTTCTAAACTGGCGATGCACAGACTCAACGGCATTGGTGGTGTAAATCATGGTTCTAATTTCTTGGGGATATTTGAAAAAGGTCGAGAGATTCGGCCAATTCTGCTTCCAAGATTTCAGTGCTAAAGAATACTTCTTTCCCCAAGTTTCCTCAAGTAAGGTTAGCTTCTCTAAAGCCGCTTCTTCAGTTGGAGCAGTATAGATGGTTTTAAGTTGCTGCATAAATGCTCTCTGGTCTTTGCTTGCAATGTACTTGAGGGTGTTGCGTATCTGGTGAATAACACAAAGTTGAATTTCTGTTTTTGGGAAAATGGTTTCAATAG
>JBAZBI010000015.1:0-99138 GCA_041671545.1 Ignavibacteriaceae bacterium
TAGGGTCGTATTTCTCGCATAACATTGGAGGCGCTAAGCTTTTATATTTTATTTTGCTTAAAAGGGAAGATTACTTCTATTATGGTTGATGTTAAATGTTTGACGGATGTTGTATTTCAAACGTCCCCCGGCAAACATATGCTTCATTCTTTTCTACTTCTTAAAATCACTTCTTATTTTCATCATTTTAAAATACCCTCGAAAACTTTTTTTACAAACTGTAAGTGTTACTTTGTGATATTAGGTCTCTACAATAGCATACTCGTTACAAAAGAAACGAGTATTAGTAAATTCTAACCTGATAAAACGGAAACATATTGTTTGTGAATCGAGCATTTGTTCCATCTTTTTTTTCTCGCCAAGCTCGCTACGAAACGCAAAGAACGCTGCGAATTATTTCTTTGCGAACGTTGCGCCTTCTTTGCGAACGTTGCGAGAAATATTTCGGGAAAATATTGTTCTCGTTTTGGGCGGTTCGCTACTCTGACACGGCGACGGAATTTTACTAACAATCTTAATCACTCTTTGTAGAAAAGTTAACTCTCTTAGTCGCTTTCCCAACGCACTGAAGTGAAAAGTTAAGGCTCTTAGTATGTTCCGAAGGACTCTTTGTATGATCCGAAGGACAACTCAGACGACCGGAAGGACAACTCGTACGACCGGAAGGACAACTCTTACGACCGGAAGGACAACTCGTGTGACCGGAAGGACAACTCGTACGATCCGAAGGACAACTCGTACGACCGGAAGGACAACTCAGACGATCGGAAGGACAACTCGTGTGATCTGAAGGACAACTCAGATGACCGGAAGGACAACTCGGACGATCCGAAGGACAACTAAGGTGATCGGACGCACAATAAGTGCTAAAATGGCTTAAAAATAGACTTTATGTAGTCGGCAGTTAGCAGTGAGCAGTGGGCAGTGGGCAGTGGGCAGTGAGCAGTGGGCAGTCGGCAATGAGCAGTCGGCAGTTGTTTGTTAAAAAATAAAGCTAATGACAAATGACTGATGACGAATGACTGATTACTACTGACCAATGACTGATTACTACTGACCAATGACTGATTACTACTGACCGCCGGAGATGAGGTTTGTATGGCATCTCTGAAGAAGCAAAATAAAAAAATCTGCGGTCTAACATTCCTTAAATAGGAGGAGTGTTAGGC
This sequence comes from Ignavibacteriaceae bacterium, assembly GCA_041671545.1. Taxonomy (GTDB): domain Bacteria; phylum Bacteroidota; class Ignavibacteria; order Ignavibacteriales; family Ignavibacteriaceae; genus UBA1563. The sequence goes on from JBAZBI010000015.1 coordinate 1,170, forward strand.
TGCGGGAAAATAAATTAATTAAATGAAAATTAACATTGCAATGTTTGCAGATAAAGAGAGAGAAACCGCATTAAATAACCAGAGGTTATAAAGTGTGGTTTCGCACAACACTATTTTACCTGCCTGCTGCAGGCAAGTCTGCAAATGAGCCGCTGGATTTTATAACACTCTTCGTTCTCTTTTTTTGCTCATTTACAGATAAAATACTTAATAGTTAGGCGTCAAAAATAGGAAGGAGTCCAATGGAAGAATTTCTTAAGCCACGTGTCTTTATTTCACATTCGTCGAAGGACAAGTCTTTTACAGAGGAACTTGCATGGAATCTTAGTGAATTTGGATTTGATGTATGGTTTGATAAATGGGAAATTGCTATTGGTGATTCAATAGTAGATAAAGTTTTTGAAGGTATAAAAGCTAGTGATTCCCTGATCATTGTGTTGAGTGAGGTTTCTGTAAATTCTCGTTGGGTAAAGGAAGAATTAAATACTGCTCTTATGAGAAGAATCTCTGAGAATGATATTAAGATTTTACCCGTAATGATCGAAACATGTGATGTTCCAGTTCCGCTCAACCATATTAGATACGCAGATTTTAGAGAAAATAAAGAAGAAGGATTGGCTCTTCTACTTGAATCGCTCGCACCTGGACATAGAATGTGGCAATCACTGTCTCACTTATATGACCACTTTTGTTTGCTGAGTGATCAATTGCTAACTGGTGAACTTGATGACAATGCAATCGATAAGATTTTAAAGATTCACTCTCTTCTCGAATCAGCACTAGATCTCCGAACTGAAATCGAGTTTAGAAGAACACGACAGAAAATGAAAGATCTAAATTTTTTTGAAAAGATAGGGCTTCTTGTAGAGAGTGGGGTAGATGTTCGTAGCCAAACATGGAATGCTCTAGTTTATTTTCGTGCATCACTTGCGCATAATATGAGAAACCATAGTGCGCCATTACAGATGTTCACTCATATGCTGAAAGAACGATATAAAACAGAAAATATACACGAATCACTTGAGAGGGGTATAAATCGCCTACGAGAGATAATGCACATGATTTGTTTTGAACAATGGGATTATACTAAGAACATTAGGAATAAAGGTGAATCAATCGCCTAACAAGTTCTTCAAGGCCGACCGCTAAACGTTGCGGCATTTGTGTAATTGAAAAGTTGTTTTGCAAAAGTAAATTGTTCTTGAATGAAGTGAACAAAATAAATTATTAATAATCATTGGCGTTAGTTTTTCAAAGCTGCATTACTGTTCTGGGCGGCGGCTTAAAAACAACGCCGTTATACCTTTTCATAAATTGAGAGATGAATGGAAAATCAAGCATTTGCCGATTTAATTCTTCACGGAAGAGAAGAAAGAAATTTAGAATATAAAGGAGATATAAATTGGGATGATGGACAGATTCGGGCAAAACTGACTAAAACAATTTTAGGAATGAGTAACATCAGAGATGGTGGAACTATTGTAATTGGTGTCCAAGAAAAAAATGAAATATTTGAACCAATAGGTATTTCTGATACGAATTTTGAAACATTCAAACAAGATGACATTTCTTCGTTTGTCAATGAATATGCGGACCCTTTCGTTGAAGTATCTCTAAACCGTGTTGAATTAAAGGACAAAAAATATGTCGTTATACAAATAGAAGAATTTTCAGAGTTACCAGTCATTTGTAAAAAAGATGGTGCTCAAGGATTATTTAGAGGAGAAATTTATACTCGGCCAAGAAGGAAAAATGAAACCGTGAAAGTCCCCTCACAAGTTGAAATGCGTGAGATCGTGGATATGGCTGTCGAAAAATCAAATTTGTTATTATCAAAAAGGTTACATAAATCTGGTATTGAGGTTAATACTACACAAGAAAATTCGATCGTATCTTTTGATAAACAATTGGAAAATTTATAATGAATGAAATATTAAAAACTATTAAAGGAAAAGGTTTTTGGAGAATTTTAATACGTCCTCAAATATTTGATAAAGATCGAATTCAAAAACTCGTTGATTTACGAAGAATAGTAGAAGAGAGTGAAGTTAAATTAAGAGGTTGGTATTACCCACATTATGATTATAAGAATATAATTAATGGTAATGATTTTATAGAATCTTTTATTGATTATGGCGCTCATAAAGAATTTTGGCGTTATTTCCAAAGTGGGCAGTTTATTCATTATCGAACAATGAGAGAAGATTATGAAATCGATATAAGTAAAAGAAAACCTTTATCAGTAAAAGAACCATCTCCATCAAATAAATATTTAGAAATTATAATTACGATTTATACAATAACAGAGATATTTGAATTTGCTTCTAGATTAGCAAATAAAAATTTATTAGCACCTTCTTTTGAAATATCAATTACTCTTAATGATATCTTAGACCGTCAATTAATGTTTTATGAAGAAGGACGAGATTTGTGGAGTGACTATCGTTGTAAATTAGAGAATTTAGAATATAAAAATGAATTTGCAAGTATTGACTTTATTAATAATTATAAGGAATTGGCTATAAAAGCAACTTATTGGTTCTTTGAAAGATTTAATTGGACTAGCTGTTCAATCGGACTATTACAAGAAGAACAAAATAAATTATACCAAAGAAGAATATAAAGGTATAACCAGCCGCTCAACACGGACAGCGTTTTTCAGAGAGGCATTTGTGTAATTATAAAGTTGCGTTTGCAATCCGCCGCGGCGGATAAGTTGTTCTTTAAGGTAGTTTTGTTCTAAGAAATATTTTTATAAATAAAAAGTTGTTGCAACTATTCGGCATTGCTGTTTCAGCCAAAGGCTGATAAACTGGGCTGCCTACCTTCGGTAGGTAAACCGGTTAGCGGCAAGTACGTATGTCTAAAATAAAGGGAATAATTATTTTTAGATCTCCAATTTGGAAGTATTAGAAAACCAATAAAGGAGATAGAAAAATGGAGACTCAGTTATGCGGTTGTCACTTTGGTTGTTGAGAATTTTTAATTAGTAATTCGTTTTGTTTATAAAACGAGAATGGAAATCTTTAAATAATTAATACGGCAGTGTTGAATTTTAACATAACGGCCGTTAGACAACAAAAAAACATGGGAGTTTTTATGAAAAGGTTACTTCTTTGCATTAGCATTATTATTTGTTCTTTTTCCGTTTCTGAATATGCTCAAAATACAGCAGAAGAATATGTAAAAAATGGTATCGCTAAATATGAACTTAATGACTATAGCGGAGCTCTTCAAGATTATAACAAAGCAATCGAGATTAATTCGAATTATGCTGAGGCTTATTATAATCGTGGTAATACTAAACATATGCTTTCAGACGATAATGGAGCTTTCCAAGATTATAACAAAGCAATAGAGATTAGTCCTAATTATGCTGAAGCTTATTTAGTTCGTGGTAATACTAAACTAGGGCTTTCAGACTTTCATGAGGCAATTCAAGATTATAACAAAGCAATAGAGATTAACCCCAATTACACTGACGCTTATAATAGTCGTGCTACAGCTAAATGTGAACTTTCAGACTTTCATCAGGCTATTCAAGATTATAACAAAGCAATAGAGTTTAATCCTAATGATGCTATGACTTATTTTAGTCTTGGTCTTGCTAAAGGTAACGTTTCAGAATTTCAGGGAGCCATTCAAGCTTTTAATAAAGCTATAGAGATTAATCCTAATTTAGCTAAGGTTTATTATAATCGTGGTGCTGTAAAATATAAACTTGGTGATAAAAACGGAGCGTGTTTAGATTGGGGTAAAGCTGGTGAATTGGGCCTAGCTAACGCTTATGATTTGATAAAACAATATTGTACGGACTAACTGAATGAGAGTTAAAATAAGAATTAAAAACTGTATTACTACTGTAAATTCTACATAAAAGAAGTTGAAAATAGGTTAGTATTATAAGAAAGAATTAACAAATGGTTATTGTCAGTAAATTGTTCTTGATTTAGTTAAATATTTGCCTAACAAGTTCTGCTAATGAACTCACTCCAGTTGAGGAGTAAGTGTGTAACCGAAACGTTTAGCTTGTTTGTGTATATGGAGGCGGAAGGATATCCCGATTTTAGAGGATAAATATTTCGTCGCTTTGGGTGTGGAGATTTTTAATAATTAATTGGTTCGTTTTACTAAAGTAAAACGAGAATGGAAATCTTTATATAATTAATACGACAATGTTGGATTTTAACATAACACGTCGTTATACGTTTAACTGAGAAAATCAAATGAAAGAAAAAATTTACACTTTAATTCTAATATTACTAGTTACAATAAACTTAAGTGCGAATACACCTTTAACAGATTCAAGTAATATTCATCAATATGGAATAGGACTCCAAGCAGCTCCTTTTCCAATCTTTGGTCTTAGTTTTAATTATCGAATTAACAAAAGTATAAGTCTAAATGCTTTTGGCAGATTAGGAATTGATGTCGACTTCCTTGCATTGCGTGCTAAGTATAGCTTTAAATTTACACGGAATTATAATATTTATGTTTCAGGTTTAGCAGGAATTTTCCGGGATAATAATGTATCAAAGTCTATCTTTAGTAAAGAGGAATCAGATACTGCACCGGGTTTTGGTGCCGGAATAGGTTTTGAATATTTCTTTGATAGTTTACCTGAGTTTGGTTTCAACAGTGAAGTAGATTTTGTTTATATCGGTTTCAAGAAAGACTGGTGGCAGTATGATTATAAATCTCCAACACTAATAATGCTTGGTATTGGTGTGCACTATTATTTTTAAGTCATTATTTTATAAAAATAAGAGGTGATTAAATGAAAAGGTTACATGTGCTACTAATGTTTTTATTTCTGTCTCTTTCTCTTTATGCACAAAACCCTGAGTGGATAAATTATACTTATGGGCAAGACGTTTCATCTATTGTTATTGAAGGTGATAATGTTTGGATAGGAACATCCGGAGGTTTGGTTAAACTCAATAAAACGACAGGAGAGAAAACTTTTTTTAACAGGGGTAATTCAGGCTTGCCTGATAACGATGTATTATCAATAGCAATAGATGGTTCAGGCAATAAGTGGATTGGGACTGGTAGTTATGTTTCAGGTAGTGGTGGCCTTGCCAAATTTAACGGCACAAACTGGACGGTTTATTATAGTCATAATTCGGGTTTGCCAGGTAACTATGTCGAGTCAATTGTGATAGACGCTTCAGGGAATAAGTGGATTGGGACTTATGGTGATGGGCTTGCCAAATTTGACGGCACAAACTGGACGGTTTATAAAAGTTCAAATTCGGGTTTGCCTGATAACATTGTCGAGACAATAGCGATAGACGGTTCAGGGAATAAGTGGATCGGTACGCATGGTGGTGGGCTTGCCAAATTTGACGGCACCAACTGGACGGTATATGATGACTCAAATTCGGGATTGCCTGATGACTGGGTCACGTCAATAGCAATAGACGTTTCAGGGAATAAATGGATTGGAACTAATTCGGGCGGACTTGCCAAATTTGACGATACAAACTGGACTGTTTATAATTCAAATTCGGGCTTCCCTTTTTATGATGTCGGTTCGATAGCGATAGATAGTTCAGGGGATAAGTGGATTGGGTCTCGTTATAGTGGGCTTGCCAAATTTGACGGCAATAACTGGACGGTATATGATAAGTCAAATTCGGGATTGCCTGATAATTGGGTCACATCAATAGCGATAGACGGTTCAGGAAATAAGTGGATTGGGACTTATTATAGTGGACTTGCAAAATTTGACGGCACTAACTGGACTGTTTATAGTACTTCAAATTCGGGACTACCAGAAAACTCTGTCAATTCAATAGCGATAGACGGTTCAGGGAATAAGTGGTTCGGGACTTTGAGTGATGGACTTGCCAAGTTTGAAGGTACAAACTGGACGGTTTATAATAGTCATAATTCGGGTTTGCCTGATAACACTATCAACTCAATAGTGATAGATGGTTCAGGGGATAAGTGGATTGGGACAAATGGTGGACTTGCCAAATATAATGGCACAAACTGGACGGTTTATATGACTTCAAATTCGGGCTTGCCTTCTAACTATGTAAATTCAATATTGATAGACGGTTCCGGTAATAAGTGGATAGGGACACATAGTGGTCTTGCAAAGTTTGACGGTACAAATTGGATGGTATATAATGAGTCAAATTCGGGCTTGCCTGATAACACTATCAATTCAATAGTGATAGATGGTTCCGGGAATAAGTGGATTGGGACTTATGATGGCGGACTTGCCAAATTTGACGGTTCAAATTGGATGGTATATAATGAGTCAAATTCGGACTTGCCTGATAACACTATCAATTCAATAGTGATAGATGGTTCCGGGAATAAGTGGATTGGGACTGGCGGTGGTGGTCTTGCCAAATTTGACGGCACAATCTGGACGGTTTATAGTACTTCAAATTCGGGCTTGCCTCATAACTGGCTCTCTTCAATAGCGATAGATGGTTCAGGGAATAAGTGGATTGGGATTGGTGGTAGTGGATTTGCCAAATTTGACGGTATAAACTGGACGGTTTATTATAAGTCAAATTCGGGTTTGCCTGATAACAATATCTATTCATTAGCAATAGACGATTCAGATAATAAGTGGATTGGGACTTATAAAGGTGGCTTAGCCGTTTATAATGAAGGTGGTGTAGTTTCAATTAAAGAAGATAAAAAAAATATTTTTTCAACGGATTTTTTACTTTTACAAAACTATCCGAATCCTTTTAATCCGACGACCACGATAAAATACTCTGTTCCCAAATCAAATTTTGTTACGCTAATAATTTACGACATGCTTGGTAAGGAAATTACTACCTTAGTTAATGAAGAAAAAACTATTGGCAATTATGAAATTGATTTTAATGCAAGTAAACTTTCAAGTGGAGTTTACTTTTATAGAATTAAAGCAGGCAGTTTTATAAACACAAAGAAATTAATTTTGATGAAATAGTAAATGCATAGTACGGCAAGCCGGAATGTAAGATGTTTGTATTTTGACTTGTCTGCCGACAAGTCAAATTCTTTTGTGTAAAGAGAGCTACTTTGTTGTTTATTATAGGTATTGGAGAAAAATAAGGTAGGTCGTAGATTGTAGCTGTAGTTATATTTGATATTGAAAATCCAAAGATCAAATGTTTATGATTCCTAAAAACAATTTTTGAAATTAAATGAAATATTTTGCTATAGCGCTCATCTCGTTGTTCTTTTATTCCTGCCAAAGCAAATTTCCCGAAAAAGAATTTGTAGGGAATAGTTCCAAATCGTTAGTTAACCAGGATAGTGTGAGTGTTGATTTTCCCAAGCGATATAAGGGGAAAATCCTTCTTGTAAGTTTCATTTTTACAAACTGCCCTGATATTTGTCCTCTTACAACACATAATCTTCAACGTATTCAGCAAAAAGTAAAAGAAGAAAAAATTGATAACGTTTCATTCGCAGCCATCTCTTTTGATCCCGAACGCGATACTCCATTAGCTTTGAAAAATTTTGCGGAAGTAAGAAATCTCGATCTATCGAATTACAATGTATTTTCAGGTAAAAGGGAAGATGTAAAATCGTTAATGGAAACATTTCATATTGTTGCGATACCTGGCGACACAACATTTACAGACGATGGTGATCCGGTTTATTTCTTCACCCATACAGACCGGATCACCTTAGTCGATCATGATCAGAATATCAGAAAAAGTTATAAGGGGAGCGAAATTAATTTAGATGAAATTATCAATGATATTAAAAACTTAGGAGACTAACGTGCTTTATTTTTTGTCTATTCTTCTTTTCTTTTTTCAATCAGAAGCAAAGATAAGTGTTGAAAATCAATGGATACGAAGCGCAGGAAAGAAAATGAATACAGCTTTTTTTGCAGACGTTAAAAATCTTTCTGACAAAAGCGATACGTTGTATAAAGCTGCTTCACCATTGGCTAAACTCGTACAAGTTCACGAAACATTTGAAGAAAATGGAATGATGGGAATGCGTGAAGCTGAAAATCTCGAAATCAAATCGGGAGAAACATTAAGATTGAAACCCCGTTCATTTCATGTTATGTTGATTGGTCTGAAAAAGGAATTGAAAGAAAATCAAATTGGTGAAGTTACTTTATATTTCAAGCATGCAGGTGCTGTGAAAGTCAAAGCCAAAATAAAAAATATGATTCTGTAGAGTTAATTTTTTTAATGGTTCATCACTTTTTTTTGTAAAGCCTTTTGTACAACATCAGGAACAAACTCGCTAACATCTGCCTTAAATCTCGCTAATCCGCGGATGATGGTTGAGTTCAAATAAGTATATTTTTCGTTCGGCATCAAAAAAACAGTTGTTATGTCGTCTGCAAGTTTTCTGTTCATCAAAGCCATTTGAAATTCAAATTCAAAATCAGATACGGCGCGCAACCCGCGGATAATAGCTGCTGCATTAACCGAGTGGGCGTGTTCTACGATTAATCCGTTGAACGAATCGATTTTAACGGAAGGAAACTCTTTCAAACTTTCTCTTAAAAGAGTTAAGCGTTCTTCCACAGTAAACATCGGATCTTTAGAAGGGTTTACTGCGACTGTAACGATAACTTCATCAAACAATTCACAAGCACGCTGCACAATATCAACATGCCCGTTGGTAACGGGATCAAAAGTTCCCGGGTAAACCGCAATTCGCTTCATCAATATTCTCCGATCATTTGGAAAAGTAAGTTCAGAAATCATTTCCTTAAATATAGGAAAGTGAAAATATATTTCCTTAGTGTTGCTTCAAGAATTAATTGGATGTAATATCACTAAAATAAAGGACCGTGTAAGAGAATAAGATGAGTTGATATTTACCCTAATATCAGTAATTATAAACGGTATTTTTAAGAAAATCACTAAAAAAAGATGAATTTGTAATTTATCATTTCAAAAAAAATTCGTAAATTTGGGAAGGAAATTTATAATAGTTATGAATTATGAAGTGTTTGCCTTAGAAAATTTAGGAAAACGACAGAATATACTTTAACATTTTTAGTTTTTTACAGAATTACCTAAAAAAAAGAGTGTTGTAAGCTAAATTCAAAAAATTTTGGCGGAAGTTCCGGTACTAATTTTTGAATTTAGAATGAACATCCCTTTCTAAAATGAAAGCGGATACTGTTTGATAACTGAATCCATAATTTGTTATCTGTATAGTCAGAATTTTTAATATTATAATGTATTGTGAAATATTTTGAGAGATGAGAATTGATGTATTTACCATCGCAAAATGCTCACAGTTTAGACAGAAAAGAAATTATCTTTGACAGAGATAGAAAAAACGCAAAGGAAAACAATGGCTCCAATTAAAGTAAAAAGAGTAGGAATATTAACAGGTGGAGGAGATTGTCCCGGATTAAATGCAGTTATTCGTGGAGTAACAAAATCAGCTATTGATCATGGTATGTCTGTAGTTGGAATTATAGATGGATTCGAAGGACTCGTTGAAGGGAAATCGAAGGAGATTTATAGATCAGACGTCTCAGGCATTTTAGCTATTGGCGGAACGATCCTTGGTTCATCAAACAAAGGGGATCCATTTCACTTTCCAGTTGAGAAAAATGGCAAAATTGAAATCATGGATTTGGGGGAAGAAGCTGTAAAAAATTACAAACTGTGGAATTTGGACTGTCTTATTGGTATCGGTGGAGACGGAACCATGCATATTTTAAATAAACTTTCCGATATGGGTTTGAATTGTGTCGGTGTTCCTAAAACGATTGATAACGATTTGGATTCAACCGACGTAACCTTTGGACATGATTCTGCTGTTTATGTAGTATCAAAAGCGCTCGATAGATTACATACAACCGCTTCATCTCATCACAGAGTAATTGTGGTTGAGGTAATGGGAAGATATGCCGGTTGGATAGCTTTGCACGGCGGTTTAGCTGGCGGTGCTGATATTATTCTTATTCCCGAAATTCCTTTTGATTGGGAGAAAGTCTATGAAAAAATTAGACAACGAGAAATGCAAGGAAAGAAATTCAGTTTGGTCTGTGTTTCCGAAGGGGCAAAACCAAAGGACGGTGACATCGTTTTGAAAGGTCATGATATTAAACGGACCGATCCAAAACAGCTTGGTGGAATTGCAGAAGTGGTTGCTAAAAGCATTGAGGAAAACACGGGACGTGAAACCAGAGTTACCGTGCTGGGACATGTACAGCGTGGCGGTACTCCGACTCCATATGATAGAATTCTTTCAACTAAGTTCGGTGCATTTGCTATAGATTTAGTTGCAAGAGGAAAATTTGGAAGAATGGTTTCGCTTAGAGGAAACGAAATTAAAAACGTTAAAATAAAAGATGCGATTTCTCAGCAGAAATTGGTTCAGCCGAAGACACAAGCTCTTTTAGCCGCCCGCGCAGTTGGAATTTCTTTTGGAGATTAAAGAAATTAATTGATTTTTATTTCTCACACTGGTATATTTGTTTACTTCATTTGAAAATATTTCAAATAAACGGGGTCATAGCTCAGTTGGTTAGAGCGCCTGCCTGTCACGCAGGAGGTCGCGAGTTCGAGCCTCGTTGACCCCGCTACTTAAAACCCTTATAAGGTAATAACTTATAAGGGTTTTGTGTTTTAAGAAAGAAACTTATAAGGAAGAATGAGTAAAGCAGGAGATCGTCCCGATGAATCATGAAGCCTCGTTGACCCCGCACTGATGAAGCCTTATAAGATAAAATCTTGTAAGGCTTTCTTATTTTATGGAACATTGGTTTGTATACATATTATTTTCAAAGAACCTCAACAAATATTATGTTGGGTCAACTTCTGATGTTGAGTGGAGATTAGAGCGACATAATGCCGGGTGGGGAAAGTATAGCAAGACTGGTATCCCTTGGGAGATTGTTTTACGCGAAGAATGTTCGACAAAAACCGAAGCATTAAAAAGAGAGAGAGAAATTAAAAAGAAGAAGAGCAGAAAATACATAGAAGAAATAATTATCAAAGCTGGAGGTCGTCCCGATGAAATCGGGAAGCCTCGTTGACCCCGCACTGATGAAGCCTTATAAGATAAAATCTTGTAAGGCTTTTGTGTTTTAAAAAGAAAGCGAAAAATATTTTGTTCTCAGTCATTGCAAAACCTAACAATAATTATAGGTCGGGGATGAGAACCATGAATTCAAGGCATAATCGAAATCGTACAATACTCACAACGATTTTGAATGATTAATTAATCATTAATTAACACGCTTGATTGAACGCAGAAGATGAAAAAAATCACGGACGAGATAACAATAGGGGAATGAGATGAAGAAAAATTTAGCTTATTAAATTTATGTTAAATATCACATCGCACTCCTAAATTGTTTTCTTAAAAGCGAAAATTTTCTATCTTTGCATTGTTGATTTTACTGATTATTGGGTACGGTAAGGGAAGATTTGCATTTAAGTAGAAGAGAAATAATTTTTTGCTGTGACTAGTTCATTGCTGATTTATATTTTAAATAACTCAAACTACTTAGAAGGAAATAAGTCCCTTAAAGCTTAATTGTAGCAAAATCATTATTATTTTTTAGTAACAGGATTGAGTAAGATTGTGTTTATGATTGTGAATACTTTTACAATCTGTAAAAAGAGTCGTTGAATGTAATTCTAGCTTTGATGATAAAAGACAGAAAAGAATTTAACACAATCGTGTTATGAATCAATTGTTGTGAAGTTGGTATATTCACTCTAATAATTTTAATTTAGATTTGATTAAATTAGGGCACTAAAAAAGAGAAATTCTGAAAGTCATGTGATTGACGTGGCGAAGCTTTAAGAAAAATGTAATCAGTTTTGAGTGGCCAGTCCGCAGGGGCGGATCAGTTTTCAGTAATCAAATTGTTTGGCGTTATTTCCCATTCAGTATTGTCTTTTTACTTAAGCTAATACTTGAATATACATCTCCACAAATACACATTTTTTCTGACTTTTTAATTGCCGACAATAGTGAAATTTACTATAAGCATTGGAAACAAACGATTTATTTAACAGGTTTTTAGAAGTCATTGACGCCCTCGAAAGAGAAGAGGTCGATTACATTCTTATCGGCGGTTTTGCAGTTGTTCTTTACGGGATGCCGAGATTCACTCAGGATTTAGACTTGTTTGTTAAGTCCAAAGAAGAAAATATTGTTAAACTTCAGAGTGCTCTTTTTTCGGTATTTCAAGATGAAAGTGTTTTTGAAATAACAAATTCGGAATTACAGAATTACCCGGTGATCCGCTACGGTTCCGATGAGGGTTTTTTTATTGATGTTTTGTCAAAAATTGGTGAGGCTTTTTCTTATGACGATTTATCGTTTAACGAAATGAAGATTGAAGGACATACAGTAAGAATAGCAACTGTAGATACTTTGTACCGGTTAAAAGAAAAAACGCTTCGTGCGATTGATCAAAATGATTTAATTTTTTTGAAGATGTTAAAAAAGAGAAACGATGGTAAAGAAGTTTAAAAGTTTTGAAGATGCCGATAGAGATTTGTGGAATTTTTCACCGGACTCATATTATTATAAGAGAATTGCCGGATTTTACCGACTAGCTTCTAAGCTTTCCCATTGCTCCAATGTTTCGGGAGTTTATAAATATAAAAGTCTCAAAGAGGCAAACGAGAATAGGTTAAGACAAAGTTTAGATATCAGTAAATAGTTAGTAAAAATATTCTATGCAAAAAGGCAAGAATATTTGTGCAATAAAAAAACAATGATTGAATGGGTGCATGAAGATGAATGGATGAATGTTTTTCATTCAGTCATACAGCAATTCAATCATGCAAATGATGATAACTAAGTTATTCGTTCAGGCTTTGCCAGTTTAGGCAATAGGCAGACTCCGCCGTGGTTGTCGGTTGTGTGGGATATGAAATTATAACTCAGCATAATCAAGTGAATATTTTTTGAGATTAGTTGCTTACAAAGGTGATGAATTGCAAGTTCAAAGTGGAAAGTATAAAGTTAAAAGGGAATTGGAACTGCAAAACAAAAATGATCTACCGCAGAAGAAAGACGTTCCTCAATAAAAACAAAGTTTTACAGATCAATATTAAAAAATACCCTGATCAACAAATCTCTACAAGAAGTTATCCTACCGAAATTTAAATCTAACAATGCGTCTGAATGAAAAATATTCTACCACTATAAAAGAAGCAGCCAAAAAGTATTTTGGGATGAATACAACTGTTTATCTTTTCGGGTCGAGAGTCGATGATTCAAAAAAAGGAGGGGATATTGACCTTTATATTGAGCCCGAGGGTAACGATGATCTACTTAAAAAAAAGCTGAAGATGCTGGCTGAACTGCATAAAATACTAGGCGAACAAAAAATTGATATTGTTATAAAAAGATCAGGTTCTTTGAGGTACATAGAAGAAGTAGCAAGGTCCGAGGGGAAACTACTTTGAAGAAAAGCAGCACTATACTTGAATCTGTTATAAATGAATGCAATAGCATGTGCAAAGGATGGATAGCGCTTATAAAAAGATAGAACCTTCTTTACCGATCACCTCCGAAAAAGTTTTTAATTTGGATGAATGGGAAGTTGAGCATATCGATCAGTATATTTTCCGCTTTTCAAAATTACATGATGCAATCGGGAACAAACTCCTTAAATCCGTCCTTACAGAACTAGGTGAAGAGGTTGCCAACAGATCAGCTATTGACATTTTTAACAGAATGGAGCAGCTTGGAATTATTTCCGATTATGATCTTTGGAAAGAATTTCGTGACATAAAAAATGAACTTGCTCACGACTATGAAGAAGATGAACATGAAGCCGCTGAAAAGATTAACTTGATCATCTCTAAAAAATCCGAACTCGAAAAATACCTTACTGACATTGTGAATTATTTGAATACAAAAAAAATAATTTAGTGTATTAATAATATAGAATATTGTTACTCGTCACTTGTTCTCCCTTTTTCAGCCAAAGTCTGATCCGCCTCTGGTGGATAATTTATTCCCTTTTTACTTAACACTATACACAAATACACGACTCCACAACTCATGAGAATGTGAGACTTTGGGAGGGAATGTCCCTCAACATCGCGTATGATGAATTATTTAATTACCACTGAGTAAAATTTAAAAAAGTTTTTAAATATTAATATGCAAAAGACATTACAAAAAATAAATGAACTAGTAGAAAAGAATATTATTAATGCCTATACTATTGCCGGGGGATGGCTCAATTCTATTATATAGAACCATCAGTTACGTACAACCTGGATTTGATTATCCACATTTCCGGTGAAGAAAATAATCTAAATCCTTTATCACCAATTTATAATTGGGCAGATGAGAATGGCTATATGACAGAAGGGGAGCACATCATCATTGAGGAGATGCCGGTTCAGTTTTTATTAGCTTATAACGAATTAGTTGAAGAGGCGTTACAGAATTGTGTTGGAATTACTATCTTCAATGAACGGACTTTTATTTTGAGCGCAGAATATGTAATGGCTATTATGTTGCAGACGGGGAGGATAACTGATAAAGAAAGACTTGCCAAATTTTTTATTGAAGCGGAGTTTAATAAGGTAAAATTTTTTGAGCTTGTAAAACGTTTCAGTTTAGAAGAAACGTATAAAAAATCCTATGGTGATAAGAATGGATAAAAACTACCTTTTACATGTTGCAGATTCCAAAATTGCTTATCATAAGAAGAAAGCAAAAATGTCCTATGAGGAGAAGGTAATGATTATTATTGAACTCCAAAAAGTAAAAGATGAATTTCAACGCAGCAACGGAAATAATCCAAAGCCGGGAAAAAACGTTTGGAGATTTCAACTCTAAGCCCCTCGGCTTCGCCCGGGAAGAGAACCTGGGGACAAGGAGGAGACTAGAGGACAATGAGAGATGTGTAGGATCGAATTCCCTTGACTTCGCTCGGGATGACGAATAGGAGCAAGATCACGAGCATGGGGTGATTCGCCGCGGCGAAGTTGAATTGACGAATGAGAATTGATAACTGAGAATTGAAATTGATAGTAAACCGATAAACCGGCTATAATGAAAATGACATGGCTTAATTTATATTTGTTTGTATTTACAAAAAAATTATTAGAAGGTAATTAAAATGGAAGCTATAAAAATTCGGAAAAGAATTAATTCTTCTTCTTTAACCATTAGTAATTTGGATAAGTTTAAAGGTAAAGATGTCGAGATTATAATAATAACTGAGCAAGAGTTGCTTGCTGAAAATAGTCCGGACAGGAAAGGTGCAAAAACTAAAAGTGTCGCCGGTATATTAGAACGGTATAAAGACCCATTAAAAAAAGCAAAAGAAGCAATTGCATGGGGATTGGCTGTAAATGGTAAATATGCAAATAGCTGATGCAAATGTTATTTTAAGATACTTACTAAAAGACGATAAAACCCAATTTGGTCAAGCTAAATTAATTTTAGAGAAAAATGGAATATTTATCCCTTTTGAAATTACCGCTGAGATTGTGTATGTGTTAGAAAAGGTTTATAACATTAGCAGGGAAGAGATTAGTAGCACACTAAGCATACTTTTTACCTATGACAATTTATCTTTTATAAATAAAAAAATAGTTCTAAAGGCTCTAGAATTTTACTCATCATATAAATTGGATTACGCCGATTCTCTCCTCTGTGCTTATAAAGCTATTGAGAATCATGAAATTTTTACTTTTGACAAAAGGCTTTTGAAAGTTTTAGATAGTATTTAGAATTAACCCATAGAGCGGTAAACCGCAAGTACAAAGTAAAAAGTGTAAAGTGACAACCGAAGAAAAGCTGGAAACATTAAAAAAAATATTTTGGGACTATAATACCGAAATGTTACCGCTCAATAAAATTGTGGCAGGCGATTTAAAGAGTATTGAAGAGTATGAACGGGCACTGCTCTTAAACCGCATGCTTGAACGGTTATCATGGTATGATCTTTTAGATATTCTAAGTCTCAAGACTCTAAAAGAATATCTGACAAAAGAAACAATTTCGAGAATTCGATTTATCGAATTAAGGAATAAATATGAATACTTACGAAGTGTACTATCGGGAGAACCTCTATCCTTTACAGGATGGGGTGATGCATATTATTCAAAAATTAAACACACCCTTTTTTCTAACAGGTGGTACAGCACTAAGCAGACACTACTTTAATCATCGTTTTTCGGATGATTTGGACCTATTTGTAAACGATTTTAACAAATTCCATGAACTGACAGATGAGATATTGATTTCGTTTAGTTCCAACAAACACGAAAAAACATTTCTTTTAGAGAAAGCTTCAATTAAGAGATATGAAAGTTTTTCTCAATTATTTGTATCGAAGACTTTAGAGCCTGAAATAAAATTAAAAATTGATCTTGTTAATGATGTGGCTCCACATTACGGCGATTTTGAGAAGAATGATAAGTTGGGACTAATTGACAGTTGGCGGAACATCTTATCAAATAAATTAACCGCGCTGTTTAGGTTTGAACCTAAAGATATTGCAGATATTTGGATAATTGCCCGAAATAAAAAATTAAATTGGAAATCAATCATTCAAGAGGCAAAGACAAAGGAAGCTGGAGTTGAACCGGAAGTAATCTTTAATATTCTTAAATCCTTTCCTGTTGGAGAGTTGAGTTTAATTAAATGGACGATAAAACCGGATTTTGATAAGATTAAAAATGATTTGAATATTATTGCAAACGATATCTTGTTTGGAAATGAAAATTCGTTGGCTGTGTGAGAGGGTGCCACTCGGCTTCGCCCGGGGAGAGGATGGAAGGATTGTAGGATTTCAGCCAGAGGCTGACAGGTGAGCCAGAGGCTCATCAGCAGAAGGCTGAGATGATTTTTTTTATTCGTCAACCTGTCCCGTGAATTCAGAGATTTTTACCCGCCTTTGGCGCGGATTATTTCACGGGATCGTCAATTCCGCTTGAGGGCGGACATGCTTGACATAAAAAATCCGTTGGCTAACTGATACATATCAATACCTAGCGCGGTAAATCGCATGGTTGATGGATGAGTTTTGATGGATGATGGAATTGCACCAAATCGCCCAAAATATCTTGACACAAAAAACAAAAAGTTAACTGTCGATACAATAGAATGAAATAAAATGAGCCTGGTTGTAGACGCTTCGATAATAATTGCTGTACTTACAAACGAAAAGAACAAGAGTAATTTGATAAGAGTAACAGTGGGAGAGGATCTATTAGCTCCCTCATCATTGCACCGGGAAATCGGGAATGCATTTTCCGCAATGTTTAAGAGAAATCGAATTACGCTCGAGCAGGCAAAAAAGCTATGGAATATTATTCCTTAATTCCTCTGCGTTTTCTGGAAGTAGATATATCCAAAGCTTTGGAAATTGCGTTTAATTATTCAATTTATGCTTATGATGCATATTTTCTTGAATGTTCAAGGAAAAATAATTCAGCGTTTATTACATTGGACGAAAGTTTAAAAGCAATAGCAAAGAAAATGAAAGTTAAGGTGATAGAGGTTTGATATGAAAACCTATACATATAGCGAGGCAAGACAAAAACTAACTGCATTATTTGAGATAGCTAAAAATGAAGGTAAAGTGCTTATTACCCGAAAAGATGGATCTGTATTTGAGCTAAAAGCGCTTTCGAGAAAACGTTCTCCTTTAGAAATTGAAGGTATTAATATTAAAATTAAGCGTGAAGAGATTATTGATTTACTAAAAGAAGTGCGTGAAAGGAAGATGGAAAAGAGATGGGTAACAAGTAAAAAGTGACAAGTATCAAGTTGAAAGATTTAGAGTTGGAGCTGGATTAAGAGCAATGTCACAATTAGTGCAGATGAAGGATTTTCACCAGAGACTGACCAGATTAAGCAGAGGATTATAAATAAAATGAGCATGGGGAGAAAGGATGTTTTAAAAAGAAACTCCCATCTTCTTTTCAGAAAACAGGAGTTCCCATTCAGGTTAGGCTTATGCAGCGCCACTCATAAACGTTTTGGCATATTGAACAGGGTTGTTCGATGCGTCAAACGTGATAAGGGTGTTGTAGATCTTCTTCTCCTGGTATTGTGCCAGAGTATCTGTGTCTGCAGTTGAAAGCAGAGAAGTGAAACTCAACTGAGCCACAAGGTCTATTGGCTGAACCGGTGAAAATACCGGTAGTACTTCATACGCATTGATCCCCTCAAGGGAAGGATTTTTTGCGAAGATGAGAGAGATGAGCATGATGGATACTTCTACAGCCGGATTGATCATAGAAGCCGCTGTTAACGGCAGCAGGGCGACCGAAAGTGATTCGTTTGAAAGGAGTGACGTATCAATCCTTGCACCGAATCCCCCTTTAGGTACAAGTTCCAATATTCCGGCAACATCGTTAAAACCCAGCAGCGGGTAGTTTAACGAAACTAATTTCTGGTACGGGGTCGCTCCCTTAGGAAGGGACTGCTGCCAGATTGTTTTAATAAGCGGAATACTGTTGATGACCGCGGCAAGTTTCAATGCTAATCTGAATTTTGCCGTACGCATTTGGAATTTTCCATCCATTGGTACAGCATATGATTTTGGCTTTTTAGCCGTGTAGTTTTTTCCGTTTCTCCGGCGGTAGACCACATCTCCAAACGAGCCGGTCATTTCCCCGAAGAATCTATTTTTTAATTGAGCCATTTTTTACTCCAAGTTTATTATTAGATAAAATTACAATTAACAAAAAACAAATAACAAGAATTTAGTTTTTAGCTATCCGTGGTCAGTAAAATATAAAAGAACATAGAAGATTAAATCCGGAGACTGTTTCACCGCAGAGGGCGCAAAGAACGGAAACAAGTTTGCAGTAGGCAAAATTCTGATTCGCCGCCGCGGACTGACCACTGAGGACTACTTGCGCGGGGGCGCGGATGGGAATTGAGAGCCACCCGAATCCGAGGTTTAACAGGAGAACGTTTTCACTTAGCTGAGCAAAGGCTTTCAACGACTTTAAAACGACTTTGTAACGACTCTGTGACGATTTGGTAACGACTTTTATCCCCGGCAGCGATGCTTTTATTGTTAACTGCCGGTTTATTTCATTTGAGATTATTGACATTGGTTTTGCTCATGTTTGTAGTAATGGATAAAGTAACAAGTAACAAGTAACAAGTAGAAAGTATCAAGTAACAAGTGAAGGAATAGAGAGTACTTAGAAACTTCTATAAGATAAACTCTGTTACCAAGCTTTTTTGCCATTTATGATCTATTAAAAATATTTTACGGTAAAGTGGCAAAAAATTGAGTGATAGGAGTTTATCTATTGCAGGGCAAGCTGAAAATATTTTCTAAGCATAAACAAGTGATCTGATAATTTATAAAAGGGCTTCGAGGAATTTTTCAAGTTTTAGACCCGGTAATTAATTACGTTTAAATAGACAGGAGGTAGTAATGATCGAAACTCCCGAAAAAATCCTTGAAGAAATGGAAGGTGTGCTTAAGAGAGTTGACGGCGCCTATACTATATGGCTTAATTATGCACTGAAGCTGATGCATTTAGAATTTTCGGAAAAAACTTTAAGGAAGACAAACGCAAATGATATTCTTAGCGGAATTACAGAAAAGTTTTTAGACCGGAAGAGAAATTGGGACAGTGAAAAATATCCCGATTTTTACAGGTTCATGTTTTTAGTTATTAAAAGTGAAATAGCGAATATTGCCAAGTTAAAAGATAGGTTAGTGTATGACCATTTTGAAAAACTTGACAATCGAGCAAAAGAACTTGAGAAGAGGGAAGAATTTGAATCACTTTCTAAATTTGAACAGCATGAAAAAAATGAAATTTCCGACTTTGAAGAAAGTGATGGGAAACATGATCTTGTTGACCGATGTTTTGACTCGTTAAACGGAAAAGATGAGGAGGAAGTTTTTGTATTAATTATGGAAGGGAAGAAAACCCGACATATTTCTGCAGAATTACATTGGGAAAATAGAAAAGTTGAAGCTGTGATAAAACGCATCAGACGCAAAGCAGAGCCGATAATTTTTAATTATTTTAGAGAAAAAAAAATAGCATTGCCTCCGAAAATTGCCAGCTTAAAGGCATTTTCAGAAAAATAAATATGCGCTATTGGAGGAAAAAATAACAAAGGAGAACAGGTTATGGAGCTAACCACGGAGGAAAGACGAATTGTTGATACTTTTTATCTTGACCCGGAATTTGAGGAGAAGGAAACTGCTGAGCAGTTCCTGAAGTTAAACGGGTATGACGGCGAACAGGGAGAAATAGCTTTTAAAAAATTTATAGCTTTAAAAAAAGCTGAATTTGCAATTAAAAAAGGGACTGAATTACAAAGAAAATTTGATATTGAACTGGATAAAGTAAAAAAAGGGAAAAATGAATCCGATGAAGAAGGGAAGAGGTATCAATTAGCTGCAAGAAATTTGGAGGAGCTAACAGGGAATGATAAAAAAGTTACTTTAGATAATTTGAAGGCGATTACTAAGTCGGCAAAGTAACCCCTCCCCCGCCTGAGGCGGGCAGGCTAGCCTCCCCTTTGCAAAAGGGGAGGAGCAGAACCTCACCCTCGGTTCCTCTCCTTTCCGCCAAAGGCGGATATATTCAGGAGAGGGAAGGAACATGGAAAGTAAAGGGGGGGAGTAAAGCAGGAAGGGGAGGGAATAAAAGGGAGAGGTTTATTTTGAGAGGAGAATGCAGAACAACAAAGCTGAAGTAAATGCGCAAAAAATAATTGATAAATATTTTCTTACAAGACCTCAACAATATTCTCTTAGAGAGATAATCAATGCCGAGGGATTGGCTTACAGGGAAACGTTGTTAACCGGTTGTGACGGATCAATTGTTTTTACTAAAGATACCGGTGTAGTGACGGTTAATAGCAATATCATTGAACCTACTCAAAAAAATTTTACTGCGGCACATGAGCTTGGACATTTTGAGAATGAGAGGGAAGCACTAACCCCTCCCCCGCCAGAGGCGGGCAGGCTAGCCTCCACTTTTTCTGCCAGAGGCGGACATGCTAAAGGGGAGGAGCAGAACCTCACCTTCGGTCCCTCTCCTTTCCGCCAAAGGCGGATATATTCAGGAGAGGGAAGGAATAGGGAAAGTAAAGGGGAGGAGCAGAACAGAGAAGGGGTGCTAAAACAAGAGGTGAGCAGGGTTTATAATTGTAGTACGGATGACCTTTTTTCTTTTAAAATAAATAAAAGACGTGAAGATGAGGCGAATGTGTTCGCTTCTGAATTATTGATGTATAAACCATGGTTCCATGTTTTTACGGGAAGTAGAACAATAAATTTTGAGTTGATAAAGGAAACCGCCGACTATTTTAACGTCTCTTTGACCGCCGCTATTCTACGTTATGCAGCTATCGGCAAATGTCCCATTGCAGTAATATTGAGTTGTAATGGAGAAAAAAAGTGGAGTTTTATAAGCGACCGCTTTCCATATAAGTGGATTGAAAAAGGTTATAAAGTTAGAAATGAATCTGCCGCGCATTATTTTTTTAAGGGTAAGGAGACTCCACCGGAAGCTAACTTAACCCCCGCATTTGCATGGTTTAGCGGCGATGTTAAATGTAGAAGAGATGTTTATTTTTACGAGCAGAATGTGGTGATGAAGAGTTATAATTCGGTTTTAACAATGTTGTGGGAAAGTGAGTGGAAGTGAAGTGAGTGTGGGCCCTCGGCTCCGCTCGGGAGAGTGGAAAGTTGGAAGTGACGGGTGACAAGGGGAAAGGGAAAATCAGTAGGCAGTAGGCAGAAATCAGTAGGCAGAAGGCAGTTGGCAGAGGGGGATTAACCATGTCTACCTGGTGGTAGATAAATAGGGGTTGTATTTGTAGAAAAAGATTCTCCCTCCATGAAACAAAACCCCGTAGGGTCTGCCAAAATGAAGATGAATTGTGAATGGCAGATAAAGTGAAATGTTAAAGGGAAGAGGCAACAGGCTGTTGGCAATAGGCAGAAGTCAGTAGGCAGAAATCAGTTGGCAGTTGGCAGTCGTAGGATTTATGATTCCGTGAAATCCCTTGAAGTAAAAGAAAGATACTTCATGGGACAGGTAGTAAGAAGCATGATTTTACGGGACAGTCCCCGTTAAATCCAGTGAAATCCAGTGAAATCCAGTGAAATAGAAAAACAAATTTCACCGAACAGGTAGCTTCGCATTTCACGGGGCAGGTTGAAGGAGTGATGATTGGAAAATTGGACGGATCGTGATTTAAAACTTTCAGTTAAGATTATTTTTTTATCTTATATACCATTGATTTTATAATTTGTGTAACGGGGTTACCGTTTTTGTACAACCCCAAATTGTTTTAAAAAAAATTAACATTTAAGTCACAAATAAAATGCACTGTTTTTTTTATTTTACATATTCATTTTTTTTCAGTTATGTAACTGACGTGGCGAAGCTATAAGAAAATAGTAATCAGTTATGAGTGATCTGTCCAACGAGGTGGATCAGTTTTCAGTAATCAGATCGTTTGACGTTTTTTCTTATTCACTATTTAATGTTCAGGATGACCTATTTAATTTTTACATAGAACCATGTACAACCTCACCCTAACCCATCAACCATTAAAGAAGAATTATTAAAAAAAATGATATGAATAATCTTTGAAAATTTATATTGATAATTGTCTTCTTAATCGTCCATTTGACGATCAGACACAAGAGAGAATATATTTTGAGACCCAGTCCTTACTAATTTTATTGAAATGGATTGATGAAGGTAAAATCCAATTTCTAAATTCATTCGCCCTTGAGTTTGAAGTTTCAGCCATCTCTGATCCTGATAGAGGATTGAAAGTTAGAGAGTATCTAAAAGCTGCTGAAAAATTTATTGAATTTGATGATAAAATTGAAAAACGTGCTCTGGAGTTTCAAAATTATAGTTTTACAGCCATGGATGCAATGCATATAGCTGTTGCAGAATATGCAAAAGTAGATTATTTTGTTACATGCGATGACGATATCTTAAAGACCGCAAAGAAATACAGTGAAATGATAAATGTAAAAGTTATTTCGATAGCTAATTTAGTATCGGAGGTAATTAATTATGCTCAAAACAATTGAAGAACTAAAAATAAACGGCTGGAAAGCACTAATAGATTCTTTGGGACTTGCAGAAGCTACCAGGTTCTTATTGCAATACCAACAAGGCTGCGGCAATTATACTAAAGAACGAAAAAAGAAAGTTGATAAGATTACTATTAAGGATATTGTTCAACAGTATAAAAGTGAATAGTGAGTTTGTCATCCTTACCCGTTACTATGTCTCACTTTTTACTTTACTCTTTATACTTAATACTTAAAACAAACACAACTACCCCCTAACTCGGATATTCACATGAATAAAAAAGAACAACTCTTAAAAAAAATATCATCTCACTCCGCCAAGATCGGCATCATCGGACTCGGCTATGTCGGCTTGCCTTTAGGACTGACCTTTACCCGAAAAGGATTCACCGTAATTGGGTTTGATGTTGATGAGAAAAAGATACCTTTGCTAAATGCTATGCAAAGTTACAACTAGGTGGTACAAATTATGAGTTTTGAAAAGAAAATATTGTGTATCGGCGCCGGATTTATTTTATGGAATAATCACTCCAATAATTCCACCAGAAATGAAGATTCAATAATAACCAAAGATATACTTAGAACTAACAACTATTTATTATCTTTATTTTTATGCCCATTTATACTATTTTGACAGTGGATCAATTATAATTATGAGGTTTTGAAATGTATACTACAATAGAAGTTTTATACAAAGATGGAAAAATTCTTCCGCTAAAAGATAATATTAAAATAAAAAACGGTAAGGTTTTAATAACTGTTTTAGAAGATACCAGAACTAACGTTGTTTGCGAGTCAACGTTAAGGGATATTTTAAGGAATAAAAATGTTTTTCGTAATTTGCCTAAGGATCCATTAAAATATCAAAGAGAGCTTCGGGATGAATGGTAAGTTTTTATTCGATACCAATGCCGTAATTGATCTTTTAATCGGCATATTTTAACAACAAGTTTTTTTTCAAAAACAAAAATATTATAAAACTATAATGCTTACATTTAACACTATATTGAAAGAGATGAAAGATATTCCGGTTGACAGGCTTGAAGAAGTATATCAACTTATACATTCATTAAACCCTAATAAGAAACTGTATGCTTTAGACGGATTGCGTAAGCAAATTCTTTCTTTCTCCGGCGCCTTTAGCGATATGAACAGCAAAGACTATGCAGATTTTTTAAAGCATACCAAGCAGGCAAGAGCTAAACTTTTTGACCGCAAAATTGTTCTATGAAACCTTCAATGTTAGATACCGATGTTCTTTCGGAATTTCTGAGAGGTAACCGAAAAGTTGTTGCTAAAGTTGACGAGCATTTGCGAGAATATGGCTACATCAATCTAAGTATCATTACTTATTATGAAATCCTTAACGGTCTTTTATACAAAGATGCAAAAAAACAACTAAGTTTATTTGAAGAATTTATAGGATTAAATAAAGTAATTCCTCTTACTTTGCAGTCTGCTAGATTAGCGGCAAACATACAAGCTGTCCTTCGTAAAAAGGGAACAGTAATTGGGCACACCGACACTTTAATTGCAGGTATCGTAATGTCGAACGGCTTTCAACTTATTACTAATAATACGGAACATTTCAAACGAATTAAAGATATAGAGATTGCCAATTGGACAAAATAAACTTCAACTTATTTTGCTGATCTCAAGCCGCTCCTGATGTCTTATTTACTCTTAGATGTGTAATAGTTTTATGGTCATTTTTAATTTTTCAGCCACCAAAGGCGGACAGGTTTTTACTTTTTAATTTTTCAGCCAAAGGCTGATCCGCCTCTGGCGAATAATTTTTCACCCGCCTCTGGCGTGGTTAATTTAGAATTTTTAATTTATTCTTTTGTTACTTGTTTTCCCTTTTTAATTTTTAATTTAGAATTTTTAATTTATTCCCATGGATGAAGGTTTAGGCAAGCGACTCTTTGATTTTGCGGTTAGGGTTATTAAGTATTGCAGAACATTCCCCAAAACCAAAGAATATGACATTATTAAAAATCAACTTATAAAATCCGCTACTTCGAGCGGTGCAAATTATGAGGAGGCACAAGGAGCAAGTTCGAAAGCTGACTTCGTAAATAAAATTAAAATCGCTTTAAAAGAAATGCGTGAATCAAATTACTGGTTAAAGATTATTCGTGAAATTAAAACTCCTGATAGCGAGCTGCAATCTTTAATACAAGAGTCATCTGAGCTAATGAAAATACTCGGAGCTATAAGCAGCAAAGCAAGTAAATGACTTTTTCTTTTTTTTAATTTTTCAGCCGAAGGCTGATCCGCTTCTGGCGGATAATTTAGAATTTTTAATTCTTCCTTAATACCATACACTATTACACCCTATGCTCCATACCATCAAAATTATCTCCCGTGCTCAAGAAGAAGAAGACACCGTCAACTTTTGGAAAGTAAAGTCATTTGAAGAAAAATTGGTAGCAGTGCAAGTGTTAAGAGAACAATTTATTGATCTTTTTAATAAACATAAAGAATATGATGCGAGCAGAGAAGGACTTCGTAGATTTTATAAAGTGCTTCAACGACAATAAAGTTGAGTATCTTATCGTTGGCGCCTATGCAGTTGCTTTGCACGCTGCACCTCGAAACACCGGCGATATTGATTTCTGGATCAACAGAACTCTTCAAAATGCTGAAAGAGTTTTACTTGCATTAAATGATTTTGGCTTTTCTCCGTTAGAAATAGCTAAAGCAGATTTCTTGAAAGAAGACGTCATAATTCAAATTGGATATGAACCCGTAAGGATCGATATCATAACCTCAATAACGGGAGTTGAATTTGAAGAAGCTTTTATCAACAAAACAGTAACAAAAATTGGTGATCAAACTGCATTTTTCATTTCAAGCGATTTGTTACTCAAAAATAAATTAGCCACTGGACGAAAAAAAGACCTTGCCGATGCCGAAGTCTTATCGAAATATTTGAAAGATAAAAATTAAATTCCGGTCAAAAACAATTACACAGTTACACAGATAAACAATTAAACTCCGCCAAAGGCGGATCAAAAACTCAACATACATATTCGTTTACATAACGCTTGTTCCCAAACGACTCGTCACGCGTCACTCGTTACAATAACGGAGATTAAAGAGATGAAAAAGAAAAATTTGACTATTAATGAAATAGAAAGCAAAATAAAAAAAATGGGCGGTATCGTAATGTCGAACGGCTTTCAACTTATTACTAATAATACGGAACATTTCAAACGAAGTAAAGATATAGAGATTGCCAATTGGACAAAATAAACTTCAACTTATTTTGCTGATCTCAAGCCGCTCCTGATGTCTTATTTACTCTTAGATGCGTAATAGTTTTATGGTCATTTTTAATTTATCTTCCAAAGGCGGACAGGTTTAGAATTTTTCACCCGCCTCAGGCGTGGTTAATTTTTCAGCCAAACCCGCCCAAGGCGGGAAAGGCTGATCCGCCTCTGGCGGATAATTTATTCCCTTTTTACTTAACACTATACACAAATACACGACTCCACAACTCATGAGAATGTGAGACTTTGGGAGAGAATGTCCCTCAACATCGCGTAAGATGAATTATTTAATTACCACCAGGCAAAATTAAAAAAGATTTTTAATTTCAAGTATGAAAAAGACCTTACAAAAAATTAATGATTTAGTCGAAAAAAAGATCATCGAAAAATATGCTATTGCGGGTGGCATGGCGCAGTTCTACTATATCGAACCATCTGTTACGTACGACCTGGATTTGATTGTACATATTTCCGGTGAAGAAAATAATTTAAATCCTTTATCACCAATTTATTATTGGGCAGAGGATAATGGATACAAAACAGAGGGGGAGCATATCATTATTGAGGGGATGCCTGTTCAGTTTTTGTTAGCATATAATGAACTAATAGAAGACGCATTACTGAATTGTGCCGAAATAACAATTTTTGATGAAAAAACTTTTATTTTGAGAGCAGAATATTTAATGGTTATTATGCTACAGACAGGACGATTGACTGATAAAGAACGACTTGCAAGATTTTTTATGGAAGCGGAGTTTAACAAAGAGAAGTTTCTTGAGCTTATAAAACAATTTGGGTTGCAAGAAGTTTATGAAAAATCTTATGGTGATAACAATGGATAAAAGTTATCTTTTACAAGTAGCAGAATCAAAAGTTTCTTATCATAAAAAGCAAGCGAAAATGGCATACGAGGAGAAAGTAAAAATTATTATTGAACTCCAAAAAATAAAGAATGAATTTTTACTCAAACATGGAAAGAATACCACCTCAAACATGAACGTATGGAGAATCCAGCTATAAGGAAAATTTGGAATGAAGGATCGCCCCTCGGCTTCACTCGGGAAGGTAACGAGTGACCACGCCTGAGGCGGGTGAACAAGTAAAAAGTAAAAAGTAAAAAGTAAAAAGAACGCGGACATAACCAACACTATTTCACCTCAATATGAAAATCGAATTTTAATTTCAAATAATAACTCTATAGCAAATTAATTAGGGGACTTTATGAGTCACAAAGAAGAATTATTAAAAAAAATATCATCCCACACTGCTAAGATCGGTATCATCGGACTCGGCTACGTGGGGTTGCCGCTTGGTTTAACTTTTACAAGAAAAGGATTTTCAGTAATTGGGTTTGATGTTGATGAGAAAAAGATACCTTTACTAAATGCAGGGCAAAGTTACATTAAACACATCAAAGCGGAAGAAATAAGTGAAGCGGTAAATGCCAAATTGTTTGAAGCTACCTCAGATTTTTCCCGTTTGCCTGAAGTTGATGCCATCATCATCTGTGTCCCAACCCCATTAAATGAACACCGTGAACCCGATATCTCATATATTGAAAATTCGGGGAAGGTTGTTGCCAAATACCTAAGAGAAGGACAATTGGTAGTTCTTGAATCTTCGACTTATCCCGGAACAACTGAAGAAGTGCTTCTACCACTCTTTGAGGAAAAACCTCACTCCGGCTCTCTCCTTATTAAGGAGAGAGAGAAGTACAAGGTTGGGGAGGACTTTTTCTTAGCGTTTAGTCCCGAAAGAGAAGATCCAAATAACGGGTATTTTAATACTGCTACAATTCCAAAAGTTGTTGGGGGAGTTACCGCTGATTGTTTGGAGGTTGCATGTGCAGTTTATGACCAGGTGATTGTCAAAACAGTTCCGGTCTCATCTGCTCGTGCCGCTGAAGCAGCAAAACTTCTTGAAAACATTTACCGCTCGGTAAATATCGCATTAATAAATGAACTTAAAATGGTATTCGACAGAATGGATATTAATGTTTGGGAAGTTATCGAAGCTGCTAAAACAAAGCCGTTCGGATTTAATGCATTCTATCCCGGTCCGGGACTCGGAGGTCACTGCATACCTATTGATCCTTTCTATTTAACATGGAAAGCTCGTGAGTTTGAAATCAGCACGAAATTTATAGAATTAGCTGGAGAAATCAATACACAGCAGCCTTATTATGTTATCCAACGCTCAATGGAAGCTCTTAATAAACAAGGAAAAACGATCAATGGTGCGAAAGTATTAATTTTGGGTGCCGCATATAAAAAAGATATTGACGATATGAGGGAGTCTCCTTCATTAAAACTCATTGAAATTCTCAAGCATAAAGGGGCGATTGTTGATTACAACGATCCATTAATAAAAGAACTACCGGCTACGCGAAAGTACAATTACAAAATGAAGTCAATCGAATTGACAGAAGAAAATCTTTCATCATATGATTTAGTTTTAATAAGTACGGATCACACAAACTATGATTATCCGTTTATAGGAAAGCATTCACAATTGGTAATTGATACAAGGAATGCGATGAAGAATGTAGATGATCGGTCAAATATTGTTTTTGCATAGTCTCAATCTTAACCTTTTCTATTATTTCCGAATAATTCGTAAATTTGCAATCATAAATTATTAATTAAGGCAATTATGAAAGTATCACTCTTAGATCTAAAAGCACAGTACGCTACAATTAAACCAGAAATTGATGAAGCACTTCTAAAGGTAGCTGAATCACAATATTTCATCTTAGGACCCGAAGTAACCAAGTTAGAAAAAAACATGTGCGACTATATCGGCTGCAAATTCGCCTACGGAGTTTCATCCGGTACAGATGCACTTTTACTAGCCCTCATGGCGTTAGATATTAAACCCGGTGATGAAGTGATCGTCCCTACCTATTCTTTTTTTGCAACTGCAGGCGTTATAGCTAGACTTCATGCAATTCCCGTTTTTGTCGATAGCGATCCGGTAACTTTTAACATCGATCCCATTCAGATTGAAAAGAAAATCACTTCAAAAACTAAAGCTATAGTTCCTGTTCACCTGTATGGACAAAGCGCCGATATGCAGCCCATTATGGAACTTGCAAAAAAACATAACCTTTTTGTAGTTGAAGATGGAGCTCAGGCTATTGGCGTTGAGTATAAAAATGGAAGAAAAGTCGGGACCATCGGAACCATCGGCTGCTTCTCATTCTTCCCTTCAAAAAATTTAGGCTGTTTTGGGGACGGTGGATTAGTGACAACCAACGATCCGGAATTGGCTGAACGACTAAAAATTATGCGCGTTCACGGCGGCAAGCCAAAATATTATCACAAAGTGATAGGCGGCAACTTTAGGATTGATGAAATTCAAGCTGCAATTCTTAACGTAAAACTTCCTCATCTTAATGGCTGGTCGGAAAGAAGACGTGAAAATGCAAAACTCTACACCGATCTTTTTGTTCAGAATGGTTTAGCGGAAAAGGAAGGAATGATTCAACACGATAATAACAACGCTGTTCTACTACCAAATCCAATTTATAAATCTGATAAAGTAAAAAACTATCATATCTATAATCAGTACGTAATTCGAGTAGAAAAAAGAGACGAGCTCAAAAAGTTTTTACTAGAAAAAGAAATTGGAGTTGAAATTTATTATCCTGTCCCATTCCATCGACAAGAATGTTTTTCTTATTTGAATGAAAAAGATTCCGATTTCCCGGTTGCAAATAACGCGGCAGAGCACAGCCTAGCTCTTCCAATTTATCCTGAGTTGACTGAAGAACAAATTGCTTACGTAGTTAGTAAAATTGCCGAGTTCTTTAAAAAGTAGGAGGAATGGAAGAGTGGAAAAATGGAATATTGGAAGGATGGAATATTGGAATGAAGGAATAAGAGTTTAACAATTGAATTTATTCTTTTGAGTTGTGGAATATTGGAAATAAAGAGAAAAAATATAAATCGAGGTTATACCAAACTAAGGGTTTGGGAAGATTCCATTTCTCTCTTTAAGATGGTTTACAAAACAAACAAAAATTTTCCTTATGAATTATCAAAAAGTTGGAACAACATTCTGGATGCTGCGCATAGTATCTCCAGAAATATTCACCCAGTCAAATAGTTTTATATTTTGGAAGAGTATTATTATACATATGTTCTTAAAAGTTTATCGGATGGGAAGTTTTATATTGGCTATACAAAAAATATAAAACTAAGATTTGAACAACATTCAAAAGGCTTAGTTGAATCTACTAAAAATAGAAGACCATTCGTTTTAGCATATTTTGAGGCATGTTTAAATCAAGCTGATGCGCTAAACAGAGAAAAATATCTTAAAACACATTATGGGAAGTTGTTTTTAGGTAATAGGCTCAAATCTTATTTGACGGGGTAAAGAAGGTTATTGCCGAAAGAATCTTAAGGAATATCTTAATTTTCTTAATATTGCACTGGGTTCGTGTGGTGAACTGTTTTCTGGAATAATTTCTTTTAAGGAGATTGGACTAAAAGATGAGAGTAATTTTGAAATATTAGATGAATTGCATTTTAAGGTTGAAAATGAACTGTTAGGTTTGATAAAATCGCTCCAAAAGAAACAAAATGATGGTGATTGGAATGATAAGTTTTAATATCCCAATATTCCTTTATTCCATCATTCCTTTTTAGCGTAGTTATCTATAAAAATGAGAAAATTATGATTAAGACAGAATATATAAAATTAGCCGTAGTTGGTTGCGGCAAATGGGGGATGAACCACGTAAAGACAGCCTACAGTTTACTTGGAGAAAACCTCCTATATGCTTGTGATGCTTTCGACTCTGCAAAAGAGCGTGTAGAAGCGGTTGGGAAAATTCCCTTTACAAAAAATTTACAAAATATACTCGACGATAAATCAATTAATGCTATAATTATTGCTACTCCTGCCGAGACGCATTATAATATTGCTCGTCAGTGTCTCGAACATGGGAAACATGTATTAATAGAAAAACCTATAACCCTTTTTTCATCTGAAGCAGAAGACCTCCTCAACCTTAGCCTAAACCTCAACCTTAAGATAATGGTCGGACATATACTTCTTTTTCATCCTGCGATCCTCAAAATAAAAGAAGATATTGACGCAGGAAAACTTGGCAATCTGCAATATGTTTATAGTAACCGGTTAAATTTAGGTACTATTCGAAGTGAAGAGAATATCCTTTGGAGTTTTGCCCCGCATGATATTTCAATCATCCAGTTTTTTGCAAAGACAAACCCTACTTCTGTTAAAGCGAACGGAGCGAGGTTCCTTCAAAATAACATTGAAGACACTACGATAACTTATCTCGAATATCCTGATAACGTCCATGCCCATATTTTTGTAAGCTGGCTCCATCCATTTAAAGAACAACGACTTGTTGTTATCGGCGATAAGGGGATGTATACATTTGAAGATACTCTTAAAGAAGGAAAACTGAAGTTTTATCCTAAAGGGTTCACCAATGTTGGGGGAGTTTTGCAAAAATTTGAAGGTGAATATCAGATAGTCGAAATTGAACAGAAGCAAGCTTTAGTTGAAGAACAGAAACATTTTTTTAATTGTATCATAAATAACGAAGAACCAAGAACAAACGGTCAGCATGCGTTGGAAGTCCTTAGAATACTAGAATTAGCCACTGACTCGTTAAAGAGGAATAATGGAAAGTTGGAGTGAGGGGAAAGGGGGAATGAGGGAATGAGGGAAGATCATAGCTGATGGGTGATAGCTCATAGCTCATAGGAAAAACGAAGGAAGTTTGGGGTACAGATCTCAAAAAAAGTTTTTAAAACATGTTTGATATGAAGAAATCATTAGTTATCACCTATCACCCATGAGCTATTAGCCATGAACCATAATCTATGACCAACATTCACTTTGCTTTTGAAGATCTAGAGGTTTGGAAAAAATCAATCACTTTTGCAGTTGCTGTGATAAATATGATTGAAGAGTTACAGACCGAACGAAAACATTTTAGATTAATAGAACAAATAGAATCTTCAGTTACATCAATAGCTATGAATATTGCAGAGGGGAAGGGGAGATACTCAAAAAAAGAATATGTGCAGTTTCTCTACTATTCAAGAGGGTCATTAAACGAGACTATTACTTTAATAGAAATATTTAAACAAAAAGACTGGATCAAGGCAGATACGTATTATACTCTTCGCCATGATGGTGACGAAATTGGTAAAATGCTCTCCAGTTTAATAAGTTCTATAAAAAACTCAATTTAACTTTGGTCCATGAGCCATCACCTATGACCTATTACCCATAACATATTAACAAACATTTAAGGTATTCTTATGTCCGACAAAAACTATTACGTAAACCCCCACGCCGTTGTTGACGATAACGTCGAAATTGGCGAAGGAACAAAAATTTGGCACTTCAGCCACGTTCAGTCCGGCTCTAAAATTGGAAAGAAATGCGTCCTTGGACAAAATGTCAACGTCGCGAACGATGTCATCATCGGTAATTTTGTAAAGATACAGAACAACGTCTCTGTTTATGAGGGCGTCGAACTTGAAGACTACGTTTTCTGTGGACCCTCAATGGTATTTACAAACATCTTAGACCCTCGCTGCAAATACCCCCAAGTCGGGAAAGAATTTTATATCAAAACACTAGTAAAAGAAGGTGCTTCTCTCGGAGCTAATTCTACCGTGGTGTGTGGACATACGATCGGCAAGTTTGCTTTTGTTGGTGCCGGTGCTGTAGTGACTAAAGATATTCCCGATTATGCTCTTGTTGTCGGTAATCCTGCACGGGTAGTCGGATGGGTGAGTGAAGCTGGAAAGAAATTAAAATTTGACGAAAATGGAATTGCCTTTTGCGAAAAAAGCGAGAAAAAATATAAATTTGAAATTAATAAGGTAAATGAAATTGTGTAAATCGATGAAAGTTTTTAATCAATTATAATGAAAAAAAATAGCGATCCAATTTACATCACTCAACCCAATCTTCCATCTTTAGATAAGTTGCAGCCATACTTGAAGGAAATTTGGGAAAATAAGATTCTTACGAACAACGGTCCTTTCCATCAAAAGTTCGAATTGGCTTTGGCAAATTATCTTAAAGTTGAAAATGTGAACCTATTTACAAATGCGACTATTGCCTTGATAGTTGGTTTACAAGCATTGCATATAACCGGTGAGGTAATTACAACGCCATTTAGTTTTGTTGCAACAGCACACTCTTTAAAATGGAATGGTATTACACCTGTATTCTGTGATATAGAAGAGAAAACATTAAATATTGACCCAGATAAAATTGAAGTTCTTATTACACCCAGAACAAGCGCTATAATGCCTGTTCACGTTTACGGACATCCTTGTGATACTCTAAAAATACAAGCAATAGCTGACAAATACGGACTGAAAGTTATTTATGATGCTGCACATGCATTTGGTATTAAATTTAAAGATAAAAATTTACTTCTCGAAGGCGATATGTCTGTTTTAAGTTTTCATGGCACAAAATTGTTCAATACATTTGAAGGCGGTGCAATTATCACTAAAGATGAAAATCTTAAAAAAAGGATTGATTACTTGAAAAACTTTGGATTTGCCGATGAAGTGACTGTAATAGCTCCCGGAATTAATGGTAAAATGAATGAATACCAAAGCGTGATTGGTTTACTCAGTCTTGAAATTGTTGATGAAGAAATTGCAAGTCGAAAAAAAGTAGCAGAGACTTATTTTGAATTGTTAAAAGATGTAAAAGGAATAAAAGTATTTAATAATTTTGATGGATATGAATACAATTACGCTTACTTCCCGGTTCTAATTGATGAGAAAGAATATGGCGTAAGCCGTGAAAAAGTTTATGATGAATTAAAGAAGCACAATATTTATGCAAGAAGGTATTTCTATCCTTTAATAAGTAATATGCCTACATATAGAAGTTTGTCTAGTGCTTCAAAAGAAAATTTACCGGTTGCAAACATAATTGCAGAACAGATTTTGTGTTTACCAATTTATGGATCTTTGGGTGAAAACATAATAATTAAAATAATAGGATTTTTTTTAAATGTTCAAAAATAAATTAAAAATTTTAGTTTTTCCTTGTGGCTCAGAAATTGGTTTAGAGATTTATAGGTCATTAACATGCGAAAAAAACATTGAATTAATCGGAGGAAATAGTATAAACGATCACGGAAGATTTGTCTATAAAAACTATGAGGGTAATATCCCATTCATTTATGATTCGAATTTTATTAATTTTTTAGGAAAATTCGTTAATGAAAGAAAAATTGATATGATTTACCCAACGATGGATGAGGTAATATCTATTCTAAAACAAAATGAAGAAAATTTAGGATGCAAAGTTATTGGCCCAGATATTTATTATGCACAAATTTGTAATAGCAAAACAAAAACATATGAATACCTTAGAGATAGTGTTAAAGTGCCTGAAATTTATCCTACAGTAGAAAAAATAAATGACTTCCCAGTTTTTATAAAACCAGATAAAGGATATGGTTCAAGGAAAACCTTGAAAGCAAATTCAAAAGATGAAGTAATATACTGGTTGAAAAAAAATAATGAATCGGAAATGATAATTTTAGAATTTCTGAGTGGCAAGGAATATACAGTTGATTGCTTTTCTAATTATAAAAATGAATTGATGTTTTGTGGTGCACGAACTAGAAATAGAATCCTAAACGGAATAAGTGTTAATACTAAAGAATACCTAAAACGAATTGAAGAGATTAATGATATAGCAAAAAAAATAAATAAAATATTAAAACTAAATGGTGCTTGGTTTTTTCAGCTTAAAGAAAATGGTAAAGGTGATCTTGTGCTTTTAGAAGTTGCTTCAAGATTAGGGGGATCCTCAGGATTATTTAGAGCAAAAGGAATTAATTTTGCTTTACTTACAATTTATGATGCACGTGGATATGATATAAAAATTTTGAAAAACGATTTTATTGTAGAAATGGATCGTGCGCTGGACAATAAGTATGAACTTAACATTAAATACGATACAGTTTATTTGGATTTAGATGATAGTCTAATTATCGATGAACAATTAAATACTGAATTAATTAAATTCTTATATCAATGTATAAATAAAAAAATAAAAATTGTCTTAATAACTAAGCATAGAAACAATCTTAAAGAAACACTTAAGAAGAAACGGCTGACGCAAGTATTTGATCAAGTAATACATATTGATGAAAACGATGAAAAAGCAAATTATATAGATAATAAAAATTCCATTTTTATTGATGATTCTTTTTCTGAGAGAATTAAAATTATTAATAAAATTGAAATTCCTGTTTTCGGAATAGATGCTGTGAGTTGTCTTATAAACTAATGAGTTTTTTATGATTGATGAGATATCTGAAATAGATAAAACAAATTATGCCCTAATTAGAAAGAATGTGTCTGAATTTATTTTTAATTGTGCTAAACGATTTGACAATAAAGATGTAAAAGTGCTTGATATTGCGCCGCAGGTACATCTTGGTGCTAAAGAATACTTTAAGTTAGCTGATGTTAAAACGTTAGACATTGATTCAATATCAAATGCAGATTATATAGCAGATATTTGTAACTGCAACGATCGTCTTATTCCAAATAAATCATTCGATATTATTATTTGCACAGAAGTGCTTGAGCATACGGCTAATCCATTTTCGGCTATTAAAGAATTAGCACGTATTCTGAAAAATGGGGGATATATATGTGCAAGTACACCCTTTAATTTTCGAATACATGGCCCACTTCCGGATTGTTGGCGATTTACTGAACATGGGCTTAGAGAATTAATAAAATCGGCATCCTTAAAGCTTATTGAGGTAAATGCACTTGACACTCCGGAACGTTTTTTAATGCCAATACATTATACTTTTATAGGTAAAAAGATTGATTAGATGAAAAAAACTGACCATCAATTCGCACTCAACTTATTGGAAGAACGTAAAGCAATATTAAATATAATTCGTTCAACTAATCTTACACAATTAGATGTAAAGATTCCTCATCACCAAATTATTCCTTGGGCTACTTATTGTCCTTGGGAAGGTAATGAAGAATTTTTAACTATATATAACATAATAAAAGAATTTAGTCTCGTTGATATTTATAGATGTTATGAATTATGGCAATTAATAAGACAAACTAATAATCTGGCATTGCCTATTATTGAGATTGGTGTTTGGCGTGGTGGTACAGGTGCTATTTTAGCGAAAGCTGCGGAAAAAGAATCAGTTTCAAAAGTATATTTATGCGATACTTTTGCTGGTGTTGTAAAAGCTGGTTGTAGCGATACCAATTATAAAGGTGGAGAGCATTCAAATACATCAGTAAAAATCGTAAATAAACTCTTTAAAAAGTTGTCAATATCAAACTCAGTAATTGTAAAAGGAATTTTTCCAGAGGAATCATCAAAGATAATAAAAAATAAAATCTTTAGATTCTGTCATATTGATGTTGATACTTATGACTCATCCAAAGATATTTTTGAATTTATTTGGCCAAAAATATGTATTGGAGGATTAGTTGTTTTTGATGATTATGGCTTTTGGGGATGTGAGGGTGTGACTAAATATGTAAATTCTTTGCAACTATCTAATGGTATATTAATATACAATTTAAATGGTCATGCTTTAATAATAAAAACTAAATAAAATTTATTAATCTTTGAATTAATTCTAATGGATCCTTTAGTCTCTATTTTAGTAATTACCTACAATCACGAAAAGTATATTGCACAAGCAATAGATAGTGTGCTTATGCAAAACACAAATTTTGATTTTGAAATTGAATAGATATGATTTTACATCTGGCTGACGATTCAATTTTCCTAGATTATGCAATTGACCAATTTGAGGAAGTTGCACCCGGATTTAGTATATACTTAGTAAATAGTAAATCGCCGAAGAGAATAAGAAATGTTGAAAAAATTATTGCGGCTGAATCAAACTCAACACAATATAAAGATGTAATAAAAAATTTAAGCCACTATGATGCAGTCATTTTGCATGCACTCACTTACGATAAAATCAAAATTGTTAATAAAGCAAATTCTGATGTTAAATTTGTCTGGATGTTTTGGGGTGCTGATGGTTACTATATCAACAAAATCATTCCTATTCTCTTTTCCAAAAATACACAGTCTTTATTAGATAGTGTTAATAATAATTCATCTTTCAGCAGCAAAATTAAGAAATTTTTACATTCAAAGGATGTCTTTAGTATTCCATATAGTCTCGTTCGAAAAGGAGTTTTGCCTGCAGATTTTAAACGTCGTATGGCAATAAAAAGAATGGACTATTGTGCCCCGGTAATTGAAGATGATTATTATTTTATCAAACGAGTAATGAAACTTAAATGTACTTTGTTACCTTTCTCCTACGTTTCAATTGAAACATTAATTCCCGACTTTAACACCCAGACTCACCCTCTAAAATTAGAAGATGACTCTGTTAAAATTTTACTGGGCAATTCAGCCGATCCTTCAAATAACCATTTAGATATACTCTATTTGTTGAAAAATATGAATTTTGAGGGAGAAGTCATTTGTCCGTTAAGCTATGGGAATGCTGATTACAGAGATCATTTGTTAAAGATTGGAACTGATCTATTAGGAACTAAATTTAAACCAATAACCGATTTTTTGCCCTTGGAAAAATATCAATCACTAATCAGTTCTTGCGGGATAGTTATAATGAACCACTACCGCCAGCAGGCAATGGGTAACATAGTTTCGTCCTTATGGTATGGTTCTAAAATATTTCTGAATGAAAAAAATCCTGTTTATGCTTTTTTGAAAAGAAAGAATGCAGTTGTATTTTCAATAAGCAATATTTCGGTTCAATCTCCTAGTTTTACAGCGTTAGATTATAAAGAAATAGAATTAAATAGAAATTTTGTGATTAATAATTATTCAAAAGAGAATGTTCTAGCTAAAACTAAATCACTAATTAATACAATTAGAATGGATCCTCAATTCAGTTCTTCGCTTAGTAATATTTCAAAATAAATCATTAGGAAAAATATGTATCCAAGCAAAATGAATAAAATAAAAATGCTATTGAGAAATCCCCGGGAAATTATTAACTATGGCATTGAAAAATTATATCCGGCTGAAAATATACTTAAAGATAAAATTTATGAAAGATATAAAATGGATAAATTGCGTACTGTTGATCTTCTGGATGTTGCCCCTGATTTTAATATAACTGTAAATAATTATAGCTTTCTATTGGGTACATCAATGGTTACCGATATCGCTTTACTTAAATACCTTGCAAAGAGTTTTTATGATTGTAACTACCTTGAAATTGGATCGTGGAGAGGAGAAAGTTTAACAAATGTTGCCGAGAATGCTAAAAAATGCACTTCAATAAGTCTGTCTGAGGCAGAAATGAGAGAACGTAATTGGTCGGAAGATTTTATTAATGTACACGATCTTTACGTTAAAAATACTGGCAATATAGATTTTATTAAAGCAAACTCCTTAACAATGGATTTTAATAATATCAATGATAAATTTGATTTAATTTTTATTGATGGTGAACATTCTTATGAAGGTGTTCTTAGTGATACAAAAAATATATTTAACAAATTAAAAAATGATAAATCTATTATTGTATGGCATGACTATGGCAAGAGCCTAGAAGAGGTTAATTATACTGTATTATCAGCAATATTAGATGGTATCCCTTTGGATGAACATAAAAATCTTTATCATGTTTCAAATACATTATGTGCTATTTACATAAAGAAAAAATTTAATACTTATGATACAACATTTCCTACTAAACCAAATAAAAAATTTACGATAACATTAACCGCGGAGTCGATGTGAGTAATAAAATAAATATCCAATAATAGAATTGTAATGTCTTCAATAAAAGAACTTTCTAAGGATACTATTATTTACGGACTCGGAACTGTAATAAAAAAAATTATCGGATTTTTGCTCTTACCATTTTATACTAGAGCTCTGATCCCAGCTGAATACGGGGTATTAGATACTTTGGCTACTTTAACATTTTTTATATCAGCAATATTTAGCTTGGGTCTTGGTGGTGCAACTTCAAGATACTTTTTTATCGCGGTGGATGAGGATGAAAAGAAAAAGTTGTTATATACATCCGCTACAATTAGGTTAATTTCTTATTCAATTCCTTTAATATTCATGACAATTTTTTCCGAAAAAATATCTTTCATACTCTTTAAGACTGAAAGTTATTCTTTAGTAATAATTGCAGTAGCTTTTGTAATATTTTTTTCGTCTCAGCAAGAAATTCA
The DNA here is from genome assembly GCA_041671545.1 of Ignavibacteriaceae bacterium. Taxonomy (GTDB): domain Bacteria; phylum Bacteroidota; class Ignavibacteria; order Ignavibacteriales; family Ignavibacteriaceae; genus UBA1563. Next base: position 40,709 of record JBAZBI010000015.1, read on the forward strand.
ATCACAAATTTTTCGTTTTTATAGAGAACCAGTAAAGTTTAGTTTTGTTACAATTTTGGGATCAATCATTAATCCTTTTTGTGGTATTCTTTTAGTAGTTATTTTGAAATGGGGTGTCTTGGGTGCAACAATAGCGAGTTTAATAACCTCAGTTTCCACATTATCATTTGCATATTTGTATTTTACAAGAAAAAAATATATCCGCCAATTCAGTTGGAATTGGGCAAAGAAATTGTTAAAGTTTGGTTATCCTCTTATTTTTACAGGAATGCTTGTTTGGGTTAATGATGTTTCCGATCGCTTCTTTTTACTACATTATAAAAATTTAGCTCAAATTGGATTGTATTCCATTGGGAACACTTTTTCACAACCGATTCTTTTGGTAAATATAGCACTTAACATGAGTGCAACAGTGATTATTTTTTCTCTTTATAATGAGGAAAAAGAAGAGGATAAACCAAGAACAAAAGCATTTCTTACAAAAATCTGGTACTTCTACCTGACAATTGCGATATCCGCCTCATCTTTTATATCTATTTTCAGCTATGATATTGTGAAATTTGTTACCTCGCCGAAATATATTGGTGGTATTTTAGCTATTCCTTTTCTGCTATTTAGCCTGATACTTAATCAATGCGTTTCAATAACAGGTAATGGAATGACTCTGAAAGAAAAAAGTAAGCCTTATTTTTGGTTAATGCTTTTGGCTGCAGGCGTAAATGTTCTACTAAATTTTTATTTTATTCCCAATTTTGGGTACGTAGGCGCGGCAATAACTACAATAATATCCAATATGGTTTATTTTATACTTGCTTACGTCTGGTCCCAGAAAGTATTTTACATTAAACGCAGTTTTATGAGACCGGCGCTTTATTTTATTGTTTGCCTTATGGTGGCGGTATTCTTCCCTTTTTATGAGTTGAAGGGTAACATGCATGTTTCAATTTTGATTAAGGCTCCAATATTTCTGACCCTTTTGGCTTTCCCTTTAATTTTAAGAATTATTGATTATAAGTTAGCTCTCAATTTGCTGAACATTTATAAAAACAAATGATATCGTAATTTAATCTCCAAGCGGTTATAGTTACAATTTAGATTTTAATCTAAATTGAAAAGTAGACTAAGGCTCTTAGAAGAATTATTTGTTTAATTATTGACATTTGTAATCAGTTTGACGCGAATCAGTATATTTTAAGTTGTTAACTTATTTGTTGTTATTCTTATTGGATTAAGCTCATGAAAATTTTAACAAAATATTTTTTCTTAACGATTAATATCTTATTTCTAATTGTGTATACTGAAAATGATTGCAGAAAATAAAAAAATAGCACCATAAAAACACTGAGTACTTTATAATATGATAAATAAAAAATCAGCTGGGATCAGTCCATTCTTATTGCTATTAGGAATTACTTTTGTAATAATAATAAAAATAAATCCTAGCATTGTAGCAAGTGCATCATTTTTGCTGATCCCTACAGTTTTAATAATGATGGGCTCCTATTTTTATCAAATTGAAACTCAAGTTATAATAATTTCTTTATTTTGTAACATGGGAGTCATTTTTGATGTAAACTCATTTTATATGCCTGGGTTTTTTAAATTTAGAGACTTAATGTTTTTATTTACTTTTTTACCTGTATTTTTTTCATCTCAAAAAGTAAAAAGTGATACTGAAATAAAGAAATTTGTGAAATTTTTTTTAGCTTTTACTTTTTTTTATATATTTATATCGAATGTTATTTCTTTCGCCGGGAATACTATTGAGATATTAAAGTCAATTTTATATTGGAGATTTTTATTTTTCTGGATTGCAATTATTCCAGTTTATCGTCTAATTAAACAATCGGATAATTATGAAAGAGCTCTTCATTTAATGGTCAATATTTCTTTTTATATTTCAATTTTAATTTTGATACAATATTTTTTCCCACAAGTAAGAATATCCACTATAGTCATTGAAGAACTCGATGCATATGTCGGTGGTTATGCTAATTATAATTTTATTATTCCTGGATGGGGTTATTTGGTGCTGTTCCAATTAATAGGTTTGGGTTTGTTTATATTAAAAGCCCCCCAAAAGTATTTGGGATTATCAATTTACTTTATGATGGCCCTAATAATTCTTTTATCTTCAGGGCGGACAGCATTAGTAAAAATGATAGTCTCTACAATCTTATTTGTGATTTTTCTGAGTTCGAATAGCAGCTCAAGAATAACACCAAGATTGTTTGTACTCTTTGTTTTCGGCACTTTATTTGTAATTATAGATTCTTTTACAAACAGCATTGGTATTTTAAGATTTGTGGAAAATTTAGTCCATTCAGGTACATTGGAAATGCAATATACTGAAGGGACATGGGCTATTAGAGTCTTGTCTCTGCCGAATCTTTGGAATCTGTTTCTTTCAAATCCACTTTTTGGAAATGGTATCCTTGATGTAGTTGAAATGCATAGTCAATCTCTTATAAACTTTGCAATTGTTGACAATGGATTGATTGGTGTGTTGGTACTTTACGGTGCCGTAGGCACTTTAATCTTATTTTTCCCGTATTTTAGAATTATTGCACTCGCTCGAAAAACTTTAAGTTTTAAATATTTCAATAATAATTATAAAATTGGATTTGAAAAGATTTTTATTTGTGCATTAAGTGCCCAAATTATTACGCAAATGTTGTTTTATTGGACATTTACTGCGAATGCATTTAGAAATTTTGAAGGGATGTATCTTTTCGGAGTCTATATTGCATTTTTTGTTGAAAGTGTTAATCGCATTAAGAAATCAAAGAATATTATGCAAATGGGTTTTATTTAGTTTGATGATTGGTATTATTTTGGGGATTAAAGAAAATTAAGATTTAGAAAGGTTACTTAAAATGTGCCCAATATGTAATGAATCGACGGGAACTACTTATAAGATAAAAGATTTTATGTACGAAAATGGTGCTATTTATGATTATTGTGAATGTCTTTCATGTGGTGTGTTGTATCTAAAAAATAAGGTCCGCATACAATTGTTATATGACAACAAAAATTATTATTCTTTTTATCCTCACATAAAGTCTAAAGAGAACCTAATCAAGTCAATTCTTGATAAAAAACGTTATAAGTCTGAAATACTAAAAAGTAGCTTTGTAGGTAATTTATTAACTAAAATAAAACCATTAAAAGCTTATAACTTAACTTGGATTAAACAACTAAATTTTGCTAGTTATCAAGAAAAAATTTTGGATGTGGGTTGTGGTAATGGTCAATTGCTTAACTTTCTTTCTTCTGTTGGTTTTGTTAACCTATCCGGTATCGATCCCTTTTTAGAAGAAGAGATTAGCACAACACTTTATAAAATTGAAAAGAAAGAATTACTAGGAATAACTGAGACTTTTGATGTTATTATGTTTCACCATGTATTAGAGCATATTGATAACCCTATAGAAACATTATTAAAAGCAAAAGAATTACTTAATGCAGATGGAAGAATATTAATACGAATTCCATTTAAGGATAGTTATGCGTGGGAAAAATATAAAGAAAATTGGGTGCAAATAGATGCCCCCAGACATGTTATAATTTACTCAAAAGGATCATTAGAAATATTATTTAATAAAGTTGGATTGGAAATAATTGATTTGAAGTATGATTCAACATCATTTCAATTTTGGGGAAGTGAACAGTATTTGCATAATATAGCATTATGCTCCCCAAATTCTTATCATATTGACCCAAGCAAGAGTGTATTTTCAAACGAAAAAATAATTGCGTTCGATAATTTAGCAGAAGATCTAAATAAAAATAAAAATGGCGATCAAGTATCAATTATTTTGAAGAATAAGTAGATGTCATCTAATAAAGCAATTATTTTTTTTTGTGATGGGAATTTTATAGGAGGCGCACAATCACGGTATATAAATTTGATTAACCATATTAACAATAGTGGTTCGGATGATTATCTAATGATAATAAACAAAGAATTTTATGATGCAATCACTATTAATAATCAAATAAAATGTTCTAGCAACATTCTACCAATTACTATTCGTAAAAAATATTCTCCAAGTAATTCTCTTAACTTATCAATTCCAAAAAAAAATAAGATAAAATTAAATAATAGGGAAAAAAAATTTAAAAAACTTCGAAATATAAAATGGTTATTAGGCAAATATATTGAGTGGTTTTCATTTTCTTTGCAATGCTCGCAAATAATCAGAAAATACAATATTAAAACAATTTATTCAGTATGGAAAGGTGGAATATGGATTTGGCCACTAAAATTTATACTTGGCTTCAGATTAATACATAGTTATAATGACTCTTCAGTTGCTTCATTATCTAAAAGTGTTTTTAGGGTTTTTGATTCGGAATATTGGGTCTTAAAGTATTGTGATAAAATTGATTTTCTATCATTAAATTATGTAAATCTTTTGGAGAGAGTTATTGGTAAGATTGATAGTAATAGAATAAGTATCACTCCAAATAGTTTTATTATTTATGACAGTTATTATCCAGTGTATCCCAAAGAGAATGATGTAATTTTTATGGCAAGATTTATTTCTTACAAAAATCCGATTTTGTTTCTTGAATCTGTGAAGTATTTTAATAAACTAAACTTCGGTGAAAAGGTTAATTTTTTTATTATAGGTGAAGGTTCATTAGAAAACGACATCAAAGAATTTATTAAAGTAAATAAGCTACAAAATGTAACTTTTATTGGGAAGATATTTCATAGTTGGACTTATCTTAGAAAATCTAAAGTATTCATTTCAATTCAAGACGATGAGAATTATCCTAGTCAATCTTTACTAGAAGCAATGGCTTGTGAAAATGCAATTATTGCTAGTGATGTTGGCGAAACAAGGAAATTAGTCACTGAGAGTGAAGGAATTTTGGTAAATTTAGATAAGGAATCGATTGCAAACGCATTAATAAATTTATTGTCAAATCCATTGCTAATGGAGACACTAAGTAAAAATGCTAGGAGAAAAGTACTAAGTCAACATACAATTGAAAAGTACGAGGAGTATTTTAAAAAATTATTGGAACCATAATGGATGAAAAACGGGTAACCTCTGAGTTAAAGAAAGTTGGAGTAATAATACCAACTTATAACAATACTACTGAGTTATTTGAATGCATAAGTTCTCTACTACTAAGCAATTATAAAAATTGTACAATTGTAATAGTGGATGACGGTTCAAGAAACGAAATTCAGGAGCAAATTCTTACTAAATTTAAACACAACTCAAATATAAAAGTTATTTGCAATAAAGCGAACGATGGATTTGCCAGGGTTTGTAATTTAGGAACTTTAGAAGCAAAAAAGAGCCAATGCGATCTTTATTTTTTTCTAAATAACGACACCTTGGTAAAAGAAAATACCATAACTCTCATGGTAAAGGAATTTTCAAGCGTTGATGTTGGGATTGTAGGTCCCAAAATAATTTTGTATAACTCTGGTAAATTGGATTCAACCGGAGGGTTTCTTGATAGAAAAACGCTGGATGTTAATAATCGTGGCTATAATGCTCTTAATGTTGAGCAAGATCAAAAAGTAGAGAAAGTAGACTTTGTTTCCGGGTGTGCTTTAATGATTAGAGCAGATTTATTCGAAAAGGTTAAGGGATTTGATGAAAGATTTTTTTTATATTCCGAAGAAGTGGATTTATGCTATTCGGTCACAAAAAGTAATTATAAGGTTATCTATTCTCCATTTCCAATTGTGTGGCATCATCACTCAAAGACAATTGGTGAAAATCCTTATAAAAAAAGTTACTATTTAATTCGGAGTAAAATATTTTTTGTAAAAAAATGGGGAACAAAGAGACAAGTACTAAACATGTTTATTAAACAAGTTAAAAATGCAATAATGAGTTCAACGATTCAGTATATGAAGCAAGTTATTTTATTGGGTCTAGCTTTATTTGATGGAATTAGTAACAACATGAGAAAATCGAAAATAAAATGGTTGAATTAATATGATTAGAAATATTCTATTCGTTTTTGGCACAAGGCCAGAAGCTATAAAACTTTTTCCTATTATTAATAAAATGAAATCAATGCCGGAGTATTTTAATGTTATAATATGTTCAACTGGTCAGCACCATGAAATGTTGCAACATACGTTAAAAGTATTTGATATTAATCCAAATTATAATTTAAACATCATGATTAATAATCAGAGTTTGGCGGGATTGACAGCAAATTTAATTCCTCAAGTAAATGATATATTCGCAAAAGAGAAAATTAATCTTACCATTGTACAAGGGGATACGACTTCGACATTCGTCGGTTCACTTTGTTCGTACTATAATAAAGTGCCAATTAGTCATATTGAAGCAGGTTTAAGAACAAATAATAAGTATAGTCCTTTTCCAGAAGAAATCAACAGAAGATTGACAGATATATTATCTGATTCATATTTTGTCCCAACAGAATTGGCAAAAAACAACCTAATAAAAGAAGGAATTGATTTAGAAAAAATATTTATTACCGGGAATACAGCTATCGATTCTCTTATTTACATCATGAAGGAAAATTCAAAAATAAATAAATTCGAGAAGTTAATCAAATGTTATAACTTAAATCTAAATAAAATATATATTTTAATTACAGGTCATCGAAGAGAAAGTTTTGGAGACAGTTTTAAGAATATTTGTGAGGCAATAAAATCAATTGCTTTAGCACACCCGGAGATAGAAGTAGTTTACCCTGTTCATTTAAATCCGAATGTTCAAAAACCTGTATTCGAAATTTTGAATAATATTTCGAATATAAAGCTAATTCCACCTGTTGAATATGACTTTTTTGTTTTTTTGATGCAACATTGTTATTTAATATTATCTGATTCAGGTGGAATACAAGAAGAAGCTCCAACAATGAATAAACCTCTGTTAGTGATGAGAGAAGTAACTGAACGTCCCGAGGGCTTAATAGCTGGAACTATGAAACTTGTCGGGACAGGAAGAGACAGTATCTTTAATTCTGCTAATAATTTACTTACATCGAAAGAAGAGTATTATTCAATGATTAATAAGGGCAATCCTTATGGTGATGGGAAGGCTTCGGAAAGGATTACTGAAATAATTAAAAATAGTTTTTAATATATGTTACAAAAAGTATTGTTTACAGATATTACCGGTTTGCCTTTTTATGAGGGGGGGGCAAAATCCAGAATACTTGGAGAGTTGTCTTCCCTTCGAGAGTCTAAATATAATATTTCATTGTTATGTTATGTTGAACCTTTTTATTTAATTAAGAAATTCAAGAAAATAGTACTATTTAAGAATGAGATGACAAACAGTAACATTAAATTATATATTTTACCTTCTCTACCTCTAAAACGTTATTTATTTATTAGGAAAATTAATGAGTATTACTTAGGTTTATTCACATCAATATTAGTGATGAAAAAAAAATTTTGCATTTTACATTCTCAAACAAGTAATGCCTCAAAAATTGCAACAATTGTTAAAAAGATAGTTCCAAAAGTGAAAGTTGTTGCTGATATTCATGGGATTGAACCTGAGGAATATCTTCTTAAAAAAAACAAGCAACAAAAAGACGAAATATATTTTCATCTTGAGAAAACTGACACTGAGATAATTAAATATGCAGACTGGAATATCTATTCATCTAGGTCGATGTATCGTTACTATATTGATAAGTATGGGATAGAACATTTGAACTATTCCATAATACCCTGTGTGGTAAACGCGGAGTATATGAAATGTAGCAACCTTACTAAAAGGATGAAAAAAAAAGAAGAATTAGAAATAAATGATAAAATCATTTTTTGTTATTCCGGCACAGTGGCTGCTTATCAAATGATAGAAGAAACCTTACAGTTATTCAAACAGATAAATAATATAATTCATAACTCCTACTTATTAATTTTGACGCCAGATGATAATCTTATGGAAGAATCTTGTAAAAAAAAATCTTTAAGTAAAACAACATATAAAATAATAAATGTTAGACCTGTCCAATTAACAGAGTATCTTCAAATAGCAGATTTCGGTTTTTTAATTAGAGATAAAATTCTCGTTAATAAAGTATCTTCTCCCGTAAAGTTTGGCGATTATTTAATGAATGGAGTACCAATAATAGCCACTAATGAAATTGGTGACATTTCGAATACTATTAAAGAAGAAAAACTGGGGTTTATTCTTAAAGAATTAAGTGTCAATTCGGATTTGTTGGAATTTATTATGAGTGTAACTACTAACAGGGCAAAGTACACTCTTAATTGTCAAAATTATATAAAAGAAGTATATAATTGGAGAAAGTTTAGTGAAGTAATTGTTGACACATATAACTCAGTCCTCACGACCCCAAAAAAGAAATAAGTCATTGAAATCCGCAATAACTGCCAATGAAAGGACGATACAATTTCTCTTAATCATTACATATTCAAGAGAACGTAATGCAACTTAATTCAAGAATATGAAATTCTGTTTATGCGTTTCCGATTGTGAAACAATGCATGATTTTTCTTGGGATATATAATTCGAGTAGGAATTGTAAATTAAGCAGGTAATTTACCAGAATAAGTGGAATGATACAGGTTTAGTAATTCCTCCAACAATCCATAAATCCTCGCAACGTTGATCGTCAAATTAATGGATGGTTCTCAGATGAGGTATAAATGATAAGAAATATAAAGAGAATTAGAAAGTCTTTAATAAATTGGAATAATTTTAGTCGGATTGTAACTGAAATTTAAAATAATGTTAGGCCATTTCCATGAAAAATGTATTATTTATTACATATGGTTTTTCTCTTGGAGGAGCAGAAACGTTTTTGATTAATTTGCTAAATGGATTAGATAAATCAAAAATAAAACCCATTGTCGTATCTCTTGGAGAAGGGAATGAGTTGATTTCGAGATTAAATACAGATATAGCCTTTTATGAATTGAAAAGAAGATGGAAATATGATTTAGCTCCAGCATTCAAAATTGCTAGATTAATAAAGCAATTTGAGATAGAAAAAGTATTTGCAGTAAGTTTGTTCTGTTATTTCTTTGTGTATATATCTCGATATTTGGTGAAAATTCCAATTAAGATTTTTATCTCATTACATTCTACTAAACCGAGATCTATTAAAGACTTTGTTCAAAATTGGATCTTTTTTAGACTTTTAGGTGATGAACAACTCATTGCAATTTGTGAGTACCAAGTAACGTATTTATCTAAGATTTATCAACTTAAGAAGGAAAAATTTAAAATAATTTACAATGGAGTGGACCCAGCTCATTGGACCCTTATGAAATCCGATTTTAATAGAGAAGAATTTAGAAAAGAACTAGATATTCAAAATGATGACTTGGTTATTATTCAGGTAGCTGGTTTCCGAAAAGAAAAGAGTCATATAGATTCCATTAGAGCATTAAAGTTATTACACGAAAAATATAATCTAAAAGCTTATTTAATTTTTAACGGGGATGGAGATAAAAAAATTATTCAAATGTTAAAAAATATGGTTTTAGAGTTGGAAATAAAGAAATATGTAAAATTTTGTGGTAAGCAGATGGATGTTAGACCCTATTACTGGGTATCTGATTTATTCACATTGTCATCCATAAGCATTGAGACCTTTTCGATTGCTGCTCTAGAGTCAATGTCTTGCGGCCTACCCGCAGTTTTAACAGACTTAGGAGGAGCTAAAGAAATGATTTTAGAGGGAATTAGTGGATTTGTTATTCCACCCGGTAGATATGATAAGCTTGCAGAGGGATGGTTTAAAATATTGCATAAAAAAACTGATTTTGATCCCAATCGAATTAGGGAAATTATCGAAAAAAAATTTTCTCTGATAGATTGTGTCCAAGGTTATGAGAAATTGTTGTTTGATTAAATAAGATCTTCAATCATAAGTCATAAAAGCTTACCTTGAATATTTATTTCTTAATTGAGGTTATGAGAATATTAATTGTCTGCCGAAATAATTACGATTAGAATATATTTAGGTTGCGATATAGTGTTTGTTTATCAGTGAATAGATGAAATCACTAAGAATATTGTGTGGTGCAGATTTTGACAGATATATTTAATAAAAGGAAAAGGATTGTAGGTTATTATATTGATTTCGGTGATGTAAAATGGGTAAGAGGTTTAACAAAAACAGTTATATCATAACTGATAATCCAGAACGCTTTATGGGTAGTTCGTTGGAACAATCTCAAAACTAATTGGATTTAAATCAAAAATAATTAGAGTTTCTTTGAATGGTTAAAAAATATTATAAACAAACTAAATAATAAAGAAAGTTTATGAAAACTATATTAATTACTGGTGCAGCCGGCTTTATAGGATCGCATCTAACCGAACTATTAGTTTCGGAGGGATATAAAATCCGAGCGCTTACTCATTATAACTCAAAAAATAATTGGGGTTGGTTAGAAACTTCAAAATTTAAAAATGAAATTGAAATTATAGGGGGTGATATACGTGATTATGATTCTGTGTTTGATGCATTAAAGGGCTGCGATACTGTTTTCCATTTAGCTGCACTAATCGGAATACCATATTCTTATATTTCTCCTTTAGCTTACATAAAAACAAATATTGAAGGGACATACAATATTCTTCAAGCTGCAAAAGAGTTAAACTTAGAAAATGTAATAATTACTTCAACGTCCGAGACATATGGAACCGCGCAATACGTCCCTATTGATGAAAAACATCCTCTGGTGGGTCAGTCACCCTATTCCGCTTCAAAAATTGCTGCGGACCAATTAGCTATTAGTTTTTACAAATCGTATAATTTGCCTGTGAAAATTGTACGACCCTTTAATACATATGGCCCTAGGCAATCGGCAAGAGCAATAATTCCGACTATCATTTCTCAATTGCTGACTGGCAAGAAGAATTTAAATTTAGGCAGTCTAAAGCCAACAAGAGATTTGACTTATGTGAAAGATACTATTGAAGGTTTTTTATCAATAGCAAAATCAAAAAAATTAACTGGCGAAGTTACTAATGTTGGAATGAATGCAGAGATTTCGATTAAAGAATTGGTGAAAATTATTTCTAGAATTATTGAAGTTAAGGTAGTCTTAAAAACAGATAAAGAAAGATTACGACCTAAAAATAGTGAGGTTGAAAGGTTGCATTGTGATAATTCTAAATTACTTCAAAATACTCTCTGGAGGCCTAAATTCAATCTTGAAACCGGATTAAATGAAACTATAAATTGGATAAAAAAAAACATTCATAATTATAAACCGGAAATATATAATGTCTGATAGAAGAGTGGTTATACTTGCTGGAGGAAAAGGTACGCGATTGAAGCCTTACACAATTTCGATTCCTAAACCCTTAGTGCCAATTGGGGATAAGCCTATTTTAGAAATAATTATCAATCAGCTAAAAAAGGCCGGGTTTACTCATATAACAATTTCATTAAATCATATGGCCGAATTAATTAAAACATTTTTTGGCGACGGTTCAAAGTGGGGAATTACAATTGATTACTCAGTAGAAAGTATACCACTTAGTACTATGGGCCCATTAAAACTAATAAAGAATCTTCCAGAAAATTTTTTAGTTTTGAACGGAGATGTTTTTACGGATTTAGATTTTTCAAAACTTTACGATTATCATGTTTCGGCAAAGAATCTGTTTACCATCTCTACAATTAACAGAGAAGAAAAAATTGATTATGGTGTCTTGGATATCGAAAATAGTACACTTATAGGATTTAGAGAAAAACCTATATTTACTTTTAACGTAAGTATGGGTATATATGTCGTTAACAAAAAAATATTGGACTTTATTCCTGAAAATATAGCGTTTGGATTTGATGATTTGATGAAATCATTAATTATTAAAAAAAAACCAGCTGACTTGTTTATGTTTAAGGGGTTTTGGTTAGATATTGGACGACCTGAAGACTATGAAAAAGCAATTCTCGAGCTACCAAGGTTCAATTTATGAAAGCTAAAATTATTGCAGTTACCGGTAGTTCAGGCTTTTTGGGAAAACCATTAGTACAAAAATTGCAGAATGATGGTTATCAAGTAATAGAAATTGATCTTTCTAATAAAATAGATATTACGAATAAAGATAGCTTAAAGGATATTCAAAGATTCGATATTATTATACACCTGGCCGCAAAATCTTTTGTTCCGGATTCATATATTTTCCCTTTTGACTATTATTTCATTAATAGTATTGGAACTTTAAATATTTTAGAATTATGCCGAAAATTTAAAGCAAAAATTATTTTCATAAGCTCATATGTTTATGGCCAACCTCAATATTTACCAGTTGACGAAAAACATCCACTGCAACCATTTAATCCTTATTCTCAATCCAAAATTATAGGTGAACACCTTTGTATAGGTTATAACCGGGACTTTGATATTCCCGTAATAGTCATTAGACCATTCAATATATATGGGGAAAACCAGCCAGAACATTTTTTAATATCTAAAATTATTTCGCAAGCAAAACATGGTAAAGTGATATTGAATGATCTAAGGCCAAGACGCGATTATATTTATATTGATGATATTATTGATTTATTTTTGTTAACCTTGGAATATGAGAATTATACATTTGAAAATTTCAACGCCTCCTATGGTAAAAGTTATTCTGTTAAAGAAGTTGTTGATATTGTAAAAGAAATTTCTCGATTTAATTTTGATGTTATTAATACACATTCGACAAGGAAAGAAGAGGTACTGGAAGTTATTGGGAATAGCGATAAAGCTAAACATATTCTAAAATGGTATCCTAATTATGATCTCAGGGAGGGAATAATGAGAATTTTTAACAAAAAAGAAATTAGATGAAAATATTGTGGATTTGTTCAGCGAATCAAGGATTAGTTGAGAATAAAATTGATTATTTAAGAAATAAATGGTCTTTTCTATATGAATTAAAAAATCAGTTAGAATTGGATGAATCAATAATAATTGAAATATTTTTTATAACGGGTAAAGGAATATTCGGGTATCTCAAATCCATTAATAAATTTAAAAATGTTATCAACAAAGAAGACTTTGACTTAATTCATGCTTTTTATGGCCATGCTGGTTTATTTGCAAATTTTCAAAGGAAGTATAATGTTGTTGTTACATACTTGGGATCGGATATAAATATTTTAAAAAATAGAATAATTTCACAGATATCATATTTTTTATCTGATTGGAACATTTTTGTCTCTCATAAACTATCGAAAAAAATTGTTAAAGTAGTTAAACAATATTCGATACTACAATTTGGAATAAACCTTAATTTATTTTATCCAATGACAAGAAAAATGGCACGTGAAAAAATGGGGTTAGATATAAATAAAAAATATGTCTTATTTAGTTCTTCAAAAGATAACCCTATAAAGAATTATGAACTTGCTAACCGTGTTATTGCTCGTTTACAGGGTATTGAGATTTTAACATTATTAAAAGGTTATTCAAGGGAAGAAATTAATCTTTTAATTAATTCTGCTGATGTTCTTCTCTCAACTTCTCTGCACGAAGGTTCTCCCCAAATTATAAAAGAAGCAATGGCATGTAATATTCCAATAGTTGCTACAAATGTGGGTGATATTGATGAGGTTGTTAGTGATACAGTAGGTTGTTATTTGACCAATTTTAAAGAAGAAAATATTTTTAATAGTCTGGTTGAGGCCCTAAATTTTAACAAGAGAACTCAAGGTAGAGAAAGAATTATGAAATTTGATATCTCTAAAATAGCTGAAGAAATAAAATTTATTTATAAAAATAATTGTGCTTAATATTTTTTTATGATTGTAATTATTGATTATGGTTTAGGTAACCTTGGTTCTATCCTTAATATGCTTAAGAGGATAGGTGTAGATTCAATAATTTCGAATGATAAAAAATTAATCGAAAATGCTGATAAAATTATTTTACCTGGTGTAGGATCATTCGATTCAGGGATGAGTAATTTAAAGAAAGCTGGTTTAGTGAATATCCTTGAAAGAAAAGTGCTTGTGGATAAAGTCCCGTTTCTAGGTATTTGTCTTGGAATGCAACTGATAACAAGGAAAAGTGAAGAAGGAGAATTAAATGGTTTGGGATGGATTGATGCAGAGACAAAAAAATTCGACAGCACGATTCAAGATAAAAAAATGATAATTCCTCACATGGGTTGGAATAAGGTCTATCCAGTATCTGATTGTCTTTTGTTTAATGATATGGATAATGAGATGAGATTCTATTTTGTCCACTCGTATTATGTCCACTGTGAAAACAAAGAAGAGATAGCCGGTGAAACAGATTATGGATCGAGGTTTACTTCGGTTATTCAAAAAGAGAATATATTTGCCACACAATTTCATCCGGAAAAAAGTCATAAATACGGACTTACTTTACTAAAAAATTTTGTTGGATTATAATGTTAAGACCCAGGATTATTCCATGCCTTTTACTAAAAAACAAAGGGTTGGTGAAAACAAGAAAATTTAAAGACCCTGTTTATATTGGTGATCCTATAAATGCAGTTAAAATTTTTAATGACAAGGAAGTGGATGAATTAATCTTTCTTGATATCTCTGCAACAAAAGATAAGAAAAAGCCAAATTTTGATTTGATTGAATCGATAGCGACGGAAGCCTTTATGCCTTTTGCCTATGGTGGCGGAATAAGAACAATCGAGGATGCAGGGAAAATCTTGAAAAACGGGGCAGAAAAAGTTATCATTAATTCGTATGCACTTGAAAATCCTTTTTTCATAAAAGAACTAGCTGAAAAATTTGGAAGCCAGAGTGTTGTTGTAGCAATAGATGTTAAGAAAAATATTTTGGGGAGCTATATTGTTTATTCTCATTCGGGAATAAAAATGATGAAGGTCCCTCTGATTGACCATTGTAAACAATTTGAGGCACTCGGTGCTGGCGAGATATTTATTAATTTTGTGGACAACGACGGTATGATGGAGGGATATGATTTGAAACTGCTTAAGATGGTAACTGAAAGCATTACTTTGCCCGTCATTGCATGTGGGGGAGCAGGAAACATTAACCATTTAGCTGATGCTATTCATATCGGGAAAGTTTCAGCAGTAGCAGCTGGTAGTCTTTTTATATTTTATAGATCAAGGAATGCAGTTTTAATCAATTATCCAAATAAAGAAGAAATTAAAAAAATTTATTAATAGGTCCCTTATGTATAAAAATATTCCAGCAGAAAAGAGATATTGTATTAGGTGTATCTTGGATTCCACTGTGCCGGGTATTGAATTTTACAGCAATGGGGAATGCAGTTATTGCAAATTGAACGATTTATTGGAAGAAGAATATCCGCTAGATAGTTCCAATAATATTAACGACCTTATCGACAAAATAAAAAAAAGTGGGAAGGGGAAAAAATATGATTGTATAGCTGGGATTAGTGGCGGGACAGACAGCACATATACATTGTATCTTGCAAAAAAGTTTGGTTTAAGAGTATTGGCAGTCCATTTTGATAATGGTTGGAATACAGAACTAGCCGTTTCTAATATAAATAATACTTTGTCAAAACTTGGATTCGATCTCTTTACCTATGTTGTTAATTGGGAAGAATTTAAGGACTTACAACTATCATTTCTGAAAGCATCAACAATTGACGTTGAGATACCAACGGATTTGGCGATAAACGGTGTATTGTATCGAGTTGCATTAAACGAAGGATTAAAATATGTACTTACAGGTATTTCATTCAGAACTGAAGGGAATATGCCCCAAGCATGGGGTTATGGTGATGGCAAGTATATGAAGTCGGTTCAAAAGCTTTTTGGAACAAAAAAGTTGAAAACTTTTCCAAACATTACCCTCTTGTCGATGATTTATTATAATATTATTAGACAAGTTAAAATTGTCCGATTTCTAAATTATTTTGACTATTCAAAGCAAACAGCGGCAAAAATTTTAGAAAAAGAATTAGGCTGGAGGAATTACTCAGGGCATCATTTTGAATCAATATATACTAGATTTTTTCAAGGGTATATTTCACCTGTAAAATTTGGTGTTGATAGAAGGATAATTGCGTTATCTGCTCAAGTTAGATCAGGACATCTCTCAAGAGAGGAAGCTTTGAAAAAGATTTCTGAAAAGCACTACTCCGATAAAGAAATCGAAGCAGACAAAATTTATATTGCAAAAAAAATGGGGATTTCATTTGAAGAGTTTGAAAACATTTTAGATTCTCCTCCCAGAACTTTTCATGATTATAAAAGTAACTATAATTTTCTAAAACGATTTCAGTTTGTGATTCGATTTTTATCGCGAATGAAACTCATTCCGATGATTTCTCACAAGTCAAAATATTTATAAGTATGGCGAAGAAAAAAATCTTATCGATTGTGGGTGCTCGTCCGCAGATCATAAAAAGTTCTCCGGTTTCGAAAGTATTGAGAAAATCTTTTTGCGAGATCTTGCTTCATACCGGTCAGCATTATGATAAAAGAATGTCGCAGGTTTTCTTTGATCTTCTTCATATTCCGCAGCCTGATTATAATTTAAATGTCGGCTCTGCAAGTCATGCCATGCAAACAGCAAAAATGATGATTGGAATTGAGGAAGTGATAGTGAAAGAAAAACCTGATATGGTTCTGGTTTATGGTGATACAAACAGCACATTAGCTGGTGCAGTGACGGCAGCCAAAATGCATATACCGGTCATTCACATTGAAGCAGGTCTAAGAAGTTACAATAAAAAAATGCCGGAAGAATTGAATAGAGTCTGTACAGATCATCTTTCGAATATTCTATTTTGTCCAAGCAAAAATGCCGCCGATAATTTAATTAAGGAGGGGATTAAAAATAATGTGTTCGTTGTTGGCGATGTGATGAAAGACGCTGTTGCTCAGAACATTAATCATATTAATACTGAAGAAATACTATCACACTATAAAGTTGAGAATGATTTTTATTTTATGACAATTCATCGGCAGGAAAATACTGATGATCCGGGTAGATTAAAAAATATAGTTGCACTAATTAAACATGCTCAAAATAAAGTTTATTTCAGTTTGCATCCGAGGACAAAAAAGCTTTTGTCTGAAAATAAAATCAACCTACCTTCAAATGTTGTTTCCCTAGAACCAGTAAATTATATGGAAAGTTTAAGCTTTCAAAAACATGCAAGGATCGTGATTACGGATAGTGGTGGTATTCAAAAAGAAGCATTTTACTTAAACACACCATGTATTACTTTAAGAGATGAAACAGAATGGATCGAAACTGTACAGTTCGGGTTTAACAAAGTAATAGGTGTGAGTGAAAGTAAATTCAAAGAAGTTGAAAAAAAATTCTTATCACATAATATCAACTTTTCTGCTAACAATATTTATGGAGATGGGAATGCATCCGGAAAAATAGTTGAAATCTTGAGAAATTTTTATGCTTGAGAAATACTGCCATGTGTTTTTTGATGAATATCCCAAAGATTCAAGAATACGTAGATACACTAATACTCTTGTAAGACTTGACTTCGAAGTTTTTATAGTATGTCTCTCTTCTAAGGGGAAAAGTTTTTACGAAAAAGATGGTAAACTCCACATATACCGTATTCCAATCAAAAAAAGACGAAGCACTTTTTTTAGAAGAATATATGAATATTTCTTATTTCAAATATTTTCAACTATTCTTATAACCTACTTATACCTTAAAAACAAAATTGCAATATTCCATTCCCATACATTGCCCGATTTTCTGGTTTTTTCTTGTTTGGTCCCGAAACTATTTGGCGCTAAAATAATTTTGGACTTTCACGAGTTATTTCCTGAATTTATGATGCAACATAAACCAGTATTAGATTACAATTCAAGAATAATTAAATTATTATTATGGCAGGAAAGATTATCTTTTAACTTCGCTAATAACATTATAACATTCCATGATCCAGCAAAAGAAATTCTAATTAGAAGAATAAAATCTCCCACACCGGTAATAACAATTATGAATGGAGTTGATGAAAGTGAATTACCTGCATTTAAGAAACGAAAAAGTGACACTTTCAAAATTATTTATAATGGTACTATTAATTTTAATTTAAATTTGACATTAATTATAAAAGCTTTCAAAATTATCAAAGAAAAAAGAGCAGACATATTTGATAAAATGGGTTTTTATATATACGGGGACGGACCTGATATAAATAATATTCTCAATTTGGCTAATGAATTAAATATTTCAAATGTTTTTTATGAAGGACAATTAAAGTTTATAGACATTGTAAATAAATTGGAAGATGCCGATTTATGTATATTGCCCCCTAAAAGGGATATTTACTCTGATCTCTTCTATTCATTAAAACTTCTTGAAATGATTTACTTCCGGATACCTGTATTAGCAACTAGGTTAAATACTTATCAAAAATATTATCCAGAAGGCTGCCTATTTTATTTTGACTCTGAAAATGAGAAAGAACTTGCCGAAAAAATCATTTATATCTTTGGAAATCATGGAGTAATTGAAAAATATACTCAAAAAGCATTTGAAGAGTATCGGAAATATTCTTGGGATATAATGGAAAAACGCTTCATAAAATTAATAGAGCAATTCCAAGAATAATTCAAAGTGTTAATACTGGTTTTGATAAGGAAGAATTTCCCAATTACATTGAATGGACTAGATTTAAATATACAAGAAGGGGATAATGCTCTAGTATTTTACACACCAAAAGAGATAAGAAAAAAGAATTACTAAAAGAAATAACCTTGAAATAAACACGGGAGAAAAACAATGAACATACCATTTTTGGATCTAAAGGCACAATACAAATCAATAAAGGAAGAGGTACTACCGGCAATTAATAATGTTTTAGATAATACAGCTTATGTCTTAGGGAAACCTGTTGCTGAATTTGAGCAAGCATTCGCGAAAGCGCATGATGCAAAATTTTGCTACTGTGTAAATAGCGGGACAGCCGGCAACCACATGGTTCTTTGGGCGTTGGGAGTCGGTCCGGGGGATGAAGTAATAATTCCAGATAATACTTTTATTGCGACTGCATGGGGAGCCACGTTATGCGGCGCTACTCCTGTGTCTGTTGACTGCCATCCGGAGAGTTATAATATTGATCCTAAAAGAATTGTGGCGGCAATAACTCCGAAGACAAAAGCAATTGTAGCTGTACATTTATACGGACAAGCGGCAAATATGGGAGTGATTAGTGAAGAGTTAATGGTGAATGGTTTTGAGTTGAAAGAAAAAGGGGTTTTTGTTCATAAGGATTCAGGGCAAACTATCTATTTAGTTGAGGATTGTGCTCAGGCACATATAAGTGAGTATAAGGGGACGAGGGTTGGGGGACTTGGTATTGCATCATCGTTCAGTTTTTATCCGGGGAAAAACTTGGGAGCTTATGGAGAGGGAGGAGCGGTAATGACTGATAATGTAGAGCTTGCGAAGAAGTTTAAAATGATCAGAGATCATGGCGCGGAACAAAAATATTATCATCAGATATATGGACACAATTACCGCATGGAAGGAATCCAGGGTGCTGTTCTCGGAGTAAAGCTAAAGCATCTTGAAGACTGGACGAACGGGAGAAGAAGAGTCGCTGAAAAGTATAAAGAATTGTTGAGAGATGTTGAAGGATTGAAGTTGCCAACCGAAATGGATTATGCGAAGCATGTGTATCATTTGTTTGTGGTTCAGGTCAGCGGTCAGCGGTCAGAGATCAGCGGTCAGCGGTCAGAAAGAAGGGATGAGTTGCAGAAGTTTTTGGGTGAGCAAGGAATTGCGACAGGATTACATTACCCAGTCCCGCTTCATCAGCAGCCATGTTTTGAACATTTAGGATACAAAAAAGGAGATTTTCCGGTAAGTGAGCAATTAGCAGAACAAGGGCTATCGTTACCAATGTATGCGGAGTTAACGGATGAACAGATTGGGTATGTTTGTGAGAAAGTGAAAGAATTCTTCAAGAAGTAAATAGTGAATGGTAAATAGCGAATAGTGAATAGTAAATGAAAGATCGTTGTGAATTATTGGGCAAGTTTAAATTTTTTTGGAAATTAAAATGATTGACCATGATGTTTTAACGGACATTAAAAATAAATTAGCAGTTAAATCATTGTTGTTGAGTGATTTTTTTTAAGACTATTTTCTATTCACTATTAACAATTTACTCTGTATTAACATGATGAATGAAAGACCGCATAAAAAGCTGGAATTGTGGAAAGAAGCAATTGAGTTGGTTGTTTTGATTTACGATATCACCAAGAAATTTCCCAAAGAAGAAGAATACGGATTAAAAGGTCAACTAAGACGTGCCGCCGTTTCAGTTCCATCCAACATTTCAGAAGGATTAACCCGTAGAACTATTGCAGATAAACTTCATTTTCTTAATATTGCAGACGGTTCTTTAAGTGAAATTGATACACAGTTGGAAATTTCATTGAGGTTACGTTATCTTTCGATGGATGATTTTGAATTAGTTATGAAAAAAGTCACATTAGTCGAGAAACTACTAAGTGGATTGATCAGAAAGCTTAAAAATGATGCCTAAGGTTATTACTATTTACTCTTCACATTTCACATTTTACCATTCACGATTTACTATTCACTTTTCTCAGTTCGCTATTCACATTTCACCATTTACTATTTACCATTCACTATTCACTACTACAAATGAACATTCCTCGACATAAATATATATTTGCAATAGCTGATTTTGTAGTTCTGGTAGTTACATTTATCATTACGCAATATTTTGTTTTTTTTAATGGTGAATTTAATGTTGGTTACTTGCTGGCATCAATTGAATCATTATGGTTTTATGGATTAGTGGCGGCAGGATTTCTTTTTATATTCCAGTCTAATAATCTCTATAAACATCATATAATAGTCAGCCATTCTGCCCAAATAGTTGCAATCTTGAAATCGTTATTTTACGGATGTTTAGGATTGATCGTCCTTTCTTTTATTCTCAAAGTCCCACGGATCTATGAATCAAGGATTTATGTAGTTCTGTTTTTAGTAAATGTTGTCGTTTTTTTTATGATAGTAAGGGTGGTTTTTTTAAGAGAACTCTATCTCCGTTTTGGAAAAACGCGATTACTAAGACGTAATCTTTTAATTATTGGAGGCGGGAAGTCAGGGAAGTTGTTAGCTACAAAAATATTATTTGAAGATGCGGTAGGGATTCAACTTTTTGGATTTATCGATGATGCAGAACCAATTGGAACGAAAGTAATACAAGAGTATGAGGTTATAGGGAAAGTGAGTGAGTTACCAAACCTAGTCTCAGCAAAATCCATAAAAGAAGTTATTATCGCCATAGATAATATTGAATATAGCAGACTACTTGAAATGATGGAAATCTGCCAACAATTGAATGTGACTACTAAAATTGCATCGGAACTCTTTAATATAATTCCTAAAAAGATGGAGACCGAATTATATGGAAATACTCCGGTAGTGGATGCGAATGTAAAACTCGATACAAAGATGAGTATTGTTCTAAAGCGTATTTTTGATTTTGCATTTGCAATAAGCGGATTAATCATTTTATCTCCGTTTTTTCTTCTTCTTGCTCTTTTAATAAAATTGAGTTCCAAAGGACCAATTTTTTACACGCATGAGCGAATCGGCTTTAAAGGAAAACCATTTCAGTTTTACAAATTTAGGTCGATGACACAAGTAAAGGGAGATGATGAAGATCGAAAAAAATTAATGGTTGATTTTATCAAGAATGGAAAAACACAGGAAACTAGCTCGACAAAAATTATTAATTATGCAAGAGTAACATGGATTGGCAATCTTATCAGAAAGTTTTCACTCGACGAATTTCCTCAATTAATAAATGTAGTTAAAGGCGAAATGAGTTTGGTAGGACCACGTCCTTGTTTACCCTACGAATTTGAACAATTTGAAGAATGGCAGAAAAAGAGACACGATGTACTTCCGGGATGTACAGGAGTTTGGCAGGTTTTTGGAAGAGGTGAGGTATCATTTAAAGACTCAGTAATACTTGATCTCTATTACATTAATAATCTTTCTCCCTGGTTAGATTTACAGTTGTTGATTAAAACGGTTCCGGTTTTAGTTTTTGGAAAAGGGAAATAGTGAATAGTAAATAGTGAATCGTAAATAGTAAATAGTGAATCGTAAATAGTAAATAGTGAATCGTAAATAGTAAATAGTGAATTGCTAACCTAGACTTCTGAAAAATTCAATTTTGTTATATTGTGCTAAGCGGAATATTTGTTTTTAGAATGCGATGAGATTCTTCACTTCGTCGAGAATGATGAAGTAGTAAGTCATGTTACGCATGCATTGCCCCGACATTTATGTCGGGGATCAGATTAAGCCTACAAGACTTGGGCTTTAGCCAAAAAAACAACCATCATGTGGCTAAAACCGATTTTTGTTAGTATTTTAAACCACATCCTGAAGGACGTGGCTATTCATTTATATATTTTGCGTAAGGTGAGTTAGTAATTTCCTTTACGCAAAATTCTTTGTTAAGTAACTCTGGCATTTATAAGCTGTGTGAAAATAATTTCCAAACTCCGTTAGGAGTTATATCTTGGTAGAAATGATCACACCCCCAAAAACGAACTCCGTAGGAGTTCAATATGAAATACATACAATTGCAATAATACTTTTTGTAACCCTTAAAGAGTGAGATAGTTTTTAAAATTGCATCAATTTTATAAAAAGTATAATGAGTTGGTAGAATGCTTAATGGAATGATAATCTCTAAGTTTGTCATTTCGATCCGCCTCAGGCGGAGAGAAATCTTTTTCAGCTTTTTTAAAATTTCTCTCTTGATAAATCTGGATTGAACTGACACTAGCGTAAAATTGATATTTACTTAATTCTAAATAAGATGTAACGAGCTGGTATAATGCAAATAGACAAAAAGCTCCCCCTTCATTTTTTTCTTTTTTCTTATCTCTTTTCTCTTATCTCTTTTTTTCTATTCACCATTCACCATTCTCTCTTCACTATATTAACGAAAGGTTAAAACATGAAAGTAATAGTCCTTGGGTTAGGATATTGGGGTCCAAATTTAGTAAGAAATTTTTTAGGGAACAGAGATATTACGGGGGTAATAGGGTGTGATAAGAATCCGGCACGCGTTCAATTTATTAATGACCGTTTCCCCGGCGTTCAAACATGTGATAATTTTGAGAAAGCATTAAAAGACCCGGATGTAAAAATTGTTGCTATTGCAACTCCGGTCGATACTCATTTTAAATTTGCTAAAAAATCATTAGAAGCTAATAAAAACATCTGGGTTGAAAAACCATTTACTGCAACTTCCGAAGAGGCGAATGAATTAATTACTATTGCTGAAAAAAGGAATTTAAAAATATTTGTTGATCACACCTTTATTTATACCGGAGCGGTACGAAAAATAAAAGAATTGATTGATGCCAATAGTTTGGGTGAGGTTATTTATTTTGATTCCGTTAGAGTAAATCTAGGACTCTTTCAGCACGATGTTAATGTTATTTGGGATTTGGCTCCCCACGATCTTTCTATAATGGATTATCTAATAAATAAAAAAGTAAAGGCTGTTACCGCTAACGGAATAGCAAATTATTATAAGCACGAAAACGTAGCTCATATTTCAGTATACTTTGAGGATAATTGCTTTGCTCATTTTCATGTTAATTGGACTTCCCCCGTAAAAATAAGAAGGATGCTCATCGGCGGGAAAAAGAAAATGCTCGTTTTTGATGATATGGAAAATTCAGAAAAGGTTAAAGTTTATGATAGTGGTATTGAAATCAAAAACACAGAAAAAATTTATGATGCGTTAGTTCAGTATAGAATAGGTGATATGCATTCGCCGATAGTCAATCAAACCGAAGCCCTGGCATTAGGGGTAAAAGAATTTATCTCGGCAATTAAAGAAGATCGCAAACCTTTAACCAGTGGGGAAGAGGGATTAAAAGTTGTAAAGATTTTGGAAGCTGCTGAGAAATCGATTAAAGCAAAAGGAATGTTGGTTGAGATTCAATAAGTAACGAGGTAACAAAGTAACTAAGTAACAAAACCAGGAGAGGAGATATGAAAACCCATAAGGATTTGGATGTGTGGAGAAACTCTATTGACATGGTTACCGATATTTATAATTGTACAAAGGATTTCCCTAAAGAAGAGTTATATGGTATTGTAAATCAATTGAGACGAGCCTCTATATCCGTTCCCTCCAATATTGCAGAAGGGGCCGGAAGGCATTCGCAAAAAGAGTTTGTTCAATTTCTTTATATTGCGCTTGGTAGTATGGCTGAAGTGGAAACTCAATTAATAATAAGTTTGAATTTAAAATTCATTGATGCATCAATTTTTGAAACATTAAATAACAAATTAATTATCATACGATCACAACTTTTTGGTTTAATTAAACATTTACAAAACAAATAATGTTTCAAATTCCTCTGTTACCTTGTCCCTCTGTTACTTTGTCTCCCTGTTACTTTGTCACTAACTAGCAATTAATAACTATTACGCTCATAAACTTGGAGTAATTCATGGAAAAGAAAAATATCAATAATGTTAAACTTGGGAAAGACGTAAAAATCTTTGATTTTGTAAACATTTACGGATGTTCAATAGACGATAATTCAAAAGTTGGGGCATTTGTTGAGATTCAAAAAAATGCATTTATCGGTAAGAACTGTAAAATATCTTCTCATACTTTTATCTGTGAAGGTGTCCATATAGAAGATAATGTTTTTATAGGGCACAATGTAACGTTCATTAATGATAAATATCCCCGCGCTACCGCAGAGGATGGGGGCTTACAAACCGAAGCCGATTGGAAAGTTGTTGAAACTTTTATTAAAAAGGGTGCTTCCGTTGGTTCCTCATCAACAATTTTATGCGGGGTAACTGTGGGAGAAAATGCAATAGTTGGTGCCGGTTCTGTCGTTACAAAAGACGTTCCTGCAAACTCCATAGTAGCGGGTGTTCCGGCTAAGGTCATTAAGAAAATAAAGTAGAAAATTTGGAAAGAGTTTTTCTAGACATAAAGTCCTGCTCAAGTGGCTTTTTTTATTGATTATAAGTTTCGTAGAACAGATTACTTATCTGTTATTTTTAAAAAAACAAAGAGATAGTTGCAATGAGAAAAATAAATATTAATGAAAAAGAAAGTATTGCTGGTAAAGGGAAAAATTTTAAAAAGACAGCTAAGAAAAAACAGCTTAGCATGGAGTTGATGAAGTTGACTTCATTTTTCATTATTGGTCTTGTTGCGCTTTGGTATTTTGTAAGCAGCTTTCTGGCAAATATAATAGTTACGGCAGTGCTGGTTGTGCTTTATTTTGTTTTAGCCGCTGATGTGGTGGACTATAATAAAGCGTTGGAAAACGTGAATAGGAAAGTTAGTGAATTCAAAAATAGTGAAAAGGACGCGTTGAAGGATTGATGATTGATGATTGAAGGATTGATGATTGAAGAATTTATTCACAATTGACTATTGACTATTGACTAAAAACAACTAATGCAAATACAACGAAATTCATTACGATTTTTAAGATACGCGGTTGATTTTTTCTGTATAACCATCTCATTTTTTGTCAGCCTGAACTATTCTCGTTTAGTAGATGTAAATTCTATTACCTTAAATGAAAATTTTCTATTTATTCGTGAAACTCAAATTTCAAAAACAGAGTGCATTGAAATTTGTAAGTTGAACGAATCCCGATAGCGTAGCGTATCGGGATAAATGAGTTTAATACTCCGATGCTTGCATTGACAGAAAAGAAATTTCTATATTGATACCTCGTCAGCTTGTTGCGAGGCAGCTCATTCAGTTGGGGTTTATGACGAGTTCAGGTCGCGTGATTTCAGCTTTGAACTTGCTTCCAAAATTGAAAAATATTTTTGGAAGTTAAGTAATATGTTCCGTTTGTCTATTAGCATATAAAATTAGCATTATGATAAGAAAAGTAAACGAAGAAGAAAATTTCTATTACCGGAACAAATTATATCCTCTGCAGGACGAAGTGTTAGCTAAATTGAACGATGAATTATTTTATTTGACGGGAGGGACATGCCTTTCGCGTTTTTATTATAACCATAGATTTTCCGAAGATTTGGATTTCTTTTTTGATGGCGACAATAATCCACTATCTCAGTTTGAAGATGAATTTATAGGATTTATCAAGAAAATTAAAAAATTCTATGATATAGAAGTGACGGTTAATGGGTCAACATTCAAACGCGCTTTTTGTAAGCATAATGATATAGAACTGAAGCTTGAGTTCATTTATGAGCCATACCCCAGAATTGGCGATGTAGTAAGAGAAGCCAATTATTTTATTGATACTAAAGAAAATATTGCCGTTAATAAATTGACTGCAATTTATACTCGAAAGACTGTAAAAGATTATTTTGACTTATACTTTCTTTTAAGAGACTATTCGTTGGTTGATTTGCTTGAAAAGACAAAGATAAAAATAATTCCCCCCGCATTTGAAGATTTGATAATCGCATTAAAAGAAACTATTTTTGAGGGAGAGGTATTAACTAATAAAAGTTACAATGAAGGTGAGTTTAAAAAATTTATAGAAACCTTAATAATGGATGTATTGAATTATGCAAAAAACAAAAAATAGATTGTTTTGGGATAGTTCGTCTTCATCCTTTTCTCTTGCTTCAAGAGTTAAAAGGGTTTTTGAATATGGCTCATTTACCGAAGTTGTGAACTATCCGTTCGAGGAAGTTCAACAGGCGCTCAATAATATGCAGATAGATGGTCTTCGTACAAGCGAATCTAGAAAGCAGTTGTTAATCTACTTAAAACCATATCTTTTGACTTCTGAATCCTGGGACGCTGCTCTATCTTCTTATATAAAGGATTGTCTCTATTCTAGTAAAAAAGTGTTTAAGGAATTGTAGTAATTAATGCAGTTACAAAGAGATTCATTACGATTTTTAAGATACGCGGTTGATTTTTTCTGTATAACCATCTCATTTTTTGTCAGCCTGAACTTTTCTCGTCTAATAGAGGCAAATTCTATTACCCTAAATGAAAATTTTCTATTTGTTTCTTTGGTCATAACATGGTACATGACCGCACATTCAGTTGGAGTTTATGACGAATTCAGGTCGCGTGATTTCAGTTTTGAATTAATAACAATAATAAAGACAATATTAATTCAAATAATTATTACAATTATCCTTCTCTTTGTGATAAAAGAAATTGCGATAAAGAGAACCTTTGTTTTTTACTTTGCTTTTCTCATGCTGGGTCTTTTAACTTTCAATAAGTTTATCATCAGAAAGTATTTATACCGGTTAAGAAGTAAAGGGCGAAACCTTAGAAGTCTTTTAATTGTCGGGGCAGGGGAGGTGGGGCAGAATTTTTACAATTCAATTCACACAAATCCCCATTTTGGATATAGGCTTATTGGCTTTTTAGACGATAACAGTAAAGCTTTATTGAATGGAAAATATCTTGGTAAGATTGAACAATTAGAGGATGTTTTAGAAAAAAAACGTGTTGATGATGTAATTATTGCGCTGCCGAATTACGCAGCCGAAAAATTGGAGTGGGTGGTCTCTGTCTGTCAGAAAAGTACTTCAAAGGTTAGAATTATTCCGGATTATTTTAAGTTCTTGTCTGAAAGATTTGAAGTTACGGTCTTTGATAAATTCCCTATAATAACCGTTCGTGTAGATAAGATCAATGAATTTGGATGGAGGATTTTAAAGCGTGGATTTGATTTCTTCTTTGCTTCTCTGTTGTTCGTTACAGTTCTCTCATGGTTATTTCCGCTAATTGCATTGGGTATAAAGTTCACATCCAGGGGGCCTGTTTTTTTTAAGCATGAGAGGTGGGGGAGAAATAACAGACGGTTCATTACCTATAAATTCCGCTCGATGGTGATGGGAAACCATGATGTTGACGAAACAGGAAAATTTAAGCAAGCTACTAAAAATGATACAAGAATAACGAAGTTCGGTTCCTTCTTAAGAAAAAGCAACATTGATGAACTCCCGCAATTCTGGAATGTTATACTTGGGGATATGTCTGTTGTGGGTCCAAGACCGCACCCTACTCCTTTGAATTTAGAATCAAAAGACAAGATACGTTACTATCAACTAAGACATTTAGTAAAACCTGGTGTAACGGGGTGGGCGCAAGCCAAAGGATTTAGGGGTGAAACAGACGAATCATGGAAGATGCAAAAGAGAGTCGAGCATGACCTCTGGTACATAGAAAATTGGTCGTTTCTTTTGGACTTGCAGATCATTATCTTGACGGTATGGAATATGATAAAAGGGGATAAAAATGCGTACTGAGGGGCAAAAGGAAATTAGTAAGGAGTAAGGAGAAATCAGTAATGAGTAAGGAGAATTATAGAGGTTTTAGAGACCTGATTGTTTATCAAAAATCTTATAAAGCAGCTTTGGAAATTTTTGAGATGACGAAAAATTTTCCCTCAGAAGAAAAATATTCTTTGACTGATCAAATGCGAAGGTCGTCGAGATCAGTTCCTGCCAATATTGCAGAAGTATGGAGAAAAAGAAAGTATGCTAAAATGTTCGTCAGCAAATTAATTGATTGCAGCGGTGAAGCTTCCGAGACAGAAGTTTGGTTAGATTTTTCAAAGGATCTAAAGTATATAACTGAAGAAAAATATTTATACTTCATTGAGAGATACGAAGAAATAAACAAAATGCTTTTTTCAATGATAAACACACCGGAGAAATTTTCAAACTAATTTATAATTTCTACTTACTCAAGACTCCATTCTGCATACTCCGTACTTTATCCATGTGCAGAAAGATTACTAATTTTCAAAAGTCTTTGACTTAACGCTAAACCATTTGCTCCAGGCACTCTGCTCTATGCAATAATTAAAAAGTTTCGATAGTTTTCCCGCGCAAGTGGGATTTTTTGTTTTCAGCAAAGCTGAGAAGGATTGGATACTGATGCAGACTGACAACTGATAACTGATCCGCCGCGGCGGACTGTCAACATCATTTATGATGTTTTTTTTGTGGAGCGTGGCGCTTAAGCGCCATGCGGAGTTGAAGAGAATTAGGATTTTCAGCCAGAGGCTGACAAGCGAGCCAAAGGCAGACGTGGTGTGAATTAGAGCAGGGGTGGATTGTCGAATTGTTGAGGGAGTTGGAATGGTGAATGGTGAAACGCTATATTTGTAAAAGAAAAAAATTAAAAAGTGATTTATGAAAAAAAATGTAATCTTAACACTACTTATTCTGGCAATGCATATTCCTTCATTCGGGCAGGTTGTTTTTGAGTCGGGGAACTCTAACGGGATTTATGATTTTTTAGAGAGGATGAGTCTGAAGCGAGTTATTACAAGTAATGAATTTCAGAAGCAGTTAACGAGAAACGAAATTGCTAAATATTTGGAAGCGATTGAAACCAAGAAAAACGAATTGACTGAAATTGAAAAAAAGGATTTAGCGTGGTACAAAAAAGAATTTTACGACGAAATGAATCCAGCAAATGAAAATTATGTTAGTGAGTTGAAAGATGGTTTGCTGAATTCATCAACTGAAAGAAGAATAAGACCGTTTTATTACCGGGACTCGTTATTTACTTTTTCGTTTTCCCCCTCACTTCTCTTAACAATGGGGAGTAAAGCGAAGGAGAGTTACTACAAACGCACTTGGGGATTTAAGATGTATGGAGAAATAGATCTGCATTTTGGATTCAGTCTCGGATTTGCGGAGAATTTGGAAGAAGGGAAAAGCGTGGATGTTAAGAAACAATTTACTCCCGAAACCGGCTCCGTGCTCAGTCAAAATAAAAATAACAGCATAGAATTTAGCGAAACTACCGGGTCTATCCTTTATGGAAATAATTGGATAACAACAGGTTTAACTAAAGAATTTTTTACTTTGGGGAGCGGGTATAGATCACAATTGGTATTATCAAAAAAAGCACCTTCATTTCCGTCACTTTATTTTAGATTAACTCCTGCAAAATGGTTTACCTATTACTTTATGCATGGATGGCTCCTTTCAAGAGTAACGGATAGTCTTGCAACGTATAAAACATCATTTAATGGAAATCCCCGGACGATTGAGAGAGAAAAATATTTTGTAATGCACGCGCTACAGATTAAACCTATTGAGAATCTTTCTTTTACTGTGGGAGAAACTATTATTTACAGTGACAAGTCACCTTACTTAGGGTACTATATTCCATTTTTGTTTTATAGATCGGTAGATCATGCAATCACTTTTGGGGGGAAGGAAAGTGGTAATAACGGCTCGATATTTATGGATTGGAATTATTATCATCCGTTAGGGTTTAAGCTTTACGGCTCTGCTTTTTTGGATGAGTTCTCTTTAACTAGATTTTTGAAAGGGGAGTCGGACAGAAATCAATTTGGATATACTGTTGGCACGGCGGTTTATGATTTAGGTATTCAAGGTTTGATGACGAGGATAGAGTACACAAGAATCCTTCCATGGGTTTATTCAAACTGGATACCGACACAAACGTATATGAACGCAAATTATTTATTAGGACATTACATCGGACAAAATGCTGACCAGATCTTTCTGCAATTAGATTACCGCTTTATGAGAGGATTGGAAACTAAGGTCTGGGGAGAATATATCCGTCGCGGTGGGTTTAGCTCAGTTGAAAATCAGTATGAACTTCCGGGTGAACCTTTCCTTTACGGCTTAAGAAGAAATGAGACAAACATTGGCCTGGAGGTAAGTTATGAATACATTCACGATCTGTTCGGAAAAGTATATTATCAGTATTCAAATGTTACTGATGAGGATAAAGCGAGAACTCCGGCTTGGGAGCTTGGAGCGAATCATTCGTTTGGGGTTAGTGTGCAGTATGGACTGTGAGGATTGGGGATTTCAGGATTGATGAATGTAGGATTTGAGCCAGAGGCTCATCAACCGAAGGTTGAGAAGGATTGAAGGATAGATTGTACGACTAAAGCTCCTCGACTTCGCTCGGGAGATTTGAGGAATGAAGATTGAAGGATTTGAGCCAGAGGCTCATTAGCCTTCGGCTAAGATGAATGAATTGGAAGTTTGGGAGGGTAAATATTATAATATTGTTGTAATATTCTGAAGCATATATTATATTAGTGCTATAATATAAACGGAATATGGAAAAGCATTTATTAAAATCGCTTATAGTTTTTCAAAAAGAACGTTTTCTTGCAGAAAAAAGATTAGTAAAACGGGAAGTTCTTACCACACTTACTAAATTTTTAAACACAAGAGAAGTTATTTTTATCAGCGGAATAAGACGGAGCGGGAAATCCACCTTAATGTCTTTAATCGCTAAAGAAATATTGGAGAAACGGGGTATAGGGAAATCAAATATTCTCTTTATTAATTTTGAAGATGAGCGGTTTATTAATTTCACATCGGAAGATTTTGAAAAACTTTATCAAACATACCTGGAAATTGAAAATCCTGTTGGGAAAAAGTATCTTTTCTTTGATGAAATTCAAAATATAAGTGGATGGGAACGCTGGATAAACCGGCTTAATGAATTTGAAGATGTAAAAATCTTTATCACCGGTTCAAACGCATCGTTAATCAGTTCATCAATTTCCACTTCGTTAACAGGCAGAAACAGGCAAATTCAAAACCAGACATTTTCTTTTAAGGAGTATCTTTGGTCACTTGGTTTGGAAATGGAAGAACGTGATTTTTATTTACCGGAAAAAATTGTTGAAATTAAGCGCACTTTTGAGAATTACATAAAACTTGGGGGGTTTCCGGAAGTATTAAAGAATGGTGACATAACCTTAGCCGAGCAGTATTTCAAGGATATCATTCACCGAGATGTTGTTTCCCGTTATAATATCCGGAATGTAAAGGAGATAAGGGAACTAGCATTATACTTAATAACAAACAGTGGATGTTTGGCAAGTTATGAATCATTAAGAAACGCTATTGATGCAAAGAATGTGACAACGATAAAAAATTTCTTAACAATTCTTGAGGATGTTTACCTTATACGATCGCTTTCGCTTTATGATTTTTCTCTTAAAAAGCAGATTTATAATCCTGATAAATACTACGTTAACGATATTGGGTTTTACTATGCGGTAGGATTCAGGTTTTCGGAAAATATTGGAAGGGTATTGGAGACTATCGTTTTTCAGCAGTTACTAAGAAAAGGATTGGATGTTTATTATTGGAAGACACCAAAAGGAAGTGAAGTTGATTTTCTTGTTTCGCTCACCAATAACAAGAAGGAAGCCATCCAGGTTACTTATTCTCTTACACAAGAAAATTTAGCTCGTGAGACGATGGGACTGGTATCTCTAAATGAGCAATTTGGAGAGGTTGATAAATTGATATTGACCTATGATGAAGAAAAAACGCTTGAACTTGCAAACGGTACAGTTAAGGTTCTACCTGTTTGGAAATGGTTGCTGGGATTTGAAGATTTTCAGCCAGAGGCTGACAGGCGAGCCAGAGGCTGATCAGCTAAAGCTGAGAAGGATGGATGAAGGATGATGTTTGATGAGAAGACTTTGAGACCGTGAGACTATGGGAGGGGAAAGAGTTGAGCAGTAAACAGTTGGCAATCGGCAGTAGGCATTTGGATCGGAACATCATTTATGATGTTTTTTTGTGGAGCGTTACGCTTTAGCGTTATGTGGAGTTTGAAAAACGAACATCGATTAACAAATTATGAAGTTCAGGTGAAGAAAATAAAAAGAAATTTTCTCGCTAAGACTCAAAGGCGCAGAGAATGGAAGAATTTTAGTTAAACAAATAAACAATTTAAAAGTTAAAAAATATGCTTAAAATAATATCAGTCGTTGGCGCAAGACCTAATTTTATGAAAGTAGCACCGCTGCATAAAGCGTTCGAAAAGTTGTCATTGATCATTGGTCAGTTGGCAGAGGAAAGTGGAAAGTGGATATCCGCCGAAGGCGGAGAAAGCAAAATGGGAGGAGAAAAGAATTCTTCCATCAACCATCAACCATCTACAATCACCCATCTTATTTGCCATACGGGGCAGCATTATGATGAGAAGATGTCGAAGGTGTTCTTTGATGAATTGGAACTACCGGAACCGGATTTTTATTTAGGCGTTGGTTCCGGTTCGCATGCTGAACAAACTGCAAGGGTGATGATCGAGTTTGAGAAAATCCTTTTATCAGAAAAACCGGATTTAGTTATTGTAGTTGGGGATGTGAATTCAACTATTGCGTGCAGTCTTGCAGCCGTAAAGCTACATATCAAAGTTGCACATGTTGAAGCTGGTCTAAGAAGTTTTGATAAAGAAATGCCAGAAGAGATCAACCGGGTTTTAACGGATACTATTTCAGATTTTCTATTTATCACTGAAAAGAGCGGAATCGAAAATCTAAAGAAGTCTGGTGTGAGTGATGATAAGGTTTTCTTTGTTGGCAACTGTATGATTGACAGCCTCATCCATTATTTACCAAAAATTAATAAGTCTAAAATCCTTGAAACCTATTGCCTACAGCCTACAGCCTATATACTTGTTACTCTCCACCGACCGAGTAATGTTGATGAAGAAAAATCTTTGCGTGAAGTGATTGAAATGCTGAACCATCTGAGTGAAAAAAGAAAAATTGTTTTTCCAATCCATCCGAGAACGAGAGCGAATATTAAGGCATTTGGTTTAGAATCCATGCTGAATGATAATATCATTTTAACTGGTCCGATAGGCTATCTTGATTTTATTTCATTAGTTAAAAATTGTGAATTAGTTATTACCGACAGCGGCGGCATCCAAGAAGAAAGCACTTATCTTGGTGTTCAATGTTTAACGTTGCGGGAAAATACAGAACGTCCCGTTACTGTGGAAGTCGGGACGAATCATTTGATCGGTACTGACTTTAAGAAAGCAGAAGTAGCGGCACTTGAGATTTTATCCGGGAAAAAGAAGATTGGGAAAGTTCCGGAGCTGTGGGATGGGAAGGCAGCGGAAAGGATTGCAGAAATTTTGCTGGAGGAGTTGAGGGATTGCAAGAAATATTGAGCCGAACTTACACGAGAGAAACAAACATTCAGTCATCAAAAACTTTATCTTAATGAGGATACAATGGAATTATCAGTAGGAACTTAATTAAACAATATAAAGAATTTGACAATGGTTTGCAGCTTGAAAGAATCCAAAGAGGCAAAAGTATTCGTGAGTTGTTTCTTAATTTTTGGTTTGATATAAGTTGATTCTATAAGTCGTTGATAAGGAGTCTTGGTGGATCAAATTTCTTAGTGATCTTTGAACCAACTCTTTCTTTGCTAATGAACTTAAAAGAGGGGATAAAAAAGTTCAAGAAATATCTCCATTCGTTCAAATAAAGATTGTTCATCAGTGGAACAATGGTGTTATTGTCAAATCTTTGATACCCGAGATACTGCCTGACATGCGTCCAATTCTTTTCCTCAATATGCGCATTATCGTTCTTACGGTATTCTCTGGAGCGGGTGTATTGGATGGGATTTTTTCTGTTGGTAAAATACTCAAGGAGATTCCAGTTAAGGAATTCAGAACCGTTATCAGAATAAAGCCGAGTATCTTGAAGGGGAGTTGCTCAACAATGCTTTTCAGAGCAGTAAAGACCCCTTGCCGCCCCTATCCCCAAACCGCTCTCTGTTCTGTCCACTCGGTGGCAATATCAACGACATCCAGCGTATAGACAAATTGCCCGGCAACAGAAGTTCCACAATGAGCAACGGTATCAGCTTCAAGAAATCCAGGACGAAACTCATTCCATTGATCTACTTTAATCGGGATATGCTTCTTCAGCAGCGAACCTGGCTTTGTTGTAGAGAGTCCAAGTTTCTTATGCTTGGATGTACTACTTTTGAGCAGACGATCTATCGTACGGGGAGAAATGCGGAGAAGTTTTTCTTTGTCATGTTCAGAGAGATGGTTTTTATGATGGAGTTGATAATAAGGCAGCCAAGAAGCGATAGTATCTTTGAGTCTTTGGGAACAAACAAGATTGGTTGCAACCCAAAGGTCTTTGAGGAATCTTAGGATAGATTCTTTGTAGTAAACATTTGGTATTCCGGCTCTTTTCTTCGGCTTGGGTGATGCTTTCTTATGAATTAATCTGATTGCATATTTTCGGTTACAGGAGCAATTGGCGCAAAACTCATCAAGGATTTATCCGTTTCCAATTTTGTAGAGGTGAAATAGCGTTTCTTTATTTCATCCAAATATTTTCTTTTTGCTTTTCCGCTCATAGATAACCTCAATTATTTGGGTTACCTATATTATGACGTAACATCCTTTATCCCAATTCCCTTGGGTGACTTTATTTTTGGCGCAATGCGAGGTGAGTTAATCATAAAATCAGGTATTTTTAACTAACATAATCCACCTTAAATTATGACAAAAGTAACTCCTATCTTTGGGGTACAGTTAAATATTTGATCAGCAAGATAGTCTATAAGATTGGAAACAATACCGAGTTCTTATTTCATAATCTCATAGATAAAGCCAAACGCTTAAAAAAAACGGGACATTTTCTTTATTACACAATTGCCGATGGAGTAGAAAGATTAATAAGAATGGTAATCCATAAACCCGTTATCTTTGAGCAAGTTTATTGGCGACCACCAGCATACTAACTGTTCTATAAAACCAGCTTTCCAAAAAATGGGTAAACTCCTGTTCCGATAGTATATTGATATATGTTATGTTTATCGATATATTACACCGCAAAATATAATAGGAGTTTAAAATGACAACGGTAACAGTTTCCCCCAAATATCAAGTTGTTATTCCAAAAGAAATACGGGAAGAGCTTAAATTAAAACCCGGACAAAAATTGCAAATAATCCAATTTGGTGATAGGATCGAATTCCTTCTTCTTAAAAATATCAAAAATGTTCGCGGGTTGCTAAAAGGAATGAATACCCACATTGAAAGAGAAGGAGATAGGGTATGAATCTGGTTGATTCATCGGGATGGTTGGAATATCTTGCCGATAGTAAAAATGCTAAATTATTTGCTCCCGCTATTAGAAAACAGATGAATTAATTGTTTCAACAATAAATATTTACGAGGTATATAAAAAGATATTATTGGAGAAAGACGAAAATAGTGCAATGCAAGTTATCGGGTTAATGCAACAAGCTAAAGTAATTGAAGTGAGTTCGACCATTGCAATTCAAGCTGCAAAGTTGAGTTATGAACAAAAAATCCCGATGGCGGATAGTCTTATTTATATAACAGCTAAACAAAATAATGCAATCGTCTGGACGCAAGATATTGATTTCAAAGATTTGGATGGAGTAAGATATTTTAAAAAATAAGTTGTTTTGGCTACGAGTACTTAAAATATATAAACACAATCATCATCGAAGCAAACATGTTAAAGAAAAATCATTTTCTATTTGTTCTAATCCTTCTTACATACACTACGCTTTTCGGGCAAAGCAATTTCTTCCCGAATAATGAAAGAAAACTATCAAACGATTCACTCGAATATTTTCAAGTAAGTACAGATACTCTCTTCAGCAGCAAACAAGTTATAAGTTTCTTAATTCTTCCCAAAACCTCTTCCAACAAAGTTCATTTCGAAATAAGTTACAACAATCCCGATCTGATGACAACAAGTTCATTTGGAGAAATTAATAACGCAGTTGCCTCACTCAACGGCAGTTATTTTGATATGGATAGTATCGCCGGAGTTTGTTATCTGGAAGTGGACGATTCTGTTATCAACAGAACAAGAACACCAAAATTAAAATGGGCAAAACCGGAAAGTGTTGTAAACGGTGCGGTAATTATTTCAAAAGATGATAATATCTTAGTGCAGCAAGTTAAGTCGGAACAATTTTATAAAGAATCGAAAGAAGAAAAAGCAGTGTTGGTTTCCGGTCCGTTGCTTTTAATAAATGGAAAGAAGACAAGTTTACCCGACATAAAGTTTGTTACAGACCGGCATCCGCGAACATTATTATGCACAACAGAAAATGATATTTTATTTATCGCCGTAGATGGGAGAAGCAGCAAAGCGGAAGGGATGAATCTGTTTGAAGCTCAGGATTTTTTGCTTGATTTAAGATGCATCGATGCAATTAATCTCGATGGAGGCGGCTCCACAACTCTATGGATAAAAGGGGAAGGGATCATCAATAATCCAAGCGATCTTTTGGGGGAGAGACCTGTCTCAAATGCAATATTGATAATGATGAAGTAGGGCAATTTACCCGGCAAATTGGTCAGAAAATTTTTAAGTAGTAAAAAAGAATTTGAAAATAACGATCAACATATTTTGATTTTCGATGTAGATCAAAATCTTCTCACTTTTAATATCGTTAATCCCCGTCTGAGCCGGGCAGGTCTGTTCATAAATCGGTTTTAGCATCAAAACGCACTCTCTAAACAATTAAACGGTTTTCCACTCATTTTAGCTCTTGATTCTCTTCAAGTTCCTTTATATATTAGTGCGCAAATGTTCACCTATATGTGTAAAGAAAATGGAACCAAGCAAGACAAAACTGTTTAACATGGCCGATTACCGCCCGCCCGGTAAACAAGTTTCTAAAATATATGATGAGGTCCAAAGAACGATAAAAAGCACCGGATTCGATCTCTTCAACTACAAACAAGTATTTGCCGATTTAGAAACCCGCAAGTTGATCCGCGAAGGGAGAACAATAGGCTGTTTTTATATCGAAAGCCCGGGAATGCGATCGCTGTTGAAGAGAACAAATTGTGACTCGTTTGAAATGCTCACGGCGGTCTCGTCGATCATTCGCCCCGGTGTTGCAGAAAGCGGAATGATGAAAGAGTTTATCGAACGCCACAAAGATCCAAGTCGTAGAAAATATCTTATTCCAAAGATGAAGGAAATTCTGGGTGAAACGTACGGCGTGATGATCTATCAGGAAGATGTAATTAAAGTTGCTCATCACGTTGTTGGTTTAACATTGGAAGAAGCCGACCTGTTGAGAAGAGCGATGAGCGGGAAGATGCGTTCACACAAAGCTATGCAATTGCTAAGTGACCGGTTTTTTAGTTGTTGCAAAGAGAAGAACTATTCGGAAGTCGTATCGCAATCATTGTGGAAACAGATAGAATCATTTGCGGGATATGCATTCTGCAAAGCTCACAGCGCTTCATTCGCATTGCTTTCGTTCCAGGTTGCTTATCTAAAAGCTCACTATCCGGCTGAGTTTATGGCGGGAGTGTTGAATAACGGCGGAGGTTATTATTCAACTGCAGTTTACATTACCGAAGCACAACGGTGCGGATTAACATTGCTGCTTCCTGATGTTAATGAAAGTGTGTATGGATATTTAGGAAGGAGTAAAGAAATAAGGGTCGGCTTTATTGCGATAAAAAATTTTGAAGAAAGTTCAGCGGAAACAATTGTGGATGAAAGAAATGAAAACGGAAAATATGTTTCGCTTATCGATTTTCTTTCCCGCACCCGTTTGGGGCATGAACGAACGGAATCTTTAATAAAGTGCGGTGCGATGGACTGCTTCGGATTAACAAGACCCACGCTGCTTCGCCTGCTTGATCTTTATTTCAAAAACAAAACAATAGTTACCGAGTACAATAATAATCTGTTTGCTAACGAAACCATTCAGTTGGAAAAAGATGTAGTAACCGAAACGAATTTCTCTCCGGAAGAAAAAAGTCTTTACGAGTATGAACTTTTCGGCTACATGATCTCGCAGCATCCGTTACAGTTTTTTGATACGGAAATAAAAGCAAAAGATATTATTCAATCTGCCGACATGTTCAGATACCACAACCGGAAAATTAAAATGATCGGCTGGTATATGGCTTCAAAGCGGGTAAAAACAAGTAAAGGGGATGTTATGAAATTCCTTTCGCTGGAAGATTTAACCGGAACATTTGAAGCGGTGATCTTTCCAAAGGCGTATGCACAGTACGCGGAACTCACCATGTCAATGGGACCTTACGTAATAGAAGGGAAGGTTGATGCGGAAAGCGGCAACAATATTATTGTTGAAAAGCTTTCGGTTCTCACTGCCGAAAAAGCAAGATCAATTACACAGAAGGAGCGAAACGACACCGACTTCTTCGGTGAAAATGAAAAACCGGCGAGCTACGATGAAGTTCTTCTGGTAAATACTCTCGGCAAAGAAAAATTAGTTAGCGCCTATCTTGCGTAAGTGTATTGAGCATGTTGAAAAACAATCTCCGCCAAATTAACAGAAATGAATATAAAAATTGAGTAAAAGATTCAATCAACGATATGGAAATTACCGTTGAAACTAAAATGAATACCTAACGGAATTAATTAGCTACTGCTGAGAATTTTAAAATATATACTTTTGCTACTTGACAATCGAACTAAATGTAATTATTTTCCACCCGCTTGTTTCCAAAGAATGCTGAGGGTAGTATGATTTCTTGAAAAAACAGGAGGATTAACACACAAAAAGTGTTCAAATTAATTATTTTAGTGACTGTATGAATCGATTGTCAATTCATTTACAATCTGTTCTCTTATCCGGTCTGGTACAAAGCATACAATATTTATGGGAACTCCTTCAAGAGTTTTCGTCCTTACATTTATCTCCAAATGATATTGAGAAAAACAATTTCTCAAAACAATTCTTCCTTTTTCAACTCCAACAAAAACCCAAAATTGCCTTAACCCTCCCGATCGCTCAATTCCCGTTTAGTGAAAAAATCAAAATCAAATTCAAATATTTAATCGGTTAAAAGGAAAGTAGCGTACAGGCAGAAAATATTTCTATTAACTAAAGGCAAACAATTTTATTGAGACGATAAAAATGTTACTAATAAAATAAATATAGGAGAATGTATGAAACAATTTATTTTTTGTCTGATAACGATTTTCACATTTTACTCCTCTCAGGCGCAGTGGGTGCAAACAAGTTTGGATTCTTTTACTGTGAGTACATTGGTAGTAAACGGTGCACATCTTTTTGCCGGAACGTCAGGAAAATGGGAAATGGGAAATGCGGAAGGAATATTTCTTTCCACCAACAATGGTGAGCACTGGAATGCGGTGAATAGTGGATTACCGAAATACAATTACTTTTATCCTTCAGTCGGATCACTTACAATAGATGGAGTGAATATTTTTGCCGGGACATTTGAAGGGATTTTTCTTTCAACCAACAATGGAACAAACTGGGATTCCGTGAATACCGGTATGACGGGAAAAAATGTTAAGACTCTTGCTCTCTCTGGAAAGAATCTCTTTGCAGGAACATGGTATGACGGGATCTTTTTATCCACCGACAATGGCAAAAACTGGAATGCGGTGAATCAAGGATTACCCAAAAATGGATACGACAGTTCATTGTATTTTATGGCCAATGCAATTGTTTTCAGTGGCACAAATATCTTTGCCGGAACCCCGAAGGGGGTATTCCTTTCGACTAACTATGGAGCAAATTGGGATTCGATGAATACAGGCTTGACGAACACTTACGTCAAAACTCTTGCTGTCAGCGATACAGTTATTTTTGCAGGAACTGAGATCGGTGTCTTTCTTTCAACCAATAATGGTACAACATGGAATGCTGTAAATACCGGCTTGACAGACAAGGTCACAGCAATTGCCATAAGTGGAAAAAATCTATTTGCTGGAACTGGTGGGATGGGTGTTTTCGGTACTGATGGTAACGGAATATTTCTTTCTACCAACCATGGTAATAGTTGGATTGATGTTAATGGTGAATTTACCGCGAGACTTAGTGTCAATTGTTTTGCAATCATCGACACCAATCTCTTTGTTGGTACTTATGACCGTGGTGTTTGGCGCCGTCCTCTCTCAGAGATGATCACTGATGCCAAACAATTATCTTCTCATTTACCTCAGAATTATTCACTTTCTCAGAACTATCCCAACCCGTTCAATCCAAGTACAGTGATTAGTTATCAGTTACCGGTTATTAGCAAAGTAACGCTAAAAATTTACGATTTGCTTGGTAGAGAAGTAACAACACTTGTGAACGAAGAACAATCTGCAGGGAAATATAATTACGAATTACAAATTAGGAATTACGAATTGGCGAGCGGAGTATATTTTTATAGACTGCATGCAGGTGATTTTATTGAAACGAAAAAAATGTTGGTAATAAAATAATTTTTGGAAGTGACATGGCAAAGAATAATAAACTTGGAAGGAGCGAAACTTTATTTGAATGGTTAAATTCATTCAATATAATTTTGCTTGCTTTAATATTGACGATTGGAACTTGGTCGTGTGGCTCTAGTCCGCCACCGGTGATTCCACCAAGTCAATTATGGATAACTTCGCAATCAGCAACGGGACTTAGTTTGAATTGGTCGGGAGGTGAAGGAGTTGGATCATATATTGTTGAGCGGTCTGATGATGGGCAAACATTTTACGAAATCGTTTCGGTAAAGAGTCCTACTTCATCTTTTACAGATTCCTATCTTGATACAACAAAATCATACAAGTATAGAATTAAATGTGTTGGCTGGGAAGACCAGGTTGCTTATTCAAAAACAATTACCGCTGAATATAAGTTGAACAATAAACTTCTTAGTACGGCATCAATATTTCCTAAAAATCTTACCAACCTTTCTCTAAGTCCTGATGGAGCTTATATGATCGGTTGGATAGATCGACATTTCTATATCTTGAATACATCTACCTGGTCTTATATTGCATCAATAAGTGCGGATATTAGAGCAGCCTATTTCACGCAGGATTCCAAGTTGCTCGTTACGATAGAGGATTCAAAAAAAATAAATATCAGAACCTTCCCGAATCTGATTATCCAAAAAGCCCTGAATACTAACTCAACTTCAATTTACAGCCTTGCAATTACACCCACAGGTCATTTGGCAGTTATAAGTGATATTGTGGGATCGGTTGAGGTATGGGATTTAAATAATGCCAAGTTAATTCAGAAACTTGAATCAAATCCTTATAGTACGGCTCTCACCATTAGTCCCGACGGCAAAACATTAATTACGTGCGGTCGTTACTCTTTCGATGTATGGAATTTAGACCAACGTAAAATGGTAGTAAGCATTTACGGTTATTTCTATGATGCTCTTTTCAACCATCGCGGCACCATTCTATCAGTCACTGCGGCTGAGTCTGATACCTACGGAAAAATAGGTGGTAACTATTTTACAAGTGACTGGGCATTAATGTATAACACTGTGGGAGTTTTGGAGAGAGCCTTTTCACCAGACGATAGTTTAGAATTATTTGTTTCAGAAAATAAAACAAAACTAAATTTAATACTCGTTGATAATGGAAAAATTATTCGCACCTTTAGTTCAGAAGGGAAGTCTGTTCAATTTGTCTCCTTCTTTACCGACGGTGAAAAATATTTTACCATAAGCTCTGACAGTGAGGTAAAAATTTACTCTAATACAATTTTGGTGAAGCTGTGGACAGGGTCTTTCTAAGGTTTGGTTGTAATCGAGTGGGATATGTTTTTACAAACTGCATGCGAACAATTTTATTGAAGCGAAAAAAATGGTTGTAGTAAATTAAAAAGTTGAATGAACATCCTTGTTAGAAAACAGTCGTGATTGATCGATGAAAAAGCAAGGTCGATTACACAGAAGGACAGGAACCAAAAAATTTGGTTGGTGAAAATGAAAAACCGGCGAGCTACGATGAAGTTCTTCTGGTAAATACTCTCGGCAAAGAAAAATTAGTTAGCGCGTATTTGGCATGAAACGAAAAGCCGGAGCGATGTACTCCGACTTCTTTCTAAAAAAGTTTTCTGAAATTTTATTTCATTAAAATCATTTTTCTACTTTGGGTGAAATCCCCCGTTCGGATCGTATAATAGTATATTCCGCTCGCAACTCCGTTTACCTCGAAAGTAATTTCATAACTGCCGGGATTTTTTTCTTCACTCACTAATGTCTTAATCTCTTTTCCAAGAATATCATAGACACTGATTTTTACAAAACCGGTTTTAGGTACATCATACCGGATTGTAGATGTAGGGTTAAATGGATTTGGATAGTTCTGGTAAATTGAAAAATCTTTTGGAGTTGCGGAAGTAATTTCCCGAACAGAGGTTGTTCCGGTAAGTTTCCATAATTCCCTTCCATAATAATTAGCTGCTGTAAAATATAAAGCGCCATTAACTTCAATAAATCCGGAAGGATTTGAATTACTTGCACCGGTATAAATATTTTTCACCATTACTGTGCCTGTTGTAGTGCCGTCACTTTTCCATAATTCTACTCCAACCGTTCCATCGTCTGCCCCAAAGTATAAAGTGTTATTGAAAGAAAAGAAATTAAAAGGACCGGATCCGCCGGAACCGGATTTAATATCTTTCACCATCACCGTCCCGCCGGTTGTTCCATCGCTTGTCCAAAGTTCTGTTCCATTTGTGCCGTCATCGGCAGAGAAAAAAAGTTTTCCATTAAACTCTGAAAGGAAACTGGGATGAGAGCTACTGCTCCCAGTCCAAATATCTTTTACCATCACAGTACCAGCATCCGTACCATCGCTTCTCCATAATTCCATTCCATTCGTTCCATCGTCTGCCCAAAAATATAAACTCCCATTAATATTAATAAATCCGGCGGTTTCTGAACTTGTTGAACCTGTCTGAATATCCTTTACCATTACAGTCCCGGCAGTCGTTCCATCGCTTTTCCATAATTCTGTTCCATTAGTTCCATTGTCTGCTTTAAAATATATAGTTCCATTAACATTGGTAAATCCACCAGGATTTGAACCGTTTGCACCGGGTTTAATATCTTTCACCATAACAGTTCCTGCGGTTGTGCCATCACTTTTCCATAATTCCATTCCATTTGTTATATCACCGGCGGAAAAATACAAAGTGCCATTTACATCAATAAATTTGGAAGGATTTGAACTATTTAATCCTGGTTGAATATCTTTTATCATCACGGTACCGGCGTCTGTACCATCGCTCTTCCATAATTCTGTTCCAGAGGTTCCATCATCCGCCGAAAAAAATAATGTGCTATTAAAACTTATAAAATCGGTGGGATAGGGATTTGAGCCATTAGAGCCGGGCAGTATATCTTTTACCATCACAGTACCGGCAGAAGTTCCATCACTCTTCCATAATTCCGCTCCATTTGTTCCATCGTCAGCTACAAAAAATAACGTGCTGTTAACATTAATTAATTTGGCGGGGATTGAACCATTAGCTCCTGATTTGATGTCTTTCACCATTACAGTACCAGCGGTTGTACCATCGCTTTTCCATAATTCTTCTCCGGTAGTTCCATTGTTTGCAGCAAAAAATAACATACCATTAACATTAACTAAAGAAGTAGAAAGAGAAATTCCACTTGAAACACCGGTTCGTATATCTTTTACCATTTCCTGGGCAGTAATGTTCAAGCTTAACAAAGCGAGTAAGCCGAATAAGATAAATTTTTTTGTTTTCATCATTTTTTCCTCTTTTGGGTGATATTATTTTATGAGTTCACTCGTAGTTATCTAGTCAACACCATCTTCTTTGTAGAAGAGAAATTTCCCGCTTGCAGTTTATAAAAGTAAATACCGCTGGAAAGGTTCGATGCATCAAAATTTATTTCATAATTTCCGGCTGATTTATTTTCATTTACAAGAACCGCTATTTCCTTACCTAGAACGTCAAACACTTTGAGTGTTACCAATGATGAATGACTAATGGCAAATGACAAAGTTGTTGTTGGATTGAACGGATTTGGATAATTTTGATGCAAAGCAAAATTTGCCGGTTGATTTATCTTATCATCTTCAACAGCTGTTACGATATCAGAAAGCGAACGTTTCCACA
Source organism: Ignavibacteriaceae bacterium (assembly GCA_041671545.1). Taxonomy (GTDB): domain Bacteria; phylum Bacteroidota; class Ignavibacteria; order Ignavibacteriales; family Ignavibacteriaceae; genus UBA1563. Next base: position 85,355 of record JBAZBI010000015.1, read on the forward strand.
ATCCGCTCATCATTGCTCCGGCATAAAGATCATTGCCAATTACTGCGAGTGAATAAACATATAAGTTGGTTAAACCGGTATTTACTGCACTCCAACTTGCGCCGTTATCGGTGGTAAGGAATACTCCGCCACCATTTGTCCCAACAAATAAATTATTACCACTCACCACAGCTGAAGTAATATTTGTATTGGTGAGTCCGTTATTCGCAGCTGTCCAACTTCCACCATCATCTGTTGAGAGATAAACGCCGCTGCTTGTTCCGGCAAAGAGATGATTCCCTACAGCAGAAAGTGTTATGACGACTTTGTTAAACCCTATGTTAGTTGGCCAACTCCAGGTTAGTCCATTGTCTGTTGATAAATAAACGCCATAAGTATAATGTGAATAATCTATCCACTCACCTCCCGTGATACCGGCGAAAAACTTGGAACCGTTTACCGCAAGCGCTTTAACTTTTTCTTTTGTATCAATCGCAACGTTTGTCCAGGTAGTACCGTTGTCTGTAGAAATATCGGCTCCAACAGATGTTCCGGCAAAAAGATTTTCTCCAATCTTGGCGAAAGAATATATTTCGATTCCGGTAAATCCGATTTTTGTCCAGCTGGCTCCATTGTCGGTAGTTTGATACATTCCCCAAAAGTTAGTAGTTCCTGCAATTATTTTCCCTCCAATTATTACTAATCTATAAACAAATGATCCGGTTGGCAGCCCTGAACTAATGGCTGTCCATGTAGTTCCGCCATCGGAAGAACGGAAAACTCCATTACTGTGAGTTCCTGTATAAATGTTGGTTCCATCGCCGACAATGGATTCGATCCATGTGTAGGAAAAGGGATATGTTCCCGGGGCAAATTGTGTCCATTGTGCAATCGCTGAGATGGGGAAAAAGCAGAAAAAAATTAAGATCAGATTGAGTAAAAAACGTTTCATAAGATTTTCTCCTATTGATTTTGATTTGTTAACATGTTTTAGTTAAAAAATTGTTCTTTATTGCTAAACTTTAATTGTTGTCAATTTCTAACTGAAACTTGAACTTGGAGAGATTCGATATCAATACCCCAATTGGGGCAATTTGAAAAAAGTTGAATTTGAAAGGAATAAAGAAGAAACTATGTTTTTCCCTTTGAAAAAAAACTAAAGAGAATAATGAATATCGAACAAGAAATTTAGAATAATGAAGTTGAAAGACAGATTGTACTTACTTCGAGATTCATCATTCCTTGTTCATTATTCGATATTCAATTATCGTTAACATGTTATTACTAACGACTCTCTAAGAGCCTAAAGTTTACCAAGCCATGTTCGCACGGCTTCTGCTTTGGTATGAACGTGAAGTTTTTTATAGATGTTTTTGATGTGCGTTTTTGCAGTGTGCGGACTAATGAACAAATCTTTTGCAATTGTTGTATAACTTCCTCCATTTACCACACCATGGAGGAGTTCAAGTTCCCGTTTTGAAAGAATTAGGTCCGGAGTTAGAGGATGACCGTTATTGGTTGTGTCTTGATTCGATTTTATCAACGATAAAACTTTTCTGGCAATTGATTGGGATATAGGAGCTCCACCGTTATATAATTCATGAACAGCATTTACGATTGACTCAAACGGTTCATCCTTTAACATGTAACCCGAAGCGCCTGCTTGTATTGACGCAAATATTTTAGCATCATCTTCAAAAACCGTAAGCATCATGATGTCAATGTGCGGGTACTTGTCTTTTATCTCTAACGTTGCTTCAATACCGTTTTTCTTTGGCATCTCAATATCCATTAAAATAATATCAGGTAAATTTTCCCGGTTACTTTTTGCAAGAGCATCAAGGATGCTTTTGCCGTTGGAATATTTCCCGACAATTTTATAAGTATCATAAAGGGAGAATCCTTCAGCAAGTCTTGCCAAAAGTAATTTTGAATCTTCTACAAGAGCAATTTTGATTTTTTCCATAGTTGATAGATAAGCTTTTATTAATCTTTTTGAAATACCCCATTAGAGGTAATATTAAAATTTCTTTTTAATCGGCAAAGTAACAGTTACGCAAACGCCCTCGTTTTTATTAGAGGTAAATTTTATTTCTGCTCCAATTTCATCTGCCCGTTTTTTCATATTTTCAATTCCATTTCCATTAACCATTTCAGAGATGTCATTCTTCATCCCTACTCCATCATCAATAACATTTATTGAGAGAATGTCGGCTTCGTACGAAATATTTACAACAATTTCCTTTGCTTCAGAATACTTAATGCTGTTTGTAATTGCCTCTTGAACAATCCTGAAAATATTTAAAGCTTCAAGGGGCTTCAAGATAATTTCGCATCGTGAATGATCATCTAAAACAAGTTGCAAATCTCCCGAATAATATTTTGAATGCCTTTCGATCACTTTTCTTAACTCGATTATAAAATTGTCAAAACTTATTTCAGTTGATTTTAAAGCACGGATCGTTTCACGAAGTTGCGTCATAGTTTCTCTTGCTTCATCCTGGAGTGAATGAAGGAGAGAGTCGGCTTTTGGTTTTTCCGCCTTGTTATAAATTTCTGCAAGTCCAATACCGGTGATTATGTTTGTTAATTGCGATCCAACATTATCATGAAGATCACGGGAGATTCTTTCCCTTTCTTTTTGAACAGCTTTTTCTTTTTCAAGTTCATGAATTTGTCTTTTAAGTTCTTTAGTTGAAAAATGTCTGACTGTTCCGATGATAACTGAAAGAACCACAATACTAAATAACAACCGCAACCACCAGGTTCGCCAAAAAGGAGGCATAATTGTTATGGAAACAGAAGCTACATTATCAGACTGAACTCCATCGGGATTTATAGCTATAACCGAAAATGTATAGTCACCATCGCGTAAGTTGCGGTACCGAACGATCCTCTCTCGTGTTAGTTCGGACCAGTGTTCATCTTGACCTTCCAGTTTGTACCGGTAACGGACTTCCTCTTCTCGAGCAAAACTTGTGCTTGCATAACGAAACGAAATATTATTATCATTATATGATAAAACGAGATGATCCAAATCTTTTTCTGCTGTAGTTGTTGTCAGTTTATCATAGAGCCCACCCTCATCACTAAAAATTCTTGTGATGTGAATTAACGGAGCTATTTTTATTCTTCGTGCCTCATTAAGATTTACACGGACAGCGCCTTTAGTAGTTGCAAGCCAAAGTTGATTTGTTGACGGTTGATAAGTTATCTGATTAATGCTCGCATCTTCAGAAGGCAAAAATGATAATGATGCATAAGGAAGTAATTTACCATTTTCAAAACGATGAAGCGCTCGGTCTGAAACAACCCAAATTTTCTTAAGTCCATGAGAAGAATCTATAATGATTCCCAGAACCGATGTGCCGACGAGCCCTTCTTTAATTCCGAATATTCGACTTTCCTTTTTTTTCACTTGCACCAAACCTTTGTTCGTTCCAAACAAAATAGTGCTGTCGTTTTCTTCTTGAACACAATAAATCATTTTCGACGGAAACTCGTCCGGATTAGAAAAATTCTTCATCATTCCATTTTGATAGAAGGTTGCTCCATTGTTACGAGAGAGGAACCATACACCATTCCGTGTTACTGAAATATTCTCGATCAAATCCGAAACAAGTCCATCGTTTTTTGTAATGCGTTTAGTTTTTCCATTAACAAGATGAACGACTCCTTCACCATAAGTTCCTAACCAGAGTTCATTATTATTGGGCGAACTATTAATTACGGAAATGCCGCTGAAAGCTCCTTTAAATTCCTTAATGCGTAATGCGTTATAGATGTTCCCCGAAGAGTGAATAATTTTGAAGATGTAATTGAATCCGCCTAAATAAAGGGTCCCGTCCTTAGTTTCACCAAATGCTCGAGCTTGATCAATCGCATATTGTTTTTCAAAATGAAGATGAGAGATAGAATCGTTTTGGATAATATTGGCGAGATTTTTTGTACCTACCCATATCCTATTTTTTGAATCCGGGAAAACAGTATTTACGTTATCGCTTAAAAGTCCATCACGAGTAGTAAAAAAACGAAGATGATCCCCGATAAGTTTTTTCAATCCGCCTCCGAAAGTCCCGACCCAAATTACTCCTTCTCTATCAACAAGTAAAGCCTGAACAAAGGGAGGATCAACTCCACTCTTGAGCCCGAATAATGTTGTGCTTTCATTTGAAATTCTTTCAAGACCGAATTGACCTCCAAGCCAAAGATTTTTCGAAACATCTTCGCCAAGACCTGTAGCTTCATAAAGTTTCCCTTCTTTTCGATTTACACTCCAACCAGATTTTGTTTTTCTAAGAAAAAGCAGATTGTGTGCTGCAGCCATTACAACTTGTCCATCCGAGCGTTCAACGGCGGCTGTGGAATTCATAAAATAAAAATTAATTTTCAGAGAGGAATCAATTGAAATAATTTTTTTGATGATTCGATCATCATCGGTTGGAATTATTTCGTAAAGTTTTGATGAGTCTGGAATTAAAAGATTGCCATTGCGAAGTGCCAGCATTGGGCGTGTTGTGCCATTACTATAATTAAAAATTTTTATAAACGTATTACCTCTTTTCATTACAATTCCATTGCTGGTCTGGAAGTACATCCTCCCAAATTTATCTTCTGTAATCACATTTACTGAATTAGCAGGTAATCCATCTTTATTTGTAAAGGTCTGAAACTTCTTTCCGTCAAATCTACAGACGCCTCCTTCGTACGTACCAAACCACATTGCTCCGTCTAAAGATTGGAACATATAATAAATCATGTTACTCGATAGCCCGTCTTCGGTTGTAAAATTGCGGAAACTGATTCCATCATACCTACTAACTCCGCGGTCAGTTCCAATCCAAAGGAAGCCGCGATTGTCTTGAAATAATGAGAGGATATAATCAGAGGCGAGACCGGTGCCACGAGTGTAAGTCTTAAAGGGAAGTTGTTGCGCAAACAACGGAAGAAGTGCAAACAAAAGAGAAATGAAAGCGAATTTACGTTTCATAACTTATGAAAATTGGATCAACATGTAAAACCTTACTGTTTATTCACAGAACGGAAAAGTTTTTCTCATCATCATCAATAACTAAACAAAGGAAATTCATTAAAATGTTTCCAGTTCCTATGAACAAAAATAGCAATAATTGCTTTACCTCAATCTTATTAAAGAAAAAATTAAACGTTTTTAATTATCCCCGGAATGCTGAAAATAAATGTACTCCCTTTGCCTAATTCACTTTCAACCCAAATTCTGCCGTTTTGTGCGTTTATAAATTCTCTTGAAATAGCCAGGCCTAATCCCCAACCTTGTTTTGATATTTCGCCAACTTGTGTAAATCTCTGGAACAACCTCTCCTTATCTTCCTTTGATATTCCCGGTCCACTATCTTTAATAGAGAACTGTACTTCATTCTCAATTTTCTTCACATCAATTTTTATTTCATCCCCTTTTTTTGAATACCTTATTGCGTTATTTAAAATATTAATGAAAACAAATACTAACTTTTCAAGGTCGGCATGAATGTTTGGTAAATCCTCTTCAATGTTTGTTTTCAGATCGATATACTTTTCTGAAACTTGCATCATTAAAGCGGTAATTCCAATATCTAAAACAATATCTGGTTTTACCGAGGTGAACTTCAATCTAATATTGCCCGTTTCAATTTGTGAATAATCCAACAGTTCATTTATCACCCTGGATAATCTATTGCTGTGTTGTCTCAAGGCGCTTATTATTCCTTTTTGCTCATCGTTTAGCACTCCAACACGATTATCGTCAAGTAATTTTAAACTTAAGTTGATGGATGACAATGGAGTTTTCAGTTCGTGAGATGCGGTAGCAAGTAAATTTGTTTTTGCTTTATCACGCTCCTGGTATTTTGTGATGTTTCTCAGCAAAATTAGATTGCCGATAAAAGTCTCTTTCTTTTCCGACTCCGCATAGGTAATAATTTCTTCGGTCTCAATATTAAAAAAATATTCTTTTCCATTATTTGCAATTCTCAGTGGTTTAATATCAACTTCACCATCAAGGTGTTTCAATGAAACCGTTTTGTAAATTTCTTTAATTAAATCATTATATCCGGCAAGTTCTTGAATGTAATGATGTAAAATATTTTCTTCTTTTAATCCGGTAAGTTCTAGTACTATATTATTTACTAAAACTACTTTCCGGTTCTCATCAACAAACAGAATCCCGTCTTCAAAACTATGGACCACTGCTTCTAATCGTTTCTGTTCAAACAATAACTGGTTAATTTGTTTGGCGTCATAGAGTTTTAATCTTGCAGCCATCACATTGAATGCATTTGCCATTTCACCCAATTCATCTTTTGTATTTATTTCGAGCTTTTGATCATAATTCCTTTCACTGATTGACTTAATTTTTTCCGTTAGTTCTTTTATTGGACCAACAATATTTGAGGGAAAGGTGAAAATAAATGATAACGTAATAAGGATACTTAAGGTTGCAACAATTGACATATATAAGGTTACGTCATCAGCGGTGGTTTGGAGACTGTTTGTCTTATTGGTTATTGCATCCATATTTAAGCGATAAATATTGAGGATCTTGTTTTCAACAGACAAATATTTCTCACGCAGTAGTTCAATTTTTTTTTCTTTTAATGAGAGTTTGTTCTTTAATTGCTCATATGTATTTAAGTAGTCTCTATATGTTGAGTGAAGTTGATGGACAAGTTCTGCTTCTCCTATTTCCGTTATATTATTTGTTTCAAGTTGCAGATTTTTATCAAAGATATTTTTTGAGCTCAGATACTTATTAACTAATATACTATCAACAGATTTATTTTGAAGATGTTCCAACTGAAAAGTATGCATGTCGTTCAATTCACTAACCATATCCATCATATAATTAACTGAAGAATAATTATCTACAATTGTTCCCTTGGATTTTTGCGCGAGTTGATTAATGAATAGTATCCCCAGCACACTCAACAGCAGGATTACTGCGAATAGGAATATTACACCAAGACTGATTTTACTTTTTAATGTTTTCATCTGCCGACACCATCAAAATATCTATGTTTTCTTTTGAAGTTAAAAATGATAATTCGCGGAAAAAGTTTTTAGGCTTTAATCGATAGAGAATAGTAAAGATAGGTTTACCAATTACAATTAAAGCTGCTTCTTTCTCTTTAGCAAACTCCACAATTGATTTTGCAATTTCATTACTGCTTAATTCCACCACTTCGGCTCCAAGTTCAGCGGCAAGTTTAAAATTATTTAGTAAATATCGCTGCACTTTCGGATCGATTGTATCCGCCTTTTCTTTATCGTTCTGAACGTAAACTACGAACCATTTTGAATTATAAATTGCTGCTAACCTTGAAGACCTTCTAATTAATTTTTTACCTGAATTATTATTTGTACTTATCGCGGTAACAATCGCATTAAGCCTTTCACGGGAGGGGAGAGGAATTTCTCTCATTATTTTTCTTTCAACCTGGCGGGAAACTTCCTTTAATGCCAGATCACGAAGCTGCAATAATTTGTCCCTTTGAAAAAAGTTCTGTAAAGCGATCGGAACTTTATTCATGTCGTAGATTTTACCCTCTTTCAACCGGTCAATCAACTCTTCAATCGTCAAATCTACATTAACTACTTCATCAGCAGAATGAATTACACTATCCGGTACACGCTCTGTTATTCTTATCCCCGTAATTTTTTCAACATGTTCATTTATACTTTCAATGTGTTGAATATTTACCGTACTGATAACGTTTATACCCGCTTCCATTAATTCATTTACGTCTTGCCATCTCTTTTCGTTTTTTGAACCGGGAATATTTGTATGCGCAAGCTCATCGACTAAAACTACCACCGGTTTTTGAAGCAGGATTGAGTCAACATCCATTTCTTCAAGCTGTTTTCCTTTATAGAATAATTTTTTTCTCTCTATTATCGGAAGTCCTTCCACAAGTTTCTCAGTTTCTTTTCTTCCATGTGTCTCAATGTAACCGACCACAACATCAACTTTATTTTCTGAAAGTTCTTTCCCTTCAAGCAGCATTCTGTAGGTTTTTCCAACGCCTGCCGCCATTCCAATATATATTTTTAACTTACCCCGTTTAGAAGTACGGATAAGATTTAAAAATCTTTCTGCTGAGATGGATATTTGTGGTTCCATTAAAATAAATCGTTGTACTTAAATTAATTCTTTTTTAATTCATCTAAAGCAAGATTCAACTTTAGAATATTCACTCTTTCCGTTCCGAATAAACCGAGCAATGGTTTTTCAATATGGTTGATAACTAATTGTTTCACTTTTTGTCTATCAAGATTTCTTTCTTTAGCAATTCTCGGTACCTGGATCAAAGCAGTTTGCTGAGAAATGTGCGGGTCAATTCCTGAACCGGATGTGGTGACTAAATCAGAAGGAATTTCACTTCTTTTTACTTCTGGATTTTTTAACAAAAACTCGTCAATCCTTTTTTTCACCTGTTCTAAATATTCCGGATTTGTCGTTGCTTTATTTGAACCACCCGTAGATGCAGCATTATATTCAACGGCAGAAGGTCTTCCCCAAAAATATTTATCGGAATGAAAATTTTGCCCGATGTTTTCAAATCCAACTAACTTTCCGCTTTTATAAATGGGAAATCCATTTGCTTGATTAGGAAAAAGTCGACCAATTCCCCAAATTAATAATGGAAAAAGCAGTCCAAACATTATTACCGTTACCAAGTGAAGTTTTATATCTTTTAAGATTTTCATTTTACTTCCTTTCAATTAAAAAACAATGAGACAACGAGATCAATCGCTTTTATTCCGACAAAGGGAACGATCAATCCGCCTAAACCATAGATCAATAAATTTCTTGTTAGCAATGCTGTTGCGCCAATCGGTTTATATTTTGCACCTCGCAAAGCGAGTGGAATTAACGCAGGAATGATAAATGCGTTAAAGATCACCGCGGATAGGATTGCAGATTCCGGATTATTAAGATGCATTATATTCAATGCGTTCAAACCGGGAATTGTTGCCGCAAATAATGCCGGTACGATTGCAAAATATTTTGCAACATCATTAACGATAGAAAACGTAGTGACATTTCCGCGAGTAATTAAAAGCTGCTTACCGATTTCGATCACTTCCAAAAGTTTTGTCGGATCGCTGTCAAGATCAACCATGTTGGCGGCTTCTTTTGCAGCTTGTGTACCGGAATTCATTGCCACGCCAACATCTGCCTGAGCAAGCGCCGGGGCATCGTTTGTTCCGTCTCCCATCATCGCAACAAGTTTTCCTTCTCTCTGCTCTTTAAGAATATAATTCATTTTGTCTTCCGGTTTTGCTTCGGCAATAAAATCATCAACACCGGCTTGATGCGCAATAAACTTTGCAGTCAATGGATTATCACCTGTTACCATCACTGTCTTCACGCCCATTTTTCGCAATCGCTCAAAGCGTTCACTAATTCCCGGTTTGATAATATCTTCAAGTTGAATAACACCAACAGTTTTTTTATTCACTGCAACTGCGAGCGGCGTTCCACCCTTAGCGGCAATTTCGTTGATGTAATTATTCAGTTCTTCAATTTCACCATTGCTCGACCATTTCTTCATCGCATCAGAAGCGCCTTTCCGGATCTGCGTTCCATCGGCTAAATCAATTCCACTCATTCTCGATTCGGCGGTGAATTCAATAAATTTACCACCATTTGCTTTATATTCTATTACAAAAGGATCAAGTTTTTGCGAAAGTTCAACGATCGATTTTCCTTCCGGTGTTGGATCCGAAAGTGAACTAAGAAAACAATGCTTTATGAATTCTTTATTTTCCACTCCGTCAAGCGGATAAAAATTTGTCGCTTTTCTATTTCCAATTGTAATCGTTCCTGTTTTATCAAGTAGCACAACATCAATATCGCCGGCATTCTCAACGGCTTTACCGCTTTTGGCAATTACATTTGCTCTAAGCGCTCTATCCATCCCGGCAATTCCAATTGCGGAAAGCAATCCGCCAATTGTGGTTGGTATCAAACAGACGAATAAAGAAATTAAAGCAGTTATTGTAACTGTGGTGTTTGCGTAATCGCTGAATGGTTTTAAAGTAACTGTTACCATCAGAAAAATAAGTGTAAAACTTGCAAGTAAAATTGTTAACGCAATTTCATTCGGTGTTTTCTGGCGATTCGCTCCTTCAACGAGTGAGATCATTTTATCAAGAAATGATTCACCCGGCTGTGTGGTTACTTCAACTTTTATTTTATCCGAAAGAACTTTTGTTCCACCGATTACGCTTGAGTGATCGGTCCCGGCTTCTCTAATTACGGGAGCCGATTCGCCGGTAATTGCTGATTCGTCTATTGATGCAATTCCTTCAATTATTTCGCCGTCTATAGGAATGGTATCCCCAGCCTCAGCAACAAAAACATCTCCCTTTTTCAAATGTGAAGAACTGACTGTTTTTATAGTGCCATTGGTCAGAAGCAATTTTGCTTCGGTTTCTTCTCTTGTTTTTCGTAATGAAGCAGCTTGTGCTTTTCCTCTTGCTTCTGCTATTGCTTCGGCAAAATTTCCGAATAAGATAGTAAGAAAAAGAAGAAGAGTAATTGATAGGTTATATCCAAACCATCCTTCGCCACTCTCCGGCGCTAACATCGATAAGAAAGTTATCGCAAGCATAATTGCCGTACCAATTTCAACCGTAAACATCACCGGATTTTTAAGCATTAAAGCCGGATTTAATTTTACAAAAGATTCAGCGACCGCTTCTTTAATTAATTTCGTTTCAAATAGTTTTATGGTTTTCTTACGTTTCATTTATTTCTCTATCAAGATTACATTGTAAAAAATTCTGCTAATGGTCCGAGTGATAATGCCGGAAAGAATGACAAAGCGGCTACAACCACTATCACACCCAATAATACAACTCCAAACGCAATGCTGTCAACTTTCAAAGTTCCTTCGGAAAAGGGAACAGTTTTTTTAGAAGCGAGCGAACCGGCAATTGCGATTGGTCCGATGATAGGGATGTATCTTCCAAGCAGCATTATTATACCGGTTGAAATATTCCAGAAAGTTGTATTGTCTCCGAGTCCTTCAAAACCGGAGCCGTTATTTGCTGCAGCCGAAGTGAATTCGTAAAGTATTTGAGAAAAACCGTGGAATGAAGGATTACTCAACCAGCCGATTGAGGAATTATTTGCAGCTACAAAAGATGCAATTGCTGTTCCGACTAATATTAAGAAGGGATGAATTAAAATAATCAGTGCAGCAATTTTAACTTCCCGTGCTTCAATTTTCTTTCCGAGAAATTCGGGAGTTCTTCCAACCATCAATCCGCCGATAAAAACTGCAATAATTACGAACATGAAAAAATTTATAAACCCAACGCCAACTCCGCCGTAAATTGAATTGATCAACATATCGAGGAGAAAAATTCCTCCAGATAATGGTGTAAAACTATCGTGCATTGCATTTACAGAACCGTTGGAAGTTGAGGTTGTTGATACTCCCCATAAAGCCGAAGCAGCGGAGCCAAACCTTACTTCTTTTCCTTCCATACTTCCCATGGATTGCGTCACACCAAGTTTAGCTATTTCCAGGTTGCCGTTTGATTCCAAATATATCGTACTGCTAACAAAAGTGAGAAATACAATTGTCATTACACCAAAGAAAATCCAAGCAAGTTTTTTCTTGTTGAGATAAAATCCAAACGCAAAGACAAGCGCAATTGGAATAATTAATATCGAAAAGTTTTCTACGATGTTGGTGAGATAATTCGGATTTTCAAAAGGATGAGCTGAATTTGGTCCGAAGAATCCGCCGCCGTTGGTTCCAATTTGTTTAATCGCGATCATCGGTGCAGCCGGTCCCGTTGCAACAAGAGTTGTATCACCTTCAAGTGTTACAACTTTTTGTAATCCCTCAAAAGTTGTTGGCGTTCCATTAAAAAGTAATATGATGGCGACAATAAAAGAAAGAGGTAATAATATTCTTGTACAGCTTTTTAAAAAGAGATTATAAAAATTGCCGAGATCAGTTGCCTGCTTCTGCATTATTCCTTTGAATAACAACGCAAGCGCTGCAATTCCGCTTGCTGCGGTAACAAATTGTAAAAAACAAAATACTAAGAGTTGTGTGAAGTATGATGCTCCTGTTTCACCGGAATAGTGCTGAAGATTTGTATTCGTTGTAAAACTAACAGCAGTGTTAAAAGCCTGCGCCGGTTCCATATTTCCGATGTGAACGGGATTCCAAAACGGAATTAATTTTTGTCCCATCAAAAGAAGAATGCTCCAAATAAAGAAAATAACATTTAGCCGTAACAAAGCTTGCATGTTCTCTTTCCAATCCAACGATTCATTTGGATTGATTGAAGAAATCCTAAAAACTAAATTTTCGAGCGGATTGAAGAAATCGCTCCAAACTTTTTCTCCGCGAAAGACTTCACTGATATATTTTCCAAGTGGGTAAGCGATAAGAAAGGTTAACACGATTATTAGCGCTACACCAAGAATTTCTGTGTTCATCGATTATGCCTAAAATTTTTCCGGTTTCATTAATACGTACAAAAGATAGCCGAAGGTGACAATACTGATTGCCAAGAGAAGAATCATTTTTTTACTCCTATAACTTTTCGAAGAATTCAATTGATTTATACATTACAAAGAAAATTGCCAATCCGAGAATTACTACTAAAATTTCCATATCACTTTCCAATTTTTGTATGGGAATAGTCCAAATGAGTGCCACAACTTTTGAATTGAGTTAAACAACTTCTAAAGTGTTTGAATGAAACGGGATAGCAAAAAAGAGTGATTCGCCGGTTAATTTTTTTTGAATGAAAACCACTCCAAAATGGTAGGGTCGATTTCCAGTTTGGCAGGGTTACTTGTTTTAACTTGTCGAAATCGGAAAAATATCCTCACTTTTAGCTTTGCATGGATTTTGCTTATAAAACGTAAAAAGAGATTTTTTATGAAACCCAAAAACAAATTTTTCAGCATTTCAAAAAGTAATCAGTACTACTTTTCAACTCTTCTTATGTTTATCATTATTGTTATTCTGTATAATGTGCAGGATAGTATTGGTTATGAAACTGTCTCATTAATTCTATTGTTGATAATCTTTCTCCTTCCGCTTTTTAATTTTGAAAGAGGACCAATCATTCTTTCGGCAGTTATAAGCGCTTTTGCATGGGATTATTATTTTATTCCTCCTCATTTTACAATGCGTATAGCAAAACCGGAAGACGCAATGATGTTGTTTATGTTCTTTATTGTAGCGGTTACCAACGGTGTTTTAACTTCACAACTTAAGACGCAGAAGAACTTAATGATTGAGAAGGAAAGAAAATCGAATGCACTGTATCTTCTTCTGAAAGCCTTATCAAATGGAAAAGATCAGAATGAACTTTTATCGAATGTTGTACAACAAATCGAAAATTTTTTCGGATTTAAGTCCATAATCTTTTTCCCTTCCGATCAGAATAAACTAAAAAGAGAAGCTCATCCCATGAGTAATTTTAGGGTTGATGACTTGGATTGGTTAGCGGCAGAATCATCATTTGAGACCAAAAGAGAAACCGGAAAATCAACTGATACCTTGCAAAATGTTAATGCAAAATATTTTCCTTTGCTGGACAAAGATTCTGTATCCTGTGTTATAGGCATAAAAATTTCCGACGATTTGAAATCCGACCCATCGGAAATGGAATTTCTCAGACATTTTATCAATGAGATTTCCCCTTTTATAGAAAAGTATGTCTAAGCTATTCAATGCCATAAGTCTGGAGTTTTCTGTATAAAGTGGTCAATCCAATTCCCAATACTTCGGCAGTCTTGGTTTTATTTC
>JBAZBI010000016.1:0-95842 GCA_041671545.1 Ignavibacteriaceae bacterium
GTAAAAGAAGGTTACGGAATTTCCGTTCAAGGAATTGATTATGCGAAAGACCGTAACGTAAAATTGTTGATCTCCGTTGATTGCGGCATTACGGCTATCGACGAAGTTGAGTATGCAAAAACTTTTGGAATCGACATCATTATTTGCGACCATCATCAACCAAAAGAAACTTTACCTGATTGCTACGCTTTACTCGATCCGATAAAACCGGGATGTAATTATCCTTTTAAATTTTTATCAGGCGCAGGGGTTACTTTTAAACTTATTCAAGGAATTTGCGAACGGATCGGAAAACGTGATGAACCGATGCAATATTTGGATCTTGTTGCGCTTGCCGGTGCTGCAGACATTGTTCCTTTGATTGATGAGAATAGAATTCTTGTTAAAGAAGGATTATCACAAATAAATTGCAGACCGCGTCCGGGAATTAAAGCTTTACTTGATAGTGCAAAAATAATTCCGGGGAATCTCAACTCCGGTCAAATAGTTTTTGCTCTTGCACCAAGGATTAACGCAGTTGGCAGATTAAGCGAAGCCAAAACTGCGGTTGAACTGATGATAACCGAAGACGATATTGAGGCAACACGGTTAGCTTTAGTTTTAGAAAAAGAGAATTATGAAAGAAGAAAAATTGATGTTGACACGTTAGCCGAAGCAGTTGAAAAAGTTGTAGACAGCGTTGATATTGTTGAAGATTTGGCTATTGTACTTCACGAAGAAAATTGGCATCCGGGAGTGATTGGAATTGTTGCTTCCCGATTGGTTGAGAAATATTACAAACCCACAGTTATGCTTACTACCATTGATGGTATTGCAAAAGGATCGGCACGAAGTATTGCCAGCTTCAACATCTACGAAGCATTAAAAGAATGCGAAGATGTGTTGATACATTTTGGCGGACACGAAGCCGCTGCAGGTTTAGCCGTTGAGATTGATAAAATTGATGAATTCCGTGAACGGTTCCAAAAGATCGTTAAAGAAAAAATTGATAGAAATGATCTAATTCCCGAAATAACAATTGATTCAAAAATTAAATTATCCGAAATTACAGCCAAGTTTATTAGAATTGTTGAACAGTTCTCTCCTTTTGGTCCAAGAAATATGCGCCCGGTACTCTGGGCTGAAGAAGTTCGCGCAGTTTCTTCACGCGTAATTAGCGGAAAGCATCTGGTTGTAACGGTTAGACAAGATGATTGCGATAAAGTTTTTGATTGCATCGCTTTTAACATGGCTGAATTTGCACCGTTAATAAACGGTGGAAGCATTAAGTTTGATATGGTCTTTTCAATAGACCAAATGATTAAAGACGGAAAAGTTTTTCCGCAATTCAGAATTAAAGACATAAAATTAAAAGAAAATAAATAGGAGAATTCCTTATGTCCGGTCACTCAAAATGGGCAACGATAAAAAGAAAAAAAGGGGCGGCAGATGCTAAACGAGGAAAAATATTTACTAAACTGATAAAAGAAATTACTATCGCTGCGCGCCAGGGCGGCGGTGACGCGAACGGCAATCCGAGATTACGCCTTGCTATTGATAATGCAAAAGCCGCAAACATGCCTGCAGACAACATCGAACGTGCAATCAAAAAAGCTACCGGCGAACTTGAAGGCGTTTCTTACGTTGAATTAATGTATGAGGGTTACGGACCCGGCGGAATTGCAATTCTTGTTGAAGTTGCAACCGATAATAAAAACCGCACCGTTGCGGAGGTAAGACATATCTTCAGCAAAATCGGCGGAAGTATGGGAGAATCCGGTTCTGTTGCATGGATGTTTGAGAGAAAAGGAATTATCTCTGTTAAACGCAACAATAAAAGCGAAGACGACGTAATGGAAATTGTTCTTGATGCAGGCGCCGACGATATGCAAACCGAAGAAGAAATTTTTGAAGTTACAACTTCACTTGAATCATTTGAAACTGTTAGAAAAACTTTGCTTGAGAAATCGCTTGAAATTGAAAACGCTTCGCTTGAGTGGATTGCAAAAAACACACTTGCTGTTGCCGGTGAAGATGCAGAGAAGGTTGTAAAACTTATCGAAACACTTGAAGATAACGACGATGTGCAAAATGTTTTCTCGAACGCAGATATTCAAGAATAACTTAAATTTATTATAATGATTATCCTCGGAGTTGATCCCGGAACAATTAAAGCTGGCTACGGTTTAGTTCATTATCAAAAAAATGAACTTCGGTTACTCCACTTCGGGATAATCAATCTTGTAAAAGAAAAAACACTGCCGGACAAACTGCAAATTATTTATGGCGAGTTGACACGGTTAATTAAAATTTATAAACCAACGGATTTTTCGATTGAAACATCTTTCTACGGAAAGAATGTTCAATCAGCAATGAAGATCGGATACGCGCGCGGGGTTTCGCTTCTTGCCGCAGTTCATCATCAACTTTTTATTGGTGAATATTCTCCGCGTGAAATTAAAAAATCAATCGTCGGAACAGGCGCCGCTTCTAAAGAGCAGGTAAATTTTATGGTAAAAACGCTTTTGGGTGTAAAGAATGAAATTCCGTTTGATGCAAGCGATGCGCTTGGAGCGGCGATTTGCCATGCGTTTAGAAAAGATAAACAAGCTCCCTCTTCAAAAAGTTGGAAAGCTTTTGCCGAAGCTTTTCCGGAAAGAATAATTGAATAACCATGATTGGCTTTTTAAAAGGAAAAATAATTTCGCTTAAACCGACAAAAATTATTCTCGATGTAAACGGAGTCGGTTATTTGGTTTTCATCTCAATAACTACATTTGAAAAAATTTCCTCGCTCGCCGAAGTTTCACTCTTTATTCACACGCATGTAAAAGAAGATAGTCTTTCGCTCTTCGGATTTTTTTCGGAATCTGAAAAAGAAATGTTTGAACTGCTCATTTCAATTTCCGGCATTGGTCCAAAATCTGCACAGACTATTCTCTCAGGTATTTCGGTTGATGAGTTGAAAGAGGCGATTGAATTTGCAAACATCGGAAGATTAATAGCCATTCCCGGCATTGGAAGAAAAACTGCCGAGCGATTATTGATCGAACTCCGAGGAAAAGTTGAAGGAATTTCTTCTTCAGGTGCATCCGCAGAGCCAAAATCAAATATAAAAAGTGAAGCTACCGCAGCGCTTACAACACTTGGTTACAATGTAAAACTTGCTGAAAAAGTTGTACGAGATATTAGCACAGAAAATCCGGAGATAAGTTTGGAAGATATTATTCGGAAATCTCTGTCTGTGTTAAATAAATAATCCATATTATACAAAATTCACTTTCCACGTATGGTTTTGTAACACAGACTTAAGTCTGTGCTACGATTTTCATCAGTTTAAAGAATTATAAAGCGATTTAGCTTCTTTTACCGACAAAGTTTCTTCATCGCTATTTTCGGAAATAAGTTTTGCCAATCCATAGTTCTCCAAAACTTCTTCAATTTGCGTAAAAGTTTCTATGTCAATTTGAACAGCTACTTTCTTGTTCTCTTCATCAACAATATATTTTTTCTTTACATCGAACATAATCACTCCGATTTTCAACACCAACTTAACTTATTGCCGATTACAATTCAACTTATTTCCGTTTCAATTTTTGCAACGTTCGTAATTTCACCTTCAAGCTTATCGCCTTTATTTAAGCCGCTTACGCCTGATGGAGTTCCGGTATAAATTAAATCGCCTTCTTCCAGAGTCATCCGTGAAGAAATGTACGAAACAAGTTCGTCCGGTTTGAACATCATTTTATTTAATGTTTCATTCTGGCGGATTTCTCCATTCACTTTAAGTGAAATTGTTTCTTCGAAGTTCAAATCATAATCTTCTTTTAAAATAAAATCTGAAATGACGGCGGATGTATCAAAACACTTTGAGATGGTCCAGGGATTTCCTTTGTCTTTCGCTTGGTTCTGTAAATCGCGCAAAGTCATATCCAAACCGATTCCGTAACCTATTATTGTGTCACTCGCTTCGCGAATTGTAGCATTAGTAACTGTTTTGCCGATGAGCAGCACAAGCTCAATTTCGTAATGAAGATTGTTTGAAAAAGAAGGATAGATAATTTTCTCGCCGGAATAAATCATCGCGGAAGTTGGTTTAAGAAACAGTACAGGTTTTTCTTCTGCTTGATGTCCAAGTTCTTTAATATGTGCCATATAATTTCTGCCTACACAAACAATCTTGCCAACTTCAAACGACTGCTTCTTATCGTGTGTGAAAACTTTTTTCATTTTACTTCTTTCCTTTAATTTAAAATTGCTGAATTTAAACCGATGACAAAATTTCTTTCGCCGCGGTAATTTATTTTCCACGAGAATTCCAACGCGATCGGGAAAAGCTGATGCCCGATGCTGAATCCGTTTTCATAAAATGGTGATTTAAAAGCTTTGTAAGGGAACAACAAATTTTTTCTCCCATCCGGACTTACATCGCTTAACGCAGCGTTAAAGAAATAATTTACTTGCAAGTTTAATGATTTCAAAAATGAAATTCCAATCAACCTAAATAATTCATCTCTAAAATTATGGACTAAATGAAATGTTATTACGCGATCACCAACAACTTCATTTAAACCCAAAGTACGGAATGAATACCCTTTGCCAAGCGAGGTAATATTTCCCGGCAGTGCGTATAGATTTTGAAACGGAAGCGAGCCGGTAGTGTACAATCCGTTCAAACGAAATTGCAATCCGGCAGTATTAAAAGTTGAAAATCCTCCACTTACTGCTGCTTCATACACGGTAAAATTAAAATCATTTTTTATAATATTTTTTTGTGCGATCGAGACACCTCCGTCAATAATTAAGTTTCCATCACTTCCTCCGGCTCTTCTGCGAAACTTTCCATCTTCGATGTAATCGCGGAAATCAATTGTAAAGCCGGTCTTAATTGTGTTCACCAATCCATTCGACACCGGTTGATTTTCCTGAAACGATTTCTTTCTCGCAAAGAAGGAAAACTCTGTGTTCTTTAATGCAGATAAATCTCTTTGTTGTTGAATTCCCATCCGCAGTTTTAACACTGGAATAACTTCTCCGCTCATCATTATTGAGAATCCGGTTGAATAGTAAAAATCGTTGAACTCATATTTACTTAGGAGAGAGCTTAACGTTGAAAACAAATCACCGTAAGAAGAAGAATTCTCGAAGAGAACCGAAGTTCTTTTAAATACATTTACCGAAAGAGAATAAGTTCGGTAACCACCGAAATAATACTGTGAAGATAGTTCTGTTTTAAATCTTTTATCTGCAAAACCATAACTGGTGGTAAGAGAGGTATGGAAACGGTCATCCAGCAAATCATAAAAGAAAAACCCAAAGTCAAGCGCATTTCCCTCAACACGGTTAAAGTGATAAAGTCCCAACGGACCGGTGGTGGAAAAGTGTTTTGAATAAGTTACACGATCCGAGAGCCATGAAAATTCATCCCAAAAAGAAAACGGAATTGCTGAAACGGAATCAATTCTTTTATAAGCTGTAACTTCTTCTTCCGTATTTGGGATGTGCTGAATGGAATCCCAATAAGTTGAATCTTTTTTATCGGCATCAGTTAAAACGGTGATAAGCGCTTTATTAAAAAAATCGTCTGAAATATCTTTGTTGATCTCGTAATTGTTGAGCAGCGTATTCAACTCAAAGCCAAACTTCGCAAGACCCAAAACATCCGCTTCAACTAAAAGATGATAGTCAACCGGCATATAAATATTATCATACTGATCGAACTGTTGATCAATTGTGATCTTCTTAAAAATTCCGCTGAAGTTAGCCGCTTTATTCAAACTCAAATTAACTTTTACCAGATCAAAATTCTTTCCGGTGATGTAAATATCGCCCACAAATCCGGGATCGAGTGAATCCGCTGGAGTCATAAAAATTTTGTAGATCGTATGATAATCTTGTGCGAGGGTATCTTTTAAAGTAAAAGAATAATAGTTGGCTGAATTATTGTCCAGCGGTCCGGTCATTTTTCGTCCAAAGAAATTTAGGTCATCTGCGTAAAAATTTTGGATTAATCTTCCCCCCGTTAAAATATTTATTGAAGAAGGGAAATTAGAACTTTGTTTCCGGGCTACAATTATCTCTTTCAATTTATGTGGAGATTTATAGTAACCGACACTTTCATTTTCAAGTATTCCGGTAATTTTTAATTCAGCAGAATCTTTATTACCAATTCCCATCGAAATAGTATTTCCGCGTGCATTAATATCATCCTCGGTTTTTATACTTCCTTTTGTATAAGAAGAATATTGATAGCTCTTTAACTTCTCTGCACGCTCTGCTTTTCTTTTTATTGCCCGGCGAATAATAGCATACGCCGGATTTTCTTCCGCTAATATCAACACTTCGGTTAACTGAAGTGAAGAAGGGAGCAATTTTATTTTGACTGTTTCTTTGCTATTTAGAAGGATTTCTGTTGTGTCGGTATGGTAACCGATAAAACTTGTAATGAGTTTTTGTACTCCCGAAGAAGTTTTGATCTCAAAAAAACCTTCTTTGTTTGTAATACTTCCCGACGAAGTATTTGCCACACGAACGTTAGCAAAAATCAAAGCTTCTCCGGTAACAGCATCAACTACTCTACCTTTAAGAGAAACTTTCGACTGAGCGAATTCAGCCTCCGAAAATAGTACCATAAGAAGCAGTAATGTTCCAAATGCTAATTTCATTTAACAGCCTTATGCAAGTAAAAAGATTTTTTTAATTATTTTACAAAATAAATCTACTATAAAAATTACGAAAGTTAAATTTGATGAATGGGAAAATAATAAAAGCAATAGTTTTTGATCTTGGGAATGTGTTGATTCCCTTTGATTATTCCATTGCGATGAATAGATTGAACGCAATAGAAGAAAATCTTGGTGAAGTTTTTCTCTCTTTTTATAAGGTGAATTATGAACTTCACCGTTCTTTTGAACGGGGAGATCTGTCGAAGGCTAAATTCGTGGAGGTGATGTTGGATGCATTGCAACATAAAATTGACGAAGAAACGTTCTGTAAAATCTATTCTGAGATATTTACTGTTAATCAAAATGTCGCTTCACTTCTGCCGCAATTAAAACAGAATTACAAATTAGTTTTACTTTCAAATACGAATGCAATCCACAAAAAATATGGTTGGGAGCGATACGAGTTTATTAAAAATTTTGATAAACTAATCCTTTCACACGAAGTAAACGCCGTAAAGCCGGAAGAAAAAATCTATAAAGCAGTTGAAGCGTTTACCGGTTTACAACCGGAAGAACACATTTTTATCGATGATGTTCTTGAGTATGTGAATGGCGCCAGGAAATTAGATTGGGATGGAATTCAGTTTTTAGGATATGAGAATTTGATCGAAGAACTTCATAAGAGGAATATTCAATTTTAGTGAGAGGAAAAACTACCCATCCTTACCTCAGAGAAACCAAAGCCAAAAGAAATAATGAACATCGAACAAGGAATGAAGAATAATGAAGAGAAAAAACTTCATCATTCGTTGTTCCTTGTTCAATATTCAATTTCAAAAATATTGTTCGACCAATTATTACAATCGTACAAATCAAATAATGGTAATAACTTTTTAAATTAATCCACTCTTAAAATTACTACTCTTCTATTTTTCGTTCTTCCCTCTTCAGTTCTGTTGTCTGCAACGGGATAGTCGGGACCCATTCCGCGAACAGTGAAACGGTTCTTGCTTATTCCTTTTGAAACAAAATAACTAAGAACTGCGTTTGCTCTCTTCAGCGATAATTTTTTATTATTCGCCGCTGAACCTGCATTATCAGTATGCCCTTCAATTAACCATTTGGAAGTTTTTTCTTCTAGCATTGTTTGAGCAATTTTATCTAGGTCAACATATGCGCCAGAAAGTAAAACCGAACTGCCGACTCCGAATGAAGCGCCCGCACTAAGAACAACTTCTTTTATAACAGGAACTTCTTTTATGATTTCAACTTTTTTAATTGGGCAGCCGGATTCATCAACTTGTTCATTCTTCGGAGTGTTCGGACATTTATCAAGATAATCCGGCACGCCGTCTCCATCGTTATCAAGCGGACAGCCATATTTATCAACTTGAACTCCAATCGAAGTGTTCGCGCATTTATCGAGATAATCAGGAATACCGTCATTATCCGCATCCAACGGACAACCGAATTCATCAACTAAAACTCCTTTGGGAGTGTTTGGACAAATATCAATATAGTCGGAAATGCCGTCGTTATCCGTATCAAGCGGGCAGCCTTTTTTATCGACTTTTACTTTTTCGGGAGTATCGGGACATTTATCTAAATAATCTGGGACTCCGTCTTTGTCAGAATCGATTGGACAGCCAAGTAAATCAACTTTTACACCTTTGGGAGAATTTTGGCAGAGATCTCTCGAATCAACAACTCCGTCTTCATCAGAATCTTGTTCACCAAAAAACGAAAACGAAAATCCTAAAGCGCCAAAAAGAATTGCATCTTTGCTTGTGCCATAAAGTTTGTCGTCAAAATAATCGTTCGGACTTATCTGAATACCGCTGCTAAAATTCATCGTAAGATTATCGGTTAAAAGAATTCTCATCCCAAATTCGGCGTTGTAATCAAGTTCATCTTTTTTGTAAACGTTGTTTGCATTGTTTGGAAGAACTTTTCCGTTTTCCCCTTTAGGATTAAACCATGTGTACGTTGCACCCGCAAAAACATAGGGGAAAACCGCTTCACCCAACGACAATGCGTAAACAACTCCGCCGCCAACTACTCTTAAATCAGTTCTGAATTCATATGGCGTTGCAGTTTTATCTTTTCCTTTTAAATAACCGGCGCCTCCATAGGCGCGAAATCCAAAAGAACTTTTAGAGTATGTTGGAAGAAAAAACTCAACCATTCCCTTTCCGAGAAAATCGAGAGAGAAATCTTTGTAATCGGTTAATCCGTAAGTAACTCCACTTTCCATTGTAAATACCAGCGTTCCGGTAAATGGATGATAAATTTTCTTTTGCAGTGATTGTGAAAAGAAAACTTGGTTAAATCCAAGAATAAAAACCGACAGAAAAAATATTTTACGCAGCATACGTTCTCCTAATTAGCCAGTTTAAAAACCTCTTTTTAAAACCTTTTCAAGATCAGCTTGAATCATCACTTTAACCAAATCTTCAAATTTAGTCTTCGCTTTCCAGCCTAATACTTTTTCAACTTTTGTCGGATCACCGATAAGCAGATCAACTTCTGTCGGGCGGTAATAGTTTGGATCAACTTTAATGATGGTGTGTCCGATCTTTAAATCATTTGTTAATTGATATTGGAAATTTTGCGAATCTGTTCCGGCAAGTTTCGCGGCTTTTGACAAATCAATTTTGCTGATAATTCCTTCTTCATTTTCCGCTTCACCTTGCCAATTTATTTCGATACCAAGTTCGCGAAATGTGTATTCTACAAATTCTTTGATGGTGTGTGTTTCACCGGTAGCGAGGACAAAATCTTCAGCTTTATCGTGGTTTAAGATTCGCCACATTCCTTCGCAGTATTCCGGCGCGAAACCCCAATCGCGTTTTGAATGAATATTACCAAGTGAAAGTGATTGCTGCAATCCGGCAGCAATGCGTGAAGCCGCACGGGTAATTTTTCTTGTTACAAAAGTTTCTCCGCGGCGGGGTGATTCGTGGTTAAACAAAATTCCGTTACAAGCAAAAAGATTATATGCTTCGCGGTAATTTACAATTATCCAGTAACCGTAAAGTTTGGCAACGCCGTATGGAGAACGAGGATAAAATGGAGTCTTTTCCGATTGTGGAACTTCCTGCACTTTTCCGTACAACTCGCTTGTTGATGCTTGATAAAACTTAACCTCGCGCAAACCAACTTCGCGAATTGCGTCTAAAAAACGGAGCGTTCCGAGCGCATCAACTTGTCCGGTATAATCCGGAATTTCAAAAGAGACTTTAACATGACTCTGCGCCGCCAAATTATAAATTTCATCCGGTTCGATTTGTTCTAATAAGCGATTGAGATTGCTCGTATCAACTAAATCTCCGTAATGAAGAAATAATTGTTTGTTCATTATTTCGCGGTTGTTATAAAGGTGGTCGATCCTTCCCGTGTTAAACGAACTACTTCTGCGAATAATTCCGTGAACTTCGTAACCTTTATCGAGAAGAATTTCAGTTAAGTAACTTCCGTCTTGTCCAGTGATGCCTGTGATGAGCGCTTTTTTCATGAATGTGAACCTTGTGGTTTATAATAAAATATTTTAAATACTATTTGGTATAAAAGAATGAATGCATGGTTGAATGAGTGAATGAAATTTTATAAAGCTTCTTTCAGACCATAAATTTCATTTAATTCCTTCACTTGATAATCATTCTTCCAGTTGTCATCATTTTTTAATTTGTCAATTAATGTTTTGTTTAAATTTATTAATTTATTCTCAAGACAATAATGTTTATCATCATAAATTTTGAACCAGATTTCATCAATATCATTCGAATTGAGCAAAGCAAATAATTGAGAATAATTTTCAGCAAGTGAAGCCAATGCTACACTATTGTATTGGATATTTTCTTTTAAGAATCTTCTGCTGTATCCTTCAGCAATATTTGATGAAATCGATAAAACCGAATCTTCTATTTGTCCTTTTGATTTTAACGATAATATTTTTACTTCATTAAGTTTTTTCTTCACTATGGCAAAGAGATCAACTGCTTCTTTCCATACATCCAACTTTCTATAACCGCGATTAATGTTTTTATTTCTGCTTCCATACTTAATAAAAATTTCATCCATTGGGTTACCCGCATATTATCGTTTTATTGCATTCCATTCATCCATTCGGTCATTCAACCATTCCCTAACAAGACCAAAGTTATTTCGCCACTCTACACTTTAGCTTTTAGTTGATCTACGAACCAAGTGTACGTTTTTTTTATTCCTTCTTCAAGAGAAGTTTTGTGACTCCAACCTAGATTGTGCAGTCGAGAAACGTCCATTAATTTTCTTGGAGTGCCATCGGGTTTAGTAGAATCATAAATAATTTCACCATCAAAGCCAACGATCTTTTTAATAAGTTCTGCTAAATCTGCAATTGTTAAATCTTCTCCGGTGCCGATGTTTATATGAGTTAATCCTTGTTTGTATAGATCCTCCGCTTCAATTTTTTCCATCAGATAAAAGATTGCGTCGGCTAAATCGTCCACAAACATAAACTCGCGCAACGGTTTACCGGTTCCCCAAAGCTCAACGGATGATTTTCCTCCGGTTTTTGCTTCATGGAATTTCCTCATTAACGCCGGAAGAACGTGTGAAGTTTCCAGATTGAAATTATCGTAATATCCGAAAAGATTTGTCGGCATAACAGAAAAGAAATTGGCGCCGTACTGGCGGTAATAACTTTCGCACAATTTTATTCCGGCAATCTTTGCGATGGCGTATGGCTCATTTGTCTGTTCCAATAAACCGGTTAAAAGATATTCTTCTTTTAGCGGTTGAGGTGCAAGCTTGGGATAGATGCATGAACTCCCGAGAAAGATCAATTTCTCAACGTTGTTTTTGTACGCCGCGTGAATAATATTGGCTTCGATCATCAAGTTTTCATAAATGAATTGAGCGCGGTAAGTATTGTTTGCGACGATTCCACCGACTTTTGCTGCGGCAACAATTACCAGTTCCGGTTTTTCTTTTTCAAATAACTCTTCAACTTCCGTTTGTCGGATTAAATCTATTTCGGGATAATTCCTTGTAACGATGTTTTGATAACCCGCAGCAGTTAATCTCCGGTAAATTGCAGAACCGACCATTCCGTTATGTCCGGCTAAATAAATTTTTTTTCCGCTCAATTGAGACAATAGAAACTCCAAGAAATGTTTTTCGTATAAATTTTATCTAACACATACGGAAAATAAGAAAAAAGAAGGATAAGACAATTGAGACGAGACACGAAAAGTGGCGGAGTTTTCAATTTTCAGTAGTAAATCGCAGCACTCGATTTTGTCCTAAGAAATATGAAAACGTTTTTGCTAAACACATACATTCTAAAACGATAATCTTTTATTTATTCAACTATTTCTAGTGCCCCATGCGCTATCTTAAAATTTACTGTATCAGTATCATGAATTTGAAATGATTTGTAAATTCTTCCTGCTTTACCAGAACTTACAAATTCAAACTTGCAATCATCTTCCAAAGTTTGATTAATTACCTTTCCTTTATACTGTCCGTATTGACTTGCAAATTCCGAGAATGACCAATAATGATTTGTAATAAGTGTGTCAATTCGGTACCCACTCCAAATGGCATCGTATCCTAGTTGAACTCTTACTGAATCAGCTTGTCCAGCCATTTTATAACTGTAGTTTACCTTTTCTTCTGATGCCCATTGAATTGCAAAATCATTAAATGGTGAATAATACCTCACAGAGTCTCTTAACACAAATTTATTATTATGTTCAACCTCACTACTCCAAAAAATAATTTTAAGATAACCGGAATCGCAACTTCCTTTAATATGCCAGGGAGTACTGTTTGATATGAAATCCGTGTACATATAAGACCAAGGAAATTGAGTAAGAGTTTTTTCCATATACTCAGCTTTGAATGGTTCATAAAACGAAACAATTAAGGAATCCATATCGGACTCAATCACAATTATAAAATTGACGATTCCTTCTGAATTTTGTTCTTCAACAAAATCACAGCTAGAAGAGAAAACCAATAATAAAGAAATTGAAAGAACAAGAATCATTCTGAGGTTTAATAATGTACTTTTACTTTTAATCGATTCTAAAATTGACATTTGATACTTTTATCAATCATAATAAATTTTATTTTAAAACTATCATCTTCTTCGTCTGCACAAAATTACCTGCGCGTAGCTGGTAGAAATAAACTCCGCTTGAAAGTTGCCGGTTGTTGGTGGTTTGTTGTGTGTTGAATGAAACTTGATAACTGCCAGGCTGTTTTTCTTCATTAACTAAAGTGGCTACTTCATGCCCAAGTACATCATAAACTTTTAATGTTACATAACTGCCGACTGCTAACTGCCAACTGATGACTGTACTCGGATTAAACGGATTTGGATAATTCTGTGAAAGCAAAAACTCTGTTGGAGGAATACTTTTTGTGTCTTCTTTAACCGAAACTACACCACCTTCTTTGTAAACTACCAAACCACTGTTTGTCCCAATCCATTTATTTCCATTCCTATCTATAGAAATTGATTGAATAGAGATATTTTGTAACTCAGGGTAAGTAGTCCAATTATCTCCATCAAATTTGACAAGACCTTTATTAGTCCCAATCCATTTATTTCCGGCACCGTCTACCACGGTTTTATTAACTATACTGTTTGGTAAACCAGAGTTTGAAGAATTATAAACCGTCCATTTTGAATCGTCATACTTGACTAGGTCACGAGACTCAGTTCCAATCCACTTATTTCCTGAAACATCAGTCGAGATTGAGGTAACATAGCTAGTCTCAACTCCCCAATCTAAATTGCTATAGCTTCTCCAATTCGTCCCATCAAACCGATAGAAATCCCTATCAATTATACTACGACCAATATCACCCCAAGTTGCAACCCATATATTGTTAGATACATCAATCGCTAATGCGTAAACACTTTGAGTGTGTATTCCAGAATTTGAAGCATTATAAATCGTCCAATTTGTGCCATCAAATTTAACGAGCCCAACAGGAGTTCCAATCCATTTATTCTGGAATGCATCAATTGCCAATGAAGTTACTAAGTTACTCGGTAATTCCGAGTTGGTCGTATTATAATCATAAACTATCCAATTTGCACCATCAAATTTAGCGAGCCCAAAACCATAAGTTCCAATCCATTTATTCTGGAATTCATCAATTACCAATGAAGTCACTTCGTTACCAGGTAGTTCCGAATTTGACGTATTATAAACAGTCCAATTTATACCGTCAAATTTTACAATCCCTTTGTCGGTGCCGATCCACTTATTTGATGAATCATCGATTGCTACTGCGGAGATATTGTAAGAAGTTAAGCCGGAATTAGCAACATTCACTGCCGTCCAGTTATTATCATCAAATTTTGTAAGAATACCTGAATAAGTACAAATCCACTTATTCCCAGACAAGTCTACTTCAATTGAATTGATGTAATTCTCCGGTATATCGGAATTAGAAGTATAGTAAACTGTCCAATTTGTTCCGTCGAATTTTGCTAAGCCCTTTTGAGTCCCGATCCATATATTCCAGGAGCTATCAAATTCTATGCAATTAATCCAGTCATTCGGTAAACCTGAATTCGAAGAATTATAAACTTTCCAGTTAAATCCATCAAATTTAGCGAGTCCTTTTGTTGTCCCAATCCATTTATTCCCAACACTGTCTATTAAAACCGAACTAACTAGATCAAAAGGTAAACCAGAATTCGATTGATTATAGACTTTCCAAGTTACTCCATCGAATTCGTATAGTCCACCACTACGAGAGCCAATCCATTTATTCCCTGCTCCATCTATCTTTATTGATACAACATGATCAAAATACAATCCTGAGTTATCCCGATTATAAACGACCCAGTTAACACCATCGAATTTGGCAAGTCCATCTGTCGTACCAATCCACAAAGTTCCCAATTTGTCTATTTCTATCGAAGTAATGGGTTCATCAGGTAGACTGGAATTCGATCTATCATAGACCATCCAGTTTGTACCATCATATTTAAAAAGACCTCCTGAATACGTACCCATCCATTTATTTCCGAAACCGTCTATAAAAATCGTGGATACGAGGTGACGATAAACTCCAGAAGAATCAAGGTAAGAAAACTTTTTTCCCTTTGTAATTTGATTAAACGCGACCACACCCGTGGATGTCCCAAACCAAACAATATTTCCATCAACTGCTGTACAATATACTTTTGGCACAGGATAATACCATATCCACTCCGGATTTTGTGCGTGAAGAGATATTGAGATAAGAAGAAAAAAAAGTGCTATATACAAACGTCCCATTTTTGAACTCCCGTTTTGATGTACTGAAATATAAGATAGTAAATACGTTGCGCGCAATGTCTCTACAATTAGAATTTTATTTTAAAACTATCATCTTTCTCGTCTGCACAAAGTTACCTGCTCGTAGCTGGTAAAAATAAATACCGCATGCCAATTGCTGACTGCCAACTGCCGACTGAAATTCTACCTGGTGTATTCCAACCGACTGGTTTTCATTAACCAACGTTGCCACTTCATTCCCAAGTACATCATAAACTTTTAATGTTACATAACTGCCGACTGCCAACTGCCAACTGATGATTGTACTCGGATTAAACGGATTTGGATAATTTTGAGAAAGTTCAAATTCATTCGGAAGGTTAAAGATGACTTCAATTATGTTAGAATATTGAACTGACCCACCATAATCAATTTGTTCTAATCTGTACTGATATTTACTTGCCTGTTTTAAGGAAACATCTTCAAATTTATAATTTTTCACTTCTGAACTTGTTCCCTTTCCCTCAACGAAGGCTATTGTCTTCCAATTATTATCATTCAAAGTTTTCCTTTGAACACCCCATCCTTTGTTATTTCTTTCAGTTGCAGTTACCCATTCCAACTTAATTTTTTTATCAGAAACTGAACTGGAAAACGACACTAACTCAACTGGAACTTCATCCCCTCCAGAATAAACTGCCAAGTAATTAGAAGTCCCAATCCACTTACGCCATGAGACGTCTATTGCTATCGACCAAATATCATTATTCGGTAAGCCAGAATTTGAACTTTTATAAACAACCCAGTTTGTATCATCAAATTTGGTGAGTCCACCTGCCCATGTCCCTATCCACTTATTCCCTAAACCGTCAATCGCCAATGACAAGACTCTATTCTCAGGCAAACCAGAATTTGTTTTATTAAAAACCTCCCAGGTTTTATCATCAAATTTGACAAGTCCACCATCTGAAGTTCCAATCCACTTGTTTCCTAAACTGTCTAAAGCTATTGAATAAACATAGGAACCAGGGAAACCAGAATTCCGACTATTAAATACTGTCCAGTTGGTGTTGTCAAATTTGGAAATTCCTCCACCACCCGTTCCTATCCACTTATTTCCTAAGTTGTCTATCACTATCGTCGTAATGAAGTCATCGCTCAAACCTGAATTCGATTTATTATAAACTATCCAGTTTGTTCCGTCAAATTTTGCGAGTCCAAGACCAGTTCCAATCCATGCATTCCCAAAACGATCTGTCGCTATTGAATTAACTTGGTCATTAGGTAATCCTGAATTTGAAGTAGTATAAATAAACCCAGTTGTATCATTGAATTTAGCTAGTCCACCATTATAAAACCCAATCCACTTATTATCTAAACCATCAATTGCAATTGACCGTACAATATAATTAGGTAAAACCGAATTTGTTTTATTATAGATTGTCCAGTTATTATCATCAAATTTTGCGAGTCCACGAGTAGTTCCAATCCACTTGTTGCCTGCACTATCTATTGCAATTGCATTAATACAGTTAAAAGGTAAATCTGGAACTGATATATTATAACTTATCCACTCAGGATTTTGAGCTTGAAGAGAAAGTGAAAGAAGAAGAAAGAAAAATAATTTGTACAAACGTCCCATTTTTGAACTCCCATTTTTTTAAGTGCTTAAATATAAACAAAATGATTGTTTGGGTAAAACTAAAATTATTTTCTTCCGAAAACATAACAAACAGATTCACCATAATTAATCTTTGTAAATCCGCAATTTGAATTGCACGTAGCTTTAGCTCGTGGATTCAGAAGATTCAAAACATCTCCCGGCTTTAGCCGAATTGACTTTCAACGTTTGGCTAAAGCCAATTTTATTCTCATATCATATTCAACGAGCTAATTCGCCGCTACGAATCGTTGCAAGTCAATTAAAGTTACAAACTTCCAAGAAAGCGCTATAAACCACGTTTTTACCCCCTAAAATTGAATTTTTGCAATTGCTCACCGTTTAGCTAAATCAACGTGCCATATTGCTGAAGCTTTCCTTCCTATTGCTAACTCTTTCTGCCGTCTTGCTGGTTCTTTCCGGCGTATAGTTGACTCTTTCCGCTGCCGGAAAGTGCCGGCAATCACAAAACAAGTTTCTGCTAAAGACCGCTGTTTAATTGCTATTTCGGCTAATTTAGCAACTTGGAAGGATAAGGAAGCAAATTTCTTCTGTTAGTATGCTGCTAAAGTTAATTTGTTATTAGCAATTTGTGGTCAGTTATTAGCAGAAAAGAGTAAAGACTTTGCGCAACGTCTTTACGAATAATCGCACTACTTATAGCAACCTTCGAGGTCAGAGTAATAATTTGGACCGAGACCTCGAAGGTTTTCCTCATTAACTCACTTCATTAATACAAATTTCTTAGTTTCTACAATATGACCTGCTCGAAGTTGATAAAAGTAAATGCCGCTCGCAAATTGCTGATTGCTCCGCCCAAGGCGGACCGACTGAAATTCAACCCGGTGCGTTCCTGCCGACTGGTTTTCATTAACCAACGTTGCCACTTCATTTCCAAGTACATCATAAACTTTTAATGTTACATAACTGCCGACTGCTAACTGCCAACTGATGATTGTACTTGGATTAAACGGATTTGGATAGTTTTGCAGTAATCCAAAGTCGAGCGGAGTCGAGACTTCATTCTTAATATCGGAAATAATAAATATCGTCGGATCGGGGATTCCATCTCCATTTAAATCGGGAGAAATTGTTGCAAGATTTTTCAAACTATCGGGTCCGGCATCGCCGTTGGTGTCATCATTGTTTGGGGCGGAATCTCCGGCGCCGTAATCCAAACCTCCGGCAATTAATCCGACAATTTTTAGCACAACATTATGAGGAATTACTCCTGCGCCCAAACCGTAAATATCATTCCAGGAAATTGCCAGTTCAGCGCCACGACCGTTGTTGCCGCGCTTGCCATTCATTTGCTTTGAAATATCTTCGGCGGTTTTTCCAATAATTTTGAACAGCGAAGGTGTAGTGTGGTAATAATTAGCGATAAAAAAATCAATTGAATCTTCCGAAGTAAACTGGAAATTCTTTTGATAATCTCCAACGTAACCGGACTTTGAATTGAAGTTTGTAATTCCTCCGGCGATGCCCGCGTTAATGTACAGCATCATCGTGTTGTATTTATCGTTTAAGATATAATCAACGCCGAGGTAGAGCGAATCGGAATCCCACGTTGCATAAATCCCGATCAATTCATTATCGAGTGAATCACCGTTCCAAAAACTATCGGTATCGGAATCAGCAACAACAAGCCATTTATCCAACCAATCGGAAGCACTTACTTCCACATTGCCGTCAATTGTCGGTTTGCCGTAAGTAGCAATGCTGTCATCAACATTTTCTTTTACATGAATTGAAAACGCGGTTGAATCAAAAGCTCCCTTCCCATCGGTAACTTTTAAATGAACTGAGTAAAAACCGGTATCGGTTACAGAAGGAGTTCCGGTAAGCAATCCGTTTTGCTGATTAACATTTAACCACGAAGGAGATTCAGCAAAGAAAAAGTAAAGCGAATCATTATCTTGATCGGCAGCGTGAGCTTGATATTCAAATCGTGTTGTCGCTTTCAAAGTAGTGTCTTTAATAGCTTCAAGCTTTGGAGGAAGATTGTAAACAACAGAAAGTTTGAATGTATCAACGGCAGATAATCCTTTGGGATCAGTAACGGAAATAATGACTGTTGACTTTCCGGTATCAGCAAACGCGGGAGTTCCGGAAAGTTTTCCGCTGTTATCAAGTTGCAGCCAGGTTGGTTTTCCTTTTGCAGAAAAGGTTAACGATTTATCATTTAGATCTGAATAACCGATCTGATGAACAAACTTAGAATTTGTGTACGCAACTTGATCGGGAATGTTCTCAATCACCGGAAAATAATTTATCGTATCTGTTCTCGGAATAAAAACCGCATACCCGCGCGGCGGAGCCCAAAGTTGAACGCGTCCATCACCTTGCGCTAATTGATTATCAGCTAAACCGGCAAAATCTTTAAACGTTTCATTCGGATGGTTTGAGTTTACCCAAACGCCTTTCCACTGCGTCGGGTTATCATTGATCAACAAAAATGATTGCGGTTTTCCGCTCCCACCATCCCGGCGCGTAACGTAAAGATCACTTGAATAATTTCCTGCTTCAACGATAAAATATGGTTGAAGCGCGCTTCCCTTTGTTGTTGAACCGGAAAGAAACTTCTGTCGAATCCAGATTAGCGTATCAATTTTTCCGCTATAACCATAATCAAAATAATCTTTGAAGAAAACCGTTGGTCGCCCTTCGGAAAAAAGAATGTACGCGTAACCTAATTGTTTATCGGTTATAATAGGATCGTGCCCGCTGTCTATGCTTCCGTCAAAACCGATGCGGTCAAAGTCATGATTTTCTAGAAAAGTATTTACATCAAATCCCGAAACGCCGGAATTTACAAGCCCTGCGCCGTACAAAGTATTTACATCAAATGAACCGGTGGTATTATTGCACAAATCTTTTAACGTGTAACGAAGCGGGAAATCGAACATCGAAACTTTGGCGCCGTTTACGTTCTGCACTTGATTTAACCAACTACCAATGTCGCTGTTGTTGCTCCACAATTCGGCTACAGCATAATCATAACTGCCAACACCCTTTAGCCAGGCAGCCATAAAGCCGGGATCAATTGATTTTACGGCATCAAGACGAAAGCCGTCGAACTTCATTGTTTCGCGGAGATATTTTCCCCAGGCAATAAGGCTATCGCGTACACTTTTTTTATTATGATCAAGCCAATCACCGAAACGGAATATCGGATCAACTTTTGTAAACAGAGGATCAACCCAGCAGTTTTCCGAATTGGGATAAAATGATGAAGCATCTTTTTTGAATCGCCCGGAACCGGCGGGATAATTGAAAAGTAAATAAGCGGAATCGGAAACAATTTTATTCCCATTGTTGATTGGAATACACTCATAAGGGATTTTTTCTTCGCCTCCCATCATGTGTCGGAGAACCGCGTCGGCGTAAACTTTTATTCCCGCATCGTGAAAAGCACTAATTGAATGTTCCAATTCACCTCTGCTGCCAAAGCGGATTTCTCGCGAACCTTTTTGATAAAACTCGCCAAAGTCATAATGGTCATACGGATCGTAGCCCATAGAAGCGCCGCCGCCGGCACCTTTTACGGGAGAAGGAAACCAGATCGCGCCAAATCCGGCTGAACCTAAACGGGGAGCGATCTTTGCGAGCGAATCGTACCAGATTCCACCGTCAGGTGAATTCCAATAGAAACCTTGCAGCATTACATCCGATTTTGGATTTGTAGTTTGACTAAATGCAATGGCTTGCAGTAATATTACAAATAGAAAAATTGTTTTCTTCATTCTTGATCCTTACTTCCCTTTTCCTGCACAAAGATTATTTTTGTTATGTTTGTAAAAGTTTAATTCAAAATTAAGAGATTTCTTCCTTTGAACAAGGAAAGATTTTTATCGTGATGGTTTCCATAAGTGTGCAAATAACAGAATGACTCCTCATCAAGCGTTAGAAAAATATTTCGGCTATAAAAAATTCAGGCCCGGACAGGAAGAAATCATAAAAGAAATTCTTGCCGGGAACCACGTACTTGCGGTTCTGCCAACCGGTGCGGGGAAATCGATCTGTTATCAAATACCCGCTTTAATATCGGAAAACTTTTCGCTAGTTGTTTCACCCCTCATCGCATTGATGAAAGATCAAGTTGACGGACTTAATAAAACTGAATTGATTTCAGCTTTTATTAACAGCTCGCTTGAGTATTATGAAATTGAACGGATCTTAAAAGAAGTTTCGTACGGAAAAATTAAATTGCTTTACGTTGCGCCTGAACGATTTGAGAATCTTTACTTTGCCGAAAAGATAAAGCAGCTTAATCCCAAATTTGTTTTTGTTGATGAAGCGCATTGTATTTCAGAATGGGGACACAACTTCCGCCCAAGTTACCGGAAGATAAAAGAGTTCCTCACCTTTTCCGGCGTAAAAAAGATTGCCGCTTTTACGGCAACAGCAACCCCGGAAGTCCGCGATGATATTCTCGCTCAACTTGGATTAAAAGAACCGAAAGTTTTTGTGCGGGGATTTGAGCGCGAGAATCTTTCCATCAAAGTCATTCACACAAAAAAGAAAGATGAAAAAGTTGTTGAGTTGGTTTCTCTTTACAAAACTCCGGCGATCATTTATACTTCTTCCAGAAAAAAAGCGGAAGATGTTTCTCAAGTTTTGTCAATGTACAAAATCAAAAATGCTTTTTACCACGCGGGACTCACCCAAGCGCAACGTAAGCGGATTCAAGAAGAATTTCTCGAAAGCAAAACTCCCGTAATCATCGCCACAAATGCGTTTGGAATGGGGATCGATAAAAAAGATATTCGCCTCGTTGTTCACTACAATATGCCGGGAACGATCGAAAATTATTATCAAGAAATCGGCAGAGCAGGCAGAGACGGCAAACCTTCTACTGCTGTTTTATTGTTTGAGTCGAACGATTCTTCCATTCATCAATACTTTATTCAATCTTCATATCCCGATAAAGAGCTGCTACAAAAGTTGTACGATGGACTTTGTACTTACGGCAAAGTAAAAATCGGCGAGGCAAGAGAAGCAGAAATCCCGATCAATTTTGAATATCTCTCTTCATTCGTGAAGAAGGATTTCTCCAAGGGATTGATGATGGCGGCGATCAAAATTCTTGAGGAAGCCGGACATCTAAAATTCATTTCCGATTTTGAACGGCAAAACTCTCTACAGATCATTATCGATCTGGAACATCTAAAGAATTACACAAAGCATTTAAAATCTCCTCTAAAAAAAGAGCTCATCATTTTCTTGCTGCGGAAATTCGGTTCATATCTATTTACTTCAAAGATTAATTTTTCTTTACAAGATTTCGCCAACGACCTAAATTCTTCAACTGATGAAATTGACAAAGCTCTCCTCTCTTTGCAGCACAGCGGAATTCTTGAGTACACTAAACCACTTGGCAGAGAAGCGTTATTCTTAAAAGGTCCGCGCGTGGAAAGTTCGCGGCTCAACATTAACTACATGAAATTGAATCAAGCTTATTTCCATGCGCAGAAAAAACTTGAGCAGATGATCGATTTTGTTTATTGCAAGGAATGCAGATTCAAATTTATCCTACGTTACTTTGGGGAAGAAGTTTCAACGTATAAATGTAATAAGTGCGATTCTTGCGTAACAAAGGATTCGCTGCCGGAAGCCACCATCGATTATTTGCGCGAAATAATTTTAAGAACCGCGCATGAAATGGATCTCGGTATAAACGAAGCGCAGTGTGTGGCAATTCTTTCCGGTTCTACCAAAGCAGCGAACTTAAAAACTGTTTCTACGTTTGGCGTTTGTTCAACTTTTTCAAAACAAGATATCATCACGGTTATTAGGTATCTGATTGATACGGAAGATTTGCAGAAGGACACAAAACAATTCAAGAAGATTTTTCTTACGAATAAAGGAAAGCAGTTTCTTCTGCAAAAAGGGATTGTGGCTCCAACCGAACAACCGCAGAATTATGAAAAGAATTTGGAGTTGTTTCATTTGTTAAAAGAAGCGAGAGACAAAGTTGCGCTCAAGTTCGGGCAGCCAAAGTACATTGTCTGCGGCGATGATGTTCTCCGCGAGCTTGCAGAGATAAAACCTGTCACTCATTTTGAGATGCTGCAAATAAAGGGATTTAATCAGCGGATGTTCACAAAACTTGGAAATTCTTTCTTAGAGATCATCGAAGGTTTTAGCGAAAACGATTCAACTTTGTTTAGCGAGATAAAAATTGATAAAAAATCTCTCCCATCTTCCATAACGGAAACGTACCACTTAATTCAAAAAGGATTTACATTAAAAGAAATTGCTGTGACGAGGAAACTCGCCGAGCCGGTAATTTCTATGCAGGTGGAAACGATCCTGGAGTATTTCCCCGAAACGGATATTTCATCTCTCTTAACTGAAGAGCTTTATCAGCAAATTTCTTTGCAGGCGCAAAAGGGATTTTCAAACTTAAAAGAATTAAAAAAGCGGCTTCCCGAGTTTATCAGTTACGCCGCTATAAGAATTGTAATTGCGAAGATGAAAACTATAACTTGAGGAGACTAAAAAATAAAATTATTTAAGATGTGTGGATGAATGAATGGTTGCATGAAATATAGTAAGATCATTCATCCATTCATTTTCATTCATTCTCTTAAAATTTTGTTAGCAAATATTCTTGTTGGAAGATTTTGAACTGAGGAATTTTACGACCTACTTGTTCCTTCTTTTTTTCTGCTGAGCTTCTAAATTCTCCATCACTTTTCCGAAAAACTCCGCCCACTTTTTCTGATCGCTGTTGTACTCGTTAATTGTGGAAAGATATTCTTCTTCTGTAACAGAATATTTTTTATAAAGTTTTTCTCTGATCTTTTTTGATGAAGCAACATCGCTGCCGAGTGAATCTTGCGCAATTAAGTAATCTGTATAAAACTTTATGAATTTATCTTGCTCAATAGTTTTTACATTCGTAGCATAAAAAACAATTGCGGCAAACCCAATGGTTACCGCCGCTAAAATAATCAACCAGAACTGTTTCTTCCGCTGCATGTTTTACATTTTCCGGCTTGCTTCAAAAAGAATTTTCTTTTCACGTTCGGTTAAGTTCTTATAACCTGACTGACTGATCTTATCCAATATTTTATCAATATCTTCTTGTGTAACATCACTATGATCTTCGTTATTCACATCATAAAATTTTGCGTCTTCAACATCAGGTTCCGTTTTCTTGAATGGATTCTTAAATACCGGTTTTTGAAAAACATCTCGCGGCGGAGCATATCCTCTGCGTGAAGCGCCGAACATTTGCTTAAAACTAACCATCGAATCTTTGTCAAAAAGTATAAACAAAAATCCGACAAGCCCTCCTCCCAAATGTGCAAGATGTGCAGTGCTGTCTCCGTTCGGAACGGCGATAAAATCGAACACTACCATTAATGCGATAAAATATTTTGCCTTAACCGGAATAAAGAAATAGAGAAATATTAATCTGTCCGGGAAGAACATTGCGAACGCGATCATCACACCGTAAATAGCTCCGGATGCGCCGATAGTTGGAGCCAAAGCTCCGGTTAAAACGGGAGAAAGGAAGAGATGCAAAAGTCCCGCACCGATTCCGCACAACAAATAATATAATAAGAATTTTTTTGAACCGTATGTGTTTTCAATATCGGCGCCAAACATCCATAAGGCGAACATATTGAACAGTATGTGCGAAAATCCGCCGTGCAAAAATTGGTAAGTAATTAACTGCCAGATCTGGAAACCATATCCAAGAGGCATTAACGCAAACCAATTAAAAATTATTTGTTCCACAGGGACACCACCAAACAAAAACCGTCCCATTAAGAACATTAAAACAAATACTGCTGCATTGATGATAAGCAGATTTTTAATTACCGGCGGGAATAAACTGAAGCTACCGAATCCGCCTTGTTTGTTATAATTTCTATCGTATAAACCCATTAATCTCTCTTCATAGTTTTTAGTTGTCAGTAATCAGTTTTCAGTTCTCTTAATCTTAATCTTATTCTTATTCATAATCATAATCTCAATCTTTTGCTTCTGCTTCAAACTGTAATGATTGAATTGCCTGCTCTTTAGAAACAGAAGGAAAATCCTCAAGAAAGTCATCAACAGAAATTCCTTTTTCTAAATGATCGAACAACGTCTGGATTGGAACTCTTGTTCCCGAAAAAACAGGAGTTCCACCCAAAATTTCTTTATCAATATTTATAAAATCTCTTTTCATAAGATTCTCTTTTTTTAATTCTTAATCATAATCCGCTTTTCCTAATCAAAGGAAAAAATGAATAACGAACAAGGGACAGAATTACGAAGAAAAAAACTTCATCATTCGTCATTCCTTGTTCAATATTCGATATTCAAATCAAATTTTTTGAATGATTTTTAATCATTCAACGCTTCAACACCGGGAAGAACTTTCCCTTCAAGGAATTCCAACGAAGCGCCGCCGCCTGTAGAAACGTGCGAAACTTGTTTCTCAAGTCCCGCTTTTGCAATTGCCGCGGCAGAATCTCCACCGCCGATAACGGTTATTGCACCTTTTGCCGTTACTTCAGCTAACACTTCTGCAATGGCATTTGTTCCTTTGGCAAAATTGTCAAATTCAAAAACGCCCATCGGTCCGTTCCAAACGATGGTTTTTGAATTTCTAATTGCTTCGCTGAATAACTTAATAGATTCCGGTCCAATATCCAACCCCATTTTGTCAGACGGCAATTCATTAACTTTAACAACTTCTTGTGGTGAATCGTTCTTAAATTCCGACGTAACAACTACATCAACCGGAAGAAGGAATTGTAATTTTTTTGATTTTACTTTTTCAAGCAATTCTTTTGCAAGATCGACTTTTTCCGCTTCAAGCAAAGACATTCCGATCTCCCAGCCTTGCGCTTTGTAAAAAGTATAAGCCATTCCGCCGCCGATGATGAGCGTATCAACTTTGTCTAAAAGATTGTTTATCACATCGATCTTGCCGGAAATTTTTGCTCCGCCGAGAATTGCGCAATAGGGACGCTCAGGATTGCCGACCGCTTTGCCCAAATAATTTAATTCTTTTTCCATTAAGTAACCCGCAACCGAAACCGCAAGAAATTTTGTTACACCTTCTGTTGATGCGTGTGCGCGGTGTGCGCTTCCGAAAGCGTCGTTCACATAAATATCGCCAAGTTCCGCAAGCTGTTTTGCAAATGCGGGATCGTTCTTTTCTTCTTCTTCGTGGAAACGCAAATTTTCTAACAGAAGTACGTCGCCGCTTTTCATTTCATTTACTTGCGCTTTTACCGCTTCACCGATGCAGTCTGATGCGAGTTTAACTTCCTTACCAATAAGTTCGGAAAGTTTTTTTGCGGCGGGAGCCAAACTGTATTTGGGATTTACTTTTCCTTTCGGCCTGCCAAGGTGACTCATCAAAATGGCTTTGCCACCTTCGGCAATAATTTTCTTTATTGTCGGGAGTGATTCTACAATGCGTTTGTCGTCTGTTACGTTTAGATTTTCATCTAACGGAACG
Source organism: Ignavibacteriaceae bacterium (assembly GCA_041671545.1). Taxonomy (GTDB): domain Bacteria; phylum Bacteroidota; class Ignavibacteria; order Ignavibacteriales; family Ignavibacteriaceae; genus UBA1563. Next base: position 26,044 of record JBAZBI010000016.1, read on the forward strand.
TTAAAATCTACGCGAACGAGCACGCGTTTATCTTTTAATTCTATATGGTCAATGGTTCTTTTTTTCATTTCATCCTCAATTTTTAATTAATTGCACCTGCAAGTTACGGAAAAGGGAGAAATATGAATGTGAAATAATTTTACAGACGAATAACGGAGTTTTAAGAATCAGACGAAGGAAAAATGAAAAAAATTGGGAAAAGAAATGTTATCACATTTTTATCGTAACCAACATTTTATCTGAAAAAAATCGCAATAGGACGCAGATTTATTAAGATTGTTTATGATCAGCGCTGATTATAATAAATCTTAAAAAATCAGCGTCCCATCGTTTTCTTGTATTTACTTCTAAATTCATCATTCTTTGTTCATTATTCGATATTCTTTTGAACTTATAGAACCGCCCTTAAATTTGTTGTGGAGACTTGCCATGGCAAGTCTCTACAAACGAAAAAACTACCAACCGTTATACGTTATCATCGCCAAACTCAGCCGAGACAAGAATTCTACCGCAATACTCGCAATAGTGTATTTTATCTTTCTTTCTTATCTCTATCTGTTTTTGCGAAGGAATAATTTTGTGGCAGCCGGAACAAGCTGAACGGACAACCGTGGCAACCGCCAATCCTTTTTTAGCTTTGCGTATGCGGAGATAAGCTGCGTAATCGCCTTTCCGTATTTGCGGTTCAATTTTGGAGCGTTCGGCTAAATATTTTGCTTCTTCTTTTTCGTTCGACTTAATGATCCGGTCTAAGTCTTCTTCTTTTTCTTTTAATTCTTTTTTCAACTCATCTAATTGCGGAGTTATTTCTTCAATTTCAAAGCTGAGTTTTTTGCTCAAATCTGCCAACGAATCATTTTCCGCGTGATGCTTTTTGATAATGTCGTCGGAGTGATCGATCTCTTTTGTAAGCGCATCGTACTCTTTATTGTTCCTTACGGAATAAAGCTGAGCTTTAAACTTTTTCTGGTTATCGATCAGCCGGTCAATTTCTTCTTCGTTCTTCCCCCGTTTAACAATAGAAGTTTCCTGCTCATCTTCTTTTTCTTTTACCAATCGCTCTAAATTATTTATTTGCGAAACGAGTGCTTGTACATTCAGCGGCAGATCTCCGCGTAATTCTTCCAAATGATCAAGTTGATTATCGATCTCCTGGAGCTGGTAGAGCAGTTTTAATTTATTTTGCAACGTAGTATCTCCTTTAATTAATAAAAAAATTTATTGGACTTGTAGTTTTTCCAAATAGAAAAACGTTAGACTTTTCATTATTCGATCTTAAAAATTTTGCCAGGCGAAGTTTTATTTCGGGAAGAATATGAATTTCCGTTTCGTAATGTCCGGCATCGATTAATAAGATATTTTTATTTGCATCATGGAAAGCATGGTATTTAATATCCGCTGTTACAAAAGCATCCGCTTTTTTGGCGATTGCTTCTTTCAGAAGCTCGCTTCCGGAGCCTCCGCAGACCGCCACAGTGGAAACGGTTTTTCCTTTTCCCGGTGCAAATCTTACAGCAGTTTTTAATTTATTTGAAACGTGAGCGAGAAATTCTTTTTCCTTCATCGGGGTTTTAAGCGTTCCGATGGCGCCGAAACCATATTTCTTGTTTTCGTTTTTTAAGGGATAAATATCAAAAGCAGGTTCTTCGTACGGATGATTAGTTTTTATGGCTGTTATCGCTTTGCCGAGATTCCAATCATCAACCACAACTTCCAAGCGGATTTCTTCAATTGCTTCAAATTTATTTTTTTCACCTACCACTGGATTTGATGCGTCCGAACCTTTGAAAGTTCCCTTTCCGTTACTTCTAAAACTGCATTTATCATATTCACCGATCTTTCCTGCACCGGTCTGGAACAAAGCTTCCGCAACCTTATCTACAGCATCTTCCGGAACAAATACCACAATCTTGGATTGATTTTCTTTTTGGCTTGCGAGAAAACGAATATTCGTAAATTCTAATTTTTTTGCAAGTGCAAAACTTACGCCGTCGGTAGTAAAATCCAGATTTGTATGAAATGAGAGAAGTGTGAGATTGTTTTTTAAAAGAAGTTCGGTCAGTTTGGAAATCGGGTCTCGGTCAGTATCAATTTTTTTTAGCGGTGTAAAGAGAAGCGGATGATGCGAAATTATGAGGTTACATTTCCTTTTCACCGCTTCGGAAATAACCTCATGGGTCACCTCTAAGCAAAGCATGACGTTTTCCACGGCGTTACTCAACGCACCAACCTGCAAACCGACATTATCCTTTTGCCATGCGATCTGCGGCGGAGCCCATCCTTCAATAAAGTTTAGTACCGAGTTAATATTCATATAAAAAAAAAGTGCACTTTTGCGGAAAGTGCACTTATTGGTTGCAATACTTATAAAGAGTTCTAATTTTTGACTTAAATATACGTGTCTTCAAATACCTGATTTTCATTTTTTTCAATACCAATTTAAAAGATTTGATGAAAATTACCAACTATTTAAACTAAAAAGTTTTCCTCCTTTTTATCCACCCAATTCCCATCCTCTTTTATAAGCTCTATTAATTCATTAACAGCGTTTTCTGAAAGAACGTTCCTTCGCATAATTTCCTTTCCACGGTAAAGGGTAATTTTCCCGGGACCCGAACCGACATAACCGTAATCCGCATCAGCCATTTCTCCAGGACCATTTACAATACAGCCCATTATGGCAATTTTTACCCCTTTCAAATGTTCTGTTCGTTTTCTGATTTTATCTGTTGTTTCAAGAAGATCAAAAAGAGTTCTGCCGCAGGAAGGGCAAGCGATATATTCTGTTTTGGAGATCCGTACGCGTGAAGCTTGTAAAATGCCGAATAAGATTCTATTGCATTCTTTTATTGAGATTTCAGACGAAGAAACCGAAGCCCAAATTCCGTCTCCCAAACCATCAATTAACAATGCACCAATATCCGTGGCGGCAAATAATCTAAATTCTTCAAGCGAAATATTTTTATAATCTCTTTTAATAATCACCGGATTTTTTATTTGATGATTCATTAATTCTGAAATTAATCTCCGTTGTTCTGCCATCCCGTGGAGATTCGCTGTTTCAACTATGAGAATTAGGGATTGATCATTTTTAATTTCAGTCATTGATTTATCAGTTAGATCGTTCAGCCGGATCGAAACGAAGTTGAAAATTCCTGCTGAATCTTTTTCTTTTTTATAATCAGAATAATTTTTGAAGTAGGGATAACACGAAGTTTTTTCTTTGACTACTTGCCAAGTCTCAAAACTATAAACCGGACGCAAACTGTTTGGAACCTTAAACGGGAGAACATTATCGCCAAGATAAACAAAGTCGGAAGCCATGTCCGTCATATTCCATTTATCTGAGGCTTCATCATAAAAATAACCGATGGAATTCAGATCATTTTCTTTTTCAATTTTAGAAAAACGAAAATCCGAAATTACACGCGGCACATTGTTCCCTCCAATGCCGATCAATTCAAGAGATTCTCTTCTTCGGTACGAGAAAGGATCAACGGGAACTTCATCAATTTCTTTAATTGGTTGGTGATTTTCTCTTCCTTTGTAACGATTCGCCAAAGCAATTGCGACAGGCGCTTCATATTCCGGAGCTTCGGTTAAAGAAACTCTGATGGTGTCGCCTATCCCGTCTTCGAGTAAAGCCCCAATTCCAACCGCTGATTTTATTCTTCCATCTTCCCCGTCTCCGGCTTCCGTTACTCCAAGATGAAGCGGATAGTTCATTCCTTCCGTTTCCATTTTATTAATCAGCAAACGATAGGCTTCAACCATAATCTGGGTGTTGCTCGCTTTCATCGAAAGAACAATTTGATGATAATTATTTGCTTCGCAGATGCGTAAAAACTCTAACGCTGATTCCACCATGCCAAGCGGAGTATCGCCGTAACGGCTTAAAATCCTATCTGAAAGTGAACCATGGTTGGTTCCGATACGCATCGCTGTGCCGTATTCTTTGCAGATTTTTACAAGCGGAGTAAAACGATGGTGCAATCTTTCTATCTCTTCATCATATTCTTTTTGTGTGTACTCGATCGTTTCAAATTTTTTCTTATCAACGTAATTGCCGGGATTAACGCGAACCTTCTCCACAATTCTTGCTGCAAGTTCCGCAGCGTTTGGGGTAAAGTGAATATCGGCAATCAGTGGAACATTATACCCGCGCCGCTTTAATTCTTTTTTTATTTCTAAAAGATTTTGCGCTTCCTTCAAACTCGGTGCAGTAATGCGAACGTACTCACAGCCGGAGTTTATCATTCGGATCGTCTGTTCTACAGTACCGATGGTATCCATTGTGTCGGTGGTGGTCATCGATTGAATGCGGATCGGATTATTTCCGCCAAGCGGAATGTTACCGATAAAAACTTCTCTAGTTTTATAGCGGGAATAATTTGTTAAGCTGTTACAATATTTATTAAGTGATGAAATCATAAGTCAATTAGATAGTTAGTAAAAATACTATTGCGATAAAAACTTGAGACAGAATGGATGAATGAATGAATGTTTTAAATTTAGAATTAGTATATATTTTAATGTTTTCCATTCAATCATGCAACCATTCAATCATTCGTTCGTTGAGTAATTATTATTAAATTCTGACTCTGTAAAATTACGGCTTACTCATTTAGTTTAATTAGTATTGCTTCGGCAAACTCTTCGCTTGCCTCAGCGTCTCTTGCTGTGATAATATTTTTTCTGACAATAACTTTCTCATCTTTAAACTCAGCTCCGGCTTTAGTTAGTTCCATTTTATCGTTAGGATAGCAGGCTGCGGTTACGTTTTTTAAGATTCCGGCTTGTGCCAAAATTACCGGTGCGGAACAAATTGCCGCGGTGATCTTTTTCTTTTGGTGAAATTTAATGGCAATTTTATGAAGCATCCGGTTGTTCCAATATTCTTTAACGCCGCTTCCGCCGATGAAGACTATGGCGCTAAAATTATTTTCGTTCAAGTTAAAAAACGAAACATCGTTCTTGAATTTCAGGCCGTTTTTCCCTTCACAAAAAGAATCTGCATCCGAAGCAACAAAAATCTTACATCCCCCTTTTTCAAGAATACCTTTTGTAGTAAGAAATTCTACTTCGTTAAAATCTTTTTTCGGAAGAATGAAAAGAATACTTTCTGCTATCACGGTTTTGGTGTCGGTAAATGTCATAAAATTTGTAAGCAATATAACCTAAACGACTTAAGTTTAAAAACCAGACAATTTTCATACCTGTCCACAACCCGATTTTTTTTATATTTGCTTATGAGAATTTCAGAAACGCAAATAGAACAAATACGAACTTCCGCGGATATTGTTGATGTTATTTCAAACAGCGTACAACTGCGCAAACGGGGAAATAATTTCATCGGACTCTGTCCTTTCCACAACGAAAAAACTCCTTCTTTCACTGTAAGTCAAGACAAACAAATTTTTCATTGTTTCGGCTGCCATGCCGGAGGCAATGTTTTTAAATTTTTAATGGAGTACAAAAAAATATCGTTTGTGGAGTCGGTGCAGGAAATTGCCGCAGACCTTGGAATAACTATTGAATATGAAAACCAGCGAAGCGAAGCGGAACAAAGCGAAACAGAAATCCTTTTTGACATCAACACTTCCGTGGCAAAGTTTTTCAGCGACAATCTTTTAAGGGAAGAAGAAGGGAACATTGCACGCAAATATTTTGAAGACCGGAAAATAAAACCGCAAACGCTGCGCGCGTTCGGTCTTGGTTACTGCCCGGATCATTGGGATTCGACGGTAAACTTTTTAAACAAAAATAACATCGCGCTTGAAAGAGCTTTAGAACTTGGAGTAATCGGCAAATCAGAAAAAGGAAAGTTGTACGATAAATTTGCAGGACGAATGATCTTTCCGATCTTTTCTCCAAACGGAAGAGTGATCGGTTTTGGCGGAAGAATTTTTGATTCGCGTGAAGGAGCGGCAAAATATTTAAACTCGCCTGAATCAAAAATTTATCACAAAGGGAGAACGCTCTACGGACTTTCGCATGGGAAAGATGAGATCCGCCGCCAGGATCTGGCAATTGTGGTTGAAGGATATATGGATTTAATTTCTCTTCATCAGCACGGAATTAAAAATGTTGTTGCGGTTTCAGGCACAGCTTTTACCGATGAGCAAGTCCAGCTTCTTTCCCGCTACACAAAAAATACGGTTCTATTGTTTGATGCCGATACAGCCGGTGTTAAAGCCTCAATGCGGAGTATTGAAATTCTTTTAAAACAAAACATGAACATAAAGATCGCAACACTTCCTCGCGGAGAAGACCCGGATTCTTACGTACAGAAAAACGGGAGCGATGCCTTTCTTGACATTATTGCGCGTGCGGTAAATTTTTTAGAATATCGTACAGCAATATTTGAAGAGCAAGGATATTTTAACGACGCGGCAAAATCCGCCGAAGCGATCCGTGAACTTGTAAAACCGGTTGCATTGTTAAATGATGAATTGAAGCGAAGTTTTCTTTTAAAATCAATTGCGGAAAAATTCGGTTTGCGTGAAAAACTTCTTGAAGCTGAACTTGAAAAAGCAATCGCCGGAACAAATAAATTTGCCGTTCAGGAACAAAATCAAAAAGAAAAAATCCAGCAGAAAGAGATTGCGGAAGCTGTTGAGGCAAAGATGCTTCCGGCGGAATTCAGAAACGAACAAGAAATTATTATCCTGTTGTTTGAGGGACATGAACAAATTACCAGATATATTCTTGACCATGTAAATCCTGATGAATTCCAAATTCCTTACCACAAAACACTTGCTCATTTGGTATACAATGCCCTGGTAAATGATGAACCTTTAGAGATAAGCAGATTACTCGAAAAAATTGACAATGAAAAACTGCAAGAATATCTGCTTGAAATTACTTTTGAGAAATATCTCATCAGTGAGCTTTGGGATCAGCGCAAGCCGGAGAATAAAGAAAAACGATTCCTTAAATACGGAAGCGATTTGATCAAGTCATTCAAACTTTTTCACCTTGAAAAAGAAATTGCTGAGAACCATGCTTTATTAGTAAAAGCTGAGGATGAGGAAGAAGCATTGGAATTGATGAAAAAAGGTATTCAACTTCAAGCGAAGAAAAAGGAAATTGAGAAGGGAAATTATTAAGAGTTAACATCTCAAATTCTACATTTTGGGAAGATAATATTATTCTTGAATATCGAATATTGAACAAGGAATTATGAATGATGATGTTTTTTCCCCTTCCAAAATCGTAATTCCTTGTTCGTTATTCATTATTCTTTGTTCAACAATACAATTTGGGATGGGAAAAGAAGTAAGTCTCTTCTTCCCTCCTCTTAAAAAAGAGGAGGGAGAAAAGGATAACAAATTTATTTTGCTATTTTTAACAACAATTCAACGCAGCGGTTTGAATATCCCCATTCGTTGTCATACCAGGAAACCACTTTAAAGAATCTCTTTTCGCCTTTAAGATTATTCTGCATAGTTGCAAGAGAATCATAAATTGAAGAACGTTGGTCGTGAATGAAATCGGTTGAAACAACTTCTTCGTTGGTGTAACCGAGAATTCCTTTTAAATAAGTCTCTGAAGCTTTCTTCATCAACCCGTCAATTTCTTCAATTGAAGTATCGCGTTTTGCGGCGAAAGTTAAATCAACAACAGAAACATCTGCAGTAGGAACGCGGAAAGACATTCCGGTTAATTTTCCTTTTGTTTCAGGAAGCACTTCGCCAACGGCTTTTGCAGCGCCTGTTGATGATGGAATAATGTTGATAGCTGCTGCACGTCCGCCTCTCCAATCTTTTTTGGAAGGACCGTCAACGGTTTTTTGTGTTGCTGTGTAAGAATGGATGGTAGTCATTAAACCGGTTTCAATTCCGATTCCTTCTTTCAATAAAACATAAACAACCGGAGCTAAACAGTTTGTGGTGCAAGAAGCGTTCGAGATGATATGATGTTTTGCATCATCGTATTCAGAATCGTTAACACCAATAACGATAGTTTTAACATCGCCTTTGCCAGGTGCCGAAATAATTACTTTTTTTGCGCCGGCAGCTAAATGTCCTTTTGCTTTTTCAGAATCGGTAAATAAACCGGTTGATTCAACAACAAAATCAACACCTAATTCTTTCCAGGGTAATTGGCTCGGATCTTTGGTAGCCAAAACGCAACGGACTTTGTTGCCGTTTATAACAAGTACATCATCTGCTTCAGCGGCGGCGCTGCTTTTTTCGGTAGTGATCGTTCCTTTAAATTGTCCATGAACGGAATCGTATTTTAATTGATAAGCAAAATATTTTGCATCGGTGGTAACATCAACAACTGCTACAACGTCAATTTCTTTGCCGAGCAAGCCTTTATCAACCAAAGCGCTAAATACTAATCTTCCGATTCTTCCGAATCCGTTAATTCCAACTTTAATTGCCATAATGATCTCCTTAGTTCAAATATTAAATAAGTTACAAAGTAAATTTAGCTAAGATTGAAAATAATATCAATGAAATGAGGAGATTATTTCTCAAGTTTGTATTGATTTTCGTTTACGTTGAAAGTATATTCAAGGTAGAAAATTCAAAATAATAGGAAATGACATGGTAAAAGATGATTTTCTTAAGTACGTCCCCATTTTTACGGATTTGGATCAAAGCACATTAGATAAAATTGCCGATCTCGGTAACTTTCGGAAATTTGAGAAAGACTCGGTAATACTCCTTGAGAACGAAACCGGTTCTGCGCTTTTTGTTATTGTAAATGGAAAGGTAAAAGTCTCCCGTACAAGTGATGACGGAAGAGAAGTTATTCTAACCATTTTAGCTGACTCTGATTTTTTTGGAGAGATGGCTATCCTCGATGGGCAAAATCGCTCAGCCAATGTTACTGCAATTGATGACACAGAATTATTCCTCATCCAACGAAGTGATTTTCTGGACTTGCTTTACAATCATCCGGAAGTCTCAATTTCACTTCTTCAGGAACTTACTAAACGTCTCCGCGGCGCCGATATGAAAATAAAATCCCTCTCGTTAAAAGACGCAGAAGGTAAAGTTGCCACTGTTATCCTTCAGTTAGCCGATGACATCGGAAAAATAAAACAAGGCGTAGTGGAAATTGACAAACTTCCATTTCAGCATGATTTAGCAAACATGGCGGGAACCTCGCGAGAGACTATTTCACGCACACTTCACACGTTTGCTAAAAAAGGACTCATCGAACTCGAAGGGACAAAACTCCGAATTATTAATTACGAAAAATTTAAAGAAATGTTTGATTGACAGAATAAAAGATGCCCCCTAAAATTGATCTTCATTCACATACGAAATTTTCAGACGGGTATTTTGCACCTCAAGAACTTCTCGAAATCATAAGCGAAAAAAATATTTCGGTATTAGCGATCACTGATCACGATACTGTTGATGCTATTCCTCCGGCCGCAACCTTAGGGAAAAAATTCGGAATAACGATCATTCCCGGAGTTGAGTTAAGTTCCCAGGAAGGCGAGAGGGATTTACATATTCTGGGATATTTTGTTGATATAGAAAACGAGGAATTCAAAAAATATCTTGCTCTTTTCAAATCCGAAAGAATCAAGCGAGCTGAAAGAATAATTAAAAAGTTAAACAATCTCGGATTCGCCATTACAATTGATGATGTTCTTTCGCTTTCCGAAACCTCGGTTGTGGGAAGACCGCACATAGCTGATGCTTTAGTAAAGTTGGGAATCGTCAAATCTTTTTATGAAGCTTTTCAAAAATTCTTGGGGAACAATTCTCCCGCTTACGAAAAAAAATATTACATCTCTCCTCAAACCGCAATACAAATAATTCATGATGCGGGTGGTTTGGCAGTTATCGCACATCCGGGAGCGCTTCCCGAAGAGACAATCCAGGGGTTGATCAAAGCCGATATCGATGGTTTTGAAATTTATCATCCGGCGCATTCAGCCGAACAAATGAAATATTACGAAGGAATTACAAACAATTATTTTCTTTACGGCACCGGCGGATCTGATTTTCATGGCGGAACCCGTTCGGATGCAAATAATATCGGCAGATACTATACTCCGGTTGGAACGTTCGAATCGATGAAAAGAAAATCTCTCGAAAGGCGTCCGGTAAATTTGTGATCATCCTTTTTTAATTAATCGTAATAAGATATTTTTGAATTACAACTTTTAACAAATTGAGATTAAGAATGAAAACCATCGAAGGAAACCTCACTGCAAAAGATTTACAGATCGGAATTGTTTTAAGCCGGTTTAATGATTTTATTACCACAAAACTTTTTGAAGGAGCCGTTGACTGTTTGCTTCGTCACGGAGGTGATGATAAAAATATTACAACAGTGAAAGTACCGGGTTCATTCGAAATTCCTCTTGCAGCAGCAAAATTAGCCGGTCAGAAAAAATATGATGCTATTATTTGTCTTGGGACCGTAATTCGCGGTGCAACTCCCCACTTTGATTTTATTTCGAGCGAAGTGAGCAAAGGAATTGCTTCTGTCTCTCTAACTTATGGAATTCCAGTTGCCTTCGGCGTTCTAACTACCGACACAATTGAACAAGCAATTGAACGTGCCGGGACAAAAGCCGGAAATAAAGGCTGGGACGCTGCACTTACCGCAATGGAAATGGCAAACGTTATTAAAAGTTTATAAGTTTTGCCTGTTGACGCTAAACTAAATATGAGGGGATATCAACATCTAAAAGACATAAGTGATAATAAAAAAGATTTTATCTTTTTCCTTGTTCTTCTTTTTTTTGGAATTTTAATTTTTGCCCCATCACTCCAAATCCCATTTATCAGCGATGAAGTTGCGTTTATTAAAAGGAACACTGTTTCCAATCTTGCGCAACTCTTAGCTCTCTTTGATAAAAAAGATTATGACGGGTTTTATTACAGACCGCTCGGAAATTTGGTCTCCGGTATTTTGACTTTATTTGCCGGAGATAATGCGTTTCTCTACCGATTATTCAACGTCATTCTTCACGTTGTAAATACGTTCATCTTTTATCGATTTGCCAAAATCATTTCAGAAAAACTTGGAAATTCATCGTTTGCATATGTTGCCCCACTTATCTTTTTAGTTTTTCCCGGAAACGATTATGCGCTCCTTTGGCACACAGCTTTATTCGATCGATTGCTCCTGGGAGTTTATTTTCTAGGATTATTAAGTTTTCTTAAAAATTATCGCATCACAATTGCCTCCGTTTGTTTTTTTATTCTTGCGATATTTTCGAAAGAATCGGCGTTTAGTTTTCCATTTGTTATTTTCATTGCGAATTATTTTCTAAATGAAAAGAGAGGTTCGCTTCTAAACTCCTTAAAAAAATCGGGAGTTTATTTTCTTTTCCTTTTAGCTTTTCTTCTGGTCAGAATGGTTGTTTTTAACAACAATGTTTTTACAGCACAGGACGCGCACAGCAGCGCCGGTTTGTTCACAATCATCAAGAATTATTTCTTTTTCGGAGGCTTCCTCCTCTTCCCTTTTTCTCCACGAATGATCCAACAACTTTTACTCTCGCATCGTGAGTTAATATTTATTTTAGTTGGATTTGGATCGATCGCGACTTTTGTTCTTGTTTATAAAAATAAATCCGATAAACTTTTTTGGTTTTTATTACTCTTTGTCATTCTCACAATTTTGCCGGCGAGTAGATTATTCATGCGCTGGTATCTTTATCTACCTTCAACAGGATTTGTCCTCTTGCTTTGCTATTTAATTTTTACAACTTTCAAAGAAAGAAAACAAATTCTGTATGCCTCGCTTGTGATCATTTTTTCAATTTATTCTTCTTCACTTCTTCTAAAAGAAGTTACATGGTTGAATGTTTCGAAAAAATCAGTGGTTGCACTGAAAGAGTTGCAAAAAGAATTTGACTCAACTGAATTTACTTCAATCACTTTTCTTACTATTCCCGCAAAGGTTGGTGATGTCCCGATCTACCAACTTCAATTTGAAACTCTTGTTCAATATTATCTAAAAAAACAAGTTTCGGTTACCGTATTGAGCAAATCATTCTTTTCAACCTGGGATGAAACGATTGCAGTGAAAGCAGAGAACAACGGAACAATTGTTCTTCAACATAACAAGGACAATTATTTTCTACTTTTTGATAACAAAAAAAATATTAATTTTGATTTGAAAACAGGAAAACAACTTTCCTTTCCAATTATTTGGGAAACAGGCACATTGTATGTTTTCTTTTCAGAAGGTAAATTTCAAAATATTAACGGTAAGTTATGAATTATAAAAAGATCATTCTTCTTGTCTCACTTTGCACTTTTCAATTCATCGCACAAACAACTACCAGCTGGAAAAACTTTTCCAGCATGAATAAAATATCTTCTGCGATTGTGACTGCCGGGGGAATTTGGGCCGGAAGCGATGGAGGAGCATTTTACTTTGATTTTAATGATTCGTCATACCAGACTTTTACCAAAACCGAAGGGATGAATGGATCACCAATTACAGCGGTCGCAATAGATTCTTCCGGTAATATTTGGTTCGGATCTCAAAACGGAAAGATTGATGTCTATAATCCAACCACAAAAGTTTTTAAAAATATTTTTGAAATTTACAATTCAGAAAGAATTGAAAAGAGAATCAACTCAATCTCTATTTATGGTGACACCGCATTTGTCTCGACTTCATTCGGGCTCTCTTTGCTCAATACAAAAACGTTCAGTTTTTATGATACGTTCTTTAAACTCGGAAATTTTGCTTCAAACATTGATGTAAACTACAGTTACAAAAAAAACAATATCATTTATGCAGCAACTAATTCAGGAATAGCTGTACAAAAAGCGGGAACCACAAACCTTGTCGCTCCGGAATCATGGGATACCTACACAACAGCAAATGGATTGAATTCAAATAAGGTAATAAAAATTGGGTCATATAAAGATTCTGTTTTCGTTCTCACTTCAGTTGGTTTTTCTAAATTCATGTCAAACTCTTGGCAAAATTTTTTAACTACTTTTCCAGATGGACAAGTTCAGGATTTCCAGACGACTACTGATTCTATTTTTATTTTATCTAATTGGAGTGTCCATTATTATTCTAATGGTTCGACCGGAAGTTATTCGATGGTTTATATTGGACCCGTAAAAATGCTTTATTGTAGAAATGGAGAATTTCTCCTTACAGAAACAGATGGAACCTGGCTGCATGAAAGGACGGGGAGTCAAAAATCTTTAAAACTTTCACCTAATGGTCCTTCGGAAAATAAATTCTTAAATATGACAGTAGATCAAAACAGCAATCTCTGGGTTGCAACCGGTCAGGATGTAGGCGGGGTCGGCTTTTTTAAATTCGATAGATCCACATGGAAAACTTTTGCAGTGAATCATGATTCCTTGCTTTCAAATGCTTTTCACACTGTTTCCGTTGGGTCAGATAACTCCGTTTATTTTGCAAACTGGGGAAGTGGATTTGCAAAGGTAAAGAACGATTCGACTATTATTTCCTTCTCAGTTAAAAATTCTCCTTTAATCGGTACACTCGCGCATCCCGATTTTTTAGTTATAGCCGACATGAAAACCGATTCAAAAAATAATTTATGGGTTTTAAATCATGATGCAGCCGACAAAAAAGCTTTAAGTGTTTTAACCTCAGACAGCACATGGTATATGTTTGATAATATTGCCGATCCCGACATTGATCAGTACAGACGGTTAGTTATTGATCAGTACGACACGAAATGGTTCACAACTTCAAAGCCAAACAAATCGGGGCTTTATTACTTCAACGAAAGTTCAACGCTATCAACTTCATCCGATGACCGAACCGGGTATGTAACAGGATTAAATAGCAACAGTGTTTCCTCTTTAGCTATGGATAAACGGGGAGAGTTATGGATTGGAACAAGTTCCGGCGTTAATGTCATTTCAAATCCCAATGCAATTTTAACATCGTCCGCTTCATCGTTAAAAATCACCTCAGTATTTAGTCTGCGGCAACAATCGATAAATTGCCTTGCAGTTGATGCAATTAACAGAAAATGGGTAGGGACAAATCAAGGATTAATTTTGACCTCAACCGATGGGACATCGTTGATAGAAACATTCGATAGTAAAAATAGTCCGCTGCTTTCCGATCAAATAAAATCGTTAACGATCGATGAAAAGAATGGAATTGTTTATGCCGCTGTAGAAGGAGGTTTAACTGCATTCTATACAACGGCGCTAACACCGAATACAACTTTTTCAACAATTGAAACTTCCCCAAGTCCGTTTTTAATTGGGAAGAACTCGTCACTGTTGACGATTGATGGATTGATAAAAAACTGTGACATAAAAATTCTTTCAATTTCTGGAAATTTGATCCGCGCATTTAGGACGGACGGAGGAGGAAGAGCTCGTTGGGATGGTAAAAATGACCGTGGTGAGTTTGTCAGTAGCGGAGTATATTTAATTGTTGCGTACGATCAAGAAGGGACTTCCGTAGCAACCGGTAAAGTTGCAATTATCAGACAATAATTTTTTTATGATTGATCTTCAGAATATTGCATTACAGTTTGGCGGGAATTATTTATTTAAAAATATTTCTTACAAGATAAACGCCGGCGATAAAATTTCACTTGTCGGTGCCAATGGAACCGGAAAATCATCCCTGTTAAAAATTATTTACGGAATTCTTCCTCCTGAAAGCGGAGCTATTGCTAAACAAAAAAGGATTTCGCTCGGTTATCTTCCACAAGAAAATATTGTTCACAAGGGAAAAACTTTAGTTGAAGAGGCGGCATCCGCTCTTACCGATATTAAATTCCTTCAAGAAAAAGAGCATGAAATAACTTCCCTTCTCTCCGATCCTTCTTTAAGTGATGAGGAACAGAACGACCTTGTAAATCAACTGGGAGAAGTGCATCATAAACTTGAGGAACTGGACAGCTACACCGCTAATGCGCGAACGGAAAAAATTTTAACGGGTCTTGGCTTTGAAGAATCTGATTTTTCGCGAATGACTGATGAACTTTCCGGCGGCTGGCAAATGCGGATCGCACTTGCAAAAATCCTTATTTCACAAAATGATGTTTTACTGATGGATGAACCGACCAATCATCTTGATTTGGATTCGCTTGAATGGCTCATCAGTTTTTTAAAAGGATATAAAGGAGCATTACTGCTTGTCTCCCACGATAAACATTTTGTAAATGAGGTAACGAATAAAACGCTTGAAATATTTTTAGGGAAAATTACTTCGTTCAACGGAAAATATGATGCTTATCTGAAATTTGCTGAAGAGCGAAATGGAATGTTGGAG
The DNA here is from genome assembly GCA_041671545.1 of Ignavibacteriaceae bacterium. GTDB lineage: Bacteria > Bacteroidota > Ignavibacteria > Ignavibacteriales > Ignavibacteriaceae > UBA1563. The sequence goes on from JBAZBI010000016.1 coordinate 41,269, forward strand.
CAACAGTATCTGCTTCAGCAAAAGAAAATTAAAGAGACTGAAAATTTTATTGAACGATTCCGCTACAAAGCTACAAAAGCAAAACAAGTACAAAGCAGAATAAAGCAACTTGAAAAAGTTGAACTGATAGAACTACCGGAAAGTAAAGATGATATTTCGATCCGTTTCCCGGAACCTCCGCAAAGCGGTAGGATAAATATCGAGTTGAAAGGTTTGAGCAAATCGTACGGAGAAAAGACTATTTTCAACAATTTGGATTTTACAATCGAACGGGGTGAAAAAATTGCACTCGTTGGTCCCAATGGAGCCGGCAAAACAACACTTGCAAAAATTCTTGCTGACAAAATCTCTTTTGACAAAGGGGAAAGAATAATCGGACACAACACTTTGATCGCATATTACGCGCAAGATGTTGCAGATGTTCTTGATCCCGATTTAGATATTCTTGAAACAATAGAAGGTCTTGCTGAAGGAAAAACAATCGGACAATTGCGTTCGCTGCTGGGATGTTTTCTCTTTAGCGGCGATGACGTCTTTAAAAAAATCGGAGTCCTTTCCGGTGGAGAAAAAAGCCGTGTCGCGCTAACAAAAATTCTACTTACCAAAGCAAATTTAATTATCCTTGATGAACCGACTAACCATCTCGATATTTCTTCCAAAGAAGTACTGCAGCAGGCTTTAACAGCTTTCAACGGCTCTCTGGTATTGGTTTCCCATGACGTTGATTTTCTTCGTCCGATTGTGAATAAGGTGATTGAGATTAAGCGCAATTCCTTCAACATATTTTTGGATGGAATTGATTATTATTTATCCAAAAGAGAAGAAAACCTTAATCTGGAACAGCAGGAAGCTCGCGTAAAAATGGATTCACCTTCTCTAACCCGGAAAGATCAAAAACGAATTGAAGCCGAGCTTCGGCAAAAGAAATTCCAAAGCACAAAACATCTTTTAAAAGATATTGCCGATCTCGAAAAAGAAATATCTAAATTGGAAGAGGAGGAGAAAAAGTATGAAGCTGATTTAATTGATGAAAAGATTTACTCTAATCCACAACTGATCAAACAAACGCAAGCTAAATACAATCTAACTAAGGAAAATCTTCAAAAGAAAATGACGAAGTGGGAAAAACTAAACACAGAGCTCATCGAAATTGAACAAAAGTTTGAAAGTTTGCTCCCGACTTAGTTGTCCAAGTCGGGAACGTTAATCAATTTATCTGGGGTTGTAAAGGAGATGCTGCTCTAAATTTTAATCCCTAAAAATTCTTCCGCAAGAGCTATCCCGCCATAAAGAGCGGCTTCATCACCAAGTTTTGTGGCATAAATTTTAACAGCTTTTCCAGCATCTTTTAATGAATTTTCCTTAAAAGATTTTTTAATGATCGGAGTCATAAAATCAGCGGCGGCCTCCAAAACTCCACCTCCCAAAACGATCATTTGTAAATTGAGCAGGTTATTGATATTTGCGAGAGTTTTACCAATCACTACAGAAGCGTTGGTAACAGTTTTTACGGTTATTGCATCGTTCTTTTTTAATGCGTTTGAGATTGCTTTGCTTTTTATCGGAACTTTTTCTTTTAATAACTTAGAGAGTAAACTTCTTTTGCCGAGTTTTACTTGTTTTGTAATATCGCGAACAATTGCAGTTCTGCTGGCTAAAGCCTCAAAACAACCTTTCTGTCCGCATCCGCACAATGGTCCATTCGGCTGTATGATCATATGCCCGATCTCTCCGGCTGTAAAACTCGCTCCGCGGTGCATATTCCCTCTAAATATTAATCCGCCGCCAATCCCGGTTCCAACAAAAACCACGAGTAAATCTTCAACATCTTTTCCAAGTCCAAAATGCTTAATGCCTAATGCTGCCAAGTTTACATCGTTTTCTATCAGCACAGGAATCGGAGTGTACTGCTGTAACTGTTCTTTGATGTTCATGTTTTTAATATTCAGGTTCGGAGCAATTCCGATCCTTCCCGTTTCTGGATTTACTGAACCGGGAATTCCAAGGCAAATAGCTTTAATATTTTTTTCGGCAACACCTGATTCAAGCATCACCTCTGTGATTATTCCCCAAAGAGCCTTTACAAAATTTGTGTTCCCATTTTTGGTCTTTGTAGCTTTTTTAACTTTTGTGCGAATGCCATCTTTAGAGTTGATGAGCGCCGCAAGAATTTTGGTTCCTCCCATATCTATGCTTATAATGTAATCTTTCATGGTAATTCCCTTTTCTTTCATAACGGAATGAGACTGCTATTTATTATCTTTGCAATTGTTTTTCGTAAAGATAATAATTACTTATTGAAAATATGCAACAAGAGTTTCAAAATACCAACAGAAAATTTAAGCCGTTAAAAAAATTCGGGCAAAATTACCTAAAGGATAAGAATATACTCCGCAAAATTGCCGAAGAAATGAATATTTTGGAGAACGATGTTGTTGTAGAAATTGGTCCCGGAACCGGCGCGTTAACGGAATTTCTGGTTGAAAAGAGTAAGAACATTCACGCTGTCGAGATTGATACACGGGTGACTGCCGATTTACAAACCCGGTTCCCGTTTATAAAAATTATTCAAAGTGATTTTCTCAAGTTCGATTTACAATCTCTCTCGGAGTCAGTCGGAAAGAAATTGAGAATTGTCGGGAATATTCCGTACAACATAACTTCGCCGATACTTTTTAAATTGATTGAATCACGGAAGTTTGTTGCAGATGCTGTTTTAATGATGCAATTAGAAGTTGCACAGCGGATTCTCTCAAAGCCAAATTCAAAAGAGTATGGAATTCTTTCCTCGTTTCTTAATGCATACACAAAACCGGAATTATTGTTCAAAGTTTCACCAAATGTTTTTTATCCAAAACCAAAAGTTTTTTCGGCAGTTATGAGATTCAGTTTAATTGAAGAAGTTCCGATTGCGGATGACAAACTTTATCTTCAACTGATCAAAGCGGCATTTTCTAAAAGAAGAAAAACATTAAAAAATTGTTTTGCCGATACTATATTTGAAACACTCGATCTCATAAAGTGCGGCATAAACCCAATTCAACGGGCGGAAACACTATCAGTTAATGACTTTATGACTCTTGCAAATCTTTCTCACAGTATGGTAGGAAAATAAACTTATTGATTTCATCCATTAAAAATTATTGTAAAAATTTTTCGGCTACAGACATCGTAGTAGTTATCTTTTATCTCTTCCTCACTCTGTTAAATTTAGTTTTTTCAGGAAACGTAAAAGAATGGTATTTGCTAATCCTGATGAATATAGTTGTAGTTACTCTTGTTACCACAATGGCAAAATGGAATGGAAACAGCCAGACAAAACTTTCAAAATTTGTTCACTATTGGTATCCGGCTCCGTTGATTTTCATTACATTTAAAGAATTATACATGATGATCAAGCCGATCAGGCAAGTTGATTACGATTATTTGTTGATCCGCGTTGACCGCTGGATTTTCGGTACTGATCCCACAGTGGTATTGCACAAAATAGCTTTTCCTGTGTTAACTGAATTTCTTCAGATCGTCTATGCAACATTTTATTTCCTGCCGATGATCCTTGCAATCTCACTATACTTCAATAAAAAGTATTTGGAAACCGATTATGCAATTTTTGCTGTGATCTATGGATTCTTCGTTTCGTACGTCGGATATTTTTTTCTTCCGGCAATTGGTCCGCGGTTTACGCTGCATAACTTTGCGTTAACAAATCAAGAACTTCCGGGAATTTTTCTAACAAATTTTTTGAGAGAAATAATAAACTCAGGCGAATCAATTCCAAGCGGAACACTGAATCCACAACTAATTGTTCAAAGAGATGTTTTTCCAAGCGGACACACGATGATGACGGCGATCGTGATGTATTTATCTGTAAAGTTTAACAGTAAAGCAAAATGGTTTTTGGTAGTTTGCGGAAGTCTCCTCATCTTTTCCACCGTTTATTTACGTTACCATTACGTGGTTGATCTTCTCGGCGGATTTTTATGTATGCTCTTTTCTCTTTGGTCGGGGAAAAGACTTTTTAACTGGTGGCAAAAAATGTTTAACAAAGAAATTCTACAGTAGACATGCAAGACAAAAAAACTCAAGTAAAACAGATGTTCGATGCAATCGCATATCGCTACGATTTTCTCAATCACTTTCTCAGCGCCGGAGTTGATGTTTATTGGCGGAAGAAGGCGTTGAAGCTGACTAAACTGAACAAAGATGCAGTTCTGCTTGATGTTGCATGCGGAACCGGTGACTTTGCAATTGAAGCGAGAAAATTTGGGGTGCAAAAAATCTTCGGCGCTGATTTTTCTTTTAACATGCTTCGCCTCTTCAACAAAAAAAGTGATTGGATTGTTGGAAGAAATCTTCAAATGGAAGCTGAAAAACTTCCACTCAAACCATCAACAGTTACAAACATAACCGTCGCATTTGGCGTGAGAAATTTTTATAACATTCCCGAAGCATTTGCATCATTTCACTCTGCATTAACCGAAAACGGGAAAACCACCATTCTTGAATTCATGATGCCGAAGAATCCGCTCATAAAAATTCTTTATCGTTCGTACTTTAAGTTTATTTTACCGATTATCGGAAGGTTGGTATCGAAAGATAAAAAAGCGTACACCTACTTACCTGATTCTGTTGAGGAATTCGATAAGACGATCGATCTTGTAAAATTATTTTATGATGCCGGATTCAAAAGAGTTGAAAGGCACAATTTAACTTTTGGGTTGGTGCAAGTTGTGATTGCTGAAAAATAAATTATGTCCTTTCGATGTTCAACTATAGTACAACTAAAAAATTACTTCGTAAATTTTGTAAGTGATTGAACACGAAACCCTTTGTTAGTAGAAGTAGTAAATGGGAAATTTCCACCACTAAATAAGGAGAGGATTTCATCACTTCCTTCCATCTTTACTATCCCGATATTTTTTACAAACCAAACTGTAGTTTTATAATTTCGATGAATCCCCACTTCGGGTTTGTACATTGTAAGTGTATAATCAACTTTTTGCGCTTCATCTTTTATATTGACATCCGTTAATTGAAATTCCACGGAATCCAGTCCAGTGCTGATTGCAGAAAACTCGATCAATGGTGAATTTGGCAGAGACATCTTAAAAACCGACCATGATTTGTTTTTTTCAAGTGGGAATGCAACAAGTGCGAGTTCTTTATCAAAAGTTGCATCTTTTTTTATTGAATCAGGCAATGGATTAAGAACACTATCTGAATCAACAAAAACGTAAACTCCATAATTTGTTTTTCTGATTAACGAGGTAGTAATACATGTTCCATATGCATCCCAGCTTGTATCTGTTTTTTGAAAGTAATTTGTCCCAGTCCTTAAAACTTGTGCACCATAATTCATAGCTCGAGCTCCTGAAATTGGATTTGGTTTCAAAAAAGGAATAGAGTATGAAATTGAAATATTATAATTATAATGTAACCCTGTTTGCAATGGGTAATAAGTTAGAGCAATTTCTTCAGGTTGAGTCGAATTTGATTTTTTGCATGAGACAAAAACAAGTAAGGAAAGAATGGTAATAATGAAATATTTTTTCATAATAGTTTCTCCAAAAGATTTTTTTTTAACTGGTTAAAAGCTTTTGCACGATGACTGATTTTATTCTTCTCTTCCAGAGATAGTTCTCCATTTGTAACGAAAAAACCTTCAGCAACAAATAAAGGATCGTATCCAAAACCGTTACCACCTCTTGCTTTGTGGATAATTTTTCCTTCCATAACGTCTTCCGAAGAAATAAAATTCTCTCCATCATAAAACACAGCAGAGCAAATGAATTTTGCTGAATGAGGCTCAGGAAAGTGAAAAAGTTTTTCAAGAAGTAGTTTATTATTCAATTCATCAGTTGCATTTTCTCCGGCATATCTTGCAGAAAAAACTCCCGGTTCACCGTTTAGTTGATCGACGGAAAGACCGGAGTCGTCAGCGATCGTTGGAATTTTGAAAAGCTTATAAACGGTTTCAGCCTTTATTTTTGCGTTCTCGGCAAAGGTAGCGCCGTCTTCAACTATTTCGGGAATTTCCGGGAAATCAGACAATGATAAAATACTAAAAGCAGTTTCCGAAAAAACTTTTCTAACTTCTTTTAATTTACCTTTGTTTGTAGTTGCAAAAAGTAATTTCATTTAAGCGGTTTCTTCTTTCTCATTTTTTTTCAAAGCAAACAATTCATCCATCACATCAAACGCGTACCGGAGATGCGGAATTACAATTGAACCACCGACGATTAGCGCAATGTTAAATGATTCCATCAACTCATCCTTCGTTGCTCCTTCGTAAATTGAGCGATCGATGTGATAAAAGATGCAGTCATTACATCGCAAAACCATTGAAGCTACAAGTCCCATCAGTTCTTTCGTTTTTGTGGGAAGAGCGCCCTTCATATACGCTTTGTTGTCGAGTGCAAAAAATTTGTTGTAGTCCCGAAACCCGGAATTCAAAATTTTCTCATTCATTTCTAAGCGATAAGCTCTTGTCTCTGAAACTGATTTAGTTTTCATATAAACCTCATACTATTTATAATTCTTTTTTTAAATGATTCCCCGTTAAACTCTTTTTCACTTTAACAATTTGTTCGGGAGTTCCTTCCGCAATAATTTCTCCGCCAAATTCCCCGCCGCCAGGACCAAGATCAATGATCCAATCGGCAGTTTTTATAACGTCAAGATTATGCTCAATAATAATAACCGTGTTTCCTTTATCAACAAGTTTGTTCAACACATGCAGAAGAACGCGCACGTCTTCAAAATGCAAACCGGTTGTTGGTTCATCCAAAATATATAAAGTTTTACTGGTGCTAACTTTACTTAATTCCGCTGCAAGTTTTACACGCTGTGCCTCTCCGCCGGAAAGTGTTGTAGCTTGCTGACCAAGTTTTATATAGCCCAAACCAACATCGTGCAGAGCTTTAATTTTTCTGTTGATGCGCGGCAAATCTTCAAAAAGATCAAGTGCATCATCAACTGTCATTTCAAGCACGTCGGCAATCGATTTTGTTTTGTAAAGAACCTCCAACGTTTCCCGGTTGTACCGTTTACCATGACAAACTTCGCATGTAACGTAAACATCGGGCAAAAAATTCATTTCGATTTTTTTTAGTCCGGCACCACCGCAATCCTCGCATCTTCCGGCGGTAACGTTAAAGCTGAATCTTCCGGCAGCGTAGCCGCGCATTTTTGATTCAGGCAATTGAGTGAATAAATCTCTTATAAATGTAAACAAACCAGTGTACGTAGCCGGATTTGAGCGAGGAGTGCGTCCAATCGGTGTTTGATCGATCTCAATTATTTTATCAAGATTTTCCAATCCTTCAATTTTTTTGTAAGGAAGCGGAACCAATTTCGATTGATAAATGTCTTTCATCAAAATTTTTACAAGAGTTTCATTCACCAGTGAAGATTTTCCCGAACCACTAACACCGGTAACTGCTGTTAACGCACCAAGTGGAATGGAAAGATTTACATTTTTTAAATTATTTCCTGAAGCCCCTTTAAGTTTTAAATATTTTCCGTTTCCACTTCTTCTGGTCTTCGGAAGTACAATTTGTTTTTTACCGGTCAAATAATCGATTGTTGATGAAGTAAATCCGTTATCTGCTTCCAGCAATTTTTTAGTTTCACCATGTGCACAAACTTCACCTCCATGTACGCCGGCTGCAGGTCCCAAATCAATTAAATAATCCGACTGCTCCATTGTTTCTTTGTCATGCTCAACAACAATTACAGTGTTGTTCAAATCGCGCAATTTTTTTAAGGATGAAATCAATTTTACATTATCGCTTTGATGAAGCCCGATGCTCGGTTCATCCAGTACATACAACACTCCGGAGAGCTGCGTTCCAATTTGTGTTGCCAAACGGATGCGTTGCGATTCTCCGCCGGATAAAGTTTTTGCACTTCTATTTAAGGTTAAATACTCCAAACCTACGTTCAGTAAAAAATCAAGACGAGTTGAAATTTCTTTTAAAATCGGTTTTGCAATAATTTCATCGTTCCCTTTTAAGCGCACTGAAGCAAAAAAATCTTTTGTTCTGCTTATAGAGAGTGAAGTAACTTGACTTATATTTTTTTCTTGGAACGTAATCGCAAGCGATTCTTTTTTTAATCTTCCACCGTTGCATGTTGTGCAAGTTTTCGTGTTCATGTAGGATTCAACCCACTCATGAATTTTAGGGGAGGATGAATTGGTAAAATTATTTTGAAGGAAGGTGAATATCCCTGAGAATTTATGATGATAAGTTACCGGTTTTCCGCTCCCATATGTATATGAAAAAGCAATTTTCTCCTTCGTTCCCTCGAGCAAAATTTCTTTTTGTTCTTTTGTTAGATTTTTTAACGGAGTATCAAAAGTGAATTCAAATTTTTCTGCAACCGCTTTAAGCTGTGTGAATATCCACGTAGAACGGGGCTTGCCTAAAGGGGCAATTCCTTCTTCGTTAATTGATTTCTTCCAATCCGGGATAATAAGATCAATGTCAAGTTCTTTCTTCTCGCCAAGTCCTTCACAATCGGGACATGAACCGTATGGTGAATTGAATGAAAAAGAATTTGGAGCTAATTCTTGATAACTGATTCCACAATCAAGGCACGCCAAATGTCTGCTGAATAGAAAATCTTTTTCACCATCATTTACAACTATGCTGCCGTTTCCGTAATTAAGCGCAACTTCAAGGGATTCGGTAATCCGTGCTGAAGTTCCAGCTTCAACTTTAACTTTATCAATTACAATCTCGATATTATGAATTTTGTACCGGTCAATTTGGTAACCTTTGGTGATTTCACAAATCTCATTATCAATGCGTACGCGGAGGAATCCATCGTTTTGAATTTCTTCAAACAATTCCCGGTAGTGTCCTTTTCTTCCGCGAACAACCGGTGCAAGAATAAGAATTTTCTTCCCCTTCAACTCTTCTAAGATTGTATCTATTATTTGCGTCGATGATTGCTTTGCCACCGGTTTACCACAGTTATAACAATGGGCAACGCCAACACGAGCATAAAGCAAGCGAAGGTAATCGTAAATTTCAGTCACTGTGCCAACGGTCGAACGGGGATTTCCGGAGGCAGCTTTTTGTTCGATTGAAATTGCGGGACTTAGACCTTCAATCGAATCGACATCTGGTTTTTCAAGCATATCAAGAAATTGGCGAGCATACGCGGAGAGGCATTCAATATACCTTCGCTGTCCTTCAGCATAAATAGTGTCGAAGGCAAGTGAGGACTTTCCGGAGCCGGATAACCCGGTAATTACCGTTAAACTGTTCCTGGGAATCTCGACATCAATATTTTTAAGATTGTGTTGTCGAGCCCCTTTTATAATTATTTTTTCTGTTTCCAATATTTTCGTAAGTCTCTATTTTTAAAGAGTTATTTTAGTAATCATTATTTTGAAAAACAAATTTTTCCATCGCAAATGTCACAATCGTCAAATTCATTACAACAAATTACGATAGTTGAAGGTTTCAACGAGTATATTTTTAAAGAAAAAGGATCGATTTTTACCGGACAAGTCTTCCCGATCAACAATAGTTCTGAAGCCAAAAACATTCTTTCCGAAGTAAAGAAAAAGTACTATGACGCCACACATCACTGCTACGCCTTCAAATGTGCAAACGGCGACTCAAAGTTCAGCGATGACGGAGAACCTTCGGGAACAGCCGGCATTCGGCTCCTAAACGCAATCTCTCACTTTGATCTAACAAACGTGTTGGTAGTTGTCATCCGCTATTTCGGTGGGACAAAATTAGGTGTTGGTCCATTGGGAAAAGCATATTATTTAAGCGCGATGGAAGCGCTTGATCGAAGTAAAAAAGTTATTAAATATCCGGCTCAAAAAGCTACACTTTCATTTTCTTTTGATTACGTGAATATCATTCATAAACTGTTGGCAGAAAACGAAATTAAAATTGTAAGCACAGATTATTCTGATGAAGTCTCTTTATCGGTTACTATTAAAACAGAAGTTGTTAGCAAAGTTGGAGAATCGTTGATTGCGGTTACAGCTGGACAGATGAAAATTAAAATTGATCCCGAAATTATTTTTATTTAGTTCGCTTTAACCGGTTATGATAGATTTTCACCCATTCCAAATCACTCAACAAATTACGTAAGTTTGAAAATGATTCCGCCGTTAATGCCAGGTATTTTTCTGCAAACATTTCCTTCACTTCGGTTTCTGAACCGGCAAGAAGCGTTTTCAAATCAGCCGAAATCCTTTCCATGTTTTCCGTTAAATCATTTTTAATCTGCGCAAGATTTTTTATTTCCGGATTTGTTCCTGCCTGCTGAATCACACGAAGCAATCCTTGAATATATTTAGCGGTGAAGGTTGTTGAGAAGAATAATTCTTCGTTCAATGAATCAATGGCAGAAGATACGAGCGTTAGTAAGTCTTGCTTTACTAATAATTTGTTTTCAGAGAATTTCTCTACTTCATCACAGAAGCGAGTAGAATCTTTAATCATTTTTATCTATTCGCTTTTTGGTTTTTACAGCCAAACCAATTCCATCGCCTATTGTTAAAATGGTCGCCTTCAAATTTTGCTGCGACATAAAAACCGAATTAAACTCTCTAATCATTTTGGTTGAATTCTTGAATTTCTTCGGAACTCGCGAAGCCGCAGCGTATCCATGCCACAAAAGATTGTCAACAAAGAGAATTCCTTTTTTCTTCAACAGCATAAGCGAATAATCGAACAGACGCTTGTAATCTTCTTTATCGGCATCAAGGAAAATAAAATCATATTTACCGGAAAGTGTGGGCATTAATTCAAGCGCATCACCTTTGTAGAGAACAATTTTTTCAGCTAAACCCGATTTGCTAATATTTTCTTCCGCAAGTTTAATATTGTCTTCACTCTTTTCAATTGTGTGAAGCACAGCTTTGTTGGAGAAGTTACGTGCAATCCTTATCGATGAATAACCGATTGCGGTTCCGATCTCTAAAACTCTTTTCGGTTTAGTGATTTTAATTTGTAATTCGAGAAAGGCAGCAGCGTGGCGGTCAAGGATCGGAATTCGATTTTCCATGGCGAAGGATTCCATTTCGAGGATCAATTCATTTTCCACCTTGTGGAAGCTATCTAAATAACGAAGTTGATTTTCATCGATCATATTGTTACTCATATTTTTTGTCTTCACAAATTTATGCAATTTTATTTCCCGGAATGTCCGAATCCCCCTTCGCCTCTGTGGCTGTCATTCAGATTGTCTGCTTCTGTAAATTTTGCCTGATATACTTTAGAAACAACAAGTTGCGCAATTCTTTCGCCGCGGGAAATTTTGTAATCTTCTTCGCCAAGATTTATTAAAATTATTTTTACTTCGCCGCGGTAATCGGAATCAATTGTCCCAGGTGAGTTTAAAACCGTTATCCCGTGCTTTAACGCTAATCCGCTTCTCGGTCGAACTTGTATTTCATATCCGTCGGGAATTTCAACAGAAAAGTCTGTTGGAACCAATCCGATTTTCCCTTTCGGAATAATCATTTCTTCCTTCACTGCTGCGGCAATATCTAAACCGGCACTTCCGTGTGTAGCATATACGGGAAGCGGGATATCTGCAAACTCATCAGAGAGCCGTTTTACTTTGATGTTAATTTCATTCATTGATTTTCTTTCTTAATAAAATGTTTTTAATTAGTACGATTTCATTTTTCGGAATGATATTTAATCCGAACAAACCTCCAAGAAATAGGAGAAGTAGAGAAGTCTTATAAAAGAATTCCACTGCACCGTAAAAATGAATTGAATAAAAGAGGAATGCAATTATTCCTAGCAGAAAAAAAGTTTTTCCGATTTTTCTCCATTCGTAGTTCACCGGGAAATGTTTTTGCGAAACAAAATAAAAACCAACAGCCATTACAACATAACTCATCAGAGTTGCCAGAGCAGCACCGGTAATATTTAATATTGGAATCAGCATAAAATTGACGATGACATTTGTTGCAGCCCCGGCGCTCATTAACAATGGAACTACCGAACTTTTTTCTTTAATATAAATTGCTGCGGAAAAGTTGAAGTAAAATCCATTAAACAAATACGCTAATAAAATTATCGGAACAATCGGTAAACCGCTCCAGTATGCTTCTCCAATAAGCGATTTCCCTCCGATAGAAAAGGTAGCAATGTCGTTAATGAAAAGTGAAAGGAAAAGAAGAATCAATGATCCAACAACAGTAAAAAGCGTAAAGACCTTTGAGAATAATTCCTTGGCATCTTTATCTTTTGCGTATTGCAGTGAGAACGGCTGCCACGCGTATTGAAACATCGAAACAAAAAGCATCATAAAAATTCCGAGTTTATAATTCGCTTGATAGATTCCAAGTGTTTTCAAATCGGTTAAATGTTCAACTATCGGGCGGTCAATTACTTGCATAAACATTGCAGCAATTCCACCGGGTAAATAAGGGAAACCAAATTTCATTAGTCTTTGTAAAACATCTCTATCAATTTGAAATTTCAACTGAGAAAAAATATCCGGCAGCAAAATTAGAAACGTTACCACAGAAGCAACTAAATTGCTTATAAATACTGCCTCAATTCCCTTTTTAAGAACTACAATTAAAATAATGTTTAAAATAATTGTTAAGACAATATTGGTGATCTTGATTGTTGAAAATTTTCCAGCCCGTCTAGCAACTCTTAAATAAATGAAAGGAAGAGCCGAGAGGGCGTCAAATAGAAGGATGATTCCGGTATAAGTTAAGAGATATGAATATTGTTCGGTAACAGCAAAAAGTTTATTAATTGCATTTCCAGACGCAAGTAATATTCCGGTGAGAAGCAGTGATGTGAAAAACAAAGTTATAAATGCTGATGAAAAGACTTTTTTCTTGTCGCTAAAATCATCCGATGCAGCGAACTTTAAATATGCGGAATCTAATCCGTACAGAAAAATAATATTTAGTAACGCAATGAGTGCATAGAGGTTTGTAACAACTCCATAATCTGCCGGTGGAAAAATGTTTGTATAAAAAGGAACGAGAAGAAAATTTAAAAACCTTCCAACCATTGTACTGATGCCGTATAATGCCGTGTCTTTTGTAAGCTGCTTTATTTTTTCTCTCATGGTTTTGGAAATATTTGCTTCTTCTTCATTTTATTTTGATTGATAAAAAGGAAGAATAATATCCATATAAAATTGGGGAGGACGAGTGGGGCGTTTTGTTTCTGTCTTTATAAAAAGATGATCGGTAAATCCTTCGGCGACAATTTCTTTGTCGGGTGATTCTGCTTTTCTAATTACATAATGAATTCTGAATTTTGGATTTGGAAGTTCAGCAACAGTTGACTCAATTTCCAGCAAGTCATCATAAAATGCCGGAGATTTATATTTAACGGAAGCTTCTATAACCGGAAGCTGATAACCATTATTTTCAACCACGCTGTAGGGCAGCCCAAGTGAGCGCAACAATTCTGTTCTCCCGACTTCAAAATATTCCAAATATTTCCCGTTGTAAACGAACTGCATTTTGTCGGTATCAGCATATCGCACGCGAATAGTAGAGATGTGTTTGAGCATATTATCGAGTTAATTTTTCTAAGTCGTCTAAATCTTTGAATCTACTTATCACTCAATTTAACAACTTCAAGAAATCTCTGAAGTCTTTCGGTATCCGGATCATAACCAAACATAATTTGTCTTAAATATTCTATCGCTTCAAGTCTTTCTTGGAACGATTTTGAAAGCCAATATTTCTTATCATCACTATTTGCCGATTTGAAATCTCCAACTGAAAGATGTGATTTATCAACTTGAAATTGTTCAATTTTTTTACTCAATCCAGGCTCCCATTTTACCAAATTTTTCCAATCGCATATCAACCAACTTTTCATGTTTTATTTTTTCCAGAAGTTGTAATTCTTCGATTAAAACTTTTTTCAAAATTGATGCAGCAAGTTCCTGGTCTTTATGAGCGCCACCGAGCGGTTCCGGAACGATCCTGTCAATCACTTTTTGTTCGAGCAAATCCGGCGCAGTTAGCCTTAACGATTCGGCTGCCTGCTCTTTGTATTCCCAACTTCGCCATAAAATACTTGAACATGATTCGGGACTGATAACAGAGTACCATGTATTTTCCAACATCAATATTCTGTCACCGATTCCGATGCCTAAAGCGCCGCCGCTTGCTCCTTCACCAACTATTACAACGATGATAGGAACTTTTAATCTGCTCATCTCTAATAAATTTCTTGCGATAGCTTCAGCCTGTCCCCGTTCTTCAGCTTCAAGACCGGGATATGCGCCAGGTGTATCGATCATGGTAATAATTGGACGATGAAATTTTTCAGCAAGCTTCATCAGGCGTAATGCTTTTCGGTAACCTTCGGGATTCGGCATTCCAAAATTTCTGAAAAGATTCGATTTTGTATCGCGCCCTTTTTGATGACCTATGATCATCACTTTATGATCATCAATTTTAGCAAACCCGCCAACTATCGCTTTATCATCCCCAAAAGTTCTGTCACCGTGTAATTCAAGAAAATTTTGCGTCATCATGTAAATGTAATCAAGTGTGTAAGGACGCTCAGGATGGCGAGCAAGTTGAACGCGCTGCCAGCGGGTCAAGTCTTTATAAATCGATTCTTTTAGTGTTTCCACTTTATCCTCAATTATTTTAATTTCACTTGCGATATCAAGGTTGTCCGAAACTTTTTTCATTTCGGCTAATTTTTCTTCTAGTTCATAAATAGGTTTTTCAAAATCTAAAATTGTTTTTGCCATCGTTTATTTCCTTCTTGCCCTTAGCAAGAAAAATGTTTTGCTTATAATTTCCAAGTCTAGCCAAATGTTTTGATTCTTTGCGTAAAATATATCCAATTTTTCTAAGTTTTCCTCGTTTTCGAAATCAGTAAACCAAATTCCTGTAAGTCCCCGTTTCCCTAAAAAAAGATCCGAAGTGTGGTTCTCTTTTGGTCCGACAAAACTGCATTTTCCCTTAATCACGGACGGAACTGCTAAGATGAAATCAGCAAAGCCTGAATGACTTAGTGTCATTTTATTTTTCATGTAGCAAAAGGGATAAAAAAAGAAGAGGAAGAGAAATCCAAAGAATAAATCAAAAGAACGTTTAATGAAGCGATGTCCCATTTGCGAAATATTGTAAGTGATTTCTATGAAAGGAATATCTTCCAGAAGATAGACAGAGGATTTTCCAACCAGAAAATCGAGGTTAGAGCCAGCAAGTTTGAATTCAACATTTTCTTTTTGACATTCCGCAACAACGCTCATCATTGCAGTGTATGAGACTTCCTCCGAAGGAAAAATTACCTCGCTGATTTTTTTTTCGCGGATAACTTTTTGAATATTCTGAAGACTTCCCACAACTTCAAAATTACCAAAATGTTCACCTATCTCTTTCCTCGTTTCAGAAATTAACCCGATGATCGAATGATAGCTGGTCGATTTTTCTTTTAGCTTTTTAGCAATTGCAAGAGATGATTTTGTAGTTCCAACCACAAGTGTTTTAACAATAGTTTTATCCACCTGCGGCAAACCGATTTTGAATATGAGTCTGAATAAAATTCGCCAACCGGCAAATAGGAAAACCAATACGATAAAAGTTAAAAGAACAACTCCGCGGCTGTAGGCAAAATCTTTAAAGAAATAAGTAAGCGAAGAAATGACAAAAAAACCGGAAAGAAGCGCGGGAAAAATCCGTAGAACCGGCAGCGTGTCTTTTTTATAGGCTCCCGAACTTGCGCTCACCAAAATTTGTACTAACGCAGGAATTGTAAAAACAATTAAGTGAGTTGATTCGGGAAAACCTCTCCAAGTTCGAAAATGAGAGTAGAGTTTTTCGGTTGTGAATAAAGAAAGGTTAAAAAATAAAAAATCCAACAGAACGGCAATTAACGTTAGTTTTTGTTTACCGAAAAATGCCAGCAGCTGCCGGAAAATAATTGCACTTCTGAGTATGATTTCAACCAATAAAGACGAGGCAAAATGCTTTTTAACAAAAAGATGCATCGCGTTATAAAAAACTTTCGTTTCGTCAAGACTGCTCCGTTTGGTGCTTTCACCTTTGTAATGAATGATCGTAGTATTATGGACGTAATAAACTTTCCATCCCGATTTTTGCACGCGGTAGCACCAATCAAGATCCTCACCATACATAAAAAACTGCTCATCAAGTCCGCCGATCTTTTCAAAAACTTCCCGTCTTAACATCATGAACGAACCTGAAATTGCATCCACTTCATAAGATCGGTTCTCATCCATAAAGGTCAAATTATATCGTGCAAATAGTTTACTCTTCGGGAAGAGTGAACTTAATCCGCTCACTTTACAAAAAGATGTCCATGGACCTGGGAAACTTCTTCTACAAGCCAACTGTAACGTACCATCGGGATTAAGGATTTTACATCCAACCATACCGGCATCTTTAGTATCGTTGAAAAACTGGATCAATTTTTCAAAGGTATCTTCTTGAACAATTGTATCAGGATTAAGTAGAAGTAAATATTTCCCCTTCGCAATTTTCAATCCAAGATTGTTCGCTTTGCTAAATCCCAAGTTTATCTTACTTGAAATTAAAGTAACCTTTGGGAATTTTTCACGTAGCATTTCAATACTACCATCATCAGAACCATTATCCACAACAATAATTTCGGTTGAAAGATTTGTGATAGCTTTAAATAGAGACGCAAGAAGATTTTGTAAAAATTCTTTTACATTGTAATTGACGATGATAATTGAAAGGTCCAAGCCAACTCAATTTATAATAAGTGAAAAATGCTTCGGAGCCGAAGTTTCCAAACAAGAAACACAGCTTCGCGTACAATCTTTTTGGACATTTTTGAATGTCCCGAATGGCGATCGATAAAAATGATGGGAACTTCACAAAATTTAAATCCGTTATGAATTGCTTTGAAATTCATTTCGATTTGAAATGCGTATCCGTTGGATTTTATTTTATTCAAATCAATCGACTCTAAAACTTTTCTGCGAAAACATTTGAATCCGCCGGTTGAGTCGCTTATCCGCATCCCGGTAATTACTCTCGTGTATTTGTTTGCGAACCAACTGAGCATTAACCGCTGCATCGGCCAGTTAACAACATTTACTCCGTTTTTATAGCGGCTCCCGATAACAAAATCGCAATGTTCAATCGCGGTTAAAAAGTTTTTTATTTCTTTCGGATCGTGCGAATAATCAGCATCCATTTCAAAAATGTAATCATAATCGTGTTCCAATGCGTAAGTGAATCCGGCGCAATAAGCTGTTCCCAAGCCCAGCTTTTTTTCTCGATGAAGTACATGTACTTTATCATTCTTTGCACTTAATTCATCAACATATTTGCCTGTGCCGTCGGGAGAGTTGTCATCGACAACAAGAATTTCCACATCTATCGGATGGCGCTCTAATATATCCGGAATCAATTTCGTAATGTTCGCTAATTCATTGTATGTCGGTATTATAATCAGTGTTTTGGGCATAAAAAGTCTTTAGTTTTCAGTAATCAGTTAATAGTTTAACGCAAAAAATTGAAAAAAGCAATTCTCAATTCCTAATTCGTAATTTAGTCAAAATGTCCTTTCCCAAAAAGCATTACAAAGACGGTTCGGAACATTATTTTGAAATCCATCCGCAACGACATATTTTCAATGTAGAATAAATCGTATTTCAATTTTTCTTTTACGTCTTCGACGGTTTCATCATATTTATGTTTTACCTGCGCCCAACCGGTTATTCCGGGACGAACTTTCAATCTTCTTTTATAATAAGGGATCTCTGCTGAAAGTTTTTCTACAAAGAATGGTCTTTCCGGACGCGGACCAACGAGACTCATTTCACCCTTGAGAATATTTATCATCTGCGGAAGTTCATCAATCCGAACCTTTCGGACAAATTTACCAACGTGCGTAATCCGCGGATCATCCTTCGTCGACCACACTGGACCGGTATGCTTCTCTGCATCCTGTCTCATCGAACGAAACTTGTAAATATTGAATTTCTTTCCGTTTAATCCGCATCTTTCTTGTTTAAATAAAACCGGACCTTTGCTATCGAGTTTGATTGCGATTGATGTTAAAAGCATAACCGGAGACGTCAATAAAAGAAAAATGAATGCAAAGATGAGGTCTAAAAATCTTTTAATTTTAGCTTCCCATGCCGGCATTAATTGGGGATTAATATCGATGAGCGGAAATCCGTAAAGTTGTGTAGTTCTTGCTTGCCCGCTTAAAATGTTGTATAGATCGGGAGCGATTTTCAAACCAACATTTTTGTTTTCGCATTTCCCGATGATTTCAATTAAGGTGTCTTCAGAAAATTTCATTAGGACAATAATTACTTCTTTGATGCTTAGTTCATCAATTCTTTTAGGAATATCGGAAACCGTTCCAACCACTCTAACATCTTTATACTCTTTTTCAAGATCATTCTCGGCAAGAGTAACATAACCGACAACATCAATACCAAGTCCCGGATGATCGAGTATTTCTCCATGAATCTCATGGGCGTTGTTATTGAATCCAACGAGCAAGGCATTTCGTCTTCCAACACCGTTGATCAATAATCTACGTTGGAAACCGCGCACTGCAAGTCTGCCGAACGAAACCCAGAAAAGAAAAAATCCCCAGTATATGAAAATTAGGAATCTACTTTCGGAAGAAACTCCGTGCGAATAATCATCGAGAAAAATAAAAAAGAAAAGGAGGAAAACACCAACGAACGTAGCTTTGAATAATGTTGAGATTTCATCAAAACGTGAGAGAGCAAACCAGGTGCGATACATTCCAACGAAAGAGAAAATAAGCAGCCAATAGAAATAAACCACCAGCATAGGAAAAAGAAATTCCGGCATAACAAGCAGATCAAATATTCCGGTACTCACACGAAAATGAAAAAAAACCACCCAAGCAAGATTGATGGAGAGGAAATCGGCCAACAGGACTAATATTTTTTCGGTACTTTTAGACATCTTCTTTCAACATTTTCGCAAATCGTTCTATGGTCTTTTTACGGTCATAGCTTTCTACAGCATATTTTCTTCCGGACTTACCCATCTTAACTGATTCATCTTTATTCGAATTCATCCACAGAATTTTTTCAACAAGATCTGTGGAATTCTCCGGTTCACAATATAACCCCGCTCCAGATTTTTCTAAAATCTTACGGGCTTCACCATCAACACAAAGAATAACAGGACATTCAGAAGCCATCGCTTCATAGAGTTTTGACGGAATTGTAAACTTAAATAACTCATTCTTCACAAGAGGAATCAATGTTACATCGAATAGAGAAAGATAATCGAGAATTAAGTCGCGGTTTACTGGAGGAAGGAGTAGAACGTTTTTTAATTCATTGATCTGGATTTCTTTCTCAAGAATTTCACGATCAACACCGTCACCAATAACTAAATAAATTATTTCAGAAAGGTGCTTTGTTAGTTTTGCAGAGTCGGTTATAAGTTTTAACCCCTGGGCGCCACCAATATTTCCTGCATATCCAACAATAAATTTGCCATCTAGATTTAGTTCCTTATGAAGCATTTCATTTTTTTCTTTTTTCATTACTAAATCAGTTCGCACAAAGTTGGGGAGCCAAATTATCTTTTTAATAAACTTAAACTTAGTGGATAATTTTTGCTTCGTTATTTCAGTTACAACATTAATGTAATCAGCCTTTTTATAAATTAATCTCTCAAACTTTTCTGCTAAATAAATAGCTGTTTTGTTTTTTAAAAATCCGAGTTGAATCGCTGATTCAGGCCAAAGATCCCCAATATCAAAAATAAATTTACTCCCCTTAACTATTTTGATGAACATCCCGGAGATTCCGTTGAATAATGGAGGAGAAATTGTCAAATGAAAGTCGGTTCGTTTAACTTTAAGCAATGCAACGAGTGTTGAAGAAAAAGAAAATGATAAATAGTAAAGAATTCTTGTAACAAAACTACCGCGGTCTGATGCGTACACAAACGTATTAAAAAGTGTTATTCCATTCACCAAAGATTTTTCGTAAAGTTTAAATTTACTAATTCTATCTTCTTTTCGTATCAGATAACTTGGGAATGGTGAAATTACGGTTACTTTAAAACCCGCATCCCGGAGTTCTTCTGCAAAACCTATACTTCGTTGGGAACCTCCCCCAACTTCCGGCGGAAAGTATTGAGTGATAATTAAAATTCTTTTATTCAAATATCTTTCCCTTTTCAACTTCAAGAATTACTTTCTCGATGCCATCAGCAATTATTTCCCATGAATAATTTGAGGCTATATGTTTTCTTTTTTCTGCCATAACACTGGTATTGGTTTTAATGGCTTCATCAACCATCTTTCTGAATTCAATGGAATCATTTGCTATGTAAATATACTCTTTAAACTTTTCAACTTCATACATTGGAGTTGTTACAACAGGTAAACCTAAAGCTAAATACTCAATCAATTTTAGGGGATTCACCGCGTCTGTCAACTCATTAATTTTAAAAGGAATTATTCCAACATCGAAATTTGAAGCATAGGCAGGTAACTCTGCATACTCGACTTTTCCAAGCAAATAAATGTTTGGGCAGTTGTGTAATTGAGAAACGTCAATTGCTGAATCTCCGATCAAAACGATTGAATAATTGGGGAAAGTTCTAGCTAAAGAGTTAATCATTTCAACATCCACCCACTCAGAGATTAATCCAAAAAAACCAATAATTGGTTTTTTTATAGCATCAAACTTATCAATTTTTTTTACTTTCACTTTTGAAAAATGTTCAACTTCTACACCTTGATGGAGGAAATTATTCACACCAGATTTAGGAACTCTTGTCCCGAGTAATGACTTCGAGACGGAAAAAGATGAGTCAACTTTTTCTAAAACTCTTCTTTCCAATTCTACCAATGATTTAAATGCACCACTAAAGAGGGAATAATCGTCAAGACAAATATAGTGAGAAGAAGTCTCTCCGAGTTTCCCAAGTAGGTTATAGACGATTGGGGATGAAGAAATGACAATCGGATTATGAAAATGATTCAACCTAATTTTTTTTTTAAGAAATCGGGTGAGCATAATATTGTTTAATAGTCGAACAGTCCTAACATCATGGAATGGAAGAATGAAGGGATGCACTTCCAACACATTATTTGTTATCTCATTTTCCTCAACAGAAGGAGGCGGAAAAAATATTTTTTTTAGTTTTTCTAATATTCGGTTGAAATCTTGAAAATTGAATGTCGGTTTTCGTAGCGCAAGCGACCCAACCCACATCAAACGGTTGTTCGAAGAAAGAACTTTACCTAAATGTTGCATGGTTGATGGATGACGTCCCCAATCGTCGGCAAAAACAATAATATTTCTATTTTTTAAGATCATCAGCTACAAATGCTTCTTTAATAGTTCAACGATTTTCTCAGAAGCTTTACCATCTCCATAAGGATTTTTCCCCTTAAAATAATTGTGTCCTAATGATAAATTTTTATTTACCGAATGAAAAGTTTTTTTAATTTTATTAACATTACTGCCGACGAGAAATGCATAGCCGGCATCGACAGCCTCCATCCGCTCTGTAACATCTCGCAAAACAATTATAGGTTTGCGAAAAACGAAGCATTCCTCCTGTATTCCACCCGAATCACTCATAATGAACTTACATTTTTCCATTAAATAAATGAAAGACAAATAATCCATTGGGGGCAAAAGGTGAAAATTGGTTAATCCTTTTAAAGTAGCTTCAACAGGAATTTTTACATTAGGATTGAGATGAACCGGATAAATAAATTCCAATTCGGGATTTTTCGAGGCAAGTTCTTTAAAGGTATCAAGAACTTTTTTAAACTCATCTCCAAATTTTTCACGACGGTGCATTGTAATTAAAACAAATTCTTTACAAAGAAAATCTGTGGGATATATCTTTTTCAAATTGTTTTTGATCTCTATTTGAACCTTTGGAGTATCGACCAGTTTTTTAATTTGGAGTAGTGCATCAATCACCGTATTTCCAGTTACGAATACCCTCTTCGCATCATACCCTTCAGAAATCAAGTTATCTTTTGCGTATTTGGTTGGGACAAAATTGAAATCTGTTATCACAGAAATAAACTTTCTGTTTGCCTCTTCTGGATATGGACTATAAATGTTATTACTGCGAAGTCCCGCTTCCACATGACCAATTTTAATTTTTTTATAAAAAGCTGAAAGTGCTGAAACAAATGCAGTGGTTGTATCTCCTTGAACAAGGAGAACATCCGGTTGTAATTCTATCAACAGATTTTTCAGTTTTGAGTTTGTTGCAACCGTAATATCAAATAAATCTTGGTTAGGTTTCATTAAATCAAGTTCATAATCAATTTTTATTTTAAAAATTTGTGAGACTTGCTTTAACATTTCTTTGTGTTGTCCAGTCGAGCAAACAAATGTATTAAAAGATTTTTCTTTTTTTAAGGCAGCAACCAAGGGTGCCATTTTTATGACTTCGGGGCGAGTACCAAACACGACAAGAATTTTTTTCATTAGACTCTTTTGAATTGGTTTTTGGGATAAATAAATAGTAACCGCAAGTACAAAAAAGATTTTTTAATTAAATCTAGTTTCAATTTTGAAATAGACATGCCTAAATAAACAAAAACTCGTAGAAACATCCCTGTAAAATGGAGAGCGACAAGTAGGAAAAATTCCATTCCCTTGAAGTGTTTTTGGTAAATCTGAATTTTGGCAATAGATTGATTCTTGAACTTGAACCATAAATTTTTATCTGTTGCAACACCTCCCAAATGAATAATTTCTGTCTGGGGAAAATAAACAACGTTGTAACCAAGATCAGCTGCTCTCATGCAAAAATCAGTTTCCTCCGCATAGAAGAAAAATCGTGCATCAAAACCATACAATTCATCTACAATTTTTTTTGAACAAAGAATAAATGCCCCCTTCACAATATCAACTTTTGTTGGTTGCTGAGGTTCGTTATCTGAATAATAGTATTTGTTTAGTTTTTTAACTCCCTTGAAAAACCGATAAAGGAATAGATTTTCTCCAAAAGAATTTCCAAGAGTGTCTTTGTCCACAACAGAAGGTTGAAGACTTTTGTTAGCATTTAATAATCTACATCCGATAACACTATCTTTCCCAAAATCCTCAAGGAATGCAATGGTTTTATTTATTGTATCCTCAATGAAAAGAGTGTCGTTGTTCAGAAAAAGTATATACTTACCGGTTGCAACTTCTAATCCTTGATTATTAGCTGCTGAAAAGCCTCGATTTTCTTTATTAACTATTAGATTAATCTGGGGATATTTTCTTAGTATATCTCTAATATCCCCCTCGTTTGAATTATTATCAACTAGAATAATCTCAAAAATTGTCTGTTTATCAGTAAACTTATAAATTGAATCTAAACACTCAGTTAAAATTTGAAAAGAGTTATAATTTACAATTATAATTGACAAGTCCATAGAGATCATCAAGCCTTCGTGATAAGTTTTAGGGAATTATTCTCAGAAAGAATGTTGATAAATATTAATATAAAAGTTTTTATCAGAATGTTAGTTGTTAATGAGAATTTCTATAACAAAGTAAATCCCATTAAAAAAAGTTGCATTACAACTGAACAATACAATAATTAAATATTACCTAACAACAATAATAAAGAGACTTTAAATAATCAAAATCTGGAGGTTATGTTACTTGTAAATTAAAGTTAAGATAATAAATTTTAAACCTGACATGCAAATATAAAAGTAATTTAACTATACCCCAAAGACTAAGGTTATATCTCAAATCCGATATAGGGACAGCATACAACGCAAAAACAAAAATTAATAATGAGTTTTTTTATCAAAAGAGATCAAAAGAGTGTGTAAAATACTTTGTGTAAATGGCAAGTAGTTGAATCATAAAAAAGGTTCAACTTGTTTGTCAAAGATAATAGAAAAATGACCAAGAACAATCGACCAGTTCCTAACGGGCATGGTTCATTTTTTAGCAATGTCCCGGTAAGCGAGAAATAACATTTTCGTTAAGGCTTCATTATTTGGGAAAATGGATTTTGCTTTGGTAACTTTTCTAAACTGACGATGCAAAGCTTCAACGGCATTGGTGGTATAAATCATCGTTCTGATCTCTTGGGGATACTGAAAAAAGGTAGACAATTCTTCCCAGTTTTCACGCCAAGATTTCATGGCCAACAAATACTTCTTCCCCCAAGTCTCATCAACCGTTTTCAAGTTTTGTAAAGCAGCCGCTTCTGTGGGAGCTGAGTAGATTGTTTTCAACGCTTGTGCAAAAACTTTTTGATCTTTTGATGCGACATATTTCATCGAGTTGCGGATTTGATGAACAATACATCTCTGGATTTTAATCTCCGGGAAAACCGTCTTGATGGCTTCGGAAAATCCAGTCAAGCCGTCGATACAAGCAATGCAGATTTCCTTTACGCCACGGTTTTTTAGTTCGGTCATAACGGAGAGCCAAAACTTCGCTCCTTCAGCTTCTCCGATCCACAGCCCAAGTAAGTCTTTCTTCCCTTCGATATTTATTCCTAGACACGTATAGGAGGCTTTAGATTCAACTCTTTTTGTGGAATCATCCTTTACCTTGAAATGAATCGCATCGAAGAAAACAACTGGATAGATGCTCTCTAACGAGCGATTTTGCCATTGAATGGCCAGATCATTTATCTTGTCGGTAATCTGGGAAACGAGCGTAGGACTGACCTCTAATCCGTAGATATCTTCTATGTGTGTTTGAATATCACGGGTGGTCATTCCTTTAGCGTACATCGAGATGATTTTATCTTCAATGGCCCCAAGACGGGTTTCATGTTTTTTAACAACGATGGGTTCAAATTCACTGTTTCTGTCTCGTGGTATTTCCAACTCAAGAGCGCCTTGATCAGTAGTAACGGTTTTATGATATGACCCATTTCTGCTGTTACCGGAATTCTTACCAGCCGGAGAGTGTTTCGTATAACCGAGTTGATCGGTGATCTCACCCCGATAGCTATCGGGGATGGTTTCAAGAGAGGCTTTCATGAGCTTTTTTATTGCACCTTCTTTGCCCATAAGATCGTTGTAGGTTTTCGCTGTTGCGAAATCTTTTTTGAATTGTTCTAAGAGCTTTTCTGATAGTTCCATTAAGGTAGTACTCCATAATTTGTAAATGGTAAATTGAATTATTTATTGCCCTATTCCAAGAGCAACTTTTTTCGCTCCCGTGTGTATCGCTTCACTTCACTCGCCTTCGCTACGCTCAGGCTTCGTTCCGTTCCGCTCTACACACGGGAATTTCCATTTACACAATCTTTTTTACACTACCTTTCAATTCGTAGCCATCGTTTATGGGAAAAGAGAAGCAGGTTGAAGGAGTTTTCTTTGTTACTCGTAATTCCAAAGATACTTCCCAGGACTTTTTGTTCTGGGAAGGGGGTCTTCTTTTTTTATCGTCTTGGTCAGATGTATTTTCGCGATATATCTTAATATTGTCTTGTTATCCGAATTGCTTATATTAAGATATTTATTATCAACTATTAATTATTATTTAAAAATAAATTATCCCTATGTCATATATATCCAAAATTAAAAAGTTAATTCTAAATAAAAGGTATCAGTTAACAGTTTATGAACCATTAAAAAAAAACATACCTGAAATAATGATTGATGTCAACTCAGCATGGAAAGGTCTAGAGTTGGTTATTGAAGAAATATTAGATCATTTTGATGTTGGAAGAGAAAGTTGTATAGAATTTGGTGTGGAATTTGGTTATTCAACAGTAGTGTTTTCTAATTACTTCAAGAAGGTGAAAGGGATTGACATTTTTCTTGGTGATGAACACACAATACATCATGGCGATCATTATGAAAAGACAAAAAAGTCATTATCCGAATTTGAGAATATTGAATTATTTAAGTCAGATTACCGAGATTGGATAAAAAGAGATGATGAACAATACGACTTTGCACATATCGATATTGTCCATAATTATAAGGAAACTTACGAATGTGGTCTTTGGGCAGTACAACATAGTAAATGTTGTATTTTTCATGATACAGAAAGCTTTCTTGAGGTAAAAAAGGCAGTATTCGATATTGCAAAAAATACCGGCAAGAATGCCTATAATTATCCCTTCCATTACGGATTAGGGATTATTATTTAACACTCAAGAAGAAAATAGAGGCTTTTTAAACTGGCGTATATTCAAACTGTTAGAGGTAAAGTATTCTATTATTTTTGCATCTAATATCTTTACTAAGTAAAGAGTCCCCTTAAAACAGAATAAACGCCACAGAGTAGTGGGATTAGCAAAAAGAATAAAAGATGCTTTGACAATCCACCGCAGTGGGTGCGTTGGAAGGTTTAGATGGAACTCTATCAATAATTAATTAGGTAATATTGTTTCTTAACAACTTGTTAGATAAGTGATGATATAACAGTATTTGCCATAAAAGAGAAAGATAATGAATAAATTAATAAAAGAAATTCTTCTAACATTCCGTAAACTATCTCTATTAATAGAAACTAGGTTTGACAAGAATTATTTAGCAACCGATGTTCCTATGTCATCGTTGGTTAACCATAATAGATGGCAGAAATATTTATATGAATTTGGAAACAAACCTGGAATGAAAATATTGGAAATAGGTAGTCGCGAAGTAACAGGAAAATCAATCGCCCGAAAAGAATTCTCAATGGCGGAGTATGTCGGCTTTGACTATTATCCTGGCGAAAATGTCGATATTGTGGGTGATGCTCATAAGTTATCTTCATACTTCAAAGGTGAAGAAAAGTTTGATGTTGTTTATTCGAGCGCTTGTTTAGAGCATTTTGCAATGCCTTGGATAGTTGCGAGTGAAATAGCGAAAGTCCTAAAAGTTGGAGGAGTAGTTTTTATAGAAACTCATTTTTCTTTTTCAGCTCATGAAAGACCATGGAATTTTTTTCAATTCAGTGATATGGCGTTGAAAGTCTTGTTCTCCGAGGCTCTTGGTTTTGAATGTATTGAAGCAGGTATGTCAAATCCAATTGTTGGTAGGTTCTCCTCATTGGCGGATGAAGATTTGAAAAATAAACCCGTAGCTGGTCTTTATTGTCATAGTGGTTATCTTGGTAAAAAAGTAAGAGACGTTAAAAACTTTGACTGGGGAAACGTGGAATTAGCCACTATTGTTGGAGAAACAAAATATCCTGAACCGATATTACAATAAATTAATTCCGAAGAATTTGTGCAATTTGGTAGTGAAAATAACGGAGAAACGAGTTCAAGCGAGCATCGACTATACTGTGAGGAACCGTTGCGAATTACTAAAAATAACAAGCTAAGGGAAAAATGATCTCACCTACCCCAGTGTTGCTAGTCTAGCCATCCAATATACTGCTGATGGTTTATCCTTTTGATTCGAAAGAAAGTTCGATTTGTATTTGATGTGGGATATAAGTTCACAATCTGCAACTGTAAAGTATGACGATTCCCCTATGTTAATTGGAATCAACACTGACAACGAGTTATTCTAATACAAAAAAACGTTGATGTTCAACACTTTATCAGATTTTTCAATAAAGAAATATACGACCCAAATTGATTTGAGCCAATTTAAGTAACCAAAATGAGGTTGAAAATTTTGTTGTTTTCATGATAATGAGATTTAAAAACTAAATAATTCTGAAAATGTTGCTCACTTGTTCTCTACTCTTTGTTCTAAATTTTCTATTACTTTTGAGTTCGCTTTCAAAACATTAAATCGATGCTTTATATTTTAGTATTCTCAGATATTTTTTAATTAAAACTCTTTTCGTAAAAGTTCCACCAAACTCAGATCATTTTAATTCTATTCCAGTATCTTTCAATAAAGGAAATACATATAAGAAGAAATAAAAAACTCATCACGAAAAATGCAGCCCGAGTAATCATACTAAAAACAGAGAACGCATTAATAACATAGAGATAAGTTAAATTAGTGAATGCTATCAAATCTCCATTTATAAAAAAGCGAAACCAAAAGAAGGTAGAAATCAATGAAATAAGGTAAGGAATAAGGAATAATCCTAAATTGCCGAAATCCGCATGAATATCTTTTAAGTATGTTGCAGCATTGCTCCAATTGGGAATATTATATCCACGTGGATAGAAATTCGGATGCTCAATTAACCCTAGTTTGGAAATTAAATTATAAAAAGGGAGTAAAGTGTTTTCTCCTATCATTGGATTCTCACTTTGTTTTTCAAAATACTTACTAAAGACTCCTACATCGGAACTAAAATAAAAATAGGTGGAGGCACTAACTAAGGGGATGCCCTCCCATTTTTTAAAAACATTAGTCTTCCCTTTAAAGTTTTCGTATTTCCCCCGAAATTCAATAACCACTGTCAAGCTAGTAACGACAATTGTAAATAACAATATACTCCCCAATACTAACTTTTTTGTACTCGAAATCGATTTTGCAATTTGATGTTTAGATACGGTGTGTCTAAAAAGGAAAAAACTAGTAACCAACATTGCAAATCCCACAAAAATTCCACCTCTTCCTACAGATGCAGCATCTTTAATAATGATTGCAACCAAGGGTAAAAAGGTATAAAAAGAAATTTTGTTTTTAGCTGCCGTATATATACCACTCAATACAATTCCTGCGTAGGGAAGAACCGATAGATAAGGTATTCCACCTTCTAGTTCACCTGCCACCCTCATCCTATAAATAAGATTTGCTCGAATAATTATGGTTGTGAAGCTACCAAATTTGTTAAGTAGAAATGTCCACTGTTGATAAGCGCTATAAAATCCAATAATTGAAGTAATCAGAATAATCACCTTAAGTACTTTAAAGTCATCCTCAAATAAAACAGAGTGAACACGTACCCTGCCAATATCAAGTAGATTTTTTCTAAAAATATCTCTCGCGAAATAAACGGTTAGAGCACCCGACACAACACCTATGTGTGTTACAAAAAAGACTAAAAAAGCTTCATTTGAAATTTGAATATATCTAATAAATTTAAGCTCATAGAGGACTAAAAAAACTGTCCAGGCTAATGTATGAATTAGTAAATGATTAAACCATTTTTTAAATATCCATTTGCTTAGTACAACTGTTGAAACAGAAATCATCAGAACTATTAAAATACTCATCGCAATTAAATCTTAATTCTATAAAACCGAGAGATATATTTATAATATTTTAATTCTTTTTCTTCTAAGGGATTCTTCAACTCAACTCTACTGGTTATTGATTCCATCCTAAATACTAATGGAACAAAAATAAAAGAACAAAGGAATAAACATGCAAGAACAAGAAATGATCTTTGCGGTCGGTATTTTATTTGAGGTGGGGAGGCCTTATCTATGACCATTACGGTTGGAATACTTTTAACCTCTTCAACTTTAGCTTGTTCATACATAGGGAGTACCACTTCTAAAATCTTGCTTTGAATTTCAACTTCACGGTAAGTTCGTAAATAACTTATTGCAATATCTGGGAATTCTTTAAATGGTAGAAAAACGTTCGAATTTTGAGAAATGTTTTGAGAATTTTTTAGTTCAGCAACTTTATTTTTAAGAATTGTAAGTTCATTTAACGCAATTTGGTATTGCGGTGAACTATCTCCATATTGTTTTAACAAAAGTTCAATAACAACTTGTTTTTGAAATAATTGTGCTTCAATCTCTGCTGCTGCTTTATACGAAAGTTGCAATTGTTCTGGTACAGCTACTATTCCATACTTTTTTTGAAATTTAAAAAGTGAATCTTCTGCATTTTTTAAGTCATCCAGATTCTTCAAATATCTTTTCTCGACAAATAATCTGTTGTTTTTTGCAGACTCTGAATTAATCTTATTATTCAAACTGTCCAATAGAACCACAAAATAATTTGCAATATCAGCAGATAATCGAGGATTTTTATTAACAACATTGATTTCTATAAAACCATTTTGATTTACATCAAAAGAAATATCATTAACAAAAATTTTTACAGCTTTATCATAATTCCTATCGTCAATACTATAATACTCCAGCAAATGGAATTTATTAATAGTATTGAGTATTGCTGTTTTACTATTAAGAATACCCAAAATCATATCTTCGGATGAATTTGAACCTCCTAATAGCTTACTTCCCAAGGATGCGCCGCTCGATTTTCCGCTCAAGAGACCGGTTAAGCCACTCAATCCCATTGATGATTCCGGAGAAATCATCACAACAGCACTAGACTTATAAGTATTTGGAATTAACAAACTAATTCCGGCTGTTATTAAACCAACAACAATCAAACTAACCAGTAGAAATTTTTTCCATTTAATTAAAATGAACAGATAATCGGATATTGACGGGTTATTGTTTGGAGTTTTCATAAACTAAATTGTGACCTAATTCTTTCGATAGATTAATTTTATATGGATTTAAACTGAGACATCGTAAAATTTGCAAAGATTTGTGATAATTTAACACAATTCTTCTGATTAGACAATTCAAATTTGTCCCATTGTAACTTGTAATTTTCATATTGAATAATCTCTTCCCCAGTGTAGTTAAACTATAATGATTATTTACCATACTCAATACTAAAGAGTATCAAGTTTACCAAATTTATTTTTTCTAAAGTGAATGTACCCTTTTAAAATCATATAATATTTATAAAATTTTTTATCTTCAAACAACAATATTTTGATTAACTCCTTTATCAAATTCTTTTTATCCTTATTTATAAATTCATGAAATGAATCCTTGTACAGCTTATACACATAAAATCTATTTCTGGTTCTGTAATACCATCTAGAAGGAGAATGGTTCGTGGGGAAAAACTTTTTTGAGAAAATCCTTTTTGTGTTAATTTCTCCTAGGTTATGATAAACGAAAGTGTTGTTGAGTTGAAAAATTTTATATCCTTTTGAAATTGTTTTTAATGAATACTCATAATCAACATAATCAATAAAAAGAGAGTTGAGAAATCCACCTATTTCATTATAAACGGATAATTTAATTATGCTTCCACTTGTCATTGCAACAAAAATTTCTTGTAGGAGATGCGATGGAGGAATTCGTGGATTTATTGGATGTACAACAAAAGGAGATAAAATCCCGATATCGTCATTTTTCTTAAACTCTTTTATCATACTTGCTACTAAATTGTTCGATGTTTTACTATCCTGATCCATTGTCAGTAAGAAATCAAAGCCTTCGGAAGTCGCATATTTTGCAGCTTGATTTAGAGCAAAAGCAATTCCAAGATTCGCTTTGTTAATGACAAGTCTAATCTTGGGATTCGAAAAAAAAGATTTTATATTATCATCAAGGTCAACTTCAGAGTTATCGATAATATATAAAAGATCAACCTGATTAAGATAACTTAATGCATTTTCAATTATTTCAGATTTCGGATTAAACGTTACCGTTACTCCAGCGATTCTTACTTTCTCATCTTTCATAATCAAATTTATTTTAAGATCCTAAAAATGAATTTATTAAATAAAGCATTTTTAAATATCATTTCCTTATATATAAACTATTTAACAACCTTTGAGTTTTTGATTGTACCAAACTTCTTTCCTCACTCGTTAATAAATAGTTCCAACTCACTAAGTAGAAAACTATAAATAAGGGACCAATGAATAATAGTTTACTTAAAACACCCTCTAATTGAAAAGGGATAATTAATATGAGTACATGAATTAGTATAAAAAAATGGAGTTTGCTGTGAATACTTATTGTAAATATTTTCAATGCCATTAAGTATATAGCAAGAGTATCAATTGTTCCTATTACCATATATGTAGTTGCCGCTCCTGTTATCCCCCATCTAGTTATCGAAAACCACATAATAAGCAAATAAAAAGGTAACTCAAATAAATTAATCAGAGTAGGTATTTTAGGTTTGCCTGCCCCTTGAAAAAAAATATTTGGAACTAAGCCAAGGCAATTCATTAATATACCAACCGATAAAAGTCGTAAAATATGTGCACTATGTTTGGCAAATTCGGCGCCTAACCACAAATTCATAGCTTCCTTTGCAAAGGTAATTATAAATACAACTATCGGAAAAATCACAAAAAAAACAACTTTAACACCTCTAAGGAATAATTTTTTTGACAATTCTGGCTTAGTTGAAAAATTTGCAGAGAAAACCGGAAACAAAACTGTCACCAACGCACTAGGAATAATAAGCAACTTAGTTATCACTTCATAAGGAGTAGCATAGTAGGTTATTGCAACCGCAGAAACTTTCATCCCAATTAAAAATCTATCTGAATAGAGCATTAATGGTCCAATAATATTAGCTAAACTAATCCAAAAGCTAAATTTTAAAAGTGGTTTAATACTATTAAAACTAAATTTTATTTCACTCCAAATATTCTTATTAAGTCTAAAGTTTAATACAAGATATACTGACCAAACAAAAAAACGAATAAAAATCAAAGAAATCACAATCCAGAATAAACTTTTAGTAAAAATTAATACCAGTAAAGGGATGAGAAATGTAGATATTCCAAGAATGACTCTTATTAAATTTACCGCATAGAATTTTTGATATGCTTCCAGAACTCCTCTTAAGCCGGCAGCTGTTGTTATAAGTGGTATTGATAATGACACTACAAAAAATATTTTATAGGTCTCTGGTTTTAAATTTGGGGATATATTTAAATATTTATTAAGTAGCGAGGGAATAAAATAGGTCGAAATTCCAGCTACTATTAAACTAACCACGAGCATCAAGAATAGTGCTGACCAAAAAATTATTGGAATTTCCTCTGTTTTATTAAGACCAATTTTTTCGGCTATTACTTTTGTTAGACTTCTACCAATTCCTAAGTCTAAAAAACTAAAATACCCTATGACCATCCAAACTAAGCTCAATATCCCAAATCTTTCTTTCCCCAAACCATGCACGAGTGGAGGGATAAGTACCA
Organism: Ignavibacteriaceae bacterium; assembly: GCA_041671545.1. Lineage (GTDB taxonomy): Bacteria > Bacteroidota > Ignavibacteria > Ignavibacteriales > Ignavibacteriaceae > UBA1563. Next base: position 74,101 of record JBAZBI010000016.1, read on the forward strand.
GTGCAACTAATCCAGGGATCCCATAACCTAAAAGATTATAGATTGTGTTTTTCGCAATTAAATTTCCACTTGTTGATAAGGCCGAATTACCAGAATCTTTCACGAAATCTTCCTAATGTTTTCTATAAGTGCTTTCTTGGTACTTTTTAGACACGCACCTTGATAATTAATAAGAATGATTTTTCCGTTTATTTGGAAATCAGAATATTGCAAATCATTACAAGAAGATTTTTCCGAATTGCAGAAAGACCATTTCCCCAGAGGCGACAAAAAATATATAAACTTTCTCATTTGTCAATTTGTTTCAAAACTACTGATAGATGATATAAAGAAGTATATGGAAGCAAAATAGTGTTACAATCAATTAAAACAATTCTAAAATGTATAGTTGAGAAAATTGATGGGCTTAATATTATTTTTTAAACTGTATCACCAACAACAGCACCGTTGCCAATGCCGTAACAATACTACTTATCGCCATCACTCTATCCAAATAATAGCTAAAGGTTCGTACCGGTTCTTTGGGTAGCCAAATAAAATCTCCAGGCTCTATTGTATAAGAAACATCCTTTTCTATCTTTGTCCAACTCCTGCTTTTCCCTTTAATTAGATAAATATCTTCTTTTGCGTTTTGTCCTTTGCCACCTGCTTTGGAGATATAAAAATCAACCCCTTTCCCATCAACAAAAGCAATATATCCGGGAGTATAGACTTGTCCAAATACATATACAAGGTTTAGTTTTTCGGGAATGTGAATATAGTCGCCGTTTCTAACTGAAAATTTGCTTGCTGCAGACGAAGTATCTATTATCTTCGCAAAGTCCAATACTCCGTTTCCTCTAATAAAACGAAGTTTATTATCAATAGCTAATGAAACTGAATCTTCTTGAGTAATTTCTGCCATACGACTCATCAAAAATTGATCGAGTTCTTCGGAAAAAAGTGTTGATTTGAATACGTTTGCGCCTCTAATTAGTTCAGCTCTTGACAAATCTGCACTTGGTAAAAATCCACCCGCTTTTTCGATAACTTCCTTTAATGTAGTTGACCCTTTCGAAATAGTGATTGTCCCCGGTCGGGAAACTTCACCTGCTACCGTTACGCTAAAGTCTCTGCGAAAAGTCTCTTCACCAATTATTGTAATTCTATCGCCTCTTTTTAGAATCGGATTGTCAGAAATGTTAACGATCATTCTAGTTTCTTTTTCTCCGGAAGCATCTAATCTGCTAATTTCCGCGGAAGTAACTTTTTCAAATCCTTTGTCGATACCTCCGGCAAAAAGGATCGCATCTTCTAATTTATCTCCTTCAACAAATTGAAATTTGGAGGTCTGATTAACAGCACCGGTAATAAAAACAAAATTTCTCTCCCGGTCGATAAAAGGAAAGATAATTACATCATCATTTTGGAGATATGGATTTTGCGAATAATCTCCCGTAAATCGATATTTTTCTAAATCTATTGTTAATTTCTGCCCGTTAACTCTTTTAACTTGAATATCTCTTTTAGTGAAATCAGCAAGTTGCCTGAAAACTAACTCCCTTTGTTCTGCATTTGCGGTTGTCCCGACTCTTTCAGTTTTTGCCGCATTAAAAATTCTTGTCACAAACTGGTCAACTCTTTCACCGATAACTGCCGGGAAAGTGCCGGTAACTATAAAATCTCCGCCAATGGTAACGCTTATTGTACTTTGCCTTGGGGTTGAGTCAAAATTAAATTCGTTTTTATTTTGGGATAGTATAAAACCTTGAAAGAGTATAACTACCGTAAAAAGAGTTAATTTCGCATTTATTTTTTTGTGCATAGGGTAAACAAATTATTATTAATAAGTTCAAAGTTAATTATAAATTTTAAAATATTTGCGGAAAATTTTCCCCCTAAATCAATTTAATTGAGAATTTTAAAGATCGAGAAGACGTTAACTTCTCTTTACCATTATTCTATGTCATGATGCAGAACAAATATTCAAAAAAACTATTGACTTTGTTTAGAAAAAAGGTAAAATTACTCATGAAGTTTTATTAATTCTTAAACTTCCGCTTACAGTTAGGCGTCTAATTCATAAAATATGGAATTCTTTTAAAAAGAATTTTGTTTATTAAATAACGAAAGGGAAATTATAGACCATTTGATACCTTGAGTAATGTTCAATAAAAACTAACAAAAGGTGATACATATGCTAACTGTAAAATCAAAAATGGAAAATCCGTTGTCTGATCTTATCAGCGACGATATTTACCAATTGTTGAACGAGCACGGGCTCATCGACGAAAAATCGGTTCGTGACTATAAAATTCGCAAACAATTTAGAACGCTCCGTACAAGCAAAATTAGTGCGGGTGACGCTATTGATGCGATCAGAGAAGAATATCCTTACCTTCAATTTGACACCATTAGAAAAATTGTCTATCAACTTAGTAAGTAATTATTGACAATGTGCATTTGAAGTTCTATATTTTCAGTGTCTTTCTTGCAGATTTCTCCCCTGGTCTGCAAGATAATACAGACAACCCAGTGTTTTCCCCGACACTGGGTTTTTATTTTACTTTTTTATGAGAGACATATATGGCAAAAGCTATTAGAAAAAAAGGAAACGTAAAAGTATCAAAAGTATTAACCTCCCCTTTTAATATTTATTGGTCAAAAACAAACTACATGATCTTAGCATTAGGTTTGTTACTTTCCATTCTGGGATATTATTTCCTTTCTGTAAAACCGTGGAATAGTTCAGTATCTCTTTATCTGGCTCCCGTTATTCTTGTTCTTGTTTATATTGTGTTATTCCCACTCTCCATTTTGATCAAAAAGAAAGAACAGCCAGAACAGGAATCGAAGTAAGTTGGTACTTGCTAAGGTTAAAGGGAATGTTGTTTCAACACATAAAAATGAGCACCTGAACGGAAATAAATTGATGGTGGTTCACCAGATTGATCTCGAGGGCAATTTTATGGGTAAACAGGATGTAGTTGCCATTGATTTAATAGATTCAGGTATCGGAGATACAGTCCTTCTTGTACAAGAAGGTGATGCGGTACAACAAATAATTAAAAACAAAAAAGCCCCGGTTCATTCAATAATTGTAGCCATAGTGGATAAGATAGATCACTCAAACTTATAAAGAGAATTTCGGTGGGAACATCTTTTCAAGAATTCGCTCAACTTAGATTTCTTCTTTCAATCGACGGAATAGGTCCCGTAAAAATAAGAAATCTCCTTTCATCATTCCATTCAATCGATAATATTTTAGAAGCCGATTCAAGATCACTATCAGATGTTGAAGGAATCGGAGTTTTTCTTTCCAAAAAATTATACGAAGCTAAAAAGAATATTCCAACATCCTTTTCAAAATTTGATAAAGAATTTACTGCACTTCAGTCGCATGGGATAACAGCCATCTCTTTTTTTGATGAAGCTTATCCAAGTCTTCTAAAAAAAATTTATGATCCGCCGATGATTCTTTACATTAAAGGAGAGTTTACCGAAAAAGATAATTATCCTATTGCAATTGTCGGAACACGACAACCAACCACTTATGGAAAAATTCAAGCTGAAAAATTTTCAACTGAATTAGCTTCTCAAGGTATAACCATAACAAGCGGATTAGCGAGAGGAATCGATTCTATTGCACATCAATCTGCATTACAAGTAAACGGAAGAACTATTGCTGTTCTTGGTTGCGGAATAAATGTCATCTATCCTCCGGAGAATAAAAAACTGTACGAACAAATTCCCGAACAAGGAATGTTGATAAGCGAATTTCCGTTAAATACAAAACCCGATGCGCAAAATTTTCCTTCACGGAATAGAATAATTTCCGGGTTAAGCCTTGGCTGCGTTGTAGTCGAATCGGGAATTCAGGGCGGTGCACTTCAAACCGCTGAGTTTGCATTAGATCAAGGAAGAGAAGTCTTTGTAATTCCGGGAAATTTAGGAGTCAGACAATCGGAAGGAACTAACGCACTGATACAACAAGGCGGCGGAAAGCTTGTTACAAATCCGGAAGATATTCTTATTGAACTCGAACTAAAATTAAAACCTGTCATCGGGAAAACTATTCCCAAACCTCATGTTGATCTTACACTTTTCGAGCAAAAAATTCTAACGATTCTTGATAATAAAGAATTGCAAATTGATAATATTGCCACACAAACCGGACTCTCAACTTCCGACTGCTTAGTAAATTTACTTACACTTGAGTTTAAAGGATTAGTAAAGCAGCTCCCAGGCAAAGTGTTCATCGCCATTTAAGCGTCATTCATACTTCTTGAATTTCTTCCACAATATTTTTAATCGGTCTCTCAAATTCTTTTCTTGTCCAAGATCTGTTGGGAAATAATATTGCGTTCCCTTTAACTCTTCCGGGAAATAATTCTCTTCCACAAAATGATCTTTAAACTCATGGGCATATTTATATTCTTTGCCGTAACCGAGTTTTTTCATCAATGCAGTTGGAGCGTTCCGTAAATGAAGCGGGACTTTGTAGAATGGTTTTTGCTCAACATCTCGCAGAGCTTTTTCAATTGCAGAATAAGATGCGTTACTTTTAACGGAAGAAGCCAGGTACGTAACACATTGCGCAAGAATTATTCGCGATTCCGGCATACCGATTTTTGAAACAGCCGAAAAACAAGCTTCCGCAAGGAGTAATGCGTTTGGTGAAGCATTGCCAATATCTTCCGAAGCAAGCACGATCATTCTTCTCGCAATAAATAATGGGTCTTCACCTCCGGCTAACATTCGCGCCATCCAGTAAAGCGCTGCATCCGGATCACTACCGCGAATACTTTTAATGAAAGCGGAAATCAGATTGAAATGTTCTTCGCCATCTTTATCGTACAAAATATTTTTTTGTTGAACAACATTTTCAAAAACTTCTTTCGTTAGTTCGATCTTTTCTTTTTTTTTTTCCTGGAGAACCGCTGCTTCAAGGATGTTCAGCATCGTGCGGGCATCTCCACCGGAGAGATAAAGTAGAAAATCTTTGTCAACAATATTTATAGAATAGGATGAAAGTAATTCATCTTTCTGTACTGCCGAATCAATAATTTTTTCAAGCTCTTCTTTTTCCAATTCTTTTAAAGTGAATATTCTCATACGTGAACGTAAAGCGGAGATCACTTCAAAGGACGGATTCTCGGTTGTCGCTCCAATCAATGTTAATAAGCCAGATTCCACGGCGCTAAGCAGAGCATCTTGCTGCGCTTTGTTGAAGCGGTGAATTTCATCGATGAACAAAATTGTTTTTTTGTGGTGTTCTCGATTCTTGGTTGCAGCGGAAATAATTTCTCTGATTTCCTTTACACCGGATGAGACTGCATTGATTTGGAAAAAATCTGACTTGGTATTTAATGCAATCAACTTTGCAATTGTAGTTTTTCCCGTGCCGGGAGGACCCCACAAAATAAAGGATGAGAGCGCATCCGATTCAATCATCAACCGAATTGGTTTTCCTTTTCCAAGAAGATGTTCCTGCCCAAAGAAGAAATCCAGACTAACGGGTCTTACACGTTCTGCTAAAGGAATGCTCAAATTGGATTGGTCTGTTTTCAAGTCTTTTGCGGAATTCAATTATTGTTTTTCGATCTTGATGATGATCTCATTTTTCTTGCTCATCGAATATTTCTCACGCGCAATGCGTTCAATCTTTGCCGGTACTTTTTTTATGAGCGAATCATTTTCTGCGGAAATAGTTTTATTCTCTTCTTCCAATCTTCTTACGACGACTTTTAATGAATCAACTTCACTTTTTACTTTAACGTATTTGATTATTCCTGTTTCATTAAAAGCGAGATACGCAAATCCGGCTAAAGCAATTGTAAAAAAAATTGCTAAAAGAATTTTTTGTTTTGAAATCTTAAATTTCATGCAAGCGCGAGGTTTACAATTTTTTCAACTAATTGGGAGAAGGATATTCCGACAGCTTTTGCCGCTTTCGGTAATAAACTTGTTGCTGTCATTCCAGGTAAAGAATTTACTTCTAAACAATAAAATTCTCCTGCTTCATTTAAACGGAAATCTGCGCGCGCATATCCTCTGCACCCAAGCGAAATAAAGGCGCGTTGAGTCTGCTCTTGAATTTGCTTCGCAATTTCTTCCGATATTTCAGCCGGAACGATGTACTCACTCATTCCTTTTGTGTATTTGCATTCATAATCATATAAATTATGCTTCGGGCGGATTTCAAGTACCGGAAGAACTTTATCCGCTAATACTCCAACGGTTAATTCTCTTCCGGGAATAAATTCTTCAATTAACGTTTTATTCGAGTACTGAAATGAAAGCGTTAACGCTTTTTTAATATCGTCTTCTTTTTCGCAAACAGTCAATCCGAATGTTGATCCTTGATCATTCGGTTTAACAATTAAAGGGAAAGTAAATTCTTTTTTTATCTTTTGAAGAACCGATTCGTAAGAGTAATTTTTTTCTATTACAAATCCGTTAGGAACCGAGATAGCATGATCGCGCATAACAATTTTGGACATCATTTTATCCATTGTTAATGAGCTCGCCAAAACATTCGAGCCGGTATATTTTATTTTTCGCAACTCAAGCAGCGATTGGACAATTCCATCTTCACCCCACTCACCATGCAATCCGAGAAACGCTACATCAATATCATCAAATAACGTTGAATTTACTGCCTCAAGATAGTTCCGGGCAGAAACCGGAAAGAAGTCTTTATCAGAAAAAAAATCTTCCGGTTGTTCCGGCTGATTTATTCCATAACCGGGATCGATCAATTTTACAGAATAACCAAGTTCCACAAGAGCCGCGTAAATTGCTTGACTCGAATGTTTTGATACTTCCCTTTCGGCTGAGGCGCCACCGACTAACAACGCAACATTTAATTTCTTTTTATCCATAATGTTCTAAAATGTATTCCGATTTCTTTTATAATAATTTGATTTTAATACTTGTTCTTTTCATCCAACTTTATTCCATAACTTTTTTCTGCTACCGAATAAAGCGCATCTAATTTATATTTTGGGATCTCTTTTACACCGCCAAGTTTATTAGCCACAAACATCGTCTTAGCTGTGTGTTCTAATTTTTCCATTCTGAAATAAGCTTGTTTTATATTCACACCAACGGAAACAGCCCCATGGTTCTCAAGCAAAAATACATTTGCATAATTAATGTGGTTCTTTAAACTTTCCGGTAATTCATCCGTTGATGGAGTGGCATATTTACATAGCGGAATTCGTCCCAAGGTTAAAATTACTTCCGGGAAAACCGGACGGTCTAAAAATTCTCTTGCAGAAGCAAAAGCCGTTGCATATACCGGATGTACATGAACAACCGCTTTTATATCTTTTCTGTTTTGATAAATAAATAAGTGAAGTTTGTTTTCGGTGGAAATTTTTCCGGTTCCATTTATTATCTCACCGTTCATGTTTATTTCTAAAATATCATTTCCAGTTACATCCCCTTTGCAAACTGCAGAGCGGGTAATAAGAATTGTTCCGCTGGAAGTTCTTACCGATAAATTACCATCGTATGCAGAAACAAAATTCTTTTCATAAACCTTATGGCAATATGCTATTAACTCTTCGCGCTGCTGCATCTATTTTCAAACTCTTCCATCAATCGCATATTAATTAAACCGTCTTCACCGGTAACAAACGGGGTTTCATTTTTCAAGAAAGATTTTGTAACCGATTTCAACAAACGGTAAAGTTTGTTCGCTCTTTTTCTGAAAACTTTTTTCCCTTCCCCTTCTAAAAGGATGCTCAGCTTTGATGAGCCGTAACGGGCGCTTATAAGTCCATCTAGACTAACTGCTCCCTTTGAACCGATGATCTCTATTCTATTAAAAGATTTTGGAGCGCAGTAAGCTACTTGAAAATGTCCATATCCGCCGCGCGCAAACTTTACAATTCCTGAAGCAAAATCTTCAACTTCCGATTTATATTCAAGGCTTTTGTTCACCCCGATGATCACTTCAACTTCTCCGCAGAGATAACGCATTAAATCAAACAGGTGCGTTCCTAAATCACGAATCGCTCCACCGCCTGCCGCCTCTTTATTGTAGCGGAAGTTATCGCGCGGAATCAAATTAATGTTGAACTCTGCGTTGATGTAGAGAATTTTACCAAGCAATGAAGAGTCGATAATCGCTTTTGTCTTTTCCACCAACGGATGAAAGCGGTAAACAAAATCAACGGCAAACTGTACGCCGTTTTCTTTGCACACGCGAACCATTTCCTCTGCTTGCGCCGTTGTAACCGACATCGGTTTTTCGCAGAGAATATGTTTTTTTGCTTTCGCGGCTTTGATCACTTGTTCATAATGATTAGCGTTAGCACTAGCGATGTAAACCACATCAATATCAGATTGAAGAAACTCATCAAAATTATTGAATGATTTCGGGATAAGAAATTTTTCCGCCAATGCTTTTGCCCGCTTTGCATCGTTGCTAAAGATCGCATTGATCTTTGATTTGGGGATCAAATTAAACGTTGGAAGAATTGCTGTTTCGGTAAACTTTCCGCATCCGGCAATTCCCCATTTTAATTTTCTCGAAATTCGTTTTGTTATTCCAAGCATATTATTTTTTTACAACCAATTTTTTAAAATGAAGATTTAATTTTTTCATCAAGAGATTGATCGGTTTTGAGTTCTGCATAATATAAAAATGAATACCCGGCACGTTCCGGTTAAAAAGTTCTTCTGCCTGTTTTGCCGCCCAATTTACACCGATTTCCAAAACGTGTTCGGGTTTAGCCGCCATAACTTCTTCCGCCAATTCGTTTGGAATATTAATGTAAAAGTTTCTCGGAATATTTGTTAAATGAGATTTAATTGAAAGAATTTTCAAACCTGGAATTATCGGCGCTTCAATTCCTTCTTCTTTGCATGCCTCTACATAATCAAAATAGACATTGTTATCGAAAAACATTTGGGTTACAATATAGTGTGCGCCGGCATCAATTTTCTGTTTCGCATATTTGATGTCGAGCTTTAAGTTAGGTGATTCAAAATGTTTTTCCGGATATCCGCTAACACCAACGCAGAAATCAGTTGCTTTAGCGTCTAACAGATTATCTTCTAAATATTTTCCTTTATTCATTGCATTCACTTGAGCCACAAGATCAACGGCATATTCATTCGCGCTTCTTCCGTGCGGAACAGGTTTTACAAATCCGCTGTCATCGCCGCGGATTGCCAGAAGATTCTCTATACCAAGATAATTTAATTCAATTAAAAAATCTTCCGTTTCTTCGCGGGTAAAATTTTTGCAAAGGATGTGCGGCACAGCGTCGATATTGTATTTATTCTGGATCAAAGCGCAGATACCAAGCGTTCCGGGACGCTTTCTAATAATTTTTTTCTTTATTCCGGTAGTCGTTTCTTCATAAACAATTTCGGCTCCATGGCTCGTAATATCAATGAACGGAGGATTATATTTTGCGAGGTCATCAATTACCTGTAAGAGACTTTTAATATCTCCACCGCGTGTAGGCGGAATAATTTCAAAACTAATTAACGGATCTTTTGCACTTTGTAGATGTTCAATTACTTTCACAGTATCTCATTTTTTTGTAGTGCTAATTTAATATTTATTTGTTTAAAAGTGAGGATTGGTGAATATTCAGATTTGGGGAATCGGTTGTCACCCAACTTCAACTTCTTGAATTCTACACACACTTTTGAATGAACACAAGCGGCAAACTTTCTCTTCCCGTTTTTTAAGTTTTGAAAGATGATAAACGCCGGAACTTATTCCCTTTATAAGCTCATCAATTTTTTGGAGTGTGTGTGAAATTAATTCTTCATTCGCTTTTATTATTTGTTCCTTTATTTCATCACTAGCTTCGTCGTACGCTTTCCTCTTCACAACCTTCACTTCATCCGGTCCAAAATCTTCCCGACTGAATTTTAATGAGTAGATAATCCCCGCTGCCGGAAGAAATTGTTCGCCCAATTCATTCCGTAAAATCTGCTGCGCAGCAAATAAGTAGAGGGGAATTTGCAAAGAGATCCCCAGTTGAAGATCCTCTTCGTTCGGCTTTTTACCGGAGAGTTTGTAATCGTAAACTTTAAAATGTTTCCCGTCAAAATTCACATCGATGCGGTCAATCTTTCCCCGGAGCTTTGCATTTGAATTTAAATTGAGAGTAAGAAACGTTGGTTTCTGTCCATCTTCACTTTGCAATCTGCCAAAAGGAATTTCAAAATAAACTGCTTTAAAATTATCAGTTCTTGAAAATTCATTTTCAAGATACAAGGTAAGGAGCGAATCGTTTTGGTTTCCGTTCACACCGAGTATTTTTTCAATTTCCCAGAACGACAAGGAGGAATGAATGCTGAGTTTATCAATTTTTTCCTGTGCTATTGTAAAAAGAAGTTTTCGCGCTTTCTCTTTTTCGAGTTGAAGGTTAAGATTTTTTTCATTAACCGTTTTCATGAATCGCTCAAAAATTGCATGCAGCAATAAACCCATTTCCATTGGTTCAAGTTCTTCAGTCGGTTCTTCAAGCGAACTAAGTTTCAGTATTCGCTTTAAGAAAAATTGAAACGGACATTTTGCGTACAATTCAAGCTGGGAAATAGAATAATCTGCAAACGAATATTTTTCTAATAATGCTCTTACTTCTCGGTTACCCGGTACAATAAATCCGTTATGTTCAAAAGATTCAAACGGTTTTTCACATCTGCTTTTATCTACCACAAATTTTTGTGTTAGTATTTTCTTTTCTGTTTCCTCAACCGGCGCTAATAACAACTCGGCATTATGCAACTCCGCCGCTTTTAGTGCAAGCTCGGTAAAAGCATAAATGTGTTGATCATTGCTCATTCCATCCGGTTCTTTTATTTCAACAATTCGTTTTAGATCAAGTAGAAAAGAAGATGGAGCAAGTTCCTTTTTTACTCCTTCGCGCAGCGGATAAGAAAGATATGTTCTTTTTTTGCAAGTCTGGAGCGTTTGATAAAACAAAAAACGTTCTCTTGTTACATGCTTGTTTTCTGCGTCGGAGTAGGATTCGTAAGAAAATATTTCCGGTGAAAATCGTGTAGGAAAATCTCCATCACATAATCCACCGAGAAAAACATAATTAAATTTCAATCCGCGAATCTCTTCAAAATTAGAAACAATAACTCCGTAACCCGGTCTCTCTTTAATGTTGAACCGGGTTGAAGCCACCGCTGTTTTTAAGTGATTGAGAAAATATTTCAACGGGAATTTTTGTTCTTCAGGTTCATCAAATTCCAACCGCAACTGCTCAAATAAATCAGTGAACATTTCAATAAATGTTGAGAGTGATTTTATATTCTCTTCTTCATTTCCCTCACTTAACTTTAGAACTTTTACCGGGAAATCAAGTTGGTGGATTAATCCCAATAAATTTTCGGTGAATCGGCGGAGAGTCATCGGCTTATCAAATTTTTTCAATAGAGTATAAAGAGATTCAATCTCTTTTTTAACAGAAGCGAGTAACTTTTTATCTGAAAGAATTTCATCTTCCGAATCGCTTTTAGATTCAAGAAAATGATCGATGTGCGTAACCCACGTCTCATATCCCGAAATGATCCGTAGTTTAGAAGCGACTTGATAAATATCGGTGGAGCGTGTATTTACGGGCTTGTAATATTCGCTGCTAAAAACTCTAAAAACAGCTTTGTGGTAAAAATCCGTTGCCATAACTTCCAGTAAGTTGATGACGGAAATTACCGGGTTGAAAGTATTCAGTGAAAACCGGTCTGTGAGATTAAACGGAATTCCATATTGCAGAAACACATCGCGAACAATGCTGGAATAGTTTTGTATTAAATGGAAGGCTACACAAATTTCATTCGGCGAAACATTTTTTTCTGTAAGAAGTGTTTTAATTTCTTTCGCAATTTGAACGATCTCATCCTCCCTATCTTTCGCGGGAAGCAAAGTGATCTCTTCCCCGCCAGGGCTTTTCTTTTCAACTGACTTATCATTAAATAACCGGTTGGAAAGATAATCGCTAAAATTATTTTCACTTTCTTTCTTCTTTAACGGATAAGTATAAAATCCAACTTTTTCAAATTTGTCTTTCACCTCTCCGGCAAAGGAAAATAAGCCGCGATTGTTATTCTCGTAATCAAGATTGATGTAGAAATTTATTCCCGGCAATTCCAATAGTGTTTTTAAAAACGCAATCTCAGGATTTGTAAACTCCGAGTAACCAAACGCATAAATAATTTTTACCGATGGAAAAAGTTTGTTGAATCGCCCGGCGGTTTCTTTTGGATATAATTCATTTACTTCTCGGATTACATCACCAATTTCAAAAAGACCAAGCTGGCGGAGAAGTTCCGAATAACTCTTGTAAACCGCGGCTAATTCATATAGTTTTTGTTTATCGATTCCTTCAACATTATCTAAATCCTTTAACAAAAAATCATACGTAATTCCACTTCGTTTATATTCTGAGAAGAGGCTTCTGATCCGGTCCAAACTTCCTTGCGGAATTGATTTTGAAAAGCTTCTAAAATATTCAAGTTTATTTTTCTGAAATGCTTTTTTCAACAGAACTGATGAAGCGGCTTCCGAAGCTAGCGACAGAGGTTTATCAACGCTGAATATTTTTTCCGCAAGAGTAAAAATTGTTTCGATCGGCAAAATTGAAACAGCTTGATTAGGAGTTCTATCAATAATTTCTTTCTTAAGCGAACGCACTTTCCGGTTGGTTGGAACCAAATGCAAAATTTCATTCGCTTTCCCTTGATAAATTTTATCATCAAGCGATCGCAAAAGAGCATCCGAAAAAGTTTGTTTGTTTGTTAAAATCATTTTTTGCCGACTTGGATAAGAAGGTCGTGATACGACAATCGCAATTGTTCTTTCGGATCAATCTGCAACGCAGTTAACAAAAAACGGAATCGCTGTTGTGCATCCTTTTTTGATGAAATGACTTTGGTCTCCAGTTCAATAAAATTACCGAGTTTTTTCACTTTGTCAAGATGAATGCGCGTATCATCGTATAAATAAAGGAGCCGCTCTTTTTCAACCACTACTTCGCAAGCCCACAAATTTCGCAAAAAGCTTTCGGCATGCGCCTGGTGAAGTTCCAGAATTTCAAAGTTTGACCAGCGGTTTTTTCCATCTTCATTTCGTTGGTAGCGTATCAATTGCTGACTTTTTCCTTGCTTTCGCAACTTTAACAACCCTTTTGGGCTTGTAAAATAGACATCCTTTTGGCGAAGTACGCCCGATTTCTTTGCTTTTAATTTTTTCAAACTTTTTAGGATTGAGTCGAAGTTTTTTACTTTTACCTTTATTTCCAAATTAACCGGCATATTTTTCGGCTTCCTCTTTTACTGTTAAACTGATGAATGTGTTTTTTTGTGGTTTATATCACTTTACAAAAAATTGAATTGATTTTTGTTATAAACTAAGTAATTTTAAAACAAAAATTTAGATGAGTATGAAAAAATATTTTATTATAGCAATTCTGTTTCTCCCTTTGAGTTTTCTTCTGCCCCAAAGTATCGGAGAAATAGCTCCCGACCGGGAACCGCTTGAATTCCCTGATCATGCCTACGGAATGGATTTGCTTTTTGGAGAAGGCGGATTCGGTTTAGGTGGTTTTTACAGAAATAATTTAAACAATACGTTAACCTTTTTTACTGATTTGTCCATCTCCGGGGCAAAAGACGAAAATGAGTTTGAATTCGTTGATTATTGGGGGCGCAGCATTACCGTTGGCAAAAAAAATAGAATTTTTCTTATCCCTCTTTTCGCGGGACTTCAAAACCGTCTCTTCGCAAATGATCTCGGCGACAACTTTCGTCCTTATATTAACTTTGCCGTTGGACCAACAATGGTTCTTACAACTCCGTATGAACGGGAGTTTTTTAATTCCTTGAAATACGCTCAAGCAAATTATACCGTTGGCGGTTATATCGGTTTCGGGGCAAATTTTGGATTGGATCAAACTCACCTGGCAGGAATAAACATCCGTTATTATGTTATTCAATTTTTTAATCAAGGAGTTGAAAGTCTCGAAGGGAAACCTAAAAAATCTTTTGGCGGATTTTACATTACTTTAAATATTGGTTCGATGTATTGAAAACTCAGGAGCTAAATCAATTTACCGGATTTTCGCCGCAGCTGTTTTCTTTTTTTGAAGGATTAGAAAAGAACAACTCAAAAGTTTTTTTCGATAAACACAGAGAAGAATACGAGGAATTTGTTGTTAAACCGGCGAAGGCTTTTATCACAGCGCTTGCACCTTTCCTTGAACAATTAAATCCCTCTATAAGAAGAGAACCGAAATTCAATCAAACGATCATGAAGCTGAGTAAAGATATGCGGTTCTCTAAGGGAGTTCCGTATAAAACTTTTCTACTCATTCACTTTGGAAGATTTAAAATGGATAGCGAGTTTTATGTCTATTTTGATAAGGCGGGAGTTCAATATGGAATGTTCCTGAATAATTCAAAGGAAGAAAATCTTTTCTTCAAGAAAAATATAGAGAAGTATGAAAAAGAAATGGCCAAAGTTTTTTCAGATTACAAATTAAATAACCAACTCTCTTTAACTGAAATGAAAAAAGAGATGGTACTGGTAAGAAAAAAATTTGATTTCAGCAAAGAAGGGCAACTCCTTCAAAAGATGAAATATATTCTACTCGAGAAAACGATGGTACCAAAAGAGAAAAAGATTATTTCATCGCCAAACTTTATAAACGATATTATAAAAACATTCTCGCGGCTTTACCCGCTTTATTGTTTTGCAATTTCGGAACAACCGCTGAAACTTCTCGCCAAATTTGAAGAACACATGGGAGTAGCAGATTAATCGGCTTTCCATTTGATTGTACAACCGATGGCATACGTTTCGGGTACAGAAATTTCTTCACCGCGCAAATATTCTTCAATTGCATTTTGTAAATATTTCGTTTGCACTTTTTCCGGTTCACGCCAGTTGTCATCAATCTTTCCGGTATAAATTAATTTTCGTTCTGCATTAAAAAGAAATAACTCCGGCGTAAACGCAGCGCCAAATGTTTTTGCTGTTTGCTGAGATTCATCTCGCAGATAGATAAAATTAAATCCCTTTTCTACAGCACGTTTTTTCATTTCTTTAAAAGAATCTTCTGCATATTTGTCAGCATCGTTTGCATTGATTGCGACGATCTGAAGTCCCTCTTTCATAAAATCATTTTGGAGTTTTTTAATTCTTTCTTCGTACGCTTGAACGTATGGACAGTGGTTGCACGAAAAAATTATCAATAATAATTTGTATGCTGCAAAATCCAAAAGCGTGTAATTCTTTCCGTCAATACCGGGAAGTAAATAATCCGGCGCAATGTGACCAAGGTCTATTCTTTTATTCATCTTCTTATTCCTACTTATTTTTTCTTAATTTCCCTATACATTAATCGCTAATTTTGAAATGAAGTTTTTCTATTTTTTATTACTAACCATATTACCGGTGATTGGTATGAGCCAGGAAATATCATTTTCGTATGACCTTTATAATACGTACGAAAACTATCGTGAACCGTCATTAAACTGCCGGAGAATAAAACACTCGAACATAATGCCGCTTATTGAAAAACTGCGACATAACGGGAAATTTGTCGTGCACAAATTAGGGGAATCGGTTGAAAAAAAGGAATTATTTTTAATAAAAATTGGAACAGGAAAGACAAAGATTTTTCTCTGGTCTCAGATGCATGGCGACGAATCAACCGCAACAATGGCGTTGTTTGACATTTTTAATTTCTTTTCATCGAATGATTTCTTAAACGAAATCAGAGATAAAATTTTAAGCGAAACTACTCTCTACTTTTTACCTATGGTCAATCCCGATGGTGCGGAAGTTTTTCAAAGAAGAAACATCTTGGAAATTGATTTGAACAGAGATGCAAGCCGGTTGGTTTCTCCCGAAGCGGATATTTTAATGAACACGTTCGAGAGTCTGAAAGCTGACTTCGGATTTAATCTTCATGATCAAAGCACGCGATATTCGGTCGGGAAAAATTATAAACAAGCGACCATCTCCTTTCTCGCTCCGGCATTCAATGAACAAAAAGAGACGAATGAAAAAAGAGAGAAAGCAACAAAACTTATCGGAATGATGAATCAAATTTTGCAGCAATTTATTCCCGGACATATTGCAAAATATTCCGACGATTATGAACCGAGAGCATTCGGAGATACCTTTCAGAAGAAAGGAATGAGTACCATTTTAATTGAGTCCGGTGGATGGAAGGACGATATTGAAAAACAATTTATTAGAAAAATAAATTTCATCGGTATGTTATCGGCATTTTTATCGATTGCAAAGAACAGTTACGCAGAAATTCCAACTGAAAATTATGACGCAATCCCGATGAATGATAAATATCTGTTTGATCTCCTTTTGACGAACATTGCAATTGAAAAAAACGGTCAACATCTATCTGTTGATATTGCAATAAATGTTACCGAGCAAAATTTGAATTCCGATTCAGCATTTACCTCGTTTGGATTGATAGAAGATATTGGCGACCTTTCTATTTTTCACGGAATAGATGAAATTGATTGTTCGGGATTATTATTAAAAGCAGGAAAAGTTTTCGCAAAAAAAATAGAAACTGAAAAAGAATTTGTTGGATTAGATTTTCAAAAATTAGTAGAAGATGGGATAGGATATCTGCCCGTTCACAAAACATTACTTAAATCGAAGAGAAGAACAGAGTTACAAGACAAGTTTCCAATTTGTCTTGTTGGTGGAACAGATTTTTATTTTAATTTAAAAATTGGCGAGCAACCGGCTTTTTATCTTTACAAAAACGATACGCCGAAATATATTGTGCTTGGCGGGAAGGTCATCCGTCTAAACTAAAAAACGAAAATTATCTGATCTTTTTAAAAAGTTCCCTATTTGGTAATGCAAAGTAATTTTCTTTATTTAAAAGTCGAGATTAATAATTATAAATAAGCTATTTACACTTTTACAGAATGAATAAATCCTCAGAGTTTTACGACGAATTTAATAGAGAAGCCATTCCGCACATGGATGCTTTATTAAATTTTGCCATCCGGATGACGGGAAATGAGGATGATGCAAACGACCTTGTGCAAGAAACATATCTTCGTGCCTTCCGGTTTTTCGATAAATTTGAAAGAGGGACCAACTGCAAAGCCTGGCTTTTCAGAATATTAAAAAATACTTTTATCAATTCTTACAGAAAACAGAAAAAAGAGCCGAACAAAGTCGATTACGAAGACGTTGAGAATTACTACGAAAACGCAAAACCTTCAAATACCGACGACTCTCATCTCGAGCGAGAAATTTTCGACAATCTTTTGGATGACGAAGTTTCAGATGCAATACAGACGCTTCCAGAAGATTTTAGAACGGTAGTAATTCTATCTGATATTGAGGGATATACTTATGATGAAATAGCTGACTTTATCGATTGTCCGGTCGGAACTGTTCGTTCTCGCCTCCACAGAGCAAGAAAAATGCTTTATTCAAAGCTTTACAAATATGCTGATGACAAAGGATATATTTCGAAAGATTAGCTCTTTCGTTACAGTGCAGCTAAAAAAAAAATTTTTTGATTAAATTCAGACAAAAACAATCGAAATCTCTCTTTCCGACCGAATCGGTAAAGTAATTTACCGGCATTGTAATGCATAATTCCTTCCCTCTGAGATTGAAAGAATAATATTTTTGCAATTCCAGCGATAAATCAATATATTTACCTACTTAAAAAAGTAGATTTTATGGCAAAAGTTAAAAACATTCAAGCATTTTGCAAGTTTTGCAATGCTATTCAAAAAATGGAACTCACTGGAGAGATTTTTTCTTCCGCTGAACATGAAGGAAAAGAATGGGCGAAGTGTAAAAAGTGCAAGCAAATTTTGCTTATCGAAACTGTTTCGATTGTTCGAGATTCCAAACACAAAGTCGATCAGATCGTGCTTGAAAATTCCATCGATTATTCCCCGGAAAAAACTTTTAGCGTTGGGGAAACAATTTACCATAAAACATGGGATGATTTTGGAATTGTAACTTCGAAGACCTCTCTTTCAAACGGAAAAGGCTCGATTACGGTTGAATTTCAAAAATTAGGATTAAAAAAATTACTTGAAACACATTAAAGCTACCCGGGAATTGAGGTGAATTAATTGGTAGGAATTACAATTTCAGAAAATGAGTCAATTGATAAAGCTCTTAAAAGATTCAAAAAGAAATATGAACGTTCAGGCGTACTTAAAGAATTCAAAAAGCGGACTTTTTTTGTTAAACCTTCGGTAAAAAAACGATTGGAAAGAATTAAAGCTACTCGCAGAGCTCAACGAAATGATGATATGGATTAATAAAAAAGCCATCCCAACTAACCGGGATGGCTTTTTTATTTCAATTAATCAAACCTTCTTCTTCAAATAATATTTTTCAAAATGCTTTGTTACACACTTCATCGCTTCATCAGGTGTGTTACAGAATGAAAATAAATTCAAATCTTCTTTACTGATCATTCCCGCTTCAACAAGCGCATCAAAGTTTATAAGATTCTTCCAATACTTTTCATCATAAATAATAATAAGCAAATTCTTTTTGATTTTTCCAGTCTGCACTAATGTTACCATTTCAAAAAATTCGTCCATCGTTCCAAACCCACCAGGGAAAACGATCAAAGCTTTGCCGAGATAAGCGAACCAGAACTTTCGCATAAAAAAGTAGTGGAATTCAAAACTTAATTGAGGAGTAACATATTTATTCACGAACTGCTCGAAAGGAATGGAGATATTTAGGCCAACCGAATATCCGCCGGCTAACTTGGCACCTTTATTTGCAGCTTCCATAATCCCCGGACCACCGCCGGTACTGATAATAAAACGGTTGCTATCCAACCCTAAATTCATTGACCAGGTGGTAATTTTTTTAGAAAGATCAACTGCGTCTTCATAATATTTAGACATTTCAACATGCTGTTGTGCCGTACGGAGTTTCTGCACAAAATTCGGAGTGGTTTTAGGATCGGATGTTTTTATCTTGTTGTATTCTTTTACCGCATCCTTTCGCGAACGAAGTCGAGCCGAACCAAAAAATACAATGGTATCAAGAATGTTATATTTTTTAAACCGGGCTGCCGGTTCTAAATATTCAGAGAGGATTCTTACTATCCGTGCCTCTGCTGAATGAAGAAAATCTGATTTTTCGTAAGCTTTAAATTTTTCCATAAAAGATTTTTAGTTAGTGAAATAAATTATGTTTATTATTTTGGGGTGGTAATATACTCTATTTCTATTTTATATAATCATTGAATTATGAAAAAACTCACTTTATTATTTATACTCCTAAACGCTCTGCTTCCCGTTTTTGCTCAAAACATAAAAGCAGAGATCAATGAAATTCTAAAAAAGGTACCTCCAAAGTCAAATTATGGCATCCTCATCATTAATCCGATGAAGGAGGATACGATCTATGCGCACAACGTTAATACCCCGTTGATCCCGGCTTCAAACACCAAATTATTTACTACTGCGGTTGCCATTTATTATTTAGGACCTGAATACCAGATAGCGACCAAATTCTTTACTAATGCCAAACGCCATAATTCAAATCGATTGGATGGGAATCTTTATCTAAAGGGTTATGGGAATGGATTGTTCACCGATGACGACCTTGATAAAATGATCTACGATCTTAAAAGCAAGGGTATTAAAGAAATTGATGGGGACATAATAGGCGATGACACCTTTTTTGATGATGTTTACTCAAGATCAGATTGGATAGAAGATGAAACAAAAACGCTTTCACTTCCACCGGTGAGCGCACTGGTTCTTAATAAAAACAAACATGTAGTAAGAAAGAAAGTTCGCCGAAGACGATATAAATTTGTAACTGAATTTTTCTCCGATCCTCCTTTGATGATCGCTCAAATACTTTACAATAAATTGCGAGTCGCCTCAATAGCAGTCAATGGAACGTATAGAAAGGGATCAACTCCCATATCAGCGGTTGAACTGTGTGTACATTCGATAAAGTTAAAAGAATACCTCAGAACCGTGAACAAAAGGAGTGACAACTTTCTAGCTGAGTGTTTGTTCAAAATAGTTGGCGCGATTTCTTCCGGAAAAGAAGGTTCGGCTTTTTATGCGGCACAAACTATCAATAAATTTCTTTATGACAATGATGTTCCTTCCGAAGGAACAAAAATCGTCGATGGTTCGGGACTCTCAAGAAATAATCAAGTTTCTGTCGGATCCATTACCGGGTTATTGGAAAAAATCTATTTTGATATTAGATATTATGATACTTTTTATAATTCCCTAAGTACCGCCGGAACAGATGGAACACTGCGTAATAGAATGAAAGACCCGATGTTGGATGTAAATTTTAGAGGAAAGACCGGAACATTAAATGGAGCTTCTTCAGTTTCTGGTTATCTGAAACTAAAAAATGGAGATGACATCATTATCAGTATGATATTTGAATTCTCTAAAAACAGTAATAATTATTATAGAAATGTAGAGGATAAAATAATCGAAAAATTAGCCGGATTCGATTACGAACCCGGCGATTAATTTTAACGCGGTAATGCCGGATTTGTTGGAACGCTCTGTCTTCCACCTTGCTGAATAACACTATTTGTGTTATCATTTTTTGCTGTTGGAAGGAAGAAGAGATTTACAACTATTGCCAGAATAACTAAAACTCCGGCTAACCACCAGGTTGATTTACTTAAAAAATCAGCCGTTCTTCTTGTTCCGAAAACTGAACCTACATTTGCTCCGCCAAACGTTCCGGCTAAACCGGAACCCTTGCTTGCTTGCATCAAAATAATAATTATCAATAACGCAGAGACAATAACCGAGATACCTATTAAAACGCTATACATAAACACCTTTCTTCTGTATAAAATGGTAGCGGGGGAGGGATTCGAACCCCCGACACATGGATTATGATTCCATTGCTCTAACCTACTGAGCTACCCCGCCATTGTTATCAAAATGGCTTCCAAATATACTAAACATTACAATTTTAGCAAAAATTATCGTATAATTCTTAAAATCTTTTAACTTTTTTTTAGATTGGGATTAACCATGGGCTTTGATCTTCAAATTATAATTTCTTTACTTACACTTGTGCTTTTGGAAATCGTTCTCGGCATCGATAATATTGTTTTTATTTCGATTTTAACCGGAAAACTCCCCGTTTCATTACAAGAAAAGGCGAGAATTACGGGACTTTCCCTCGCAATGATTACGAGAATTCTGCTTCTTCTTTCTCTTACCATGTTGATGAAACTAACTTATCCTCTGTTTGTAGTTTTCGGCAATGAAATTTCCGGGAAAGATTTGATAGTAATTTGCGGTGGGATTTTTCTGCTGACGAAAAGTACCCACGAAATTCATGACAAACTTGAGGGCGAAGAAGGTGAAGAAAGTTACCGGATAAAATCATCCTTCGGTGCGGTTATCTTCCAAATTCTGCTGCTTGATATTGTATTTTCTCTTGATTCCGTAATAACGGCAATCGGAATGGCAAACCAAATTTGGGTGATGATAACCGCGGTAATAGTTGCCGTAATTTTTATGCTCTTTTTATCTGGCAAGATCAGCGCTTTTGTAAATAATCATCCAACGGTTAAAATGCTGGCGTTAAGCTTTTTACTATTAATCGGAATTACTTTAATTGGTAGTGTAAAATATTCTGTGTAAATGGTTAAAGTAAAAGATAAGGTAAGTGCTGCTGAGCGTAGCGAAGCAGCACTTACCTTTGCGAAAATCCAATGGGTTTTCCAATTCTAATAAACTTATT
>JBAZBI010000017.1:0-80990 GCA_041671545.1 Ignavibacteriaceae bacterium
GTCCGCTGAATTTTTTAGATTTGTTCATGGTCTTTATTTGTTTTGTCGTTATTACAAATTTAACCATGGCAAGGGATTTATCCTTTCGATTTTTCCCTTGTCTTTTATTTTTTACCGGACACTAATGGTTCATTTTATTAAAAGAAAGGAGATATTGTATTAAGAAAAGGGTTTTTTGGCTTAATTTTTGACATTGATGATTGATGATTGATGATTGATGATTGATGATTGATGGGCGGGGGTTAATGGTTGATGTTTTATGATCGAAGATCGGGCATTGAAGACCGAAGTAAACTTTAATAAAAAATCATCTAAATTATCAAATGTGTTTTTACACCAAACATTTATAACTATTTTACTTTCAAAGAGTCCCACGAACATACCGCCATAATAATTTTAAAATTAATCACTAAAAATTAGAAAATCAAAGAATCCCAAACGAGTAGCAAAAAGCTAATCAATCTAAAACTGAAAAGCAATAAAATAATTTAATAAACAACGTTCGTTTTGCTTAACGCAGTAACAGCATCTTTCGTGTTTGGATTGAACTCCCTGATCTTAACTGATAAAAATAGACCCCGCTGGCTAAATTGTTTTTAGTTTCAAATTTTATAGAATACTTCCCGACTTTCTGAGTTTCATTTACTAACGTAGCAACTTCTTTTCCAAGGATATTAAAAACTTTAATCGAAACAAAACTGTTTTCCGGTAATTGATACCTAATAACCGTACTCGGATTAAAAGGATTCGGATAATTTTGATTCAACTCAAAACTTTCCGGTGTAACATTTTTATCATCTTCAACATCTGTTACCGTACCGCCGAAATCATAATAAAGTTTGTAACTGTTTTTAAGCGTTTCACCAACAGGTTTAAGTACTGATCTGTCCATCGACATTAAACCCATACTTTGAAAACCAAATCTTTGCCCGGCTGTGTACCAATCGAAAATACACCACCAGGTAATACCGTTCAGCATTCCGTTCGGATTATATTTTCCATATTCACTTACTGTTGGAAAAAGTTTAAATGCTTTGTAGGTCTCGTTAAAAACAGTAACCTGTTTAGCAGTGGATGATCCGTTTTCAGAAGACCAATAACCGAACTCCGAATCCATGATCGGTTTGCCGGGATTATTAATTTTTGCCTGTGCCAGAAAACTGCTGGTGCCGGCGTAATAATTATTTGAGCCGTAGAAAATTCCAAAGTACATTGTCCAACTTGCAACATCACATGGTTGTTGAGAAACATCTGTAACTCCCGGTCTATCTGCGGCGGCTGATTGCGTAAGCAATCTTCCATCTTTTAAATTAAGGTCTCGATCTTCACGAATAGATTGAATGTAAGTTTTTCGTTCTTGTTCAATTAGACTTTCGTTTTGAAGACTCCAAAAAAAGATCGATGGACGATTAAAATCTTTTAACACCATTTCTCTAAACATCTGCTGATGAATGTGGCGGATGTTGTTCTGAATATCCCACGATTCAACTTCATCAAACCAAAAAACCGGAATTTCTTCCCATACGGCAATTCCCAACCGATCGGAAATTAAATAAGTGTAAGGATGATTCGGATAATGTGCGGTACGGAGATACAATGCTTTAATATCTTTAACTTTTTGAAGATCAGTGAAGATGGTGTCCTTTGGAACACTTCGTCCATAAAGCGGATGATCTTCATGCCGCGCAACTCCGGGTAGAAAAACGGGATTGCCGTTCAGTAAAAGTTTATCACCGCTGGTTTCAATTGTTCTTACACCAAACTGCGTGCAGAATTCATCAACTACTTTTCCACCCTCTTCTACCGTAACTTTTGCAATATAAAGATTCGGAGATTTCATCGACCAGAGTTGAAATTCACTCATTGCGAACTCACCGATAAAAGGTGTAATAGAATCTTGAAGCGTTAAATTATAAGCAAGACTTGAACCGGGTGTTCCAAGAAGTTCGTACGTATTTTCGTTTGAAATATTTCCGGCATTAATGTTTGCAGAATAAACTTGTACTGTAGCCTTTACCGCTTTTGAACTTCCGGTTTTATTGTAGAGAACTCCGTTAAATGTAACTTTTTTATTTACACCGTCGGTAGTAAAATCAGCGCGTGATACAGAGATGTTTTCCGATGCTTCCAAATAAACATCGTGAATAATTCCGGTATAGTTGAACCAATCGCATTGTTTATAAGGAACAATGTCTTTACGCGCTCCCCAAACCGGGTTATCTACTCTAACAACAATGGAATTACTCGCGGCGCCAAAATTTAACTTTGAACTTACATCAAAAGCGAAAGGAGTGTAGCCGCCTTCGTGGTAGCCGCAATATTTGCCATTGATCCAAACATCGGCAACATAATTAACGGAATAAAAGATCAGTTTAATAAATTTTCCTTGAAGAGAATCTGCGACATTAAAATTGTATCTGTACCAAACTCCGTTTTCATAAAACTCCGGAGTTCTGATTGTATCGAGATATAAGAAATTTTCAACTGAAGGAATTTGTTTTGCCGCCCACCCATTGTCATCAAAACCGGGAAGTTCTTTTCCACCTGATTCGGCTAAAAGACTCGTCAATCCGGCTTCATCTCTTTTTAGTAAAGAGAGACTATCGCTCGCGTTGAATCTTAATTTTTTCCATGTCCCGGCTAAATTAACAGTAGTTCTATTCTGCTTCTCATACGACGGTACGGGCATTCCATTTTGGAAAGGAACTTGTACTCCGTTTATGGTTTTAAAACTTAACGTTGCATTGAGCGAAGCGCCTGTTTGAGCACTGCTGTTAAGTGAAAGAATCCAAGCAAAAACAATTGCCGGGAAAACGATTTTTAATAGTCTGCTTTTCATAATTACTTATCTTAATTTTTTTATAATCTAGTCGTTTAGAACAAGAATAGTACCACGAAATTTAACTTCTTTTGCTGAAAAAACAACGAAGATGATAACGCTTTTGGCGGTTGGTTATTATTCTAATAAAACGGAGTTTATTATAGTGATAAGGAAAGTCTGCGACTCTAAGAGCAATTGGACGCGTATTTGTAGAAGTTAGTAATCCGCCTCAGATAATGCAAAATGGAGAGAATGTTTGACCAAAGAGTGAAAGAATGACTGAATGAGGATGAATTGGATGAATGATTTTCATTCAGTCATTCAGTCATTCAGCCATTCAATCATTCCAAATTATTTGGCATTTCTAGATTATAATTTTGTTAGGCTCAATTGAGGTTATCCTAAAAAACCATAAATGATCTTAACAAATCTGCGTCCCAATGTTTTTTTATTTCATCCCTAATTCCTTCGCCATGCGGAAAAAGTTTGGCGGGGCGAGTCCTAATTTTTTTGCTGCGTCGGTATCCGAAGTTGAGTTCTCTCTAACAAATGCAAAATATTTTTGCCGAACCAGAACTTCCAAATCACGTAGAGACAAAATATTCTCTTTATCAAAATTAACTCCGGCTTGTTGAATCGGTTCATCCATAAATCCATATTTTCCGATTGCAAGTTTTGCCTCTTTCAAAGTAATGATTTTTTCATCATTGAAAAGCAGCCGTTGCACAACGTTTTTTAATTCGCGAACATTGCCTGGCCAATCATAATCCACCAGCAATTTCATAGCATCGTCTTCGAACTTTGGTTTCTCGCGGATCATATCAATACTCATTATCATCATAAAATGATCGAGCAAAATTGGAATGTCGGATTTTCTATATTTCAGATCGGGAACGTGGATCGGTAAAACGTTTAGGCGATAATATAAATCTTCTCTAAATCTTCTTGCTTTAACTTCTTCTTCAATATTTCTGTTTGTAGCGGCAAGAATGCGGACATCAACCTTTATTTTTTCCGTTCTACCGATCTTCTCTATCTCACCGTCTTGAATAACGCGGAGTAATTTTACTTGCGCAGCAAGCGGAAGTTCGGTTACTTCATCAAGAAAAATTGTTCCGTTGTTGGCTACTTCAAAAAGTCCGAGTTTCTTTTTATCTGCTCCGGTGAAAGCGCCCTTTTCATAACCGAATAATTCACTTTCTACCAGATCGTGCGGCAGACTTCCGCAGTTTATGATGACAAAATTTTCAAGATTTCTCGCACTGTTATAATGGATGTTGTACGCGACGAGTTCTTTTCCGGTTCCGGAAGCGCCTCGGATAAGAACGTTAATAGTGCTTTGCGCGCACTTTGCGATTTGTTCTTTCAGTTTAACAATTTCCGGTGATTGCCCCACCATCCGTTTTTGTTCCAAGGTTTCTTCAACGTTGCGCACCAACTTTTGATTTACACGCAAGCGTTCAAGTTCTAATTTTCTTTTCTCGAATGCGTTGAAAATACTTATGATAAAATCGGTAGGCTGATAAATAAATTCCTCAATATCGCCGGGATATTTGGTACAGTACCAAAACGCTCCGGCTTTCATCAATTTATTTGCGAAGGCATAGTCGGAGATGTTTATCGTCATCTTTGTTACCACAATAATTTGCAGCGCGGAGTCAACCTCTTTTATTTTATGAATTAATTCTTCTCCCATCAAACCGCCGGCGATCTGAAAATCCATTATCACCAGATCAAAGCGTTCGCTTTTTTCTTTAAGTAATTCAAGAGCTCCTTTGCCGTCTGAGACAATTTTCCCGATCTTGATCTGATCGGAAAACGGTTTGATAGTATTCTGTACGCGACGTACATCAAATTCTTCGTCTTCAATTAAGAGGACGTTGATAATTCCTTCTAAAAACATTTTAGCTCCTTAATACCGATTACTCTTCTTTAGTTATAAAATAAACCAGCAAACAAATTCTAATTTCTAATTGATATCACAAATTTACAGCCGGTCTGCGGGAGATTTTCTACATCCAGACTCCAGCCACAGCGTTTAGAAATCTCATAAGCAATATAACATCCGTATCCGATGGTTGGGATATCTGATTTTTTTGTCGATACATTTTCGTGGAAAAGATATTTTCTTCCGTCTTCTTCTATTTTAAGAAGTTCGGAAGGAACTCCCTTTCCATTATCTGAAATGCTTATGAACGATTTTCTATTCGCTTGATCATACTCTGAAGTAATAGTTATTTGCAGATTTTGTTCTCCACCGTGATCAATACTATTTTGAATGAGCGGCTCCAATATTTCCCACACAACAAATTCGTTAACAGGAACAGTCGGTAGATTTTCATCGAGTGACAAATTTATCGTAAAGGCATTCGTCTTTTTCGCAATTCTTAAAAAGATATGATTCACAAGAAAATTAATTACTTCATTCAAATTTGTCTGGAACAATTGGTTGCGGATAGTTTGGATCGGCGGATCGTACCACTTCATATCATAAATTACACGCGAAATAAAATTTGAATACTTGGCTACACGGTATTTTACTTCGTCAATATTTCCCGATGCAAGCTGCCGGAGATCCTCTTTTATAAATCCCATGATCTTTTCGGCTTTATGATGAGTATGGTAAATTCGCTTTGTAAAGACAAGCTCTTTCTGATAATTAATTTGCTTCTTCAAATTTTCTTCATGCTCGTCGAACAAAAGTTTTTGCGCTTCATCGCGTTCTTTCACAGTGTAAGAAGAAATAAAATACATTGCCAGAAGTCCAAGCAAGATGAGTGATAAATAAATAACCGAAGTTTCATCATACCCGGAAATAATTTGATCTGTGATGAAAGAAAAATCGGGTGAGTTCTTCATGTAAAGCGCGCCGATCACTTCTCCCCTCACTACGAACGGCACAAAAATGTTATATGATTTCTTGTTCGTTAAAATTGTTTGTATTTGTTCTTGAGATTCAACTTGATTTTTTATCGGCATGTAAAGCGAGATAGCTTGCGAATAAGACTTTTTAATTCCTTTCGGCGACAAATCTTCTGTAACCAGATAAGCGTAGAGATCTTTTCCCTCATCGATGGCAATTACGCTATCGCCTTTATTTACAAGGATACAAAGCGCTTCGATATTATGCTGTAAAGTCTGTTGACTAAAAATAATATCGAACGACTGAGTAATTCTCTTTGACTCTTCATCATTCAAAACTTTTTGAGGATCAATTGTTTCAAGTAAAAGTTCGATTGACGTGGTAGTTAAATTTGCCAGCCGCTCAGCAGAATCTTTTTGGTACCACTCTTGTGTTGTACTTAAAAAATTTGTTATTGAAACTTTATTGATGATCGAGATGATCAACTGGAAAGCAAAGATAACAATGAAGAGCACCGTGAGATGTTTAAACTCAAAATGATACTCGCGAAACCTGTCTAATATTTTTTTTGATGCCATGTCTATTAGTCTGCCGGTTGAACAATGATTCCCGCTTTGCGGATTTTTTCATAAGCCGTTTTTACCGCTTCGTCAACTGAAATTTCTTGCTTCAATGCTGAATGAATTATTCGCGCAAGAATATCTGAAAAGATGGTGTACTTTTTAAAGAAGGGACGATGAGCTCCGTTTTTCATCAACTCTTTATAAAAACTGAGGTCGGGATTATTTTTAAAAAACTCTTTATCTTCATATAAATGATTAAGTACCGGCAAATAGCCTCCCCCATTGTACATAAGCTTTTGCGATTCTTCACTCGTAAAGAAATTAATGAACTTGACAGATTCACTAACATTTGTCGAATATTTTGAGATCATCAAATTCCATCCGCCGAAAATTGAAACCGGCTTTTCCCCGGCAAAATGCGGTGTCGGAGCCCTTTCAAGTTTTTTAAGTACGCTGGAATGTTCAGGAGTTGTTTCTCTTGCTTTTAAACTAGACCAACCTCGAACAGAAAAACCATCTTCCTCCAGCAAGAAATCAAGACTTTCATTTTCTTTTAGATCAATAACTTTACCGGGAGAGATTTTATCTTGATAAATATTTTTGAGAAGTTGATTCAGCACCTTCTTAAATCTTGATTCGCTCAAAAAAAGTGTGTCGTTCCGATAAAAAGAATTTTTTCCGTTCGCCATCATTTCAAAAAAACTGCAGATCAATCCCTCATAATTATCAGCTTGAAAAATGTAATAGGCATTTTTAGACACCGGAAAATTTTTAGACAGTTCAGCTAAATCTTCCCAGGTAATTGAATTTTTAATTTTTGTTTGAAATTCATGGTAATTGGGAAGTTTTCGCAAAACATCATCACGGTAATATAAGTGAGCAATATCGATATAGAGAGGAACAGCCATTAGTACATTGTCATAAAGACACGTCTCAAGAGCGTAGTTCAGAAGTTTCCCTTTTTCATTTTTAGAATAATATGGAGTAAGCGGAACAGCCCATTTTGCAAAACGCGGTACCCAAATTTGATCTACGGTAAAGACATCAATACGGTCGCTTTTATTACGAAGATACCGTGCAAGTAATTCTTTTCTCTCGTTGGTACTGAACTTATCAAATGAAAGATTGATAGCAACAACTTCTATCTGTCCATCGTACTTTTTATTGAAAGCCTCAATCACTTTTTTGTGTGCATTGGAAATGTTATCAACAAAATAGATTTTTTTTGCATGCACCTTTGCAGGCTGCAACCCTGAACCCGTAGGAAAAACATACGTGATCAGCAGGAATGAGGTCATTAATATTCCGCTGAGAATAACATAAAAAGTTTTTTCAAATTTCATTTGTATGAACTTTAACTTTTTCCAATTTCACAATACAAGTTTCCAATTATTGTAAAGATTTCTTAAGGAAGTAATTTCTTTTGCTTCTGCCAGGTTTGCATCCAATCAACGTTTGGCATAACTGTCGGAACTCCCGGGAGCCTTCCGCCAAAACCCATGTAACGGTAGGTGAACATATTTACATCTGTTACAGTTAATTGTTTTAATGTCTGGTCATACAGAGAAACACCAAATTTTTGTGCCAGCCGGGCGGTTCCATCGGTTACGTTTTCATAAAGACGCTTCTCAAAAAGTTCTTCTTTAATTTTATCTTTACTCGCTTCAAAAGTTTGCTTAACGGAATCTTGCGCTTCTTTTTTACCGAGCAGTTTAAAGATGGAATATCCACCTTCAACTTTTAACGGACCATAAACTTCTCCCTCTTTCATTGTTACGGCAACTTTTCCAATTTCACCAAGTTGGAAAGTATATTGCCATCCCAATTCACCCTTTTGTCCCAACGTTGATTTCCGCTGGTTAAATCTTTCAGCTAAAGCTTTAAAATCTTCTCCATTATTTATTTTCTGCAGAATTGTCTGAATGGAATCGAGATTGTCAGACAGAATTTCGATAAGATTTACTTTTAGCCCGGCGACTTGATTACCCGTTTTGCTCAAATAATATTTATAAACTTCATCATCGGTTACGCGGGAAGAGTCAACAAAAACCTTCTTCATAAATTGTGATAAATAATTATCCTGCCACATTTGAATATCCTTTTGAACTTGCGGATGATTTTGAATTCCTCTTTTTATAGCTTCACGGGTTATCAATTCGTGCTGAACAAAATCGTTTAATTTTTTTTGAAGTAACCCGACGATATTTGGTTTTATCGCATGTTTGGTATTAAAATCTTCAACAAGCAGATAGTATAAGAAATCATTCAAAGTCGGAGAATCCTTGTCAAACGTCGCTATCGGTAAGTTAAGCTTCTCATTGCCGTAAAGAGAAGCAATATAAAAAAGATCAAACTCGGTAAAATGATAATTGGAAGAATCAGCCGGATTGATCTCTCGTCTTCTTTGAAAAGATTGGAGTATTTTATCGGGCAGTTCCATTACAATGTCGGGATTAAACTGAATTTGGATACCGGAAAGAATTTTATTTAAATATTCCGTACCGTTTGCTTTAGTTCTTCTTAATTTAATAATGTTTTTAACATTATCGGCGCCGGTTGCAGCTTTATCGGGCAATGGCGCAGCTTTATCTACAAGTTTAAAAATGAACCAACCGCTTCTATTTTTCATCGGTTTGGAAAAGGTATTTACTTCCATTTTATAAAGCGAATCCTCCATCCATTCTTCATCCATTTTTCCGAAAGTAATCGGGACAGGTTCTTTCTGGATTGCGTAATCGGGTCGCATTTTTAAAAGCGAATCGAAACGAGCTCCTTTCCGAAGTTGATTATAGATCGAATAACTCTCTACAGAATCTACCGAACTGATGATCAAAACCTTTAAAGTTATTTTTGCCCTTGCTTTTCCGCGGACTAAATCGAGATCCGTTATCTTAGTTTTGCTTTCAACTTCTTGTTTAAATAAACCATCTCGCAGAAACATTTTTTCAATCGGTTTGAGCAAATCCTTATAATATTTTATAGTATCAAAACGCTTATCAGACGCTTCCAAAGCCCAAAGCTTTTCTGAGATGAGTGACGCAAGGAACTCTTTTTTAAGCGAATCCGTGTTTTTGTGAGTGACGCTTGGATGTGGCAGCAACTCGTAACGGGTTTTAAACTCATCCGCGGTAATAACCGAAGGACCAATTTTAGCTACAGGTTCGTCTTTTTTTTGCGCTTCACTTAATTGCGTTTGTACAAGAATAGAGAGTAAGAATAAGAGAATGTATTTCCTCATCACCGGTGAATCCTAATCAAATTATTTGTAAAGAATATTTTTTTTATTGCAATATACAGGTCTCAACTAAATTAGCAGAGGCAAATTTCGGGGAACCACCTCTAAAATTTAAACTATAACCTGGACAAGCCCACCCAAAAGCTGTCGGGTAAATCAGAACCAAATTGCATGAATGGATGCAAGATTGAATGACCGAATGAAAAATATTCAACCATTCATTTTCATTCATCCGCAAAATATTTTTCATATCCTTTAGATTAACTTATTTTAACGCAACAAGAAATCAACTAAAGTAAAATGACCGATAACTGCTATGAAAAATGATGTAAACAATAAAGGTGAAA
Source organism: Ignavibacteriaceae bacterium (assembly GCA_041671545.1). Lineage (GTDB taxonomy): Bacteria > Bacteroidota > Ignavibacteria > Ignavibacteriales > Ignavibacteriaceae > UBA1563. The sequence goes on from JBAZBI010000017.1 coordinate 9,830, forward strand.
TTCTGCTTTATAAAGCGGAAGACAACTCCATTGCTATAGATGTGAAATTAAAAGAAGAGTCTGTCTGGCTTACCCAAAAACAAATGGCTCAACTTTTTGACAAAGATTCAGATACGGTTGGCTTACATATCCGGAATATTTATCATGAAGGGGAATTGGAGAATAAATCAACTGCCGAGTATTTCTCGGTAGTTCAATTGGAAGGCAAAAGGAGAATTACAAGAAGCATACAACATTACAATCTTGATGTTATTATATCTGTCGGTTATCGGGTTAATTCAAAGCGAGGAACACAATTCCGTATTTGGGCAAACCGCGTATTAAAAGATTACCTTGTTAAAGGATATGCGCTTAACGACAAACGGCTAAAAGAACAATCACAACACATCAAACAACTTGAACGCACACTTGAAATATTTAAGAAAGTAGCTGAATCATACCCGATTCAAAAAGATGAATTCAGCGGCATATTGCAAGTTGTGTCCGATTATGCCCACGCACTTAACCTGCTTGATGATTATGATTATCAGCGAATGAAAATAAAAGCAACAACCAAACAAACGGAATTCACGATAGAGTATGAATCCGCAAAGAAAATAATCAGGAAACTTAAACAACAATTCTCTCCTTCTAGATTTTTCGGTAGAGAAAAAGATGAATCATTCAAAAGTTCTCTTGAAACAATTTATCAAACATTCGGTGGGAAATATCTATATCCAAGCGTAGAGGAAAAAGCTGCAAATCTCCTTTACTTCATTATTAAAAACCATTCCTTTGTTGATGGCAATAAACGAATTGCCGCTGCTATCTTTTTATGGTTTATGAATGAGAATAAATTGTTGTATCGCAAAGATGGGTCCAAAAGAATTGCTGATAACGCTTTGGTTGCTCTTTGCCTATTAATTGCAGAAAGCGATCCCAAAGAACATAGCATGATAGTTAAAGTGTTGGTGAATTTAATAAACAAAAATAATTAGATAAAAAAAACAAGAAATCAACAAAAGTAATATGTTAACTCCACTTGAAGTTTTAAATAAACAATTCGGATTTAACGAGTTCCGTTTTCACCAGCAGCAAATTATCGAATCGGTGTTGGCGAAAAAAGATACCGCTGTTTTGATGCCTACCGGCGGCGGCAAATCGCTCTGTTATCAAATTCCCGCGCTGCTTTTTGATGGACTGACAATCGTCATTTCCCCATTGATCGCATTGATGAAAGATCAAGTTGACGGATTGCGACTTAACGGTGTGGCTGCTTCGTTCCTTAATTCCACGCTTTCCGCGAACGAACAAGCGCAAGTATTGAACGACATACGCAATCAACAAATAAAAATCCTCTACATCGCACCGGAAAAAATATTCATCAACGAGCAGCAGTTTCTCAATTTCCTTAAACCGTTAAAAATTTCTTTGTTCGCAATAGACGAAGCGCATTGCATTTCTCAATGGGGACACGATTTCCGTCCAGAATATTTACAGTTAGCCGTTCTGAAAAAACATTTTCCCGACGTTCCCATCATCGCATTAACTGCAACCGCCGATGAACTGACGAGAAAAGATATTTTGGAGAAACTCAAACTTCAATCTCCTAAAACATTTATCTCAAGCTTTAACCGTGAGAATATTCATTACTACATCGAGCCGAAGCGGAACTGGTTACCGTATTTGTTAAATTATTTAAAAGATCATAAAGAAGATTCGGGAATTATTTATTGCCTTTCCCGCGCATCAACTGAATCGCTTGCGGATGATCTTGTGGAATACGGATTTTCTGCAAAACCGTATCACGCCGGATTGGAAAAACAAACCCGGGATCAGCACCAAGAATTATTTATAAAAGATAAAGTAAAAATTATTGTTGCAACAATCGCTTTCGGGTTGGGAATCGACAAGTCCAATGTACGCTATGTCTTCCATGTTGATCTGCCTAAAAATATTGAAAGTTATTACCAGGAAACCGGCAGAGCTGGTCGAGATGGAATTAAAAGCAATGCGATTTTATTCTACGGAAGAGGCGATCTTGTTAAACTTAAAAAGTTCTGCGAGATAGAAAATAATCCGGCGCAAAGTAAGATCATGCTGGAGAAGCTGAACAAGATGGCGAGGTTGTGTGAGACGCAGACGTGCCGGCGCAAATTCATGATGAATTATTTCGGAGAAGAATATCCAAACTATTGCGGAAGCTGTGATGTCTGTTTAAGTAAATATGAAAAATTTGACGGGACGATCATCGCTCAGAAAGCGCTTTCTGCAGTTGCAAGATTAGATCAGCGATACGGAGTAAATTTTGTTATCGATTTTCTCCGCGGTTCAAAATCGGAAAAGATTATGGATTGGCAAATGCAATTAAAAACTTACGGCGTTGGCGCTGATACCGGCAAAGAAGAATGGCGGCAATACCTTCACGACCTAATTGTTATGGGCTATTTGCATCAAGAAGAAGGACAATACCCCGTTTTGAAATTAACTGAAAAAAGTAAAGCGGTTCTTAAAGGTGAAGAAAAAGTAACCTTTGTTAAAACCGTTGCACGGAAAGAAGTCGAACAGAAAGAACAGCCTTATGAAGTTGAATTATTTTCTCTCCTGAAAAACCTTCGTAACCGTTTGGCTGAAGAAGCGCGCGTTCCGGCTTATGTTATTTTTTCAGATACAACACTTTTAGAGTTGGCAACATATCTTCCGCAAGATTTTTCCGATTTAACAAAAATCTCCGGCTTCGGCGAAATTAAATTACAGCGTTATGGCAAAGTGTTCCTGGATGAAGTGGTTGATTTCTGCAAGAAAAATAAATTGCCGTCAAGAATTGTGAACAAATTTCCGAAGAGGCAAAGAAAAGGCCGGTCTCTGCGCACTTCAGAAAGATCAGACACAAAATTGGAGAGCTTTGAATTGTTTAGAAGAGGAAAGACAATAGCCGAAATTGCAGCGCTTCGCGATTTATCCACCTCGACTATTGAAAATCATCTGGCTCACTATATTGAATCCGGGGAGATTGAGATAAACGAATTAGTTAAACCGGAGAAAATTGAACAGATTGAACAAGCAATTCAACTGCACGGAGATTTATTGCTCGGTGTATTAAAAACTGAATTAGGTGAGAATGTTAGTTACGGCGAGATTAGGGCAGTAATAAATTATCTAAAATTGAAAAACGCCTAATGAAATTTCTCACCAAAAAATTTACCATGAGGTGGGATGAATCCATAAATTTCGTTCACAGTTTGGGAACGTCAGACTGCAATATTCTACGGGGACCTGATTGATTACGAATCATCGTTTTAAGTGAAATTTTTCAATAATGTAAGCATGGTCACAAATAAACAATCGAGCATTTTAATTATTGACATTTATATCGGTTATCACTAATTATCAAAGTGAAATCTGATATTTTTGAATAACTAATTTATATCCTTTGATTTTACCTCAGTTCTGTGATAAGCGTGTTCTAACTGTTCTGATGTTAAAGTTTTGCAGTTTATTTCTTCTTATAAAAAGTTATAGCGTCGGCGTTTTCGATCTAAGTAATATCTTTGAAAGTATTAATCTATAGTTAAGTTAAAGAATAACTTCAATTAGTCCGAAAGGAACACTACAATGAAAAAACTTTTACTCCTTTTAGTATCTGTTTTATTGTTCTCTCACAATCTTTTCTCACAAGTAACTTTAACCGCGCCTAACGGAGGCGAAATTTGGCTTGCAGGGTCAACGCAAACCATCTCATGGACTGACGTAAATCCTTCCGGATTTGTTAATCTTGATTACTCAAGTGATAATGGAATTACCTGGAATAGCATTGTTAGCTCAGCAAACTCGATGTACCCGAACTATTCATGGTGGACACCAACTATCGCAGCGGCCACATACAAAGTGAAAGTAACGGACGCGAACAATTCCTTATATTTTGATGAAAGTGACACTCCCTTCACAATAACAGATCAACTTCCACCGGCGTTAACCCTTACCTATCCAAACGGCGGAGAAATTATTTACAATGGTTCTCAACAAAACATTACCTGGACGAGCAGCAACGTCGGTTCAGTAAATTTATATTTCTCTCCTGATAGCGGTCTAACCTGGAATTCGATTGCCTCAAACATTCCTGCTTATATGGGTAGTTATCCGAGCACTGTTTATTCTTCTTCCACCACTAAAGCTTTAGTTAGAATTAGCGATGCGCTTAATACCGCTACTTTTGATGAAAGTGATGGATTTTTTACTATAATCGATACAACCAAACATAAAATAACCATTTCACTACCTAACGGCGGTGAAAATTGGCAAGTCGGTTCAATTCAGTATCTCGCCTGGACAAACACAAACATGACGGGCACCGTCAATATCGATTACTCAACCGACAACGGAACAAATTGGTTATCCGTTGCTGCAAATCTTCCCTCTATGTACCCCACTTACATGTGGACGATACCGAATACGCCATCAACTGCTTGCAAAATAAAAGTTTATGATCCTGCTGATCAATCTATCTTTGATGAAAGTGATGCACCTTTTACAATAACAACTTCCCCAACAGGAGGAGTTGTAGCCCACTATAATTTTAACGGAAATGCTCTTGATGGCACCGGGAACGGACACGACGGAACAGTGAACGGAGCGCAGTTAGTTGCAGACCGTTTTTCAAATCCAAACAGCGCATACTCATTTCCCAACCCATCAAGAATTGCCGTTCCACATTCTCCTGAATTGAATTTTGCCGGAGGTAAATTCACTTTTACCGTTTGGATGAAACAAGAAGCAGGCAGCAACACTTTCAATTGTATTCTTGGGAAAGACTATACACAAGAATTTGGATTCGGCACATGGGGAACCGACGGTACCGCTCCAACCTATCCCCGGTTAGTTATTTCCAGTCACGAAACCCCTTCGAACTTTCTATCTCCTCTTAACGTAGGGACGTGGTATCACGTTGCTGTAACATTTGATGATGCAACAGACCAGGTTCAATTTTTTGTTAATGGAGTTTTAACCGAGACGTCAACCAACACCGGCTCAATGACGGCAACAACGACAGAACTGGGAATTGGTTCTGACGGAAAATATTTTGACCAGTTTTCAGGAGCTCTTGATGACATAAGGATTTTTGACCATGTGCTTACATCTGCCGAAATTCTTGCAATTTTTAATGACTCAGGAAATCAAACTCGTATTTTAAAATTAGACGCTCCCAATGGAGGAGAATATCTTGTAGCGGGAACCGTTGATACCATACATTGGTCAAGTAATTATCTAACTCAGGTAAAGATAGATTATTCAACTAACTACGGCGATACGTGGACGAACATCGTCGGTAGTATGCCGGCTGAATATCCTTCCGGATACGCCTGGGTAGTTCCAAACACACCATCAACATTCTGCAAGGTTAGAGTAACAGACATCAACGACCCGACCATGGTGGATGAAAGCGATAATGTGTTTACAATTAATTCCGGCAATGGAATTGATTCAATAATGTATGGTGGTAAAATCTATCATACAGTAAAAATTGGTACACAAACCTGGTTAAAAGAAAATCTTGATATCGGAACAATGATTTCGAGTACTCTAGAACAAGCTGATAACTCAGTCATCGAAAAATATTGTTATAACGATGATGTGGTTAATTGCGACACCTATGGTGGATTATATCAATGGAATGAAACCATGCAGTATGTAACAACACCCGGAACACAAGGCATCTGTCCAATCGGTTGGCATATACCAACACTATCAGAATTCCAAACGTTAAATACAACAGTTAGCAATGATGGAAACGCCTTAAAAGAAATTGGTCAAGGAGCTGGAGGAGGTGCAGGAACAAATACAAGCGGATTCTCAGGGCTTCTTGCAGGCTATCGTGGTATTGGAGGTGGTTTCGGCAATTTAAGCGCAAGCGCCGATTTGCTTAGTTCAACCGAGTTAAGTTCTACTGGAACTTACGACATGGGATTAAACTACGGTGAAAGTGGTGTCGGGTTTTATCAAAACGATAAGTTGTATGGATTCAGCGTTCGCTGCCTCAAAGATGAAAATTTAACAACGTCTATTAAAATTGATTTCCCCAACGGTCATGAAATACTTACTTCAGGAACAGTTGACACAATCAGATGGTCTGCTCCGAGCACTACCCAAGTGAAAATAGATTACACAACTGATAACGGAGCTACATGGATGAATATTGCCGGCGGTATTTATTCAATCTATCCGGCTTATGCATGGACCGTTCCCTCAACACCATCTACGTTCTGCAAAGTAAGAGTAACGGATAATAGCAATCCGGATGCATTTGATGAAAGTGATAGTGCATTCACTATTCAGCTATTTAAAAGCGGAGAATATGTACCGGATGCCAATACTGTTCTGTTAGATCACTTTAATGGAGTTACTGACGCAAACATTTTGGCTTATTCGCCAACCGGACAGCCTTGCGGTTCTGAATGGACATCAGTTGCGCCAAGTTATTTCTTTAATCCTGGAATGAATGAACTTTATCAGGCTCTAACTTTAAATCCGCCAATTGATGTAATTCAAGGCTCGGCTACCTACCTCAAATATCCAGGCGGCCAACTTCTTAGTCAGTCGAATGGAACAATTGAATTTTGGGTTCGTCTTTCATCTTACGCCAAAGGATTAAGTTTTGTGAATCAAGGGCAGTACTTTGGGGCATGTTATGGTTGGACGTTTAATCTGGACATGGATTCAACCGGGATGTTAAATTCATCGGCATGGGCGGCATTCAGTTTGAATTCAGGAACAAACAAAGTTCCGCTTGGTCGATGGGCTCACCTTGCCGTTACATGGGGAAGCACGGGAGCCAAAATGTACATTGATGGTAATCTGGTTGGAAGCGATGTTAATACCGGAATGCCGGCAGATGGATACAGTGGATCAGTGCTTGTAACTTTGGGTACCGGTGCAGGTTTTAGCGCCAGTATTGATGAGCTTCGCATTTCAAATATTCAGAGAACGGAATTTCACATTATTCCACAACAGTTTATTTCTGTTGCTTCACCAAATGGCGGTGAAAATTTTGTTGCCGGTACAGTTGATACCATTCGATGGACAAGTAGTAACGCAAATATTTTAAATATTGAGTATTCAACGAATAATGGTGTGGACTGGATATCAATTTATCCTGCAATGCCTGCAAGTGCTGGAAGCGTTCCATGGTTAATTCCGAATACTCCATCAACAAGCTGTAAAGTAAGAATAGCAGATGCAGCTAACGCAACTATTTTTGATGAAAGTGATAGCATGTTCACAATAGCTCCTCAAATGTTTACAGACCTAGTAGCATATTATCCATTCACGGATGGAAGTCTCGCTGATTTCAGTGCAAACGGGAATGCCGCTTCAAATTTTGGAGCGCAGTTAGTTGCAGACCGGTTTGGTATTCCAAACAATGCTTACCATTTTAATGGTGATGCATATATGTCCGTACCAAATTCTCTAAGTCTTCAATCCCCAACAAATATGGTTACTCTTTCCGGATGGGTTAATAATGATGTTGGATCAATCTATGCCATAGCTGTAAAATCAGCAAGTTCAGGTTTAGGGCAGTATCGTTTATATCTTACAGATTATTCGGTTGTATTTAGCAGTAGTATTACTTCTGATGTAAGTATGCCATTCACTTTTGAACATGGCAAATGGTATTTTGTTGCAGTTACCTGGGATGGAAACAACATAAATTATTTTGTCAATGGAAATTTCATCGGCAGCGTACCATCCGCCGGAACATTAACTCCTGATACCGAACCGTTAATTTTCGGAATGGACACGCCGGGCTTAACGGAATTTACCGTTGGAACGATTGACGACATCCGTATTTACAACCGCGCATTACCAGCAGCGGAAATTCGCGCACTCTACCATGAAGGAGGCTGGGATAATCGAATGGTTGACTCAGGATTAGTTGCCTATTATCCATTCAACAACAACACTATTGATGAAAGCGGAAACGGAAATAACGGAACAAACAATGGAGCGATCCCGACGTTTGACAGATTCAATACTCCGAATAGCGCATTAAGTTTTGATGGGAACAACAATTTCGTTTTGGTTCCAAGCAGTACGTCGTTAAATGTTCAAAACAGCATCACGTTATCTGCATGGATAAAAACCGACAATCCACATATTATTCAAGACCTTAATCCCGGATCTATTCTTGCCAAGCATGAAACTGTTCAAACGAGACAATACGATCTGTTCTTCTACAATGCACCTCACGATTCACTTCATTTCGATCTCGTCGATGAGCGCGATAATTTTTCTTCTGATGAATATTTTTTCGCAACTACTACACCAAGCGCCTCATATCATGATAACCAATGGCACATGGTTCTTGGTACATACGATTACGCGACTGGGTTCTCCCAAATTTATATTGATGGAGCGTTAACTTCTGCAAGATATTTGGGACAAATTAATTTAATGAAATCAAATGTACCGTTAACAATTGGCTGCTACTCGGAACAAAATTCAAATTTCAGAGGATTCTACCAGGGTATCATAGATGATATCCGCATTTATGATCGCTCGTTGTCTCAGCACGAGATCATGATGCTTTACTATGAAAAAGAATATGTTCCTACTTTACTTAAAGTAACAACTCCTGTTGGTGGAGAAGTTTATCAGGCAAATTCACCCGTTCCGATTGAGTGGAGTGCAAGCAATGTATACAATTTCAGTTTAGAATATACCTCTGATAATGGTACAAGCTGGTCGCTTATTTGTGATACGCTTACAGCCGCTTCAACCGGTTTTCTCTGGTATCCGCCGGTAATTGAAAGCAACATGATGAGAGTTCGAATAACGGATAAAAATAATCCTGCGGTATTCGACGAATCCGACAGCAATTTTACCGTTACAAATAAAATTATGCAGTCCATTCCTCTTTACTATTTCGGATGGAATATGATCTCATTTTATATTCAACCTGAATCAAGTTTACCAAGAGATGTCTTTCCTTCGCCACTGGTGCTTCAGGTAAAAACCGAACTAAAATCTTACGATCCGGCTTTGCCCGAATTCCTGAACACACTCAAGAGTGTAGATGCATCGCAAGGTTATTTGGTTAAAACTGATTCAGCCGAACATTCATTCCAGGTAAAAGGATATCATTTTTATCCGGCAGATGGAATTAATTACCGCGCCGGCTGGAACTTGATGAGTTATTATCATTCCTATGGAGAATCTATCTGGTATGCGTTTGAACCGATCATGAATTCAGTTGAAGAAATAAAATCATTAACCGGTTATTTCAATCCGCTTGGCTCTACTGAAACAAACACTCTTTATTCGCTCGAACCGGGAGAGGCTTACTGGCTGCGACTGAAAAATAATATTGACGGATATGTGCTTCCTTCACCACAGACTATTAAGCCAAAGAAACATCAAACTGCTGGACAAAAACTGATGGTTGATCTTCCCTGGAAATTGAAAGGTTATCCTCAAAGTACGGTTGCTATTTTTACAGTAACCTCTGATGGAAAACCGGTAAGCGCAGGAAGTGTTGTAGCTGCATTTGTTAACAATGAATGCCGGGCTATTAGTGAAGTAAAACTAAATGCTGAAGGAACCGCATTTGCAACGATGGTTATAAACGGAGATAAGGAAGAAGAAGTATCATTCAAAATTTTTGATGCTGTAAAAAAAGAGGCATTCGGTTCTAATCTGAAAATAAAAACTAAACCGGGTACAACTATTCAAGGAATACAAGAACTTCCGTTCACATTCGTAACGGGAATTGAAGACCCGATTTTACCGACAACCACAACTTTAATGAACGCATACCCTAATCCGTTCAACCCTGAAACGAGAATACGTTATTCGTTGAATAAGGATCAGCATGTTAGCTTAAAGATTTATGATGTTCTCGGAAAAGAAGTTATAACTCTTGTAGATGACACGAAAAATGCCGGTTATTACGAAGTATCATTTGACGCAAGCGGATTACCGAGTGGAATTTATTTCTACCGGATGCAATCGGGAGAATATGTCTCGGTTAAGAAACTTTTATTGTTGAAATAAAAGTTTGCGTCTTAGCGGCTTTGTGCGAAACAATTTTCTCGCAAAGCTGCAAAGGAAAAATTAATGTCAAATAAAATGAGTAAGTAAATATTTAGCAATAAGAGAAAATTAAAATAGAGTACGAAATTATTTCTATGCATCTTCTCAATTTTAAGCATAAAGATGATGCAGAGAACGTAAAGTAAGTAAGTTTAAACAGAAGGAAATAATTATGAAAAAGCTGATACAATCAATTAGCTTGTTATTGTTAACCACAGCAGTTCTTTCTGCACAACCCAAGTGGAATCCGGTGATTTACACGAACAGCACCACGCTGTACGGAAAAGTATCAATCAATGGTGTACCGGCACAGCTTGGCGATAAAGTTGGAGTCTTTGTAGGCGATGAATGCCGCGGAGTGGCAGACGTTGTAACTAATCTTGGTGAAGGTTATGTCTCTCTCCTTGTTCAGGGAGAAGTTACAGAAGAAGTTTCATTCCAAATATGGAAACAAAGCAACGATGTCGTTTATAAAGTATTTAACAGAGTAATTACTTCCCCCGGCGGAACAATTGGAACTCCACCCGAATATTTTTTAATCAATGGAAATGGTCCTGATTGGAAACCGGTAATTTACACAAACAGTACAACGCTGTACGGAATCGTAACGATTAATAATATTTCTGCTCAACCCGGCGATGTTGTTGGCGCTTTTGTTAACGGCGAATGCCGCGGACGGGAAGAAGTTATCATGAATAACGATACCGCTTACGTTACCATGCTCATTCAAGGTGAATCAGTTGAAAACGTTTCTTTTGAGGTTTGGCAAAGCAGCAGTAAAAAAGGACTTCTCGTCCCGAAACAAATTACTTCCGATCCCGGAGGAACAATTTCTTTTATCAACATCAACGCAGTCAACGGACTGGTGGCCTTCTTCCCATTCAATAACAATTTAATAGACGAAACAAAAAACGGTTTTGATATTTTTGGCAGCGGTTTAAATTTTATTCAAGATAGATTTAATGCTCCAAGTACTTCCGTTGCTTTCGATGGCACAACAAGTCAAGCGGAAGTGACAAACTCAACTTCGCTAAATTTTCCGCAGAACGGATTTACGATTTCAACCTGGGTAAAATTCAAGAACAACACTAACACAGTAATCTTCGGAAAACATGTTCATGGTTATTTCAACGGATATTTTTTAGCTGCTGTAAATAATCAACTGCAATTTTATGTTTCGGGAATTCCCATAACCACATCAGAAACGTATAATGATAACACATGGCACTTGGTTACAGGAGTTTATGACGGTGCAAATGCAACTTTATATGTTGATGGTGTTCAAAAACTTACTCAGCGGATTGCATACACAGCGTTTAGTCCAAATCCGGTGCGGCTGGCGTATATGCAAACACCCGGTTATCCGGAAAGATATAACGGACTTCTTGATGACGCAAGAATTTATAATGTTCCTTTAACTCAAGCCGATGTCTCCACTCTTTTTAGTGAGAAGGACTGGACTGCGCAATATATTAATTTGTTGAATCCTAACGGTGAAAATAGAATTAAAGCAAATTCGATTTACAGAATCGATTGGACGGCTTCACAATATATTGATTCTGTAAAAATTGAATTCACACCGGATGACGGAAGAACCTGGGAGGTTATTGCTCCATCACTTCCGGGAAATAGTGGAAGTTTTAACTGGCGGGTTCCTAAAATCAGTACAACCCAGGCGAAGATAAAAATCTCTCATTTAACTTCAGGCGCTGTCGCAATCAGTTCCGCACCGTTTATTATCAACCTTCCTAAAATTACAGTAATCTCGCCAAACGGCGGAGAAACATTTGTTTTTGGAGAAATAGATACTGTTAGATGGACAAGTGAAAATTTAAATGATGTTTATCTTGAATATACTATAGACAACGGGGCTACCTGGATGGAAATTGCAGATTATACTATTCCGGCAGCAGATGGAAAATTCCTTTGGAGAATTCCTTTTGAATCATCAACAAACTGTAGGGTTAGAATTAGCGATGGGGCTGATAGCACTTCTTTTGCTGATGAAAGCGATAATATTTTTTCGATCGTTTTACCAAGTGTAAAACTTGATAAACCAAACGGCGGAGAAAATTTTGTTGTCGGAAAAGTTGATACCATAAAATGGACAAGTTCGAATGTTGCAGATGTTAAACTTGAATACACAACTAACAATGGAACAAACTGGAATTCAATTCTTGCATCAACTCCGGCAAGTGCGGGAAGTTATCTCTGGACGATTCCCAACACCCCTTCCGCAAATTGTAAAGTCAAAATTTCCAATGTTGCCAATAGTTTTTTTGCCGATACAAGCGATAATGTTTTCTCGATCATTCTTCCTAAAGTTACAGTTACCACCCCAAACGGTGGCGAACAATGGGTTGTTGGAACAACACAAAATATTACATGGACGAGTTCGAATGTCGCGAATGTTAAACTTGAGTACACCACCAACAACGGTACAAATTGGAATTCAATTCTTACCTCTACTCCGGCAACTGCGGGAAGTTTTGTCTGGACGATTCCAAATACGCCTTCTGCAAATTGCTTAGTTAGAATCTCTGATGTAACTAACATCGCTGTTCCCGATTTAAGCGATAACGTTTTCTCAATAATTCTTCCTAAAGTTACAGCCACCTCTCCGAACGGTGCAGAACAATGGGTTGTTGGAACAACACAAAATATTACGTGGACAAGTTCGAACGTTGCAAATGTTAAACTTGAATACACAACTAACAACGGAACAAATTGGAATTTAATTCTAACTTCTACTCCGGCGAGTGCGGGAAGTTATGTTTGGACAATTCCAAACACACCTTCTGTAAATTGCTTGGTTAGAGTATCCGATGTAACAAACATTGCTGTTCCCGATTTAAGCGATAATGTTTTCTCTATCATTCTTCCAAAAGTTACAGTGACTACTCCAAACGGTGGCGAACAATGGGTTGTTGGAACAATGCAAAATATTACATGGACTAGTTCGAATGTCGCAAATGTTAAACTAGAGTACACATCTAACAACGGTACAAATTGGAATTCAATTCTTACCTCTACTCCGGCAGCTGTTGGGAGTTTTGTCTGGACGATTCCAAATACTCCATCGACAACCTGTAAAGTCAGAATCACCGATGTAACAAATAGTTTGTTCGCAGATACAAGTGACAATGTGTTTTCAATCATTTTGCCTAAAGTTACAGTAACTACTCCGAACGGTGGAGAGCAATGGATTGTTGGTACAACACAAAATATTTCGTGGACAAGTTCGAATGTCGCAAATGTTAAACTAGAGTACACATCTAACAACGGTACAAATTGGAATTCAATTCTTACCTCTACTCCGGCAAGTGCGGGAAGTTATGTTTGGACAATTCCAAATACACCTTCAGCAAATTGTTTAGTTAGAATCTCCGATGTAACAAGTATTGCCATTCCCGATTTAAGCGATAATGTTTTCTCTATCATTTTGCCTAAAGTTACAGTAACTACTCCGAACGGTGGAGAGCAATGGATTGTTGGTACAACACAAAATATTACGTGGACGAGTTCGAATGTTGCAAATGTTAAACTTGAGTACACAACTAACAACGGTACAAATTGGAATTCCATTCTAACTTCAACTCCAGCGAGTGCGGGAAGTTTTGTTTGGACGATCCCAAATACACCTTCTGTAAATTGCTTAGTTAGAGTCTCCGATGTAACCAGCATTGCCATTCCCGATTTAAGCGATAATGTTTTCTCGATCATTCTTCCAAAAGTTACAGTCACTGCTCCAAACGGTGGCGAACAATGGGTTGTTGGAACAACGCAAAATATTACCTGGACGAGTTCGAACGTTGCAAATGTTAAACTAGAGTACACCACCAACAACGGAACAAACTGGAATTCAATTCTTACCTCTACTCCGGCAAGTGTAGGAAGTTATGTTTGGACGATTCCAAACACACCTTCTGCAAATTGCTTAGTTCGTGTCTCTGATATAACAAATAGTTCTTTCTCTGATTTGAGTGATAATGTTTTTTCAATTATACTTCCAAAATTAACACTGCTTAAACCAAACGGTGGTGAGATTTTCCCGGTTGCAAAAACAGACACAATAAAATGGACAAGTTCAAACATCGCCAACGTTAAACTTGAGTTTACCATCAACAACGGAACAAGTTGGGTTTTGATCAGCAATTCTACTCCGGCAGCAATAGGAAGTTTCTTATGGCCAGTCCCCAATATTACTTCTACAAATTGCAAAGTCAGAATTTCAGATGTTACGAATAGTTCGGTTGCCGATACAAGCAATAATCCTTTTACTATCATTTTGCCAACACTAACTGTACTTAGACCAAACGGTGGCGAGATTTTTGTCGTTGGTAAAACCGATACAATAAAGTGGACTAGTACATACGTTGACAATGTTGAAATCCGTTATTCAACCGATAACAGTACAACATGGAACACAATCGTTGCTTCTACTCCGGCGAACACGGGAAGTTTCCTTTGGACAATTCCAAACACACCTTCAACAATTTGCAAAGTCTGGATTTCGGACGTTGCAAAAGTTGCTACTTCAAAAATGAGTGAAAATAATTTTTCTATTGTACTACCGAAGATCACCGTTCTAAAACCGAATGGCGGTGAAAGTTTTGTTGTCGGAAAATCAGACACAATCAAATGGTCAAGTTCAAATGTTGCTAATGTTAAACTCGAGTACACAATTGATAACGGTACTAACTGGATTTCCATTCTTGCATCAACTCCGGCAGTTGCTGGAAGTTTTGTCTGGTCAATTCCTAACACACCTTCTGCAAATTGTTTAGTTAGAGTGTCTGATGTAGCTAACGTTTCACTTCCTGATGTAAGTGATAATGTTTTCTCGATCATTCTTCCAAAAGTTACAGTCACCTCTCCAAACGGTGGCGAACAATGGGTTGTTGGAACAACGCAAAATATTACCTGGACGAGTTCGAACGTTGCAAATGTTAAACTAGAGTACACCACCAACAACGGAACAAACTGGAATTCAATTCTTACCTCTACTCCGGCAAGTGTAGGAAGTTATGTTTGGACGATTCCAAACACACCTTCTGCAAATTGCTTAGTTCGTGTCTCTGATATAACAAATAGTTCTTTCTCTGATTTGAGTGATAATGTTTTTTCAATTATACTTCCAAAATTAACACTGCTTAAACCAAACGGTGGTGAGATTTTCCCGGTTGCAAAAACAGACACAATAAAATGGACAAGTTCAAACATCGCCAACGTTAAACTTGAGTTTACCATCAACAACGGAACAAGTTGGGTTTTGATCAGCAATTCTACTCCGGCAGCAATAGGAAGTTTCTTATGGCCAGTCCCCAATATTACTTCTACAAATTGCAAAGTCAGAATTTCAGATGTTACGAATAGTTCGGTTGCCGATACAAGCAATAATCCTTTTACTATCATTTTGCCAACACTAACTGTACTAAAACCAAACGGCGGTGAGACTTTTATCGTTGGTAAAACCGATACAATAAAGTGGACTAGTACATACGTTGACAATGTTGAAATCCGGTACTCAACCGATAACAGCACAACATGGAACTCCATCGTTGCCTCTACTCCGGCGAACACGGGAAGTTTCCTTTGGACAATTCCAAACACACCTTCAACAATTTGCAAAGTCTGGATTTCGGACGTTGTAAAAGTTGCTACTTCAAAAATGAGTGAAAATAATTTTTCTATTGTACTACCGAAGATCACCGTTCTAAAACCGAATGGCGGTGAAAGTTTTGTTGTCGGAAAATCAGACACTATAAAATGGACGAGTTCAAACATTGCAAACGTTAAACTCGAATACCATATTGATAAAGCCAACTGGATTACTATTCTTGAATCAACTCCTGTCGCCGCCGGAAGTTTTATATGGACGATACCAAATACTCCTTCAACAAATTGTGAAGTAAGAATTTCAGATGCCGCGAACAATACTTTCGCAGACACAAGTGATAATCCTTTTTCAATAATAATTCCAAAAGTTACTCTTCTTAAACCGAATGGCGGAGAACGCTTTATTGTAGGAGGGGTGGATACGATAAAATGGACCAGTTCTGATATTGCAGAACTTAAAATTGAATATTCAACAGACAACGGCACAAATTGGATAGGAATAAATTCCTCTGTTCCTGCAAGCGCTCTTAGTTTCGTATGGACAATTCCCAATACTCCATCAGCAAATTGTATCGTAAAAGTTAGTGATGTCTTGAATCCTGAAATCAATGATTTAAGCGACGGAACCTTTTCAATCCTTGCCCCTACAATCACAATTACTTCTCCCAACGGTGGAGAACAATGGAAAGGTGGAAGCGAACAAACAATTTCATGGACTCAAAAAGATGTGACTACTTTAAAAATTGAGTACGCACTCGATGACAATTCCTGGATTTCGATTTCCGAAAATGTTGAAGCAACTGTTGGAAGCTATAAATGGTTGGTGCCTAATGTATCGAGTACAAGAGCAAGAGTGAGATTAACCGAAACATCTGATACACTCATTCGAGATATGAGTGACGAAGTTTTCACAATCTTTGTCCCTAAACTTCTTGTTGTTAAACCAAACGGCGGCGAAACTTTCGTTTCGGGAAAAACCGATACGATTAAATGGACAAGCGGAAATATTGAGAATATTAAGTTAGACTTTTCACCGGACAATGGTTTGAACTGGAATTCAATTATAACTTCAACTCCGGCAAACTCTGGAAGTTTTGTCTGGACGATCCCGAATTCGCCATCTAAGAATTGTAAAATAAGAATAAGTGATGTGTTGAATCCTGAATTAACCGACCAAAGTGATCTGCCATTCAACATTATTGCTCCAACGATTACACTTCTTTCTCCCAATGGAGGCGAAAAATGGTTGACGCAAACCGATCAGCAAATTTCATGGACAAGTTTTGATCTTGATTCTATCAGAATTGATTATTCTTTGGATAACGGAACTACATGGAGTGTTATTGCTCCAAAAGTTTTTGCATGGGATGCGATTTACAATTGGAATGTAGAGTCACTCCCATCGTCTCAAGCTCTCATTCGTGTTTCTAAATATGATGACCTCTCCGTGCAAGATGTAAGTGACAACGTCTTTACAATTTATAAAGAAGCGTTAGCTGTTACTTCTCCAAACGGAAGCGAAAAGTTAAGGGCGAAAACCATCGTTCCGATTACCTGGAATATTTCTGAGATCGTAAATCCAAAAGCACGAAAAAAGAATTTAGGTGACGCACAAGATGTAACGATTGCTCCGATACAAAATATTAAAATTGAATTCACTTCAGACAATGGATTAAACTGGAACACTATTGCCGCATCAGTTAACGCTGAATTGAAAAGTTATAACTGGGAAATCCCGGCGATTGAATCGAAAAATTGTTTGATCAGAATCACCGATCTTGGCGATGCAACCCACAGTGATACAAGCGATAATGTATTTGAGATTTATAGTCCGAAAGTAATTGTAACTTCGCCAAACGGCGGAGAAAAATGGAGAACATCAACAACACAAAAAATCTCATGGATAAGCAACGAGATAAATAAAGTGAAGATCGAATATTCAACTAATGATGGATTCTTATGGAAAATTATTTCCGATTCGGTTGATGCATCTGCCGAAACTATAGATTGGAAAATTCCGGCTGAAAGAACTTCAAGAGCGCGTGTACGAATAACAGACGTGAGCCTGGCTTCAACCTCCGATACAAGCGACAACACATTTACCATTGTTGTTCCTGAAATAACATTAACTTCTCCCGCCGGTGGTGAAAATTGGAAAACAAATACCGTTCAGCAAATTAGATGGAACAGTCTTGATGTTGATCTTGTATCGATTGAATTTTCTTCCGACAACGGAACTTCATGGTTGCCGATTAAAGATTCGGTTCTCGCTTCCTCCGGTCTTTACAATTGGACGATTCCGCGAACACCGACTGAGCAAGCAAAGATCAGAGTCTCTGATGTTAATTACAAAGAGATTTCTACTGTGAGCAATGTCTTCTCAATTATAAAACCATTAGCTCTTCTCGTTCCTCAAGGCGGCGAAAAGTGGTTCTCGGGAAGTACGCAACAAATTAAATGGAATTTCAATTTTGTTGATTCTGTTAAGTTGGAATACTCGCTTAACAACGGCGCTTCGTGGCAGTTGATTGCAAACAGTCTGCCTGCAACATTGTTAACATATAATTGGAACATTCCGCAAAATATTTCTTCAACGCAGTGCAGAGTAAAAATTACCGATAGAAATAATAGTTTAACCGCCGATTCTTCGCTTGATGTTTTTACAATTATGAAACCAACGCTAACGCTGCTTGCTCCAAACGGCGGGGAGAATTTAAAAGGTGGAACGGAATATCAAATTACCTGGAAGAATCAAAATTCCGATTCGCTGGTTATTGATTATTCGATTGATAACGGAACTTCGTGGGCAAGCGTTACAAAATCATGTGATGCAAAAGCAGAAAAATTAAAATGGATTGTTCCAAAAGTAACATCGACACAATGCCGCGTTCGAGTGATTGATAAATTTTATACAACCGTTGGCGATACATCGGATAGAGTGTTTTCGATTTACACACCGGAGATAACAGTTGTAACTCCCAAAGGAGGAGAAACCTGGTACGTTGGTGAAACAAAACAAATAAAATGGAAAAGCAGTTTTGTTGAATCGGTGAAAATCGTTTTAACGACCGACGATGGAAGTTCTTGGCGAACATTAACAAATGCGATCTCTGCATCAGATTCAGTTTTCAGTTTGTTCATCGAAAAAACTCCATCGACAACCTGTAGAATTAAAATTTGGGCGACTGAAGATTCAACTGTGATCGATTCAAGCAGAAGCAATTTTGCTATCGCAATTTTACCGCCGACAATTCATGTTTCAATTTTACAAAATCCCGTTCTTACGCAATATTGTAATGTTGTTTTGGTTTCCGATTCATTATTAAGCGCGTTACCAACTACAGCAGTATGGCGGTTGGGAGACACCGAAATACCTGTTTATGAGATGAAACCAATTCAAAACTCGACAAATGTTTTTGAATGTTCAGTTAAATTTGATACAACCGGTATTTACAATTTCCAATCTCATGTAATATCAAGAATGGGAATTGAAAAAGATACGCTGCGGCAATTTGCGGTTGGTGCAGCGCTTCCAAATCTTTTCGCAAAAGTCACAAGCAAAAACGAAGGTTTGTCCTTAGCGATAAATCCGGGAGTTGTTGAAGAAAAAACATTTTTCTCAATTGAAGAAGAAAAAGTGAACAAAGAGATCATCTACAATTTACAGCCTGCAAAGACGTTCAAGAAAGCGATCAATGTAGCGATTTCTTTTGCGAATGAAACTTACGAGGAGGTTTATAAGTTTTCCGTTTTCGTTCTTGAAGATGGAGAATGGAAACCGGTTCCAAGTGAAGTAAATAAGAAAACTAAAACCGTTACGGCTTCGCTAACAACATTAGGCAAAGTGAAATTGGGAATTGATGTAAACAAAAAAGAAGTAATCGATCTTCCGAAAACTTTCGCACTGATCCAAAATTATCCGAATCCGTTTAACCCATCTACCGTAATTGCATATCATCTTCCTGAAGATTGTGAATTCACACTTGAGATTTACAATATGCTAGGGGCTAGAATATCAACGCTTTATTCAGGTTTTGCGGTTGCCGGAAGATATTCCGTAACATGGAATGGAATGAACAACGCGAACGTTCAAGTTCCGTCAGGTATATATTTGTACCGGTTGAAGACAAGTAAGTTCGATCAAGTAAGAAAAATGATTCTCTTAAAGTAATTGAAAAGAATTTTGTAAAGGAGTATTTTATGAAAAAAATATTATCGCTGATAACCCTCTCATTATTATTCGTTACGGTTTTTATTAGCTGTAATGTTGAGCCGGAAGACCCGCTTCTTTTATATGAAGCGGAAATAAACGGCGGATGGATAGCCTTCACGAAAAGAGATTTTGTGGAAGCCAATCTTCGTTTTCGTCAAGCAATTGAAGTTGACTCGGCAGATGCCGAAGCCTATTCGGGTTTAGCCTGGGTGCTCTTTAAACAAGATAGTCTTGAAAAAGCATTCATCATGTTCGACAGTGCGGCAATAATGGTCGATCCGAATGCGTCCGTATTCGCCGGACATGCATTTGCACTAAACGTTGTAAAAAATTATGCGTTATCAAATCAAAGAGCTGAGCAAGCATTGAAGATCGAGCCGGCCTGGTTCTTTCCATATTTGTCGAGTCTCGATTATAACGACTTGATCGTTTTGAAAGCCGAGAATTATTTTATGCTTGGAAACTTTACCCAAAGTTTAAGAGAGGTGAATCGGATCAATCCGGAATTTGTGGTTATTTTATCTACTCCGGCAGGTATAGCAGCACTTGCAAATGAGATAGAAAATTTGAAAAAGTTTTAGCAAAACTTATTCCGTTAACTCCGCGTGCTATTACGTTAATTGCAATAGCACACGGATTACGCGGGTTATACTAATTTATTTTAGAACGAACTTATCTTTCAGTTCAATTTTTTCAGAAGAACTTCCTATAAGAATTTCAAATTCTCCCGGTTCGGCAACAAACGATTTTGAATTTACATCATAAAAAGATAACGCTGATTTATCAAGGGTAAATGTTACTGTTTTTATTTCGCCGGGATTCAAAAAGATTTTTGAAAATCCCTTTAATTCTTTTACCGGACGCTCAACACTTGATTTTATATCACGTACATAAAGCTGTGGAATCTCGCTTCCGGCAACTTTACCTGTGTTCTTAATTTCAAACGTAAGGCTGAGTTTATCGTTTTGGCTCAACTCGTTCGCTGAAAGTTTCAATTTACCGTACGCAAAATTTGTATATGATAATCCGAAGCCAAATGGAAAAAGCGGTTCAATTTTGTTGTGCTCAAAATAACGATAGCCAACAAATATTCCGTCTGAATATTTGGTAACGCTGTCCGCTTTTTTATATGATGAAAACGCTGAACAATCTTCCCATCGTTTCGGGAATGTGACCGGCAGTTTCCCCGAAGGATTGAATTTACCGGAAAGAATATCGGAGATTGCATAACTCATTTCCTGCCCGCCGAACCACGCGCAAACAACACCTTTAACTTTGCCAAGCCACTTGTCCATCAAAACAGGTGAACCAACGTTGAGAACTACGACAATGTTTTTATTTACTTCGGCAATTTTGCTAATCAGTTCATCTTGATTTTTCGGGAGGACTAAATCCTTCCGGTCAAATCCTTCCGATTCATACGCGTTAGATGTTCCCGCAAAAAGTAAAACAACTTCAGACGCTTTCGCGGCTTTAACAGCGGCTATCATTGGACCTTCGCCCGGCAGAGTCCAACCGAATTTACAAACCGCGCCGCCGCCGTTTTCGTAAAACTCAATTTTAATTTTATATTCTTTACCTGCGGCAAGTTGAATTTCATATTCACGCGATTCCGGCGCGTGGTCAGTCCAATGGTCAATCACTAATTTATCATCAAGCCAGAATCGTACACCGTCATCGCTGATAAGATCAAAAATAAAATTTCCTGAAATCGGCGCTTTTACTTTGCCGGTCCAACGAACAGAAAAATTTTCAGATTTCCAATTTTCATTTTTAAACGGTGAATCGCCGCCCCAATCAAAATATAATTCTTTATCCACGCGGGTATAAACCGGATTTCCTTTTAATTCCATGCCTTCAAAATATTCACCGCGTAATCCTTCTTCTCCATTTTCAGTTGAAAGATATTTTGAAGGGACCGGAATTGATTCGCCGTCAAGCCGAACACCAGCGGCATAATTAATTTTTACTTTATCTCCGAAATTTTGTTTCAAAATCTCCAGCGGACTCGGCGCTTCAATCGGCTCGACTTGCGAACTGCCGCCGCCACCCGTTCTTGCTTTTGCTGCGTTTGGACCAATTACAGCAACAGATTTTAATTTGGAAAAATTAAGAGGAAGAATATTATTTTGATTTTTTAAGAGGACAATCCCTTCACGCGCAGCAAGAAATGCAGCCTTGCGGTTCTCTTTTGCTCCTACTTTATAATTGTCTTTCAAACTTGGTTTTTCAAAAAGTCCAAGCCGGAACATTGTTTTTAATATTCGTCTAACTTTTTCATCGATGCTTGATTCTTTTACTTCTCCCTTTTTAATTGCAGGCAGCAGCGAATCTTTATTTAGATATGTCCCATACGGCATTTCCAAATCCATTACGCCGTTCGCGGTGGGAATGGAGCTGTGAACAGCGCCCCAATCAGACATAACCAAACCGGAAAAACCCCATTCAGTTTTTAATATTTTGTTTAAGAGATAATCATTTTCACTTGCAAAATGTCCGTTTATTTTATTGTAAGCATTCATCACACACAACACATTAGCTTCTTGAACCGCGGCTTTAAATGCGGGAAGATAAATTTCGTTTAATGCTCTTTCACTTATCTTTGCATCAACGAACATCCGTTCATGCTCTTGATTATTGGCTGCAAAATGTTTTACCGTAGCGGCAACGCCTTCACTCTGCAATCCTTTGATATAATCAACTGCCATGCGTGAAGTTAAAAAAGGATCTTCGCCAAAGCTTTCAAAATTTCTTCCGCCGTTTGGAATACGCGCAATATTTACACAAGGCGCCAGAAGAACATGACGGTCGTGTCCCTTTAATTCGCGTCCAAGCGCTTTCCCGATTTCCGCAACCAACGCCGGATTCCATGCTGCACCAAGATTTATTCCGGAAGGAAATGCAACCGATTTTTCCATGCGAACACCAAGGGGTCCATCCGTCATCCGCAGTTCCGGGATGCCGAGCCGTGCATTCGGAAAAGTTGCCAGATCATTTCCGCCGATGAGCACAATTTTTTCTTCAAGCGTCATCCGTTTCAGTAAATCCTCAACTCTTTCATCAACCGGGAGTTTTGGATTTTTGTATGGCGGGTTATCGTTATCCTTGCTTCCCATTAGAGTAAATAGGAGAATTGATAATAAAAAATATTTTAGAGAACTTTTCATAACATGCCTTTATTTCTTTATTTTCGTTTTCCAAATTGATAATTGCTTCATTCCATAATGATTTTTTCTTTTCCGTTTTTTATGTTGAATTTTTTTGTCCCGAGCGTTGGGTGAACAACACGCAGAGTGAAAGGTTTATCGCTTTCAACGTTTATTATCGCCGGACTATTTACATTCTTCCGCTTTTCACATTCGACTGAAGCAGTCACGTTTCCAAACCGGAGATTTTTTATCCCATGATTATCTATTCTGTTCAACACCCAGGTTAAACTGTTGTCAATTCCGTTGGGACGCAAACCGATAATGTTTTCAATGAGCAATTCAATTGGTCCACAGCCGCTCCAGCCTACAAAATCGGGTCTCGACCACAAT
This sequence comes from Ignavibacteriaceae bacterium, assembly GCA_041671545.1. Lineage (GTDB taxonomy): Bacteria > Bacteroidota > Ignavibacteria > Ignavibacteriales > Ignavibacteriaceae > UBA1563. Next base: position 33,266 of record JBAZBI010000017.1, read on the forward strand.
CCACGCATGTAGGCATCAGGTGCATAATTTTCCCAAATTGTTCCGGTTCGTCTATAGACTTCGTACATTCCTTCCAGATATTTTTCTGTTGCCGTCGTCGCAAATTCACTAAAGTATTTTGCGTTTTCACCAACAGCGAATTTATCCAATCCTTTAATAACCATAACATTTGTCGATGCCCAAACACTGCCAAGCCAATAACTGCCGTCAGCTTTGTAATTTTTATCATCCGCTGCAAGAGAAGCAAAAGGAATTGTCCGCCAAAAAGTTTTTGTATCTTTTAAGTTTCCCAGCATTTTTTCGGCTTGATGTTGATTTGAAATTCCGGCAAGCATAGGCCAGAACGAAGCAATGGTTTTGCATTTCACTTGATTGCCGCTGTCGTCAACATCGTAATATAAACCGTCTTCTTCATTCCACATGAATTGATTAATTTTTTCGCCAATTGCCTTGGCTTTTTCCTTAAAAGAAGAAGCTTTCTCTTTCAAGCCGAGTTCATCGCTCATCAACGCCATGTCGTTATACATCATTGCCATTTGTGCCGACATATCAATCCAACCGGAACCGTTGCGCGGCGTATTGTCCATTCCGGAACCAAGTCCCGTCTGCCAATACAAATTATGTTTTGTGTTTTCTTTCTTACGGAATTTTTCCAGCCATTCGGTATATTTTTCCAATACAGGCAGCACCATTGCAAAACGGGATTTATCCCCGGTGATTTTGAAATTTTCAACTTCAGCCCAGCTAAACAACGGTGGATTTATTGTGTGTTCTCTTCCTTCAAAAACAAAATCTTCTCCCGTTGCTTCAACAATTTCGCGGCAGATATATCCATTTTCGTATTGGCAACAGTAAAAATTATCGAGTGATTGTATAGATGGAAAAATGTGGTTTGCGTAGCGGGCGAACATCAGCATAAAAAATGTATCCCACTGAAAAATATTCGGGGCGAATGCTTCATCAATATAATTAGAAACGAATGGCGAACCTTTCGGCGGTTTTTTAAAATGATCGAACGCCATTTCCCAAGCCGCCCAATACAATTTTACCAATTCGGGATTGTTCTCCAACATTGGCGATGGCAGCAACTTAGCGCTTTCGGCAAAAGTTGGAATTGGCGAATCGGTGTAGTTCTTTTTTTCAAAATACAAACCCCGTTTTCCGCTATCCTCGTATTGAGCAAAGACTGTTGAAGCAAAAAGCAAAAGAATTAAAAAATTTTTCATGTTTTTCTTATCCGTTTTGATCCGTTTAATCTGCGCAACCTGCCCGTCCGAAGGCTGGTCCGCCTGCTATTGCTTTTTAACACCCAACGCTTTTAAATAACCGTCATTGATCTTACAATTTTTAAATTTGATATTTTCAAGTAAATCATTCATCGCCTTTTTCACTACCGCTTTTGAAGGACGATGTGTTGTGTCGTAATCAAAAGGTTTTCTCGGCGATTTTGTGTAAGCGATGATCGAATCCCACTCTGCAGTTCTTGCAAAGGAAGCGATCCCGCGAGGTGAATCCATTTTTTTGTAGGGCCAGAAACACCAGCCGACCTCATTTTTTTCAAGAACTACACGGAAAGAATCTATCCACGAATCTTCGTTCTCACCCGATTCCCCAAGCCACATCGGGACGTTATACTTTTTGCTAAAATCAACATGCTTCTGAATTTGTTCTTGCACCGGAGGCATCCAATAACCATGAAAGGTGTAAGCGAGTTTGTCCTCAAACGGTTTGCCAAACATACTGAAATTAGTATTCCACTGCGCACCGCCGAGAAAGATTATATGCTGCTTATCGACTTTTCTAATTTCGGCGGTAATTTTTTTGTAGAGTGGTTCGAGTTGTTTGTTCAGTTCTTCTTTATTTTCGAAATAGTGCGCGATCGGTTCGTTCAGCAAATCGTAACCGATGACGATTTTTTCATTCGCGTAACGTTTGGCGATTTGCTTCCAAAGAGTTGCGGTTAAATCCTGCGCCTCTTTATTTTCCATTAAATACGGATAACCCCAACTGTCATCAATGTTGGCGCCGGTCTGTCCGCCTGGAGCCGCGTGCAAATCAAGCACAACGTAGAGTTTTTCTTCACGGCACCATTTGATCGCTTTGTCAAGATATTCAAATCCGGTCTTAAGAAAAACATCGGGATGATCTTCAACCACAAATAATTTGAAATTAAACGGAAGACGAATATGGTTAAGTCCGGTTTGTTTTAGAAAATGAATATCTTCTTTGGTGATATAATTATCGCGGAAAGATTTCCAAAAATTTCTCGTGTCATCAACGCCGACAAGCTCGCAGAAAACATCATTTATCAACCGGTAAGAACTCACATCGCCAAAATGGAACATGTACCCTTCGGGATTCAGCCAATTGCCAAGGTTTGTCCCTTGAAGTAAAAACGGTTTCCCGTCGCCGTCAATAAACTGCGTTCCCTTTACCGTTACAAAGTTTTTTTGAGGAAAGATTGAAATGACTGCTGCAAAAGCGAGGAAGAAAACGAAAGAAAGAAAATGTCGGTTAGAAATAAATTTTAACATGATTCCACCTTGAATATTTAATTTCAGATACTAAAAAAATCGTATTGCCCCGGAGTATAAGCTTATGAATGTTTGCATGAGTGAATGGAAAATTGAAAAAACAAAACCATACCATCATTCAGTCATGCATCCATTCTTTATTCTATTTATCCATCGCTTTGGTCTACCAAATTGCATGCCTTCCGGTTTACAAGAATAAATTGCGCTTTTAGAGGATTTTGCTCAATTTTTGGCAATAAAGGAAGATGAAATTTATTACTCTGATAAAATGATGGTTATTAAAACGATAAACGAAATAAGGATACATGATATATCATTGGGGAAATCTTTTCCGCAACTCATTTATTATTTTTTAAATCCAACTTATAAACTCCGAATTCACCCCACTGTGCATAACCCGGTTTACCATAAGCAGCGATTAGTATTCCGTTGATAGTTTCGAGAAAAACTACCGGACGAAAAAGATCTTTATATCCCCTATTGGTCAGAGGATCTGGAATCAAGCCATCTGATATTTGCCTCCACCCCTTATTTTCTTCCCATTCTAAAACGCCTATCGATTGTGTAGCAACAAACATCCTATTCTCTACAAAAATAATTGCTGTCGTTTCAGTTTTAATGGGTGGGTTAAATTGAAATGCCGATGAAGAATAAGGGAGCGTATCGGTAAAGTTTTGCCACTGATTATTTATCAATCGTTTAACAACGGCAGGATACATAAAGCCAGCAAATAATGTGTCGTTTTTTAATGCTAATGAATTGGTTGGAGGGTTATAATACTCAAATTCTGTTAATCCATCTTTTAATGGGTCAAAGACATTTCCATCAAATGTAAAAAATCCATATTTATAGTATTGCCCCCGTACATATACCGTTTCCTTCATTTCTGATTTGCTTTTAATAAATTTTGCTCCGCCAAATTCTCTTCCATAATGAACTGGCAAACTATTTATTGTACCGTCAAAACTTATTCTATAGGTCGCAACAGCATCAGCAAATAAACTTTGCATGGCATATAATTCATCCTTTAAAAATATCATATCTCCCATTGCTCCGGGATCGCTTGTAAGCGGCCAGGGTTTGCATACATTTTCCCACTTATCACTCGGGATTATATATCTATAAAGACTATCCCCCAAACAATACAGAGTATCTCCATTTGTCGTCATTGGTCCGATAACTTTTTCAAAAGTTCGTACAATTGTCCAATTGATACCATTAGAAGTTTTCCAAATTATTCCTTTGTAATTTTTACCAGATTCAACAGCAGAAAGATAAAGAGTCTCATTATGTTTTAAAATATAACGGACGCTTAGGTTTGAAAGTCCGGGGACGACTTCCCATTTGCTTTGCTTAAGTTCCTCCGTATTAATAACCGGTTCCGTAAGTTCTTTTTTGCAACCAATATTCAGCAGCACCAAACTTATTAACGCAACAGAAAGAAAATGTTTTTTCATAAAAGAATAAGTCATCAAAATCCGCTCCGATAAATAATTAATTTTTTCTACAACAATAATAAGAAATGAATGGAAGATGAAAGAATATGGTGGAAAATAATTTTTTCGTGAATGCTAACCTTGAAGGTCGCTCCGCAACTTAATAGCAACCTCGAAGGTCAGCTTCCAATTTTCAACCTCGATCTTCGAGGTTATCTTAACATCAAAAATTTTACCGAAGTACCGGAACTTTAATCTTGACTTTTTTGTATAGTATGTATAAGTTTCAATAAGAAATTATTTCTTTTTTAGAGAAAGTAAACAATTTGAACGAAATTAGTCATTTAGAGCGATTTACCGAGCAGGAATACAAATACGGATTTGTGACCGACATCGAAGCCGATGAAATTCCCAAAGGTCTGAGCGAAGACGTTATCCGTCTTCTTTCCTCAAAAAAAGCCGAACCGGAATGGATGCTTGAATATCGTTTAAAAGCTTATCGTGCCTGGTTAAAAATGGAAGAACCGAAATGGTCCAACGTCCATTATCCGCCTATCGATTATCAGGAAATCATCTATTATTCTGCGCCGAAACAAAAAAAAAAATTAAACAGCATGGATGAAGTTGACCCGGAACTTCTCAAAACTTTTAACAAACTCGGCATTCCGCTGGAAGAACAGAAAGTATTTGCCGGTGTTGCAGTTGATGCGGTTTTCGACAGCGTTTCGGTAGCAACAACTTTCAAAGCAAAATTAGCGGAACTCGGAATCATCTTTACTCCCTTTTCCGAAGCGATAAAAGAACATCCCGATCTTGTTAAAAAATATTTAAGTTCGGTAGTTCCGGTAACGGATAATTATTTTGCCGCGTTAAATTCCGCAGTCTTCAGCGACGGCTCATTCATTTATATTCCCAAAGGCGTCCGCTGCCCGATGGAGCTTTCAACCTATTTCAGAATTAACGCAAAAAATACCGGACAATTTGAACGAACTTTGATCATTGCGGACGAAGGCGCTTACGTTAGCTATTTAGAAGGCTGCACCGCTCCGATGCGCGATGAAAATCAATTGCACGCGGCGGTGGTTGAACTTGTTGCTTTAGACAATGCGCGGATAAAATATTCGACCGTGCAAAATTGGTACGCGGGAAATAAAGAAGGAGTGGGCGGCATTTATAATTTCGTTACCAAACGCGGAATTTGCAAAGGGATCAATTCAAAAATTTCCTGGACGCAGGTTGAGACCGGTTCGGCAATTACGTGGAAATATCCAAGTTGTATTTTGCAAGGCGAAAACTCCGTCGGCGAATTTTATTCCGTTGCCGTTACAAACAATTATCAGCAAGCCGATACCGGAACTAAAATGATCCACCTTGGCAAGAACACGCGAAGCACAATTGTTTCAAAAGGAATTTCCGCTGGAAAAAGTAACAACTCGTACCGCGGGCTTGTCCGTATTGGTAAAAATGCAGAAGGCGCCAGAAACTTTTCTCAGTGCGATTCTCTTTTGCTCGGTGATAAATGCGGCGCGCATACGTTCCCTTATTTGGAAGTGTTAAATCCTTCCGCAATAGTTGAACACGAAGCTACAACATCAAAAATTGGTGAAGATAAAATCTTCTATTTAAATCAACGCGGCCTCTCGACCGAAGACGCAATAAACATGATCGTGAACGGATATTGCAAGGAAGTCTTTAAAGAACTTCCGATGGAATTTGCCGTTGAAGCGCAAAAACTTTTAAGCGTAAGTTTAGAAGGAAGCGTGGGATAGGTTTAGTGAGTTTGCAAAAACATTCAGTTCAAAATAATAAGAATGTTTTACAACACTAACAGAATGAATGAATGAAGTTGAATGGATGAATGGTTTTCATTCAGTCATTCAACCATACAATCATTCATTCAGTAAGAATAAGCTTCTAGGTTCAGCGTCTCTTAAATAAGAATTTTAATATTAGGAATAGACAATGATTGAAATAAAAAATTTACATGCGAATATTGACGGAAGAGAAATTTTGAAAGGAATTAATCTTACGGTAAATAAAGGGGAAGTTCATGCGATAATGGGACCGAACGGTTCGGGAAAAAGTACGCTTGCACAAGTCATTGCTGGAAGAGAAGATTATGAAGTTACCCAGGGGGAAATTCTTTTTAACGGAAAAAATCTCCTTGAACTTTCTACCGAAGCAAGAGCTTGCGAAGGAATTTTTCTCGCGTTCCAGTATCCGGTTGAAATTCCGGGAGTTTCAAACACAACACTTTTAAAAAATGCGTTGAACTCGATACGCAAATACCGGGGTGAAGAAGAACTTGACGCGATGGAATTTCTTACACTCGTTAAAAAGAAAATGTCGCTCGTTGAATTATCGGAAGATTTATTACGGCGTTCGGTAAACGAAGGATTTTCCGGCGGCGAGAAAAAACGGAATGAAATTTTTCAAATGGCAGTGCTGCAACCAAAACTTGCGATACTTGATGAGACCGATTCCGGTTTGGACATCGACGCTCTCCGTATTGTCGCTAACGGTGTCACAAAATTGAAATCACCGGAGAACGCAACAATAGTAGTTACGCACTACCAAAGACTTTTGAATTATATCATTCCGGATTTTGTTCACGTGCTTTACAACGGAAAAATTATTAAATCAGGCGATAAGTCGCTTGCCTTGGAGCTTGAAAATAAAGGCTACGATTGGGTAATCGAAGAAGCCGCGGAGCTTGTGTAATATGAATTCCTCCGCAGAATTGAAGGAATTGTTCATCAAACAATTTCAATCGTTTGAAAATACTTTGAATGGGGAGAAAGAACTTCCCTTACATCAAATAAGGAAAGATGCGATTGAGAAATTTTCCACATTGAACTTCCCTTCCATAAAAGATGAAGAGTGGAAATACACGAACATCAATTCGTTGTTGAATAAAAAATTTAGACCGGCGGATTCTATTCCCGAAGTTGATCCGCAGTTCGTCAACAAATATCTTTTCGATAAAAAAGAATTTATTACACTGGTCTTTGTTAATGGATATTTCTCAAAGGAATTTTCGGAAATTGATTCGTTGCCGAAAGGATTAATTCTCGAAACTATTTCCGAAGCAATAAAAAAACATCCGGAATTGGTACTAAATTATTTTTCAAAAACTGCTTCTCCTGAAAAGAATATCTTCACAGCGTTAAATACCGCGTTTGCCGATCATGGTACTTTTGTTTTCGTTGAAGAGAATGTGGTGATTGAAAAACCGATTCAAATATTATACGTAACAAAAGCAGAAGATATTTTTATCTCGCCGAGAAATTTATTCTTGATAAGCAAAAATGCTCAAGTAAAAATAATTGAAACTTACGCCGGATTTGGAGACAAAACCTATTTCACCAATCAAGTTACCGAGTTTATCGTCAATGATAGTGCGGTTGTTGAACACGTTCGCATACAAGATGAACAACTAAATGCTTTTCATATTTCGACATTATCGGTTGCTCTTGAGAAATCAACGAACTTTTCTTCTTATAATATTAACTTCGGCGGTTCGTTCGTAAGAAATAATGTGAATGCAAAGTTTAACGGTGGGTTTGCCGAATGCAGATTGAACGGATTGTATGTTACGGAAGGTTCTCAATTTATTGACAACCACACTTCAATCGATCACGCAAAACCAAACTGTTTAAGCAACGAATTGTATAAAGGCATATTAAATGATGCATCGCGTGGAGTTTTCAATGGGAAAGTTTTTGTCCGGCAAGACGCACAAAAAACCAACGCTTATCAGCAAAACAAAAACATTTTACTTTCCAACGACGCCTTAGTAAACACAAAACCGCAATTAGAAATTTTTGCTGATGATGTAAAATGTTCACACGGCGCTACAGTTGGGCAGTTGGACAAAGACCAATTATTCTATTTAAAAGCGCGCGGCATTCAAGAGGAAGAAGCGAAAGCGATTCTCATTTACGCCTTTGCCAGCGACGTTGTTCATTCAATTTCTATGATTCAAGTACGCGATCATCTTGAAGCGCTGCTTGCTGAAAAGCTATTATAAAGAAGTAACACAATGCTTACAGAATTAAAATCATTTGATGTTCAAAAGATCAGAAAAGACTTTCCGATCTTGAATACGTTGGTTCACGGAAAACCCTTAATCTATTTAGATAACGCCGCTACAACGCAAAAGCCGTTATGCGTTATTCAAAAAGAAGAAGAGTACTACAAAACATTGAATTCAAACATTCACCGCGGCGTTCATACGCTAAGTCAAAAAGCGACAACAGAATATGAGCAAGTGCGCGAAAAAGTTTTGAGATTTATCAATGCATCCAGCTTGTCTGAAATAATCTTTACAAAAGGAACGACCGATTCAATCAACCTTGTCGCTTCTTCTTTCGGAAAGAAATTTATAAAAGAAGGAGATGAAATTATTATCTCGCATCTTGAACATCATTCAAACATCGTTCCGTGGCAATTGCTTTGCGAAGAGAAAAAAGCCGTGTTGAAAGTGATTCCGATAAATGATAAAGGTGAGATTATTTTTGAAGCATTTGAAAAATTGATCTCCGATAAAACGAAATTTATTTCAGTGGTTTATGTTTCCAACTCGTTAGGAACAGTAAATCCGGTAAAAGAAATTATTCAACTAGCACACAGCAGAAACATTCCCGTGTTGATTGACGCCGCTCAGGCAATTCAACATTTTAAAATTAATGTGCAGGAACTTGATTGCGATTTTCTCGCCTTCTCCGCTCACAAACTTTACGCGCCGACCGGAGTGGGAATTCTTTATGGCAAAGAAAAATATTTGGAAGAAATGCCTCCGTACCAAGGCGGCGGCGATATGATTTCTTCCGTTACGTTTGAAAAAACCACTTACAATGAATTGCCTTATAAGTTTGAAGCCGGTACTCCAAACATCGCCGGAGTGATCGGTTTGGGAGCCGCACTTGATTATTTAAATGATATCGGTATTGATTCGATTGCCACTTATGAAAAAGATTTGTTCGAATATGCGGAGATAAAATTATCTGCTGTTGAAAAACTAACGCCGATCGGAACCGCTGCGAACAAACTCAGCGTTTTTTCTTTTACGCTTGAAGGAATTCATCCGCATGACATTGGAACCATTTTAGATTTTGAAGGAATCGCAATAAGAACCGGACATCACTGCACACAACCGGTAATGCAGCGATTTGGAATTCCGGCAACTGCAAGAATTTCTCTCTCCTTTTATAATACGAAAGAGGAAATAGATTTTACCGCCGATGCAATTAAAAAAGTATTTGAGGTGTTTGGTTAATGGATAGTGAATTACGCGAATTGTATCAACAAGTAATTTTGGATCATAATAAAAGTCCGAGAAATTTTAAGAAACTTGAAGATGCAAATCATCATGCCGAAGGGCACAATCCTTTATGCGGCGATCATTTGGATGTTTATTTACAGCTTGAAAACGATGTTGTGAAAGATATTTCCTTCATCGGAAACGGCTGTGCAATTTCAAAATCTTCCGCATCTTTAATGACCGCAATCATCAAAGGAAAAACAAAAGAAGAAGCTGAACATCTTTTTAAAAAATTCCACGAGCTTGTTACCGGTAAATTAAATGATGCCAACGAAATTGAAGCGTTGGGAAAACTTGCGGTTTTTCAGGGAGTTCAGGAATTCCCGGCGCGTGTAAAATGCGCAAGTCTTGCATGGCACACACTTCACGTAGCGCTTAACAATACAGAAGAAAAAATTTCAACTGAGTGAAAATGGAAGTAGCAATACAAAAATCAGAATTAGTTGAGATGCAGGAAAAAGTCATCCGCGCTTTAAAAACCTGCTACGATCCCGAAATCCCCGTTGATATTTGGGAACTCGGACTCATCTACGAATTAAATTTCGATCTCGAAAAAAATTTACAAGTTAATATGACACTCACTTCACCGATGTGTCCGGTTGCAGAAACGCTTCCGCCTGAAGTTCAACAGAAATTACAATCTGTTCCCGGAATTGGAAAAGTTAGAGTTGAGATCGTCTGGAATCCGCCATGGGATAAAGATATGATGAGTGATGTTGCAAAAGTTGAATTAGGATTTTATTAACGAAGCATCTTAATCCATTTAATTGTGATTAAGATTATGAATACGATTATGATTAAGAAAAAATTTATAAAAGAAGGATACAAAATATGTTCACAATAACAAGACCACCGATGTATGATGAAACTGCTGTTCAGCCGATGCGCGATGAATTGATCGCCGTTGGATTTGAAGAATTGCGCTCTAAAGAAGCAGTTGAAAATACTTTTCAAGTAAATGATGATAAGACTGTTTTGGTAGTAATTAATTCTGTTTGCGGATGTGCTGCGGGAGGAGCGAGACCTGGAGTTTCTGCTGCGCTTCAACATTTGGTTATTCCAGATAAACTTACAACTGTGTTTGCGGGACAAGACCGTGATGCAGTTGATAAAGTTCGCGAATTAATTGTTGGTGAAACTCCATCTTCACCGAGTGCTGCAATTTTCAAAAACGGAAAAGTTCTTTTCTTTCTTCCGCGATTTGAAATTGAAGGCTATTCACCTGAACAAATTGCGAAAAAATTAACCAGCGCGTTTGATGAATTCTGCAACCGCCAAGGACCTTCTGTTTCAAAAGAGCAGTATGAAGCGGTGCAATATGCAAAAACGTGCGGATCAAAAATTCCGTTGAATCAAAACAACTAATCATCAACAATGAAATTCAATTCACAAGAAGAATACGGATTGCGCTGTCTGCTGCGAATAGCTTACAGCACATCCCCAAACGGACTGACAATTCCCGAGATCAGTAATGCGGAAAAACTTACGCAGGCAAACGCCGCAAAGATTTTGCGCATTCTGCGCATCGGAGGCTTTATTGAAAGCGCCCGTGGTCAAGCCGGTGGATACAAACTATCGCGCCCGCCGGAACAGATTATTGTTGCAGACGTGCTTAACGCGCTTGGCGGAAAATTGTTTGAAGCTTCTTTTTGCAGTGACTACTCCGGGGTTGACATCGTTTGTACACACACTATTGATTGCTCCATCCGCTCGCTCTGGAGGGCGGTTCAAACCGCTATTGACGGGGTTGTCACTAAAACCACACTCAAAGATTTAATGGCAAAAGAATCATCTGTCGGGGAATTTGTAACTAATCTTCTCGAAGAATCTCCCTACTTTAAAATTTCATAACCTCCAGTAAAACCAATCCAATCTAATTCAAGAACAAAGATCAACGAATAGCGATGTTCGATTTTTTCTTCCTTTCTTTTAAAAATAATTTACGTTGCTAACAGAGTTAGTACTCTTCGGTTAAAAAAAATTTTGCTCTTTTAAACTTTTTTCTTGACAAACCGTTCGCATCATCGTATATTTACGATGAACGATTTAGGAAATTTTATGGCAACAGCAAAAACACAAGACTTTACCGATGACGAAATCTTTTTGGCGGATATTGCCAAAGCGCTTTCGCATCCGGCAAGAATTAAAATTATGAAATTGCTTTCTGAGATGAATGCATGTATGTGCGGAGAATTGGTAAATCTTCTTCCGCTAGCACAGGCTACGGTTTCACAACATCTAAAAGAATTAAAGCGAGTTGGATTAATCCAGGGTGATATTGACGGACCGAAAGTTTGTTACTGTGTCAATGTCGAAATGCTTTCAAAAGTAACAAAAGATTTTCAAAACTATTTTAATAATCTGAACAAAGGAGAAAAAATATCATGCAAACCGAAAACGAAATAAAAGAAATTGTAAAAGAGAAATATGGAGAGATAGCAAAGCAATCAACATCATGTTGCGGACCAACCTCCTGCTGTGGAACTGCCGATAGTAAAATCGTTGGTTACACCGTTATGAAAGATGACTACACGCATCTTGATGGATATGTAGCAGATGCAGACCTTGGTTTGGGATGCGGACTTCCCACAGAATTTGCCGCGATCAAAAAAGGTGATGTTGTTGTTGACCTTGGCAGCGGTGCCGGAAACGATGTTTTTGTTGCCCGCGCTATTACCGGTGATGAAGGTAAAGTTTTCGGAATAGATATGACCAAAGAAATGATTGACAAAGCGAATGCCAACAATGCAAAGCTTGGTTTCAAAAATGTTGAATTCCGGTTGGGAGACATTGAAGCAATGCCACTCAACAATTCTATAGCAGATGTAGTTGTAAGCAACTGCGTTTTGAATCTGGTTCCGAACAAACAAAAAGCTTTTGCGGAAATTTACAGAGTTTTAAAAACCGGTGGACACTTTTGTGTTTCCGATATTGTAATTAAAGGAGAATTGCCGGAGAATTTGAAAAAGTCCGCTATGATGTACGCCGGTTGTGTTGCCGGTGCAATTCAACAAGATGATTATTTGAATATTATTTCTGCCACCGGATTTACGAATACGAAAATAAAAAAAACTAAGGTCATAGACCTCCCGGATGAAATATTAAGAGAATATTTATCGGAAGCAGAATTAACCGCATACCGCCAGAGCGGTGTAGGCATTTTCAGCATTACCGTAACCGCGAATAAAAACTAAAAGCATTCAAATGCAGATTGCTATGATAAACCATAGCGATCTGCATTCGTTTAAAGTAAAAAAAGTAAAAGATGAAAAACCGAATTCTTATTCTCTGCACAGGCAATTCTTGCCGAAGCCAAATAGCGGAAGGATTTCTAAAATCATTTGATAATGAGTTGGAAGTTTTTTCCGCGGGAACAAATCCATCTTCACATGTTCATCCAAAAGCAATTCAAGTGATGAGTGAAGTTGGAATTGATCTGAGCAAAAATTATCCAAAGAAAGTTGATCAATTTATTAATGATGCTTTTAATTTTGTGATTACTGTATGCGATAACGCAAAAGAAACTTGCCCGGTATTTATTGGCAAAGTTGGAAAGCGATTGCACATAGGATTTGAAGACCCGGCAGATGCAACGGGAACGGAAGAAGAAATTCTGAACCAGTTCAGAAGAATACGAGATGAAATCAAAAAAGATTTTTTCAATTTCTATTTGGATTATCTGAAGAATACATAAAGGAAAACGCCATGTCGGAAGTATCAAAAAAGCTATCGTTCTTGGACAGATATTTAACTCTTTGGATATTTCTTGCAATGTTCATCGGAGTTTTTTCCGGTTATTTCTTTCCGGGAATAGTTGGTTTCTGGAATTCATTTCAATCCGGGACGACTAACATCCCAATAGCCGTAGGATTAATTTTAATGATGTATCCTCCGCTTGCAAAAGTGAAGTATGAAGAACTTGGCGATGTATTTAAAAACGTAAAAGTCCTTTCTCTTTCACTTGTTCAGAACTGGATCATCGGACCAATCTTAATGTTTTTCCTTGCAATAATATTTTTGCAAGACTATCCCCATTATATGACCGGTTTAATTCTAATAGGATTGGCGCGCTGCATTGCCATGGTTATTGTGTGGAATGAACTTGCTAAAGGCGATACCGAATATGCCGCCGGATTGGTTGCATTCAATTCGATTTTTCAAGTTCTCTTCTTTTCGATTTATGCGTATGTTTTCCTAACGGTTCTTCCAAACTGGCTCGGATTACAGTCGTTCAAAGTTGATATAACAATCGGACAAATTGCAGAGAGTGTTTTTATTTATCTCGGTATTCCTTTTTTAGCCGGAATAATAACCCGCTTCACATTAATAAAACTGAAAAACAAAGAATGGTATCAAACCAAATTTATTCCGAAAATTAGTCCGTTAACACTCATCGCACTTCTCTTTACCATCATTGTTATGTTCTCACTCAAAGGAGAATATATTGTAAAAATTCCTTTTGATGTTGTACGCATCGCAATTCCGCTTCTCTTCTATTTCGTAATAATGTTTCTCGTTTCGTTTTATATGGGAAGAAAAATTGGAGCAGGTTACGCAAAGACGGCAACACTTTCTTTTACTGCTGCAAGTAACAACTTTGAATTAGCCATTGCGGTAGCGGTTGCGGTATTCGGAATAAACAGCGGTGAAGCTTTCGCTGCTGTTATTGGCCCGCTTGTGGAAGTCCCGGCTCTCATTGGATTGGTAAATGTTTCGTTGTGGTTTCAGAAAAAGTATTTTTTACAGAACAGCAGCAAGTAGAAAGTAAAAAATTGGAAATAAATAGTGATAAGAAAACCTTAATACCAGTGTTGTTATTCCCTTTGTGGGTTTTACTTTATCTAAATTTAGAGAAGATTACCGACCTAATAATGTTTTCTGTAATCGGTCTTACACCTAAAACGCATTTAACCGATGCAGTTTGGTTCTTCGTTTTTGAAGTTCCGAAAGTTTTACTGCTTCTCACCTTAATTGTTTTTATTGTTGGAATAATCAGAAGCTATTTCTCACCGGAAAGAACACGAAAAATACTTGGCGGTAAAAAATTATTTACCGGTAATGTTTTGGCAAGTTTGCTTGGAATTGTTACTCCATTTTGTTCTTGCTCAGCAATTCCTTTGTTTCTGGGTTTTGTAGAAAGCGGCATTCCGCTCGGCGTAACCTTTTCTTTTCTGATTGCAGCGCCGATGATAAATGAAGTAGCGCTCGTTTTACTTTTCGGATTGTTCGGCTGGAAGACGGCGCTTCTTTATATGTCAACCGGATTATTAATTGCAATTATTTCCGGTTACATAATCGGCAGATTAAAATTAGAAAGATTTGTTGAACCGTGGGTATATCAAGTTAAAGTCGGTCATCTTGAAATGGAGGAAGAAAATATTTCTTTTTCGGAAAGAATTACAGCCGGCATTGATGCGGTAAAAGAAATTGTACGTAAAGTATGGATTTATATTGTAATTGGAATTGCAGTTGGCGCGGGAATACACGGATATGTGCCGGAAAACTTTATGGCTGATCTGATGGGAAAGAGCGCATGGTGGTCGGTTCCTATCGCTGTTATGCTTGGTGTTCCAATGTATTCCAACGCTGCAGGAATAATTCCGATTGTGCAAGCATTATTAGAAAAAGGAGCATCTCTTGGAACCGTTCTTGCGTTCATGATGAGTGTCATCGGTCTCTCACTTCCCGAAACGATCATTCTTAAAAAAGTTCTTAAACTCCAATTGATATTTGTTTTTGTTGGAGTTGTTGCCGCGGGTATAATTATCGTTGGTTATCTATTCAATTTGATATATTAAAGGAGAAAAAATGGTTTCAGTAAAAATCCTCGGCACCGGATGCAAGAAGTGCCAAACGCTTGAGGCGAAAGTTAGAGAATTAATCGCTTCCAATAGCATAGATGCAATTGTTGAAAAGGTAACTGATCTTCAAGAAATTGTTGGTTACGGTATAATGATGACGCCCGGTTTGGTGATAAATGAAAAAGTAAAAAGTTATGGCATCATTCCGAAAGATGAACAAATTATAAACTGGCTGAAGGAAAATGAAAATGCATAGTTTAAAAATATCTTCCTTATTTGTCGTAATGTTTTTGTTGGTGGAGTTATCCTTCGGTCAATCAAAACCAAAAGTAACATTTATAGAACTTGGCTCGGTAAACTGTATCCCATGCAAGCAAATGCAGCCGGTTATGAAAGCGATTTCAGCAAAGTATGGAGAACAAGTAAAAGTTACTTTTTATGATGTATGGACGCCGGAACAAAAACCCTTTGCTGCAAAATATGGGATCAAACTAATTCCAACCCAAGTTTTTCTTGATGAAAAAGGAAAAGAATTTTTCCGTCACGAAGGATTTTATCCTGAGAAAGAAATAGATAAGCTGCTTCTATTAAAAGGGGTAAAACCGATTAGGAAGAAGAATTAATATGGTCGAAGGCATTTTCAACTTTCTCTACAACGCTATGAACGGTGCTACATGGCTTGCCGTACTTGCATCTTTTGCTTGGGGAGTATTATCAATACTTCTTTCGCCATGTCATTTATCCAGCATTCCGCTTGTGATTGGATTTATCAGTTCGCAAGGTAAAATATCAATTGGAAGAACTTTTAAAATCTCACTTGTTTTTTCAGTGGGAATATTAATTACCATTACATTAATAGGAATTATTACCGCATCACTTGGAAGATTAATGGGCGATATTGGAAGTATCGGGAATTATCTTGTTGCCGGAATTTTTTTTCTTGTTGGTCTTTATCTTCTTGATATTATAAAGTTTGATTGGAACAGAGGATTAAAACCTACAAAAGCAAAAGGTTTATTAGCAGCATTGGTTCTTGGTTTGCTTTTCGGATTAGCTTTAGGTCCGTGCACATTTGCGTATATGGCTCCGGTGTTGGGAATAGTGTTTCAAACCGCTCAAACAAATTATGTTCTTGCAATGGTATTTCTTTTAGCATTTGGAATCGGTCATTGTTCAGTGATTGTTGGTGCAGGTACCTTGACCGGAAAAGTTCAGAAATATTTGAATTGGAGCGAAGAGTCTAAAACAATTTTATGGATAAAACGAGTTTGCGGAGTTCTGGTTATATTTGGTGGGATTTATTTAATCATTAATCAAACTTGATTTTTTCTACCTAAAATGGAAACTAATTTTCAAAACGAAATTCTTCATTCCCTTGCCGAAGGTGTTTTTTCTGTTGATGAAGAATTTAGAATTAAATTCTTTAACGAAGCGGCTGAAAGAATTACCGGATTAAATCGCAATGACGTGATCGGGAAATATTGTAAGAATGTTTTCAAATCAAAATACTGCGATAACCGGTGTCCTATCGTTCGGGTTTTAGAATCCGGGAAGACGATCTATGATTTTGATTCTAAGATTCAATGCAAAGATCAAACCAAAGACATAAGGTTAAATGCCGTTCTCCTAAAAAACGATTCTACAAAAATCGTGGGCGGCGTTATCACCTTTAGAGAAATCGAGCAACAACAAAATGTTGAAAAATATCTTATAAAAAACACTCACTTCTACGGAATAGTCGGCTTTAGCCGGGAAATGGATGATATCTTTGAACTCATCCTCGAAATTGCCGGCTGCAATGCAAGCATCCTTATTACCGGAGAAACAGGAACGGGAAAAGAATTGATCGCAGATGCAATTCAGGCAACCAGTTTACGAAAAGATAAACCCTACGTAAAAGTGAATTGCGCTGTTTTACCTCCTAACCTTTTGGCAAGCGAACTCTTTGGGCATGTTAAGGGAGCTTTTACCGATGCACTAAAAGATAGAACCGGCAGATTTGAACTTGCAAATAACGGAACAATTTTTCTTGATGAGATCGGTGAAATGCCGCCTCAAATGCAGATGCAATTACTTCGCGTTATCCAGGACGGCACTTTTGAAAAAGTTGGTGAGTCCGTTACACGCAAAGTTGATGTGAGAATTATAGCGGCAACAAATGTGAATATTGAAAAAGCTATACAAGAAGGAAAGTTTAGAGAAGATCTCTTTTTCCGGTTAAATGTTATTCCCATCCATTTGCCTCCCCTTCGAAACCGTAAAGAAGATATCCTGTTCCTGACTAATCATTTCCTTAAAAAGTTTTCCATGATCTATAATAAAGAGATTTCGGAATTCAGTGATCAAGCGCTTACTGCACTCTCAAATTATCCATGGCCCGGGAACGTTAGAGAATTGGAAAATGCAATCGAATTTACTTTTGTAAGATCAAAAGCAGGTACTCCTATTGATGTCTGCAAACTTCCGCAAGCTATCAAATCAAATGAAACTTGTTCCGAACAGGTAAAACAAAATAATAGAGAAAAATTAGAAGCAAGCGATATCATCAAAATGCTGGAGAAACATAAATGGAACAAAAGCAAAACTGCCAAAGAATTAGAGATGAACAGATCCACTCTCTGGAGATACCTGAAAACATTTGGAATTGAAGAATAAACCGTTGCATCGCAACAAAATGTTGCAACAGTCCTTGATTTTTCGAAACATTCCCCGAGCTAAAACCCCTAAAAAGCCCTTTTCTCTATAAAATATTTCTGGCATTTCAATTGAGTTGAAAAAGCATTATGGAAGAAATGCTTGCAAATCAATATTTTATGATGCGGAAATATAATCTCGCCGCAAAAGAATTAGAGTTGTCTATTCAATTAACGCAGAACAAAAGATTAACCAAAAAGTTAATTATTTGTTATACGCAGATCAATAAACCACGCGAAGCGCTTGATCTATTCTTATCCTTAATTTCCACCGACATTGAAGTTATAACCGATACGAATCCTCAAGCCGATGATTGTCCATGCCCGGAGCTTATCGCCAATATTGAAAACGATGTTGTTACTTATGAAAATGAGTTTACTAAATTTTATGTGCTGGGGTTATTGTTGCTGTATTGCAATATTAATGAATCTCTAAAATATTTTGAAAAAGCGAGACAAAAGAATCCTTCCGAACCTAAAATTTACTTAATAATAGAAAATCTAAAGAAGAACTTATTCCAAACAATAAATAAATCCCAACAAAAGGAGTTAATATGAAAGAGAACCTTACGAGAAAAGATTTCTTGGTAAATGCTTCCAAAGCTGCAATTGGAGCTACAGCAATTGCAAGTTTAGCAAGTTTAGCCACAACAGCTACAGCCGGTACTAAAGTAACCGCCTGGCCTATGCCTTATCAAACCCTTGACCCTGAAGATATAAGATTAAGAGCCCATCATTTGTATTGGTCTGACAAAGATTGTTGTTCCGGAGTTTTTGGTGCGTTTACTCTGGCTTTAACGGAAAAACTGCCTGACCCGTGGGGCGGAATTCCGATGGAAGTTATGCTGTTCGGCCGTGGCGGCGGTAACGGATGGGGAACGCTTTGCGGTACAGTTAATGGCGCAGCGGCAATCATTAGTCTTGTGGTTAATAAAGCGGATTCCGGCAAATTAATAAATGAAATTTGGGGATGGGCTTCTGCAGAAAAATTACCTTCAGATAAAGCAAATCAAGCTTCTATAGATGGAAAATATGTTGATAAAAAATATGACGGGGCGTTGCCACAAAACATAAGCGGCAGCGTTTTGTGCCATGCTTCCGTTACTCAATGGTGTATTGCGGCGCAGAAAAAAGTAGGGGACATTGAAAGAAAAGAAAGATGCGCCCGTTTAGCCGGCGATGTTGCCGCTAAAACAGCGGAAATTCTTAACGCTTATTTTGCACAGACATTTGTTTCTACTTTTGTTACCGATGCTACAGTTGCTCAATGCCAAACTTGCCATGGTGCAACATTATTGAATAATGTAATGACACAAATGAATTGTACTCCATGCCATGGTGATCCGCATAAAGCAAGTGAAGTTGTTAAACAAGTTTCAACTACGCCAAAAGAATATCAGCTTGCGCAAAATTACCCGAATCCTTTCAATCCGAGCACTTCGATCAGATTCTCGATTCCTCAAGCGGAGAAAGTTCATCTTGCTGTTTATGATCTTCAAGGAACATTAGTTAAAACGTTAGTAAACCACGAAGAGTATAACGCTGGTTCGTTCCAGACTTCATGGGATACAGTGAACGAATTCGGTAATAAAGTATCAAGCGGAATTTATTTCGTTCGAATCCAAGCCGGGAATTTTGTACAATCGGTAAAAATGAATCTTATTAAATAATTTTCATCTTTTATTGATCCTCTATGTACCAAGCCGCTTTCGGGCGGCTTTTTTTATGGGATTTTAGTTGATGCCGGTTGCCGCTAAAAAGTTTGTTTTCGAATCCGGGTATTAACTCCCCTTTCACTTTCCCCTTTCCCCTTTCCTACAACGGTTTGTTCAGATCAGTAAAGGAGGTTCTGCGCTTCTCCCACTTCTGAAGAAATGATTGATACATCACTTTGGTTTTTTCATCAGATTTGTCCCAAAGATTATTCACTTCTTTTTTATCCTTTACAAAATCAAAAAGTTCGTAATGCTCGATATTGTCTTTTTTTGAATAAATGAATTTATAATTTTTATAGACGATAGATTTGGTATCAAACATATCCAATCCCACAGCGGGGATTTCTTCGCTTGATTCACTACAGAAGAGAGAATGACCCGAGGATTTCAAATTAAGTTTGGTGCTATCAAGCAGTCCGAATAAATCTAAAATTGTCGGAAAGATTGAAAGATGCGAAGTATTTGTTTTTGATACTTCTGACAAAAGATTTCGCTGCTCAACCGGAAAACCTGGCGGAAGATAGATCCAGAACGGAACGGCAATGTCTTCGTTGTATAAAGTTTGCAAGTGTCCGCTGTGGTTATGTTCAGAGAAACCTTCGCCATGATCAGAAGTAAAAATGATTATTGTTGAATCGAGAAGATTTTTCCTTCCCAATACTTTAAAGTAATCACGCAACACAAAGTCCTGTTCATAGATCGTATTGTCATATGCATTCAACGAAGTCGGTGGACAAGGTTTAAATTTTACAAATTCCTTGCGCGAAGATTTGTATGGATAATGGGTATTGTTGAACTGGATTACTCCGAAGAATTTTTTCTTGCCGATAGTATTTAAATAACTGGCTACATCGGGAATCAAATCATGATCGTTAATTCCTCTGTCATTAAACATCTGTTTACCCGAGTTTTCCTGGCAGATAAAATTATCAAGAGATGTGTCAAAGACTAAGTCAATGTTATCAGTCTTCATCGATTGAGAGGAGAAAAAGAAAGTGGTAGCATTCGTCCATGATTTTATATAATCATAAACATACGGCTGGTTTAACTTTTCGATAGTATAATTCCCGGAAAGAATGATCGGCACCGAAAACTGTGTTGAAACTGAATTTGAAAAATGATTAAGAAATGGAATAACCTTCCCGGCGTGTATAAGGCTGTCAATAAAGGGGGAAGTCTCTCTTTCATATCCGTTGTAATGGAGATTATTTCTCTTTACGCTTTCGCTGATAAAAAGTAGAACGTTATATTTCGCCGGAATTTTCCCCCGTTCTTTAATTTCAAATTTCCTCTGTACGTATCCATTCTGGATCAAAAACTTGCCGCCGAAAAATCGTTCTTGCAAAACATACTTAAACGAAAAGATTGTATTTGGTGTAAATGAGTAACTCGCCGGTTGAAATCTTACGTTGTTATTAAAAAACAACGTCATTAAAAGAAGTACCGAAGCGATAACAATTCCCTTTTTACGGGAAAGGAATTGAATTTCTTTCAGCGAAAAAGATGCAACAAAAAAATGGAGGGAAGCGAGAAGAAGAAAGATCAAGGCATAAATCATCCGCAAACTTTCAATCGTTAACGTAAACGCATCATGAAAGTGATCGAACAAATAATTGATAGAATAATTGTTCGGTAAAACTCCGAAATAGAAATAATGCCCGTAAACCAAAAGCTGAAGTGAGGTAATAAAAAGAACAAAGAGGAGAATAACATATTTGCGTGATTTTTTTACAAACGAGATCAACCACAAAAGAAAAATGTAGAGAAGCGCTTCATAGACAAATGAGAGTGAATAATTTATAAATCCGGTTGTGTTAAGAATTTTTAAATACTCAAAACGGATGATGAAATCCATTAGAAAAACAATTGATGGGAAAAGGAGAATTGTAAGAAATGTTTTCCCGCCGGATTTTAGATTTGCGAAGTTGATCAAAATTATCTCAAAACTATTGATGAATTATTTAGAACTGCATTAAAATTGAAAATCTGAAATCGGAGGAAGAGTTATTAACCTCATTTGAATTTCGGCATCAAAAATAAGAGAGAATAGATATAAAACAAAAGAAATGCCAATCGTCATCGGTAAGCAGACAATAACTTGTATCGCAGATTAATAATCTGCGATACGGAAATACTATTTTACTTTGAGCAGATGAATCTTACCACTTTGCAGCATCAAACCAGTAACTTACTTTTACAAGAAAGATATTGTTTGGTGGAGCTTCCATCAATGATGAAAAATCTTTATTTAGCTGAAGCGTTCCGGGATTTCTAAAGTCCTGCTTATCGTGCGTCCACACAAAATACAATGTAGAACCGGGATTAAATTCCCACCGCAAAACCATATTCGCTTTAAATGATTTGTAATTGAAATTAGGATTATCAATTATGTATCCGCCGGGAAAACCAATCATATCTGTGTTGCCATGAGTAATTGAGGCAGCAACATCCGAGGGAGTTAATACATAAGTATTGGACTCCTGATAATAATTTATCGATGATCCCCCTTTCCCATATACTTCATAATCCATTGATCCGGCTTTTTCCAACTGCTTAAACGTATCATACTTTCCCGTTGAAAATAAAGGCTGAACGAAGAGCTGCAAACTCAGAACGGGAGTAAATGTCCAATTGACGCGGATATTGGCGGAAACGGTTTTCTGCGTCATTTCAGCAAAAACATATCGTTTACCATACGTAGGTGTAAAAATCGGGTCATCAATTTTTGTTACCCATTGCAGCTTTTCCAAATAGTACGAAACATTTGGTCCAATGGAGAAAGTAAGATTAGAGCCGACTTTCACTTCAGCAGAAATTCCACCGCTGTAATAAATGCTTCCGAGTTCATCCCCGTTTACACTAAAATAAGTATTACCGGTAATCGCTTTCCTGCTGTCGGTGTAGTTTGAAAGATAAAGTGAATATCCCGATGGAGAAATTGTGCTTGGACCTCCGCGTGTTAAACCGGCAGAAAAAGTTGATGGAAAATAAAAAGCTTCTACCCGAAATCCGTAATAATTTTCAAGTTCAAGATTAAAAAATCCGCCGTATCCATCACCGTCAAGTTTTCCTTCAAAGTTGAAGTTCTTAAATGCAAAAGCATAAAGAGATTTCGTTCTGAAAATTCCATCTGTCTCAAACCATCGGTAACCAAGAACAAGATGTCCGTTAATAGCATTTGTCTTCCACTGAAAACCGAAGTCATTAAATTCAAATCCGGGCGTGATATAACCGAATGCCGTGTTAAGATAAAAATTTCCTTTTTGTTTGTTCAACATAACTCTTCCCATCGAACCGGTGAGCGATGTTCTGCTGCTGTCAATTCTTGCGTACGATGCATCGGGGCGTTGATAGTAACGGTAAGGCATTTGTTGCAATTTCAGTATTGCATCTGTTGAACCGGAGACAAACGAACCACTGAGAGATCCGTTGAGAGCATATTCTTTATCTTCATCCAGCATTGTCCAGCCGTCAACTCCGCCGGCAAAACTATTTTTTGTTAAAGATGCGTTTAAGTTAGCGTCATGCAGATCGCGGTTAACCGACGTGAAAATAAATCCAAGCCCTTGATTTCCACTGTTAAATTCCTTCAAACCTCTCATAGCGGAATAACTTGTAAGTGGTTCAACTTCTTGTTGCGAAAGATTTCCATTGTCATTTATTCGAGCGGTCATCCGTTGGGTAATTGCCGTTAATCCGTAGAAAGAAAAATTGGAAGCGGGCTTGCCGGTGATTTTCGCAGCACCGAGAATCCGTGTTTCATTCGGCTGATCCACATAACCGTTAGCGTCAGGATAATGTTGGGGAGTGCGTCCGATACGCCTTGTATAAACGAAATTAGGTGAACCGAAATTGAAATTCCAATTGTTGTTTAAACCGCCGTACCCAAAATTGAGGAGATTATTTCCTTCAATAAAGAAAGGTCTTTTTTCATCAAAATAAGTTTCGAATGCGGAAAGATTTACAACCGCAGGATCAACTTCAACTTGTCCGAAATCGGGATTGAACGTCGCATCAAGCGAGAGATTGCTGCCCAACCCGATTTTAACATCACCCCCAAGTGTTGTTTTATATTTGTTTCCTTTATAAAAAGGATCGTTTGGATCGTGTACAAGTGACTGAGCTTTTTGCACAACATACGGAAGCACTTCAATTCGCGGTTTGTTTTTAATTCCTTCCAGTCCATCAAGATCGGCAAAGTGAGAAACGAAACCGCTTTCCTTCTTAGGAACCATGATCATATAAGATTCTTCTTTCCGTCGTTCAATTTGTCTTTGAAAATTAATCCCCCATTTCATTGAATCCGAAGCGTTAAAGCGAAGTTGTGAAAATGGAACTTTCATTTCAGCGCTCCATCCATCATCATTCATTGAAGCGGCATAATCCCAGATGCCATTCCAAGAATCATCATCCCAGCTGTCGTTATACATCGTACCGTCTGAAATAGCGCCTAAAGGATTTATTACAAAAAAATATCCGGTTTGCTTATCGTGGTACGGATCGATTGCAACGGCAAAATAATCTGAATTCTGGAAATTATCTCTTCGTCCAAGCAAGGACATAATAGAATCGGGACGAGAATCATACATTTTAGCGCAGAAGTAAATTGCATCATTATCGTAAAAAACCCAGACATCGGTTTTTTCTGATGCCGGTTTACCTTCTTGAGGTTGGCGTTGTGTAAAACTGTTTGTTGCCGCCGGAAATTTATATTCGGTTTCCAACAGTTTCCCGTCAATCGAAAGAGGTGAAGTTAATTTAACGGCTTTAATTTTTATTGAGTGCGACAGAGTATCGATCTTCCCGGCGAAAGCGATAAAGAAGCAACTTAGAAGAAATGCAATCGTAAGAGTTTTTTTCATATGATTCCGAATTAGTCTTAAAGAAATAATTATTGCGCACAAATTAATTTGTTACACTTCCTTTAGACCATTTTATTAGATAAAGGTTGTATGCCGATGATTACCGGTTAATAAAGTTGATGAGAATATTACTCTTCCATCCGGTTCATTCCATGTTATAAATCGAAAATGATTTCCCGGAGAGAACTACCGAGAAAGGATTATTCTTCGTCTCAATTTTTTCCTTCGAGAGCAGATCATAAAGCTGTGGAGTTTTTATTTCAAAGGAAAATTTCTGCTCTTTTTCATTTAGATTGAAAAGAATGAGCAGCTTTTCATTTTCAAATGAACGTGTGAATGCAAAAATATTTTTCTCATCATTTTGCAAAACAAAGTTCACATCTCCGTAACGAAGCGCTTTTGAATTATTATGAACTTTCGTCAGCTTTTTGTAGAAGTCAAGAAGATCGTTATTCACGTCAACTTTATAGCTTCCAAATCCAGTTTGAAAACCCGAAGTTGAATCAATGACTTCATCATCATATTTCAAATCTTTCCACACCATCGGTTTGCGGTCGTGCGGATCATCTGCGCCCCACATACCGATTTCATCACCGTAATAAATCATTGGCGCCCCGCGGTAAGTCATTTGAAATGCGGCAAAAAGTTTTTGCAATTCGTATTCATCGGCATTCGGCTTACGCGGACTGTACTTTGGATTCTGCCCATTGTTATCATTGTCAAATTTACGATCGGGATTAACGATCATCGAGGCAAGCCTATCAACGTCATGCGAGTCCATCAAATTTTGAAGCAGAAATAAATTTTCTTTCGGGTAAGCGTTATCAATCTCTTCAAGTTTTTTAACGAACTCGGAAACCGGAATTTTCTTTTCTTTATTAATAAACAAATCGCAAACCGCGTAAGCAAAATTGTAATTCATCAATCCGTCAAAAACTCCATTCTCAGAAATATATTCTTTGGAGATTTGCCAAAGCTCGCCAAGAATAATTGCATGCGGATTTAACGATTTAACTTCAGTATTCCAATCACGCCAAAAACCAATCGGCACTTCGTTTGCAACGTCAAGCCTCCATCCGTCAATTCCATCTTCCGGATTTCCATCACCGTTTGGATCCATCCACTTTTTTGTCGCATCAAAAACATATTTTTTTACCGCCGGATATAAATCCGTTTCGCTTCTATTGAATTCCGGCAGTGATTTTGTTCCCCACCAGCCCTTATAATCAAACTCGTTCTTCTCCGTTTCAGGATCATCAAAACTTTTTATCTTGTACCAATCTTTATATTTCGATTGCTGCTGTTTTTTAACAACATCTTGAAATGCCCAGAACTGCTCACCGGTATGATTAAAAACTCCATCGATGATGATGTACATTCCACGTGAATGAACTTCTTTTATCAGTTGAAAAAACAATTTATCGGCAGAAGTTAATTTCCAAGTTGAAGGATCGTCAGGTGTTTCAGATGCTATTAATTTTTGATCATTTACAGGATCAGAACCAAAGGTATGATCTATATGATGATAAGAAGAACCGTCGTATTTATGCATGGATACTGCTTCAAACATCGGATTCAAATAAATTGCCCCAACTCCAAGTTCTTTCAAATAATCGAGATTGCTTATTATTCCTTGAATATCACCTCCGTACCGGCGCGAGGTAAAATTTCCGTGACCGCGATGCCCCGATCTCTTTTCCCATTCTGATTGAGTAAACCAGTTGGATGTCCATTTCGTTATTTCCCATCCATCTGGAATATTTTTTTGATTCACAAATACTTCTTCAGCTGTAGGATCATTCTTGGGGTCACCATTTGCAAATCTTTCGGGAAAGATTTGGTACCAGACAATTCCTTTTGCCCAATCCGGGAATTTCTTTTGTGCGAAAGAATTTTCTGTTGAAGCGAATAGAAAAAAAGTGAACGAGAGGAGAAATGCAGTTACAATTTTCTGTTTCATAAATTTAATTCCTTTTTCATTTTATCGAATGATTCTTCAATACTATGAGGTTTGAATCCGAATTCTGATTCGGCTTTGATCGTTAT
Organism: Ignavibacteriaceae bacterium; assembly: GCA_041671545.1. Taxonomy (GTDB): domain Bacteria; phylum Bacteroidota; class Ignavibacteria; order Ignavibacteriales; family Ignavibacteriaceae; genus UBA1563. Next base: position 59,676 of record JBAZBI010000017.1, read on the forward strand.
TAATCCCGATTTTAGCGGTCGCGGAGCCGGTTGATTCAATTCTGCTGTAACGATTGGCGTGATGAGTGATTTATCTAAATTAAAATAATCTGCAATACGAAGCGTAAAATCATAACGCGAAAGAAATTCTCTGCCGCCGGTATGATAAAGTCCAAATTTCTTTTTAACAATTACGTTGTGAATTGCCGACGCGAGATCATCTAAAAATGTTGGATTGTTTATTTGATCGGTCACGATGCGAATTGGTTTTTCGCTTCGAATGGAATCCACAACCCACCTCACAAAATCTGCTCGCCCGGTTTTGATAATACCGTATAAAACATTTGTGCGCAAAATTGTAAACGGCGCTCCACCGATCTTTAACGCGTTCTCACTCGCAAGTTTTGTGCGTGCATAATAACCAAACGGATTCGGAGTATCAACTTCGCTATATGGACCTTTCGTTCCGTCAAAAACATAATCGGTTGAAATGTGAATGATGTGGCAGTCAACAACGCGCGCAGCTTCCGTAATGAATTCCAGACCTTTCACGTTTACCTTCCAGCAAAGTTCGCGGTCGGTTTCGGCTTTGTCGACATTGGTGTAAGCGGCGGCGTTAACTATTACATCGGGATAAAAATTGAGGATAATATTTTTAACCGCTTCACGCTGCGTAAAATCAACTTGTTTGTACTCAATACCGGAGAAAAACGCTTCCGGTTCACTGGATGAAGCAAGAATTTCATAATTTCCAGCTTGTGTAAAAAGATGAATGGTCCGCTGCCCGAGCATACCGTTTGCACCAAAAATTAAAACTCTTTTTTTAAGAAAATCTTGAGAGAACATCGTTTTTTAAATCTTTCATTTTTTTTATTTCAGAATAAGAAGCAATACATCCGCCGGCAATATTGGCAAGGGTAAAAGCCTTTTCCATATTTTTATCTTTAATATAGGAAGAAAAGAAAGCAGCGCCAAAAACATCGCCGCAGCCGACTTTATTTCTCGTCTCAATTTGAATTCTTGGAATTGAAAGCGAAAAAACTTCTCCATTTTTCATTGTATAAACTGAAGCGCCGTGTGCGCTTTTTGTAACAAGAATTATTCTTGCTCCGCGCTGCAAAAGCTCTTTCGCTATTTCCTTTTCCGATATTTTTTCGCTTAGCGTAAAAAGTTCATGTTCGTTTGCTTGAACAATATCAACCGAGGCAATCCATTTTTCTACTTCCGGAATTTTGCGAAAGTCACGGCGATAATTATCATCAATACCACGCGCCATCGAATGAATATCAAGATAAATTGGTCCATCATAATTTTTTCTGATCTGCTGTACATCATCGACATTAATATCAAATCCCGTGATCATGTTGATGAATATCCCATCGAATTTATCTAATTCTTCAAACGGAACTGTGAGCTTGTCGGTAATATTTTCATAACGTTCATGCCGCTCCTTCTTTTCAAAGACATTCAGATGGATCTTCGGAATTTTATCGACACAAGAAAAATAATCGTGTTTAAACTCATCGTACACGAAGGAGAACAAATCGTAATTCTCCTTTTGAATAGAAGTGCAAAGATAAATTTCATCTTCAGCATTTTTAAGAAAATGAAATCCGGAAGCGGAATAAAAAATTCCGCCGGGTTTTATTTCTTGTTCTGTACCATGGAAGACGATGTGGTCTTCAACAGTGTGCCCGATGATGAGAATTTTCATAACAGATCAATTTCGATTATGTAAAATGTGGGTAAATTTTCGTGCAAAACGGTATGGATTTTTTTTGCCGTATGCAAAACTTTGTACGCCGGTGAATAAACAGAGTCTTGTACGTATGTTTCAAAATTTTCGCTTGAAGAGTGGAAAGTCAATGATAATTTTGCCTCTCCATTTTTGAGAGTGTATTTGTGTGCTGCTGTTTTTTCCAATTCAACATCAGGATGCAAATGCAAATGAGAAACTATTTTATGTTTCGTTCCGCCTAAAAATTCATCTTTAATTTTTATCTTCATTTTCTCTTTTTGAAAATAAAATCCCCTTTTACAGATCACCGGATCGGCGAGCCGGACGTATGCAAAATGCTGGGCTACAAGCCGGTCTTCTTCGTTATCCGTTTGCCATTCGATGATCTTCGGCTTTGTCAAATCCGCTTTGATGTCAAAGAGTCCGTTGAATTCAGCGAGCTGCGTGTTATCGATTGAGAAGGTATTGTGTGAAAAAACAGAACGAAGTTTATTTCGCAAATCCTTGTCGGCATAAAACGAATAAGTCCCCGGATCGACAAAGAATAATTTGTTTTTGTATGTTAGTTCAAAAGTAAATGTGTCGTTATGTCCGGGCGCGCCTGAACCGAATTTCCCGATTTCTGCAACACGGATAAACATTTCCATTTGGTTTGCCCGGAGGAAATAATGTCCTCCCTTAGTCAATGCAACGGATGACGAATTTTCTAAATCATTCTTCATCACTTGAAACGAATTGACTGCTTCTGCTCCAAATAGGAAAAACAAATATTTTATTTCTTGTGAAGTTTCCGATTTCAACTTATCATCTTTAAAAAGGTATGCACCAACAGCAAGTAAAGATTTTATGTAACTTGATTGCGAGTTCGGCACAAAATCAATTATAGGAGAAGTAAACGCATCACCAATGTTTGGAATAGAAAAATTATTTTCACCTTGCGGTGAAGTCCCAATGTAAAGACTTAACGCAACAAACATTTGATGCAAACGTCTGTTATATTCGTCGGAAACTTTCTTCCCTTTTCTTTCCAACAAAAATTTTGCAAGTAAAAATAATTCCATGTTAAACGGATGAAACTGTACCGACTGCCCAAAACTTACACCATCTTCATAAACCTGTTGACGGATTTCGGACTCAAAATGAGAAGCCGAGAAATGGAATAATCGCTCGGCGTATGCTTTGTTTTGGATAAACATGCTCGAACATAAAAGTGCAATGTGAACAAGCATGTAGTGGTGATCTCTAATTTCGGAATGCTCAATGGTATGTTCCAAATAGACTGTATGCAGCATAACGATTTCCTGCATGCGAAGAAATCGCTGTTCGTTGAATGTTTGAGATTCAAGAAGAAATCCAAAACCGAAAATTATGTTCACCAATCGGATTGCCGCTTCGGACGGGTTTGTCCACTGCACACCGGAAAAATTTGAAGTAGCCGATGCAAAATCATCTAAAAGAGAATAATATTTTTCCGGGTATTTTTCATCGTTTGTTAAAAGATACGCCATTCCGAGTTGCGTAAGCTGGTGCATTCTCCCCAATTCCCATGCGGTCTGTACATCAACTCCCTTCGGGAATTCCTCGACGTTGATATCCCAATAAGGTTTGTCTGGGAAACAAAATGAAGAAAGATAGTCGAAATTCCAGTTGATTTTTTCTCCAAGCTCCTGTTCTCCTAAATCGAAAAAATTAAACCTATTCTTTAGAACACTTTGAGCTTCATTTATAATTTTGTCCGTCTCTTTTTCAACCGCAAGGATTCTTTTTAGCGTAGCAAGAATTTCTATGGAAGCAAATATCTGAAACGGAAAGGAATTATTTACCGCTTCATGATGTTGTAGAGTGTAAGAAGGAACGGGAGGTAGTTTTATCTGCTTCCCATCGCTGATAGCTTTCTCAACTTCGCGGCGGAAAATTTTCTTTTTAGTACTCGCGTTAAAAGCGAGAAATTTATTTATCAAACTCATATATAAGCATTCTACTGTAAGGGTAATTTGGAAAGGTTAAATCAATCAAAACCTTGGTTGGAGAACATTTCGACTGAAATTACCATAGTTTAAAATAGAAATAATAATTAATTTTCTTTTAGTAATAGAGAGAATTACTTTCTTTAAAAGGCATACGGTTTTACTATGAAAATTGGAATTACCTGCTATCCGACATACGGCGGCAGTGGTGTTATTGCTACGGAACTCGGCAAAGAACTTGCTTCAAAAGGTCACGAAATACATTTCGTTTCCTATGCACTCCCCTTTCGCTTGACTCATTTTGTCGAGAATATTTTTTTTCACGAAGTAGAAACAAGCAACTACCCGTTGTTCGAGTTTTCTTTATATACTCTTTCGCTGGCAAGTAAAATGGTTGAAGTTGCACGCTACGAAAATCTTGATCTATTTCACGTACATTACGCTATTCCCCACGCAACGAGCGCATACCTGGCAAAGCAGATCATCAAAGAGAAAAGTGACATTAAAATTATAACTACTTTGCACGGCACTGATATTTCGCTGGTAGGATTGGAGCCGTCATTTTCTCATCTTGTAAAATTCAGCATAGAACAAAGCGATGGCGTAACTGCTGTTTCAAATTATCTAAAAGGACAAACGCTAACTAATTATAAGATTGAAAAAGACATCCGAGTGATCCCCAATTTTGTTGATACTGAAGTATTTTCACCACAGGAACCGGGACAATTAAAAAAACATTGCGCACCAAACGGTGAAAAAATTCTCATCCACACTTCTAACTTTAGAGCAGTGAAAAGAGTTTCGGACACACTTAAAATTTTGAAAATTGTTTCAAAGGAAATTCCATGTAAACTCGTGCTGGTTGGAGATGGGCCCGATCGTTCTGAATGTGAGCGCTTGTGCCGCGAACTTGATCTGTGCGATAAAGTTATCTTCCTTGGCAAGCAGGATGGTTTAGCGGAAATTCTTAATTGCGGCGATCTATTTTTAATTCCATCACAATCTGAAAGTTTTGGTTTGGCTGCTCTTGAAGCGATGGCTTGCGGTCTTCCCGTTATAAGTTCAAGCGTCGGAGGTTTACCTGAATTAATGGCGCACAACGAAACCGGTTATATCGCAGAGTTCGGAGATGTTGAGCGCATGGCAAAATATGCAATTGAACTTTTAACGAACGAAAAAAAATATCAAAAATTCTCGTTGAACGCACGCAAAAGAGCGGTTGATAATTTTGATAAAGCACTTATCATCCCACAGTATGAAGAGTATTACAAAGAGATATTGGGTGAGCATTAGTCATCAGCCAATTGTCGTTAATCATTTTCCCCCTTTCAAATAAGGAGTAAATTATCCAAACCATAGAATTAATCGGTTACGCGGCTTCGGTTCTGGTAGCCGTTTCGCTTATGATGAGCGGAATTGTTAAACTTAGAATTATCAATCTTATCGGCGCAATAATTTTTACGGTTTACGGACTGCTCATCGGCGCTTTGCCAGTGGCTATTGTAAACGGATTTATTTGTCTTATTGACATTTACTATCTGTATGACATTTTCAAAGCGAAAGAATATTTCAAGGTTTTAGAAGTAATGCATGATTCGGAATACCTTCATTACTTTTTAGACTTTCACAAAGATGAAATTAAAAAATATATGCCTTCATTTTCATTTAAAGGAAACGAAGATTCGATCGTCTTTTTCATTCTAAGAAATTCAATTCCGGCGGGATTGATTTGTGCTACAAAGAAAACTGATGACAGCCTCTTTATCGATATTGATTTTGTTATTCCCGGTTACAGAGATTTGAAGATCGGCAAGTATGTTTATCAAAATATTTTTACTAAAAAGAAGATCAAAAAGATTTACAGCAACCCCGGCAATGCGAAACATGATTCCTATTTACAGAAAATGGGATTTGTGAAAACTGAGTTAAACACAAATCCCATCTTTTGTTTGGAAATTCAATAATCGTTTTGCTTAAGCTTTTACGATCTTTTCGTTCACTATTCCGTTTCTTGCAAAGGCATTCCGCGTATCAACAATAAGCTTTGCGTTACTGGCTATAAATTTATAATCATAATTTGAATGGTCGGTACTGAGAAGCAGCACATCATATTTTTGCAGATTTTCTTCCGTAAGCTGAATTGATTCCATATCGTAATCATACTTTCTTGTTTTCGGAAGTTTTGGCACATACGGATCGTTATAATCCACAAGACAACCCCGCTCTCTTAAAATTTCAATCAGTTTAAGAGAAGGCGATTCACGCATATCATCAATATCTTTTTTGTATGACGCACCGAGAATTAACACCTTCGAACCTTTGAGTGACCTCTTTTCATTGTTCAACGCATCGGCAGTTTTATCAACAACGAAATAAGGCATATAAGTATTTATTTCCCCGGCTAATTCAATAAATTTTGTATTGATGTCGTATTCTCTCGCTTTCCACGTCAAGTAAAAAGGATCGATCGGAATGCAGTGTCCGCCCAGTCCCGGTCCCGGATAAAAAGCATGGAAGCCGAATGGTTTTGTTTTTGCCGCTTCAATAACTTCCCAAACATCTATGCCCATTCTATCAAAGACTAACTTCAATTCATTCACCAACGCAATGTTGATTGAACGATAGATGTTCTCCAATAATTTTGTCGCTTCAGCAGCTTTGGGAGAAGAGACGGCAACTGTTTTAACAATTACTTGATTGTATAATGCTTGCGTAACAGTTAGGCAATTTGGTGTCATTCCACCTATAACTTTGGGAATGGTTGCAGTAGAATAATTTGCGTTATTCGGGTCTTCTCTTTCCGGCGAGAATGCCAAATAAAAATCTTCCCCGACAATTAATTTTTCTTTTCCTGTTTGTGAATTTTCAAGTAAAGGTAAAAGAATTTCTTCTGTTGTTCCCGGATAAGTTGATGATTCCAGAACAACCAATTGTCCTTTTCTAAAATATTGAGCAATTGATTTTGCGGAATTTTCAATGTAACTCATGTCGGGTTCGCGGTGCTCGTCCAATGGAGTTGGGACGCAAATAATTATCGCATCTACTTCCGGCAGTTTTGTAAAATCCATTGTCGCAGAAAATTTTCCCGCAGAAACGGCTTCAGCTATTCTTTCAGAAGCTATGTGTTTTATGTAAGATTTCCCTTCCGCAATAAATTTTGATTTTCTCTCGTCGAGATCAAAACCAATTACGCGGAATTCTTTTTTTGCGAATTCGAGCGCTAATGGTAATCCAACGTATCCTAATCCGATGATACCGACAACAGCAGTTTTGTTTTCAATTTTACTTAAAAGCGTCAAAGCACTTACCCTTTAATGTTAATGAATTTTTGTGGTTTAAAAATAATAAAAGGACGCGACAGTTTTGCATGAAAGTTAAAGTCATGTTTCAAGATCACTTAAGAGAATAAATTGATAATTCATTGGTCTCATCGTTTACCAGAAAAAATTTATCAGCGGCAGCATTCACCGCGACACCCTCAAACTTGGTTTTGGGCAAACTGAATTTCTGTATTACCCCGGTCTCCTTAGTCCATTTATAAAGCGCGCTGCTTTCATCGCTTAGAATAAAGAAGCATTTCTCTTTTGCGGAATAAACCATATCGGAAAAATCATCAGCAAAATAAATTTCCCTTTGAGATTTTGTTGTTAAATCTGAGTTTAGCTCAACAAACTTTCCCGTTTTTTTTTCATTTAAAAGAAAGATCGTTCCCAATTCGTTTTGTGCAACTCCTTCAAGTCCGCTATTCAATTTCCCTGGCAATGGAATTAATACTTTCTGTAAAACATTTCCATCAAGATCAAGTTGGAGCAGTTCTCTTTTCCGCTCTTCAACAATCCATAGCGATTTAGTAGAAGAGTCGAGAGCGATTCCTTCCAAATCATCTCCCTTATAACTTAATGTTTTTAGAATTACTCCGGTGATATCGGTTTTATAAATTTTTTGATCTGCACCGCTCACAATCCACAAAACATTTTCGGATTCATCAAAAGCTATTCCCGATGGTTCTCCAAACGGAAGTTTATATGTATTAACTAAACGGAGTTGACTTGCAGAATCTGCTGAAGCTCCTCCACAGTTAAACAATGTTAGCGGGATCATCCAGATAATACAAGCAAATACTTTTGTATTCAGATTCATAAATTGCTTATACCTTTTCTTCATCAAAAAAGAGATTGATATTTTTTACTCCGCCAACATTTCTTAGCGCTTCCACAAATCCATTTGCATTACTTTTCTTTTTGAACGAAACATAATAAGCGTATTCCGCAAGTGAAGTCTCTTCAGTTGATTTAATATTTATTATATCATACCGGCTGCAGAAATTATCGAACACGTGAAGATATTCAGCAGTTTTTTCTTCGCTTAAGAAAAAAGAAAATTGCAGTAAATATTGTTCCTTTCGCAAAGTAAATAAATTTGTTTTTGAAAACAGAAATAGAATTGCTCCAATAAATAATGATCCTACAATCGCTAGTCGGTGATAACCTACTCCCGCCGCCATTCCAATCGCTAAACCGAAAAAAATGTAAACGATGTCAAGTGTTTCTTTTATTGCTGTGCGGAAACGGATAATGGACATTGCTCCTACCAATCCGAATGCACGGGCTAAATTATTTCCAATCACCATAATTACAAACGAGGTGATGAGTGAGAGAAAAATTATCGAATTCACAAAACTATCGGAATAACCGGGACCTTTATAGCTTATCCGGTAAATGAACGTTATAAAAAAACTACAGGTTAGACTTATCATAATATTTATGATGATTTCCGAAATCGTCGGAGCAAAAACATTTATCGATTGGAGATTTTCTAACATATTTTCTTCCTTTAAAATGCCAGTGCACTGCTAAAGTGCATTTTGCTTTTGTTTATATCAATACAATTAGTGTATTTGGAAACTGATATTCTTTGTAATCCATGGCTGTTTATCAGTTTGGGAATCCATGCAGGAAATGTTTGATGAAATTTTACTTCCAAAATAAAATAATTCGGGAATGCATATTTTAAATTTTGTTCCTTAAAAATATCATCATAAGCCGGATACACTGTCCCTCGCAAATTTTTATCAAATGTTACTCTTAGATCATACCCAAACTTTCCCACAAAGGCTTCGCGTTCATAAACAACAAGCGTTGTCGGCTTCAATTGTTTGGAATAGTAGTGATAAAGAAATTTTTCCGCTTCATCAAAATCGCCTTTTCCATCCGCTCTTACAATTAAATACTCTTCCACATTTTTTGAGAGAAACAGAGATTGCAAATCTTTTAGATAAAGTTTTGCACGATCTTTAGATATGAAGTTTTCATTTTTTCTCTTTATCTCTAAAAAAACCGAACTATCTTCTCTCCGCTCGTTATAAACTCTTATTCTATACTTGTTTCTTATTTTATATCCCTCATACTTTTCACGGTAACAAAGCAAGTCTGAAGTATCTAAGTAGATGCTGCGCACGGTATAATCTTTATGTGGACGTATTTCCGCGTAGGGATCGTATTTCATATAATTCAATACTACAGAGCGGATTTTCGATAACAGATTTTCCGGTACTAAATATTTATACTCTAATCTACTCGCCATCGGTTAATTGAAAATATAGCTCGTTAAATAATCCCAAATTGCAATGGTTCCAAGTTTGATGGTGCCTTGAGTTACCATACCCGGCAGAAGTTGTTTCCCGGAATTAGTAATGAGAATTGCCGCAACAATCACCTGTTCACTGTTCAACATTTTTACTTCGCTGGAAAGTGAGAGCACCCGCGCTTGAAATGGTTCGGGATAGCTAATAAATTTTACTGAAATTGATTCCCCTTCCTTTAAACTATTTCTGTAAGCAATTTTTAAGGGTACATTCATCACCACTTTATCAAGATTTATCACTGATAAAATTGTGTCAGGAGAAAACGAACGATTTATCGTTCCGCTAATGGGAGAAATTACACTAAAATTTTTAGAACGTTTTTTTAATGTCTCAAGGTCTTTTGATAAAGCAATTACTTTAGATTCCAGCAATTTTAATGTTTCCGGTTTTAAACCACTGGTGATGGCTTCAAGCTGTGATCGGTAAATCGATATCTCAATTTCAAGTTGTTTAATTTCCCAAAGATCGGTTTCATAACTTTCTTGAGGAAGAAATCCTTTTTTATACAACTGTTCATTACGTTGAAAAGTGTCTTTTTTCTGTCCGAGTTTTGCTTTTGCAAATTCTAAACGACTTTTTGCTTCGGTGATGAGCGGTTGTTTTTCACCTGTTTTATTCGCTTCAAGTTCGGCTTGAGCAACAGATAATTCTCCTTCCAAACGAACAATATTTTCTTCAACATCGCTTGAACGAATAATCCCAACAGAGTCTCCTGCGCTTATATCTTTTTTGTTCTTAATCGATTCGGTAAATGAAAAAACCATTGATTCCCCGCGCTGGAATTGGGTAACACCAAACGCATTTGAAAATCCCGTTTCGTAATCAATCAAGGCTGAAGTAAGTTGTCCGTCAGTTCCTTTAACAATTTGCCATTTTTGCAAAGGATGTACTTCGGCAAAAATATTTAAAGAATGTGGTACTTTAATTCCACTGATTAAAAGCAAAAAGACCACTAAACAAAAAGAAGCAATACCAAGAATTGCTTTTCGCTCATTTTTTTTATTCATTTTGATTCCGGACTAATGAAACTAACAACGTTAGTAATGCTGTAAATATTTGAATTTCTCATTTTAAAAATATCATCTTCCTGGTTTGTAGAAAACTTTTTGTGCCGGAAGTGAAACGAAGTTGATAAAAGTATACGCCGGAGGCGTATCCGCCTTTGGCGGAAACATCACTCGACAATTCGTAATTCCTAATTCCTAATTCGTAATTATAACTTCCTGCCGACTTTTCATCATTTACTAAAGTGGCTACTTCGTTCCCGAGAATATCAAAAATTTTCAAAGTAACTTTTCCCGACTCCGGCACTTGATAACTTATTATAGTGCTCGGATTAAACGGATTAGGATAATTCTGGAACAATTGAAATGTTTTTGGTTTAACCTCTTCATTCTTAACATCTGAAAAAACATCATTTACTTTCCCGGGTGTTCCAAAGCTTGAAGAAGCTTTCCAGTTTTCTGCGATCGAATTATCACGGCTTGGATTTATCAACGCTAGCGTTGCACCCGTTCCATTAGGTTCCATAGGCCAGGGACTTGAAGAAGTATATTTAACTGAATCAATTAATGAACCATTTTCATTAAAGAGGCGTACGGTTTCACCGGCAGCGGAAAGTCCGAAAGAAAATTCCCCAACCATGTTTGTAACGTTGGGAAAAACCGATCTGAATTTTGTAGTATCATTTGCAAGTACCACAAAAGATTCAGGCGCCAAAGTAAATTCGGGTAATATAAATTCATGAATGTCAACGCTGTCTTTAAATTTCCAATTTTTTAGTTGAACGATTTTTGTTCCGCTGTTATATAATTCGATCCAATCTCCGCAATCAGATGATGAAGATGATTTATAATTAATTTCGTTTACAACAATTTTTTGACTTTGCGTATCATCTTTAACAAACACGGCTTGTACAACCGAATCACCGTTTAAAACAATATTTATTTCTGAACTTGTGGAGATACCTTTCCAGCCGGCAAAAATATAACCGGGATTTGGTTTTGCCGAAAGTTTTATCGGAGCAGTCTTAAAATATTTTCCGGTAAAGGAAGATTTGTGAATATCATACGATTGAATCGCCACCTTTCCGCCCAAAGTATCGCTATTCGTCAGCGTCAGGTTAGAAAAACCTCCTAATTGAAATTTCGTGTTGATATGAAATCTCATATAGGTATCGCGGTATGAAACAAAGGTACGAATTCTAGCAATGTTCGATACCCAATCAAATTGCATCGTCCCTTTCCACTTCGCTGTATGCCGGCTTATCTCCGGTGCAATTTCATCTTGAATTTTTCTTAATAATTGCAAAGTTGAATCGGGTGAAAATGTTGTGTTCAATAAATGCGCAAACGATTGGATAAAATCATTCTTAAATTCATTGTTCGTTAAAAGTTTGCGAAACATTAGAGTTGACCATGGCGGATTAGGCCATCCTGGACCGTTAGTCTCCGTGGCAAAATCGAGTGTATTGAATCTGTAATCTTGCTGCGAATTATAATACTCAACCAATCCAACTCCGTAATCGAGATCGTACGTAAGCCACTTCCATTTTGCAGTTTCGGTCCTTTCACGCCAAACCTTCATATTATTGCCTGGCCAATCTAAGTTGTTAATATAAATTTCTGCAATCTGGTAATTTTTATAATTCTCAATGTCCATTTGCGATTGGACAAAATCGTAGTTTGCCTTTGCACTAATATCCTTTTGCGAGAGGAAAGTATATAAGGTTGAAAAATGTTCATTATCATAGAACCCTGCCTCTTTGCTGAGATCTACCATGTCAACATTTTCGGGACTAACTCCATACGTGTTTGCTAGAAATTCCTCATTCATTTTTTCTCTCAGCGTATAGACTCCCCAATATTCATTATTTAGATACACAGCACAAAAACGTGTAGCTTGAACTCCAATATCTAAATTTTGGAGCATTACACTCATGTATCGATCTCGCACAAGCGTATAAGAAAAATCATTTCCGCCGTTGCGCAAAACAATATTTGCAAAACTATCAGTCTTTTTACCCGGAAAGAATTGATACTTCATTTTATTGAAGCCGTAACCGCCCCGTAAATAAATTGCCATAGATTTCTGATCAAACGCCCGGCTCCAGTTACCATATATTTTTACACCGGCATCTACACTAACCTTTTGTGAATCAAGCGGTTCAAAAAATTCAAAATGAATCGGCTTCTCCCAATCTTGCCAAAAATTTGCACCGAAGTAAGGATATCCTCCAGGATTTGAGCCCATCACATAAATTCCGGAATCGTTGTCCCAAAAGTGTTTTGGATCCGTAGAGAGTGAAACAACCGGAAGCGTTGATACATGATTTACAAAAAAAGTTGCGGTTGTAGTTGGACTTGGAATTACGCCATCTGCAAAAACTTTTGCGCGAAGTGTTGTCGTCTTTGATATACTTACTGCGCCAATATATTTTGAACTTGTTGTTACAGGATCAGAGCCATCCGTTGTGTAATAAATTGTTCCCCCCGGCAATGTAGAAGTAATTGCGACCGATATACCGCTGTAATAAAATCCCGCTTTTCTTGAAAATTGAGGAGGTTCTGCAACTTGTGAAATACCAGTTGAAGAATTCGAATTTTTTGGAGTTGGAGTTTGAAAATAATACCAGGTTGTTCCACCATCGGGTTTACGGCCATAAGAAAGTCCGGTGGGAAGAAAACCGAAAGAAATTTCATCTATTTTATTACCGGAAGAATCAGTTAGAAAAACTGATTCACCTCCCGAATCAAGCTTAAAATTTGTATGCAAATACGAAGTAGGAAGTTTAAGTAATGGCGAAAGTCCGCGTGGATTTGCCGGGACTGTGTTCATGCCAAGAGTTAAAAATGGAATTAAAGTTAAATCACTTGATGTCGTGTTTATATTATGAACTTGCATCGTTAAAATATTATCGCCGAATTTTAATAATGCGCGGATATTTGTAATCGAAAAAACTTCAGGCGATCCGTTTTGGTACATCATCGCTTCGTGATTTGAATTTGCCGATTGTGAATAAGTCGGCGGCGTTCCTTTTGTTCCGATGTTCGCCCGAGCAATTTCTACCCCATTTAAATAAGCTACAAACGCATCGTCATAATCAACATGAAGAAAAGCCGTATCCACATTTGCCGGATCGGTTACTGAAAAAACTTTTCTTATATAAACTGAATTAGTTGCAGAAACAATTGTTGCATCATCACCATCGCCAAAACCAAAGCCGCTTGGGCCGCTTTTCCAGGCTGTATCATCAAAACCGAGATTTCGCCAGGCGCTTGATGGTTCCGAAGTTGGGACAAGATATTTCCAATTTTCTCCTTTTGTAACAACGGTTTCCCAAAACATAGCCCCGTTTTTTTTGTCTTTCCCTGAAGCATAAACAATTAAGTAATTCTTCGGTTGCAGCGAGATATTCGGGAATTTCCATTTTTCTAAATTCAGTGAATCATCAGCTAAATAGTAATTCGCTAAAGAGATCGGCTGGGTTGATGAATTGTACAATTCGATCCAATCCGGAAAATCTCCATCCTCATCAGCTATGGTAATCGTATTGGAAGACATCACTTCGTTTATTACAACGGATTGCGACAACAACAGAGAAACGGGAAAAACAATTAACAGGAAAAGATATTTTTTCATTCTAGTTATAAGGAAGCTAACACTATTTCAAAATGACTAATTATTAATAAAATTTTCAACTTCAAAGCACTTCTATCTTAACATAAATTATACCACAAAGATAGCTTAAAAAAAACGTTAGAAAAAGGCTGTTTTTGATTTGAAAATGGAGACGTGACTGTAAATATGATAAGAGATTATTGCTAAAATGATAAAGATTTGTTCGTTTGGTTCCCTAATTAAGAATGATTTGTATTGGCGGAGACTCAAAGGTAGTAGGGAAATCCCTACTGGCAGTAGGGATTTCCCTACTCATTTTTAGGGGTTTCCCTACTCATTTTTAGGGGTTTGCCTACTGTTTTTACCACTTAATTCTTGCTAAATTGAATTACAAAAATCATAGTTACGCGAGAAATTAATGGAAAACCAATTATCTTTCAATAAAGAAGATTCTGCTAACTCCGAGTCGGCTTGCCGGTTTAAAGAAGTAATCAGTGGTAAGTTAGTTCAGTGCCTTGAAAAAAATCCTTCGTGTAATAACTCTTTTTATTTTGGAACGGCGATCTTCTGTAAAAAACCGATTCAACAAGAGTTGAAACAAAATAGTCCCGCACAATCTGTTTCACCAACCTTTACAATATTTAATAATGACCCCGAGAGTTTCTGAAATTTTCTTTTGACTTCCTTTATTCTCACAAAAGAAGTTCCCGGAAACCGGTTATATTTTCTCAATAGAATTATTTATTTTTCAAACGGTTTTGTAATTATTTTTTAACTAAGAATAGGACGGGAACGATGGCAAAATTCAAATCTTTTTTATTTCTCTTCACATTTCTTCTCTCGCAGATAATAATTTCTCAAACCGAAAAGTTACCTGTCAATCCTGATGTAACTCTTGGAACATTGAAGAATGGAATCCGCTATTACATTTTGCAAAACAAAAAACCGGAAAAACGCGCTGAACTCCGACTTGTGGTTAATGCCGGGAGCGTTTTGGAAAATGACAATCAAAAAGGGCTCGCTCATTTTGTTGAACACATGGCGTTTAACGGAACAAAACATTTTAAAAAAAATGAACTGATCAATTATTTAGAATCAATTGGCGTGAAGTTTGGTCCCGAACTAAATGCATTTACAAGCTTTGACGAGACAGTTTATATGCTTCAAGTGCCGACCGACAGTCAGGCGATTATGCAAAAAGCATTTTTAGTTTTAGAAGATTGGGCACATGGACTTGCATTCGATTCTACCGAAATTGAAAAAGAGCGCGGAGTAATTACCGAAGAATGGCGGCTGGGACGCGGCGCTCAAATGCGGATGCTTGACAAACAACTTCCGGTAATATTTAAAGATTCAAAATATGCCGACCGCTTAACCATCGGCGATATTAACATCATAAAATCCTTTGCGCATCCAACGCTTACAAGCTATTACAAAGATTGGTACCGCCCGGATTTGATGGCGGTTGTTGCTGTCGGTGATTTTGATAAGACCGAAATCGAAGCGCTGATCAAAAAACATTTTGAAAATATCGCCGCGCCTAAAAGTGAAAGAAAAAGAGAACTCTTTCCTGTTCCAAGCCAAAAAGGAACACAGTACGCAATTGCTTCAGACAAAGAAGCGATGTATTCATCTGTTGCTCTCTATTACAAGCAGAACTCCGAAGCCGTTATATCTATTGATGATTATCGAAAAACAATTACCCACCAATTGTTTGGAAGCATGTTCAACGAGCGTTTAAGAGAATTAACTCAACTGGCAGACCCTCCTTTCGCTTTTGCGTTTGCCGGTAAAGGAAGAATGGTCCGCACTGCAGACGTTAATTTTTTACAGGCGATGGTGAAGGACAACGGTATTGAACGCGGGCTTGAAGTTTTGCTTCGCGAAGCAGAGCGCGTTCGTAAATATGGTTTCACACAAACCGAATTGGACAGACACAAAAAAAATCTTCTTCGTCAAATCGAAAAACAAAAAGATGAAAAGGACAAAACCGAATCATCTAATCTGATATGGCAGTTTGTAAGTAATTATTTGGAAGACGAACCGATTCCCGGAATCGAAAATGAATTTGCACTGATAAATAAACTTGTTCCAAATATTTCTTTAGAGGATGTAAACAAACTTTCCAGCGAACTTATCAAAGCGGATAATCGAGTTATTCTTGTAAACGTACCGGAGAAAGAGGGAAATAAAATCCCAACCGAATCCGGTTTAAACGCCGTATTAGAAAAAGTAAGCAAAGAATCTGTTGAAGCATATAAAGACAAAACGCTTGAACAACCGCTCGTAAAAAATTTAGGGGCATCTTCACCGGTTGTTGCTGAAACTAAATTTGAAAAACTTGGAACGATTGAATGGAAACTGGCTAACGGCGTGAAAGTAATTGTTAAACCAACAGATTTTAAAAATGATGAGATCACTTTTTCTGCTTTTAGTCCAGGCGGTTCATCTTTAATTGATGACGAAACTTTTAAAGCTGCAAACAATGCTGTAAGTATTTTGGGCGAAGCCGGACTTGGAGACTTCTCAATAAATGAATTGCAAAAAACATTGGCTGGAAAAGTAGCTTCGGTTAATCCTTATATTGGATATTATTCCGAAGGATTGAATGGAGGTTGTAGTCCCAAAGACGCGGAAACGATGTTCCAACTTATCTATCTTACTTTCACTTCTCCAAGATACGATACAACTGCTTTTCAATCTTACAAAGCAAAAATGAAAGCTTATCTTGAGAATTATAGTAACGAACCGCGTGTTGCGTTCAACGATACTATGATGGTAACAATGTCAAATTATCATCCTCGTATGCAGCCGTGGAGTTTAAAAAGTTTAGATAATATGGATTTATCCAAATCTTTTAATTTCTACAAAAACCGTTTTGCCGATGCAAGTGATTTCACATTCATCTTCACAGGAAATATCGATCTTCCATCATTTAAAATTTTTGTTGAAAAATATTTGGGAGCGCTGCCGTCTTTAAAAAGAAATGAATCATGGAAAGACTTGAATGTAAAAGATGTCGATACCAAAATAGAAAAAATTGTTAAAAAGGGAATTGAACAAAAGAGCACCGTTGGTATCGCTTTCCCCTCTCCATTTGAGTGGAGTAGAGCTAATGAATATCTGATGGAATCTCTTATGGATGTTTTGAACATTCGACTTCGTGAGGTTGTTCGTGAAGACAAAGGGGGTTCGTACGGAGTTAGTGTATATCACCAATTCTATAGAATTCCGGCAGCAAAAACTACGATCAATATTAATTTCGGCTGCAATCCGGAGAGAGTTGATGAATTAACTTCTGCTGTTTTTAGTGTAATAGATAGTCTTAAAAATTTCGGAACCACTCCCGAAACACTCGCAAAAGTAAAAGAAACACAAAAACGTCAGCGTGAAATTAAATTAAAACAAAATAAGTTTTGGACCGGAGTTCTCTCAAACTACATCATGAATAACGAAGACCCGGTTGAAATGTTGGAGTATAATTCGTGGGTTGAAAAGTTAACGAACGAAGACATTAAAACTTATGCGAACAAATATTTAGATGCAACCAGATTTGTTAAAGTGGTGCTGTTTCCAGAAAAATAAAATTGTTTTCTTTGCGACTCTGCGGTAAATTTTTTATCCGCAGAGACGCGAAGATTTAATATCTAAAGTGTTTTATTTTCTCGCCTTTCTTCCCAATCTCAGTCATTGCTTCAATTCCAATTTCAAGATGAAGCGTAGAAAATTTATCAGTTACCAATTTATCGGAAGCTTCTGTTTTTACTCCCTCGGGAATCATCGGAACATCAGATACAAGCAACAAAGCGCCGCGTGGAATTTCATTTGCAAATCCGACCACGAAGATAGTAGCGGTTTCCATATCTATTCCAATTGTTGAAAGTTTCTTCAAGTATCTTTTAAACTTTTCATCCCATTCCCACAAACGACGATTTGTTGTATAAATTACTCCCGTGCGGTATTCTAATTTTCTTTGGACAATTTTATCCGAAACAAACTTGTGTAGCTTAAAAGAAGGGAGAGCGGGAACTTCAGGCAAAAGATAATCATTGCTTGTTCCTTCGCCGCGGATTGCCGCCGTAGGTAAAATAAAATAACCGATTTCTGTTGAGCGTTTCAGTCCGCCGCATTTACCAAGGAACAAAACACCCTTTGGTTTGCGCGCAACGAGCAAATCCATAATTGTTGCTGCGTTGGCAGAACCAATTCCAAAATTTATTATTGTCAATCCGCTGCTGTTTGTAGCGGTCTGCATGGGTCTGCCTACTCCTTTAACATCGCAATGGAATTTATCTGCAAACTTTGTAACATAGTTATGAAAGTTGGTGAGAAGGAGATAATCCCCGAATTGATCAATCTCGGTTCCGGTATAACGGGGCAGCCAGTTCTTTGCTATTTCTAATTTTGTTTTCATTCTTTATCCAATTTTGGTTTGAAAAATAAGCAATCTTTTTGTTTATCACATCAGTTAATTCTTCAAAGGATTTCAGTACCAAATATTTATTAGGTAATTTTGAGTTGCATTTTTATTAGAGAAACGAATGATTAAAAAACTTAGCAAGCATCCTATCCTCGATTATTTTTTTATGGCGGTTGGAGCGGCAATAATGGCTATCGGCATTGGGGTCTTTTTAGTTGATGCGCAGGTTGTTCCCGGTGGCGTTAGCGGACTTTCTATGGCTATTCATTACATGTCAAATTATACAATTCCTGTGGGATTGCTGATCTGGGTTTTGAATGTTCCTTTATATCTTTGGGGCGTTAAAGAACTCGGAAAAACTTTTGGTGTACGGACTTTTTACGCATTCACTTTAAACTCAATTTTTATCGATCTCTTCCGTGGAGATATTCCCGGTTTTGCTTTTTTGAAATTGCAAAAATCTCAAACCGTTCTCGATTTATACAAGAACGACTTCTTCTTTCTGATTTTGATTGGTGCGGTTCTACTCGGCTTAGGTTTGGGAATAGTTTTTAAATTTAGAGGAACAACCGGGGGTTCTGATATTGTTGCATCGATTATGCAGAAACGTTATGGTATTCGCCCGGGACAAGCAATATTTATGATCGATATTTTCGTTATTCTTATAGCCGGATTTATAATTGAGATCAAACATCTTTCTCCTGTTCGTCCTGCGCTTTCGCTTACGTTTTACGCGGTATTTCTTCTCTTCGTCTCGAGTAAAATTGTTGATGTGATTATTGAAGGATTTGATTACGCGAGAGCTGCGTATATCATCTCCGACAAGCAGGATGAAATTGCTGAAGTGGTTCTTACCCAATTTGGAAGAGGCGCTACTTCACTGCACGCAACCGGACTTTACACCAAGCAAAATAAAAATGTTCTGTTTACTATTCTTCCTTTAAAGAAAATCACTGAACTTGTAGAACAGATTAAAGAGATCGATCCCGATGCTTTTGTTATTCTAACAAATGTTCACGAAGTTTTGGGCGAAGGATTTCGAAGAAGAATCTGAAACAAACAGGAATGGATGCATGGAAGAATGGAGAATGGAATTTTAAATTAACTCATTCATCCATTCAATCATGCAACCATTCTTTCAGTATTAATAAATTTTCTCCCGATTTATCAAAACATTTTTCATAATGGACAAATCACTAATGAGTTGGTTTATACTTTTCATTGCCGGACTTTTTGAGATTGCTTGGGCAATCGGGCTGAAATATTCCGAAGGATTTTCGAAACCGGTTGCATCCGTTTTTACAATCATTACCATGATCATAAGCATGGCGTTACTTTCCTACTCCGTAAAAACTTTACCGGTTGGGACAGCTTACGCCGTCTGGACTGGAATTGGCGCGGTTGGAACAGCAATCCTCGGAATTTTCCTCTTTAGCGAGTCCCGCGAATTCATGAGAATATTTTTCATCTTTCTCATTATTGTCGGAATTGTGGGGTTGAGGTTTTATTCGAAATAAAAAAATGGGACGCGGATTTCTTATGATCATTTATGATCTGCGCTGATCTTAAAAAATCTGCGTCCCATTGCACTTTTATTCTCTCATGCTCAGCGAAATTCTTCCCCGCTCTTTATCGATGCTGAGAATGCTCACATCAATAATATCGCCAACATGTACGTGCTCAATCGGATTTTGGATAAACTTATTTGCGATTTGTGAAACGTGAAGCAAACCATCCTGCTTAACACCGATATCTACAAACGCGCCGAAATCGACTACGTTGCGGACGGTTCCTTTTAATTTCATTCCCGGCTGTAAATCTTCAATTTTAAGAACATCGCTACGCAACAAAGGTTTTGGCAATTCTTCGCGCGGATCGCGTCCCGGTTTTTTCAAGTTATCAATAATATCTTTTAGTGTTGGTTCACCGATGTTCAATTCTGCGGCGGTTTTTTTCATTCCTTTTTTCTCGATGAAAAAATCTAACAGCGAGCCCGACTCTTTTATTTTATCTTTAGAAATGTTAAACATCCCGAGAAGACTTTCAGCCGCTTGATATGATTCGGGATGAATAAATGTATTATCAAACTGATTTTCTCCATCTGCAATTTTCAAAAATCCCGCAGCCTGTTCAAAAACTTTTTCTCCCATTCCGCTAACTTCCAACAGTTCTTCGCGTTTGTTGAATCGCCCTTTTTTCTCACGGAATTTTACAATGTTTTCCGCAAGTCGTTTATTCAATCCGGAAACATAATTTAACAACGAGGTTGAAGCTGTATTCACATCAACACCAACGTAGTTCACACTACTTTCAACTACGTCATCAAGTTTTTTTGCAAGAAATTTCTGATCGACATCGTGCTGATACAATCCTACGCCGATCGATTTCGGATCAATTTTCACAAGCTCGGCAAGAGGATCGAGCAAGCGGCGTGCGATGGAAATATTTCCGCGCTGACTGGCTTCCAATTCTGGAAATTCTTTTTTTGCTATTGCAGAAGCGGAATAAACCGAAGCTCCTGCTTCATTTACAATTATATAATGGCAGTTCAGTTTGTTGGTTTTAATCAACTCAGCAACTACAAATTCCGTTTCGCGGCTTGCCGTTCCGTTTCCGATAGCAATAACTTCAACAGAATATTTTTTAATGAAATTAAGGAGAATTTTTTTGGCTTCTTCAATTTTATTTTGCGGCGGATGCGGATACATCGTCGCTCCTTCGAGATATTTTCCCGTTGCATCAATTACCGCGATTTTACTGCCGGAATAAAAACCGGGATCAATTCCCAAAATTATTTTACCGGCAATCGGCGGTTGCAATAACAACTGCCGCAAGTTTGAAGCGAAAATTTCTATCGCATGCAAATCGGCAACTTCGGTTAAATGGTTTCGCACTTCACGCTCAAGCGAAGGAAAGATCAACCCTTTGAATGAATCGGCAATTGTTT
>JBAZBI010000018.1:0-73792 GCA_041671545.1 Ignavibacteriaceae bacterium
TGCGGAAACTAATTTTATGGGTGTTTATGGCAAGACTTGCGCAGGATGTCATACTACAGGTTATGATGTTAACGCAAATAACGGAAATTTTGGATATACTGCTCACGCAACCGGTTGGGATACTACATGGTATCAAGGAGCAACTGTTTCCGGTACTTCTTACTTAATTCCTTACGGCGATCAAACAAGATGGAATTTACTCGGTACAGCCCCGTATGCTACAGTTAAAACTACCGCAACGATTGGCTGCGAAAGCTGCCACGGCGCCGGAAATGACCACGCTGCAGCCGGTGACAAAACGAAAATCACAAAAAGTGTTGATGCCGGTGTTTGTTTATCATGCCATGACGCTCCAACACACCACATGGTTGGAACATATTGGAAAGAATCAAAACACTCAACCATGCCTTTAAGCGGTCATGAAGCGAACCGTACTCAATGCTATCCTTGCCATAGTGGTCAAGCCATTATTGACTTTGCTGCTAATCCAGCAGCTCCTGTATATGATGTAACAAGAGGAAATGTCGCATCGATTTCTTGTTCAACTTGCCATGATCCTCATTCAGCAGATCATGAAAATCAATTAAGAATTGCTACAGTTTCTGTTTTGAAAAACGGTTACACTCCTCCGGAAGGCTTTGGGGGAAAAGGCGCATTATGTATGACTTGCCATAGAGGTAGATATAATTCCACTACTCAAGTTAACGGATACATGACGACTTTTGATACTCCCGGTGCCAAATATCCTTCAAGAATTTATCCTCATTACAGCCCGCAAGCTGATATGTTCTTAGGTCAAAATTCTTACGACTTTGGTGTTTTAACAATTCAAGGTGTTATGACTCATGAAGGTATTGAGAATGCTTGCGTTACCTGCCATATGCCATTAAGAACCTACAATGCTGATCACTCGATGAATATGGTTCAAAATGGTGTTGATAAAGTTACTGCTTGTAAATCTTGCCACGGCAATATTACTTCATTTGAAGATATTAAAGCCAGTTCAGATTATGACGGCAATGGTGTCGTCGAATCATCAAGAAAAGAAGTTGATGGCTTAGTTGCTAAATTAGGCGATCTCTTACCGAAGGATGAAACAGGTGCTGTTATTGAGTTAGCTAATACTGCAACAAGAGTTGCAGACTCAACAAAGATCGCAAATCTTACTACTAATCCTTATGGAAAAAGAGTATTCCCTGGAATCTGGAATTACTACTTTGTAGTTAACGATTTCAGCCATGGTGCTCACAATGCAAGATATACCGTTCAATTATTGAATAATACTATTCAATATGTTGTAACAGGTGTTGTTCCGGTTGAATTAACATCATTCACAAGTTCTATAAGCAACGGTATTGTTACATTACAATGGCAGACCGCTACTGAAAAGAACAATAAAGGATTTGATGTTCAACGTAAGATCGGAACCAAATGGGAAACCATTAGTTTCTTAAATGGTAAAGGAACTACATCCGAAATCAGCAAATACAGCTATTCAGATAATTTAGCTAAATTAAATGTAGCCGGAAATGTTTCTTACAGACTACGTCAGATCGATTTGGACGGAACAGTAACTTATACAAAAGAAGTTAGCGTAAGCTTTACATCTGCTCCTAAATCATTCAGTTTGTCTCAGAACTATCCGAACCCGTTCAACCCGTCAACGACAATTCGTTATGCGTTGCCGTTCGATAGCAATGTGAAGATCTCGATCTACAAAGTAACCGGTGAATTAGTAAAAGTTCTTGTAAGCGAAACCAAATCAGCTGGAACTTACGATGTAACAATGAACACCACTCGTGAAAATGTAGAATTCTCATCAGGTATTTACTTCTATCAAATAGAAGCCAATGCTATTGACGGATCAAGTACATTCAAACAAACAAAGAAGATGATCCTTCTGAAGTAATTTCATCAGAGAGAAATAATCTTTCAACAAAGAAGAGCCGCCTTAGTGCGGCTCTTTTTTTGCACTGCAAGAAAGTGTGTAGTTTCGATAGAAATAATTAATTTAATGATGTAAAAAAATTGTTATTCATTTTTTCTAGGAGCGGATATAATGAAATCTAATAAAATTGTTTTTGCCTTTTTCTTTATGCTTTGTGGTGCACTTCTGCCTCAACAAATGAAACAAGGAAGTCTTGTTATTTTACCTTTTTATGTAAAAGGGGTTGATCGAACAACTATATCTACCGCAGAAGAAATTCTTAGACTTGAGATGGAAAATCTGAGTTTAAAAAATATTTCACTCGCAAACAGCTCAATGCTTCCAAATGCCGACACCAATTGCACAAGCACCGATTGTGCTGCAGAATTGGGAAAACAATTGAAAGCCAATCAGGTTGTTTCAGTCCAAATGTTAACCCTCGGACAAAAGATTATTATCCAATATTTTTTAATCGATGTTGAACAAAAAACCGTTCTACTTGCCGATAAACTAACTTCCACTTCTGTTGAAGATCTTGATGTTGTAATGAAACGGATGGCGATCAGCATTACAAGTCTTGAGTCGGCAAAAAAATCCGCCGAGGTTGGAGCAATTACAGAAAGTGAATCGAAGCCTTTTTTTCTGAGGAACGGAAGAAGATTTAACAATTGGTCGTTCGGATATTTATATCCTCAAAATGGTTTCAGCACGGGAGATAAATCGTTTACAATGGACATGAAAATAGGGGCAGAAGTTGAAGATTTGGATTATGGTGTTCAGCTTTTTATTAGAGAAGGATTCGGTGCAAATATTTTCTCCTCCTATTTGTTCAGCCGGAAAGATGTTTGTCCATATATCGGAGCCGGTGTTGGATTCCATTGGGTAACGATAGATGAATCGCAACCATATTTACAAATGCAAACATATCCGATTACAACTCCCAAGGAGAAAAAAGGAGACGGTTTTGAATTGCTTCTTAACACGGGTGTAAGATTATTTCACACCTATAATTTTAGAATAAACATAAATCTATCTTACGCTTATACCTTTAACGATCTGAAGAGCGAAGCGGTAGTGTTAACGCTGGGATTTATGTATTAACCGTTGTGAAATAAAAAGATGATAGATGTTAAATTATCGTTTCTCTTAATAATATCAGTAATTCTATTTTCTTGCTCCTCAGTTGATGTTTCGAAAATATCACAAGAGGATTTATTAAATGTCGCCTACGAAAAAGAATCCGACGAATTGCTAAATATTTTTTTTGATAAATGGCAAGCAGAAATTGTTCCTCGTGATACCATCGGATTAACTCAAGATGAAAAAACGGTCTATGAGATTTTCAATTGCATATATAATCCGATGGAGCCATATTTTTATTCTCTAAACAAGCAGCGTGAAATGGAATATTCGGGGAGTCCGAAAAAAGAGGATAAAACGAATCTGTTTTTTATCGTTCAGAATAGGATAAATTATTTAATTGCAGATTCTCTAACAAATATTTTCTATCTTGATACAGATTCGCTTGGGCGAAGAACAGGCGGAAGAATTGTCGATAAGTATAAAATTCTGGGAGATACGATTAAAAATTTTAGACCTCAACTTCCTTTTACCAAGAATACTGTTTATTCAAATCAAAAATATGAGAATATGTTAAGAAAATTTTTAAATGTTAAAGATTTTGATGATGCTATTAAAAGAGGAAAATTTTTAAGAAAAGTTGCTGATATTCGTCTGGGAGACTTTCCTATCTCGTATCCTTATATTACTGAAATTCAAATAAACACTAAGAGGGATAAATCATTAATCCGTTTAAGTTTTGGAATAGATGACTTGTATGCATTATCAATTTATAATAAGGGTAGATGGATCAAAAAGGAATTTCTGACCCAACCGTTTTGGGGAGAATAAAATAAAGTATAACTAACTCACCCCATTTTATTCTCTTTTGTGTTCCCCAAAATTTAATGGTAATTTTGTTCAGTACATTAAAAAAATTGTTAGAAGAATTACCATAAAAACTGAACACTTCAGAATGAACTGATAAACATTTATGTCCCCTTTCATTTTTTCACATCAGAACATCACACAAAAATATTTAACCTACAGGAGAGAGTATGAGCAAGTATAAAATCGCTTGGCTGCCGGGCGATGGCATCGGGATAGAAGTCCTTGAAGCTGCAAAAATAGTTTTAGACAAATTAAATCTTGACGCAGAATATATTCACGGAGATATCGGCTGGGAATTTTGGTGCAAAGAAGGCGACGCTTTTCCGCAGCGTACCATCGATCTTCTAAATAATGTAAACGCTGCAATGTTCGGCGCAATTACATCGAAACCGGTAAAGACTGCCGAAGCAGAACTTGTTCCCGAATTAAAAGGAACCGGACTTATCTATCGTTCACCAATCGTCCGCATGCGTCAGTTGTTCAATCTATATATTTGTCTGCGTCCTTGTAAAGCATATCCGGGCAACCCGTTAAACTTTAAAGAGAATATTGACATTGTTGTCTTCAGAGAGAACACGGAAGATCTTTATTGCGGTGTTGAGTTCAACCCCGTTCCGCAAGAGTTAGCTGATGTTTTAACAAGACTTTCAAAACCATTTTCAGCATTCAGCAAAATGCCGTTGGATGAATACGCTGTTTCAACTAAGATCAACACGAAGAAGGGTTCTGAAAAAATAATCCGCGCCGCATTTGATTTTGCACGAAAGTTTAACAGAAAAAAAGTCACGGTTGTACATAAAGCTAATGTTGTTCGCGCGACCGATGGATTGTTCCTTGATATTGCAAAAGAAGTTGCCAAAGATTATCCCGAAATTCAAATGGATGATGCTAACATTGATGCAATGACTATGTGGCTTTTGAAAAATCCTTTCAACTATGATGTGCTTGTTGCGCCAAATCTTTATGGCGATATTATTTCCGATCTTATTGCTCAAATGGTTGGCGGACTTGGCTTTGGCTGCTCGGGAAATATCGGCGAGAAATTAGCTGTGTTTGAACCTTCGCACGGTTCAGCACCAAAATATTCCGGGATGTATAAAGTAAATCCCATTGCAACCATTCTCGCTGCAAAGATGATGCTTGATTGGCTTGGCGAAAAAGAGATGGGCGACAAACTTGAAAAAGCGACCGCCGAAGTTATTGCCGAAGGAAAAATTAGAACGTATGATATGGGCGGAAGCAATAAAACGTTAGAAATTGCGGAAGCGATAGCGGAGAAGCTGTAAAAAGTAGTTTAGAAATAAGTGTGGAAGAATGGATGAATGAAAAATGAATGGATGAATGATTTTAATTCCATTCAATCATGCATTCATTCAACCATTCCGATGGTTATTGTAAAAACTTTAATAATTGATGTTTATAGTTTATGAATAATATAGTACTACACGAAGTCGGTATGCGCGACGGACTTCAAGCAGAAAATGAAGTAGTCGCAACCGATCAAAAAATAAAATGGATTAAACAACTTGCCGAGACCGGCGTTGATATTATTCAAGTCGGTTCGTTTGTAAATCCAAAACGGATGCCGCAAATGGCGGACACAGATGAACTATTTAATTACTTTTCTAATCAAGAAAATAAGTTGAGCAACGTTACTCTTTCCGGTTTAGTCTTAAATGAAAAAGGTTTAGAGCGTGGAATGGCTTGCGGTGTTGAAATGTTTTGCATGGGCGTTTCTGCAAGTGAAACGCACTCTCAAAAAAACACCGGAATGTCAATCGCCGAAGCCACAGAACGAATTATTGCGATGGCAAAGGATGCAATGAGTGCCGGAAAAAAAGTCCAAGTCGCGGTTCAGTCAGCATTTGGCTGCGGGTATGAAGGGAAAATTTCAGAAGAAAAAGTTCTTTCACTTGTTCAAAAGTTTTTTGAAAACGGTTTAAAAAATATTAGTCTTGCGGATACAGCAGGATACGCCATCCCCGATCAAGTGGAAAGATTATTTTCTTCAATCCACAAATTGGATGAACAAATTAAAACCACTTGTCATTTCCATAACACCTACGGACTCGGAATTGCAAACGCATACGCCGCATACAAATCAGGAGTAAAATATTTTGAATCATCTTTTGCCGGCCTAGGCGGATGTCCTTTTACAGCAGTTGCAGCGGGTAATATCGCAACGGAAGATTTGGTTCATCTCTTTCAGAAAATGAATTTGCGGACTGATATTAAACTTGATAATCTGATTGCAATCTCCAAAGAAGCCACAGAGTATCTTAAACGTGAGCTTCCGGGAACGATTTATAAGACGGGAAGAATTCAGTAATCAGTGGGCAGTAGAAAAAATAGAATTGTAAATTATTCAAATCACTGAAAATAATAGTATGAAATTATTAGATGGCATTAGAGTTTTAGATTTAACCAACGTTCTTGCAGGACCTTTTGCAACGCTTCATTTAGCGCTTGCAGGTGCGGAGGTAATCAAAATTGAAAATCCGGTTGATGGTGACCTTGCACGGAAACTCGGCATTGTTACTGAATACAATAAGAAATTAATGGGGACAAGTTTTCTTGCGCAGAATGCGAATAAAAAATCTCTCACGCTTAATATGAAGTTTGAAGAAGGGAAAGAGATATTTCGCAAGCTCGTTAAAACTGCTGATGTGGTTGTTGAAAACTTTCGTCCCGGAGTTATGGCGCGACTTGGATTTTCTTATGAAAAACTTTGCGAGATAAATCCCAAAATTATTTATTGTGCAATATCCGGATTTGGACAAACCGGTCCGGATGCTTTCAAACCGGCGTACGATCAGATCATTCAAGGATTAAGCGGAGTGATGGCGGTAAACGGAGATGAGCGATTAAATCCGCTTCGCGCCGGGTTTCCCGTTTGCGATACAATCGGCGGAGTGAATGCCGCGTTTGCAATTATGGGAGCGTTATATTTCCGCGAGAAAACGGGCGAAGGACAATTTATTGATGTCGCGATGCTCGATTCAATTATGCCATACATGGGTTGGGTAGCCGCTAATCTTTTGATCGGCGGGCAACAGCCTGCGTTGATGGGAAACGATAATTTTACCGCGGCTCCATCCGGTACGTTTGTTACGAAAGACGGTTACATCAACATTGCGGCGAACAAGCAAGAGCAATGGCACGACCTCTGCGATATTCTCGGCGTTTCGGAATTGAAAGAAGATGTGCGGTTCAAAGAAAGAGACACGCGAAAGAAAAATCGGAAAGAACTTACTCCGTTAATTGAGGATAAGTTAAAAGAGAAAGAAACAAATTATTGGGCTGAAGTTCTGAATGCAAATGGAATTCCTTCGGGGGAAATTTTATCACTCGAAGATGCGTTAAATCAACCACAGATAAAGCATAGAGAAACTCTGAAAACAATTAGCACTCCAGGGATTGGAGATATTCCGCTGTTCAACCTTACGGCAAAGTTTAACAAAACAACCGCGGAAGTTGAAACGCCGCCGCCGACACTTGGGCAGCATACGGAACAATTGCTGAGTGAATTTGGTTATAGTGATGAAGAGATGAAATCTTTTAAAGAAAAAGGGATTGTGTGATGTTAGCTGATACAATTATCTTTGAACACCTTATTTTTAAGTAAAAGAAGTTAAACATGGATGAACTAAACATTGAAACAATTACCGGCTTTTGTAGCTCCTGGAAAATAAAGGAGTTCTCACTTTTCGGTTCTTATCTGAGAGATGATTTTACTCCACAAAGTGATGTAGATATTCTAATTGATCTTCCCCAAAATCATGGTTTGGGTCTTTTTGAATTTGTTCGGATGAAAGAAGAATTAGAAAAAATACTTGGAAGAAAAGTAGACCTTTTGACAAAGAATTCTATTTTGAAAAGCAAAAATTCAATTCGACGGGACGAGATATTAAAATCTCATAAGGTTATATATGGATCGTGATCAATCTTATCTGCTTGATGTTTTTGAATCTTCCAAAATTATTTCATCATATCTCGACCAAAAGACAATCGAGGATTTTCTTGAAGATATTCAACTTCAAGATTCAGTTATCCGTCGCCTCGAAATAATTGGTGAAGCAACTGCAAGAATTTCAGTAGATACTCAAAATCTTTATCCTTCAATTCCCTGGCACGAAATGAAAGGAATGCGAAATCTTTTAATTCATGAATACGATGAAATTGATACGGAGCTCGTATGGAAAACCGCTAAAGATGACATTCCTGTGCTCGTAATTCAATTAAGTAAAATATTGAACAAGTAAGAAATTATTGGAGATATAAATTTATGGGAATGACCATAGTTCAAAAAATTTTAGCAAAAGCAACGGGACAAGCATCCGTAAAGGTTGGTGATGTGGTTGAACCGCGAGTTGATGTTGCAATGTCGCACGAAAATGCTGCATTGGTTATCAATCAATTTTTAGAAGTGTATAAAGGAACAGGACTTGAACCAAACGTTTGGGATCCTTCCAAAATTGCTATCATCTTCGATCACCGTGTGCCGGCGGAAAGCAGTAAGACTGCTTCAAATCATAAAAAAATTCGTGAGTTTGTTTCCGCGCAAGGCATTACAAAATTTCACGACATCCGCGGCGATGAAGGTGGAATCTGTCATCAAATTTTACCGGAGAATGGCTACATTCGTCCCGGTTACGTTGTAGTTGGAACCGACAGCCACACTACTACTCATGGTGCGCTTGGCGCGTTTTCATTTGGTATCGGAGCGACAGAAATGGCAAGTGTGTGGACTCTTGGCACGGTGCTGAACGTTGAAGTTCCCGGAACAATTAAAGTTATTATTAACGGTGAACTTTCGGAATACGTTTCCCCAAAAGATATTATTCTTCATCTTATCGGAAAAATTTCCGCGCAAGGCGCAAACTTTAAAGTGATTGAATTCCACGGAGATACAGTTAAAAATATGTCAACTTCTGGCAGACTCGTGCTTTCAAACATGAGTGTTGAAGCGGGTGCTACGGCTGGTATTGTTCCCGCTGATGATGAAACAGTTCGTTATTTACGCGCAGTTGCAGGTGTAACGGATGCAATCGAATTTGTTTTGCCCGACGCTGATGCAGCGTATGAACAAATTGTAGAAATAGATGCAAGTAAACTCACTTCGCAAATTGCATGTCCGCATACTGTTGATAATGTTAAGCCGATTGAGGAAGTGGTAGGAATAAAAATAAATCAAATCGTAATTGGCTCCTGTACTAACGGAAGACTTGATGATCTTGAAATTGCCGCGAATATTTTAAGAGGGAAAAAAGTTCATCAAGAAACTCGAATGCTCATCTTTCCGGCTTCCTGGAAAATTTATAAAGAGGCGTTAAGTCAAGGATACATCTTGGATTTTATTAGCGCCGGTGCGGTTGTAATGAATCCCGGCTGCGGATGCTGTCTTGGCGTTCATCAAGGCGCTTTGGGCGATAAAGAAATTTCCCTTTCAACTACAAACAGAAATTTCAAAGGAAGACAAGGCAATCCAAATGCCGATGTTTATCTTTGTTCACCGGCTGTAGCCGCGGCAAGCGCAATAACCGGAGTAATTACTAATCCAGCGAAAGGAGTAAATTAAAATGCCTTCTAATGTAATAGCAAAATTTGGCGATGATATTTCAACCGATACAATTTATCCCGGCAGATTTATGGCAACGGTTCTTCCGACCGAAACTCCTCAATATGCTTTTATCGATGAAAAAGAACTCAACGTAAAATTGAACAGTAAACAAGTTCTGCCAAACAGTGTTATTGTTGCGAACAATAATTTTGGTTGTGGATCTTCTCGCGAGCAAGCAGCATCAACATTAAAAGGTTGGGAGTTGATTATCGTTGCAAGAAATTTTGCGAGAATCTTTTTGCAGAATTCCATCAATCTTGGATTAAGAACAATTATCTGTCCAACCATCGAAGCAAATGAAAATGATGAACTCGAAATAAGTGAAACAGAAATTATCAACAAAACAAGCGGAAAGAAATTTGCAATTGAACCGCTGCCGCAAGCTCGTCAAGCGATTATTGATGCCGGTGGATTGATAGCATACACAAAGAAAAAGTTGTTGGAGAAATCGGCGAAGAACTAAATCAGATAAGAATGGTTAAATGGGTGGATGATTGAATGGTTATAATATTCATGCAGTCATTCCACCATTCACTCATGCGATGGTTTTATTCAAACTATTTTTCCCATCAGCCATCATCCCTAACCGTCAGCCATCCTTCCCGTTTCATTCTATCGTAAAATAATCCTAATTTTGCATCGAAAAACTTAAAGAACACAGAGGTAAAAATCTTAAATAAAATTATCATTTTCGTTTTCATTTCAATTAGTTTATTCGCCCAAACGGAAGAGGGGGAACTAAGAAAAACTTATTATCCAGGCGGTCAAGTCAAGACCGAAGGTGAATACCTTGATGGAAAAGCCGATGGTGTTTTAAAAGAATTTTATCCTTCCGGAAAAGTGTGGAAGGAGTGGAGTTTTGTAAACGGAAAAGAAGAGGGTATTTCAAAAATTTATTTTGAAGATGGATTGTTAAGCATTGAATGGACTTTTCACAACGGTTTGAAAGACGGACTTGCCCGCTGGTATTACGAGAACGGCAAATTGTGGTCTGAACAAAACTATCTTGTTGGCTTGCTCGAAGGAATTACAAAAACATATTACAAAACCGGCGAACTTCAAGGGGAATGGCTATATCAAAATGGGCAACTGAACGGCATTTCAAAAACGTTTTTTATCTCCGGCAAAGTGGAAGTTGAAAGAAATTTTTTTGATGGAAAACTTAATGGAAAGACGAAAATTTTTCACGACAATAAAATCGTTGCTCTTGAAGCGACTTACATTAACGATAAAATTATCGGAGATGTTTTTATCTATGATGCCGCCGGGCTTCTGCGTGTGAAAGACACGTATGCGAACAACGAAGTCGTAAACCGTATTCGTTATGATTATCTCGGCAAACAAGAATCGCACGAAAAATTTGATCGCGCCTACTATAATAACGGCGTTTTAAAATCTGAAGTATTTATAAAAGACGGTTTGAAAACCGGAGCAATGAAGAATTATTACGAAAGCGGTTTCCTTAAAGAGGAATGGAATTTTACAAACGATACGCTTCAAGGAAAAGTGTTCACTTTTTTTGAGAATGGAATCGTTTCATCGGAATCGGAATATCTGAACGGAAGAAAAGAGAGCTCCGAAAAAAAATTCTTTGAAGATGGAACGTTAAGAGGCGATAGAATATTTGTAAATGATAAACCGGACGGAATAGCGTTAACCTATTATCGAAACGGAAATCTAGCTTCTTCGTATCATCATGAAAACGGAATACTAAACGGCGAATACCAAAAATATTATGAGAATGGTGTTCAGCGAATCTATGAAACTCTTAAAAATGGTGAGATTACCGGAGAACGAAAATTCTATTCTAAATATGGTGAGTTGCGACGTACAGAGCTTTATTATCAAGGTTTTCTAGATGGTTGGGCGAAAGAATTTTTCAACGATGGCAAAATTTACAAAGAAGAATTTTATCGAGACGGCATTCTTGAAAAAAGTAAAAAGTATGATCACGACGGAACGTTAATTAAATCGTTCGGGTATAATTAAACTGGATAGGATTATGAAAAAGAAAAACAAAGAAAATTATAGAGTCGGTGTTCTTCAACTTGCTTTTTCTGCTGATGTAAATAAAAACTTGAAGAAAGCAGTTGAGTGGGTGAAAAAAGCCGCTAAACAAGGAGCTGAAGTTATCTGTCTTCCGGAGCTTTACCGCTCCCAATATTTTTGCCAGAAAGAAGATACTTCGCTTTTTGATTTAGCCGAAACTATTCCCGGTCCTTCTTCCACTGCTTTTCAAAAAGTTGCGAAAGAAAATAAAGTCAGCATTATCGTTCCGATATTTGAGAAGCGGGCAAATGGACTTTATCATAACACAACGATAATTATTGATTCTGATGGAAAAATTCTCGGGACTTACCGCAAAATGCATATTCCCGATGATCCGGCATTTTATGAGAAATATTATTTCACTCCGGGTGATCTTGGCTTCAAAGCATTTCAAACAAAAGCCGGAAAGATTGGAGCGTTGATTTGCTGGGATCAGTGGTATCCCGAAGGAGCCCGTTTAACCGCATTACAAGGGGCTACAACGCTCTTTTATCCAACGGCGATAGGATGGCATCCCTACGAAAAAGAACAGTATGGAAAAGCGCAACGGGATTCATGGATAACAATCCAACGTAGCCACGCGATTGCTAACGGCGTGTACGTTGCTTCGGCAAACCGAGTCGGATTTGAAAAAACCGTTGAGACACAAGCCGGACTTGAATTCTGGGGTTCATCATTTATTTGTGATCCGCAGGGAGTTATGCTTGCTGAGGCTTCTACAGATAAAGAAGAAATTCTCATTGCTGAAGTTGATCTTACTCATCTTGAAGATATACGCCGCAACTGGCCATTCTTACGTGATAGAAGAATTGATGCGTATGGTGAGATTACAAAGCGGTTTATTGATTAGTGAAGGCAAAAATAAAAGTATAAAAATCAAAATCGTAACCGGTGATTATTGCTTAATCACCGGTTAAATGAAACTAATACTATTTTACAATATCCAACAACTCAA
The DNA here is from genome assembly GCA_041671545.1 of Ignavibacteriaceae bacterium. GTDB lineage: Bacteria > Bacteroidota > Ignavibacteria > Ignavibacteriales > Ignavibacteriaceae > UBA1563. The sequence goes on from JBAZBI010000018.1 coordinate 12,502, forward strand.
CTTCAAAAGTTAAAACGGTTGCCGGAGGAATTGTTTCTCCGCGTCCCATTTCACCGTAGCCTAGGTTATACGGAATAAAAAATTGGAACTTATCACCAACATGCATGAGTTGCAGTCCTTCTGTCCATCCTTTAATAACCTGATTAAGTGGAAACTCTGCAGGTTCGTTTCTCTCATATGAGCTGTCGAATACTTTTCCATCCAATAATGTTCCTTTATAATGAACTCTAACTTTGTCAGTAGCTTTTGGCAGAACATCTCCGGTTCCCTTAGAAAGAATTTTATATTGAAGTCCGCTCGCAGTAGTTACAATGCCTTCTTTCTTTTTATTTTCTTCAAGAAAAGTTTCACTTTCTTTTTTATTTTTTTCGATAACCGGAGCCATTTCATTTTTCTTTTTCGCTTCTGCCAGTTGCTGCATCTCGGCTTGCCGCGCTTGCATCTTTTGATTAAGAGCGGTTAAACATTGCATCGTTTTCTCTTCGTTTAAAATTGGTTTTCCGTTTGCCGCATCCTTTAACGAAGCTATAAGAACATCAAGATTAAGTTGAACCAGCGGGTCTTTTAAATTAGCATAAATGTTTTGACCAATTGCGTAACTGATTGAATCTCCCTGAGTTTTTAACACAACTGAAGCCTGAGTTCCTTTTTTTGCGGATGATTTTTTATTCTGTGCAAATGCAACGGAAAAGATCATTAGTGTTAACGCAAATAGTTTTATCACCTTCATTCGATTTCCTTTATATAGATTATTTTTGAATAAATACGCTGTGAAAATACTTTCATTGAATGAGAGAACCAAACAAGAAAGTTTTCGCACAGCTAAAATTTGTTGACTTTATTTTGTCGTTTGAAATGTAGAAAAGTTTGGAGTTATAATGAAGATAAAAACTTTTATGATTCGCCGTGGTGTCTGAATCTTTCCCAAAATTTCCGTAATTTTTGCCAAGAAATAAATATGGAATAAGAACACAAATGAAGAATAACCAAACCCTTCGGCTTCCCGCGGAATGGGAGAAACATGACTCAACTTTAATTGCATGGCCCGCAAACAAAGAAGATTGGCCCGGCAAGTTCACTCCTATCCAATGGGTGTATGGCGAAATTGTACGCTATCTTTCACGAAATGAAAAAGTCCGGATCATCGTTCAGGACGCGACTCAGCAGAAAAATGTTGAAAGAGTAATGTGGAAAAATTATATCGATCCTTCCAATATTCAATTCATTATCAAGAAGACCGACAGAGGCTGGATGCGCGATTCTTCCCCGGCTTTTGTTAAAAGAAAAAACAAAACCGAAGCCGTTCATTTTCTTTTTAACAGCTGGGCAAAGTATGATAATTGGAAACTCGACCGGAAAATTCCGGAACAGATTTCTAAAACATTAAATCTACCTTTAACCATTGCAAAGTATAACGATAGACATGTTGTTCTTGAAGGCGGTGCTATTGACCCAAACGGAAACGGAACGCTTTTGACTACGGAAGAATGTTTGCTTGACGAAAGAACGCAAACACGTAATCCCGGTTTTACAAAAAGCGATTATGAAAAAGTTTTTAATAAGTATTTGGGAATTGAAAAAATTATTTGGTTAGGTAAAGGAATTGCAGGAGACGACACGCACGGACATGTTGATGACTTGTGCCGTTTTGTAAATGAAAAAACAATTGTGCTTTGCCGTGAAGAAAATCCAAATGATGAAAATTATTCATTACTAAATGAAAATGCAGAAAGGTTGCAGCAAGAAACTACCGCAACCGGAGACAAGTTAGAAGTTATCTCGCTCCCCATGCCTTCTCCATTGATGTTTGACGGTATGAAACTTCCGGCGAGTTATGCAAACTTTTATATTGCAAACGGTTTGGTTCTTGTCCCAACGTTTAATGATGAGAAAGATAGAATAGCTTTAGGAATTATATCCGAGCTTTTCCCGGAGAGAAAAGTTATCGGTATCCATGCAGTTGATTTGGTTTGGGGATTGGGAACGCTCCATTGTCTATCGCATGAAATACCGGGAATGTAATTGATAATTGTGGCTAAAAGTTATAAGTTAAAATTAAAGATCTACTGTATTTTGATAAAACAATAAATAGGTTTCGTTATGTCATACAATCTAAATGTAATTGTTGAAAAAGACGATGAAGGATATTATGCATATTGCCCTGAGCTTGAGGGCTGCCAAACTCAAGGCGATACGCTTGATGAAACGATGACAAATATTAAAGAAGCCATCGACCTTTATTTAGAGACGTTGAGTGAAGAAGAAAAAAAAGAAATCATCAGGAATGAGATATACATTACCAATTACGAGGTGAAAGTTGCCTAAACTGCCCCGGCTGACATTTGACCAGGCGGAAAGTTTATTGCTTGATTCCGGGTTTAAGTTGATGAGAACGAAAGGGAGTCATAAGATATATTTCAAGGAGCAATTAAGAATCGTACTTCCATTTCATTCCGGGAAGATTTTACATCCTAAAATAATTAGACAGGTTTATAAAGCGATAGAAGAGTAAATATCTTGTAGTGTGTTCTGTGCTATTACTTAGCTGGAGATTAAAGATAAAAGTACAGCGGCTAAAATTAGTTTTTCCCGAATTGTCGGGATAGTTCTTTGAATAGTTGAATTTTTCCCGGTATGGTCGATTCTGAAAGCTTTCGGAATCGACTTACTATAGGATTTCTTGTACGAACCGAAGAACTCCATATACGTTTACGGACACTCATAGTACAAAAGGTAGAGCTCTTAGTCATTTTCCTGACACTCTGAAGTGAAAAATTAAGGCTCTTAGTCATTTTCCAAGCGCTCTTGAGTGAAAAGTTAGCGCTCTTAGTACGTTTGCCAACGCTCTGAAGTGAAAAGTTAGCGCTCTTAGTCATTTTCCAGACGCTCTTGAGTGAAATGGAAACGCTCTTAGTCATTTTCCAAACGCTCTGAAGTGAAAAGTTTAGGCTCTTAGTACGTTTCCGGGGACTCTTTGTACGATCCGGAAGGCTATTTTTGGATAAAAAAGTGCATTTAGAGGAGAGAAAAAAACTATTCAATGAACAAAATGTTGAAAATTTGCGTAAAAACGAACTTCTCCCGGTTGTGGCGGGATTTAAATGAGGATCCTTTAATTAACTAAACGGTGTAAATTAGTTCTAATCAGCAACAAATCATAAAAAAAGAGGTTTGGAATGAAGCCTGGTAAAACGGATCAAATTTTCTTGATGACTTTAGGGGGATTGTTGGGGAGTATCTTAATAGGGTTTATTTTTTTCAACACTTCAATTTTTAGCCCAACGAGATCGAATTTTCAGTTTGTTGCTTTCGGATTTATGGGAGCTTTATTCTTCAGCTTATTAGAATATAAATCCCTCAAAGAACAAATTTCCGGTATAATATTACTACTATTTTTGAATCTTGTTATTTTTTCCGGTAGATCGTTATCGATAGCTAACATAATAAGAGATGTTCTGTATACAGCGAGTCTAATTCTTTCAATTAAAATTTATTACCAATTCATTAAAAAGAATCCGCAAATAAAATTTTATTTAAGATGTTTTGCTTTGGCTTTGATCTACGGTTTAATAAACGCGGTGTTTGGCACTATTGTCTTTATTGTAAATGCAAAAGCTGGTTTCCCGCCGATGGAATTTATTTATATCATGGCGCGGTATGGAATATTAATCGGATTAGGTATCGGTCTGGGAACGGATTTTTATTTTCAGAATAAAAAACAATTAAGCGGTTGGTTGGGAATAAAAACGGCGTGATGCACATTTGATGGAGATAAGATTTTGGTTGAATAGGAAAATGAGAGGGTTTTTTTTAATTAATTTATTTGATAGTGTTGCATTTTAACATAACATGCTGGTACTAAGTTAATTATGGATAAAGTAAATAAAGAACAATTATCTAAGCTATTTGGAATAAAGATATTTGATCTGGTCGATCAACAAAGAAAAGAGTTGAATGAACAGACAAACAAATTTGCTCAGAATAACATATTATCTTCTGGGATTGCAATACATGCAAGAATTGAATTGTTCAAAAAACATTTAAAAGAATTATGTGAAAAGCGGATTGAGTCTTATTTCGAAATTTTAGAAGAAGATCTTTTTATCAATGATAAGTTAAAAAATGATTTAGTTGAAGATTTACAAAATTACATTACTAGTTATATAAAAAGTAAGAATAGTAGTCTTAACGCTGCGATGCTGTCATCTGGACAAAAATCCGGTAGCTCTATAATTTTGGCACATGCTTCGGAATTGAGTAACTCTCTAGGTAGAGTTATGTCATACGCTATTGATGCCCTTCATCAAAAAACAAATAAACATAATTTTGCTTACCAGAAAAACAAGAAGAAAAAATTCCTTGAGGAATATGAAGAACTTGAGATGCATCAAAATGTTATTATTTCTTCAATTATTGAAGCACATAGAAGTTTACCAGTAGAAAAGAGAGTGGAATTTTTTGTGACTATAGATTCTGGCGGTACTTCGATGTTACATCCATCTTTCCTAAATGGTTTTCAAGATGTTTCTATTGTCGATCTTAAAATGATGGATTCAGTTGGCTATATAAAAATTGATAGTTCAAACAGTCCGCATGTAAATTTTTCATTTAATCCCACAATGAAGGGAATAAAATATTACGAATTTATGAAACAAAATTATGTCGATTCATTTCAGCACGTTGATTCTGAAGTCATAGATTATTTGTATAGTTCAAACTTTCCGATTAAGTATCAAAATGCTTTTGCAAAATGGAAAGAAGCCGAAAATTTGTTGTGGAAAGCAGAAAATCAAATCAATTATTCAACGATTGGTCATTTATGCCGTGAATCCGTTCAAGAATTTATTGATGTATTAATTATCCAATATAATCTAGTTGAACAATATCCCGATAAGACTAAAACGAAAACAAGGTTTGATGGTATTCTTGGTTATAATAGAGATAAAATTGGAAAGACAGTATTGAAATTTCTAACAGCATATAATGATTATTGGTATAATTTAATTGACATTATTCAGAGACAAGAACATTCGGGATTAAAAGAAGGTGAAAAATTGGGTTTTGAAGATGCAAGACGTGTTGTTTTTCATACAGCCATATTGTTTTATGAAATAAATAAAATTATTAGATAACGGATAATGTTTAAATAATTAAGCAACACTTTGTAAAAGAAAAATGTGAAGAGAAATTTTAATTCAGTTATAAGACAGAGGCTTAGTAAGACTAGACACACCGCTTATTAGTGTTAAGAAAGGAGTTCTAAAATATGAAGACTATAATTCGAAATATTTTTTTGTGTTTCACAATTTCTGTTTTCATCATAAGTTGTGAGCACAGCACATCAACGCAAACAGGTAGTGATCTGCTCCATGGTTCATGGCAATGGGTTAAAACGGAAGGGGGATACTTCGGCACGGGAGGACCCAATAACACACCGGAAGCAGCCGGCTATACTATAAGAAAAATTTTCAAACCGGAGGGAATAGCTCAGTTTTTCAAGAATGATACATTGACCAATCAATCCAAATATTCTGTAATTAAGGATACATCCCACTCTCAAGAAATCAATTTACTCCACCTTGATGGGAATGATAACTATCTCGACCAGCAAATCGATTTTCGTGGAAGTGATTCATTAATATTAAGCGATAACGCAATTGACGGCTTTTACTTTTTTTATATTAGAATAAAAAATTAGATTACACTATTTAAAAAATTCAAAGTCCAATTTTGCGAAAAGGTTGACATTAATAAAATCCATTATAAAAAACGAGAAGATATCGTGAAAAAGTTATGCTTATTGTTTTTGCTCTATGTTCTCATTCCGTCCTGTTTACTCTACTCTCAAAATCCTGAGTGGATTAATTATTATAACTTTTCTCCATCTGTAAATGCTGTAGCTATCGAAGGAGAAATTGTTTGGGCTGGTGGAGAGTTCGGTTTAACCAAAGTTAATTCGGTGACTGGTGAAAAAACAATCTATGACAGAGCGACTTCCGGTTTGCAGGACAGCTATGTTCGAGCTGTACTCATTGATAAAAATGGTAATAAATGGGCGGGAACAGGATCAGTCTGGGGTGGCTTAACAAAATTTGACGGACGTGTTTGGACACAATTTGTTAAATCAAATTCTGGTATTCCTGCGGACTACGTAAATACTCTTGCCCTTGATAGCAGCGGAATTATTTGGATCGGGACTTCGGATGGTTTAGGTAAATTCGACGGAAAAACTTGGGTAACTTATAAATCCTCAAATTCCGGATTACCTTATTATGCCGTAAATACGATTGCCATAGACGCAAACCAAGATAAATGGATCGGAACCAATGAAGGCTTAGCCAAATTCGATGGCAATACTTGGACTGTGTACAAAACCTCAAACTCCGGGTTGCCAAGTAACACAATACAGGCTATAGCCTTTGATAGAGAGGGCAATAAATGGATTGGGACTAAATATGGCGGTTTGGCAAAATTTGATGGGACTAATTGGACAGTCTATACAATATCAAATTCTGGATTATGGAGTAATTCTATTTCTTCGATCGCTGTAGATCCAAAAGGGAATAAATGGATTGGAACAGATTATGGATTGTCAAAGTTTGATGGAACATCTTGGACGTTATTTAAACCGAGTGACTCTGGGTTGCCATCCAATAAAATAAATTCAATTTGCTTTGATTCTGAAGGCAATAAATGGATTGGGACTGGTGGAACTTTTTGCGATGTCAGTCTTGCGAAATTTGATGAAATATCTTGGAAGGCGTATAATCTTTCAAATTCCGGATTACCTCGCGGAGACATTTCATCTCTTGCAATCGATTCTGCTGGAAATAAATGGATAGGATGTTATGACTTTTGGGGTGGATTAGTAAAATTTGATGGAACTACATGGACGTTATACAATACTGCCAATTCAGGACTACCATCAAATTATATTAATGATATTGCTATAGATAAGAACGGCAATATTTGGGTCGGTACTTCTATGGGTTTAGCCAAATTTGATGGAACCATTTGGACTGTTTATAATGTTGATAACTCTCCAATACCTAATCACGAAATCTATCATCTTCATATTGATAAAACAGGAAATATTTGGATGAGCACTGATGATTTTTTAGTCAAATTTAATGGAAATTCTTGGGCTGTATTCAGTTCGCAGAATTCTGGTTATTCGGTTTTACAGATTAGGTCAATTACCACCGACTATGATGGTAAACTATGGATAGGGACTTATCGGGGATTATTAAGTTTTGATGGAATAACGTGGACGAGCTATACTACTTCAAATTCTGCTTTGCCTTTTGATTGGATTGATGATGTAGTGCTAGATGGCAAAGGAAATATTTGGATGGGTAGTGCAATTGGTTCAGGTATAGCTAAATTTGATGGAACTATCGGGAAGCTATATAATCCATTAACCTCAGGCATACAGAATAGATGGGTTAACGCTCTACTTATTGATAATAATGGAACTAAATGGCTCGGGACTAAAGGAGGAGTGATAAAATTTGATGACAATAAATGGACACAATATAGCACAGCAAATTCGCATATAATCGATGATGATGTAAGATCTCTTACTTTCGATGGAAAAGGAAATCTTTGGGCTGGAACTCACGGCGGGTTGTCGGTTTATCGAGCTGGTGCGAATCTCCCAAACGGGATAACAAAGAATACGAATATCCAAATAACTAAATATGCCCTTTCCCAGAATTATCCCAACCCGTTTAACCCAAGTACTGTTATAGAATATAATGTGCCGAAGGAATCGCACATAAAAATTATAGTGTATGATCTACTCGGAAGAGAAATTCAAAAACTCGTGGATGAGAAAAAGTCGGTTGGCAGTTATAAAGTTGAGTTTGATGGTAGAGGTTTGCCAAGTGGAATCTATTTATGCAGGCTTCAAACAAATGAATACAGTGAAACAAGAAAACTACTTTTAATGAAATAGTTTCAAATATTTATGTTAGGAGTAACTCATATTACTTAAAACTTGTAATTGAATTGCCTCGGCATTCAGAAATTGTGAGATATTCAAATAAAACGGTCTTCCATAGGAAGATAAATTGAAACGGTTGAGATACAGATCAACTTTTTTCTTTAACTCCTCGATTAATCGAGTTGATGATTTATTATATCAGGATTAAAAAAATGAAAGATGAGAGTATAATTAATTGGTTACTTGAGGGAGATGTTTCTATTCAATACCAGGTATATCGCGATTTGCTTTCCGAAGATCGCGAAGATTTAAGAAACAGAATTGCTACGGAAGGATGGGGTAAGAAATTTTTATCTTTTCAAGATGAAAATGGACATTGGGGAAGAAAATTTTATCAGCCTAAATGGACTTCCACCCATTATACTTTACTTGATCTTAAAAATCTTGGCATTTCACCTGCGAATCCTAGAATTAGAAAAACCATTCTTATGCTGTTGGATGAGGAAAAAGGTGAAGATGGAGGGATAAATCCCTCACATGAGATAAAAGAGAGTGACGTTTGTTTAAATGGAATGTTTCTAAATTATGCTGCATACTTTAATTCAGATGAAAGCAAACTTAAATCAATTATTGATTTTATCCTTTTGCAAAAAATGGAGGATGGAGGTTTTAATTGCAGATTTAATAGATCAGGGGCAAGGCATAGTTCACTTCACTCAACATTGTCGGTGCTTGAAGGCATTCGGGAATATTCGATAAACGGTTATGGTTACCGGTTGCCGGAATTAAAGAAGGTTGAAAAAACTTCAAGAGAATTTATTCTGAGCCACCGGCTTTATTTTTCGCATCGAACTAATGAAATAATAAGTAAAAGCTTTTTAAAATTGTCTTATCCATCAAGGTGGAAATATGACATCTTGCGAGCGCTGGATTATTTTAGATCAGCAGAAATTCCTTTTGACGAAAGAATGAAACCGGCGGTTGATGTGTTATTAAAGAAAAGAAAGGAGAACAATTACTGGTTACTGCAAGCAAATCATCCGGGACAAACTCATTTTGATATGGAAGATGTTGGCAAACCAAGTCATTGGAACACTTTACGCGCACTGAGAGTGTTAAGGCATTTTAGTTAACCTGAGAATGAAAAATTTTCGAGTATAAAATTGGAATTGACTGAAAAAAATATCCGGCGTAATTTTATTTCATCATTTAGGAGATACCGGTGTTAAAATTAAAATTCATGTTAACAATTTTTCTATTGTTGTGTAATCTTTTATTTGCGCAAAAGTCTTTAGACAGTTTAATGTACTCTTATCAGCAAAAGTTTTGGAGCGAAAAGGAATATGTTTTTGTCCAAGGAAGGTTGTGCGATTCTTTTAGTATCGAATTAAATAACATATATGAAGTCTGGAAGAAAAATCCAAAATTTATTGTGAAGTATGAGGATCAGCTTGATTCTACCGATCTGACAAAGCATTTGAGTTTTTGGGGTCCGGCCAAATCTTATAAATATTTGGAAAAATATTTACCATCCGCATTAACATTAACCGAGAATGGATTTAAACTTGGTTCGTATTTGTTCAGTGACTCGATGGACGCTATCAATCTAATTTCGTCTGAGGGAAACCGGAGATTTCAGCTTGGCAATTCTTTTGAGGGAATAAAAACATTGTGGACAACTTTCCAGGATATCAGCCAATATTTTGTTATGCAAAATTACGCGATAACCCATCACGGATTTCTAACCGATAATAAGTTTGATGTAGAACGCAATTATAATGTTGTCGCTTTACGAAACAAACAATTGAAGAAATATGAGACGAAGTATTATTCGTTTTTTTATGATCAGCAAATTTTCAGCAAAAATCAAAACGTAGATAGTCTCTTTTTATTCGAAGACGCGAAACTTGATGATGTGATAAAACGATTACACTTTAATTCTCCCCAACGAAAAATTGAATGTTATCTTTATAAAGATTTGGAACAGAAGTATTACATGTCCGCAACTCCCGGATTTGGTAATCCTTTCCCGAAAGCATTTCAAAATCATTCCATCGGTTTTGGACCCGCGGAACACGAAAGCATACACGTCCTATTCGGAAACGCATCAACAATATTCTCGGAGGGAATTGTCGGGTATTATTATTCAACTAAAGACAGTATGGAATGGAAAAAGAATAAGTCGATTGTTTCTCAGCATCACGATTTTTCGATGAAAGATTTTCTTAACAATTCTAACAACTTTAATTTTTCGCAACTGTCTTATGCAGCTTCAGCGCATTTTGCAAAATACTTGATTGATACTTACGGATTAGAAAAGTTTAACTCCGCCGCATCGTTCCAAGATATGAGTAAAGGATTTAGGGAAACTTATAATAAATCTCTTGATGAAATTATTGAAGGTTGGAATGCATATTTTCAAAACAACAAAGTCGAATTGGGTGCAGAAAGAGAGATCGTATTTAAAATAATTGCGAACACTATTCCCGACACTTCCGCAATTTATATTGTTGGAGATAATGATCTTCTTGGTATGTGGAATGCCGGTTCCATAAAACTATTAAAACAAAATGATGGAAGTTGGACAAGAAAATTTATTTTTGCCGAAGGGACAATCCTTAATTATAAAATTACTCGTGGAAGCTGGGATACGGAAGCATTGGATGAAAAAGGAAATGTACCGCCTAATTCTGTTCTTGAAGTAAAGGGAAACGAAACGATCGTCATCGCTGTTAAAAAATGGAAAGATTTGAATTGAAAATAATTTTTGAATGGAGTTTTGCGATGAGAAGTTTAACGGGACTTGTTGTTTTTCTTCTGCTATCTTTTAGCTTATTAGCAGAAAATAATTTTCAAACCGATGTGATAAAAACATCCGCCGGTGATCTTAAAATAACTTTTGTAGGGCATGCTTCTTTAATATTTGAATTTAACAAACGGATAATTTATGTCGATCCCGTTAGCAAGTATGCCGATTATTCTAAATTACCGAAAGCGGATTTGATTTTAATTACTCACGAGCATGGCGATCATCTTGATTCCAAAGCGATTGAATTAATTAAAAAAGATGGTACAAAATTATTCTGCAACGAGTCATCATTTCCAACAGTGGCGGGCGGTTCTGTTTTAAAGAACGGTGAAACAGCTTCATACAAAGGAATAAAGATTTTAGCAGTTCCGGCCTATAACATTGTCAATAAAAGAGAAAACGGGGAGCTATTCCATCCTGAAGGAATCGGAAACGGTTATGTGCTTACGTTTGCAAACGTAAAAGTTTACATCGCCGGTGATACCGAAAACATCCCGGAGATGAGAAATCTTAGAAATATTGATATCGCTTTTCTGCCGATGAATCTACCATACACCATGACTCCTGTAATGGTTGCAGATGCTGTTAAAATGTTTAATCCAAAAATTCTTTATCCATATCACACCGGAAATACAGAAGTGAATGAATTAGTTAAACTTCTAAAAGGTAAAAAAGATTGTGAAGTAAGAATTAGAAAAATGAAGTAGAATTATTGATACCCGTGATACCGTAAACCATTTATGGTTACGCGGTGCTGTTTGTGTAATTAGTAATATAAAATCAAAGCGCAGACTGAAGTCCGCGCTACGAAATTCTAACTAATAAAAGATATTGGCACAAAGTGTCTTAGTAAGAAATCCTAAACCGTTGCAGTTTCAACAGCAAAAAGTTTTGTAAACTCTTTACCGCTTCTCTTTTCCCAATTCTTTTTGTGGTATCCGTAACCGGCAATAAGTGGCATTGCAAGAGTAGCTTCAGCGAAAACCATTTGTTCATAAGTTGTTTCAACTTTTCCCCATGAGCTTGCTTCTTTCAGAGTAGAACCGGAAAGTCCGCCGTCTCTTTCATCGGCAACGGTAATTTGAACTGCGTATTTGTGCATCGGCGCATCTTCTTGAAGAAGATCAGCGGCAACAACAATGTCTTGTGTAAAGTTTTTTGGAACGCCGCCACCGATCATAAAGATACCGGTATCTTTGCTTGCTAATTTAATTTTAGTCAGCTCAAGAAAATCTTTTGCAGAATCAAGTGAAACGTGTTTCTCCGGATTTTTTGTTTGGTGCATTACAAATCCGAATCCGGCGGAGCAATCTGAGAAAGCCGGAACAAAAATCGGAACATTCTTTTTGTATGCTGCGTAGATAACCGAATCATCAACTTTTGGTCCGCCGTTGTTATCTAAAAATTTTCCGAATTCGTATAGCAATTCGCGTGATGAATAAGGACGCGGTTCTAAACTATCTAAAATCTTTCCGGTTGTTTCATCACAGATGCGGAGTTCTTCTTCATCAATGTATGTATCATAAATTCTGTCAATCATCAAATCGCGGAGTTCGTTGTCATCGCTTGCAGGTGTTCCGAGATAATGTTTAAAGCCAAGCGCTTCAAAAAAATCCTGGTCAACCATAACTGCGCCGGTAGAAACGATGGCATCAACCATGTTGTTCATAATCATATCGTACACAATTTTCTTTAAGCCTGCGCTGAACAAACTTCCGGCAAGTGTAAGAATTACGGTACAGTCTTCATCGTTCAACATCATATCATAAATTTTTGATGCGCGGTGAAGATTTCGTGATTGAAAAGCCATGCTTTCCATCGCATCAACAAGCGGAACAACATTATGTTGTTTCATGTCAAAGTGCTGGATCGTCTTTTTTAAATAATCGGTTTTATTACTCATTTTTTTCCTCGTGAAATTAAGTTTTTGGTTTGCAAAGATACGGCAAAAAAAGAAATATTTATAGAAGCTTTTTTCTTCCAATAAGATGCTGAACTTTGGTGTTCCTCATTTTAAAGGGAAGTTTTTCTTCAAACACGAATCCTATTTTTTCATACCACCGGAGCGCATTGATATTATTATCCATAACGCCGATCCAAATTTCGGAAAAACCTTTTTCTTTTGCAGATGTAAAAGCAATTTCCATCAATTGCTTACCGATTTTCAATTTTTGAAATTCCGGTAGGACGTATATAGATGAAAGGTAAAATCTATTTTCTGTAATATCAATTGTCAATTTTAACCAGCCGACAGCTTTGCCGTCAACTTCTGCAACAAAACAAAATGCGTTTGTGTTGTTGAAAAGTTCTTCTAACTTTTTTGTGTTGTAAGTCTTGTTTAAGTAAAAAGTCAAATCTTCTTTTGGAATGAAAGAAGCATAAGCTTTGTCCCACGATTTTTGCAAAATTTTATAAACTTGCTCAAAGTCGTTTTTTCCCCAAGGTCTAAAAGTTACTTTTGATTCTTCCATGATTACCTAAAAAAATATTTTTGCAATTCGTAAAATGCCTTGTTTCCAACGGACGCGGTGCGAGATACCGCTTGCCTCCTGGATTTTATCTATGTTTTCCAAATACCATTTGAAGTTGCGGAGAAGCGCGTCTTTATTGGAGAATTTTGGTTTGTAACCGAGAATTTTTTCTGCTTTCTCAATTGATACAAAAGAATCTTTGGAAGCGGTTTCATACACCCATTTATAAAGTGGGGATAATTTTAACGCTTCTAAAAATCTAAGAATAAAAATGATTGGCTTCTCAGGCAGACCGGTAATTTTTTTACCAAACCCGGCGTAATCTAAAACAGCTTGATAATCTTCTTTCATCGTTGTGAATTCTTTCGCGCCGATATTAAACGTATCATTCACAATTTTTTCGTCGAGCATTGCGCAAAGATAAATTGCTTCACACAAGTCCTCAACATCAAGTAGTTGGTAACGGTTGTTCCCATCGCCGATCATCGGAAAACCTTTACCGTCTTTTGCCCAATCGTAGAGCAGATCAAATACACCAAGTCTTTCCGGACCGATAAAAGATTTCGGACGGAGAATTGGAACGCACATTCCTTGTTTTCTAAATTTTAAACATTCTTCTTCGGCGAGAATTTTTGCCTTCCCGTATGGCCCAACACCGTCAAGTTTATCCGTTTCAAATAAAGGATGGTGATCTGGAATTCCGTAAACTGCTGTGGATGAAATATGGATAAATCTTTTTACTCCGGCTTTAACGGAAGCTCCGAGTAAATTTTTTGTTCCATCAATGTCCGTTGATAAAATATCTTCTTCAGAATAAAGCGGAAGTGCGGCAGCGGTATGCACAACAATATCAACGTTTGCAACGGATTTTTCAACCGTTTGTTTATCACGAATATCGCCCGTGATAATATTTACTTTGTTTTTAACATCTTCATAATTGAAATCGACAATATCAAGTGAAGTAACCTCATGATTATTCTTCAATAAATAACGGACTAAATTTATCCCAAGAAAACCGGCGCCGCCGGTAATTAAAAAGCGCATTAAAACAGTTCCTTAAAAAGTGAACGAAATTCAAGGTTAAAATTACTATTTTTGGAGTGCTAAGAAAAGAAATGAATTGATTTGGAAAAAATATTTAATAATAGAATTGTAGCTGATAATTTCCTTAAAGGATTTGGGTTCTCTCTGGGAGTTCACATTTTCATACTGGTTATTGCTCTCGTATTAAAGAGCGGAGTTCTAATTTCAAGAAGTGGATTGCCGAAATCTTCCGACACGAGAATGCAGTTTTTATACGAAGATAACTTTTCAAGTTCTTTACCACCGGGCTTAAATTCGGATCTATTACAAAAGGAAAATATCGATTCCAAAGGGATAAATCCCGTCGCTGTTCCCGGATCGGTAAATGCGTCATCGCCATTTTCAAATGCCGATACAACCGGGTTAACCCAATTTTACTCGGAGAATTCATTAAATGTAAACATGAAATTTCCGATTGGCTGGACATACATCGACCAAAACGTAAAAAAGAAGCTTGATGGAGTTACTTTTTACGGTGATCCGCGGATTTATAGTCCACCCCCTTATGTCCATTTGGAGGTAGTTGAAAAATATTTGTTCAATCCGTCACGTTATACTTTAAAAGCTGAAAATTCCAACTATGAATATTACTTCAACCCGCCCGAAGAGCTTGAAGGGACATTCACCCAGACAATTTATATAAAAACAGATATTGATGAAGATTTTATCATAAAACTGATAGTTAAAGGAAAAGACCCTTTTTACCGTTTTTTGCCCTCTTTTTGGGGAATAGTGCAGTCATTTAATTTTGGCAGCTCAATTTTTTAGTAAATCCCGAATAATATTCGTAATATTACCCTTCAAAATAATTGACTTTTTAGTCTTGGAAGTTTATTTTTAAAGCCTTTATAAAAACGAATTTGAATATTCAGAGGAATGTTACGTGAAACAAGAAAAACTGACCAGATTTATTAAACCGGAAGATGCTAATCAAAAGTGGTATGTAGTTGATGCAAAAGATCAAACTTTAGGACGATTGGCTTCACAAGTTGCCCGTGTTATCCGAGGGAAAAATAAAGCTACTTTTACTCCAAACATGGACACTGGCGATTTTGTAGTGGTTATCAATGCCGACAAAGTGAAAATTGCCGTAAAACGAGAAGAAATGAAGACTTACTTTCATCATACCGGTTACCCCGGCGGTTTGAAAGAAAGAGCATATAAAGAATTAACAGTTAAGAAACCTGAATGGGTTATCGAAACTGCCGTAAGAGGTATGCTTCCAAAAACGAGATTAGGAAGACAAATTTTTAAAAAATTAAAAGTATATCGTGGAACAGAACATCCACATACAGCTCAAAAACCAGAAGTATTAAGTTTTTAACGGAGAAGAAATGGCAGATCAAATTTTTGTTGGAAGAAGAAAAACAGCTGTAGCGCGTGTAATTCTGAGAAGCGGAAACGGAACGATAACAGTTAACGGAAAAGCTTTTGAACAAGCTTTCCCTGAAGCAGTTAGCCGCGAAGATATTCTTGGACCTTTTATTGTTACCGATACTCAAGGGAAATATGACGTTTCCGCCAAAGTAGCCGGCGGTGGCATCACCGGTCAAGCACAAGCAATTCGTTTAGGCATCGCTAGATCACTTGAATCTATCGATAGCGAATATCGACCAAGATTAAAAGAAGCCGGATTTATGACGAGAGACCCGAGAATGGTCGAACGGAAAAAATACGGACAACCAAAAGCAAGAAAAAGATTTCAATTTTCTAAAAGATAATTTTTCTAATTATATAATCAATCATCCATACTTTCAGATTTACCTCCTGTGTCCCGCTTTAAGGGATTAAAGGTAAAGAAGAAGAAAGTAGAAGTTAAACAGGAGCATATTCTATGAACAAAGTAGACCTCACTACGCTTATTGAAGCCGGTGCCCATTTCGGACACTTAACCCGTCGCTGGAATCCTAAAATGAAGCCATATATTTTTATGGAAAAAAACGGGATTCACATCATCGATTTAAAAAAATCTCAACTTCTTTTACAATCAGCAGCAGAAAAAATATTCAATCTTACTTCCGAAGGGAAGAAAGTGCTTTTTGTAGGAACGAAGAAACAAGCTAAAAATATTATTGAAACCGAAGCCCGCCGCAGCGACCAATATTGGGTAACAGAACGCTGGCTTGGCGGAATGCTTACTAATTTTTCTACAATTAGAAAAAGTATTAAAAGACTTCATTCAATTGAAAAACAAGAAACTGACGGAACTTTTGAAAAAATCACTAAGAAAGAAAGATTATTCCTTTCACGTGAAAAAGACAAACTGAAAAAAGTTCTTGAAGGTATTGAAAACATGAACAAATTGCCAAACGCTTTGTTTGTTGTTGATGTTAAGAAAGAATCGATCGCTGTGATGGAAGCTAAAAGACTTAACATCCCGGTTTATGCTATCGTTGATACGAACTGTGACCCCGATCCGATAGATTTCGTTATCCCGGCAAATGATGATGCGGTTAAAACGATTGAGATGATAACTAAATTATTAGCCGATTCATGTATAGAAGGTGAAGCAAAATCTAAAGAAGTTAAAGCCGAAGACAGCGCTGCTCCTGAAAGAGTGACCAAAGAAAAAGAATTAGAAAATAAAGAAGTATCTAAATAATTATTTCTGAAAAAGGATTATTAAAATGGCAATTACTGCTAAAGATGTAAATGAACTGCGCGCTAAAACCGGCGCAGGAATGATGGATTGTAAAAAAGCTTTAACGGAAGCCGAAGGCAACATTGAGAAAGCTATTGATATTTTAAGAAAAAAAGGAGCCGCTGTAGCTGCAAAACGCGCTGATAAAGCCGCTAATGAAGGCGTTGTGCTTACTGCTGTTTCCCAAGATAAAAAGACCGGATTTATTATTGAAGTAAATTGTGAAACCGATTTCGTAGCAAAATCAGAGGACTTTATTGCTTTTGTGAATTTTGTATTAGAAACAACTCAACTTCATAAACCAACTTCAGTTGATGAACTTCTGTCAAAGGAAACTTCTCTTCAAACAAAATTAGATGAGATAGTAGGAAAGATCGGCGAAAAAGTTGTGATCTCTCGTATTGGGATCACTTCAACTGAAAACGGTTACGTTGCCGAATACGTTCATCCCGGCGCTAAATTAGGAGTATTAATTATTTTTGTAAATGTGCCGGAAGATAAAGCCGAGTTGGTTGCCGGTATCTCAAAAGATATTGCTATGCAAGTTGCCGCTATGAAACCGCTTGCTGTTTATCGTGATGAAGTTGACCAGGAAGTAGTTAACAAAGAGATCGAAATCTATAAAGAGCTTGCGCGCAAAGAAGGTAAACCTGAACAAATTCTCGAGAAAATTTCAGCGGGAAGAATTAATAAATTCTACCAGGAAAATTGTCTTTTTGAACAAGCATTTATTAAAGATAACACTAAGACTGTTGGTGACTTGATAAAAGAAATTAATACAGCAGTCGGAGCTGAAGTGAAGATACAATCTTTTCTGCGCTTTCATCTTGGTGATGAAAAAAAATAACTGTTTTCAAAAAGGTCTTCATTGCGTAAGACCTTTTTTTATGTCTAAAGGAAATATCTATGCAAACTCTAAAGTATAAAAGAATTCTTCTAAAGTTAAGCGGCGAATCGTTGATGGGCAAAAAAGGATTTGGTATTGATCCCGAAGTTCTTGATTTTTTTGCCGACGAAATTATCTCAATCCATAAACTTGGAGTTGAAATCGGTGTGGTTATCGGCGGCGGAAATATTTTCAGAGGTTTGAACGCCAGCGATCAGGGGATCGGGAGAGTTACCGGAGATCAAATGGGGATGCTCGCAACTTTGATAAATTCATTAGCGCTTCAAAATTCAATCGAATTAAAAGGCACATATTCCCGCTTAATGAGTTCAATTAAAATGGATGAAATAGCCGAACCTTACATCCGCAGAAGAGCAATTCGTCATTTGGAAAAAGGACGTGTAGTTATTTTTGGCGCGGGAACAGGCCATCCTTATTTCAGCACGGATACTGCCGCATCCCTCCGGGCTGTTGAAATGGAAGCTGATGTGATAATCAAAGGAACACGTGTTGACGGTGTTTTTAATGCCGACCCGGAAAAAGTCCCCGGAGCTTTGAAGTTCGATTCAATTTCTTACATCGATATTTTAAAGAAAAATCTCCGTGTAATGGATATGACGGCAATCAGTTTGTGCCAGGAGAATAAACTCCCCCTTGTTGTATTTAATATGGATAAACCGGGCAACTTACTTGCTCTTATAAAAGGAGAAAATGTTGGAACTGTAGTGCAGGAATAAAAAGATTTTATTATTTTTTTATTACTACTTTGAAACATTTTGAGGTTTTTATGGAACAGATACTTAAAGATACACGATCAAAAATGGATAAATCAATTGAAGCGCTGCGACATGAATTATCCAGGATCAGAACGGGCAAAGCAACCACCGCACTGTTGGATAACGTTAAAGTTGATTATTACGGAACACTCACTCCAATCCGGCAGGTAGCAAATGTTACGGTTTTAGACAGCCACACCTTATCCGTTACACCTTGGGATAAATCTCTCGTTCAAGCGGTAGATAAAGCGATCCTCAATGCTGATCTTGGACTTAATCCTGTTAGCGATGGGACGAATTTAAAAATCCCGATTCCACTTTTAACAGAGGAAAGAAGAAAAGATTTAGTAAAGTTGGTTAAAAAATTCGGGGAAGACTGTAAAATTGCGATCCGAAATGTTAGACGCGAAGGGAATGATCATTTAAAGCGCGCTGAAAAAGATAAAAAAATTACCGAAGATCAATTAAAAGAAGCTGAAGACAAAACACAGAAATTTACAAACGAACACATTACGATGATCGATGATATTCTGAAGCACAAAGAAAAAGAAATAATGGAAGTGTAGCTTTTCTTTATTTGAGTTAATTAATTCCCGCTTCGCGCGGGAATTTTTTTATCCGGACTCCATCCGATTTATTATGATTCGGTTAAAATCTTTCCTCAAAATTTTCTAAATTTCTGTTGAAGATTTCGTAAAAAGAGAAAAACTAAATGGTTAAAAATGTACTTTTATTTACAGGAGGATTGTTCCTCTTTTTAACCGGATGTGTATTGTACGGAGTATTACTTAATGTAAAAGAAAAACCCCTGCAGCAAGAAATGGCATTAAAGGGTTTAACCAAAATTGAAAATCCAAGAATTGTTATTAATCGTAATACATTTGAGTTGGCTCTTTATGCCGATACGATTTTAGTAAAAAAATACCGGGCAGTTTTTGGAAGAAATCCACAACCGAAGCGAAGAGCAAATGATAATGCTACTCCAATCGGTGTTTACAAAATTTGTGATATTCTCACTACACACAAATATGGAAAACTTTTTAAAATAACTTATCCGAATCTACAGGATGTTGAAGCCGGTTTTACACGGGGAAGTCTTACGCAAGATGAATATGAGAAACTCCGTTTTGATAATAATTACGGAGAATGTATTAATGCCGGAACCAAACTCGGCGGGGATGTTGGAATCCACGGCATCGGTGAATTGAATTTTATTTTCAAAAATTTACCATTCGTATTTAACTGGACCGACGGTTCCATCGCTGTGAGCAATGAAAATATTGATGAACTTTATAACATTATATCCAAAGGAACAGAAGTTGTTATTATTAAATAAATTAAAATTAACGCTGATACTTTTTTCATTCCTAATACTCGTAAATGGTTGTGCTGATAAGAATCAGGAACCATCTATGGCAAAAGAAGACTATCTTGGTGACAATCAAAAACTTCTTAAGCATCTCCAGAATAAATTTGATCCGGAAATAAAAGTTGCATTGTACAGCCAATTCGATAGTGACTCGACCAAAAAAGAAATTCTTGCGATCAAGGAAACAAAACCATCCAAGACAGATAAATGGGGATTGAAAATTCAACGCTTATCGAAGGATTCGTTGATCAAAATAGATGAATTTTTCCTCCCGGAAATGTCAACAAATGAAAGTATTTGCACGACTCAAAAAATCGAAGGATTTCCGTACGACTTATTTTATTATAACTCGGAAAGTTTTTATACGGGATCAAGCGGTGGAGAAGTTTTTACATACTTAATTGATTTTTCCGACCGGCAAACCTATTACGCCCATTTAGTAATAAAACCGGAGAAGCCGGTAATTCTTTTTCTTTCAAAAAATTGCGAAGGAAAAAAAACGAAAGAATTTTTCTTGAATCTTTTTAAACTTGATTACCCGGAACTTGTTCTTAGTCAAAAAGATATTTCATCAGATTAAACACTAAAACTGATTTTGACAAAAGCATTTTTTCTCATTGCAATTCTTTTTTCTCTCACACTGACCTCGGCTCAGGAAGCGAATAAAATTGAACTCACATCCATAGAATTTACAGGCAATTCTTCTTACTCTTCTTCAATGCTCAAAGACGTGGTTTTATCGAAAGAAACACCAAGCTGGTTTTGGAAATTACTCCATTCGATTAGCAGTAGTGTAGGGAAAGAACCTTCGTATTTTGATAGCTTGATGTTGCACGACGACATGAATGCCTTGAAAGATTTTTACAATTCCAATGGTTTTTTTGAAGCTCATTTTTCATCAAGTTTCAAAATTGATACTGCGAAGAATACAGCTGAAGTGGTTTTTGTAATTAATGAATGTCTTCCATCTTCGTTTACAAAAATAAAATTGAACGGACTAAAGGAGATATCTTCAGAGTTGAAAGTAGGTATCGATAACGAGTTTTCTGCATTGGAAACAAAAAGATATTCTCAAAATCTTCTAAAAAATAGTATTGATGTGGTGATTGAAAACCTCAATAATTCCGGTTACATGCTCGCCGCGTTTGATAGCTCTGTTATCGAAAAAGATACTATTAAAAATCTGGCGAATGTTGATGTTTATTTTAGACCACGTCCACGCTATAAAATAAGCAACGTGCAGATTGAAAAAACCGGAGAAGGCAGTGATTTTGTTGAAACCGAACTGCTGAAAGATCTTGTGGGAATTAAGGTGGACGAATTATATAGCGCTGAAAAAATCCGCCAAAGTCAGGTTCGTTTGTATCGAACCGGATTGTTCAATTACGTGCAAGTAATTCCCATAACGGAGGATACTGTAGGAAATTATGTTCCGCTAAAAGTACTTGGCAATATCGGCAAGATGAATGAACTTGCGCCGGAATTGCTTATGAATAATCAGCAACACACGTTTAATCTTGGTTTGGGAGGAACTTATACGCGCAAAAATTTTCTTGGTCGCGCGCGGAAATTATCTTTGACAAGTTCATTCGGTGTTCAAGATTTAGAAAGAATTAATTTCGGAAAAGTGGTAAAAGCCTTTTCTTTAAGGGAAACATCCCTCGCTGGCTTTTTTGATTCAAAATTAAAAATTGAGCAACCATACGTTTTTAACAAACCGATCTTTGGAATTCTTGAAGGATACTTTACACTTCGTAAAGACGCTACTTCAAACAAAAGAAATTACGGCGGTAAACTGAGCTTTGAGTTTGAATTACCAAATTATACCTTTATCAATTTTTTATCATCCTATTATAATTTGGAAATTGCAGACGAAATTTTCTTTCTTACTGATCGCGAACTGACGAGAAGTCAAACCTTATCAATTCTCGGTTTGGACCTCCGGTCTATAAAAACTTTAAATCCGTTATTCCCGGCAAACGGATACAATTTATCGGTTAGTTTGGAAGAGGCGAATTCAATTCCTTATTTTCTTTCTAAATTATCGGATAAAACCTACACTACGCCGCTTTACTACAAAACACAAATTACCTTCGCCAAATATCTGGCTACAAATAGAAAGGAATCTGCCGTACTCGGGTTGAAACTAAAAACCGGTTATTTAAGAGCATATCGCGGAAATGAACTTGATGTTCCGACAACTAAAAAGTTTTTTACCGGTGGTAGTAACTCTGTACGCGGTTGGCGTGCAAGAGAACTTTCCCCAAAAGTTGAAGTTCCGATCCTTAACGAGACTACAAATAAGGTTGAGACTGTCCTTCTTGAAGGAGGCAGCTTTTTATTCGAGGGTTCTGCCGAATACCGGTACAAGTTGACCGAATCAATCGGTGTGGCCGCATTTGTGGATTTTGGAAATTCCTGGAGCAATGTAAAAAAGACACGAGTTTCTGAAATTGCCTTTGCTTCAGGTTTCGGATTCAGATATTACACCATGATCGCCCCTTTTCGCATCGATTTTGGCTTTAAGTCCTACGATCCTTACTCAGAAAGGCGAATTTTGAAACGAAAATTCTTCGATTTAATGGAATTTCATTTTGGCATCGGGGAAGCGTTTTAGTCCTTGGTTACCTCTCCATTTTTCTTTATTTTTGTGCCCATTATAGGTAGGATTTATGATATTGAGTATGACCGGTTACGGCAAATCCGTAGCTGCATTTAACGGTTTTTCTTTTGAAGTTGAACTAAAAAGCGTAAATAATAGATTTTTAGAAGTTTCGGCAAAGCTGCCCGGAAGTTTATTCGCCAAAGAATTTGAGATTAAGGAGCTTCTCCGTTCAAAAATTAAGAGGGGAAAAATTAGTCTTTCAATTTCAGTTAAGTTCGGCGCCGGACAAGATGCGTTGATTAACGAAGCTAAATTGATTGAAACTGCGCAGATGTTAAAGCAGATTAAAAAATCTCTCGACATTAAAGAGGAGATTCAACTTGCACATTTTCTCAATTTCAAAGAATTATTTTCTCCTGATTTTCTTGAATTTACCGATGAGCATTTTGAGGTATTGAAAAAATGTATCTCAGAGGCTGCCGATAATCTGATCGAGATGAGAAAAATTGAAGGTAAATCGCTTCTAAAGGATTTACTTGAAAGAGCGGCAGTTATAACTGAAACGTTGGCAGAAATTGAGAAAATTCACAGAGATTCTGTTAACGAATATTTTCAAAAACTGCAAGAGCGCGTTCAACAGATAATAAAAGATATTCAAAACTATTCAGACCGTTTGGAATTTGAATTAGCGTTGCTCTCTGAAAAATCAGATATTACAGAAGAGTGTGTTCGGTTGAAAAGTCATCTCAAATATTTTTCTGAAGTCCTTACCGTCGGAGATGAGGCAGGAAGAAAGCTTAATTTCATTTGCCAGGAAATGCACCGGGAAGCCAATACTATAGCCTCCAAATCACTCTCGGCTGAAATTACGCATCATTCCGTTTCGATAAGAGAAGAAGTTGAAAAGATCCGCGAACAAATTCAGAATATCGAATAGTGAAAAAAAACGGAAATATTATTGTTATTGCTGCACCGAGTGGAACCGGGAAAACAACGATAATAAAAGCTATTTTAAAACTTATGCCGGAAGTTGTCTATTCAATTTCTGCCACTACCCGTGAAAAACGCTACAATGAAGTTGATGGTAAAGATTATTTCTTTATTGACGAAGAAACTTTTAAGCAAAAAATTGATAACCATCAGTTTGTAGAGTGGGAAAAAGTTTACGATTATTACTACGGTACACCGAAATTTTTTGTAGAGAAGATCATTTGGGAAGGAAAGTCGATCCTTTTGGAAGTTGATGTAAAAGGGGCACTTGCAATTAAAAATGTCTATCCGGAAGCGAACTTGATCTATATTCTTCCACCGAGCTTGGAAGAATTGGAAAAAAGGCTCCGGGAAAGAAAAACGGAGAGCGAAACCGACTTTCAAAAAAGAATTGAGAGGGCAAAAATGGAGTTGAGTCTTAAGGATAAATTTGACTATTTTATAGTCAACAATAATTTAAATACTGCAATTTTAGAAGCAAAAGAAGTGATAGAAAAAATAACAAATAAGGAGATGAACTAATGAGCGTAAGCCCAATAGATTTACGAGCAATTGATAAACGAGTAGCTAATGTTTATGAAGGAATAGTTGTAGCCGGCAAAAAAGCCCGCGCAATTAATGATGACCGTAAGATTGAATTCAATGCCGCTTTGGCAACCGTTCCCGCAACCAATATTAGCGCAGACGACGACAGCGAAGATTTCGATAACCCTGCACAACTTAGTTTGTCGCTAAAATTCGAAAAAAGATATAAACCGCATGTTGAAGCTTTGCATCAATTGCTTGACGGCGAAATTGAATTCGAATTTAAAAAATAATGACGTTTTGATCTTTTAACCGGAGAAAACTAATCAAGATAATTCTCCCTCAAAGTTTTCCGGTTTTTGATTATGGTTATTGGCGGAAGTGAGCCCTTTTTCCCTTCCGCTTTTTTTTCTTTATCCATGCATCCATTGAATCTAAAAGTTTAAATCCGGAATGACTTCTGCCAAACAAAAAATTATCGACTCTTTACTCTTGCAGAAAGAATTGCATGGTGATGAGCTATTTACCAAAATGCTTGTTGATCCAACTCCAAATGAATATTCCGAAAAAAAAGTTGGGAAAGCTCTTCCAACAAAAGTGAGTGAACCATCACCCAAAATTTCATCAGTTACTGGAATGGATGCAACAAACGAACTCGATAAATATTATCAAGAAATTTGTAACTGTTTAGCCTGTCCGTTAGGAAAGACACGTAACAAATTCGTATTTGGCGTTGGTAATCCGAATGCAAAAGTAATGTTGGTCGGAGAAGGTCCTGGTGCGGATGAGGATGAACAAGGAATTCCGTTTGTAGGAAGAGCAGGACAATTGCTCACGAAGATTTTGGAAGCGATCAACTTTAAACGGCAAGAAGTATATATCGCGAACATCGTAAAATGTCGCCCGCCGGGAAACAGAACTCCAAATCCTGTAGAGATTGAAACGTGCATTCACTATCTTCACAAACAGATTGAGATAATTCAGCCCAAAATGATTTTATGTTTAGGTACAACCGCAGCCACAAGTTTGCTTGGGAAAAAAGAATCACTTGGCGCGATGCGAAATAAAGTCCATCAAGTTGGAGAGATAAAAGCGGTAGTTACTTACCATCCGGCTGCATTGTTGCGCAATCCAAATTGGAAAAAAGATTGCTGGGCTGATGTTCAATATTTTAGAAAATTATACGATGAAATGTTTGCATGAGATATTTTTTTATCTTTATACCATCGTTTTTATTTAATTGATCTCAATCCTGTTTAATTTAGAATTATATCATCTATGACAAAAAAAAATACTCAACTTGACTCTGCCAGACCGGATGCGGAGTATTTTAAAAGAACTCCGACAGATGTAAAACCTCCTTCCGTACCTGAAATTGAAATGGCGGTTCTTGGTGCAATGTTGATTGAAAAGGAAGCAGTGCCGAAGGCAATCGAACTCCTCAATCCCACAAGTTTTTATTTAAAAGAACATGCATTAATCTTTGAAGCGATGATAGACCTCTTCAATGCAGATGAACCGATCGATACAGTAACATTGTATCAGGAATTAAAACGACGGGGCACTTCGGAGAAGGTTGGCGGTGTAGTCTATCTTAGTAAACTTTCGCAGAATATTTCTTCTGCTGCAAATGTTGAGTATCATGCAAAAATAATTTTAGAAAAATCGATCCTCAGAAAACTGATCTCAACTTCGCATGATATTGCAAGAGAAGCTTACGACGGAACAGAAGACGCTTTCAACATTTTAGATTCCGCCGAACGCAAAATATTTGAAATAACCGAAGAGCATCTAAAAAAATCTTATCAAGATATGGATCAAGCGGTGCGTGATGCACTTGAGTACATTGACGCGATTCATTCAAAAGATTTTAAGAATATTGCAGTTCCCACCGGATTTATGGACATGGACGACATGCTCGGCGGATTCCAGAAATCAGATTTAATTATTATCGCGGCAAGGCCATCCATGGGAAAAACGGCCTTCGCCCTTTCGCTCGCACGTAATGCTGCGATTGATCATAAAGTCCCGGTTGTATTTTTCAGTTTGGAAATGGCGACTGTACAACTCATAATCCGTTTGCTTTGCGCTGAAGGAAAAATTGATGCGCAGAGATTACGTACCGGAAAATTTTCTTCAAAAGAAGAAGGAGATAAATTACGGAGAGCTTCAGCTAAATTGATGAGCGCGCCGATTTATATTGATGATACACCAGCACAAACAATTTTGGAAATTCGCGCGAAAGCCCGGCGATTAGTTTCCGAGAAAAAAGTTGGAATGGTTGTGGTTGATTACTTGCAGCTTATTCAAGGGCCTGCTCGCGCAGAAAGCCGAGAGAGAGAAATTGCACACATCTCACGCTCATTAAAAGCATTGGCGAAGGAATTAAAAATTCCAGTAATAGCACTTGCACAGTTAAACCGTGCGGTTGAATCGAGAACCGATAAGCGTCCGCAGCTTTCTGATTTGCGTGAGTCAGGTTCGATTGAACAAGATGCTGATGTGGTAATGTTTATCCATCGCCCGGAACGGTATGCGCAACAGGATAGTAAAGATTATGCTGACGCCGAGGGGATTGCAGAAATAATTATTGCGAAACAGAGAAACGGTCCGACCGGTGAAGTGAAATTAACATTCTTAAAAGAATTTACCCGCTTTGAAAGTAATTTAGCTTTTAGACCGGATCCGAATTTAACCTATAACCAACAGCCAACAGAGGAATTCCCGATATGAAAACTTTCATTATGGTTTTATTTGCTTTTGTTTTTACACACGCACAGATTGCTACAGAAGAAGATAAACAAATCTGCAAATCAAAATTTGATTTAGCAGTAAGTGACAGTCTTAATTCAAAACCAATCGGCGATGTTATAACCGCGATCGGTAAAAGTTTTCTCGGATTGAATTACGAAGCATTCACTCTTGAAAAAGGGGAAAAAGAAACACTGGTTGTTCATTTAACCGGATTGGATTGTACAACTTTTTTAGAAAATTGTGTTGTCTTTTCGCGCTGTATTAAAAAGGGAAAAACTTCTTTTGAAGATTACACAAAAGAATTGGAGTTCGTTCGTTACCGTGATGGAAAAATGGGAGAATATCCTTCGCGTCTCCATTATTTTTCCGATTGGATTTTTAACAACACAAAGAAAAATATTGTTGAAGATGTTACAAAATCAATTGGTGGTGAACCAATCCAATTTAAAGTTGGATACATGACGAAGCATCCGGAATCATATCGACAACTGAAAGAGAATGGAAAGTTTATTCCCATCGTTGTTATGCAAGAAAAAGCAATTAACGCAAGAACCTATTTCTACATTCCCAAAAACAAAGTTGATGGAATTGAATCCCAAATTCATAACGGAGATTTAATTGCCATTACAACTAATTTGGAAGGCTTGGATATTGGTCATGTTGGGGTTGCGCTAAAAATGGATGACGGAAGAATTCACTTTATGCATGCGCCGTTAGTTGGAGCAAAAGTCCAAATTTCCGAATTACCGCTCGGTGGTTATTTGGCAAAAATTAAAAAGCATACGGGTATAATTGTGTTAAGACCACAGGAACCAAAAAAATAATGATAATTGAAAAATCGGAAAACATCCGTTCTTTTTCGTTTTCATCAGGAAAAAGATAAAGAGATTTATTATTTAAAAAGCCGGGAATTTTTATGAGGCTGTTGCTTGTATTAATGATGTCTTGCTTTGTACAAAATCTACGCGCTACCGAACCGACAGCACACAACGGTATAATTGATTTGCGTAATTGGGATTTTGCAACGAGTGGTGTAGTCGAGCTAAACGGTCAATGGGAATTTTACCCGTGGGAGTACTGTAACCCCGTAGAATTCCTCTCCTCTAATTTACCACGCACAGAGTATGTTTCCGTCCCCGCAAGTTGGACAAAATATTCGTCCGGGAAAAATAAGATGCCGGTTTTCGGATATGCAACGTACAGACTTACAATTATTCTGAACAGCAAAAAGTTTTACGGTACGCGGGAGCTGGCATTAGGACTACCCGATATGTTTTCAGCATACAAACTTTGGATTGACACGACACTTGCCATGGTTGTCGGAGTGCCGGGCAAGAGCTTCAATGAACATAAACCTAAAATTGTTCCTGTTACAGTTCCTCTTTTTGCTCAAAGAGACACAATTGCAATCACCCTTCAAATCGCTAATTATTTCTTTCCCCAGTTTGCAGGAATTCCGCGCCCGATCAAGCTTGGACTTAATCAACAGATAATCAAGGCGACTTGGCTGAATGATATAGGGTACATCGGCGGGGCTATCTTTTCTTTTACTCTCGGGGTTTACTTTCTCTTCCTCTCTTCTTTTAAAAGGGAAAGAAAAATTAATCTTCTGTTCGCTGTTTCCTGCTTGTTCGGAGTATTGCGATATCTTTTTGATCGCGCTCTGATCATAATGTTATTCTTCCCGGACTTTGATCCTCGTCTCAGGCTCAAATTTCTTTTCCTGTCGATTGATTTTAACGCGTTATTATTATGGACGGCATATTTATTTTTCCCCGATTTAATACCCCGTAAAATTGTGCGAACCTCTATCGTCTTGTTCACGCTGTACACTTTTGTTGTATTACTTACACCGCTTCAATTCGGAGGCAGACTTTTCCTTTATTTTGTGGCTTTAAGTATAATCATTTGTCTTTACGTTACTGTTGTCTCGGGATTTGCCTACAGCCGGAAACGCGAATCGGCGGGAATATTTTTTTATGGGACGATGTTTGCTACAGTAATATTTACAAACAACATGTTCGTTACGTTCGTGCATACGGCATATCAGTATTATATCCCGATCGAATCGTTGTTATACTTACCTCTTGTAGCTTCAGCCATTACTTTAAGAATGGTGCACGCGCGTGAACATGAGATTCAGCTTTCTTCGGATATCCAGGTCATGAACAAGAATCTCGAGCAATTGGTCGCAGAAAGAACGGAAGATTTGCACGCTGCAAACGAATCTTTGAAGAAATTGAACTCATCCAAAGACCGTTTTATTTCCATCTTATCTCACGACCTTCGCAATCCATTATATAATCTTATCGGTTTATCGCGCAGGCTGATGAAAAGCGCCGGCTTGTTAGAGAGTGAAAAAGTCACTGATTATGCACGTATCATAAATGATTCCGCGGTTGCAGGGCATAAGCTCGTAGAAAATCTCCTCGATTGGTCGTTAATCGAATCGGGCTCGAAAGATGCCGAACCACAGAGACTGATTCTGAAAAATATAATCGATGACGTATTTGATTTGTTGAAGAGCGAGGCGGAGGAAAAAGGTATTGAGTTAATTAATGATGTCGATTACAGCTGCGAGGTATTTGCCGATCCGAAAATGACGGCGGGAATTTTACGCAACCTCCTAACGAACGGAATCAAGTTCACGCACAAACGTGGAAAGGTGCAAGTCTCTGCTACACTTGCAGAGAAGTTCTGTGAAATCTCCGTTGAGGATAACGGCATAGGCATGGAGGCGCACGAGGCAGAGCAGCTTTTCAGAATCGACAAGAAAGTTTACAATACCGGAACAAATGACGAACCGGGCAGTGGATATGGATTAATACTTTCAAAAGAGTTTGTCGAATGCAACGGCGGTAAGATTTCCATTTCGAGCGAGAAAGGAAAAGGAACAACTGTTTCGTTCACACTTCCCGCTTGCATAACATAAGGATTTAGTACATATATTTATAAACATGATGACACTTCAATTTATTGAATATTGAGAATTGAATGGACGAATTCAAATGAATAGAAAAACTATTTTGGTCATTGATGATGATCGAGGCAGCCTGGAGCTTATAGCTTTGGCGCTGGAAGATTCCGGTTATAATATAGTGAAAGCATTGAAACCGGCAGACGGGCTGAAGATGGCATCCGAATTATTGCCGGGTTTGATAATACTCGATTGGTATATGCCGAAAATGGATGGCATGATGGTGCTGCGAAAATTGAAAGAGCAAAAAGCAACGAAAGAAATTCCCGTCATCATGGCGACCGGGATAAAAACCGAAAGTGAAGACCTAAAGCTGGCATTGGCAGCAGGTGCAGTAGATTTTGTCCGGAAGCCTATTGATGAGGTTGAGCTCAACGCCCGTGTAAAATCCGCTTTAAGCCTGACGCAATATTACAATGAAAGCATGGATAATCTAAAAACTATTCACCGCCAGGAAAAAGAGATGATTCGGCAGAAGGCTGAGGAGTATAAGAAAGAACTTGAACATAAGAAACATGAATTGATATCGAATGCATTGCGGCTTCTTCAAAATATGGAGAGCACTGCGGCAATGATGGACGAGTTGAAAAAATTAGACAAAGAACTAAATGAAAACAATTCTGAGAAGCTTCATGCAGCGATGGCTAAATATCAAACAAAGTCATTTCAAACACAGTGGAATGAGTTCGAGCGGCAGTTTGAAGAAGTGCACTCCGGTTTCTACCAAAGCCTTCTGCATGATTTTCCGTCATTGACCAGTGGTGAACGAAAGCTTTGCGTTTATTTCAAGATGGATATGACGAACAAAGACATAGCAGCTCTTACGTTTGCCGGCTACGATGCAGTACGCAAAGCGCGCATCCGTCTTAAGAGCAAGTTGGATCTTTCTGCAAACGAGGACCTGTCGGAGTTTTTGAATAGATATTAATTTTCTTCATCTATATCAATCCGCCTAAATTGAAGCTGACCTAAAAGTTCTCCCCTATTCATTCTCCCTTATTCGTTATTCGTCCCGGGTTCCACCGGAATGAATAACGAACATTGATTTATCCCGATAAGCCGGGATTGAAATCTGTTATCCTTTCTTTTTAAACTCCATCCGGCATCAAGTATCCGTTTCCCGTTGTCCCAATTTGTCCCAACGATTTTTGATAAAGCTATGGTATGTTGTGCTGTATGTAAAACGAACTCTCTGAGAGAAAGTGTGCATGATAGAACCGAAGAAATATAACACGTTTATTGCTGCGTTGAAAAAATTGATTAAAAAATTGCAGAAAAAAGTTGAGCGAAGCGAAATCCCTCCTCGCTTAGAAATGGAAAATAGAACAAAAAATAGAAGGAAAAAAACATGAAAAAACTTTACTCTATCGCTTGTATCATTACACTGTTTATTACCGGGCTGGGTATAAAGGCAACAGCAGCGGATCGTTATTCTGTTGCAACCGGCACTTGGGTTTCAACCAGTACCTGGTCTGCCACTTCAGGCGGTGCATCGGGGGCTTCTGCTCCTATTGCCGGTGATAATGTTTATATTGAAGGCGGATTTACTGTTACAGTAGGTGCATCCGCAGCGTGTACTAATCTCAGTATCGCGTCCGGATCGGCTCTAACGGTTGGAAGCTACACTCTTACTGTCTCAGGTAACTGGACTAACAATGGTTCAGAAAACTTGACCGGAAGTATAGTTAACTTCAATGGATCGGGTGCACAGACCATTGGGGGAAGCGCATCGACAACCTTCGCGACCCTTAAGATCAACAACACAACTGGGGTAACACTCGCACGTCCAACGACCCTCAAGACGCTAACAATTGCGGATGGAACACCAAACAGTATTTTCAACGACGGTGGTTATGAGGTTGCCTTAGTCACCGGTTCAGCACTCAATCTCAATTCCGGCACATTTAAACTCGGTAGTGCAACTGCCGCGACACCATTTCCATTTTTTGGTAGTATAAACTTTGGCACGGGAACAGTTGAATTTGCTTCGGATATTGCCCAAAATGTTCGAGAAGCGTCGTATAAAAACGTTGTCTTTTCCGGCACGGGGATTAAAACAATCGCGGCAGCAATAACAATTCAAAGTAACTGGACAGTAGGAAGTCCAGCGGATCTTTCTACAAACAACACGAATGTTAATCTTACAGGAAATCTTACAGGATCAGGCACGATCACATGTGGATCAGGAACGATCACTATCGGCGGTGACTGGACAAACAATGGAACATTTACAAAAGGAACCGGCACTGTTGCATACAATGGCAGTTCAGCACAAACGCTCGCGGGACTCAGCTACAACAATTTGACTTTGTCAGGTGCCGGTACGAAAAACGCTGCCGCAGCAGTTACAGTGGGCGCAACTCTGAACAATAGCTCTACAATGGATATGGTAACGTACCAGTTACTTGGAACGCTTTCTACTATTACAAATAGTGGAACAATCAAGACGCAATGCACGGCGAATCCTCCAATACCCGCAAGTAAAACATGGGGCGGCACTGTAGAATATAATGGGTCATTGGCACAAACGGCTACTGCTGGAACATACACAACTCTTACGATAAACAATTCAACCGGAGTGACGCTTGCGGCTGCATCCACTATTACTACTCTAACTATCGGGGACGTCACTGCAAACAGTGTGTTTAATGATGGCGGATATTCAATTACAACGGCTACCACGCTGAACATGAGTTCGGGAACCTACAATTGCACTACGGCTACCTTCTCCTGGGGAACACTAAACGCCACGGGCGGAACAGTGAATTATGGCGCATCAGGTGCACAAACTGTTGCTGCGGAGAATTATTCAAATCTGACTATTTCCGGTTTAAGAACCACCAACAGCGTCACGATCAATGGCTCGGTTGGAGTTGCCGGTACGTTTACAAACTCTGCGACGTTCAGTTCAGGTAACTATCTGCTCACCGGAAGTACAATCACGTATAATGGTGCAAGCCAAACGGTTATAGCACTTCCTGTAGCATACGTTAACCTTACGCTGTCCGGTAGCGGGACGAAGACTGCGGATGCCGCCATTAGTGTAAGCGGCACACTCACCAATAGCGTTACATTGGATATGGGAACATATGCTTTAACCGAAAGCGGTACACCATCAAACTCAGGAACGATAAATACCCAGAATACTTCTGGGACACCCATTTCGTCGGGCAAAACTTGGGGAGGTATTGTCAATTTCAACGGATCATCTGGTCAAACTGTACCAGCGGGAACTTATGCCACGCTTGAAATCAATAATGCAAATTCAAGCGGGGTGACGCTTGGCGCTTCGGTTACTATAACCACACTTATCATAGGCGATGTAATCGGGAATAGTATTTTCCGCGATGGTGGTCAGACAATTTCAACTGCAACGAATTTAACGATAACATCGGGTACGTATTATTGCTCTACTTCAACCTTCCCGTGGGCGACTTCGAGCATTGGTGGTACGGTTTCGTATAGCACGAGTAGTACTCAAACCATTGCTAATAAAACATACACTAACCTTTATATATCCGGCGGCTTCAGTAATGGTCCATTAACAAAGACACTTGCGACGGGTGCTACTACCACGGTAAGCGGTACCCTTACTATAACAAGCTACACCACATTGGCTTTTAGTACAACTCCTCAAACATTAGCCCTTACAGGAACAGGTACCGGTACGTTAGCAAACACCGGAACAATAGACATGAGCACAGGTCCTAACGCTGCACATGTATTTCAGATTGCTGCGACCAGTGGATCAAATTTCGGAACATTGACTGCTGGAACGGGCAGTACAGTGGAATACACCGCAACAGGTGGAGGAAAGTGGATCTTTGGTGTTAGTAATGTAACATATAATAATTTAACGTTAGACAACACCAGCGGTATTAATACGGCAGGTGGTAATCTGACAGTGAATGGTACGTTGACTACAACTGCCGGTGGAGTCCTGAACATGGGGACCTACTTGTTAAGCGTGACCGATGTATCTAATGGAGGAACCATAAAGACACAAAATACAACTAGTCTTCCGATTTCGATAGGCAAAACGTGGGGAGGAACAGTTCAATATGATGCTTCTTCAGGTCAAACAGTGGTGGCAGGTACCTATAACAATCTTAATACAAGTAATTCAGCAGGTGTTTCACTTGGTGGCGGCGTAACAGTAAATGGCACGCTGACACTAACAAGCGGCAACCTCACGACAGGTTCCTACACCCTGACCCTTGGGTCAGACGCAACTTTATCAGAAGCTGCCGGTCATTATTTAGTTGGTAATTTACAAACAACTCAGGCGGTTGGCAGTGGCGCCTCTTCAACTTTCGGCGGCATTGGTGTTACGCTAGGTGCAGCCGTAGAGGATTTAGGGAATGTTACCGTAACAAGAATTTCCGGTTCGCACGTAACATTAAATTCTAACACCGGTATTAATAGAATTTGGAAAATCAACCCAACAAATGCTTTAACAGTTGCGAGAGATTTAACAATTTCATGGATAGC
This sequence comes from Ignavibacteriaceae bacterium, assembly GCA_041671545.1. Lineage (GTDB taxonomy): Bacteria > Bacteroidota > Ignavibacteria > Ignavibacteriales > Ignavibacteriaceae > UBA1563. The sequence continues at coordinate 46,824 of JBAZBI010000018.1, forward strand.
CGATGATGATAATAGCAAAGTTTTAACATCTGTCCAGGCGTGGAAGTCAACAGATGATTTTGCAAGTGTAGATAATACTTCAACAATTGGTTCAACAACAGATGCATCATCATCCCGTTCAGTAACAGCCTCACTTCCTTCTTTAACCGGTGCTGCAACTACTTCATTTACGGTAAGTCAAAGCAATCAACCTCTTCCTGTTGAATTAACATCGTTTAATTCTTCAGTAAATGGAAAAGCAGTAAACTTAACCTGGAAAACCGCCACGGAAATTAACAACTATGGATTTGAAGTTGAGAGAATTAGGAATGAGGAATTAGGAATTAAGAATTGGGAGAAAGTTGGTTTTGTAACTGGCGCAGGCAACAGTAATTCACCTAAAGAGTACAGCTTTACGGATAAGTCGGTCACCTCAGGCAAATATCTCTACCGTCTAAAACAATTAGACAACGACGGACAATACTCTTATAGTAAAGAAGTAGAAGCAGACCTTGGTACGCCAACCGCATTTGTGTTAGAACAGAATTATCCTAACCCGTTTAATCCTTCAACAGTCATAAGATATACGTTGCCATTTGAGAGTAACGTAAAACTTATTGTGTATAATTTACTTGGGGAAGTAGTAAAAGAATTAGTGAGCGAAACAGTTTCTGCCGGGTATCAAGAGGTTAGTTTTGATGCTGGCAAATTGTCATCGGGAATTTACTTTTACACTCTGCATGCAACTTCGCTTGACGGGAAACAGACTTATCAAAGCGTAAAAAAAATGTTGTTGTTAAAATAAGCCTGACCCCTTTTGCAATTAAAACCTCCGCAGTTTTTAAAACTGCGGAGGTTTGTAATAAATAATTGTTTGAATAGGCAGAATTAACAGTCCGTTCCGAAGGAACTGAAATATATTGTTCTCGCTAACATGCTAAAAACAAGTAGCCCCTACGGAGCTAATAATGTTGTGGGAGGTTGAGATGATCTTATTTACACAACGACCGCAATGTTTTAATATTCTCTTTATCTTCAAGTTGCTCTTTTCCTTTTGGGGTTTCGAGAATTTTGGGGATGTGAAGTAAACGTTTGTCGTTCATAATATTTGTAAAACCTTCCAATCCGATGAACCCTTTGCCGATATGATCATGCCTATCAACTCGACTCGCAAGAGGTTTTTTGCTGTCGTTCATGTGGAAACATTTTAGCAAACCCAACCCGATACTCTCATCGAAATCAGTAATCACTTTGTTGTATTTTTTTTTGTCCTTAATGTCATAACCGGCGGCAAAGATATGAGCAGTATCAATACAAACGCACATTCGCTCTTTCTCATCAACCAAATCAATTATTTTTTTAAGATGTTCAAAGCTGTAACCGATTGCTGTGCCTTGTCCGGCCGTTGCTTCCAACATGCTTTGAACTTTGTAATTTTTAGTTTTCTGGTGTGCAAGGTTTAGAGATTCTGCAATCAATTTAATGCCTTCTTCTTCTCCCATCCCACCATGTGCACCGGGATGAAAATTGAGATATGGAATTCCGAGCATCTCGCATCGTTCAAGTTCATCAATAAAAGCATCGCGCGATTTTTCAAGAAGTTCCGGTTTGGATGAGCAGAGATTTATTAAATATGAATCGTGCGAGACGACTACTTTTATGGAAGATGCAGCGAGTTTTCTTTTGAATTCATCCGCTTCGTTCTGCGTTAATACTTTCCCTTTCCATTGATTATTATTCTTCGTAAAAATCTGGATTGCGGTGAAGTTGAGTTTTTCAGCTAAAGTTATTGCCGCCGAAACTCCGCCTTGCGTAGATGTATGAGCTCCGAGTAGATGAGTTGTCATGTTGGTATTTCCGATAAAGTCCATTATTCATCCTAAAATAAACTTTTGCATGAATGAATGGGTGAATGATTGAATGGAAAAAATGAACGTTTATATATTGTATTAAAACTTGATTTATACAACCATGCAAACATTCATCCATGCTTTAAAATATTGAGACCATTAAAATTTATTGATATTTTATTTATGCGAACCGTACTTCATAATATGTATTATTGCTTCTTCAATCGTCTGTTGTTTTATTCCGTACGATTGAAGTTTGTTCGTATTCATAGAAACATCAGCAACGGCTGGATAGTTCGGTAAATCATTTAAAAATATTTTTTGCAGAAGATTTTTATCAAGGTTTGCCGATCGACATAAAATTCCTCCAAGGTCATAACGGGAAACGCGTTCCAATCCACCGAAGTTAAGAATTTCAGTTTTGAAATCTTTTTGAATTATTTCACAGATCATCCGCGCGGCTTCATGTAAGGCAAGCGGCGTTCTGTACTGATCGGCAAAGAGGGAAACAGATGTTCTGCTTTTTAGTTTTTCGTACATTTCTTGAAAATGATTTGTTGCGTGTGTGGAACTTAGTCCATAAAGCAAAGCAGTTCTCAGAATAATATAGTTATCAAAAACATTTTTAATTTTTATTTCACCGAGTAATTTTGTTTCCGCATAAAAAGAAACCGGAATTAATTTAGCATCTTCGTTTAACATCGAACCGCGGTATCCGGCGTAAACTAAATCAGTTGAAAGATATATGAGTTTTGCGGAATGCTTCTCGCATAACTCCGCCAGATGCTCTGTTACTTTTACGTTAATCGAATAGACATCTTTTGGAGGTAAAAGCATTGCGGCATTCGGATTTGAAATTGCAGCGGTATGCACAACAATATTTGGATTAAACGATTCGAATAATTGTGTCAACAGATCAAAGTTTGTTAAATCAATTTTAGCTGAATTATATTTTTCGCAATTCCCGATGTGCTGATGGTACGTTGTTAAAATGTTGAAATGGTTCGCCAATTCTTTGTTAAGAAATTGCCCAAGCAATCCGCTGCCGCCGGTGATCAATACTTTTAGAGAAGACATACCGGATTCCAGTTTATTAAAGTCTCGTTGCTCATCTTTATTCCATTTTGAAATTAGAAAATCATAGAAATAATTGATGAGAATTTAGAAAAAGAAATTGGATTTTATACCGAGGATAAAATAATTAATGGAATAATTTTGAAACGTTGTGTGTTGGTACGAAGAAATAAGTTTTATTGAAGAGGACACAGAATATTCAAGTTGTCCGAAATATAAAGAGGTTTGAGTATAATCCTGATTAAAAATTGTGAGTAGGTCCGAGTCGAAATAGTAAGCTCTTTTCCCGATCATTCCACCGGCTTTTAAGAGTAATTGCGAGCTAAGCAAATAATGAAATTTCCCGTAGAGCGAATACAATTTCCTGCCGTCCGATATTTGCGAATAATTGGGCTTGATCGAAAGAAAAAGATCATTTGAAATTATTTTTTCGAAGCGCAAAGTTAGCTGCGAAGCATTTTGCTGGGTTAATCCGTTTATATTAAGATTACCTTTTGCGTGAAGATATGTGTAAGAAAAACCTAAGTAATAAAGGTTCTTGTAATAGAAAAGATCGAGATTATATAAATTAGTATAATTGCTGTAAGTATATGGATAAGGAGTGTAAGAATAGTCTCCTTTCAAATGTGCGTAAGCAAGTTTTACTCCGAACGGGAAAAAGTTCAAATAATTACTCGCCAAGAATGTCTGTTGTACGTAATTCCAATCTTTTCCTGAGATCAGAAGGTTATCGTAATTAACGGTCAAGAAATAATTTTTTGTTATGCCGGTGGTGTTATAAAATGCATATGATTTTGATAAGTCTTTGCTGGAATAATTCCCGTACGTAAAATAAAATGAAGGGCTGACCAATGTTGAATCAGCCCACAAAACCGAAGATAAAAAGAAAAAAATAATTAAAACGTTTTTCATTTAACTAACTCATATCCCTGAGAAGCGAGTGAGTCGTTTTGCGCGACCATCAAAGCGGAAGTAAAAAGTTCTTTCGCTTTTTGTTTATCGCCTAAATAGTAGAGCGTCCAACCGAGTGATAAATTCGGCTCATACTCCGAAGGATACAGAATGAAAGCTTTCTCCAAATATTTTTTTGCTTGCTGGTAATCTCCGCTATTTAAGAATATTTGGCCAAGCCGTAAATTTGCCGTGTAATGATTCGCATCGAGTTTAAGGATTGAAGTATACGTTTGTTTAACAGCCTCCCAATCATTCAAACCGGAAAGCGGAAGGGTTAATCCAAGCATTGCTTCGATGCTGTTCTTATTGATTGCGAGCGCCTTTGTGTAATAAGTTTTGGATTTTTGATAGTCTTTTTTGTTGTAATAAAGCCAGCCAAGCCGTGTGTTCAAAATGTAATTACCGGAATTAGCATCATAAATTTTTTGAAGTTCTGAGATGGCATTATTGTAATCGCTTTTCTCTTCATACTTAATTGAGCGGTTTGTTGAAGAAATTATATCATCTGATTTTTTTGATAGTGTTACAAATGCCAAACCGGAAAAAGTAATAAAGATTAAAAGTGCTGCGAATATTTTAGGTGATTTCATTGGTTCTCCTTATGAAACTAATGTTGCTGAAAAAACTTTTTTATTGTTGACTGAATAAACTATTTGCTCAAATTTCTTTTTATCCGAAAACGAAATGATGCCGGATAAATCTTTCTTGTAGAATGAAAATGGTCCTTTCCCTCTTAAAGAAATATCGGAAAGTATTTGTTTAATGTGATCGTTTTCTTCATCCGTGTGAAAAGTAAAGTTACCGGGAGCGGATAGATAATTCCTAAAACTTAAAATTAGCTCCGACGCCATTCGTAGTGGTAACCCAAAAACCGAAGGAACCGCGAATTCATCCGACCAGAATAAATTATCTTTAAAGCAAAGCGGCACTTGATAAGCAGATAAATAAAAATAGTATAAGGCCGACTTTTTCGTTCCGGTATAATTTGTTATGTAAAAAACTTTTTCGGTTTGATAGAGAAAAACCGAATCTCCGGTAGATGATTGAATAAATAAATTATTATAGATATCAGCTTTTATTTCCCATGCTTCAAAAAACTCCTTTTTGTCAAATGAACATTTCCATTTGACGATATCTCCAAGTGCAAAAGTAAAACTGTTCTTTACAATCTCATTAATTTCAACATTCTGAACACTTTCATTTTCGTCGGGATAGTCGAAAGTCTTTAATACAAATCCGGAAGGTGAATTGGAAATAAAATTAGACAGAGGAAACTTATATGTTTTATCTCCAATTTTATCACTTAACTGAAATTGAAAATGAAGATGCGGATACGGAGATCGACCGCTATTACCGCACGTTGCCAGCAGTTCACCTTTTTTAATTGAATCTCCGACTTTTACTTTAACTGAATCGGCTTCTAAATGCGACAGAGCGGAAAACAATCCATATTCGTGTGCAAGCACAATTGTATTCCCCCAATTATGTTCAAGATTAACTTCGCCAATTAAATTGTCTTCAATAGTATCAACAACTTTTACCACTTCACCATCGAGCGGAGCGATGATTGGAAGATTGAAACAAAAGTAATCGCTTGTTTCTAAACCTTCGCCCGAATATTGCGAATTATTCTTATCTGTAACCACAAAATCCCATGCATATTTCCATTCATCCTTGTGAGTTATTTCTCCGTCAAATCCCTGGGAGATAAACCACTCACCGAAAAAGGGAAGCTCAGCAAAAACACCTTTAAAGTTATCAAATCTTTTTCGTTTTGTTTGGTGATAATAAAAATTTTCTTCAGGTGATCCGGGAGTAAAATAAAGCAGCACTAAATCAGATTGCTCCTGTCTGAATTTTAAACTATAAATTGTTGTGAGTACAATTAAGTTAAACGGTAAAACTAAAATCGGGAGAGAAGAATCTAAAAAAATTCTGTGAAAGAATCCGCTGAAAACTACCACCATTAGAGAAGAAAGGAGGATTAGATAAATACTTTTTTTAGAAAGAATGATAAGACTTCCACCCAAAGCTATCGCAGTAAGCAGTGAGTTAAATGCGATGATCATTGAGAGAGAACTTTCGAATTCAGGAAGCAGCAGCCAAAGAAATAGTCTTGCCGAGGCAAAGCTGATAAGCATAAAAATAAAATGAACTCGTGAAAAGAAAAATATTGCGATTAAAATAACTATACCGGCTGAGATGCTCGGCTGCAAAATTATCAAAGCAATCGACTTAAAGAAAAGAGAAACTTCATCCGGCATGAAGGAGAAAAAAGTTTTGTCAATCAGAAAATGAGTGTTGCCACTCATCGTAGAATAGTTTCCAAGAAATACTAAAAAAACATAAAGCGACAGAATGAAGGGAAGGCTGAGTCCCGGCAAATTAAATGCGGTTGCAAAATAATGTTCCAGCACGGCAGTTAAGAAAAAGGTAATGATGATAAAAATAGGAATGAGCAGGAGGAGCTGCAAATTCAGCGCAAAAAAATAAGTAGATGCGGCGCCAAGAAGAATTCCGTTGAATCCGTAAAACCCGTTTCTGATTTTTTCTTTATCAAACTTTAATGCGTAAGCAATTCCGTTTGAAAATGCAACGCCGAATAATCCCATCAAACCGATTTCAGGCGAGAGAAGAGAAGCCGCTAAGATAGCGGCTCCAAACCATCTCCGGTTTGAAAAGAAAATTTGTGCGTAAGAGAAAAATATCCCGTCTAAAAATAATTTCATTAATGTTTGGTCTTACTTTGTTTAGAAGATTTTTTAAATTTCGCCGGTAAAATTTCTCTATCCAAAAGATATTCAAGATTTTCTGATTTCCTGATCAACTCAACGGTTCCGTCTTCCATTATCATTACAACATTCGGACGCATTTGGATAAACTGCATCCACTGCGTCATATCATAAGCGCCAACATATTCAATTACCAACTGATCGCCTTTATTTAACGGTGGAAGAACGATGCTTTCTCTTACACAGTCGATGTTCATGCAAAGCGGACCGTATAACGTAACATCTTCCGAGTGCATGCCGCTTTCTTGCGCCGGAGTAATTTTATGCTTATACCAAAAACTTGTGAACAAAATATTTACACCGGCATCAATAATAATTGCGCGGCGTTGATCAGCTAATCTTTTATTTGCAAGCACAGTCGAAAGTAAATATCCCGCATCATCAACTAAAGCGCGACCTGTTTCTAAGATTAACAGCGGCAATTCTTCCGTTTTAAATGAAGCGCTAAAAATTCCGGAGGCAATTGCGTCTGCAAATTGTTCAAAGGTTGGAACGATTTGTTCGGCAGGAAGATATTGCCCAAGAAGAGTATTATGTGAAGCGAATCCGCCTCCTAAGTCGAGATATTCTATTGCAATTCCTAAATCCGTTTTAATTGATTTTGCAAGTAAAGAAAGTTTTTGAGCTGCTAATCTATAGGCTTCGGCGGACATCATGTATGTTCCGATGTGTGAATGAAGTCCGATTAGCTGTAAATTTTTGTTGGCAGCTATGCGCTGAATTGCCTGCCATGCTTCACCGTTTTCAAGATTGAAACCAAAGCGATCCCATTTAGGATAAACGCCGACATCCATATTAACGCGGATGGCAACTTTAGCTTTTAGTTTTTCAGTTTCTGTAATCTCAATGATTTCATACAATTCATCAAAGTGATCGATATGGATTTTAGCGTTGTCTTTAATCGCGTTTAATAAAGCTTCCCTATTTTTATCGGGACCATTAAAAATAATGTGTTCTCCTTTTACTCCTAATTTTTTAGCTTTTTCATATTCAAAAGAAGAAACCACTTCAGCCCATGAATTTTCCTGATGAAAAACAGAGCAAACTGCATCTAAATAATTTGTTTTATAAGACCAAGCGAATTGAACTTTGGGATAACGATTCTTAAAAATTCTGTTTGCGTTTTGCTGATTATTCCTGATCTGTTTTTCGGACATAACAAAAAGCGGCGAACCGAATTTTTCAGTTAACTCTTTAACTGCAACACCGTCAAGATGTGTTTTTGGCGGAGTCATCTGCCGTCCACCGTACTTATTCATCAAGCCGGAATAGTGTTTTGAAATTACCGGACGTTCATATCTTTTTTTTGTCATTACCATTCTCCCAAGGTTGCAATCGTTTCAAATTTTTTAATGTCTGTAATTAAATCCCAGGAACAACGGACAAAAATCTTTCCGATTTCATACGTGGTAAATGGTTTTACTTTTTTCCCGTAAGCAAGTTTTACTAATGCTGCAGGCAAGTTTTGTCCCGCTTGTGGAGCCAGGTAAACCCAAGCAGGTAAACGAGGATTGATCTCCAGAAGATAAAATTCACCCGTCTCTTTCGATTTCATAAATTCCAATTCCAGCCCGCTGCACCATTTAGTTTTTTCAATAATTTGATGAGCCATATCGATCAATGTTTTTTCTTTTATCGTGATCCCTGCCCAGCCTTTGCCTTTATCTGTAATGTAAAGTTTCCGCATCGCAACCGCGCCGGTTGTTCCGCCCTTACCATCGCCCAAAGCAACAACATTATATTCATCGCCTTTAATGTATTCCTGGATGATAATTGGATAACCCCATTTTGATTTAAGTTTGTTAAAATATGGAAGCACTTCTTCAAAACTTTGCGCGATGTATGCTTCGTAGAAAATTCCTTTTACAACAACGGGGAACTTGAATTGTTTCTCAATTTTTTCAAGATCTCTTTGCGATTGGATCAATATATTTTTCGGAACATTAATATTATTCGCTTTGCAGAAATCGAACAATTTATCTTTCCCTCTGATATTCAGTTGTTCAAGCGTAGGAAGAAAAGTGCGAATGCCAAGCGCTTTTAATTTCGGCTGAAGTTTTACAAATCCGTAGAGTTCAGAATCCAACGTTGGGATAATGAGATCCAATTTTTCTTTTTTGTGGATATATGAAATGCGTTCCATCAAATTATCCAATCCGCTTGAAGGATAAGGGATGAGATAATAATTATCAACCAGGTCTTCCATGTAAATACCGGGTTCAAGGGAATCGTAAATCAGTCCGGTAATTTTCCCGGAAAACTTTTTTTGTTCTTTTAAACTGCGGATTACAGGAATTCCGGGACCCGGATTATCAGTAGCGTTTAAGCCCGTTACAGCAATGTTCATATTACCTCAATGAGCGAAAAATTTTTCAATTGATTGATGAAATCTTCATAATCTTTTTCGAGTAAACCCGCTTCGATATCAAATTCATTTACCAGTTGAGAGAATATCTCATCCTTCTCTTTTTTTTGTTGAAGAAGTTTAATAATGGTTTTCCCGGTTTCGTTTACGGTAAAGGTTTCACCCGTTGAAGCGTGAAAGAGGAAACCGCTATCGCTTACGGCTAAATTTTCTTGAAGATGGTAATTAGTCATTGTGTTCCTTTGGTTAGCGTAATAAAATCATTTTTTTTGCTTGAGTGAAGGAGCCGCTGCGCATTTCGTAAAAGTAAATGCCCGTTGGCTGCTGCTGCCCTAATTCGTTTTTCCCGTTCCATACAACTTCATGATCGCCGGGTTGAAATTCTGTCGTTAATAGTGTTTTAACTAATTCGCCCTGGATATTAAAAATTTTAATTGAAACGTTCCGGCGTTCAGTAATGGTAAAAGTAATTTTTGTTTCGGGATTGAATGGATTTGGAAAATTTTGTGCTAATGAAAATTTCGCCGGCTGTTCCATGCTCTGTACTCCCGTTACACCGGTGTTATAAATTTCATAATAATATTTGTTCTGATAAGGATATTCATTTTTTGCAACAATACATTCGAGTAATCCGTCGCCATTTAAATCTTTTAATGTTGGATAGGAATAGGAATAATCGGGAGATTTTTTCTGAAAAACGATATTCCCGGTAGTTATATCAATTATCTTGAACGATTGCAGATAACCGCTCGCGTCATCATAAGAAAGAGTATAAAATTCAACTTTGCCGTCACCCGTCAAATCATATCCGAGCGAATAAAATTGATACCCAGCCGCTTTTTCGCCTGCTGTAAAATTGTAAGTGTACTCCGGCGTTATTGAAAATCCGGTTGAACAAACATAAAAGCTGACCGAATCGGTAGTGTACAATCTTGAAAGCCAAATATCTCCCGATTTCTCAAAGCTGAACCATCCGGATGCAAAAGTCCCATCTATTGATCCCGAACTCCAAATGTTTTGCCACTGAGCGGGGACTTTTTCTACTAAAACTACCGTTAACAATAAAAGGAAAATTATTTTTTTCATTTTGACTCTCTTTATTTCGTGTAATTTAACAAACATCGTACCAACGGCAATTGTTGGTTTTTCGCACATAGTCAAACTCATTTCGCCTGGTGGAAAAAATGTATTTGCCTGAAGTTAATATTTCAGGTTAAAAACAAAGGAAATTACCCCAATTTATGAGGGGATATTCTAAAGAAAAATTTTTCACATTTCCTTTTACAATAGAAACTGTGATTTTTAAAAAGAAAATCCGCAAGATTTGAGCTTTAGTTCAATATGCTTACAACTTCAAGTCGAATCCTTCCGATTTTGCAACATAAGCAGCGCAGGTAATATCACCGGTAACGTTTAAAACGGTTCTACACATGTCGAGTAATCTATCAACACCGAGAATAATTGCAATCCCTTCGCCGGGGACATTAACCATCGTTAAAACCATAATGAGCAGTGGAATTGAACCGGAAGGTACTCCGGCAGTTCCGATTGCGGTTAACACGCTCATAAGTAAAACAATTAGTTGTACTCCGAACGAAAGATGAACTCCGAAAACCTGCGCTAAAAAGAGAACGGTTATTCCTTCAAAAAGTGCCGTACCATTCATGTTCATGGTTGCCCCAAGCGGTAGAACAAATCCGGTGATGTGTGAAGGAATCCCGAGTTTTTCTTTTGAAACGGAAATTGTTGTCGGCAAAGTTGCATTGCTTGAACTCGTTGAAAATGCAGTTATCATTACGGTTTCGATTTTCCGAAAAAAAAGTAGTGGGCTGTAGTTTGAAAAAAGTTTTATTAAAATTGGAAAAACCCCAAATTGATGTAATGCGAGTCCGAGTAGAACGGTAACGACGTACATACTTAAGGCGACTAAGAGTTCAAAACCAAATCGTGAAGTAACGCTAAAAATGAGTGCAAACACGCCGTACGGCGCTAATTTCATGGCAATATTGATAATAACAATTGTTATATCGTTGATGCCTTCCAAAAGACTTATGATCGGTTTGGCTTTTTCTTTGTTGATCAAGGTGAGTGCAATTCCGATCATCAAAGAAAAAAAGATCAATGCAAGCATATCGGGATTTGGTTTTGCAATTGCAGCTGCAGGATTTCGCGGAATTATGTTAATCAAAGTCTGAATGCCGAATTCTGTTTTTTCAGATGATTCTTTTAGTTCGACTGCTTGTCCCTGATAAGTGGTCAATAGTTTTGTTTTTGTTTTCTCAGGTAAATAATCGCCCGGTCGTATAATATTTACCAAAATCAACCCGATCGTAACTGCGAAAGCTGTAACCAGAAAAAAATACATTATCGTTTTGAATCCGATACGTCCGAGTTTTTTAAGATCGCCGATTTGAGCTACACCGAGAGAAAGGCTTGCAAACACAAGCGGAATCACCATCATGATCAGAAGGTTTAAAAATATTTTCCCCAACGGATCTGAAATATATTTCTGAACGACTAACAAAAACGGAGTTGCCGGAAAATAAAGATTGCTCAAAACTCCGGCAATCGCACCCAGAATAAGACCGGTGAAAATTTTGGAATGTCTGCTCATAATGAAGGTATCCTAAAATTTAATTGTGATTATAAATTAAAGAGATTTTGGAGAATTAGAAAGAGTTAATTATGAAAAACTCCCAAAGTGTGAAGCGATGGTTTTCAACAAGGTAAAAAGTTAAAAATTCCTTAGCTTTGAAAAACTTATTTCCAATTTTGTTTAATAAAAGATAACGAACTATGAGTCTCACAAAAAAAGAAATCTCCTCTAAACTAAAAAAAATCAAAATCGTTTTATCCGATATCGACGGCGTGCTTACCGACGGCGGAATGTATTACACCGAAGACGGAATGGTGATGAAGAAATTTTTTGTAAAAGATGGAATGGGTACAACTCTGCTGAAAAAAGCCGGCTTGTTAACCGGAGTAATATCCACCGATGTTTCTTTGATAAACAAAACACGAGCTGAACGGTTGAAGATGGATTTTATTTTTCTTGGTGTTTGGGAGAAAGAAAAAACGCTTGATGAAATTTGCGAGCAGACAAAACTCTCTCCCCAAAATATTGCATTTATTGGGGATGATGTTAATGATTTGCTAATTCTACAAAAAGTTGGTTTTGCCGCTTGCCCCGTTGATGCGGTTGATGAAGTAAAAAAGTTCGTTCACTATAAGTGCAAAAACAAAGGTGGCAAAGGCGCTTATCGCGAAGTTGCGGATTTAATTATAAAATATCACCATCGCAATTCCAATGAAAAAAATAATTAGCAAAATATTGTTTGTAATGTTTATGACCACAATGATTCATGCACAAAATATCCCGGAGGAAATTCAAAAAGAAATTGACTCCGGGGAATACACGAAAGCGCAGAAAATGATTTCCGAATATGTTGAGATGAACAAACTGCCTGATAGCGAAAAGGAAGCGCTGTTGTTTGAATCCGAACGGCTAGAGCGAGTTAAGAAAGATTTTACAAAAGACCGGGGGCAAATAAAAAGTGAATTTGAAAAAATGCTGCCGGGTATTCTGTTAGGAGATTTTCCGACTGCGGAATTTAGAAATAATGCAAAAAGGCCAGACTTTTCTCTCTTTGACCTGGAGAAATATGAAATAGAGAAATCGCTGGAGATGAGGATTATTGATAGCCAAAGAAAATATTTTAAAAATGCCGTACCAAATCTTTTTCGCATAAATAAAAAATTAAAAAAACAGAAGGAAGAAATACTCGGTCCATCTGTTGATCGGTTGGGTGATTTCAAAAAAGCAATTGTTCCGGTGATTATTGCAGAAAGTGAAGCTAAAAGGAAGAAATTGGTTTACGAAGAAAACTTCAAAATCATTTATACACTCGCAGTAAGACCAAACGCGGTTCCGGCAGGAGAAATTGTTAAATGTTGGCTTCCGTATCCGAAGGAGAATCATCCGCGCCAACAAAGGCTGAAATTGATTAAGACAAGTGAAGAAAAATTTATTGTCGCTCCCGATTCTGTTTTACAGCGAACAATTTATATGGAAAAGAAAGCGGAGAAAGATTCAGCAACAAAATTTACGGTTGAATATGAGATCACCGGATTTGCAGAATACAATGATATTTTTTCAAGAGGAGTCGTTCCTACGGATGATCCGAAGTTGAGTGAATATATTACGGAACGAGCACCGCACATTGTTTTTACTGATGAGATAAAAACTTTATCACAAAAAATTATTGGAAATGAAACCAATCAACTTGAAAAAGTTAAAAAAATATTTACATGGATACACGACAATATTCCCTGGGCAAGTGCTCTTGAATATTCAACCATTCCAAATATCTCTGCATATTGTTTGGAGAATCTCCACGGCGATTGCGGAATTAAAACGCTTTTATTTATAACGCTCTGCCGCTACAATGGTATTCCCGCAGAATGGCAAAGCGGTTGGATGCTGCATCCGGTGGAAGTTAATCTGCACGATTGGTGCGAGATTTATGTTCAGCCATTCGGCTGGGTTCCGGTAGATCAATCATTCGGTTTAATAAATTCTGAAGACGAAAAAGAAAAATATTTTTATATCGGCAATACCGATCCATATCACCTAATTGTTAATGACGATTATTCGCAGCCTCTCTTTCCGGTAAAAATTTTTCCACGGAGCGAAACGGTTGATTTTCAACGGGGAGAGGTTGAATGGAAAGGCGGAAATCTCTATTTTGACAAGTGGAATTATGATTTAGATGTAAGTTATTCAAAGGGAAAAACATATGAGAAATAAAATCTTATTTATAGTTTGTGTTTCAGTGATATCGCTATTTTTATCTTATAATATATCTGCGCAGGAAAAAACTTATTTTGATTCTCCATTTGGAGTTGGCGGCGGATTTATTGCTTCGTGGACATTCCCAAACATTCAGCCGGTTAATGATCAGTTGAAAGCATTCGGAACTCCGGAACTTGGAAAATCGGGATACTTTTCTTCCGGCGGAGCAGGATTTGTTTACATCGGTTTTGTTCCCGGTTTACGAATTGGCGGAATTGGTTTCGGCGGCGCAACAAATGAGTCAAAGATGTCAAACGGTTTCCGGCGCCAAGCAAAACTCACATCTGCTTTCGGCGGGGTATCTATAGAATACACGCTTCCTTTCGTTCGCCGTGCCGGTGTTTCAATCGGTTTGATACTTGGCGGCGGGAACACAACCCTTGAATTTTACCGTTACAAAGATTCGTATTCATGGGATCAATTATGGAATGAAATAAAAGACTCAGCTTCAACAACCAACTTCGGAAGAAAACTTTCTAACGATTATTTTGTTGTTGCTCCAACATTAAATATAGATATCCCATTTTACCGGTTGTTAGCTTTTAGATTCGGTGCAGCTTATGCGATTCATGTTGGCGATAACTGGAAACTGGATAACGAACAGGATGTTTATAACGTACCGACTGCAACAGCAAAGGGTCAACTTTATCTTAACGCGGGATTCTTTTTCGGATTTTTTTCTTACTAACGAAGGGTTTATATGAAAAACATTTTAGTTACCGGCGGAGCCGGATTTATCGGAAGCAATTTTATCAATCATATTCTTAAAGAACGTGACGATTATTTTATAATTAATCTCGACAAACTTACTTATGCGGGAAATCTTGAAAACTTAGTTGAATCGGAGAATGACAAAAATTACCACTTCGTTAAAGGTGATATTTGCAATGCTGAATTAGTAAGTTATCTTTTTGAAAAATATAAAATAAAACACGTAATTAATTTTGCGGCTGAATCTCACGTTGATAGAAGCATTCTTGGTTCATCGATTTTTTATCAGACGAATGTCATCGGCACAAATGTTTTGCTTGAAACTGCAAGACGGAACGAAGTCGAAAAATTTCTTCAAGTTTCTACTGATGAAGTTTATGGCAGTCTTGGTGCAGAAGGACTTTTTACAGAATCCACTCCGCTCTCACCGAACAGTCCCTATTCATCAAGTAAAGCTGGAGCCGATATGATGGCTTTAGCTTTTTATCATACATACGGAATGCCGGTTGTACTTACGCGCTGTTCAAATAATTACGGACCATTTCAATTCCCCGAAAAACTTATTCCGCTGATGATCATCAATTCGTTAAATAATAAAAAACTTCCCGTCTATGGCGATGGAATGAATGTTCGCGATTGGATTTATGTTATCGATCATAACCGGGCGATAGATTTGGTTTTTGAAAAGGGAAGAACCGGCGAAGTTTATAACATCGGTGCAAGCAACGAAATGCCGAACATAAAAATTATTCAGTTGATTTTGCAGCACTTGAAAAAGCCGGATAGTTTAATTGAATATGTGAAAGACCGGCTTGGACACGATAGACGCTACGCGATCGATTCAACAAAAATACAAACCGAACTCGGCTGGAAGCCAAAATATACTTTTGAAGAAGCCATCCAATTTACAATTGATTGGTATTTAAAAAACGAGCAATGGTGGAAACGCATTATTTCAGGCGATTATTTAAAATATTATGAGCAACAGTATTTGGGAAGATAGAAATCAACTAAATGAATATCAGATGATATTTGTGATTTATCAGAAAGAAAAGTTTGTGAAATTTTCTTGTGTTGTTAAACAAAATAATTTGGGCGATGTATGAAAAAAAACATTATCGTTATTCTCTATTGTATTGCATTGATTCTGATAAGCGAACTTCCGACACTGCTAAAGCCATTTTTAGTTCACTCTACAGGTACTATTATGATTATCGGCTATCAAATGGGAATAATAATAGCGGTTTCTCTTTTATTCAAATGGAAAATAACTAAATTGGTTTTATACATTGCCCTAATCCCTGCGATTATCTTTGATCTTTCTGATTTAATATTTACCGGGAAATATCTTTACCTACTGTTTTTGTTTTTGCACTTACTGTTGCTTCTATTTTTTATTTATTCAAAATCCATTAGAGATTATTTGCAGAAAGAAGTTGTAATTAGTTCGTCTTTTGAGTAATCCAATTCAAGACATAATCGGTGGGAAACTCTGCAACATCATCTTTTCTTCGCGGGTAACTCTACTTTTGCCGGAGTTAATTCTGTTGCAACTTGTTCGGGCAACAAGTTATACATCGAGCCTGTAAAATAATCTATCGTCATTCCAGGTAAAAATCCGTTCAAAGCATTTCCCCAGAACCACAAGGACATTTTTCTCGTTAGTTGAGTCTCATACGATTCGTAACCATCCAATTCAAATTTAACAACATGATCACCACTCCGGTCAATGTTTACAACTTGGGGAGAGGTACCGAATTTTTTCCCGTCAACGGTAATCTTCGCATTAGGTGGATTTGATTTTAATTCGACTTCCTGCGTTGTCGTATTTATAATCGTTGAGCATCCGGTGAGCGAAAGCAATACGATAGTTATCGTTATTAAAAGATAGAGTTTTTTCATAAGTCATTTTTCTTGTTACTCTAATTATCGGATAAAAGTCAGTGCAGTTTAGGAAAGGGGGAGCGGAGTGAAGTTTTAAAAATAAAAAACCTGTCCGTTTTTAGGGGACAGGTTTTAAGTTTTGGATTAAGAAATTATGTTATTTCAATAACAGCATCTTATTCGTTTGAACGAAGTTCCCGGCTTTTAGCTGGTAAAAATAAATTCCGGAACCCAGTTCTTTATCTTTCAATTTAAAAGTTACGTTTTTAGTTCCCGCAGATTGAAGTTCATTAACCAAAGTAGCAACTTCATTTCCGAGAACATCATATACTTTCAAGGTAACAAAACTGCTTTGCGGTAGTTGGTAACTTATAACCGTTGAAGGATTAAATGGATTCGGATAGTTGTTGAACAATGCATAAGAAGTCGGATTAAATTCTTCCGAAGTAACATCTGTAGTAGAATCTGGTGCAAAAGCTAAACCAAAAACACCTCTATAATTTGTGGTTCCAACAACAACAGCGTTTCCGGTAGTTTTATCAATCTTAATAAATGAACTAACAACATTTTCTTCGCCATAAGCTCCATAAAGATTCCCGTTGTCGTCAAACGCTAAGGCTCTTATTATATTGTTTCCAATTCCTGCATTACCTACAAAAATTGTATCTCCTGTTGTTTTATTTATTTTATAGATCCTGTCTTTGTTTGAAGTGGCATCGATAGAAACATAAACTTCTTCAGTCGTTGGTTCAATAGCCATTGCTGCAATCTTTATTTTGCTTGTAACCAGGTAAGTAGTGTCTCCCGTAGCAAGATCCATTTTATAAACCTTTTGAGTAGAGGCAACTCCAATGAGATTTCCTGAAGGATCAAAAGTCATAGCAGAAAGTGTAAAAGGCGCTTTAAATTGATAAAGTCCAAATCCTGTTTCACCATCAACTTTAACTACATATGTGGGGTAACCTAAAGAATAGTTGTAAGCGAAAAGCTCGTTTGACAGTGGATTATAAGCAATACTTCTCAAAGGAGAAAATCCTGATAATCCGATTTCTGAACCAACACCAGTTTCTCGGTCAATTTTAATTACCTTTCCGGTGCTGCCGGCACTTCTTCCGGTAGATGCATAAAGTGTTCCCTTCACTGCTTTGTTCAACAAAATATAATTAACAGTAAAAGGAAGGGTAATACTAGGTTTTCTATAATCGTTAGAAAGGATAGTAATTCCGCCATCATAAAAACCAGGAGTAAGCATTGCACCGTTAACCGTAACATCAACATCTTTCGAGGAATTTAGTGTAGCTAATTCTCCTCCACGGACGGATGTATAAATTGAGTTCATTCCTGGAAGAGTTGCTATTTCAAAGTCATCAACAAAAAATCCTTCATCAACTACAAGTTGATCGCTATCAAATTTAAAAGCGAATTGAACTGAATCAGCATTACCGGATAAATCCGGGAACTGAAGCAAAACGGTTTCCCATGTGGTTGATTGTTCTTTTATTATGATTCCCTTCTCTGATGTGGCTAACTGCTGCCAGGTTTTACCATTATCAAGGGAAACCAAGAAATAAACAAAATCAAATCCTACTTCTGCTTTGTTGAAATAATTAAATGAAATTGATACGACGTCTTGTGGCAGTACTTTTGAGAAATCAAATTTAGGACTGTATAAAGTTCCGGTTACCAAACTATCGTATACCGGTTTTCCATTTACTTCTTTTCCGAAATGTACAACAGTTGGTTTTGAGTGTCCATCTAATGTTGCCGGACCGAGGATTGTTCTCTGCCATCCGTGGGGTGCATCGCTAACTTGTGTAAATGCGCCAAAGCCGGATTCAAAATCATTTGTATAAAGCACTGTGGCTTTTGCGGCGTCTTCTCCTAAAAAGCCATCAAGATTTGATTTTTTTGCTTTCGATTTTAAAAGACCGGAGGGCTTATTTGCTTTTGCAGAAAGTGCGGTAAGAATTCTGTAGTTAAGTGGAGTATTCCCGAGATTACTTAATGTTATGGTTTTGGTTTTTGGACCCACATCTTCTTTCGTGGCGAAAGAGAAATTGCCAAGAGCATCAAGCGAAGTATTGATCTTTGGTGATAAAGCTCCACCGGTGTTTAATTCAAAAGGAATATCGACGACCAACTTATTAACATCGTTGGTGTGAATCCTTAATATTCCAAAATAAGATGCCGGTTTATTTGCATTAGATACCGTCAAAGTAACTTCACTTGATTGCCCGACGGCAGTACTTCCTTGAGTTCCTTCTAAAGTTACGGTTGCATCTGTTGGTTGGACATAATTCAGAATAAATTCAAATTCATAAACAAGGGGATTGTCTAAACTTAAATTTGTAAACTGGAGCTGAACTTGCTTTTGAGTATTGAGTTCAACATTTCCGAATTTTAATGTATCGGTTCTGTTATCAAGATCAAGTGTATCGGCGCCATTCATAATTCTCATCGTTGCATATTTGAAATTGTAATCAATTCCATAACCAATAACTTCAAGCATTCTTAAATCTTGATTATTTATTTGTAATCTTGTTCCGGAAGCCAAAGTTGGGTCCATAATGCCGATCCATCTATTTGCCCCCAAGGATGGCGGACGAAGATCGTCATCACGCCAGTGCGAAGATTGCTGTCCATCTCCATTTAATCTTGCACCTGTTGCAGTTGAAAGTTCAACTTCTGACTGACCATCGAAGAAGGCATGAGTACTATACAAATATGTTGTGCCTCCTTCTGTCGCCCAAGTAACTGTATTTACAGGTCCAGCGGTAGTTACTCTCGGAGCAGTTGAAAATCCCACTAAGCTTCCCGGCTCAACAGCTTCAGGATGAACGCGGAACAAATCCCACGGATAATAGAGGTCTTCTAATCCAGCATGATCGGCAAAACCGGCGATGGTTACAAATCCCAGGGCATGGCCAATTTCATGTGTACAGACGGCGTCAAAATCGTATTTACCCGCGGTAATACCGTTCGATGGATCTAAATCAAAAGGAAAACCTGAATTGAATCCTATTGCCGGAACGCTTCCGAAAGGATTGACATTTGGGTCCGCGCTGATGTTCGCATCAACAAAACCAAGCGCTTGTAAATTTATCAAAGTTCCAATGCCTCTTGATAAATTTGCCGGAACGGTTGATGGAGTCGGATTAGGAATTGCATTATAAAGATCAGCCAACTGTGTATTGCCCGGTTTAAGGTCTTTAAATTTTTGTACAAAATCCGGGACAAGTGCGTTGACATTAGGCGCTTTAAAAGCGTAGTAAGCTGTAGTGGAAGTTGAACCCAAAACACCTGCACTGAATGCTGTGCCAAATCTTGTTGGACCGTAATCAACATCAAGAACGGTTGTCATCGGAGTGGTAAGTACCCGTTCCCATCGTGCGGCAGCTCTTCTGAATGCTAAAATTGCGTCAGGGTATTGCATCAATTGATCGGTTGCTCTTAAAATGATTTTTACACCTCTTAGGGATGAGGCATCATTTAGTGAGGGAAGAATATGTAAATTAGTTGTTGCAACAGAGTTGTTTAAAGTAGCTGCATCGTTTACAACTTCTTCACAATTTACCGCTCCATTCTTATCAACTTTATTGATGAATACGGTCTCTTTTTCAAAGCGTTTATATTTACTTAGATTTCCATTTTGTCCAATAATAGGAATAGATGAAAAAGTAAATAAAGAAAGTAGAACGAAAATCCAAATTTTAGCAAAATAGGTTTGCCGGGAAAAATTAATCATGGTTTCTCCGTTTGATGGTAGAAGTAATTAGTTAAATAATAAATCGGAATAGAAAAATCTCATGCTTTGAAATTAGAAAAACGGAGGGTTAATAGCAAGAAAAGTTTAGTATAAAGGAAGGCTGTAGTATTTTCTATTGTGAAGGATCACATGTAAATATTTTTAAACTACAGCCTCTTGAAAGTTTTTGAATGAAAGTTATTTCCCGGTTTCTTTTGTTTTGCAAGTAGAAATACCAAACGGCATATATAATGGACAACTGCTTATTGAAGCCGTAAACAAAGGGATTATTCCCAAAACTCCCCACCAAGCCTGGTTGTATAATCCAAGTCCAACAATGGTAACTCCAACTACAATTCGCAAAACACGGTCAATCGATCCAACATTTTTCTTCATGAGTATTTCCTTTTAGTTTTTTATAACGTTTGATGATTTTCACAGTAACAGGATTCAGAATTTAATTTTCGGATTTCGATATATTAGAAGAAACTGTTAAGCTAATTCACTAATTTTGTAACAAAAATAATCGAATTTATGATAACATGGAATCAATTTTGGAAAATTTAAATAGAATAATTGTTATTGGCGACAAACTCTTAATTAAACCGGAGGCTGAATCGGGAAAAACTACCTCCGGACTCTATCTTCCACCGGGAGTAAAAGAAAAAGAGAATATTCAAAGCGGATATGTAATTAAGACTGGTCCCGGGTTCCCGATTGGTTTACCTTCTGAAGATGAACCGTGGAAAGAGCAGAAAGAAAAAGTGAAATACATTCCTCTTCAGGTAAAAGAAGGAGACCTAGCAATCTTTCTTAAAAAAGATGCGTACGAAATTGAATATCAGCATGAAAAGTATTTCATCATTCCGCAAAGCGCAGTATTGATGCTGATTCGGGATGAATTTTGAAAATTAGAATTACGAATTAGGATAACTTCACTCTTTTCTCAACTGCGTTAAGAAGAACATCGTTTTTAATCAAAGCGTTTATCTTTTTAATGTCATCATATAACAGCCGGTCATTTTTTAAGGGTTTAACAACTTTTCTAATTTCATTGTACGCAGCTAATGTTCCTTTACCCGGTTTTAAAGGTTTAAGAAATTCTAATCCTTGCGCAGAAGCCATTAATTCAATCGCCAAAACATTTTCAAGATTAAGTAAAATTCGATAGCATTTTTGTGCCGCAATTGATCCCATCGAATTGTGATCTTCTTGATTTGCGGAAGTTGGAATTGAATCCACACTTGCCGGATGCGCAAGAACTTTATTTTCTGAAACTAAACTCGCCGCCGTGTATTGTGCGATCATCATTCCGGAATTAATTCCTCCGTGCTGTGTAAGAAATCGCGGCAAACCTTGGCTTAAAGCCCCGTTGACCAACCTTTCCGTCCTTCGTTCCGAAACATTTGCAAGTTCTGAAAGGGCAATTGCTAAAAAGTCCATCGCCAAGGCAATTGGTTGTCCATGAAAATTTCCCCCTTCGAGATGTTCTTTAGTTGCGGGAAAGATTAGAGGATTATCGTTGGCAGAATTTATTTCGATTGCAACACGAGAAGTTACGTAATCAATTGCATCTTTTGAAGCTCCGTGAATTTGCGGTACGCAGCGGATTGAATATGCATCCTGTACGCGCGCATCATTTTTTATGTGCGATGTTCGTATTTCACTTCCGTCGATAAGAGAGAGAATATTTTCTGCCGTGTCTAATTGTCCTTGATATGGTCTTAGCAGATGAAGTTTTTTATCGAATGCTTTATCAGTTGCGCGAAGAGCTTCATGCGAAAGTGCGGCGGCGATGTCTGCAATTTTTTTAAGTTTGATCGCGCGTGCAGAAAGAAAAGCTGCAAATGACGTCATCATCTGAGTCCCGTTTATTAACGCCAATCCTTCTTTTGCTTGAAGTTTAACCGGCTGCAAGCTAAATTTTTTCAGTGCAATTTTAGAAGAAATAATTTTTGTTGAACTTTTATCCGCATCATTTATATTTTTAAAAATCTGAACTTTCCCTTTCCCGATCATTGCAAGAACGAGATGTGAAAGCTGTACTAAATCTCCGCTCGAACCGACAGATCCTTGCGACGGCACAACAGGAATAATATTGTTGTTTATCATTTCAACTAAAAGTTGAACAGTTGATGGGCGAATTCCCGAATGCCCTTTTGCCAGAGCATTAACACGTAGCAGCATCATTATTTTTACGATGAAAGGCGGAAGCGGTTCGCCGCAGCCAACTGCGTGACTTACAATTAAATTTTCCTGTAACTGTTCAAGATCGTTGTGAGAGATTTTAATATTGCTAAACTCACCAAAGCCTGTAGTAACGCCGTAAATAACGTCATCTTTCGCTATCCATTCTTCAACAAGCTTTCTAGACAGCATCATTTTTTTTAATGCGGAATCTTTGATCTTCACTTTTAAATTTTGTGTAACAAATCTTTCGATCTCATCAATTGAAAGAGAATTGCCGTCAAGTAAGAGAATTTTTTCAGCCATTGATCATCTTCCTGATTTTATTTGAATTTTCTTTTGTAGCTCTGTAAGTAATGTTCACAAATTTTTGAGAATACTTAATTGAAAGAACTTCCGTGAGCGAATGGATAATGGAAATTATTTTCGCGTCCGAGATTTTTATTTTAAGCGATTCTTCAACATGCGAATCGATAAAATTGTCCTTGATCATTGCGAGAAGAGAAGAGATATTTATTCCTCTCTCGGCAGAAATTACAACGGAATGTTCATAGCTATGTTTCAATTCATCCAACAACGAGCGATCTTGCAGAAGATCAACTTTATTAAATACTTTTATTTGCGGTTTCTTTTCGCAGTGAAGCTCTTTCAACGTCTGCTCAACTACCTGGATATGATCTTTAAAATAGGGATGTGAAAGATCAACCACGTGCAAGATTAAATCAGCCTGGTCAACTTCGTTCAACGTGCTCTTAAATGATGCGATTAAATGAGCCGGAAGTTTGCGGATAAATCCCACGGTATCGCTAAGAAGAATTTTGTGTGTTTTATCAAGTTCAAAAGATTTTGTAGTCGAATCGAGCGTGGCAAAAAGTTTATCTTCCGCTAAAACTCCCGCATTGGTAATTAGATTGAAGAGTGTTGACTTTCCGGCGTTTGTGTAACCGACAAGCGATACACGAAAAAAATCTTTCCTCGATTGGGTTTGTGTTTGTTTCTGCGATTCAATTTTAATAAGTTTTTCTTTTAAAGAACTTATCCGTGTTCGGATAATTCTTCGATCGGTTTCAATTTGTGTTTCGCCGGGACCTTTTGTTCCGATACCGCCAAGTTGTTTTGAAAGATGCGTCCATGCGCGAGTTAAGCGGGGAAGCAGATATTGCAATTGCGCAAGTTCAACTTGAGTTTTGGCTTCTTTTGTTTTTGCATGCGAAGCAAAAATATCAAGGATCAAACTACTCCTGTCAACAATTTTTTTTGAAATCATTTTTTCCAGATTTCTCACTTGCATCGGTGAAAGATCATCGTTAAAGATTATAAGTTCGATATCATTCAAATCGGCAAGCTGCGCCAACTCTTCAACTTTCCCTTTACCGAGATACAACGCGCGGTCCGGCAAGATACGGTCTTGAGTGATTTTCATTATCGTTTCAGCGCCCGCAGTAGTAGCAAGTTCTTCCAACTCCTGGAGTTGTTCAACTAAAATTTCTCTCGTTATATCCTTAGTTCGCAAGCCTATTAAAATGGCTCGTTCAATTGTTGGTCTTGGAACGTCAAACATATTTATTTTGGTCAAATTATATTCCTAATTCTTAAAAGTTTCTTTGAAAAAATAGAGAATCGCTTTGCTGTATCCAAAAGAAAGAAAAATTTATTCGCTTTTTGAAATTGTTTATATTGCAGATGAAAAAAGAAATCACGAAGTGAAATAAATGGAAAATACTTTCCCCCTTACATTGGTTGGAAAACTTGGAAACAAAACACTTAATGTTTTACAAGAAGTCGGTGAAATATCGAAACTCTTTTTCGGAATTATAAAAAGTTTTTCTCGACTGGTTAAAAGTAGAAAACTTATCCTTTTCCAGATGGAACACATTGGAGTGAATTCACTTCCATTGGTCTCTATTGTAGCAGTTTTTACCGGCGCGGTTGCAGCATGGCAGGCGGCATATCAATTAAAAGGGATAGCGCCTCTCTCATTTCTCGGTGCGGCAACAAGTCGCGCAATTATTACAGAACTTGGTCCGGTGCTTACGGGAATTATTATCGCAGGAAGAGTCGGGGCATCAATTGCGGCTGAGTTGGGAACGATGAAAGTTACCGAACAAATTGACGCGCTTGAAAGTATGGCGATCAGTCCCGTGCGCTATTTAGCAATGCCCCGCTTCTTAGCTTCCATTATTATGATGCCGCTCATTGTCGTGTTTGCAAATTTTATTGCCGTTACAGGCGCTTACTTCGTATCAAATTTTTTTATGGATGTTTCTTCCGCCGTTTTTTTTGGTTCCGTTAAAAGATATTTCCTAATTTCCGATTTTACCTACGGATTGGTGAAAACTATTTTCTTCGGAGGCGCAACTGCTCTGCTTGGATGCCACATCGGCTTACGCACAGAAGGAGGCGCAGAAGGGGTTGGACTTTCAACAATACGCGCATTTGTTCTTTCCGCAGCGTCAATACTTGTCCTTGATTATGTATTGTGGATGTTGTTCGTGTAGGTAGTATAAAGACAAAAGTAAAAAGTGTTAGTCTGTTCAACTTTAAACTATCGCCTTTCCACAAACAACTGACCACCTACCACCGACAATTTCTTTTCTTCCTTCAAAAAGATTTTTGTAGTTTTGATATATGAAAAATGAACATTTATACGTTCGCTATCCTAACCAACATTTTTAAGGACTCACCATGAAAATTACCAAACAAGATGCTCTCGATTATCACAGTTCCGGTAGAAAAGGAAAGATAGAAGTTGTTCCCACAAAGCCCTGCCAAACACAGCGCGATCTTTCTTTAGCATACACGCCGGGAGTTGCCGATCCATGTTTAGATATTGAAAAAAATCCAGAACTCGCCTACGAGTACACTGCAAAAGGAAATTTAGTAGCCGTTGTAAGCAACGGAACCGCCGTGCTTGGTTTAGGCAACATTGGCGCTTTAGCAGGTAAACCTGTGATGGAAGGAAAAGGAGTTCTCTTTAAACGATTTGCAGACATCGATGTTTTCGATATTGAATTAGATACCTTAGATCCAAAAGAAGTAATTCGTACAGTACAAATTCTTGAACCGACTTTCGGCGGAATTAATCTTGAAGATATTAAAGCTCCCGAATGTTTTTACATTGAAGAAGAATTAAAAAGAACGATGAAAATTCCCGTCTTTCACGATGACCAGCATGGTACTGCTATCATAAGCGGTGCGGCTCTGTTGAATGCTTGTGAAATGGCGAAAAAGGATCTATCAAAAATTAAGATCACTTTTAACGGTGCAGGCGCTTCTGCAAATGCATGTGCTAATCTTTATGTTAAGCTTGGCGTTAAAAAAGAGAACATAACTATGTGCGACAGCAAGGGAGTTATCTATAAAGGTCGTACAGAGGGAATGAATGAATTTAAAGAAGTTTATGCCCAAGATACTAAAGCCAGAACATTAGCTGAAGCAATTGCCGGAGTAGATGTTTTTGTTGGACTTTCGGTTGCCAATTGTGTTACGAAAGAAATGGTTCAGTCCATGGCTCCTGATCCGGTTGTTTTTGCTCTTGCTAACCCTATCCCGGAAATTAGTTATGAAGACGCAAAAGCTGCTCGTAAAGATGTTATTGTTGCTACCGGAAGATCAGACAAGCCGAATCAAGTAAACAACGTGCTCGGTTTTCCCTTTATTTTTCGCGGCGCTTTAGATGTTCGTGCAACGGGAATTAATGATGAAATGAAACTCGCGGCTTCTAAAGCTTTAGCTCAGTTAGCGAGAGAAGAAGTTCCCGATGTGGTTTTACGCGCTTACGGCGGTCAACCAATTGAATTTGGACGTGATTATATAATTCCCAAACCGTTCGATCCGCGTGTGTTGACGTACGTTGCCCCGGCAGTTGCAAAAGCTGCGATCGAAACAGGTGTTGCAAAACTTCCTATTACCGATTGGGATGCTTATAAAGAACAGCTTCGTGAACGCCAAGGATTATCAAAACAAATTATCAGAAGAACTATCGAAAAAGCAAAATCGAATCCGAGAAGAATTGTTTTTCCTGAAGGAAATCAAATTAAAATATTAAAAGCCGCTCAGATTTTGGTTGAAGAAAAAATAGCCGATCCTATTCTGCTTGGAAACAAAAAAGAAATTAATACGATGATCGATGAACACCATATTGATAGCACCGGGTTTACGATCATCGAGCCTACCGAACATGATAAAATTGAAGTATATGCAGAACAGTATTACAAACTGCGTCAGCGTAGAGGAGTTTCAAAATTAACGGCTGAGCGGATGATCCGTTTGGGGAATTATTTCGGCGCAATGATGGTGCGTATGGGAGACGCTGATGGAATGATCTCCGGCTTAACTACTTCCTATCCGCAAACAATAAAACCTGCCCTTGAAATTATTCATACCGCTGAAGGTGTGAACAGAGTTTCCGGTATGTACATCGTTCTTGCTCAAAAACATGTTTATTTCTTTGCCGATACCACCGTAAACGTTGATCCTTCGGCAGAAGAATTAGTTGAAATTGCGTACCTCTCGGCAAAAACCGCTCAACGGTTTAATATGGTTCCGAATATTGCAATGCTTTCGTTCAGTAATT
>JBAZBI010000019.1:0-64415 GCA_041671545.1 Ignavibacteriaceae bacterium
CTGCCCGTTCAATTATCCTTATTTTATGAGTAGGGAGGTTCTGTTTTGATTTTTCATCAAATAATGCAATGGCAACTTATAAACACATGTTTAGTAGGCTTTATTTATTTTAATCGGACAACAATAAAAATGAACTTAAAAACATTAACTAAAAGCAGATTTGCCGGTAATTCTAAGTTTGTCAATTTCCTTCAAACCCGTAAATCTGAACATTTTATTCAAAATGTGCGTTTTTTAACCATTTTCGTAGGCGAAGGAGGGTAACTATATGGCGAAAGAGGATAGCTATACGACGAAAGAGGATAACTAAATGACGAAAGAAGTCAGCTTTTTAACGAAAAGATTTGACGGAATGACGAAAGGATTTAGCTTTAAAACAGAACAAGTTAACTAACAATTGAAAGAGATTAACTTATTACCGGTAATAGTCAGCTACTTATAGAAGGTATGTTACTCTTAAACGAAAGAAGTTTTTTACCTGAATTTTTAAAACGTTGCGAACGTTGCGGTTCGTAGCGGGTTCTGCGAGAAAAAGGTTTCTCGCAACGAGCGCAAAGAAGACGCAGCGAACGCAAAGGAAAAATTTATGCATGAAAATGATATTGCAAAATTAATTTTGGACGCAGCATTTAAAATTCACAAAGAAGTTGGTCCGGGATTGTTGGAATCTGTTTATGAAGAACTTCTTGCGTATGAATTATCAAAAATTGGTTTATCTGTAAAGCGGCAAGTTGCAATTCCGTTAGTCTATGAAAGCATAAAAATGGAAATAGGTTTTAGAGCTGACCTAATCGTTGAAAACAAAGTAATTGTTGAGCTAAAATCAATTGAAGCAATTCTTGATGTGCATAAAAAGATATTTCTTACTTATCTAAAACTAAGCGGATTAAAATTGGGATTACTAATCAACTTCCGCGTTTCTTTGCTTAAAGATGGAATAGTGAGAATTGTAAATAAATTAGATATGTAGCGAGCTTTGCGAGGAAAGGTTTCTCGCGACGAGCGCAAAGAAGGCGCAACGAACGCAACGAAAAAAAACGTAGCGAACATTGCGGTTCGTAGCGAGCTTTGCGAGAAAAAAGTTTCTCGCAACGAGCACAAAGGAGACGCAACGAACGCAAAGGAAAAATTGATATGAACTTGGAAAGTTTTGGTAACTAATTAATTCCTAACAAACAAAAAGGTGGTACAAATGCGCAAGGCAATCGAAGAAAAACGGTTATTCAATGTTGCGGATTCTCTAATGATTGAAGCGGCAAAAGATAAGAAGGGATTTTTAATCGAAGATAAAACTAAATTTGAGGACTTCGATCCCTCCTTCTCAGCTTCTTTTCTTGATGAGTACAGCAATAAAATCTCTCTTGCAGAAGCTGCTCCTGATGATGAAGCTGTCAACGGCATGACGGTTAGTTATACCGCTGTAGTTGAGGAGAAAATGAAACTGAACAGGGATAAGTTTCAATCAGCAAAATATTTTGTTGATAAAGCGTTTCCCGGCGATCTCGGTAAACAGATTGAGTTTGGTTACAGAGATTATGATAAGGCAAGACTGAGCCAGGATAAAATGGTTCTTTTTATGAAAGGGCTCTATCTTACCTGCCAAAAGTATAAAGCAAAATTAAACGAAGCTAATTTTACCGATGAGAATATTGCGCAGATACAGCAGTTTGCCGTTGAACTTGACGAAGCAAACCAGGCGCAAAATCAATTTAATAAAAACAGCTCTACACTTACTCAAGACCGCATAATAAAAGTGAATGCTGTCTGGGAAGCTATGGGAAAGATATGCTCGGCAGGTAAAATTATTTTTGCAAGTGATTATGCAAAACTGCAAAGATATAATTTGCCGGAAGTGGCAGCGAGTGCCCCTAAGACGGATGTTCCTCCGCCTCCGCAGAGTTAGGTGCTTAGATAGAATACGTTGCGAGCGTTGCGGAACGTGGCGAGTTTTGCGAGATATCTCGACTCCGCCCGGTATTGTCTTCCGCAAAGAACGCAAGGAAGGCGCAACGTTCGCAACGGAAGAGTATTTGTTCTTACACGAAGTTGCTCGAAGGAAAAAATCCGCAACGATTTTTGGAACGATAGTTATTCCTTTGTTGTTCTTCGTCAAAGGGTTCCTTCGTGTTTTCTCGTGAAAGAAATTTGTCCCTACATGAAGGGAATAGGTGCTTTTGTTTATTAAATTATTTTAATAGTTGTACAATTATTGTTTTTGGTTAAAGGAGAATAATAGTATGAAAAAAGACGACAGGAAAGAAAAAGCCGCAAAGACGGTTTTAGTAAAAACCAGACTTAAAGATTGTTATAATCGGCTAAAGAAGGGGGAAAAGTATCTTGCACTTACCTTCTCCAAGGGATCGTTCCGAAAACAAAAATCATCGCAAGCAAAAGAGATTCCTGGTTTTCAAGAAGTAAAAAACTTGATAGTTCAATTCGCGCAAAAATCACCGGGAGGAACCAGTGAGTAATCCAAATAACGACGAGAACAAAAAAATTGTTTTGTTCAGTCTCGACGAGCCGCGCTACGCATTGTATTTAACTGTAGTTGAATGTGTCGTCCGAGTGGTGGAAATTACTCCTTTGCCAAAGGCGCCGGAAATCGTTCTGGGCGTTATCAATTTCCATGGGGAGATTATAACAGTTATTGATATGCGCAGACGCTTTAATCTGCTTGCCCGTGAAATCGAACTGAAAGATCAACTCATTGTAGCTCGCACATCAAAACGACTTGTAGCGCTTGTAGTAGATTCAGTTATTGGTATACATGAACTTAACCATAACCAGGTTGTGGACTCTGAGCTAGCTTTCCCATTTACAGATTATCTTTCAGGTGCGGCAAAAATAGAAGGCAATCTTATTCTGATCAACGACCTTGATAAATTTCTTTCGCTTGACGAAGAGAATAAACTGGAAATAGCAACCCGGGAGATGACGGATGAGTCATAGTCTTCCGGATGATATATTATCACAGCTAAGCAGTACAATAGCTGTAAAAACTGCTTTACACTTCCCTAAGGAACGATGGAAAGATCTGGAATACAAAGCTGGTCCTGTCGCAAAAGAGTTCGGTTATGCGGACATAAAAGAATTTACTTCATATCTGCAATCTTCTCCTTTAACAGTTGATCAGATTGAAATTTTGGCGAGTCATCTCACAATTGGCGAAACATATTTTTGGCGGGAGCCGCAATCTTTTGAAGCTTTAGAACAAAAAATCCTGCCGGAATTGATTTGTTCACGAATGCAAAAAGAGAAGCGTTTACGAATCTGGAGCGCCGGCTGTTCATCGGGTGAAGAACCTTACTCCATTGCGATCGCACTGAAGAGATTGATACCTGATATAAAAGACTGGAGTATAACAATTCTTGCAACAGACATTAATCCAAGAACTCTAAAGAAAGCAATGAAAGGTATATACGGAAAGTGGTCATTCCGGAATGCACCCGGTTGGTTACAAGAAAAATATTTTCACCACAAAGAAGATGAAAAATATGAGATTCATCCCGATATAAAGAATATGGTAACATTTGCACATCTAAATTTAGCGGAAGCCAATTATCCATCCCCTTTGAACAATACTAATGCGATGGATATCATCTTCTGCAGGAATGTGCTGATGTATTTTGCTGAAGAGCGCACTAAACAGATCGCACATAATCTTTACAATTCTCTTGTTGACGGCGGTTGGCTGATTGTTGGTTCCAGTGAACTCTCTCAGCAAGTATTTCCGCAGTTTACTTCGGTAAATTATCCCGGGGCTATTGTTTATCTGAAAGATCATCAGAAGACTAAAATGCCGCAAGCTGTTCCTTTTGTAGAAGTTCCCCAGTCACAAAATTATTTTCATCTGCCGCTGATACCTGTTTACAAAATTGAAGAAATAAAACCATTACTCCCTGAACCCAAAAAAGAAGTTATTAAGGAAATAGAAAGTCCCTTACCCGGTCAGTCAATTTATGAAGAAACGTTAAATTTATATTCGCAAGGCAGCTATGCTGAAGTAATAGATAAACTTGAAAATAATGCAGCAACATCGGAAGAATTCATTCTTTTGATAAAGACGCTTGCTAATCAAGGTAAGCTAATAGAAGCAATAGCGAAATGTGAAAAAGCTTTTGCTGTTGATAAACTTAATCCCGGATTGCATTTT
Source organism: Ignavibacteriaceae bacterium (assembly GCA_041671545.1). Taxonomy (GTDB): domain Bacteria; phylum Bacteroidota; class Ignavibacteria; order Ignavibacteriales; family Ignavibacteriaceae; genus UBA1563. The sequence goes on from JBAZBI010000019.1 coordinate 4,154, forward strand.
CTCTTCGCCGCAATTCTTCAAGAACATAACCAGATTAGCAAAGCGATTACTTCGCTTAACAACGTTATCTATCTTGATCCGGATTTTGTTCTAGCATACTATACATTAGGTAACATATTTCTGCAGCAGGGAGACGCTCAACGGGCAAAAAAAAATTTTGAGAATGCGCTGGCGCTTTTGAAAAAATTTAGCAATAACGATATTATACCGGAATCTGAAGGATTGACAGCCGGCAGGGTAAAAGAAATTATTCACATAATGTTACATAAGGAATTTCAAGAATGAAAAGCAGGAATAAAAATAATGCGAAGCATCCTTTGAATACTTCGGATCAGAAAACGAAGTTGGGAAATATTGACTGGGACCAAATCCGGCAGCGTTTGAGTTCTGTGCAAGACTCATTGGAACACAGTTTGGAAGTACCTGAAAAAAAGCGAAAAGAAATTCTGCAATCGAGAGCCAGAACGCTTTCTCAAGAGCCGCAAGAAGAGGATACAACTCAAAACTCTATCGAGGTTTTAGAGTTTATGTTGGCGTATGAGCGGTACGGCATTGATTCATTTTTTATTCGTGAAGTCTATCCGCTCAGAGAGCTTACACCTGTTCCCTGCACGCCGGCTTTTATCCTCGGCATTATAAATATACGTGGTAAGATACTTTCCATTCTCGATATCAAAAAATTCTTCGATATTCCGGAGAAAGGTCTGACTGATCTAAATAAAATCATTGTGCTTCACTCGGATACAATGAAGTTTGGTATTCTCGCAGATGTTATAATTGGTATGCGAAAAGTTTCACTAAACAAATTGCAGCCGCCATTACCTACTCTTACAGGAATCAGGGAAGAATATTCAAAAGGTGTAACAGAAGATAGCATGGTTGTTCTTGATGCATTTAAAATTTTATCGGATAAAAAGATCGTTCTTCATGAAGAAGTTGGCAAGTTACAAGTTTAAAGTTGCGAGTTGAAAAGTTCTAAATAAACCCTAAACTCGAAACTCGAAACTAAAAAACTTGCAACTATAAAAATTGATACTAAATAATAGGAGTAACAAACTATGAAATGGTTTCTTAATCTTTCAACACAAGCTAAGCTCTTCATAGGTTTTGGCTTGATGATCATCTTCCTGTTGGTCGTGATGATCACAGCGTACTCAGGTACTGCGGCGATTCAGGAATCTCATAAAAGTACCTTCGATGCCTTTGCAAATTCTATGGATATGAAAGACATGCGCTCTAACCAGAATGCAGTAAGGGCGAACTTGCTCAACATGATCCTGGTTACCGATCAGGTTGAGCGGGATAGACTGCTTCAAGATATTCAGAAACGCGACAAAGAGAACACAGAAAATATGCAGCGCATTACTCAACGCAACGCAAACGATCCGGAGATTCTCTCGAAGATAGAGGAGTTTGAAGCTATTCGGGTTCCCTACCGCCAGACACGGGAAACGAAGATCATTCCCTTGATTTATGAAGGGAAAGTTGAGGAGGCAAAACGGTTGACTTTAGGCGTCTATGCTGAACACAATGAGAAGATGCAGGCTCTTGCTGACGAATTGGTAGATGTATTGCAGAAAAAAGCAACGGCAGCCGTAAGCCAGTCCGAGCAAAGAGCAAATGAAACCATCCGTTTCCTTTTACTTGTAGGACTAATTGCATTGCTGCTTGGCGTACTGATGGCTGTGCTGCTGAATCGCATCATCGCCGGTCCGCTCAAAGCCGTCTCAGTGATTGCTGAACGGGTTGCGGCAGGAGATCTCACGGTCTCCGTTCCCACAGATTCTCGTTCTGATGAAGTTGGATTATTAACACAAACTTTTCGCAAGATGATAGAAAACCTCAGCAGCGTAACAAAAGAAATTCTCGATGGTATAAATTTACTCAGCTCTGCAGCAAGTGAAATTGTTGCAAGTTCAACTCAAGTTGCCTCGGGTGCGTCGGAAACTGCAACGGCAGTAAGCGAAACGACCACGACCGTTGAAGAAGTGAAACAAACAGCGCAGGTTGCAAGCCAGAAAGCAAAATACGTTTCCGACAGCGCACAGAAAGCAGCACAAGTTTCACAGACGGGAAAGAAATCCGTTGAACAATCCATTGAAGGAATGAACCGGATTAGTGAGCAGATGGAATCTGTTGCCGAGAGTATTGTTCGGTTAAGCGAGCAGAGTCAAGCCATTGGTGAGATAACAGCAACGGTGAACGACATTGCCGAGCAGTCGAATTTGTTGGCAGTAAATGCAGCAATTGAAGCGGCAAAAGCAGGAGAACACGGGAAAGGATTCGCAGTAGTAGCACAAGAGGTAAAGAGTTTAGCAGAACAATCCAAACAAGCCACTGCACAGGTAAGAACTATTTTGATGGACATACAGAAAGCGACAAGTGCGGCGGTGATGGCGACAGAACAAGGCAGTAAAGCTGTTGAAGCGGGAGTGAAACAATCAACAGAAGCCGGTGAATCAATACGTATGCTTGCAGATAGTATAAACGAAGCTGCACAGGCGGCGACACAGATAGCGGCATCAAGTCAACAGCAGTTGGTCGGAATGGATCAAGTTGCAATTGCTATGGAGAACATCAAACAGGCGAGTACGCAGAATGTAGCGAGCACTAAACAAACTGAGACTGCCGCTCAGAGTTTAAATGAACTCGGACAAAAACTTAAACAACTAATAGCACGATTCAAAGTTTAACGGTTGACGGTTATGAGTTACGAGTTATGAGTTGCAAGTTAAAGATACCCAAAACTCGAAACCCAAAACCCGAAACTTCATCACAAGGAGACATTATGACAATCGGAAAAAAAATCATCGGCGGTTACGCTATGACACTCGTTGCACTCGCAGTTGTAGCGGGTGTATCCTACTATGCATTGAACATAACGCAGAATTCTTACAACGAGTTTATTGATGTACGTGAAAGACTTGTTGACGCTGCGAATGAATTGCGTTTTGAGACCAGAGACCGCATCGCACACTTCCGGGCTTTTCTTCTGTATCCGGGAAACCGGGCAGAATACTTGAAAGAGTTGGAACAGGATGAGAACAAGTTCAAAGAGATCAGCGAGAAGATGCGGACGCTTGTTCTTACTGATGCCGGCAGCGGGATGGTAGATGAGATTGCCCTCCTCAACACTAAGCACTGGGCGGCAATTAAAAATGTTATAGCATTAGCACAGCGGGGAAAAGGTAAAGAGGTGCTCGCTTCGGACATCAAAGATGTTCGACCGTTGTCGGATGGATTAGTAGATAAAGCCGAAGCGTTTCGTGACCGGCAGATACGGCTTATGACCGAAGGACGCGCCGATGTTACCGCTACAGTGGACAGCGCTTTCCTGGTAATGGGAATTGTCTCTTTGATTGGTATTCTTTTAACTGTGCTTTTAAGTTTGTTCCTTACCCGCGTAATTACACGCACACTGCAAGAGAGCACTTTACAACTCTCATCCTCCGCTTCCGAAATAGTTGCAATGACCACGCAAGTTGCTTCGGGTGCATCTGAGACAGCAACGGCAATTAGCGAGACAACCACAACAATTGAAGAAGTGAAACAAACAGCTCAGGTTGCAAGCCAGAAAGCAAAGTACGTTTCGGACAGCGCACAGAAAGCGGCACAAGTTTCACAGACGGGAAAGAAATCTGTTGAACAATCCATTGAAGGAATGAACCGGATTAGTGAGCAAATGGAATCTGTTGCCGAGAGTATTGTTCGGTTAAGTGAGCAGAGTCAAGCCATCGGTGAGATTACAGCAACGGTGAACGACATTGCCGAGCAGTCGAATTTGTTGGCTGTGAACGCTGCAATAGAAGCGGCAAAAGCCGGAGAACACGGAAAAGGATTCGCAGTGGTAGCACAAGAGGTAAAGAGTTTAGCAGAGCAATCCAAACAAGCGACAGCGCAGGTAAGAACTATTTTGATGGACATACAAAAAGCGACAAGTGCAGCGGTAATGGCTACCGAACAAGGCAGTAAAGCTGTTGAAGCCGGAGTGAAGCAATCAACGGAAGCCGGAGAATCGATACGAATACTTGCAGATAGTATTTCCGAAGCAGCACAGGCGGCGACACAGATAGCGGCATCGAGTCAGCAGCAGTTGGTAGGAATGGATCAAGTTGCATTGGCGATGGAGAACATCAAGCAGGCGAGTACGCAGAATCTGGCGAGCACAAAACAAGCAGAAACTGCCGCTCAAAGTCTTAACCAACTCGGACAAAAATTTAAACAGCTTGTTGGTGAACAGAAAACGTAAAATGGAATGACAATGAAAGAACAAAATAATGATTTTCTCAAACGGCTTCTTGCAACATTCAAAGCTGAGGCGGCAGATCATATCAAATCGTTATCTTCAGGTTTGATTGAGCTTGAGAAGGCAGCAGATTTAGAAATAAGAGCTAAAATTATTGAGAAAATTTTTAGAGAAGCTCACAGCCTGAAGGGCGCTGCAAGAGCGGTGAACAATTCCCCTATCGAGCGGATTTGCCAATCAATGGAAGGCGTCTTCGCTTCTCTGAAGAAAAAAGATATTGATCTAAAGCTTGAGCTGATTGATCTTCTTCATAAAGCTACCGGGAAGCTTGAAGAAATTCTTGAATCGCTTTCAGCAGAAGATAAACAAGTTGATGAAAAGAGTACGGAAACAATTACAAACAAACTTGATGATTATTTGAAAGATGCAAAGAGAACTGCTTCCAAAGATAGCGTTGCAGTTGAACCTGCTGTTCAAAAGGAATCTTCTGCACACACCGAAACGTTAACGACCGATACCATCCGTGTTGCAATATCGAAATTAGATTCTCTCTTTCTTCAGGCTGAAGAAATGATCTCATTAAAAATGTTAATGATGCAGAAAAGAAAGGACTTTCAAGACATTAAAACTTTTACTTCCTCGTGGAAAAAAGAGAAAGATAAAATCCTTAGCGACATACATGTTCTTCAGCATTTGATTGAAGAGGATAAGCATCAAAACGCACAGCAGCAATTAAAAGCTCATCTTAAGAAAGTTCTGGAATTTATTGATTGGGAGAATACATATTTCCGTACGCTTGAAGAAAAACTGATTACTATAGCAAAAGCGTCTGTGAACGATCAACTTACTACAACCCAAATGGTGGATAATCTTCTGGATGACGCAAAACAAATCGTCATGTTTCCGTTTACTTCTCTGCTGGAGATATTTCCGACATTTGTGCGTGAGCTTTCCCGCGATCAAGGAAAAAATGTTGAGTTGGTGATAGAAGGAGCTGAAATTGAAATTGACAGGCGTATTCTTGAAGAGATGAAAAGTCCGCTTATTCATCTTGTAAGAAATTGTATTGATCATGGTATCGAAAATCCTGAAAAAAGGAATCGTAAAAAGAAACAGGATAAAGGCACAATCAAGATTTCAGTTTCGCAAAAGAATGGCGATAAGGTTGAAATTATTATCTCTGATGATGGCGCAGGCATTGATCCCGAGAAAATACGTTTGGCAGTGGTTAAGAACGGAATTATTTCCAAGGATGAATCAAAAAAGCTAACTATTCAGGAATTACATACCTTAATTTTTCAGTCAGGTGTTTCGACAAGTCCAATCATTACCGATGTTTCCGGCAGAGGGCTTGGACTTGCGATCGTTCGGGAAAAAGTTGAGAAGCTTGGAGGTTCAATTTCTTTCAATACCGGTTTAGATGCCGGAACAACTTTTCACATTACACTCCCACTCACTCTTGCAACGTATCGCGGATTACTTGTAAAAGCAGCTGAACATAATTTCATTATTCCTATTACAAATCTTGAACGGGTTGTTTCATTTAAGAAAGAAGAGACCCGTTCCATTGAAAACAGGGAAACTATTTTGCTTAACGGTGAAGTTACCTCTCTTGTAAAACTCACCGCCGTGCTTGAAATGTCAGATAGCCAGACCGTGGAAAATTCAACCGACACATTGTTTGCCGTTGTTTTAAGAGCCTCTGGAAAGCGGATTGCCTTTTTAGTGAATGAAATTTTGAATGAACAGGAAGTATTGGTTAAAAGTTTAGGTCCTCAACTTTCCAGGGTTAGAAATATTGCCGGTGCAACGGTTCTTGGTACGGGAGCGGTTGTTCCTATTCTCAATGTTACTGATCTTATTAATTCCGCGTTACATATCAGCAGCGGAATAAAAAGCGAAATTGTTCCATATAAGAAAAAAGAGGAAAAGAAAAAATCGGTACTCGTTGCCGAAGATTCAATAACCGCCCGGTCGTTACTAAAAAATATTTTGGAAACAGCGGGATACCGGGTAACAACTGCCGTTGACGGAGTAGATGCTTACACTCAATTAAAATCCGGCGATTTTGATCTTGTCGTGAGCGACGTGGATATGCCGAGAATGAATGGTTTTGATCTAACAGCAAAGATACGTTCAGACAAAAAATTTGCGGAGATACCGGTCATTTTGGTTACTGCGCTTGAATCCCGCGAAGACAAAGAACATGGTATTGAAGCAGGCGCAAATGCGTATATTGTTAAAAGCAGTTTTGACCGGGGTAATTTGTTAGCGGCAATCGAAAGACTTTTATGAATGAACAGGCAAAGATTACACAGAGATTCACAAAGAAGTCACAGAGACACACAGAGTAAAAAAGGGAAAATAAATTATGGAGATTAATCAAGTAACCGTGAATGGATTTAAAAAGATATATACTTAAACTCTGTGCTACTCTGTGCTACTCTGTGCATTCTCAGTGTAACTCAGTGAAATAAAAAATAATGATTAAAAAATTCTACTGATAATTTGTAAAAATATTTAAAGTTAAATAAAAATGATAAAAGTGCTGGTTGTGGAAGATTCTTTGGTAATGCGTGAATTCTTAATTCAAATTCTTAACTCTGACCCGGAAATTGAAGTAGTTGGAAGTGCGCGGGATGGTGAAGAAGCCGTGACGGTTGTAAAAGAAAAAGCACCGGATGTAATAACAATGGATATTCACATGCCGAAATTAAATGGTTTTGATGCTACGCGAAAGATCATGGAAACCAATCCAACCCCAATTGTAATTGTTAGCGGCAGTACAAGAACTGAAGAAATTGCAACAACATTTCACGCCCTGGAAGCCGGCGCTTTAGCTGTTACAAAACGTCCGGCGGGTATTGGTCATCCCGATCATGATGCTACTGTAAAAGAATTAATTCAAACCGTTAAATTAATGTCCGAAGTAAAAGTTGTTAAACGCTGGCCCCGGGTTCAGAAAAAAGCCGAATATTCTCAGCCCTTACCGCCGGCTCGTGTAATGTTGAAAGAGGTTGTGCCGGATATTCAGCTTGTTGCCATTGGCGCATCCACAGGCGGTCCAATTGTGCTTCAAAAGATTCTTTCGCGGCTTCCTAAAAATTTTCCTGCGCCTGTAGTAATTGTTCAGCACATGGCAGCGGGATTTGTACAGGGATTTACTGAATGGATGGGTGAATCATTAAGTGTTCCAATTCACGTTGCGCAAAATGGTGAATACCTTTTACCGGGACATATTTATGTTGCGCCTGACGCATATCATATTGCTGTTACCGGCGGTAACCGGGTTGCATTACGTCAAGAAGGACCTGAAAACGGATTACGCCCTTCCGTTTCCTATCTCTTCCGGTCAGTTGCAGAAATGTACGGTCGGCGTGCAATCGGAGTACTTTTGACTGGAATGGGAAAAGACGGCGCAAAAGAATTAAAACAGATGAAAGAAAGCGGAGCCGTTACAATTGCACAGGATAAAGATAGTTGCGTGGTTTTTGGAATGCCAGGAGAAGCTGTTAAACTTGATGCCGCAACCTACGTGTTTCCCCCCGAAAAAATTTCAGAAGCGTTGATCTCTCTTGTTAATAGAACTTCTAAAGAAAATACAAACCAATGATTGGAGATTTGCAATGAGTAAAAAGAAAGATTCAAACAACAACATCGAAATCCTCATCGTTGAAGACAGCCCGACTCAACTTGAACAGCTTAGATATTCACTTGAAGAGCAGGATTATAAAGTCATAACGGCTATTAATGGTAAATTGGGGCTTGAGGCAGCGCGCAAAGAACATCCCGCAATAATTATCAGCGATATCGTCATGCCGGAGATGAACGGTTATGAGCTATGTAATGCCATTCGTTCCGATGAGATACTAAAAGATACGCCTATCGTTCTACTTACTTCTTTATCCACTCCTACAGATGTAATTGAAGCTTTGAAATGCGGTGCGGATAATTTCATAAGAAAACCTTACGATGAGAAACACTTACTTCTCAGGGTTGATAATATTCTTACGAATAGAAAACTTCGCTCAAGCGACAAAATGAAGATAGGAGTCGAACTGTATCTCGGCGGCAGTAAACATTTTATTACAGCAGAAAAACAACAGATTCTGGATTTGTTGATCTCAACATACGAGCAAGCAGTCGATCTCTGCGGTAGTCTTCAAGTGCGTGAACAGCAGCTTGATCGTGCTAACAAAATTCTGTCCGGTATTTACAACATTGCAAAAGGTCTTAACCGGGCAAATACAGAAAAAGAGGTTTTAGAAGGTGTTCTGGAACGTGCTTTAGAACTGCCTGATGTAAAAGCAGGTTGGATATTCATACGCAGCAGTGGATCCGAATTTAAGCTTGCAGCAGCCAAAGGATTGCTTGATGCACTAAGTACACCGGACGCTTTTGAAGGTGACTGTCTTTGCAAGCGGAAAGTACTTGCCGGTGAAATTGAAAAATCTTCGAATATTCAAGAATGTGAAAGATTACTTTACGCAAAAAACAACATACTTGGATTACATTCTCATGTCACTCTGCCATTACGATCCGGTAGTCAAGTTCTTGGTATAGTAAATTTAGTTGGCGAAGCAGATGTTTTATTTAGTGAAAATGATTTGCGCGTACTTAACGGAATTGGAAACCAAATAGGTACAGCGTTAGAACGATGCCGTATGCACGAACATTTAGAAGAATTGGTAAGGGAGAGGACTGCATCTCTAACAGCAGAGATTGCCGAACGAAAACGCGTGGAGGAGATGCTGCGTAAAAGTGAGTTGAGATTTCGGTCAGTCTGGGAAAAAGGCACAGATGGAATGCGGATTACAAATGAAGAAGGCATTGTGGTATTGGCTAATGATGCATACTGCAAAATGGTTGAGAAATCACGTGAGGAAATTGAAGGGAAACCGATAAGTATTGTCTATGAAGATGCTAAGCAAGCTGAAGTCTTACGGAAACATCAGGAGCGGTTCCGTTCCCGAAGCATCCCTGCTCATTTAGAACGGGAACTTGTCCTTTGGAATGGGAAAAGAATATTTCTTGAGTTATCGAATACATTCTTAGAGATTTCACATCAGCCAACATTATCATTAAGTGTTTTCAAGGACATCACCGAACGTAAGCAAGCGGAGGAAGCTCTTAGTTCAAGCGAAAGGAAATTTAAAACCCTATTTGAGAGCGCCAATGATGCAATCTTTCTAATGAAGGGAGATACTTTCGATGACTGCAATGTGAAAACAGAACAAATGTTTCAATGCCGGAGAGAAGAGATTCTTAGTCGAAGACCATATGAGTTCTCTCCTCCTTTCCAACCGGATGGACGTGATTCAAAAGAAAAAGCGCTTGAAAAAATAAATGCGGCTTATTACGGCGTTCCCCAATCTTTTGAATGGAAACATATAAAACTTGACGGGACACCTTTTGACGCTGAGGTGAGTCTTAACCGTATTTACGTTGACGGTAACATATTACTTCAGGCAATCGTACGCGATATTACCGAGCGCAAACGGGCAGAAAAAGAAATTGCAATGCTTGCTCACTCTTTAAGAAGCGTTAATGAATGCGTTAGCATCACTGATATGGAAGATAATATTCTGTTCGTCAATGAATCATTTTTGAAAACTTATGGTTACGATGAAACTGAATTGTTTGGAAAACATGTGAACATAGTACGTTCGATAAACAATGCGCCGGAATTAGTTAAAGAAATTTTACCTGCCACAAAACGCGGAGGATGGCAAGGTGAATTGTGGAATAAAAGAAAAGATGGAAGTGAATTCCCGATTTATCTTTCAACAACAATTATTAACGATAAAGACGGCAAACCTTTGGGACTAATTGGAGTTGCATCAGACATTACCGAGCGCAAGCGTGCTGAGAAAGAATTGATAGTAGCAAAAGAAAAAGCAGAATCTGCAAATAAGCTTAAAGATGCATTTATAAATAATATGTCACATGAGATTCGAACACCTTTGAACGGGATATTGGGAATGTCGGCTCTGATAAAAGGGAACTATTCTCAATACGTGGTAGAAGATGATGAATCATTATTTGCGGGAATAGATGACTCGGCGCAGCGTATTATTCGAACGGTAGATATGATCTTAAACTATTCACGGTTGCACACAGGTGAGTTTTCGGTTATCCCAAAAGAAATTGATATTCTTGAAATCTGTGAACGTATTATCCAACAGACCAAAGAAATGGCGGAAAAGAAAAACCTCGAATTTGTATTCGATAACCGGTGCGGTGAAACTAAAATAATTGGTGATAACTATTCGATAACCCAGGCTGTTACCAATTTGATAGACAACGCTGTAAAATATACTCAAAAAGGAATTGTAAGAGTTAGTCTCTTAAACAAAAATGACGACGAGTTGATCCTTGAAATAAAAGACAGTGGGATTGGTATAAGTGATGAATATTTAGAACATCTGTTTGAACCTTACATGCAAGAGGAAATGGGATACGGAAGATCGTATGAAGGTATTGGGCTTGGACTTTCTCTGGTTAAGAAGTTTTTAGATTTGAACAATGCCAATATATCCGTAGTTAGTAAAAAAGGAGAAGGGACAACCTTTACAGTTACATTTAAAAAAGTGATGAAACCAATGAGAGGGACCGGTGTACCTGAAAAAATTATCACCAAAGTTAAACCGGCGAATGGCGAAAAAAAACGTCTGGTGCTGTTAGTTGAAGATGATTTTATCAACCAGGTAACAACAAAAAGATTCCTACAAAACAGATATAACACTCTCATAACCGCTTCCTCTGATGAGGCACTGACTATCCTAAAAAAGAATAAAGTTGATATAATCTTAATGGATATTTCAATCGGCGGTTCAAAAGACGGGTTGGAATTAACCAAAGAGTTAAAAGCATCGAAGGAATTTCGTCACATTCCTATTATAGCGGTAACGGCACATGCTTTTGATAAAGACAGGCAAACCGCGTTGGCTGCAGGCTGCGATGCATATTTGTCTAAACCGTTTACAAAAGAATCTTTGTTGGAAAAAATGGATACTGTAATTGACAGAGCGGTTATTGATTAGTCGACACGTTGTACATTAATTACAAGAAGTCGTTCATTTCATTATATTTGAATATCTGAGTTGTAAAAAAACAGGAGAGGTAATTGTTATCTTGATTTTTTTTAGTAATTCATTATTCAACGTTTTAGAATGGCAAAAATTAACTTTAAACTTTTAATTACACTTGTACTTTTTTCTTTCTGCAAAGTTACCGTTGCTCAATTCAGTTCATTTGCGTTTGAGAGATTTACAATTGAAGACGGTTTGTCCAACAATTCCATAAACGCAGTTCTGCAAACTAGCGATGGATTTTTATGGGTCGCAACGAAGGATGGTTTAAATCGTTTTGATGGACAAAATTTTGTGATCTTCAAACACGATCCGACAATTGCAAATTCACTTCCGGAAAATTATGTAATGAGTTTATATGAGAGCCGGGATGGAACGTTCTGGATCGGTACCTGGGGTGGAGGCTTGTGTAAATATGATCCCGTGCATGAATCTTTTATTCACATAGATACCCATCTTGAAAACGATGCGTACGTCCAGTGCATCGAAGAGGATGCTCTTGGGTGGCTCTGGTTCGGGACTTACACCGGCGGACTTTTCAAATATAATCCGAAAACAAAACGAGCACTTAGTTTTAATATTAACACCAACAGTCCGCTTCGACTTACAAATAATAATGTCACTTCCCTCGCAATAAATGAAGATAATAGTTTATGGATAGGAACATGGGGCGGAGGTTTCTGTTTCTTTGTTGAAAAGAAAAATTATGTTAAACATTTTGTACACACTACCGATAAAAATTCTCTTTCAAACAACAACATCTGGTTTGTACAAAAAGACGAGAACGATAAAGTGATAGTCAGTTCCGATCTTGGAGTTGATCTTTATGATCCTGTGACGGATAGATTTACACACAATTTAAATATTGACCGGAAATTTCAAGTCTATCTTAATTCGCCGATAAGACAAACTTTTCGAGACGGCTATGGAAGGCTCTGGATCGGGACATACGAATACCAGGGACTTTTGATGATCGAAAAAGATCGCAAAGGGGAAACATTGATCCAACGGATTATTAGAGAGCAGGATGATCCTCAATCTTTAACGATGAACAGAATTCGGTGGATTTATCAAGATCATAAAAAAAATATTTGGATCGGAACGGAAGATGGTTTAAATAAACTTCCGGCGACAAAACCATTTGTGCAATTTCGTTTTTTTACTACCAGAAAAATCTCTCTCGGCGGAAGAGTTGTAAGCGGAATTGTGGAAGGGAAAGACAGCATTCTGTGGATCGGTTTTGCCGGTTCCGGTTTTGATAAAATTGATTTAAAGAACAATGAGATTGAGCATTTCAAAAATATTCCAGGAAATAGTAATTCATTAATTCAAAGCGATGTAACTTCAATTTATCAAGATAAATTCGGAAAAATTTGGATTGGAACCGCTCACTTCGGCTTGGATCAGTTTGATCCGAAAACCCGATCTTTCAAACACTTTATCGTTGATGCAAATATTCCCCGCAGTGTTGACCTCAATTGGATCCAGGCAATTTTAGAAACAAAAGATGGAACTTTACTCGTTGGAACAAATGCGGGATTAAGTGTTTTCAATCGCTCAACACAAAAGTTGTCTCCATTCAAACCGGTTATTAAAGACGAAACTCCTTTCCCGACTGTTTTTTCTACAAACGCACTTTTTGAAGATGCAGAAGAAAATCTTTGGGTAGGAACCTGGCTGGATGGACTTTTCCGTTATGATAAAAAAGCAGAAAAATTTTCTCGTTATATACCGGATGCGAATAATCCCAACAGTATCAGCGCCAATAAAATTACTTGTGTAATGGAAGATTCACACGGATTTATTTGGATCGGCACGCATAGCGGCGGAATAAATAAGTTTGAAAAATCGACAGGCAAGTTTTATCGCTTCTCAACAAAGCATGGTCTGCCGAATGATGTTGTATTTGGAATACTTGAAGACGGAGAAGGAAATCTCTGGATTAGCACTTTGAATGGATTATCCAAGTTTGATCCGCAATCCGGGAAATTTAGAAACTATGACATTTCCGACGGGATAATTCACAATCAGTTTAACTGGCATGCAAGTTTTAAAAACAAACCCGGACAAATGTACTTTGGAACAATTAACGGATTTATTTCATTCCATCCTGATTCCGTAAAAATAGATCCCATTCCTCCTTCTGTTGCATTAACATCTTTTAAAGTATTTGGTAAAGAAGCCGCATTACCGCAGTCGCTGCCGGCTACAAAAGAAATTATGCTTAACTACGATCAGAATTTTTTCTCGATTGCGTTTACCGCTTTGGATATTGCTCCAAGTCATAAACACCAGTTTAAATATTTTTTAGAAGGAATTGATCCTGATTGGGTTTCATCGGAACAAAGATCGATTGCTTACTACACAGATATTAATCCCGGCAAATATAAATTTTATGTTGAAGCGTGCAACGCCGATGGAGTCTGGAGTGAACCGGTAAAACTTTCCATTGTTATTTTTCCGGCTTGGTGGATGACCTGGTGGTTCAAAGTTTTTGTTTCGCTGTGTGTAATAGCTCTTGGATATCTTGCTTACTTATATCGATTAAAACAACTTTTAGCGATCCAAAATATTCGTTTGAATATTGCGAACGATCTGCATGATGAAATCGGAAGCAATTTAAGTAGTATCAGTGTTGATAGTCAGATGCTTCTGAGAAGTTCATCTCTGGATGAGACCGAACAAGAACTCGCGTCATTCATAGGCAATACCGCAAAAGAAACAGTCGAAACGATGCGGGATATTATCTGGTTTATAAATCCTCGAAATGATTTCGATACCGATATGGTCATCAAAATGAAAGAGACAGCCGCAAAACTTTTAGCCGGAATCATCTGGACGTTCAATGTTCCTTCGGATATAAAATTCGAGAAATTTAATCTTGAAGTTAGACGGAACATTTTTCTTATCTATAAAGAAGCGCTGCACAATATCGTACGTCATGCAGAAACAAAAACATGCTTGATAGACATGAGTGGAAATGCAAACTTCATTACGCTTCTTATAAAAGATGAAGGAAAAGGGTTTGATCTGAAAACAGTTCAGGAAAATAATGGACTACGCAGCATTAAAAGAAGAGCAGAAAAAATAAATGCTTCACTAAGTATAAAGGGTGAAGTCGGGAACGGAACATGCATTACTCTTGTTGTTTCTTACAACAGCCAAAAAAGATTAATATAAATCGGATTCAATTTCTTGAATTATTAAAAACGAAAAATACCCTTATCGCGGTATGGGAATATTCGTGATTCATTCAGAACTTAAACAAGATGAATATGTCAAAAACTAAAAACATTAATAACGCTTCTCACAACATCTGGTTGATTGAAGATAACGCCCATTTCAGGAGAACGATGCAATGGCTTGTAAATAGGTCTCCGGGAATGCAGTGTACCCATGCGTTCGAATCCTGTGAGGATGCATTATTAAAACTTGGGAAAGAAGAACTGCCCGAAGTAATTCTCCTTGATATCAATCTTCCCGGCATGAACGGGATACAAGGAATTGAAAAAATAAAATTGATCTCACCGGAAACGTACATCGTTATTCTTACGGTTTATGATGACAATGATAAAGTGTTCGATGCTCTTTGCGCAGGCGCTTCCGGTTATCTGTTAAAAGATTCGGCGCCTGAAAAAATTATCGACAGTATTGAAGAGGCATTAGCAGGCGGCGCCCCGATGAGCATTCAGATTGCCCATAAAGTATTGGAAATATTCAGCCAGCTAAAACCTAAAAAATCAGACTACGGTTTAACTTCCCGAGAGAAAGAACTCCTTCAATTAATGACAGCCGGACTTTCGCGGCAGCAGATTGCAGATAAATTGTTTATCAGTTTTCATACCGTTACCACGCACTTAAAAAATATTTACAGCAAACTCCACGTGAACAGTAAGTCGGGCGCAATTTCTAAAGTGTACAAAGAGAATATTCTCTAAAAGCTTTTCAAATTATCTGCTTAATCTTAATCATAATCATACTCCGGGTAGTAGTCATTCGTCATCGGTCAATGGTCATATGAAAAACATTCCAACTAATGACTATTGATCTCTGACCACTTCCTTAAAATACCTCGAACGAGGGATTGTCCCCCTAAAGTGTCTAACCTAATTTTCTTTTGTAATAATGGAAAATCTCGAAATCATTTTCGTAAGACATTTTTATAGTCATTACGTTTAATAAACAATAAATAAAACAAAAAGGAAAAGGTGCTGTTATGAAAAATCTTTTACAAAGATTTGTGCTTTTGATCGCTTTGTTCATAGTGTCGTCGTCCGTCTCCATCTCACAGGTAGGCTGGTGGAAATTTGATGATCCTGCTAACTTAACCGCTGCTGAAGCAGGGTATGGAAGTGCTTTAGAACTAACCGGAACACAGACAGCGATTGCTGGACAAACTGTAAGCAACGGAGCTGTAACCGTTCCGAAGGGGAGTTATTATAAAATGACACATGGAATTGCTGCAAACGGCGGCGGAACAAAAGTGAATCAATTTACACTGATGTTTGATTTTAAAATAAACGCAACCGCTTGGCATAATTTCTTTCAAACCGATTCAACTGCCGGCGCAAGCGATGGTGATCTTTTTATAAACACATCCAATTTAATTGGTACATGGGCGTTAGGCTATTCAGATGCTTCGGTTGTGAATGGAACGTGGTATCGCTTAATTGTGGCTTGCGATAATACTCATTCTTTTAAAACATATCTTGATGGACAATTGTTAAAAGACGGCGTGGTATCCGGTATGGACATGATTGATGGCCGCTATTCACTTCGCCCATTTTTACTCCTTTTTGCTGATGATGACGGTGATGACGGCGATATTGATGTTGCAGAAATTGCAATTTGGGACCATGCTCTTTCCGCTTCTGAAGTTTTAGCCTATGGTAGTGTTGGCGGAACTTTACCGGTTGAACTTAGTTCTTTTAGTGCAATGCAGGCTAAAGGAAGTGTAATTTTGAATTGGGAAACCGCTACGGAAAAAAATAACAGCGGATTCAACGTTGAAAGAAAAAGCGAGAACCAAAATTGGCAAACGCTTGGATTCATTTCCGGTTACGGAACATCAACTGAAAAACACAGCTATTCATTTACTGATCAATCAGCCGGATCAGGAAAATATTCTTATAGATTAAAACAAATGGATTTTAACGGTACGTTTGAATACTCAAAGGTTGTTGAAGTTTTATTAACTCCGTCTGAATTCAAAATGTACAACAATTATCCAAACCCGTTTAACCCTTCAACTATTATTGCGTATGAACTTCCAACCGACGCGTTTGTTACGTTGAAGGTTTATAACACCACCGGTGAACAAGTAGCCGAATTAGTTAATGAATATCAGGTTTCCGGAAAATATAACAAGAGTTTTAATACTTCATCAGTCAGCAGTTCATTGCCAAGCGGTATTTACTTTGCCGAATTACGTGCGAATGAAAAAGTTCAACGAATTAAAATGATGCTGTTAAAATAAAGAATAAACTTTCTAAACGGTTGTCTGATGTTTTTCTTCCCGAAGGACTAAGGCAACCGTTTTATTTTAAAATACCTCGAACGAGGGATTGAGTGAACCGCTCACCGGCTTTATGTTTACAATAAGGAGTAATAGCTTCTTTCAATCACTTTCGATTATCAATAATTTTTTTAGGTGCAGAATGAAACGGATTTCAATTTTTACTTTGTTCTTCTTACTCGTATGCAATACGGTTTTCTATTCACAGGTTCCGGAGCGTAAAGGCTGGTGGAAATTTGATAACGCCGACACTCCGCTTAAAGCAGAAACCGGATATGGGAATGATTTAGTATTGGTGGGTAAACATGAATTTGTAGATGGACCCGATGTAACCAACAACGCCGTAGCAATCGGTGTCGGAAGTTATTATAAAGTATTCCATGGCATAATGCCGAACGGCGGCGGAACAAAGGTAAATGAATATACGATTGAATTTGATTTCCGGATGCCGGTGCTCAGCGGATGGCATTGTTTCTTCCAGATAAGCCCTCTTAACGATACAGACGGCGACTGCTTTATAAATACTTCGGGGCATATCGGAGTCGGTTCAACCGGATATTCCGATCATATTATAACCGCCGGTGAATGGTATAAGTTAATCATCTCCGTAAAAAACGGCGAGCATTATAAATATTATTTAGACGGTCAGTTATTCCGTGAAGGAACCGTTCAAACCGTTGACGGCCGTTTCGGTCTCGATAGTTTGATCCTTGCTTTTGCTGATGACGACGGCGAAGATGGGGATCTGGATTGCGCTGAATTAGCTATTTGGGATCGCGCACTTACATCGGAAGAAGTTTTTGCTATTGGCAGTTTCCATGAAATTGACACGACTTCGCCTAACAGTCCGAGTGGTTTATCAACTGTTCCAGGCACATATCAGAATCTGATCTTGTGGACAGATGTGTCCGGTGAAGAGGGTGAAGTTTATGATATCTATTATTCGGAAGAACCGATAACCGATCTTACCAAGGCTGAAGTTCTAAAATTCGGCGTTGCAGAAAACACGGGAAATGTTGAACAAATTCTTCGATCTGCGATAACCGACCAGGATTTGACTTATTATTATGCTGTAGTTTGTAAAGACTATGCCGGAAATCACTCCTTACCTGCTTACTTAAACACTCCAACTATAAATAAAGGAAAGGGTGTCCCCACTATTGCTAAGACTGCCCCGGTTAATTTCATCGCTGATGGAGATTTAACAGAATGGGCAAGTGTCCCTCAATTTAGAATTCTTCGTTCCGAAGGAACCGGCTTCGATGCTCCAAGCGGATTGCATGACGGGGATGCTGACTATAGCGTTATAGCTTATTTAGCGGTAGATAATGATAATCTTTATTTTGCCGCAGATGTTACCGACGACATATACAGTTGGATTAAAAGAGGTGACCCCTGGATGAACGATGCCATCAACTTTTACATCGGCTTGTTCGATTCTCATACAACTAATTTCTCGGTTTATAAACATGGCGCAACACCGCATTATGAAATTCGTTTTGATGAAGAAAAAGCTACTATCGGTTATAGCGAAAGCTTGTTATTTCCCGGCGCTAATTATTTTTTCGGACAAAAAGCGCTTACTCCCGGTTATTACATCGAAGCTAAAATCCCGTTCATTGATTTAGCCCAAAAACGTGATTCCGGCTATACCAGTACTAAAGATAGTGTTTTCCATCCGGTTGAAGGAATGAAAATTCCAATCGATTTCTCCTGCAATGATGCAGATGCTTCAGGTGATAGAGAATTAATATTCTGTTATTCTCCATATAATGAGGATCAGTCCTGGAATAATCCTTCCCGTTGGTTATGGACCTGGATCGGAAACAAAATGAAGGTTGATCCGAACGAAGTTGAAGATGGAATGGTTGCAACTGATTATCGTTTGGAACAGAACTATCCGAATCCTTTTAATCCGTCAACAAAAATTACTTATTCGCTGCAAAATCCGGAATTAGTTTCTCTTAAAGTATTTGATGTTCTCGGAAGAGAAGCGGCAAGTTTAGTTAATCAATATCAAACCGCCGGAAGCCATACGGTAAACTTTAATGCGGCTAATCTTGCAAGTGGAATCTACTTCTACAAATTAGAAGCGGGTTCTTTCCAAAGCATTAAAAAACTGATTTTATTGAAGTAACTTTTGTGTAAGTAAAATCAGGCGGACTGATGATTAACCCGGCAAATTTAATTTAGGAATTATATGAAACGTCTTTCTCTTTTTTGTTTACTATTTATTGTCTTATTTAGTTCTGTTTTTTATTCACAAATTTCCACCCGCAAAGGCTGGTGGAAATTTGATGATACCTCGAATCTTCTAAAAGCAGAACAGAACTACGGGAAAGATTTAGAACTCAAAGGAACACATCAAACCGTTGCAGGACCTGCAGCCGGGAATGACGCGGTGAAGATCGGTGTAGGAAGTTATTACAAAATGTCCCACGGAATGGCTCCGAACGGTGGCGGTGGCGGCACCTTTGTAAATGAATACACTCTTCAAATTGATTTCAGCGTTCCTGCAATTGACGGTTGGAGATGTTTCTTCCAAACAAATCCGGCAAATAGTACAGATGGAGATTGTTTTATCAACGCAGCCGGAAATATCGGAACTGCTGCTACAGGTTATTCAGCTTATGCAGTTAAAGCGAATGAATGGTATCGTTTAATTGTTTCGGTTAAAAACGGAGTCCAGTTCAACACTTATTTAGATGGACAATTACTCCGTAACGGCACGATCCAAAGTCTCGACGGACGTTTTTCTCTTGATACGTTACTGCTGATCTTTGCAGACGAAGATGGAGAAGATAAAGAAATCAATTGTGCAGAACTTGCAATTTGGGACCATGCATTGACTGCCGGCGAAATAGCTTCGTTGGGAGGATACGGACACAAGGTTTTGGCTCCGGGAACAAGTCAATTAATTCTTGTTCCATTTTTAAATGAGCCAACAACAAATTCAGTTTACGTTTCCTGGCATGATACCATATCTACAATTACTCAAGTTGAATATGGTACAACGCCGACGTTAGGTCAAACGACCGACGGTACAAGTGAAATTATTGGAGTTCCCTACCGTTGGCATTCGGTAAAATTATCGGGACTTCAACCTTACACCGAATATTTTTATAAAGCCGTCAGCGGAAGCGGGTCTTCCGAAGTTTATTCTTTCAGAACATTACCGGACAGCAGTTCGCAAGGGAAGATCAGGTTCTTGTTATTAAGCGATACGCACAGCACCGATACAACTATGGCGGTGAAAATAATTAAAGAAGCAAAAAAGAAAATCCAGCAGTTGTACGGAAGCGATATTCAAAATCACCTTAATTTTGTTCTTCACTCCGGTGATCTTGTAGTTGACGGAAATAATATTATTCAATGGACGGATGAGTTCTTTGCACCGATATCTCCTATCTCTCCAAGTATTCCATTCATGACAGTAACGGGAAACCATGAAGCCGAAAGTCAAAATTATTATAAGTATATGCACTATGATGAAGTCTCTCCCGTTCCAGCTGCGAGTGAAAAATTCTGGTCGTTTAGAGCGGCGAATACGTTATTCATCGGATTAAATTCGAATGCTATTACAACAATTGGAACACTTCAAAAAACTTTGGTTGAACAAATGCTGATGAAAGCTGAAGCCGATACTTCAATCGATTTTGTTTTTGTTATCTCGCACCATATGGTTGTTACGGAATTATGGGGAGAAGGAATTACTTTTGATGGCGGACCGAATTACATGAAATCACAAATCTATCCGCTGCTTAAAAAATATTCCAAAGTTGTTCAACATTCTTACGGACATACACACGGTTTTGAAAGAGGAACAGTTGAATCCGAAGCAGTCAATCCTCGCGGTGATTTCAGAATGGTTTGCGGCGGCGGCGGCGGCGGTGCAACCGATCGCTGGGGAGCATTTCGGAATAGTGATTTCCCCGAAATTCAAATTACGTATGATGATTATTTCTACCAGATCATCGAGATCGATCCGTCAAAACAAACATTTGAATCTTCAATGTACAGTTTAGGCAACGCGAGTAAGAGCCGTGACTCTGAGGTGAGAGATCATTGGTACAGAAAAGTAAATCAACCGGCTCCTGCAAATCCTGTTACTTTTGCACCAACAGTTGATACGAACAAAGTCACTTTCAATACTTCACAGATCAGCGGTGATTCGTTAATGACCGTGAAAATTCAAGTAGCTGATAATGAAGCTTTCAGTTCAGCTAAGATTGATACAATGGTTCATTGGACGGACATTTACGGCGCGCCCGATGCTAATTTTACTCCGAAAGATGTGAACATTGGAATTGATCTTACCAAATTGTCATTCGAAGCGGAAAGATTCGGTACCGGTAAACAATATTATTATAGAGTTAAATACCGCGATCATAATTTGAAGTGGTCGGGTTGGTCGAATGTTACTACCTTTAATGTCCCTACTGATATTAAAGACAATACAATGCCAAGAGTTTATGCTTTGGATCAGAACTTCCCGAATCCGTTCAATCCGGTTACAAGAATAAATTACCAGATACCGAAAAACAGTTATGTAACGCTCATCGTTTATGATGTTCTTGGAAAACAAATTGCCTCTTTAGTAAATGAAGAGCAATCTGCCGGGACGTATCAAATCACCTTTGACGGCAGTTGGTTGAGCAGTGGAATTTATTTCTATAAAATTCAAGCCGGTGATTTTGTAGCGACCAAAAAACTTGTCCTGATGAAATAAATTGTTGTCAAGTTTAATTATATCGGAACAACGTATTAGGGAAAGCAGTGTGCAAAATTTTCTATTTTGTGCAGATGATAGGAAATCCTAAGATGACCAAGAAAAAAAATAATTCTTTGTTATTTGTTTTAATATCGTTTTTTTGTTTTGTTATAAATGCGTTCGGGATTACAACAATAACTGCCGATAATCCTAATTTTCAATATCAGGGACGGATAGATTTTTCTGTACCTGACAAGCCCGCTATTTTTTGGCCCGGAACATCCATCAGGGCAAATTTTGAGGGACCTCTACTTCTCATAATGTTGGATGATAAAACCGGGAAATCTTTTTATGATGTTTATATAGATGAAGATTATGCCCATCCTCACCTTGTTGATTGTCTGGCCGGAAGCAAATCATATGTTATTTCAGGTTCCCTCACAAACACCGTTCACAGCTTACTTATTTTCCGCCGGACTGAAGCCTCTACAGGTCCAACTATATTTTTAGGTATTCAAATCAATGATGGGAAAACATTAACAACTCCTCCCGTAAGACCCACGCACAAGTTGGTATTTTATGGTGATTCGATTACCTGTGGATATGGGAATGAAGCTCCCGATAACGGCGCTGATGATAATCTATCACAGGAAAACAATTTTTTGGCATACGGTGCAATCGCCTCACGCTTGTTAAATGCTGAATATTTGTGCATTGCAAAAAGTGGGATCGGTGTTATGATCAGTTGGTTTGACCAGGTAATGTCTCAATATTATTATCGGCTGAATCCGGAAAGCGCAGATAGTAAGTGGGATTTTAATAAATTTAATCCCGATGTAGTTGTAGTAAATCTTTTTCAGAATGATAGTTGGCTCCTTAGTACAAGAGATTCATCTCAAATAACAACCGCATACGTAAATTTCATAAGGGAAATTCGCATCAATCATCCGGATGCTTTTATTGTTTGTTCATTAGGCAGTATGGATGCTACAAAAACGGGATCACCCTGGCCCGGGTATATTGAGGGAGCCGTACAATATATGCGAACGGCGGACAACGACACAAATATAGACACATACTTTTTTCCGTTTGATCCGGCATGGACAAAACATCCGCGCGTACGCCACCATTTAGTGATGGGTCAAAAACTCGCAAGTTTTATTAATGAAAAACTGGGGTGGATAAATGATGTTGAAGAAGATTATCCGGTCGAATCACCAAATAATTTCAACCTTTCTCAAAACTATCCGAATCCGTTTAATCCTATTACGAAGATTAATTATCAATTGCCGGAGAACAACTTTGTTTCCCTCATTGTTTATGATGTCTTAGGAAAAGAAGTCGCGATTTTAGTAAATCAAGAGCAATCTGCCGGAACTTATCAGACTACGCTTGATGGCAGCAGATTGAGCAGTGGAATTTATTTCTATAAGATCCAAGCCGGAGATTTTGTTGAGACAAAAAAACTTGTTCTGATGAAATAAGTCGATCTCCCGGAGAGAGTGACTTCTCTTGTCCACCGTCACTCTTTTTTTTAGTGACGAAATTAATGATGTAAATTTCTCGTGTGTTAATCAAATTTTATTTAGTAATAATGAAATTTTTATGAAAATATTTCGGCCGGTAACGCTTTCGATATTCCTATTCTTTCTTTTTCATCTTTCTGCTCACGCGCAAATAAAACCGATCCGTATTGCATGTGTAGGGAACAGCATTACTTTCGGCGCAGGTGTAACGGGTGATTTAACCTATCCAACACAACTTGGTAAATTATTAGGCGCTCATTACGATGTGAAGAATTTTGGTGTTTCCGCAAGAACATTATTAAAAAAAGGAGATTATCCTTATTGGAAAGACCCGGCGTTTGTTGATGCAAAAGATTTTCAACCGCAAATCGTTATCATTAAACTTGGAACGAATGATACCAAACCGCAGAATTGGGTTTACAAGAATGAAGTTTTCTCCGACTATCTCGATCTGATAAATGAATTCAGAAAGGGAAAAGTTAAACCACAAATATTTATTTCTCGTCCCTGTCCGGTTTATCAAACGGCTTGGGGAATTAGAGATTCAATTCTAAAACTTTTAATCCCGATAATTGATTCGGTAAAAGAAACTGCAATGACAGACTTTATTGATTTTAATACTCCAATGCTCAACAACGCATTGCTATTTCCAGACGGCGTTCATCCAAATGCTCAGGGTTATGCTTTGATGGCGCAGATTGCAAAAGATGCGATCCTCAACAGCGCAGCGGGAATAACTAGATATTTCAATTCGAATAAAAGTTTTTTTGAAAAAGGAGAATCGGTCACGCTTTATTGGGAAACCACAACCGGTTCCCAGGTAACTTTGAATGGTAACTCGGTGAATGCAATCGATTCATTAATAGTTAATCCGGTTGAAACCACAACCTACACACTTATTTCAAAAGGTAATGATAGAATTGATACCATCAGGATTAATCTGCAATATCTACGACCGGGGAAAATAAAATCATTTTATGCGAAGCCGAGAAATCTTGAAATCGGAACGGGGGATTCATCGCTGATCTTTTGGACAACAGCAACAGAGTCGCAAGTTTTTTTTGATAATCTTCAAGTAGAGGCAAACGGAAGTAAAACCGTCGCTCCTTCATCCTCAACTATTTATAAGCTCAGTACCACCGGTGATACGTCTGACATGAAAGAAATTTCTATTCAACTTCTTCCGGCGGGAGAAATTAATCGCTCCTTAGATGGAATCGTAAAATCTTCTACAGCACAAACAAATTATTCAACAGCGAATGCAATTGATGGTGACTCTGCAACCGCATGGAAAAGTAAGAATGAATCTTCTCCCTGGATTTATATTGATTTTGAAAAGCTGATAGATTTTAAACGAGTAGTTTTAAACTGGGGAAGAAATTACGGAATAGCTTATAAATTGCAATCAGTAAGTGAAGCAGGCGCCCTCGCTACCATTTATACGCAAAGCGCCGGAACCGGAGGCATTGAAGATATTACGAATCTTTCTGGTAGCGGAAGATATTTACGATTGCAGTGCACAAAAAAGTTTATCGCCGATTCAGGTTATGTTTTAAACGAATTTGAAGTTTACGGTCAAAAAAAAACTACAGCGCTTACTGATGAAACAGAAAGAGTAAATGATTTTGATCTATTCCAAAATTATCCAAATCCGTTTAATCCAAGCACAATTATCGAGTATCAATTGGCAGTTGGAAGTTATGTAACGTTAAAAGTATTTGATATTCTTGGTAATGAAGTTGCTACACTAGTGAATGAAGAGCAGCACGCGGGAACTCATAAAATTACTTACAACACTCAACTGGCTACCAACCACCAACCGCTTTCAAACGGAGTTACTTCCAAAGGCGGATACGCCTCCGGCGTATATTTTTATCAACTCCGTGCCGGTAGCTTTGTGCAAACGAAACGAATGATCGTTCTGAAATAATTTTCTTGTTGTTAGTTGTGGCAAGTAGCTGAAGAGGCTGTTGCGGAGCAGTGGTTTTGAAACAGCCTTCTTTTGCTTTTTAAAAATGGTGAGAGAAAAACTTCTCGGTGAAATATTAACTTCTCGTAATTTTTTATAATTATTACGAGTAAATTTTACTAATTAACTTATTTGATTATTTTAAATAACCAAATAAGTAAAATTGAAAATGATTTATAACGAAGTATCAGTATGCTAAAACTTTTTATTAAAATATTGATCTTCTTTTACCTCTGCTCTCTCTGCAATATGAGCATAGCGCAATTCCGTTCTTTTGCATTTGAGCGGCTAACAATCGAAGATGGATTGTCGAACAATTCAATTAATTGCATGCTGCAAACTAGCGATGGCTTTTTGTGGATCGCTACAAAAGACGGACTCAACCGTTACAACGGTCGAACTTTTAAAGTGTTTAAGAACATTCCCCTTGACTCTACATCACTTCCCGAAAACTACGTAATGAGTTTACTGGAAAGCCGAGATGGCTCCCTCTGGGTAGGCACTTGGGGGGGAGGTTTATGCAAGTATAATGCAATGTATGAAACTTTTTCAAGAGGGGATTCCCCTTCACCACTTGATGATTATATCCAGTGTATTTATGAAGATCAACAAAATAACCTCTGGTACGGAACTACTACCGGAGGGCTGAATTTACTTAATCGAAAAATTGGAAGTGTAACTTCCTACCACACTAAACTAAAAGGTAAAAATTTATTTCCCGCGGATAATATTACTTTTATCATTGAAGATAAAAAAGGATTTTTGTGGATTGGTACTTGGAACAATGGATTGATCCAATTCAACCCGCAGACAGAAACCTTTAAACAATTTACACACGATGATTCAAACATTCACTCGATTGCCAACAATGGTGTCTGGCATCTTTTAAATGATGATGATAAATATCTTTGGCTTTCGACTTTTTCAGGCATTGATGTATTCGATTTAAATACTTACAAAATTACACATCAACCAAATTTTTCTGTTGAAGAAAAAAATCGGTTAACCACTCCTATTAGGCAAATACTAAAGGACCATTTTGGTAAATATTGGATTGGAACATATGATTATCGCGGATTATTTTACTATGATAAAACCGGTGAGAGAAAACGTTCTGGGAATAATATTCTCAATGCTTTCTTAAATGAAGAAGACAACCCGAACTCAATCTCCGCTGATCGAATTCGCTGGCTGTATGAAGACCGGAATAACAATTTATGGATCGGAACGGAAGATGGGTTAAACAAACTCCCGGCAACGAAGCAATTTTTGCAATACAGGCATTTCCCTTTGCGCGAAACAAGTCTTGGCGGGAGGGTGGTAAGCAGTTTTTGCGAGGGGGAAAATAATTCTTTGTGGGTTGGTTTTGGCGGAATGGGGTTTGATAAAATTGATCTTAATTCCAGCAGTATTTCACATTTTAATCATTATACGGATAAACAGCACAGTCTTTCTAATTATGATGTAGTAACTCTATACGAGGATAAAAGAGGGTTGGTTTGGATTGGTACCCAGTACGGCGGATTGAATCTTTTTAATCCGAAAACAGGTGTAGTTAAACACTATCTTCACGATGCAAAAAAATCCAACAGCATTATTTCAAATTGGGTGCAGCAAATTTTAGAAATCCGGAAGGGGCAATTTCTTATCGGGACAAATGACGGACTGCAAATCTTTAACCGTGAAAAAGAATCTTTTACCCCTTATAAACCGGATCTAAAAAATGGTGCCGGTTCTTTCCCGTCGGCACTTTCGGTAAATGCTTTGTTTGAAGATAGTGAGGAAAATCTTTGGATTGGAACCTGGCTTGACGGATTGTATCGTTATTCTCCGGATGAACAAAAATTATCTCACTTTGTCCCGGATGTAAGAAATTCTTTTAGCTTGAGTTCAAGCAAAGTAACTGCGATCATTGAAGATTCAAAAGGATTTATTTGGGTGGGAACTCACAGTGGAGGTGTTAATAAGTTTGACAAAAAAACAGGTAAGTTTTATCATTTCTCTACGTATAACGGACTTCCGAATGATGTGGTCTTCGGTGTTCAAGAAGACAAAGGCGGCAATTTGTGGGTGAGCACTTTAAATGGACTGGCAAAGTACTCGCCTACTTCAAATACTTTCCGGGTTTATGATGTGTTTGACGGACTCGTCCATAATCAATTTAATTGGCGCGCCAGTTATAAAAGTAAATCGGGCGAAATGTACTTTGGCGGCATGAACGGGTTTGTTTCTTTTTACCCCGACTTGATCAAAGTGGATACAATTTTATCACCCATTACGTTTACATCGTTCCATGTATTCGATAAAGAAGTTGTACTGCCCAAAGCGCTTGCTTCCATGAAGGAGATCGTTCTCAATCATGATCAGAACTTTATCTCAATTGAATTTGCAGTGTTGGATTTCGTCCCGAAACTAAAACATTCTTTCGCCTATATGCTAAAGGGGGTGGATCCCGGTTGGGTAAATGCTGGAAGCCGTACAACTGCGTTTTATACAGATCTCCGCCAGGGAAAATATACTTTTTTTGTTAAAGCAAGTAATGCTGATTTTGTTTGGAGTCAACCCATTTCACTTTCCATTATTGTATTACCTGCGTGGTGGACAACCTGGTGGTTCAGGCTAATTGTGGTTATCGCCGTTATTTTGATCGGAATATTTATTTACGAGTACAGGGTTAATCAACTGTTAAAAATTGAGCGCATCCGTTATGATATTGCAAGTGATTTACATGATGAAATTGGAAGTAACCTAAGCAGCATTAGTGTAGATGGCCAAATGTTGCTGCGAAGTAATACGCTTAATCAAATTGAGCGCGAACTCTCTTCGGATATTAGTAAAACCGCTATGGAAACAATTGATGCGATGAGAGATATTATCTGGTTCATCAATCCTAAAAACGACGCCGGCGAAGATATAATATTTAAGATGAAAGAAACCGCAGCAAAATTATTAGTCGGGTTAGAATGGTCGTTCAACTCTTCGCCCGGAATTAGGCTAGACCTGTTCAGCCTTGAAGTTAGGCGAAATATTTTTTTAATCTATAAAGAAGTATTAACAAATGTCATTCGTCATTCAGCTGCTAAAAAATGTTCCATTGATCTTTTAAAAGAACCTTATATTCTGAAAATCATAATTCAAGACGACGGGAAAGGTTTTGATATTGAGAAAGTTAAAAAGAATTATGGATTATTGAGCATCCAAAAACGGGCTGATAATATTAAAGCGGTATTGGAAGTGACGAGTAAATTGGGAAATGGAACACTGGTTATTTTGAAAGTTTTAACGAAGTAGAATATATGAAATACAATAATCCGTTTTATTCTCAAATGATGCAAGAAATGCCACGAACGTGGTATAGTGAAACTAATTTCAATAAATTAACTTGAAGTGTTTTCTAAATTGAAAAAAGTAAAAGTTACGGACAAAAACATTATAAATATTTGGTTAGTTGAAGATAATCTTCGATATCGGAAATCAATGGCAGGATTGATAAATGCAACCGAAGGGATGCAGTGTTCTCACTCATTTTTTTCATGCGAGGAAGCACTTCCAATGTTCTCAACAGATGAATTACCGGATGTAATTTTGTCTGATATCGGACTTCCGGGGATGAGCGGAATCCAAGGGATCGAAAAATTTAAGGAACTTTCTCCGTCAACACTGATTGTTATTCTTACGGTTTATGACGATAACGATAAAGTATTCAACGCGATTTGCGCAGGGGCATCCGGTTATTTATTAAAAGATTCGCCTCCTGAAAAAGTAATTGAAGCGATCAAGGAAGTTCTTGCCGGAGGCGCTCCGATGAACATGCAGATTGCTCATAAAGTATTAGGAATGTTCGCTCAGTTTAAACCTAAAAAAGCGGATTACGGATTATCAGACCGCGAAAAGGAAATTTTGCACTATATGGTGGCGGGTTTAACGAAACAACAAATTGCCGATAAATTGTTTCTTAGTTTCCATACGGTTAACACGCACTTAAAAAATATCTACATCAAACTTCACGTAAACACACGTTCTGGGGCGGTCTCAAAAGTTTATGAAGAACATTTGTTGTAACGCATTAATAGATACGTACTAAAATATAGTAAAATGAAATTAGGAGCTATGGTCATTCATGAAAATAAATAAGTTGGTTTTTAGTAGTTTGCTGCTCTTGTTTTTTGTGATTACAACAAGCGTTTTGCCGCAGTCATTAAGAGTGATGACCTTTAATATTAGGCTTGATAGTCCAAATGACGGAGAAAATATTTGGGACAAGCGGAAAGACAATTTCGTAAGTATGATAAGGTTTCACAAAGCTGATATTGTCGGACTGCAGGAGGCACAAAAACATCAGATAGATTACATCCAGCAGTCGTTACCGGAATATAGTTGGTTCGGAATCGGTCGTGATGACGGAAAGGCAGCTGGGGAATTCACCGCTATTTTTTACCGAAAAGATAGATTTGATACATTAGAAACCACTACTTTTTGGTGCTCCGTAACGCCAGATCATCCCGGTTTAGGATGGGATGCCGCCTATCAAAGAATTACAACCTACGGAAAGTTCAAAGATAACATAACCGGCAATTTTTTTTATCTCTTTAACACTCATTTAGATAACGAAGGAGAAGTTGCAAGACTTGAAAGCGCAAAACTCATCAAGAAAAAAATGGAAGAGATTTGCTGTAATTTCCCAATAATTTTCACGGGGGATTTTAATTCATTTCCCGATTCCCCTGCATATAAAGTTGTTACAGCAAAATCGGATTTAAATTCTTCCATAGAACTTTTTGATTCTGAATCCATTTCACAAACAAAGCATCATGGTCCCGGCGGAACATTTACGGGATTTGATATCTTGGCAAAACCTGCCAAGCCGATAGATTTTATTTTTGTGAAAAAAGGGATATCGGTTTTATCACATGGAACGCTTTCAGATTCATTTGATGGTTTCCTTCCATCAGATCACTATGCAGTACTGGCGGAGATATTACTTAATAACTAAAGGAAATGACGATCCTCCTTGAAACTACTAATACAATCTACCGTACTTTGGCTTGAACGATTTTTGCTTATCAATTGAGATAACAATGATAGGTCATTTTTTGCGCAGAGATTAAAGATACCACGAACGTGCTATTGCCACACTTAATTCAATGACATAATTTTCTGATACCATAAAAACAAAAGATTAAAAGTGTTATACTATTCCGGTACAGGAATAATATAGATTATGAAACTTAAAAAAAGGAGAAACAAATGAAAAAATGGTTTCAACTAAGCATGGTAGCATATGCTTTCTTACTTAGCATGAATAGTTTTGCCGGTGTTAAAGTTATCGCCCACCGCGGCGGCTCTTATCTGGCACCTGAAAATACAGCCTCGGCTTGGAATAAAGCTGTAGCATTAAAAGCTGATTATTTTGAACTTGATATTCAGCTTACGAGTGACGACTCATTAATGATCATGCATGATGACACTGTGAACCGGACAACGAGTGGAACGGGAAGCGTTAGCTCAATGACTTATGCTCAACTTCGTGCATTAGATGCAGGTTCTTGGTTTAACGCTGCATTTGCAGGTGAAAAAATACCAACATTTTCCGAGGCACTTTTTACTGCAAAGTCAGATCCAAATAATATTGGGATTGTTGCAGAGATCAAGTCCTCAAACGCTACAATTGTGGCTAAAGTTGTAAAAATGATTCAAGACTATGGAATGCAGTCGAGAGTAGTTGTCTCTAGTTTTAATTTTGCTCAGATATCTCAAGTAAAAAGCTTGGATACAACGATTTCAGTTCAACTTTTTGGTACAATCACAAATTTTAATATTGATCAAGTTGCAAATATTGGTGGGGAATGGGTTGGAAGCGGCGGAACAACGACTCAAGCGATCATTGATTATGCCCATTCCAAAAATGTTTTGTACAACGCTTGGACAATCAATAGTGCTGCACAAATGATCCCATTGATAAAAACAACCATCGTTGACGGAATTACAACTGACGCTCCTGACGTCTTAATTGCTTTGGCAGATGATACACCGCCAACGGATGTGGCTTTAAACACTACAGTTATTTCTGAGACAAGAGTCACTTTAAATTGGCAACCTGCAGAAGACCTTCAAAGTGGAATTTCTAATTATCTTATCTATCGCGATGGAGTTTCTTCGCCAACAACACTTCTTGCAACGGTGGGAAATGTTACACAATTTACTGATGAAACATATATCGAAAATCAAAGTTATTACTATCGAGTAAAAGCAAAAAATAATGCTGGTATATTAAGCGCCAATTATAGTAACGAAGTCACTGCAACTACCGGTGTGGATATCACCAAACCTAGCGTTTCATTTGTGTCGTCAAGTGGAGATACAGCAACCGTAGTAGTCGAATTTAGCGAAAGAGTTGACAAAACCACCGCTGAAACACCGGCGAATTATACAATCAATAAATCGGTAATGGTACTTAGCGCTAAATTGCTGCTTGATTCAAGACAGGTACTTCTTACAACTACGCAGTTGGGAGATACAACTTATACGATTACCGTTAAAAATGTTTTGGACAAAGCAATAACTCCCAACAAGATGGTGACAAGTTCAACGATCTTTTTGCATCATAACCTTACCTCGGATGTTGTTGCGTTTTACAAGTTAGATGAAACAGAAATAGTTGGAGTAGATACACTTGCAAAAGATGCAACGGTAAATGCTAATAATGGTGTAACTAAAAACGGTCCGGTTATCTCCGAAGGTTTTCTTGGTAATGCTATGGAATTTGACGGAGTAGATGACTATGTTCAATTCCAACCTTCCGCTTCGTTTGATATTTCAACCGGATTAGTTTCTGTTTCTGTTTGGACAAAACTTAAATACTTGCCTGCTGACCTTCCTGCAGCTTTTGGTCCAATTTTCGACTCAGAAACAGATAATTACGTAATCTATGAAGATAGAGGAAATAATCAGTTAAGATTTAAAGTAGCTACCTCAGGTGGCGCAGCCAGACCGGCTATAAATGCTGCGGATCTGAAAACAGGTGAATGGATCCACGTGGTTGGAGTGTATGACGGAGTCAACGCTAAAATTTATATGAATGGTCTCCTAAAAGGAACACTTCCGCTAACAGGTACCGTAAACAAAGGACAGGTTGCAACTCTTGGCAAAAGTGGAACTTCTTTCTTCAGCGGAAAAATTGATAACGTGCTGGTTTTAAATAAAGCTTTAACATATCAGGAAGTAATTGATCTTTATAATAAAACAAAAGCAGCGGGAGAGAGCCCTAACCCTACGGATGTTGTTTTAAATGCTCCTGTTGTAAATGAAACTGATGTAACTTTAAGTTGGACTCCGGCAGTTACCTTTGAAAGCGCCATGATGGGATATGAAGTCTATCGGGATGCGACACCTGAAGCTGCAACACTTATAGCAACGGTAGCTGGAAATCAAACACAATTTACGGACGAAACAAACATTGAGAACGGAACATTCTATTATAGAATAAAAGCGAAAAACTCGGTAGCGTTGAAGAGTTTAAATTTCAGCAATGAAGCAACGGCAAATACTGCGACTGATACAAAAGCGCCTAACATTGTTTACTTAACCGCTAAAGAAAAAGAGACGAAAGTGGTTGCGGAATTCAATGAGTTGGTTGACAAAACCTCAGCTGAAAATATTGCAAACTATGCAATTGATAATTCAGCCCAAACCGTTATCAGTGCAAAAGTTGCCTTAGACGGAAAAACGGTTATTCTTACTACAACTCCTTTAACTGCAGCAGTTCATCAACTTGGAATAAGCAATATAAAAGATAAGGCAGCCACGCCAAATGTTAGCATTGTCGGAAGCGCTTACGATTTTACATTTACTCCTCACTCATCCGATATCGTTGCTTATTATTCGATGGATGATACACGGGTTGATACACTATTCGATGCTACTGCAAATACGAATAACGGAATTTTTATGAGCACAACAAGTGTTGCTCCCGGATTTTCGGGAAACTCTCTGATGTTTAACGGAACGGATGACTATGTACTATTTACTCAATCGCCCTCATTTGATATACCTGGCGGATTGGTGTCTGTTTCAGTTTGGATGAAGTTAGAATATCTCCCGACAGAAATGCTTTTAGGAACCGGCCCTTTGTTTGATTCACATGATGATCAATATGTAATGTATGAAGACAAAGGAAATAAGGAATTGCGCTTCAAAGTTACCTCAACAGCAGGCGCTGCACGTCCGGGAATTCCTCAAGTGGATTTAATAACCGGACAATGGATTAATGCAGTTGGTGTTTTTGATGGAACAAATGCAATGATTTATTTAAACGGAGTAAAAAAAGGAACACTTCCATTAACGGGAACTGTTAAGCCGGGCCAAGTTGCCATGTTAGGGAAAAGTGCTGCATCCGGAACTATTTCATTCTTTAAAGGGAAAATTGATAACGTAGCGATCTTTAAAAAGGCTCTCTCTCAAACTGAAGTTGAAGACCTTTATACAACTCATAAAATCACGGCGAAAAATCTTGTATCTGTGGACGAAGTAAAAAATACTATCCCGAATGAATTTGCTTTATCACAGAATTATCCAAATCCATTTAACCCGGAAACCAGGTTAAGTTACCAACTACCGGTAACCGGCAAGGTATCCCTTAAAGTATTTGATATTCTTGGAAGAGAAGTTGCAACGTTGGTTGATGAAGTGAAAGAAGCCGGAACGTATCAAGTTTCCTTTAACGCAAAAGCTTTTGCAAGTGGCGCTTATTTCTACAGGTTCCAATCGGGGGATTTTGTAAAAATTAAAAAAATGGTTCTGCTCAAATAATTTGAAATTTTTGCCCCGCTTAGAACGTGCAATTTGTTTTAAGCGGGGCATTTTATATTTTAAAGCGTTCATAAACATTATTCATTTTTAGGACTTCAATCATGCGCACAAATTTTGTGAAGCAAATAACCCGCTACTTTCTTTTCCCTTCAATATTCATTATTGAAGCAGTATTCGCACAATCAATCCAACTTCCTAATGAATGGAAATTTAAATTAGGAGACGATCCGCAATTTGCAAGTCCATTTTTACATGATGGTGATTGGGAGACGAAACCGGTAAGTACAAGCTGGTCTGCTGTAGGAATAGAAAAAGATGTTTATTCATGGTATCGGGTAAAAATTGTTATTCCCTCAAGTATGAAAAGCGCCGCTGAAAAAGGGAAGGGATTTAAGCTCTGCCTTGGCAAAATTGACGATGTCGATCAAACTTTTTTTAACGGCAGGCTGATCGGACAAACCGGATCGCTCCCACCAAATTATGAAACGAAGTGGGATGTTGATAGAGTGTATTTTATTTCCGAAAAGGAAATTTTGTGGGATAAAGAAAATGTGATCGCAGTTAGAGTTTTCAGTCCGGACATTGGTGGAATTGGAATGTATTTAGGACCTTATATAATCGGACCCATCAACTGGTCGGATTTCATGTTAGTTCAACACACCATTACGGAAACTGAAAACAATGGATTTATAACCAGTATAAAATTTGTTAACAATGGAAATGCTTCTCTTAAAGGAAAAATTAAATATTGGGTGAAAGATAAAGCTGGGAAAGAATTGTTCGCAGAAGTTAAGTCTGTGTTCATCCCACAAGAAAAAGATTTTGAAAAAGTAATTACGTTTTCAAATTATCAGTCCGCAAGTGGGAACATGTTTTTGAAAGTTGGTTACACAATTGAAGAAGATGAAAGTTCAATTGTTGTAAAAGGTGAGCAAAGTTATTTGGCAAATCGGCAAATTATTATTCCAGTAGTAAATGAACCAAAATCTGTCATCGAAAATAAAATTCAAAATGTGTTCAGTTCAATTCCATTTCAAGATCAACAATTAAACGGCTATCTCGGAAAACGCCTTAAGCAAAATTTGGAAGAGCGGCTTCTCAAAGTTGATGAAGAGGGAATAATCGGCGGTTATTTGCAAAGACCGGGAAATCATCCGTGGGTGGGTGAACATATCGGTAAATATTTGGAAACTGCTTGCAACGTTTGGAAAAATAGTCACGACGCCAGAATAAAACAGCAAATGGATCGCATGATGTACGAACTGATCAACTCGCAATTGGATGATGGATATTTGGGAACATACACTCCCGATAAATATTGGACAAGCTGGGATGTTTGGTCGCATAAATATAATTTGTATGGCTTGCTCGCTTATTACACCACAACAGGGTATCAGCCCGCGCTTGATGCTTGTAAAAAAATCGGAAATCTGTTATGCACTACTTTTGGAAATAATTCCGGGCAACGTGATATTATTTTAGCCGGAGAACATATTGGAATGGCGGCAACAAGCGTCTTAGACCCGATGGTTGAACTATATAAATATACCGGTGAAAAAAAGTATTTTGATTTTTGCTATTACATTCTGGATGCGTGGGAACATGATAATGGTCCCAAAATTATCAGCACATTATTATCAAAAGGCAAAGTTAATAAAGTTGCAAACGGTAAATCGTATGAGATGCTTTCTAATTTAGTTGGAATGGTAAATCTCTACCGGCTTACCGGAGACGAACATCTTTTAAAACCTGTGCTGATTGCGTGGAATGATATTGTATCAAAGAGACTTTACCTTACCGGAACTACCAGTTCATGGGAACATTTTCAAGAGGATGAAGTACTTCCCGCAGCAGATAAAGATCATATTGGCGAAGGTTGCGTTACGACAACGTGGATACAATTGAATCAAAATCTTTTAACGGTTACCGGTGATTTGAAATATCTTGAACAAATTGAAAAGACAATCTATAACCATTTGTTAGCCGCAGAAAATCCGGAGACAGGCTGTATTAGTTATTACACTCCACTAATGGACAAAAAACCATTTGTTTGTACGATAAGTTGCTGCACTTCAAGCATTCCTCGCGGAATTGCGATGATTCCTTTTTTTACTTTTGGTAAGCTAAAAGAGATTCCAACATTAATGATTTATGAACCGGCGGTTTATAAAGAAAAAATTACGACTACAGATAAAAAAGAAATAGAATTAACCTTACAAGTTGAAAGCGATTTCCCGGAGAGCGGGGAAATTGTTGCAAAAGTTCATACTTCTCAAATCGCTTCATTTCCTATTGCTTTACGAATTCCATCTTGGGCAACTTCATTTAAGGCGAAAATTGGTGGTAAAGAATATAAAGGGGAAGCGAATCATTATTTAAAGATTGAACGTTTGTGGAAACCAGGTGAAAAAATTAAGATATCTTTTTCGATGCCGATCAAAATAAAAGATGGCGGCAAAAGTTATCCGGGAAAAATTGCGTTTGAAAGGGGTCCGCAGGTTTTAGCAGTTGATGCTTCGTTAAATCCCGAATTGCAAAAAGATGCTCAATTAATATCGGTTGAAAAAATGCTCATTGATTTACCATTCGGGAAAGGCGACACGAAGTTATTACCGAAACAATGGATAGGGAACCAGGCTTACACATTAAAGATAATTGATAATGAACAGAAGAATAAGAAATCAAAAATAACTGTAGTTCCCTTTGCAGATGCTAGCCAAACCGGCGGAGATGTGAAAATCTGGTTGTTGTTAAAAGTTAAATAATTTGATTTTAAAATTTCGCCAGCATTGTTAAAAGTTCATCTTTCGTAAATGGTTTCGAAAGATATTCATTACAACCGGCTGCAAGAGAATTTTGCCTGTCTTTATCAAATGCGTGCGCAGTTATCGCGATGATCGGAATATGCCGGAAATTCCCATTGGATTTTAGCGCTTTAGTTAACTCCAAACCGTTTTTAGAACCGCGGATAGAAATATCCATTAAAATTAGATTAACGCTATTTTTTTCAAGCACCTCAAAGGCTTCATCGGAAGAAGCAATGACAAGGGTTTTATATTTGCTTGCTAAAAAGTTGGAAATGGTAATTTGATTAATTATGTCATCTTCAACAACCAGCACCAATTGTTTTTCCAGTTGACTCTGCGGTTCAACTTTGGTGTGAATTTTTTCCTCAATCGCCTTGATCTTCTTTTGTCTTAATGTTTTGGTAAATGTTATAATAAAAGTTGTTCCAATGTCTTTTTTACTTTCTACTGAAACCTGTGCATTGTTAAGTTCTAAAAATTGTTTAACCAGCGATAGACCGAGCCCGACGCCTTCATATGCGCGGCCGTAACCCATTTCCTCTTGCCGGTAAGGTTCAAAAAGATGTTTTAAATATTCATCAGTCATCCCGATTCCGCTGTCTTTAACTTTTACTAAAACTTCTCCATTATTTCCTGCCGATAGAACGAGAGTAATGAATCCTTCTTTTGTATATTTAATTGCGTTGTCAATCAGGTTGGAAATTGCATGGGTAATTGAATATTCGTCTGCAATAAGTAGGATCGCTTCATCAAAATGATTTTCAAAAGTTAGTTCAAGTGATGCGGATTTTGCGCGAATAAAAAATTCTTTGTGCAAACTTGAGCAGATTGAAGTTAAGTTTATTTCTTTTGGGGCGATGGGGAAGTCCCCCGATTTTAGTCGTGAGAAATTCAAAATCATGTCCACAGTTCTTATTATCCGCTGACTTGAAGTTTCAATTCCCTCAAAGAAAGGTTCTTCATCCGCCGTTACGTATTGTGAAAGCGAATCTCTTATGATGCTCGTCATTCCCAATATCCCGTTCAATGGCGTTCTGATCTCGTGGGACATGTTAGCAATAAATCCGTCTTTAACACTGTTGGCGCGTTCGGCTGCATCTTTAGAGGCGATCAATTCCTCCGTCATTCTTTTCCGATCGGTAATATCGCGGACGATCAATTGCACGGCGGGTTTATGTTCAAATTTTATTGCCATAGCTTTTACTTCAACGTCAACTTCATCGCCATTTAACCGGATAAATTTTTCTTCAGCAGGCGATAACACGATATTTTCAGTAACTACTTTCTTCATTCGTTCAGCAACAAGAGCTCTAAATTCCGGATGAACAAATTGGATCACCGATTTGCCAAGTAACTCATCGCTGTTTTTTGCAGCCATAAGTTTTACGCATTCGTTATTAACGAAAACAATTTTACCTTCAACATAAATTGCAATTGCATCGGGAGAATTTTCTACGAGTTCCCGGTATTTCAGTTCACTTTCTTTAAGAGCGCTTTCGGCTTGTTTTCTATCGGTTATATCCCGCCAGATAGTGTAGAAGGTCTGCGTCCCTTTGAAAATAATTGAAGTCAACATTACTTCAACGGGAATTTCTGATCCATCGGCTTTTAGATGAATCCATTCAAAACGATTGTATCCGTTTTTTATAGCTTTATCGATCATTAACTGGGCTTTTTCAGAGGAAAGCAATCCATCTGGCTGCCATTCAGGAGAAACTTCCCAAGGTTGCCGGTTAAGAAATTCTTCTTTAGATGAATATCCAAGAAGAGAGAGCGTCGCCTGGTTACATTCAAAAAATCCGGATGCGTTCAAAAGTAAAATAGGATCGGCAGACTCTTCAAACAATTTTTTAAAAGTGGTTTCACTTTCTTGTAGAGCATTTTCGGTCTGTTTTTTATCGGTTATATCTCTATTACTAATACGTCTGCCGAGAAATACATTCGATTGATCAATGATCGGTCTGCAAATGTGGTGTAGAAATACGGTTGCGCCATCTCTATTTATAATTCTGAATTCTATTTCATCAATCGAATTGCGGTGTTCTATTGTATAATCTTTTTTATGATGTTGAACTACCCGGTCAGCGTCGTTTGGATGAATAATTTTATGAAGTAGGTTTGGATCGGAAATGAATTCATCCGGAGTGTATCCGGTAACTCTTGTGCAAGAAGGCGACATATATACGATATCTCCATCCTGGCTTTCCCAATATTCCCAATCATATGCGTAATCTGCTACCGTGCGGAATTTTGCTTCATTCTGTTCAAGCGTTTGAAGAGTTTTTATACGCTCGTTGTTGTAGAGAGTAATAGAAAGTTGATCTGCCAGTTGGGATCCGAAGGCGATTTCTTCCGCTTCCCAATGGTGGGGAGTATCGACATATTCAAAGCAAAGTGTTCCGAGATGCATATCCCCATGTTTTATAACTGAATCGAGCATTGAAGTGATGTGGTTGGGAATTAAATATCCTTCAACATAACCTGCTGTTCGAGGGTCAGTTAAAGGATGATCTGCATTTACAAATTTTTCTGTTTTCAGGGCACGGAACTCGTTTTTAAATTCTTCTTGTTTAAGCATGCTTCCTTTTGAATGTAGTTTTTTAGAATTTTCATAAAGATCGACACAATGTAATTCCGTTTGTAATTCGTTAAAGAGCCACACACTTACCCGCTCAATATTCAATACAACTGCAACTTTTTCATTCAATAAAGCTGAGAATTCTTTAACGTTTCCCTGGACAAGCAAAGGTGATATAGATAATTCGCTTATCACTTTTTGAAAGCGCTTGGTTGTTTCGTGCCGCAAACGGAGCGCTTCCTCTGCATTCTTTTGATCTTCAAGGAGACTTAGCAGAACAAGACGCGAACGTTCCGATTCTTCAAGTAATTGATTTGATAATTCTTCCATTTAAAAACCTCTTTAATTTTGCCCTTTTGGTTGCGATCTCGAATAATAGAATTTGAAAGTCGTTTCTAATCACATATTATATTTTTTTTGCAGCCCCAATTTTTCTAAGAGCGTATTCACTTCTTTTTTCATTTCGATTATTCTTTCTTCTCTACCGATTGTGGTTGCTTGCCATTTTTTCAATTCGCTTAACTGTGCTTTTATTTTTTCATCTGCTTGTTTCCGTTCCTCAATATTCCTGAGAACGCAATGGATCTCAACTACTTTGTTGTTTACAACTAAGGGTTTTGCAGTTACTTCGGCCCAAAAGGGTTTTCGGTCTTTGGGAAGAAAAAATAATTCGAGTACCAGGCTTATTTGTCCTTCAAGTATTTCTTGAAAAGCTTGGGAGAATTTTTCCAACTGATTTTTATCAGCAAGATATCCTGAAAAATGTTTTCCAAGTTCTTCAATTTCATCATACCCGCCGAACTGTTTTGCCGATGGACTTATATAAGTTAAAAATCCTTCAGAATTTACAGTGAAGACCAGATCGATAGCGTTTTCAATCAGTAGGCGAAATTTTTTTTCATTCGTTTTTAATTTCTCTTCAGCTAATTTACGTTCGGTAATATTACGGGCGATGGAAAGAAATCCGGTTATTTCCCCTGCGGAGATGATGGGTGTACTTGCAACTTCTACAGGAAACTCTTTCCCGTTTTTATCTAAAAGTTCCATCTCAAAAATGCGTTTTTCTAAAAACCCGGCTTTGCGTTCGC
Source organism: Ignavibacteriaceae bacterium (assembly GCA_041671545.1). Classification (GTDB taxonomy): domain Bacteria; phylum Bacteroidota; class Ignavibacteria; order Ignavibacteriales; family Ignavibacteriaceae; genus UBA1563. The sequence goes on from JBAZBI010000019.1 coordinate 44,493, forward strand.
GGAGATTCTGCGCTAATTTATCATAATACTTCGGAGGGATGAAGTTCATTAAACTTGTTCCAAGATAATTTTCGCTTGTAAGATTTGTTATCTCCAATGCAGCTTGATTTAGGTAGGTAATTTCTCCTTTTGGGGTGTAAGTGATAATTATATCTCCCGCGGTCTCTGCGAGCGCTCTGTATTTTTCTTCACTCTCTGCTAATGTTTTTTGCACATTGTATTTTTCAGTTACATCTGAAAAAACTAAAATAATTCCGAGCATTTTGCCGTTAGCATTTTTTATAGGGGCAGCGCTGTCGGCAATTTGGTATTCACTCCCATCCCGGGAAATGAGTATCGTATGGTTAGCTAATCCAACGATGTTGCCGGTTTGCAAAACAATCGCTAAAGGATTTTCAACCGTTTCGCGTGTATCTGAATTAATTATTCTGAAAACTTCTGTAAGCGATTTCCCTTCAGCTTCGGAAAATTTACACCCGCAAAGTTTTTCGGCAACGGGATTCATCCTGGTAACTCTACCATCAACATCGGTAGAAATAACCGCATCCCCTATCGATTGTAACGTAACCGATAAATTTTCTTCACTCTTGCGTAATATTTGTTCAGCAAGTTTATTTTTCGTCTGATCAATAACTAAAACAGAAAGTCCGACTACTTTCCCATCCTTATTTTTTATTGGATTGTAGTGGTTATAATAAAAAGTTCTTAGAAGATTTTTATCCCCGTAATCTTCTTCCAAAATGAAGTTCTCGCCGCGTAAGGTACGGTCAAAATTGTTTTTTGCTTTTTGGCAGTCTTCCGGAGATAAGATCATCTCAAGCATGTTCATTCCAATCTCGATATCAACACCCCAAATATTTTTCATTATGGTTCTATGAAAAGTTGTGAATGCAGTATAACAATAATTCAAATCGAGAGCGAAGAAGATCAGTTCTTGTGGTGTGTCTAAAATTGAGTGAAGCAACAGACTCCCGGTTAAGTCACGACTGTTTTTTTTATTCTCTTCACTTCTGTTCATATTACATTTTTTTTAGTTTAGTACAATGCGGTACTTTCTACCTAAATATTTATTGGTACAAAGTTGAATTAAAAAAAAACAAATTGCAACTGTTCCGGCAGCAAATAATTTTGCGATTATTTCATCTCCGGGGTTCCCATTTCCATGTTCCTAACTAAATGATTGATACACGAAGCAAATTTCACTCTATTTATTCCCTTCCGCATTTAGCTAATTGATTAAAATGAATTATGAAAAATCTCCCGATTTGCGTGATTGTAGGTCATAAAACCTTTTTGATGTTATCTCCGGAAGATTCTCCTCCGGTCATTTATCAAAATAATAAATGGAATTTATTATTCTAATAAATGAATTGGTTCTACGCGAAGGGAAATAGATTGAAAAACGCCAAAATGCCAACTTTTTTTTGAAAAACAGTTGGCATCTTTTGTGCAAAGCAGAATAATCTTAGAAAGGAAAATTTTAACGGTGTCTTTTTCAGTTTTTGATAGTATAATCATGGGGCTCTACCTAACGGTGATTTTGAGCATTGGATTTTTCTATTCAAGGAAAAAAGAAAAGACTACCGAAGATTATTTTTTAACCGGACGGAACAGCGGATGGGTTGCAGTTGGTTTGTCAATCTTTGCAACAAACATCTCAAGTGAACATTTTATCGGTTTGGCCGGCGCCGGCGCTTCAAGAGGATTTGCGGTAGCACAGTTTGAGTTAATGGCGATTTTCATTTTAATCATTTTAGGATGGTTCATCGCCCCGATTTTATTAAAAAGCGGTGTGCAAACCATGCCGGAATTCCTCGAAAAAAGATTTGACAGAAGAAGCAGAAAAGTTTTCGCAGTAATTTCAATCGTAACGTATCTTTTTACAAAAATAACCGTCACCCTTTTTGCCGGCGGACTTTTATTTACAAAAATATTTGGCATCAACATTTATACATCGGCAATTTTTATAGTGCTAATCACAGGTTTATATAGCGTAACGGGAGGTGCAACGGCAATCGTTAAAACCCATTACGTTCAGGCTATCCTTATGATCCTTGGTGCAGTTACCCTAACGCTTTTTGGTCTGCACGAAGTTGGAGGATTTTCAGCATTACAAGCCAAATTGCCTGCAGATTTTTTCTCGATGTTTAAAGACATTTCCGATCCCGATTATCCGTGGACGGGGATCATTTTTGGAGCTCCGATCATAGCCTTTTGGTACTGGTGTACCGATCAATTTATTGTGCAACGTTTACTAAGTGCAAAGAATATAGAGAATGCCCGTCGTGGCTCCTTACTTGCCGCTTTCCTAAAGATCACTCCTATTTTTATTTTAGTATTACCCGGTTTAATTTCAGCAGTCCTTTACCCTGAAGCCAGAGGAGATGATGCATATCCGGCATTAATTACAGGCAATCTCTTACCGGTTGGTGTAAAAGGTTTTGTTGTTGTAGGATTACTTGCAGCAATTATGTCCTCTTTGGCGAGTGCATTTAACAGTTCCTCCGCAATTTTTACAAATGATTATTATAAGCCGAGAAATCCTGAATCCTCTGAAAGGAAATTGGTTCTAATCGGCAGATTGGCAACTATGATCACCGTAGTTGGAGCTATTTTAATGGTCTCCTTTGTAAAACTGATAAGTTCACAGGTTTATTTGTTTTTACAGAGCGTGCAGGCATTTATTAGTCCACCTATAACTGCCGTTTTTATCTTCGGATTTCTTTTTAAGCGAATAACCGGAAGAGCAGCAATTTGGACATTGGTTGTCGGCGAAACAATCGGCATATTGCGTTTAACCGCGCAACTTCTTGTGCAGATGAACATGACAACATCTCCACTGCTGATTAATTTTGTTTCAATAAACTTTTTGCACTTTGCAATACTTTTATTTTTGTTTTGTTCTTTTCTGATTTTGGCGTTCAGTTTTGCCTTAAAACCGGAAAGAAAAGAAATTTCTCATGTCCCGTTTTTATTCCCGGATACTTTTAAAGAAATTAAATTTAATTTAAACCATCTTGGTTCCGTTAGTAGAGACAGGATGAACATCGTTATATCAGCATTTCTCTTGTTGCTGATTATTGGACTCTGGAGCATTTGGAATTAGAGATAAAGAATTTATTTTATTATTATATTTTTTGGTCGATAAAAGTTCATAGTACTAAACACATAACAACTAACTAACAAAGGAGAAAAGTCATGAAAAAACTTTTCATTTTATTTATACTGCTGGGTTTGATACAAATGTCTCAAGCTCAAAAGTTGATTCAAAGTTTCGACAATGCGGTTGGACCGGTTTTTCTGGACCCACCAGTGTTGAATGATAACTTTTTCACAAATGGTCCTGGTTCCTATTGCCTTCTAAGCAATGACACAGCTAAAGTTGAGGGTACTGGCTCAATGAAGATTGATTACAAAATTCAAGCTGGTGATCCAGCTTGGGGTGGTTACACTTCAAGAACAACCTACAAACCAGGTTTCACCGATTCTGTGGCTTATATCGATCTTTCAGGTGGTACACATCTCAGACTCCGTTATAAAATTCTTAACCCTGCTCTTATGACGGCACCCGGGACGACTACAATCGAATTTAAAATGGCTGAAATTGATGCTGCCGGTAATAGAGATCTCTGGATGCACAAAATAGCTATAGACTTTAAAGATGCTAGTAACGATTGGTTAAACGTTGACATCCCGCTTGAAAGGAACACTGATAACACCAAAGGATTTGTTCTTCAATTTGGTGATGGCGATAAAGAGTTACAGCTTGAAAACATTAAAGGATTTGAAGTTGCATTGGTTTACGGTATTGTTGGTGCAGATACAAGCAAAAGTTCTTCAGGATCATTATTATGGGATAATTTAACTCTCGAAGGGAAAAGATCTGTCCCTACTGTTTTCTTTAACGGGAAATCTCTCCCTTCATCTCTTGGAAATCCTTGGGCATGGGGTAATTCAACTATCGAAATGGTCGCTGGCGCAGGTCGTGTTCCAGAATTGAATGCTCTTAAATGGGTTCAAGGATATAATCCGGATTGGGGTCCGGATGCCGGATATACCGGTTGGGGCTGTACTATTTCTCCCGCATTTGATATGTCATGGTCATGGGATATCGACACTTTGAAATTTTGGATGAAAAGCGAAGAGGGTGTTGATACAATTCGCGTGCAACTAGAAGGCGGCGGCGGAAAAGTTGGTGCTTTAGTTAAACCTATTTCTGATAATCAATGGCACCAGTATTTTGTTGCCCTCAAAGATTTAGTCCCTCAAGATAATACAACTGGTTTTACTAATGCCGGTGTCGGTGTTTTCGGGATTATGGCACAAAACAATGGTATTACTGGAAAAGTTATTTATGTTAGCGAAATTTGGACTGGTAATCCAAAGATTGATGTTGTCCCACCTAAAGCAGTTACTGGCTTAAATGTTCTTCCACAAACTTATTCAAACTTAGTCACATGGGCAGATGTTCCGAACGAAATAGGTGAAGCTTATGATGTTTATTATTCAGAAGAACCGATTACTGATGTAACTAAGGCGAGAGTTCTTAAAGCCGGTGTGAAGGAAGGAACTCTAATTATTGAGCAACTTCTCCGTTCAGCTTTAACGGATCAACCTCTTACTTATTACTATGCAATTGTGTGTAAAGATGATGGCGGTAACTTTTCTGATCCAACTTATTTGAACGATCCTACTGTTAATAACGGAAAAGGCGTTCCTACTATTGCAAAAACCGCTCCTACAAATTTTGTCGCGGATGGTGATTTAGCAGATTGGGCTGGTGTTCCTGAAATCAGAATTATCCGTTCTGAGGGAACCGGAACTGATGCCCCAAGTGGTTCACATGATGGAGACGCAGATTACAGCATCATTGCGTATTTGGCAGTTGATCAAGACTATCTTTACGTTGCCGGTGATGTTACCGATGATATTTATAGCTGGAATAGTACAAACGATCCTTGGATGAATGACGCTGTCAGTCTCTTCCTTGGCTTATATGATGCTAATACCGTTAACAATTCTTTTACAATTTTTCAACGTGGTGTTACACCACATTACGAAATGCGTTTTGACGAGAAAAGAGTATCAATAGGCAATAGTGACAGTTTGTTGCTCATTGGTTCAAATTATTACTTCGGTCAAAAAGCACTCACTTCAGGGTATTACTTTGAAGCAAAGATTCCTTTCACTGATATTGCTACAAAACGTAATTATGGTATAACCAATAAGGACGAAGTTTTCCATCCGGTTGAAGGAATGAAAATCCCTATAGATTTTTCTTGTAATGATGCTGATGCTACAGGCTCTAGAGAATTAGTGTTCTGTTATTCTCCTTTTAACTTAGATCAATCGTGGAATAATCCTTCATTATGGTTATGGACCTGGATTGGAAACAAAATGGTTGTTGATCCGGACGGAATTGAAGATGCGAATTCTGTAGTTAAAAGTTTCAACTTGGCTCAAAACTATCCTAATCCGTTCAACCCATCTACAAAAATATCTTATGCTATTCAAAGCCCTGAATTAGTTACTTTGAGAGTATTTGATGTTCTTGGACGTGAAGTTGCAATGTTGGTAAATCAGTATCAATCTGCCGGTAATCATACCGTTAGCTTTGATGCCAGCAGCCTTGCAAGCGGAATGTACTTCTATAAATTAGAAGCAGGTTCCTTCCAAAGCATCAAAAAAATGATGTTACTTAAATAGTTCATTCTATCCCCGCTTATACTTATTGTATAAGCGGGGCTTCTTTATGTTTTCGAGAATTAATAAATTTTTTAGGAAGAAAGACGTATGCAAACTACATATTCACTGAAGGAAAAATTTCTCTTCGGTCTGGGAGAAACAGCAAAAAAGAGTATTCTTTTTTCTCTTTTCCTTTTCGTTTTTTCAGCCACTATATTTGCCGGACAAACCGGGAAAATTTCCGGTAAAGTTGTCGATGCCGAAACCGGTGAAGCGATCATCGGGGCAAATATAGTTATTGAAGGAACTTTTTTAGGAGCCGCTGCCGATTTTGACGGCTATTATTTTATCAATAATATTCCTCCCGGAGAATATCGTATTATTGCAAGCGCAGTAGGATATCAAAAAGTAGTCATTCAAAAAGTGCAGGTTAAAATTGATCTAACCACAAAACTCGATATAAAACTTTCTTCGCAGTCTATCAACATAGATAAAGAGGTAGTTATTACCGCCGAGCGCCCGTTAGTTCAAAAAGATTTAACATCTTCATCTGTTACCGTCTCAGCAAGTGATATTAAAATGATGCCGGTTGAGAATATCAGCCAGGTTATTAATCTACAAGCCGGTGTAGTTGACGGTCACTTCCGCGGTGGTCGTTCCGGTGAAGTTGCTTACTTGGTTGATGGAGTTTCAGTAACCGATGCTTTCAATGGCGGATTCGGTATCCAACTTGAAAACAGTTCCATCCGCGAAATGGAAGTTATTAGCGGTACTTTTAATGCCGAATATGGACAAGCGATGTCCGGTATCGTGAACATTGTTACGCAAGACGGTTCATCAAAATTTGGTATAAACGCATCGGCTTACGTAGGTAATTATTTTACTTCTCATACCGAGATATTCAGAAACCTCGACAAGTTTACTTCTATCAAAACGAAAGATTTTCAAGTGAGTCTCGGTGGGCCTGCAGAAGTGTTAGATAATTTATCATATTTTGTTACTGCCCGTTATTATAAAGAAGACGGCTTTTTATTTGGTAAAAGAGTTTATTTGGTGTCGGATAATGCTGCACTTGCTTTTGATAATCCGTTCGATGCAAGTGGTCAAAAACTTGTAATTGACAGCCATTCCGGTGATGGCGCAAATGTGGCGATGAATCCTTCTGAAAAGATGTCGTTGAATGCAAAACTTTCATACACCATGAAACAATTTAAATTCAGCTACAGCTATTTTGGTGATGATAACTATAACAGATATTATGATCACTATTGGTCATGGACACCAGATGGAACGCAGAAACACTACCGCTTCAGCCACATGAACAGTTTCCAAATTACTCATGTTCCGTCACAAAGTACGTTCCAAACGTTGAAGTTCAATTCTAATTATTTCAACTATAAAGGGTATCTTTATTCCGATCCATATGATCCTCGGTATGTCCGCGCTTCACAAGGTACTCCGCTATCAGCTAATTATACCTTTCAACAAGGCGGGAACCAGAGTGGAAGATACGCAAGACAAACACTCACAAATATTATTCAATGGTCGATCAGTTCACAAGTATCAAAAGAACATAAAATTGGCGCCGGTATCGAAGGACGCTTTCACGCAATTTATAACCATGGTCAAGACTTAATTGATCAAGATGAAAATGATTCTGTTTTTACTCCCTGGTACCGTAATCTTGGAACACAGGGTAACCAGGAGTATACAAAATATCCGAAGGAATTTGCCGCTTATATTCAGGACAAAATGGAATATGATATTATGATCATCAATGCCGGAATTAGGCTTGATTATTTTGATCCTAATTCAGAAGTACCGACTGATTTAAGAAATCCTTCTAACAATCCTGATTTCCCGGGCGCCGGGCAGAGAACTAAAACAACCGTTAGATATCAGCTTAGCCCGAGACTCGGAGTTTCGTTCCCGATTACCGATCAGGGAATTATTCACTTTTCTTATGGACATTTTTTCCAGATCCCGAGTTTTGAAAATCTCTTCATTAACTCAGATTACCTTGTAACACAAGCATCCGGTCTTTCGCAAGTGACTGGAAATCCCAATTTGAAACCTCAAAAAACGATCATGTATGAAATCGGATTACAGCAAATTCTTTTCCCGAATATTTCGTTGAATACTTCGATCTATTATCGTGATATTAGAAATTTGTTGGGAATGGAAATTCTTAACACCTACGAAGGTGTTCGTTATGCCCGATTCGTAAACAGAGATTATGGAAATGTTCGCGGTTTTATCGTAACTCTTGAACGCAGATTTATTGATTACTTTGGAGCGAAGCTAGATTATACCTATCAAATTGCTGAAGGTAATGCTTCCGATCCCTATGCTGTTTTCAATAATAACCAAACAAATCCTCCGGTTGAAGCAAACAAAAAAGTTGTTCCTTTAAATTGGGATCAACGCTCTACTTTAAATCTTTCTCTAACTGTAGGACAGCCTGGTGACTGGAGTGTCGGATTGATCCTCGGTTACGGTTCAGGATTCCCTTACACAGAAAGCGAAAGAGTTTCTAATGGAGTTCGTTTTGAGAACGGCGGTATTAAACCTCCTACCTATAACGTTGACCTTCGCGCAGAAAAAACTTTCGATATTTATGGTTTAAAACTTAACACCTTTGTCTTGATCTATAACTTGCTCGATACAAAGAATGAATACGGTGTAAATTCTGCTTCCGGACGTGCGAATGTGGACATTTTCACTTATGAAGCCAACCAGATTATCGGTCTAAACACAGTTCAGGAATATTTGAATAACCCAACTTCGTTTTCATCACCTCGTCAGATCAGACTTGGTATGCAATTCGGAATATAGGAAATACAGGAGACACTATTATGAAAAACAGAACACTCTTTCTTCTTTTTTTTCTGGTTGGCGGCTTAAACCTTTTTGCACAGGTTGATCCGCAAGTACAATTGTACAGAGATGACCAAAGAGGAAATTTTAGATATGAAAAAGAAAGTATCATGGACGGGAACCTTGTTCGTACACTTTTCAAAAATACTACCGAAGTAGCTCATTGGCCTTTTCAGCCTTCCGGAGAGTGGCCCAAAGGTTCCGGTCATCCATACATTGACGGCGTTACCGTATATATAGCTGCACAAACTACAGCAGCTAATGGGCAACTTATCCATCCCGTAGAAGCAAGTTACCGCGAAGAAATGGACATAGACCCGGTAACCGGCGAAATCTGGGGGCTTGAACCGCTCCCCGGTTATGCTAATCCTTCTTCAACTAAACCTGCTATGAGTATTGATAAAACATCTTGGCCGACAGTTTGGCCTCAAGCTACTTTTCGTCACGATTATCCTGCGGCTGATGCTGAAAAATGGAACGGTCATTGGTATGGTTATTTTGGGCTTGATCAAAAGAACGCCGACTTTGAAACTTTTTTTGTTGTAGATGACAATCGGGATGGTGAATTTAGAAGAGCTCCCTATAGTTACTTCCCTATAAAAACAGATACTTTATGGGGTGGACTTGGCGTACGTGTTGAAACAAGAGGATTCCAATGGTCACACGTTTTAGCTGAAGATATAATTTTCTGGCATTATGATATTGTGAATGTTTCCGATTATGATTACGACAGCACCTGCTTCGGATTTTATTCCGATCCCGGTGTTGGCGGACCCAGCAGCGGTGGTGATGATGTCTGGTATGAAAAATATTTGGATTTAACTTATGCATGGGATCATCAGGGCATTGGGGTTCCAGGTGGCTGGAAAACCGGTTATTATGGCTATGCTTATCTTGAGAGTCCGGGTAATGCCACGAACGGAATCAATGATGATGATGATCTTGATGCGTTTGGCGCTCCAATGATAGATGAAAGAAGAGATGACAATATTGATAATGACAAAGATTGGGTTCCATACTTAGATATTAACAATGATGGACATTGGGACCCAGTTACCGAACCTGTGAACAACGACGTTGGAATAGATGGGGTCGGACCTTATGACCCTCAGTATACAGGACCGGATGAGGGTGAAGGCGATGGAATACCAACTGACGGAGAACCTAATTTTGACAAAACGGATAAGGATGAATCTGATCAAATCGGTTTGAATGCTGTCTCTTTGGTAGAACTTGCAAAAACGGAAAACAATCCCTGGCCAAAGTGGGACGAGACCGTTTGGAAAACAATGACGGGAGGCTTTAAAGATACCTCTATTCAAAATACAAACGTAAATATTGTTTTCTCCTCCGGTCCCTTTCCATTAAAAAAGGGATTGAGAGAGCGGTATTCTATGGCGTTAGTTTTTGGAAGTGATAAGGACGACATGATCTTCAATAAAGAAACGGTTCAGCAGATTTATAATGCAAATTATAACTTTGCTAAGCCACCATTAAAACCAACTCTAACAGCAGTTGCTGGTGATAAAAAAGTATTCCTCTTTTGGGATAAAAAAGCGGAAGAGTCGAGAGATCCGTTTTTAGGTTATGAACAAAAGGATCCTTCAAAAGGGTATAAAAAGGATTTTGAAGGTTATCTAGTTTATAAAAGCAGAGAACCGGAATTTCAGGATATCAAAGTCATAACTGACTCAAAAGGTGAGCCAAAATTCTGGAAACCGATTATACAGTATGACCTTATTGATAGTATTTCCGGTCCTGATCCGATTGGAATTAACGGTGCCCGTTTCTGGAGAGGTTCACAAACTGGATTACAAAATTCTTATGTTGATACTGATGTTAAAAACGGTGAGACCTATTACTACGCTGTTGTTTCATACGATATGGGAGACCCCGCATATGGTACCAAGGGTTTACAGCCGTCTGAGTGTACAAAAATTATTTCTGTAGATTATGCAGGTAATTTGCAATTTGTTGACATTAATTGCGCCGTTGTAACTCCGAACGCTCCGTCTGCCGGTTATGTTCCGCCTCAGATTGAGGGGCGTCTGGATCAAGTGAGTTCTGGGATTGGTACTGGATCAATAAAAGTAAATGTGTTGAGCCCGGATAAAATTGCTAGCGGGGCAACATATATGGTCAAATTTAATTCAGATACACTTTATTATGTCTATACTGCATCACCACCTTCTTATAAATATTATAAGACGAAATCGTTTGATGTGATTCGTTCACATGAGGGAGTTGATTCAACAGTGTTAAAAGGCGTTGATTCTAGTTTCTTTGGTATAAACAAAATGAGCCCTTCTTTTGATGGACTTTCGGTTACTGTTCTAAATGCTGATAGCCTTTCTCTTGATATAAATAAAAGTGGCTGGGTTGTTGGGAACAGTAATGTTAATTTGACGATACAACAGGATTCTAGTATTCAAAAAGGAATAAAATGGCCTGCCAATTATGAGATTAAATTCTATGATCACATAGTTGACACATCGTTTATAAAAGAAGGTGCCTTTGTAAAGCTAGCTGTTAAATACGAAATAAAAAATGTTACGGAAGGTCGGAAAGTAAAATTTGCAACCACCGATCCCGATAAGTCTGGAGATTTGTCATTGGGTGATGAAATCGTGATTTTCGAATATAGGGGGTCGACCCTTGCGAAAGTATGGCATATTTTTTATGTACTTCCTTCGGATCCTGGTGCACCAGTAGTTGCTCCGGTGCCTGATGACGTTTTTAGAATCGCTTCAACTCGTCCGTTTTATGTAAACGATGCATTTACTTTCACAGCTAAAACGGCTTCATCAAACGCTGATAAAGCAAAGAACGATCTCGATAAAATCTCTGTTGTTCCAAATCCTTACTTAGGTGCTGCTTCCTGGGAAAAGAGAAACTTAAACTTTTCAGGGCGTGGTGAACGTAAAATTGATTTTATCAATCTTCCGGCAAAATGTGAAATTAGAATCTATACCATGTCTGGTTACTTAGTGAAAACGCTTTCAAAAGATTCAGCTCCCGGAGATGGCGCTCTTTCATGGAATCTGGTGTCTGAAGATGGAATGGACATTGCCTACGGAATCTACGTCTATCACGTAAAAGCCGAAGGCATCGGCGAACATATTGGCAAATTTGCGGTAATTAAATAAGGTGGAAATAACTATGAAAACATTAATAAAACTTCTACTTCTTTTATTCATTGTTGTTGGAAACACCTTTTCTCAAGCAGTTAAAGATGTTTCAAAAAAGGGAACAGTTGCTGCACCTTTTCTTTCTATTAGTCAGGGTGCAAGAGCTACCGCAATGGGAAGCGCATTCGTTTCAATTTCAGATGATGCCAGCGCGATGTATTGGAATCCTGCCGGTCTGGCAAAACTTCAAGGTTCTGGAGCCATGTTCGATAGAACCTCATGGTTTGCAGATGTTAATTATAACTTCGTTTCAGGGTATATTAATCTTGGAGATATGGGGACCTTAGGATTAAGTTTCACCTCTTCCGAATATGGCGATATGAAAGTAACAACTATCGAACGGCCGGAAGGAACCGGAGAACTTTTCTCTGCCACTGATGCGGTCTTCGCGGTTTCATACGCTATGAACTTGACTGATAATTTTGCAATTGGATTTACACCTAAAATTGTCTATCAATCAATCTGGAAGATGACTGCATCTGCCATTGCCTTGGACCTTGGTGTTCAATACGTTACCCCGTTTGATGGAATTGTTTTAGGAATGTCCATTTCTAATTTCGGAACAAAGATGAGATTGTCGGGAACCTCCAATCTTGTTCTTCTCGATCTCGATCAAACCACCTCTGGTAATAATGATAAAATCCCTGGAAATATTCAAACAGATGATTGGGCACTTCCATTGAATTTTAGAGTTGGACTCGGGTACAGCTTCCACATTACCGATGAAAATAAAGTAACCGTTGCACTTGATGCATTACATCCGAGTGACAACTTTGAAAGTATTAACGTAGGCGCAGAATATGGTTATAATGATTTTCTTTTCCTCCGCGGCGGATATAAATCATTGTTCCTTGAATCCACCGAAGAATCGTTTGCTCTCGGTTTTGGTGTTAAACAAGCGCTGTTAAATAATCTTGCATTAAAATTTGATTATGCATATCAAAATTTCGGCAGACTTACGAGCATCCAGAAGTTTACGGTTGGCGTAGTTTTTTAGGTCATTCCCGTTGAGGCGTACAATAAAAAGTACGCCTCACTTTTTTCAATCATTCCTAATGGTGTATATATGAAAAGCCTTTTCTTTCTCTCAGTCGTTGTTATGTCACTCCTCCAGACTTCTGTTTTCGCAAAATCTTATAAAGGCGCTGAGTACCGCACCAAGGAAGCTTTTACTTATGGAAGATTTGAAACCAGAATGAAAACCGCCGGGAAAGAGGGAATGCTCGCTTCGTTTTTTACTTACCATGAAATAACAAGTACAATGGATTGGAATGAAATTGATATTGAAATTTTAGGACGCTACACCAACGATGTTCAATTTAACCCCATAACAAAAGGACAGGTAAATCATGTGAGTCATTCGTTAACGGCTTTCAATCCGGCGCTTGATTATCATGACTATGGATTTGAGTGGACACCCGAATACGTTGCGTGGTTCATTGACGGGAAAGAAGTTCATAGGCAAACCGGTGCTCATATTCAAACTCTCAATCTTCCCCAAAAACTTATGATGAATGTCTGGAATCCTGACTATACGAATTGGGTTGGCGAATGGAGTGATAAAATCCTTCCTGCGTTTTCTTATTATGATTGGGTTAAATATTCGGCTTTCACTCCCGGTACCGGAAATTACGGAACCAATAATAATTTCACTCTTCTCTGGGCTGATGAATTGGATTCTTTTGATACAACCCGCTGGGAAAAGGGTATACATACCTTCGGTGGAAATAACTGCGACTTTATTGAAGAAAATATAATCTTCGAAAACGGTAAGATGATCCTTGCTTTAACCGATAATGTAACACTTGGTTATAAAGATATAAAAGGACCGGCTCCGATATGGGCAAGAGCAGAAAAAAATAGAGTAATTGTATTTTTTTCAGAAGAGTTAAATGTAGTGAACGGTGCGAACAAAGCTAATTATTCAATTCCGGGAATCACGGTTCAATCAGCTAAAGTCAAAGAAGATTTTCGAACCGTAGAACTAACGACCTCGGATATTAATTTATTAAATTCATATAACATTATTGTATTAAACCAAAAAGATAGTTTTGGAAATACCGGTTCTGCGGCTGCAATAACAATGCAGAATGTTCATTCTTTATTGTTCCCGTTAAAAATAAATATCGGAGGTTCTGCAACAGGTAGTTTTCTTGCTGATCAAGAGTTTAGTGAAAAGGTTGAATACGGATTTCTTTCCGGCACAGAAAAAATTTTTTCTTCGGATATGATTGTAGCCAACTCCAACGGTGATTCTGTTTACCATTCGGAGAGAAGTGATTTTCCGACTTATCGCGTAAGAGTTCCAAACGGTACTTATAAAGTTACGATGATGTTCTCCGAAAATTATTATGATGCTGCAGGAAAACGTCTGTTTGATGTTTTGGTTGAAAATAAAATGGTTGAAGACAATCTTGATCTTTTTGCGAAAGTCGGAGCGAACGCAGCATATAAGATTACAGTGACTACAGAAATTCTTGACGAAATTCTTGACCTTTATTTTCAAGCTGAAGTAGGAACAAATGTTCTTAACGGACTAATCGTTGAACAGTTAACAGTTGGGGTTAAGGAAGAAGGACTTTTATTTCCTAAAAAATTTATAATGGAACAGAATTACCCGAACCCTTTCAATGGAATGACGACCATAAAATTTTATCTACCGAAGAATGAAAGAGTCACATTTCAAGTTTATAATCTTTTAGGAGAAAATATCTTTACCAAAGATTTAGGGGAAATGCAACAAGGTTCACATCATCTCAATTGGAATGCGGAAGATAATTTTAACGGACAATTATCTTCCGGGATTTATTTTTATCGAATAAATGGGCATGAAGTATCGGACACTAAAAAACTTGTTCTGTTAAAGTGATTTAAACAATTCATTTGCCGAACAATCTGATCATCACAAAGTCCCATCTTCTCATGGTCTCACAGTCACAGATTCTCTACTCTTCTTCTCGTCAATTTTTTTTGTAACGTATCCGTAAATCAACAACGCTATTGCTGAAGTAGAACCGATAGCCGTAAAATAATACCAAATATAATGTGCGTGAAGATAAGCTGTCGGGAGTTGCGCTGCTGTAAACGTGGCTGGATCAGGGCAATAGGCGGTTAACAAGTAACCTGAAATTCCAAATCCCAATAACGATGCAAGGAAGGAATGAAGATGTGAAAAACCCAGGTACAATCCTTCCTCACCTTTAGGCGCTTGCAAAGAAAAAAATTCCAAATAGCGGGGAGAGATAAAACACTCAGCTAATCCTTGAATTGCAATTCCGGCAATTAACATTACTGTTATAGGATGCATGGAAAATAATCCGAAAATAGAAATTGATTCTCCGGTGATAGTAATAAGAACTGAACTTAAAGCCATAGTTGTTGCTGATAAAGGCATTAACAGCATTCCGATACTCATAGATGTTATGGATTTAACTTTTCTCATCAAGTGGGTAATAAGTACTACCATCGTCATCACTACAAAGGGATTAACGTTTGCGATCCATTCCGGAGAAGCGTTCTTTCCAACTAATCGTAAAACATACTTCGGCATTGTTGCATACATTTGATGCTGAATGATCCAAAATCCCGTTACAATTAATATCAGTGTTAACAATCGAATGTTTGTTGAGACTTTGATAAAACTTTTCCAAACTTCTTTTATGTTTTTCCCTTCACCGTGAACATCAACATTTTTGTAAAAGAAAAAAACTGCAACAAGAGCAATGAAAGTCATTAATGCCGAAAAAAAGTTGATCGATTCCAATCCCAGATTAATACGAAGCGGGTATGCGATCGTCTTTCCGAAAAAAGCTCCAACGTTTACAATTCCATAAAAAATTGAATATGCTTTAGCTCGTGTCAATTCGGTAGAAGTTTTAGCAACCGTTCCTGTAATGATTGATTTTATAAACGAACCGCCAATCATAAGTATTACAATGGCTGGGACAACAATCGGTTTGTACGGCAGAGCCCCAAGTGTAAAATATCCTATCGTAAGAAGAGAGAAAGCTAAAATAATTGCTTTGCGAAATCCGATCTTATCAGCTAAAGCGCCGGTGAAAGGAGGAAGAAAATAAAGTCCCGCAGAAAAAAATCCGCCAATCCATGCTGCCCAGATATCATCAAAGCCGACAACATTGGTTAAATATAGCGTTATGGCTATAAAGACGGCGTAGTAAGCTGCTCGTTCAAAAAGTTCGACTGCGTTGGCAGTCCAAAATGCTCTAGGAAAATTCCAACTTCCGGTTTTAGTTGAATTCAAAGTAAGCTCCATATTTTTTTGAAAGGACAAATATAAGAATTTGTTTAAGATGGACAGTAAACTATCTGTTATTTATTTGGATGATGTATTTATTCGAATAATGCGAGGGGCAACCGCATTCTTAAGAATGAAAACAATTTAAGTGCAAAAAATATTTACGTACACGGGCATTAATTGTTAATATTAAGCATTCTTTGATGATAGAAAAATTTTCCCGAAATCAGATTATTGAATAAACACTATTATTATTTATAAGAAATAGTAAACTTTTAACATTTTTATTTGTGGAACATTATTTGTTACATTTACATCGTAATTAACAAATATTTCAAATTACTGAAAGAGGACATATATGAAACGATTTTTACGTTTTTCTTTACTCGCACTCTTCGTAGCTACTTTAGCCTATCCGCAAGCGGTTAGTGTTAAACGTTTGGCTAAATCTTCGCTTACTCTTGGTCTCAGTTCTTCTACTGCAACTACCTGGCCGGTTTCAAGTGGACTAAGAGTTGTTGCAAAAGGTCAAACAGTTTATTTCAAAGCTGATACGACCGGTTCTAAAACAACGACTGTTACTTCTTTTGCGTGGACTTTAACTGAAAAACCAGGCGGATCAACTGCTGCTTTAGATACTGTTGATAAACAAACTACAAAACTTGTTGTTGATGCTCTCGGTCAATACATTGTTTCTGTTAGTGTTAACGGCGGTGCTAAAACTTCAGCCGATACTATTTGGGTTAACACCTATATGGGTTTACCTAAAACCGGAATAAGTTGTTTAACTTGCCATCCCGACAAGTCAACTTACCAGACAACCAACCATTCTACAATGTATGAGAGAGGTATTAAAGGTACGCTTTCAGTTAATACCACAAATTATGAAGCCTCATACGGAACCTATTGCGTAAAATGCCATACTACCGGTTGGGAAAAAAATGCTGCCAACGGTAACTTTGCTAACGCAGCGTATACAACTGGTTGGGATACTACCTGGTATCAAACCGGAGTTGATTCTATGAACTCAACTAAAACTACTGCTTATTTTAGACCAAACGATCCTATTCGTTGGAACTTGATGAACAATAATTATCCTACTGTTGCAAAAGTTGCTTCTATTACTTGTGAATCTTGCCATGGTGCTGGTAACGAACACAATGGTGACAAAACTAAAATTAGCAAAAGCCTTTACGCTGGTGTTTGCGGGCAATGTCACGAAAAATCCACAACAAAAGGTCCTTTCGCTACATGGGCACAATCTAGTCATGCAACTATGCCTTTAAGCGGAAGCAGAGCAGGATACTCATTTAGTTGTTATCCATGCCATAGCGGTTCTGCATTTGTTAAATTTGTTGACAAAAAAACTAATCTTTATAATCTTGTTGAAGACAATGTCCCGTCAATAGCTTGCGCAACTTGTCACGATCCGCATGATGCAAGTCTTCCAAGTCAATTAAGAACAGTGTCTCTCGATTCTCTTAGAAATGGAGTGAAACCACCTGCAGGTGTTGGCGGAAACGGTTTACTTTGTATGAATTGCCATAATGGTAGATATAATTCAAAAACTCAAGTTGATGGATTTATTACTACCTTCAAAACTCCTGGGAAAGCATACCCTTCAAGAATTTATCCTCATTATAATGCGCAAGCTGATATGTACTTTGGGCAAAATGCTTATGATTTCGGAGTGACAGCTATTCAAGGCGTTATGACACATGATGGCGTTGAGAATTCATGCGTTACCTGCCACATGTCTCAACCATTAACCAGCACGGATACAGCTCCAGACCACTCAATGAATATGTCTCCGGCTGGTGTTGATAAAGTTACTGCTTGTGTTAGCTGCCATGGCAATATAAGTTCATTTGAAGATATTAAAGGATCTGACTACGACGGTGACGGTACGGTTGAAGGAACTATGGTTGAAGTTGACGGGTTGATGGAAATATTAGCTGATTTATTACCCAAAGATATTCATGGTGAAGTTACGGAATTAGCCGACGCAACAACAAGAGTTGCTGATTCAACTGCGATTGCTAATGGTCCTTACCAGGAAAGAGTATTCCCTGGTATTTGGAATTACTATTTCGTAGCTCACGATTGGAGCCATGGCGTTCATAACGCAAAATATGCCGTTCAATTATTGAATTACACAATTCAGTATGTAAAAACCGGAACAGTTCCAGTTGAATTAACATCATTTACCGGTTCAATAAATAATGGAATGGTTTCTCTTCAATGGCAGACCGCTACTGAAAAGAACAATAAAGGATTTGAAGTTCAGAGAAGAATCGGAACTAAATGGGAAACCATTAGTTTTGTTAATGGTAAAGGAACTTCAACCGAAATTAATAAATACAGCTATACCGATAACTTATCGAAATTATCTGTAGCTGGAAATGTTTCTTATAGATTACGTCAAGTTGATTTTGATGGAACTTCAGTTCTTACAAAAGAAGTAAATATAAACTTTACTTCTGCTCCAAAATCATTCAGTTTGTCACAGAACTATCCGAATCCGTTCAATCCATCAACGACAATTCGTTATGCGTTGCCGTTCGATAGTAATGTGAAGATCTCGATTTACAAAGTAACCGGTGAATTAGTAAAAGTTCTTTTAAGCGGAACAAAGACAGCCGGAAACTATGAAGTAACTATGAACACAGCACATGAAAATGTTGAGTTCTCATCAGGTATTTACTTCTACTCAATAGAAGCCAATGCAGTTGACGGATCAAGCAGTTTCAAACAAACAAAGAAGATGATCCTTCTGAAGTAATTTCATCAGAGAGAAATAATCTTTCAACAAAAAAGAGCCGCCTTTGAGCGGCTCTTTTTATTTTACAGTTAAAGCACAAAAAAGTTAGAAAAACCAACCGCGACAAAATCACACTTCACTTAAAGCAAACTACAAAAATTGACTCTTGATTTTACACCATTATTTTTTATTCAGTCATTCCCTTTTATCAAATGCTTCCGCACAAATCAATTATTCACCACAATAAATTCATTTGCTAATCAGCCTTAATTGCAGTTCAATGAAGATTGATGAAAACCAACATCTGCTTAATAAAAAGTGAGAATAAACGCTGAATATTGCTTAAAAACAAGGGTTCTTTTAGTAGAGAAGTAATTTATTGAACTTGAAAATGAATGAACCCCCATACTTCATCTATAGGAAATATTGCCAATAATGTTGAATAATTTTCTATGGAACACTATTTGTTGGTTTGGCAACGCAATTAACTAACATGTTCACAATAAACATAGAGGACATTTATGAAACGATATATACGTTTCTTCTTTTTCGCTCTCTTTGCTGCAAGTTTAGCTTTTCCTCAAACGGTAACTGTTAAACGCGTAGCAAAATCTCCTGCAGATATTAAACTCACCCCATGGGTTGGTTCGGTATCAACTGGTTTAAAAGTTCTGGGCAAAGCCTCGACAGCATACTTTGTAGCAGACACAACTGGTTCAGGTGCAACGACAGTAACTTCATTTGCTTGGTCGATCACAGCAAAACCAGGTGGTTCGGTTGCTGCTTTTGATACTACAAACAAAATGGAAGCAAGGTTTAAGCCTGACGTAACTGGACAATATATTGTTCAAGTTTCTGTAAACGGCGGCGCCAAAACTGCTGTTGACACAATTTTTGCAAGCACATTTAGAGGTCAATATGCTACACCTATTAGCTGTGGTATATGCCATAGTGCTAC
Organism: Ignavibacteriaceae bacterium; assembly: GCA_041671545.1. Taxonomy (GTDB): domain Bacteria; phylum Bacteroidota; class Ignavibacteria; order Ignavibacteriales; family Ignavibacteriaceae; genus UBA1563. Next base: position 64,217 of record JBAZBI010000019.1, read on the forward strand.
AAACACTGCTTGGGAAGCTACAAGGCATTCCTCAATTTATAAACGCGCAATATCCGGTATGCTGGAAAATAGTGCGGAAACTAATTTTATGGGTGTTTATGGCAAGACTTGCGCAGGATGTCATACTACAGGTTATGATGTTAACGCAAATAACGGAAATTTTGGATATACTGCTCACGCAACCGGTTGGGATACTACA
>JBAZBI010000020.1:0-63202 GCA_041671545.1 Ignavibacteriaceae bacterium
GTAATAAGTTTATTAGAATTGGAAAACCCATTGGATTTTCGCAAAGGTAAGTGCTGCTTCGCTACGCTCAGCAGCACTTACCTTATCTTTTACTTTAACCATTTACACAGAATATTTTACACTACCTTTTTAATCGTTCATTTGGAGTCACGCCATGGCGTGTCTCTACATTTGTATTTACTGCGCCGGTGGTGGTGGCGGAGGCGTAGTTTCCTCTTCATCTTTAGGATGAGAACCGCCAAGATCAAGCACATTTCTTACCGCAGCATATTGGTTATAGAAATCACTATGATCTTTCTTCAAGGTTTCAACAAGTCCGTCTATCTGATCTTCCAAAATAACTTTGGCTTCATCAAACAGAAGACCCACGTTCTTAGTTTCCACCGTTTTCCCGCTTCTAACCACTCCAATATTTCCAATATGACTCTTAAAGTCGTTAGCGAGCGTGTCCAAAGCGGTTAAGTCGGCTTCCACTGCGCCGAACTCCTCAAGCGCGGCTATTTTATCAACTGCAAGGAGCTTAATATTCCCGGCTTTACTCACCAGTTCATTATCCTTCAGCTTAACTAATTCCCACCGCTTAAAGTCAACCGACTTAAAGAGATCGGTTAAAGAATTTTCTGATGCGTAAGATTTTATAGCCGAAGCTACAGAGAGAATTAACGAGATAAGTTTATTCTCCGCTTCATTTTTAGAACCCGAGAGTCCTGTGGCTCTACCACCGCGGGCTTTTTCAGATTCATCAATTTCCGCAATCTTACCGGTCAATCTGGTAATTGCCCTGCCCAACGCGGGACGCAATACCGTAATAGCTGCGTTTGCCAATAAGAATTTCTCAGCGGCAAGCAGCATTCTGAAGTAATTATTATACTTCTCTTTCATTGTAGTGCCTTTCTTTTTAATTAATGAATTTAGTTATTTAGAACAGGGTCACATTAAAAATCTATCACGACTTATTTAGCATTTCTTCATTTGAATCCTTCGTGGTACTTCGTGAAGAACCTTCGTGGTACTCTGCCTGAGGCAGACAGGTTCGTGAAATAATTTTGTTACACGAAGTATCGCGAAGAAGTCACGAAGTTTCATGATGAACATCCCGATTATTTTTACCATTTATACTTTTTGTTAAACACTCGATTTACAATCTCCCGTCAACTTCAAAAAATGAAAATTTGATAAAATGATTAAAAAGAACCAATTTTAGTGCTATTTTGCCATTTTGTCATACTTTTCTGCCATTTCTGAAACGATCGGATCGATTTCTAAAAAAAATAAGCGATTTCTGAATTGTTCGCATCGATTTCTAATTAAAACGAGTCATTTCCAAACTGTACGTATCGATTTCTAAAAAAAACGAGTCATTTCTAAATCGTTCGCATCGATTTCCAAAAAAAACGAGTCATTTCCAAAACGAACGCATCGATTTCCAAAAATGAACGAACGATTTCCAAACCGTCCGGAGCCATTTCTAAAACGGTAAAAGTTATTTGGTATCCGGTAATTTTATAGTCAAAATGAAAGCACCCAATGTTAATTACAAATTGTTAAGATCAATATGCAACACAGAGTAATTTGTTTTGGAAGAGAGAAAGCGGGAACAGTATTTAAACAAATTATTATTTCTTGTTCGAGGGAGATAATGGTAGTTAGAAAGATTTTCCCTTATCCCCGAAGCAACAAGGTTATTTATATTTTTTGTTTTTTCTTGAGTTCAACATAATAAATTCCCCAAATCAATGTCAACTCCTTTTTTTATCCTTTCCTTTTAAACAAGAAGTTGAACATCCGTGAAATTACTTTAATCCTAATTCCTAACCTGGTAAACCAGAATCCTCCTGTTCTAAAATGAAGTGTTGTTTCATTTTTTTCCCTCGCAAAGTTCGCTACGAAAGAGTTTACCACGACTTGTTTAGCAAAGATCGCCACGAATTTTTCCTTTGCGTTCGTTGCGTCTTCTTTGCGAACGTTGCGAGAAACTAATTCCCTTTTTCTCTTGCCAGGCACGCCTCAACTGAATGAATAACATTCATCCATTCATTAAGTAATTCCTAATTCTCATCAACTTGTACGTTCAAACCAATTGGATTGAACGATTCACCCCTCAAATCGAACTAATTTTGCACTCATCATTCACAAAAAATATGGTTACTAAATGAAATATTTTGTTTTGGTTTTCGCTCTTTTATTTCCTTTTTTAGTTTCTGCTCAAGAAACATCCTCCACCGGCGCTATTAAAGGAAAAGTTATCGTTTCCGACGGACTCTATCCCCTTATAGGAGTAAATATTGCCGTAAAAGATAAAAACAGAGGAACTACCTCAAATTTGGAAGGAAACTTTGAAATCTCCAAACTTCCTATCGGCAGTTACACGTTAGTTTATACCTACATAGGTTATGAAACTTTTACTCAAACCGATATCATCATCCGCCCGGCGCGAATAACTTTTGTTGAAGCGAAAATGATAGAGAGTTCTCTTAAAATGAATGACGTTGTTGTAAGCGCCGGATATTTTAATAAGATTGAGGCTCAGCCGGTAAGTGTGTTTAATTATTCCGCCGAAGAAATTAGAAGATCACCCGGCGCGGCAGGCGATGTAAGCAGAATACTTTTCGGTCTGCCGAGTCTCGCTAAAATTAATGATCAGAAAAATAGTTTGATTGTCCGCGGCGGAAGTCCGTTGGAAAATGCTTTCTTTGTTGATAACATAGAAATCCCGAATATCAATCACTATGGAACGCAAGGCTCTTCAGAGGGACCGATCGGAGTTATCAATATTGATTTTCTTAAAGACGTAAATTTTCACTCAGGTGGATTTGGAGTTAATTATGGAGACCGCCTTTCTTCCGTTATGGAAATGACCTTCCGCGAAGGAAACAGAGAACAGTTCGATTTCCAGTTGGATGCAAGCTTTCAAGCCCTCGGTGGACAAGTAGAAGGTCCGATTAATAGCGGAAAGGGTTCTTATCTTTTTTCTGCAAGAAGAAGTTACCTTGATTGGATTTTCTCATCAACACAAATAAAGGGACCGGTACCAACTTATTCTGATTTTCACACTAAAGTTGTTTACGATCTTTCAGATAACCTGAAACTAAGTATTCTTGATATTGCCTCAATAGATAAAAGCAATCAAACTTATGAAGAAGGAGTGAAGTTTGAAGATAATTACTTTGGACATTATAACGGCGGGAAAAACACGTTCGGAATAAATCTTCAAAATATTTGGAATAAATCGGGTTATTCCAACCTTTCCTTCTCGTATAACTATCTCGATATCAGCAACGGCGTAAGCGAAGTGAGAACGAAAGATAAACTTTACTTTAACGAATCAATTGAACAGGAATTTGCCGTAAGGAATCTTAATCATTTCAAAGTAAGTGATAATGCACAATTTCAATTCGGTTTTGATCTAAAATTTTCTGCAAACACGTATGACCATCATTATTATCCTTTTGTTGATATGCAGGGATACACTTCGCCGGAATTAGCAGTTAATCACAAGTTCAACGGTACTAAAGCAGGACTTTTTGCAAGCGTAAATTGGAACCCGTGTACCGATTTAACGATTACTACGGGTCTCCGCGCAGATTATTTCGATTATAATCAGAAGACCAGTATTTCTCCCCGAATGAATATTGCTTATAATTTTACCGATGTAACGCAGCTTTATGTTTCGGGCGGAATGTTTTATCAAACGCTCCCCTTTATTCTTTTAAGTCAGAATGAAGCGTTTAAGGATTTGAAAAATCCTCTGGCTTATCACTCCATACTTGGCGTAAGCCATCTTTTAACTCAAGATACCCGGTTAACGCTGGAAGTATATTCAAAAGATTATCGTGACTGTCCGATCAATCCAAACCAGCCGGAAGAATTTGTATTGGATCAAGCGGTTGAAAACCCGGTCTTCTTAAATAATAGTCAGTTAAATAATAACGGCAAAGCTTACAGCAGAGGAATTGAATTGATGATCCAAAAGAAAATGGCGTCTGATTTCTACGGAATGGTAAGCGCCTCTTATTTTAGAAGCAAATATTTAGATGGAACAACAACGTGGCGTAACCGGATTTACGACAATAAATTTACTTTTTCCGCCGAAGGCGGTTATAAACCAAATGATGAATGGGATTTTAGTCTCCGTTGGATTTATGCCGGCGGCGCTCCCTACTCCCCTTTTGATGTTAATGCTTCCGAAGCCGTCTTTAAAGGAATTGTTGATAAGAACAAAATGTATTCAGATAGATTACCTGATTATCATTCTCTTAACATTAGAGTTGATAAGCGATTTAATTTCTACTCCTCCAATATTGTATTGTACATAAGCGTTTGGAATGTTTACGGAAGAGAAAACATTTGGGCTTATACCTGGGATGAGTTGAACAATAAAGTTAAAGCAAATAAATCGTGGGGAACGCTTCCGGTTTTTGGAGTTGAATATGAATTTTAAGCAAACTCTTTCCGGTACTCTGAGGGAGTGGCGCCGTTAAGTTTCTTAAAAATAGTATTAAATGAAGATTTTGAACTAAACCCCGCCTCGAATGCTATGGCTAACAAACTGTAGTGTGAAAATTCGGGGTTTTTTATAATCTCCTTTACTTCTTCAACTCTGTAAGCGTTGATTAAGTCGTAGAAGTTTTTGTTAAAAGCTTTATTTATAGCTTCCGATAAATTGTGGTTGCTAATGCCCAATTCTTCGGATAAATCGGCAAGAGTAAGATCACTTTTTAGATAGAGTTTCTTTGTTGTCAAAATATCGAGAAGTCTTTCTTTAATTTTTATTACGTCATCTTCCGTAAGATTAGATTTTTCATATTTCTCTTTAGTTAGATTCTTTACCTCAACCGGAGAATCGTCATCTTGTAAATCCGATTGATTTAACACTTCCGCATGGTTAAGAGCGCCGTACCCGATTGCGTAAATAAGAATGGAAACAAAGAAGTAGATGGTTACTTCATAGATAATATCTTGAGAACCTAAAATTATTACGGTCATTATAATTATAGCCACCACTACCCACACCATCATAGTGCTCATAATCAAGTATTTCAGCCAGTCAAGTTTCTTTCTGTCAATATTCGAAAAAGAAATTTTTAGTTTTTCACTAAACTCATTTATGATCTTCAAAGAGAGCCATGTATATAATATTCCGTGAATCGGTTTAAAGACCGAGATAATTTCCATATCCAATTGAATTTGCGTCATGTATTCTTTTATCTTAAAAAGTTTCTCTTCGTGAGAAAGCAGATAATATGGTGAGACATAAAGGTAAACAACTAGAAAAGGAATAAAATGAAGTAATTGTTTAGGCTTAAACTTTTCTTCATTCTTAGTAACAAGTAAGGTATAGATGTAAAATATCGGTCCATAGATGAAGGGATATCCGACGTTAAATCCAAACAATGACGGATATTTTTCATAAATCCGCATCTGGGATAAATAAATACATGAAATATCGAGGGAAAGAATGAGAATCGCCACAGATAAAACACGGTTAGCGTGCCGGTTTTCTTTTTTAAAGTAAAGCAAAAATGAAAGGAGGATCCCTTGCACAATTGCTAATTGAATTATGTTAATTACTACTTGGGGCATGGTTTATATCGTCAGTAAAAATATTCTGTCCAAAAAAGCGAGAATTTAAAAGATTTAAATATTTAACTGATTGGTTTAATGCAAATGAATGGATGAATGGCTTTCATTCATTCATGCAACCATACAATCATCCAATCAGTGATTATTAGTACTTTGTTTCCAGTTTTATTCGCCGGCATATTTTATCAATGATTGTATATCATATCCTTTCAACAATTCTCTGCCATTTAAAAAGACTAATTCAATCAGAAAAGAAATTTGCACAACTTCCCCTCCGAGTTTTTCGATAAGTTTAACGGCGGCTTGCGCGGTTCCTCCGGTTGCAAGAAGATCATCGTGCAAGAGGACTCTATCTCCGGGAAGAATAGCATCTTTATGAATTTCTATCGTATCTGTTCCATATTCCAAAGCGTATGTCTCGGAAATCTTTTCGGCAGGAAGTTTGTTCGGTTTTCTTATTGGAACAAATCCGGCATTTAATTTTTCTGCCAGTAGTCCACCAAAAATAAAACCTCGCGATTCAATACCTGCAACTTTGGTAATTCCTTTATCCTTTGCCAGATCGTAAAGAATGGAAGAAGTTTCTTTTAATGCTTCCGGATTCTTTAAGAGTGTAGTAATATCTTTAAAGATGATTCCATTCTTCGGGAAATCTGGTACATCGCGAATGAAGTCCGCTAAATTATTCATTAGTTTCTCCATGTTTTGTTAGAAATGAGTTTAATCCGTTATTAAAATCTTTTGATGTTCTCGAAAGTGCATTCACTGTTTTTGCGTATTCAACCGCCTGCCGGTATGATAAACCGGACACATGACGTAACAGTTTCTTTGTTTCACTAATACTTGTTCTTGAATTGGATGAAAGGTTGTTAATTAAATTAAAAGAAAAATCAAGTACATCTTCCTCAATAAAATCAACTAATCCAATACTCTTTGCATCTTCGGCTGAAAGGATTGTTCCGCTGATAAGTAATTGTCGGGCTTTGGCTTCCGGTAATCTTTTAAGCAGAAGAAATGAAATTATCGCCGGGACAAATCCTATTTTAGCTTCTGTAAATCCAAATGTCGCGTTATCTTTTTTTGCGATAACATAATCGCAAGCAATGGCTAAACCACATCCTCCGGCAATTGCAGGACCATTTACCGCGGCAACAGTTGGTTTGTTACATTCATAAAGTGAGAGAAACAACTCAGCAACCAACGCTGAATCTTTTTCATTCTCTTGTAAAGAATTAGATTGCAACGATTTTAAATAATTAAGATCGGCACCGGCGCAAAAAGCTTTTCCTTCTCCGGTGATAATAATAGAAGAAACTGCCGCGTTGTTTTCAAAATCTTTTAATGCTGAAACAAATCCTCTGATCAACTCGGGAGACAAAGCATTTCTCTTGGTGGGATTATTAAGTTTAATAATTCCGCTCTCCCCTTTTACTTCCGATAAAATTAAACTGCTCATATCTCTTCAACTCTTCTTTTAACTTTTCTGTTAATGAATTTAATAAAATCTTTGTAGCTGAAACAATTTATAACTTCTTCGAGTTGTATTCCTCCCTTACGTGCGATGGCAACTCCATATTTTGTAAGAAGAATATTTTCAAGTGAATGAGCATCTGCATTAATAGAAAACAGACAGCCTTGCTCTCTTGCATAAAAGATATTTCGCCAATCAAGATCAAGCCGGTTTGGATGCGCGTTTATTTCTATTGCAACATTATTTCGACTGCACGCATCGATGATCTTTTTAATGTCATGTTTGTATGGAGCACGATGCAGAAGTAATCGCCCGGTCGGGTGTCCAAGTACATCGGTAAAAGGATTCTCAACCGCTTTTATAATCCGCTTCGTCATATCATCTTCAGAAAGAGAAAAATTTGAATGAACAGACGCAACAACAAATTGAAATTCTCTTAAAATCTCATCCGGGTAATCTAAATCGCCATTAGTTAGGATGTCCGATTCGATTCCTTGCAATAACAACCAATTGTTTTTGGCAGCTATCGCTTCTATTTCTTTTCTTTGTTGTAAGATACGCTGTTCACTCAATCCGTTAGCGTAAGCAGCAGTTTTACTATGGTCACAGACGGCAAAGTATTCATAACCAATATTTTTTGCGGCTGAAACCATTTCTTCGAGTGGAAATAGTCCATCCGAATGAGTGGTGTGGAAATGGAGAAATCCTTTTAATTGTTCCTTTGAAAGTACTGAGGGAAGTTTATGCTCGGTTTTCTTTAACGAGAAGAATTCCTCTTCTCTCATCTCGGGAGCAACATACATGGTATTCATTTTCCCGAAGATTTCCTCTTCACTTTTTGCTCTATGCTGTTCTCCGGAGTATTTTAACTTTTCAAGAAACTCTTTTGAACCGGTTGTAGTAAATATTGTATTAGTAAAATCTTCTTCCGAATGAACAAGATGGATGGTTAATGGTAAACTGAATGTTGTCTTTGATTTTATTGTTGTATCACTTACTTCATCGATTGTGATATTTGTTTTTAGTTTTTGTGCGAGTTCTTCCGTATTGGTAGGTTCTATTAGAATTACAATTTCAATGGAAGAATAAACTTCTCTCGTCCTTCTTACCTCACCGGTAAATTCATATTTTTTTATAAGGGGAATTGATTTAACGATTTGCTCAATTTTCGCAACTTCTCTCTCGGCAAAATTGAATAAGAGTAGTTTCTTATTTGCTTCAATTTGTTTTATCTCTTCCAAAATCTTCTGTTGGATCTTCTCCCCGAAACCTTTTACAGCAATAAGTTTATTCTCAATACAAGCAATTCTAAGTTCTTCGATACTTTTGATTTTTTCTTGCTTAAAAAGTTGCGAGATTTTTTTTGATCCCAAGCCGTGGATAAGAAATAGTTCAAACAGAGAGTCGGGAATATCTTTCTTTAGCTCGTCCAACGTTGTAGAGAAGCCGTGAGAGCAATATTCTTCTATCACCCCATAAATCCCCTTCCCTATTCCTTTAATATCTTTCAGCTTGCCGGAATTCACCAATTCGTTAATATCTTCATTTATTTTGCGGATGGTGTTTGAACCGTTGCGGAATGCGCTGATCTTGAAAGGATTTTCCGAACGAAACTCAAGTAGATCCGCGATCTCATCTAATAAATTTATTATTTCTTTTTTTTCTGCCATAGTTAACGTAAGAATAAATAAAGTTGAAGATACGTTGAAATAAATCCGAAGAAAGCTCCGGCGATTACTTGTGCAAAAGTATGACATTTTAAATAAATTCGCGACCACCCGACCAAGAAAAGCAAAAGTAAAAGAGGAACCGCTATCCAACTTTCCATGAACGAAAACAGTGCTAACGGGGCTGCAATTCCCAATGCATGAATGCTAATTTTCCAAGTTTTGTTAATGAGAATTATTGCACCGGTATTTATTATGTAACATAACCAAAACGTTTGTGTGAGAGGTTGAACGTTAAAAACCCGGAGAAGAAAATATCCAATAAGAAGAAGTGATAAACCGAAAAGAAAAGGGAAAGTTCTTTCTTCTTTTAACTCAGCATCTTGATTGATGATCTTTTTCTTTTTCAACATAATAACGAAAAAGATAATGGGAAGTAAAAATGTCCAGAGGAGTCCCGAACCAATAACAACAACTTGCTTTGCCGATGTTGGCTCCAACTGTAAACCAAGATACAAAAAAGAAAAAAGTGTAAGGGTTGGCGGAACGAAAAGAGTTGAAATGATTCGAGCAGTTCTATAAGAAAAATTCTTTAGTTGCTTTTCTCCTTTTTCAGACTGCAGTTGCATAAGTTACTTTTTCCAGGCTCTGCAGAAAATGGAGTAGAATCTCTTCAACCGAATGATAATCGTAAACCGTCATCAAGCTATTTCTAACAACGTGAGCGTTATACATACCTTTCAAATATCCGGTATAAAATTTCCGGTGTTCTATAACTGCCCGTTCTTCACCTTTAACTTTAATTGCAAGTTCCAGGTGACGTAAACAAGTTCTTATCTTTTTGCCGTGGGAAAGTGGATGTAGTCTCTTTCCGTTGTTCATAATATCTTTTGCCTCTTCAAATATCCACGGATTACCGATAGCACCACGTGCAATCATTACCGCATCAGCATTTGTTTCTTTGAAAGCGCGTTGAACATCTTCTGCGGTCATTATTCCGCCATTGAGCACAACCGGAATTTTCACCACTTCTTTTATTCTTGGGATCCAACTCCAATCGGGATCACCGGAATGTCCTTGCGAACGAGTTCTGCAATGAACAGTTATCGCTTTTACGCCAACATCTTCTAATCTTTTTGCAATTTCCAAAATATGAAGAGTAAAAGCATCCCAGCCAATCCTGGTTTTTACAGTTACTGGAAGCTCCACCGCATCAACAACGTTCTTAACCAACTTTTGAAGATATGCCGGGTCTTTCAACAAACCCGCGCCGGCGCCGTTATTACAAATATTTTTGATCCAGCATCCGGCATTAATATCGATCAAATCGGGCTGCTGTTCTTCAGCAATTTTAGCGGCACCAACCATCGATGAAATTGTTGATCCGTAAATTTGAATCCCGACAGGTCTCTCTTCATCAATTATATCTAATTTCTTGTGAGTTTTTTCCGATTGACGAATTAATCCTTCGGCATTGGCAAATTCAGTGTAAACAACATCAGCGCCAAGTTCTTTGCACACCAAACGGAATGAAACATCAGAAATATCTTCCATCGGCGCGAGAAAGATTCCTTTTTCAATATTTATTTTTCCAACAGTAAACATTAATGTTTATACTTTCTAGCTCTGCGAAACCGGTAATTCAAGTGGAGAGAGATGATTATTTAAATAAAAAATGCTGAACAAAAATACCAATAAAACGAAAAATGCACCGGTTAAAAAAGGAATTTGATAACCGAGATATTGGTATGAAAATCCGCCCCAGAGCGGACCTAACATTCTTGCAAATGACGAAAAAGACTGATTAACACCAAGTACAATACCCTGCTCATTTTCCGGCGCTACTTTAGAAACCAGACTAAGAAGAATCGGTTGTAAAATTCCCGTTCCGACCGACATTACCGCACTAATAATAATTACTCCGGTAAAATTTATTCCGAACGGAATTAACGTTAAGCCTATCATCAATAAAAATGTACCTACAGAGATAAGCTTTTGATCTGAATATTTTTTTGCCAATCGCCCGATCAACCCTCCTTGCACTATTGCTCCGATGATTCCTATAATTCCAAAGACCATTCCGTTCTGCATATCCGTAAATCCATAAACACTATGTCCGAGCAAGGCGAACGTTCCATAGATATTTGCAACGGAAAAAGTAACAATAAAGAAAAGTAGAATTACTACGCTGATCAATCGATTGGAAATCACTTTTTTAAATGAAGCGACGTCAAAGATTTTTCTTTTGACTACTAAATTCTTTTTCTCTTCCGTAAGTGATTCCGGCAAAAGGAATAAACTGAAAGAGAAAGCGAGAAATGAAAATCCGGCAGCGACAAATCCAGTTACCATATAACCAAAATTGGAAAGAAGTCCGCCGATAATCGGTCCAAACACAAATCCGAGTCCAAAGGCAACCCCGATAAGTCCCATTCCTTTAGAGCGATTCTCTTTTGTTGTAACATCGGCAATATAAGCCTGCGCAACTCCAATACTGCTTCCGCCGATACCGGCAACTACTCTTGAAAGGAGTAGCATAAGAAATGAATGGGTAAAAGCGAAGATAATATATCCGGAAGCATTGAGTAAAAGCGTGATTAAAATAATTTTTCTTCGACCATATTTATCCGACAGACTTCCGAAAATGGGATTGAAAATAAATTGCACTAACGAATAAACTGCAAGAACAATTCCAATCGCGCTTTCGGGAAGCAGCAATGATTTAACAGCAAAAGTCGGCAGAATAGGAATTAAGATTCCGAATCCAAGCAGATCAACAAAAACCACTAAAAAGATTAAAGACAAAGAAGATTTTTTCCCGCTCATTGCCGGTCAAGTTCCTTCACTATCGCTTCACCCATTTCTTTTGTTCCAACAAATTTAGTTGGATTAATATCTTTCGTAACAAAATTCCCATCTTCAATAACTTGTGAAACCGCTTTTTCAATTCTATCAGCTGCTTTGTGTTCTTTTAAATGATTTAACATCATCACAGCGCCTAAAATTAACGCGCACGGATTAGCAATATTTTGTCCTGCAATATCAGGGGCTGAGCCATGTACGGCTTCGAATATTGAAACATCCGCGCCAATGTTAGCGCCCGGAGCGAAACCTAAACCGCCAACTAACCCGGATGCCAAATCGGAAAGAATATCACCAAATAAATTTGTAGTAACGATCGCATCAAATTGATTTGGGTTCATCACCATCTGCATCGCCATGTTATCTACAATTTTATCTTCGTACTTTATCAAAGGATAATTAACGGCAACTTCTTTTGAAATGTCTAAAAACAACCCGCCGGTGAATTTCATAATGTTAGCTTTATGAACAACGGTCATTTTTTTTCTTCCCAAACGCTGGGTATGCTCAAATGCATATTTTAGAATCCTCTCGCATCCTCTTCGGGTTATTATCCCGATGGTTTCTGCAGCGGAGCGGCTGCTATCAATATAATGTTCAATTCCGGAGTAGAATTCTTCCGTGTTTTCTCGAAAGATGAGAAGATCGACATTCTCATATCGCGTTTTAACACCTTTAAAAGTTTTAGCCGGTCTTTGATTAACATAGAGATCAAATTCTTTACGCAAAGCTACATTAACGCTTCTAAAACCCTTCCCAATTGGAGTGGTAAGCGGACCCTTTAAAGCAATTTTATTTTTAGCGATAGAATCCATAGTTTCTTGTGGCAGCGGATCGCGGTATTTTTCAAGCGCTTCCATTCCGGCAGACATAATTTCCCAATTTATATCAACACCGGTATGTTTAATAATTTTTAATGCGGCATCGGTAATTTCCGGACCAATACCATCGCCGGGAATTAATGTTACGTTATAACTCAATCTTTATCTCCGTTAAGTTTCATTTTCGAGTGCAAATATACAAAGAAAACCATTCTTCTTTTAGGAACAAACAATTCACACTGTTGGTTCAAATAACAACAGTTTCATTAATTTTCTTTTAATTGTATCGACGAAGAATATTTCTGAATAATTAGTTTTGAATCTTCAAACGATTGGCTCATTTTCTGAAAATCTTTTTGAGATAAATATGGATACTTATCAGTTGATTTTGTGTACGGAAGAATTCTGTATTCCCTTTTCCCTTCAATTTTTCCTTTGAATACCCAGGTTGGAGTATAACAAACCTTTTCAAGGTGAAGTGCATTTGTAGTTAAATTTTTTGTGATTTGGAATTGAAGAATTACTCCCGCATCGGAATATCGCCACTGTTGATTTGAAAAAAAATTGCCCAACGAATATGCAACAAATCCCGAATCCAATTTACTGTTTATTTTATTTATTGAATCCTTCTGAAAGAAGCTAAACGGTTGAAGTACGTGCGGATGACTTGCAAGAATAATGTCGGCTCCCGCATCAATAGCGGCTTGAACAATGGCTTTCTGGTATCGGTTTGGTTCACGTTGATATTCTTCGCCAAAGTGAAAATAGACCAGGATAAAATCAACACTATCCGATTTTGCTTTTTGAATATCTCGTACGATGAGTGAATCGGAAATTCTGTTCACCAAATAAGCTTTGTTTTTCGGCAAATAATTTCCATTCATGCCGTAGGTGTAAGAAACTACTGCAAAACGAATTCCCTTTAATGAAATTATACGGATTGAGTCACGATCTTTTTGAGAATTAAATGTTCCGGTGTGAGCAATATTATTCTTATTCAGGTTTTCTAACGTTCTCAGAATTCCGTTTTCGCCTCTGTCTAAACAATGATTATTGGAAGTAAAAAGAAAATCAAATCCGACTTTTTTTAGAGATCGAATGTAATCATCGGGAGAGTTGAAAAACGGGAATCCTGAATATCGTTTTTCTTTTCCGGCAGTAACCGTCTCCAGATTTCCTAAAACAAAATCAGATGATTCAAAATACTTTTTCACCTCGCTAAAAGTTGGAGTAAAATCAAAACTATCTGCATCAACTCGCGCATATTCGTATTGCGGAGAGTGGCACATCAAATCCCCGGCAGAAGAAATAGTTATAGTCGCAGTTGGGTTTACTATAGCTTCTGGTTGCTTTAGTTGTGTCCGGTCAGTTGGATTTAAAAAAGCAAAAAGTAGAGCCGAACCAAACAGTACGATATTGTGATAAAGCTTCATTTAATGCTTATTGATGTTTGGAAAAATACTCAACACAAAGTGGTAAGAATATAAAAAGAGATCAGGGATGGATGAATGAAATGAATGGTTGAATGATTTCCATTCAATCATCCAGCCATTCACTCATGCATTGAAACTATTTTATTCTGCCTGATGATGAATAACTTCTTACTAAAAAAGAAGGCTGATCCAAAGAAAACTCCGAACCAGCCTTTATCAAAATGAAAGGAAAATTGCTAAGCTTTTGGAGCTTTACGATCTTCTTTAACTTTTTGGATTTCATTACGAACTTCTTGCGAAAGTTTTTTTAATTCGCTTAAACCTTTACGCAAGCGGGTTCCGGCTGCTGATTGACCTTTATCATAGAATTTTTGAAAATCAGCTTCTAATGATTGCACGTGTTGTACCAATTTTTGGAAATTTTCCATTTGTATCTCCTTTTGTTTTTTATTGATTGTTTATTTTGAATTTTCCAGAACAATTTCTGCGATATCTTTAACTTGAACATCTTCTGTTTTATCAAAAGCTTTCACGCCATCCGTCATCATCGTCATGCAGAATGGACACGCTGAAGCGATTGTTTCTGCACCAGTACCGATAGCTTCTTTAGCTCTTTCTTCATTGATCCTCGCCCCTTCAACATCCTCCAGGAACATTCTTCCGCCTCCGGCGCCGCAACAAAATCCGCGGCTTTTATTGCGCCTCATTTCTACAAGTTCAATTCCATTTATTTTGGACAATGATTGCCGTGGTTCTTCATAAATGTCGTTATATCTGCCAAGATAACATGAATCATGATAGGTTATTTTTCTTGTCTTTGTTGATCCATCTTTTAACTGAATTTTCCCGGACGAAAGAAATTCCGAGATCATTTCCGTATGATGAACCACTTCATAATTTCCGCCAAATTGTTTGAATTCATGTTTAAGTGAATTAAAACAATGAGGACAAGCGGTAACTATTTTCTTAACGCCATAACCATTTAACGTTTCAACATTTTCTTGAACAAGCTGCTGTGCAAGATATTCATTTCCCAAACGTCTTGCTGTATCACCATTGCACTTTTCTTCGGTTCCAAGAATTCTAAAATCAACTCCTGCTTTCTGCATAAGTTGAGCAAAAGCAACAGAAACTTTTTTGTAGCGGGCATCGTAAGACCCGGCACATCCGACCCAGAATAATATTTCACCATTCGGGTCTTCAGCCATCGATTTAACATTTAGTCCGTCTGCCCACAATGCTCTATCTGCTTGATTAAAAACCCAAGGCGTTCCGTTTGATTCCAAGCTTTTGAAAACATTGTTCAACTCATTCGGGAATTCGGATTCCGTCAATACAAGATGACGGCGCATATCAACTATTGAATCAACGTGCTCGATCATTACCGGACACTCCTGAACGCAAGCGCCGCAAGTTGTACATTGCCAAAGTTCCTTATCTGAAATATAGTGATGAACTAAGGTTTTATCAAAAATTTCTCCCTCTGTTTTTCCTTCAAGCATCAGCGGAGCTTTATCGAATGTTCTTTTCCGGATATCCGTAATAATTTTTCTTGGCGATAAACTCTTTCCACTATTTGCAGCCGGACAAACAGAAGTACATCTACCGCATTCGGTACAGGTAAATCCATCTAATATCTGTTTCCAGGATAATTTTTGGAAATCATCTGCACCGTAATATTCTAACGTTTCATCTTCAAGATTGATCTTCTTCAATCCTTTTTGATCCGGAAGTTTAGCGAAAAAAACATTCGGGATTGAAGTAAGGACATGCAAATGTTTTGAATATGGCAAATAATTTAAGAACCCGAAAACAAAAACAATGTGCATCCACCAGAATATTTCATACAACGTTCCTGCTGAAGAAGGATCCATTGAATAAAACATTTTTGCCATCACAAGCGAAAATGGTCGAACCTCAAAATTTCCAAGAACAAAATTGTTTTTTGCAACATGCGCGATGTTCTGCCCGAACATTGCAAGTACAACAAAAAGGATAAGCGAAAGAATGAACGCAGCATCACGCATTCCATGTTTATCAACGATCAATCTCGGTACACGTAGAATGAATCTTCTATATAACGAAATAAGTACAGACAAAATTACTAACGCACCAAAAACATCTTGAGTAAATGTTAGTAACGTATAGAACACTCCAAGCGAAGAAAAACTTATCGGGGAATAAAATCCTTGGAGGATTGATTCAATAACCGCGAAAATAAAAAGCAAAAAACCCCAAAATATTAAAAGATGAAATATCCCCGCCGGCTCGCGCATAATTTTTGTCTGCGCAATTGCTATGGTGAAAACTTTTTTGAGTCTTTCACCAATTCTATCACACCGGTTTTCTTTTTGCCCAAGCAACAGAAAAGAGATCAATCTTTTTGTGCTATAAACAAAGAAGCCGATTGACGCTATAAATAAGAGAATAAAAACTATGTTTTTTACGCCCATTTGGAATTATTCTATGTTAGATTTCTTTAATCCGAAATAAATTGTTGCTGCTGCAAAAACTTTTACAGCCGTCCAGACTGAAAATATTGCTGCTGCAACTTTGATTGTTTCTGAAATATTATGAATGAAAAACGAATTCAAAAAAAGCGCACCGGAAAAGATTATTATTACTTCACCGATAAACATTGAAGCAACAACTGCAAAGTAACTTTTATATTTTTGAACAAGCGCTCCTGTTGCGAACGCAGCTAAAGGAAATGCCAGTAAAAACCCGCCGGTAACACTAAAAAATCGTGCAATCCCGTAACCACTTTCCGGAAGAACTGCAAAAACCGGTAAACCTACCGCACCAGCCGCTAAATAAAGCAATTGACTGTACGCGCCTCTTTTTGCTCCAAGGGTAGCTCCGGCTAAGACAACAGTCATTGTCTGTAATGTAAAGGGAACCGGTTTTATCGGAATAGTAATCTGTGCTGCGATTGCAGTTAAAAAGGCAAATGAAAAAATTCCGAAATATTCTGAGGCGAATATTTTTGTCCAGGGTAAAGAAAGAATTTTAGTCTTTCCGAAATTTTTAGTCTGCATGTGTTCCTCTCAGTTAATGATTATTAGATAAATATCGAATATCGAACAAGGAATATTGAATGTCGATATTTTCAATGTCAATTTTATTTTGTGCCTACACTATTCTTCTTTGCTGTAGAAACACTTTTAACGAAAATGGCAATAAGTTCATTGCATTCAAGCATTCCTTTTTCAAGAATGTCCAACCTTTTTATTAATGGTACATTATTAATAACTTTCAAAGCTATTAATGTCTCTCTCAATTCTTTTAAGAGAATTTTAATTTTGTGAATGAAATCATTTCTGGATTCTGCACTTTGTGCTTCTCCATATAATAACGCTGGAGCCGTACCTGACCGTACTAACTGACCTGCGATGTGATTTCCTGCTCTTGTTGCAACAAGATTCTCAGTAATTTCAATAATTAAAACAGCGAACGCTATTAACCGCTCCTCAAGATCATATTTTTTATTTTTCTCTTCGTTCATGACTTCACTTCTCCATTCGATATTCCCTGCTCATTATTCTATATTAATTTAGTAAGAGATTCGGAATCCCTTAACAATTGAGAAGAAAATTAAAAGTTCTTTCTAACAATAAATCAAAATTACGATTACTTTCATCAAACGGATGTTTGCAATTAAACGTATGTCCCGTTCCAACAATTTTGTAAAATTCAGTAATGCGATTATCAGACCAGCTATAAAGAAGTTCCGCTTCCTTAATTGGGACAGCCAAATCCTGATCTCCGTGAGCAATAAATAATGGTCTATTTAAATTATGAACCGCTTGTTCAATGTTCAGCGAGTCATTTTTATGTTTTTCCAGATCATCAAGAAGTGAAACATTTAACCGCATCGCTTGTTTTGTCCGGGTATTAAAAACATCAAAAAAACCTTTTTTTCGCCATTCTTCTTTTTGTCTCTCTGAATATCTATCGAATGTTGAAACACAAGCCCAAACAGAAACTGCTGCTATTTCTTTTTTTTGAGAAGCAGTTAAAAGAGAAATCGCGCCGCCCCGGCTGTGTCCGAGTAAAAAGATTTTTTCATTTTTCGATTGACCGAAAAAATTAGAGCGATAAAGATCAATTATTTCGCCTAATTCTTCTACTTCTAACGAAAAAGTATTTTGTGCGAATTTATCAAGCTCGGTGAATTCGGTTAATGAATCACCAACACCGTTATGCGAAAAATTGAAAGAAAGAACAAAAAAGCCTTTTTCAGCAAAATAATTTCCAATGTACTGCCCGAATCCCCAATCTTTGAATCCTTTAAATCCGTGAACAAAAATTAAACAAGGAGCAAAAGAAAGATTTTCAATCCCGTATACAGTAATATTCAGTTTATTTTTTTGCGAAGTGTAATGAACAAAGTTTTGATTCATGACTTAATTTGAAGAAACTTTTACTGAAAATTAAGAAAATAATTCATTTTCACAACTTTTATCTAAAAAATAAATCTCAATCCGGTAGCAATTAAATATCCTTTATAATCGAAATCAATATCTTTTTGCGTATAAGGGAACATCACTTCAACTTCAAGTTGAAGGTTCTTCCCACCGATTTTCGCAAAAATGGCAGGTTCAAAAAATACCGCCGATGTTTTCGATGGAAATGTAGGAACTCCCTCATTTAAAGGCAAATTAGCGCCTTCGTCATGAAATTTTGTTATTTCAAAAAAATTAACGTAAGCTACCCTAATAGCAAATCCTGTAGTAAACACTTCGTTCTTCTTTCCAAGATTCGCCTGTAGGAAATATTTTGCGTACTTACCGAAAGCTCGATCTCGAGTGAGGTTATATTTTGAACTGAAGAACCCGCCGGTTTGGTGTTGTTCATAATAATCATCTTTAGCATCACCTAATCCATAACCGACAAATGCTTCGCCCATAATTGATTCCGAAAGATCATCATAATATCCAATGGCAACTTCAGTATAATTGTGGGTGTTTTTATCTTCTAGATTTTTGTCCTCTATATCGCTATTAACAGTAACGTTATCATAATTCCCGGCAATTGATACGGAAATATTCTTTAGCGGTGAAGAGACAAGATTAAAACTTTTCCCGTTTGTTCCGTATTGCCCGGAAATTTGGGTTTCACCTTGATGCTGAATCAAGGGAACGGGAATATTATTTGTAGTATAAAGTAGAGCCGATCTACAACCATTTACAAGAAGTAGACTTAGAACTATCAATATTGTTTTATACAAGAAAACCTCCGCTCTTCGGATTTATGAATACCATCACTATAAACCTAAGAAAATAGGAAGTGATTTTCAAAACATTTTGATAAAATATATTGAATGGAAAGTGTTTGGAGAATTTTTGTATGTTTACGATATAAATTATTTAAATGGAATAAAAATGATCAGCAAACTTCCCAACAGTGGTACGAGCATATTTGCAGTAATGTCTGCATTGGCTAAAGAGTACAATGCAATAAATCTTTCACAAGGATTTCCCGATTTCAATTGCCCCGATAAACTTACTGAGTATGTTCACCATTTTATGAAAGATGGTTTTAATCAGTACGCCCCGATGCCGGGAATTCCGGTTTTGCGTGAAGCAATTTCACAAAAGATGGAAAAACTGTACGGGAAATTTTACGATCCTTCAAACGAAATAACAATTACCGCCGGAGGAACTCAAGCGTTATTTACAGCTATTTCAGCCTTTGTTCATAAGGGTGATGAGGTTATTCTTTTTGAACCGGCTTATGATTCATATGTTCCTTCGATTTTATTAAATGGTGGAATTCCAGTTCCTATAAACTTAGATGAGAAAGATTTTTCAATTGATTGGGAAAAAGTTCATTCGGTTCTTAGTACAAAAACGAAGATGATCATTTTGAACACACCGCACAATCCAAGCGGAACTGTTCTCGGGCAAACTGATGTTAATGAGTTGATTAAAATTGTAAATGAATATGATCTACTTTTGTTAAGTGATGAAGTTTACGAACACATTATTTTTGATGGAGAAGAACATCTATCATTCGCAAAGTATGAAGAATTAGCTGCACGCTCACTAATCGTTTTTTCATTTGGGAAAACTTATCACACCACCGGATGGAAGATGGGTTACGTTTTGGCGCCCGCCAACTTAACAAGCGAGTTCCGAAAAATTCATCAGTTCAATGTTTTTTGTGTAAACACACCGATCCAACTTGCATTTGCTGAGATGATGAAAGACGAAGAACACTACTTTGCTTTGCCAAAATTCTATCAACAAAAAAGAGATTACTTTAACGGTTTGATGCAAGATTCTAAATTCTTTTTAACGCCTTCCAAAGGAACATATTTTCAGTTGTTGGAATATTCTAATATTTCTGAATTATCCGATATGGAATTTGCAAAATGGTTGACAAAAGAAGTCGGCGTTGCGGTAATTCCCCTCTCCCCTTTTTACTCAAACGGTACTGAAAGCAAGTACATCAGAATTTGTTTTGCAAAATCGGAGGAAGTTCTCCGCGCTTCAGCTGAAAAACTGAAAGGGATTTAGTAATATTAAAAGATAAATCCTTCTCTAATTTAGGAAGGATTTAATCATTTCTTCATTTTTATAACGTTTACGGAAGCATTGCGTCGTTGGCACCTGCAACAAGTCTGTTTTTTGTTTTTATTGCTTCATTTCTCAAATATTCATTTGAGCTTTTATCAGCAACTATTTTTTCGACTGCCGAAATGATGTTGTTCTTTTCCAACGAAAAAGAGAACCATCCCAATGCTTCAACAATTGAATTTCTTAAGGAATCAGGTTGCTTTTTATCGCCAAGAATTTCAATCAAAACCGGAATTGCGTCTCTAAATTTGTAATTTCTAAATGTCTTTGCTTCTTGAATTCTTTTTGAAAGTTTCAGCGTATCGTTTTTAATGTTGGGAATAATTTCGTCAAAGACCCATGCTTGATTTCTATCGAGAGATGGAAGATAGCTCTTCGCCAATTTAATTTTCATATCTGATTCGGGTAGATTTGCGATATAACTTTTAATTGCTCCCGCAGATTTTTTGATACTGATGAATCCCAAAGCGCTTCTCCCATTAAAAACAACTCTATCAGATTCATCGGTAAATACTGCTTTTATTAATTCAGGCAAATATTTTTCGTCACCAACTTCACCCATCCATTCCGCTGATTTTCTTCGTATGTATTCTGATGGATCATTAATCGATTTAAGCAAAATATTTCTAAATCCGTCGCCGTTTATTTCGGCCAGACTTTTTAACGCGTGCAGACGGACATTAAAAGATTTATCTTTTTGATAGATGACTGTTAACTCCTTTTCAAATTTATCTTTCAAATTATAATACAACATGCGCACAGCGGTTTCGTGAATGATTTCATCTTCACTCGCTAAAAGTTTCCGCCAAACGACGAGATCATTTCTATCAAGAACGAGCATTTTATTTAAATCATATTTTGGATCGGAGCTAAATCTAAAAGTTGGATCACCAATTAAATGAGACTCTAAAAGATTAATTTCTTTATGACGAAGACCAATCCTAACTCCTTTATTCAACCAACCTAAAAATTCATCTGCCCATTTGTCCTGAAGACAGTTTACGGAATTGCCTTCACCGACAACTACATTTCCATTGCCGAAAACATATTCTCCGGCAACGTATTCATCCAAATGGAATGAACCGTTAAAACATTCATCAAACATCACAAACTTTGGCTGTGGTTTCATTTTTCTAATATCATCGAGGTACATATCAAGTTTATAACCAAGAATTGAATCTGCTGCAATTAAGGAATCACTGAATGTTCCATCAAAAAAAGAATCCGGAATATTTAATTCTTTCATAAAATATTCTTTAGTTTTCTCAACAGATTGCTTCCTCTGTTTAGCTGATCTTATTTTACTTCTCAGATAAAGTTTCACCGATTCAAGATTTTCATCTACATTTTGAGCGATCGGGTAACTCAAAAGCAATTGCATATCGGTGTCACCATGTGCATGAAATAAGGCTATATCCAAGCCTTCTTGCTGAAGTTCCCTTACTAAGATTTCTTTCAGTTCACGGTTCATTTCGTGAAAAAGGTTCTTCATTCTTCCACCGGAAACAAATAATCCGGGGAATTGTTCTTGTAAAGAAAGTTTTTCATCCGCCCAAGCGGTAAGTGAATTCGATATGTATCCATGTCCAAGAAAAACTAAAGCGTTGTCAATATAATTTTTCTCATTCTTAATTTTTACAATACGGTTTAAATATGAATTTATGATTTCATATTTATTGATATTAATTCCGGATGGTTTAATTCTAGCAGAATAAATATCTCTCTCAATTCTTTGTGGTGAATCGGGTAATAAAGCGTAATAATGAGAAAGTTTATTCACCGTATCCTGGCGCAAATATTTGAATTTAAGATCAAAGTCATCATAAAATCTATCGGAAGGAACAGAAGAACGGAACCAGGGATATTTCTCTTCATCAAGTTTGAATGCAGAAGTCATGTGCTGCGCGTTTCTAATCATCGGAATGGGAATATCTCCAACAAACACAACACCTTCAAGTACCGGCTTTTGTTTATAAAGTTTTACAATTTCTTTTTTTACCTCATCAGGATTTTTCCAATGACTTATCAAGATGTAAGTCGATAATCCATCCTCTTCAACCGAGTTTTTATAATTGAGTACTGCATCTTTACAATTCTTGTAGGTTTCTTCATCAACAATTATTGCAAAAGATGTTGCGCATTTTTTGACCGGTTTTACTTCCTGAACTTGTGTAAGTCCGGTATGAAAAGAAAAGACCAACACTATGACAAATACTTTTAATCTCACTGCTGACATTATATCTCCTTTTGTAAACAAATCAATTCAATTACTTTATTAATGATATTTTTATAACCTGAACTAAATCACTTGAACGGAGTTGGACAAGATAAATCCCGCTTGCCAACGATTTGTACGTGGAATTATGAGCATTAAAATCGATTGCGTACTTACCGGCGGACTTATATTCATTAACAAGCTCAGCAACTTCCCTTCCCAATAGATCAAATATTTTCAATTGAACAACTCCCGGATTTGAAAGTTCATAACTAATCTGAGTTGAGGGATTAAAAGGATTGGGATAATTTTGGTTTAATGTGAAATCAAGTTTGAATCTTTCGTCATTTATTCCGACCACATGTTCTTCACCCAAAATATATCCTGCGGAGGTTCCGAAAAATGCTTGTCCGGCGGGATTAATTGCTGCAGCGAAAAAGAAATATTGATCAAAGAAAGTACTATTCTTTGTCCATGTGACGCCAAAATCTGTTGTCTTAATTATATCGCCACTGTATAGTGCAATATATCCCAACGAATCGCCGGAGAAGGCAATTTTATAAAAACCGGAGTCAATATCATTTAATCCGTGATTAAGATATGTCCAACTTGAACCTTTATCTGTTGTTTTACAAATAAATCCTTCACCGATTGCAATTGCCCTGTTCTCATCAATTTTTGCAAGGTCTTCAAAATCTCGATTTGCAAAGTCAACTGGAAAATCGATCAAGGTAATGGGATTCCAAGTAGTTCCGCCGTCTGTCGTTCTTTGAGTCCAAAGGTCGGGACCCAGAAGTACCGCAGTTTCAGCGTCAAACGCAACAACATTTCCGGAAATGTACCCCGGTCCGGCAAACATTTTTAGTTGATTCCAATTATCTCCGCCGTCGGTGGTTTTATAAACGTAATATTCGCCATAATCATTGGCGCTAAGACTAAACCAGGCATATCCGTAATCATTATTTCCGAAATCTAAGCCGCCGACAAGATTTCTCGAGGAAGGTTTGACCGGTGTTAAAACAGTCTGCCACGTAGTTCCAAGGTCGGTTGATTTTACAATATGGCGACTTTCTTTTAAGATGAATCCAATATTACTGGGAAGAAAGATCATCGCTCCCGAATTGTTTTTCCCCGCATTTGATAAATAGTCCCATGATTTACCTGTCCCATCATTACTAACATACACATCTCCATTCCGTGTTACCGCAAGACCTTTTCCTCCTGCAAAACTAAAATTTATTATTGAGGATGGTGTTTTTTTTGCTGATGTTTTCCAGGTAGTTCCAAAATCATCAGAATAAATTATTTGACTTGAAGTACCAAGCGCATATATTTTATTTTCAATTCCTACGATGGCTTGTAATCCGAATGCAAAATCTAAAACCTCATTCGACCAAGTTTCACCTCCATCAGAAGTTTTAATTAGAAATGCCTTGCTAAATCCATCACTACCTACACCAATACCTTCCAAGTCGTTTTTAAAATAAGCATCCTTAACTCTATCATAGACCGTAGAGAACGATTGACTCTTCTTCACCCAATTAATACCGCCATTAGTTGATTTGTACGCCGGTAGAATTAAACCATTGAATTCGTTCCCCTCACCAATTGCAATTACATCGGTTGAATTAAGCCACTTTACATATTTTAACATTCCAAAGAAGTTATCGCTAATTGCCGTTGAGAATTTCCAGGTTTCACCGCCGTCGGTAGAATATTTTTGAATATCCTTTTTATCTCCGACTAAAACTCCGTTGTTGCCTTTGAAATCAAGATCATACCAGTACTTTGCAGTGGTTGTTACTAAGGAATCTTTTATCGCCCAATTAACTCCTCCGTCGGTTGTTTTAAGGAGATAAATGCGCAACATTTTTCCAGCAATAATGAAACCGGTATTCTGATCTATAAATTTCACCATATAACCGAGATTGAAAATAACGTTTGGAGCAACTTTTGCAAAATTGTACGGCGTCCATGACTCTCCTCCATCTGTTGTTTTAAGCACCGTACCGTTCAATGTTGTAGCCCATCCTGTGTTCGTATCGATAAAAAAAACTTTTGCGAAATCGCTGGTTATTCCGGAGTTTTGTTCATTCCAAGTTTTTGTGCCATCAGTCGTTTTGTAGATCAATCCCTTGTTACAAACAATCCATCCGGTAAGGCTATCAGCAAAAGCCATATCTTTAATAGATTCTTTAATGTCAGGACTGGAAAATATTTGCAAATATTGGGGAAAGGAAGTTTCCGCTAAAACTATGATCACCAATAATATAAATATTTTTTTCACGATCATTTCTCCAAATGTTATTAAATAACTTTTACACGATATTCAATGATGAAATCAAATTCCGAACGGTGTGCATTTCCAAATGAATCACTTGAAATGGGTTTTACTGTTGAATAGTTCAAATGAAAAAGAAGCATATCTGAATTCCATATATTCACTTCCGAGGTAAGTGAAAAACTGTGTTGCAGAAATGCTGTTTCAAGATAAATCAAATCATATATTCGCGCATTGACGAAATATATTGAACCTTTTTCGTTATAATTCAACTCATATTTATGATTTGCTCTGGCAGATACCGCATAGGATAATAATGACGAAACATCTTCCGACCAATGATAATTTATTCCCATTTTTCCGAAATATTGATTGAATCGGATTGATGAATTCACTACAGAATAATGATCATCCTCTTTTTTCGAGAAGATTGAAATCCCCGCCTCAAGTCCAGCGGAAATATCTTTATTGATTACTTGCTCGTATCCGGCGATAAGAGAATGTGAATAAAGATTTCTTTCATAATAAAGAACATCTGCCGGTGGATATTTTGCCCAACCATTTCTCTTTAGATACTTATAACTTAACCCGGTAATTATATTTTTAGAAAATTGTTTAGAGACTTTAAGACCTACTTCTAAATAATCATCTTTCCAAAAACCAACTCCCTTCGGGTCAAGCGCGTCATCTTTTATACTGTTTTTTTCAAAACCCGAATTAACGAATCCGGCAAGACTAAAATCATCAGAATTATTATAAGCAAAAGTGATCCCGGAAGCATATCCGTTGGTATAAGAATATCTTGTCTCTACTTTTTTCCTCAAAACATTCGGTAGGTCGTATCCTTTAAATTTAAGAATAATTGTTTCTTGCGTAAGTGAACCTTCATCTTCGCGGTAGGATATTTGTTCGTTTTTATCTGTTACATCCAGCGTTAATCCTAGAGATAATACTTTATTAATCAAATAACCAATACCTAATTTCCCGTGAATATCCCGATGTTCGGAAGTTGGACGTGGTGAAACGGTTTTCAAACCTTCATCGACTATATAATCGAGATTAACACCGGCGGATAACTGATCCGAAATATTTATTGCATATTGGGCATTAATAAGAATTCCGTTTATTCTTGAGTTGCCTGAAGTACTGTCCCCGATTAAAAATGGATTGTCCGTATCGTAATCCCGTGTAAAAAACCAATCCCAGTTTTTTCTCACCAATTTAGAAAAGCCGAAACTCCCTTTGAATTTCTGTGTTGAGTCAATAGATTTCTTGCCGGAAGCGAAGAAACCAAATGATTGATCTGTTCTTGGTATAATAAACTTTTTAAATTCCCCTTCACTACTCTTGGTAATATTTTTAAGTGAAAGGAATTCATCATCAAGATTGAAATTTAAGTAAGCGGGATTATCTCCGAAATAATAGGAATCTAAATTGAATCCTTGATTGAAGATCGTAGAAAATCCAGTGTCAAATTCTTTATAATTTTGACCGAACGTATTGCTCGTAAGGGAAAAGAGAAAGAGCATAAGAAAATAAATTTTGAAGAAACAAGAATTACTCGAATCTGTAAGTAGCAATATATTTTTTTTACTTAACATTTTGTTCAATGATATTTTCCGGGTGATGGAACATTGATTATCATAAAATCAACAGATGAATTGTTCTCATCTTTTAAGATTTTTCTATTATTATCTGAAATTAAAATTCTTTCCATCGATTTTCCGGTATAGAACTGTATCCCACCGGTAGAACCAGCGTCAATTCCTTCATTAAGGATTTTCTTATCAAGTTTTGTCGGGTCGGCTTTATATTCAACTCCATCAAACACTGATCTGTAGGGAATTAAAAATTGATCATCAAAAGGCAGAAGTGAATCAGCGGAGAAATTTGAGAGAACAAGCGCGCCGGTTTCACCCCCAATTAACCAATCATTTCCTGAGGTTTGATATATTTTGATCATATTCGGGATTGCCGGATTATCAATATCCGGTGCATCATCTTTGTAAAATTCAAAATCAGCTTGCGAAAGATCAACGCTGTTTGGTGCATTCATCCGGTGATCAATTGCGTCTTCAGCGCATAGAACAAATTGTCCAGGTTGAATCGGGTAATCTATTCCGGTTCCGGGAAATATCCAGATACTTTTTGAATGAATGAATTCCGGATCATCACGGTAATGAAGTCCTGTATTTGAATTTGTATAAACGATGGCGATCATCATCTTATCTAGATATTGAACAGAATCAGATTGGTTGAAAACTTCAACATATTTATCGTGGTAATACAAACCTGAACCTTGTGGTCCGCACGCATAAATCTCGCTTATGATTAAGGGAGAGCCCCCCATCACCATATCCATTCCAAGATCGATATTAGCCGGACTTGCAGCATTTAATTCAAGGATTCTCGTTTTCTTATTTACCAATTTTACGTTTGTTGCAGTTGTTCCGGCGATAATTTGCATTTCCCCGCTGCTCATTTCCCTTGTGACAGTAATAATATATTTATCCGAAATGATGCCCTTGATCTTAATTACGCCGTTAGAATCTGAAGTTAAATAATACTCATTCCCAAGTAAGTTCGACTTTAGTGTAACCTCCGCTCCTCTAACTTTTTCGCTACCAAAAAGTATTTGCATAAATCCGGAATTATCTTTCAAAGTAATCTGGAATTCAATTTCTCTTTCTGTTTTCTCTGGTTTTGGATCGGTTCCCAAAATATCACTACAACTGATTGAAAGAATTGAGAAAGTCAGAGCAAACAAAATATTATAAATTATTTTAATCTTTATTGTATTCATCATCTTAAAAAATTTAATGTTGTACTTAAATCGATTCCATAAAAAATATCGGGATTTCTTCTTTCATAAATAGGTGAAGTCGGCGAACTTCTTTTACTCTGGTATAACGGACGATTATTCAAAAAGTTATTTACATAAAAAGAAATTGCAGCACCTTTCCACAAAGATTTACTAACTTTTAAATTGAAGAGCCATTTGTTCGGTTTGTCTTCTTCAAATAGATCGTATGGTTGGATAGTCCTTTCAATTGCGGAATATTTTGGATCGGTTCTCTCGTTATCCGGAATACGAACGATGCCGTCTGCCGCTGAAAAATATCCGATAGCCAGCGTATCATCATATCTTCTTCGACCGGAAATCTCAATCAGCTTTTGCTGCAAATGAATAGTGAACCAAATACCTAACGATCGTGCTTGTATTTCAAACCGATAATTAATCAGTAAATCTTTTGAGTAATTTTCTGTAGCGGTGTACAATGGTATAACTTCCGCATTAAGAGAAGTTACGTTTCTTGCCGATGAAAAGTAATAACCGTTCGAAGTACCATTTTCTTCATAGATATAAGCGCCGTCAATTTTCACAACGGTATTAAGAACCGGTATTTGTTTAGTCGTTAATGATGCTTCAATTCCTTCAACAGTCATCCAGCCATTATTTGAATATTGAGCATAAGTATCTAGATAAGTTCGTGAAATGAAATTGTTGGATTGATCCGGCCAATTAGGATATGTACGTTTATAGTACAAAGTTGGTTCATTGAAACTTTGGAACATACCGGTAGTTTTGTTGATATAACCCGTAACAGAAAATCCAAAAAAATCAAACTGCTGATCTACACTGATTTCATATTTACGTTGCGTATAACCTTTGATTTTTTCGTTCGCTTGTTGTCTTATAAACGTTGAGACCAACGAAAAATTACTGTCCGGATATTGAGGATTAACAACCGATACCGTATCAATAATGTCATAATATTTTGCTTGCGCGAAGATCATCCCAAGTGGTGGCGATTTTGAAGTTACCCCATAACCAAGCCGTATTTGAGTATCTTTTGATAAATTCATTGAGAAGGTTATACGCGGATTTAGAAAACTACCGTTGCGCGATTCAATTAAATCACCCTTGCCGATCAATCCTTTTAAATTAATTCCATCCGGTCGATAAACTTCATATCGGAAACCGAACTGAAGTGTAAACGGTCTGAAAAATTCTCCGGTGATTTTATCTTCGGAATAGAAACTGAGAATGGAGTAATCGGGAATATCATTATAACTTCTTAACCGCGGAGTTGTTGTGGAAACCGACGGCGGAAATAAAGGATCGAAAATGATTCCTTCACCTTTATTAAAATCATTTCTATAAGTAATCCCGGCGATCCAACCATGCAGATAATCGCCGGTAAAAAATTTGTAGTTGTAATTAATATCAGAATATAGATTCCACACATCGCCGTTAATATTTTTTTTACCTAAGTAAGAACCAAAAACAATTCTTCCTTCTTGAGTTCCTTCATCCAACCGATTTGAGATTACTATATTATCACGAGAAACGAGTTGTTGTGAAAATGAATTTTGCCTTGTGTAAGAGATGGACAATTTGACAGACAATTTGTTAAATGAATTAAAGAACTTCGAATAATCACCGGTATATTTTAAATTGAGGTCGCGATTATACCAGGCTTCTCTTAATGCATATCCCGGTTTTTCTTTGTACTCATCGAAAGCTCTTGTGAGATAAATAATATTTTTCAAATTAAAATCTTCATCATCTTTTTCAACTGAAACTTGAGCTGCAATTCTTGTATAGCCGTCTCCTTGAACTCGAATATCTCTTTCAGAAGAAGCAACATTAAAATTACCGTTCAACACCCAATCACTCAAAGCAAATCCAGAACTAAGATTCATCTCGTACAGTTGAGGATTATATTTGATCTTCGCCTTGGGCGTTTCAGCAATTGCACTAGTTTTTACGATCAATAAACCATCTGTAAGATCACCATATTGCACTGAAGGAATTCCACGAATAATCTCAACTTCTTTAATATTTTCAGCAGGAATAGAACGAAGATCAATTCCGCTATTTGCTGAAGATTGACCAATTCCGATTTGCATATTAGCATTATTGGAGATCGGGATACCATCTAAAATTATTTGAGTTCCCAATGCATCGCCGCTGCGGATTTGTGCTTTCTCCACATTGTTCAAAGTCGGATTTGTGGTTTCAACACCCGGTGTCAATTTCATAACATCGTTGAGACTTGAAGCCTGGATATGTTCAATTTCACTAGCGGATACCGTTGTTTTGGTCTCAGGTGTTGTGGGAATAAAATCGGATTGAGCCGTTACTATAATTGTTCCGATCTCAAAGGAAGTGCTTTTTAGTAAAAAAGATTTATCAATCGTTCTATTTTCATGTATCACTATTCTGATAGATACTTTTTCATATCCTATATACGATACTTGCACAGTATATTCCCCGGGACGAGAAAGAATTTTATATTTGCCATGATTGTCTGCAATTGCGCCGTTGTTAATTTCTTTTAACAGGATATTGGCATAAGGAAGGGGCATTCCCTTTTCATCGGTAATTGTTCCTGTCAGTGTCCCAATATTTGATTGAGGGAATGATAGAACTCCAATCGTAATCCATAGCAAATAAAAATATTTTAACATAAATTTTGATGAGAACGAAATAAAAAGAAAGGGCGAAATTACTTTCGCCCTTGATAAACAACACTATTTCAAGAGAACCATTTTTTTCTTAGCGCTAAATTGCCCGGCAGTTAATTCATAGAAATAAATACCGCTTGCGAGTTTGGAAGCATCAAACTCAACTTTGTAGTTTCCAGCTTCTTGCGTCTGATTTACAAGATTCATCACTTGTTTGCCAAGGATAGTGTAAATCTTCAATTCCACTTTTGATCTTGTCGCTATACTATAATTTAAAGTTGTAACCGGATTAAAAGGATTCGGATAATTCTGGGCTAACGAAAATTCAACAGGAATGCTGAGATCAACTTCAATCGCATCGGAGTAAGTATAACTTCCATCAAAGTCGACTTGCTTTAGTCGGTAGGAGATTTTTCCGTTTTTGTTCGGAGAATCAACGAATGTGTAAGAAGACGATTCGGTAGTTGAACCTTGACCTTTTACAAAACCGATCTTCATCCAATTAGCGGCATCAATATTTCTTTCGATATCAAAACCGGAATTATTCACTTCAGTAGCGGTCTTCCATGCAAGATTTACCTGATTGTCAAAAACTGTTGAACTAAAAGATACAAGTTCAACAGGTGTAGCCGGATTAGCATGTCCCTTTATAATTGTTCCACCCGTTCCGGAAAGCCACATATCGTCATCAACAACCGCTATACTGAAAATTGTGTTGGAGGTAACTTTTTTTGAACTTAACCAGTTCGCTCCTCCATCCGTAGTATAATAAATGTTACCATTGATATCACCTAACCAGAAAGTGGTTTCATCCTTAAAACCAATACTCCAAATACTGTTGCCGTCGTAGGCGGAAGGGAATGTTAAAGCATTCCAGGTTGCTCCACCGTCAGTAGTTTTTGAAGCCTGAGGACCTGTTGTGTAACCGCCAATAATTCCAAAATTATCATTTAAGAATTTCATGCAGAAGAAACTGCCAGCAATTCCGGTTGTTAATGCATTCCACGATGTCCCGCCATCAGTCGTCATAAAAGCCTTTGCACTGGCGCCAACCGCAATTACTTTTTGAGCATTAAAAACTTTTACAGCCCATATTCCGGAAGTTCCAAAAGGTGTATTCGCGGTAACCCAGGTAGTGCCGCCGTCAGTAGTTTTAATAATACCGCCACCTGAACTAACAGCGTACCCGTTATTTGGATCAACAAATCCCATATCATTATAATCTGTAGATGTACTAACAATAACTGATTGTGTCTGTTCAACAAACGTAGCACCGGCATCTGTTGTTTTGTATAATTTGTTATTTCCAGTTCCAGCATACCAGACATCAGCATTAACGATGTCAAATGAATAAACTTGTCCAAGAAAATCTTTGCCAACATTATCCCATGTAGTACCACCATTAATTGTTTTTAGCAAAAATCCTGATGAAGTAGTTCCGCCTGCTACATATCCAACGTTGCTACTTGTAAATTTGATCATTCGTAATTGTGTTGTTGTAACGGCGCTAAATTTTGGAACCCACGTTTCTCCATTATCTGTACTTTTTGAGATAGCACCAAACTTTCCAACAGCAAAAACATTTGTACCTTCAGCAGCTGTTGCATACAAAACATCGGTAGAAGTGTTCAATCCTGTCCATGTTACTCCGCCGTCAGTAGTTTTAAAACAAGGAGTTGTAACAAGCGTAATAGCATTATGAGTAACAAAACCGGTATTGGCGTCAATAAACATAACACTGTTTGGAACCATTAAAGAATTAACTGTATAGCTTGTCCAAGTAGTACCGCCATCTGTTGTACGATAGACTGCACCGCTATTTTGAGTTGCAACCCAACCGTTATTAGCATCTAAAAAGTAGATATCCCAAATGCTTTTAGTAGTAAGAAACGTTGCGTCAGCAGTCCAGGTTGCACCACCATCTGTTGAATGATAAAGGCCACCGGGATTACTCGAGGTTCCACCAATAAAAATGTTGTTCTCAGTGATCGCGTAAACAGCATAGAGTGAGGACGTTGTGTAGGGTGTAGTAATAGTATTCCATGTCGTACCGCCATCTGTTGTTTTAGATAAAAATCCATTTGCACCGGCGACAAATCCAATATTTGCGTCAATAAAATTAACTGTATAAAGATATTCTGTCGTTTGTGCATCAAGATATGATACTGATTCGCCTCCATCGGTTGTTTTCATCAGCAATCCTTTTGTACCACAAGCATAACCAACCGTTGAGTTAACGAAATCGACTTTTTTAAATTCTCTACCTTGCTCATCTGCAACTGAGAATTTCCATGTATTTCCACCATCTGTCGATTTTGCGATCGTTCCAGCTACCCCAAAAGCAACAAGCGTATTTGGTCCGATAACTTTTACTGTATTCAAATTATTTCCCTGCGGTTTGGGATTTAGCCATTCCCAATTGAACGCTTGCGGAAACAAAGAAACGGATAAAAAGAACACTAGGAAAAGTGTAGCCACTTTTTTCATTGTACACCTCATATAGTTAATGAATGATTATATTTAGTTATTTCCCTATTCAGATTCATCCTCGCTATCAATCAGAATTTCAGTTGATTTAAATACTTTACCTTCCGGCTTAATGTGAAATGGATTCTCAATATCTTTTGTTTCTGTCTCATTCAAGAACACAGTAAGCATTGGTTTAACTAATGCTTTTTTGATTTTTTCAACATTCGTTTTTGATGGATCAAAATAAATAAATGCTGAAGGCGAATCGGTGTATCGTGTTGAAAGTCTTACAATTCCTTCATCTGCCGATAAGTGACTTGTAAGTGAACTAAAAAATCTTCTCAACGTAGGTATTCCTGCTTCCGGCATCGGAAAGACGAATACAGAAAGCTGTTCAAGAGAAAATGTCTTGTAATCGTTGAATTTTCTATCATACGGTCTGAATATTCTTTGCTTGTAATTCCCCAGTGAGATGTATCCTTGATTTGTCCCTTTATCCGCGACTTTAAAGTTCAATTCAACTTTTTCAATTGCTTTAGCTTTCTTTGCCATCACAAAGTCTTTTTCAATTTGAGCTATAAGTTTTTTAGTATTCGTTTTGGTTGCATCATAGAATATATTGGCTGTTACCGGCTCGCCAAAATGAGTTTCAAATCCGTAAACTCCTTCATCTTCTTTAAGTGTATAAAACAAATTGTTGAAATCGTAAAGATCAAACAGTCCGTAAATCCCAACTTGCCAATGAGCTAATGAATCAACTCCACCTTTAATTTTTCGGACTTCCATTTTAGTCGGAGTAAAAAGTGATTTTTTTATTTTCTTTGCTGAGATCAATTTTGAATCGTAGTAAATGCTTACGGAATGAGACTTGGCATAAGTATCTAAACCTACAATTCCATCTATATTTTCCAACTGACTTTTCAGAGACATGGAACTCCCGTAGCATTTAATATTCTTTAATCCGGATTGTTTATATACTTCTATATTTGATGTTTGATCATATTTACCCCATCGTTCAGATATTGTTGTAAATTCAAAATTCCGCGCAGCCCCAAGACTAAATAATATTAATACTACTGTTGCGACCGGCGCTATATATTTTAGTTTACTTTGTTTGTTCATTGTTAGAGATTTGGTATCAGGGCATGCATGAATACAATCGGAACAAAGAGTACAATCGATATGATTTACTTTTTCAAACTTAGAAATGATGATCCCTTGTGGACACTCTTCATCGCAGATACCACATTCTGAGCAAGTATCGGTATTCCTGGTAATTTTCGGAATCGGCATCAGAAAACTTTTCATCAGACCTAATTCATTTACTAAGCCGACAATCACTAAGCCAAGAAGTAACCATATATAACTTAATCCGGCGCCAAAATAATTAGCTATCATAAATAACAAAATGATAACAACAGCTCCGGTAACATTCAGAAAAATATTACTTATTGCACCAAGCGGACAAAGATATTTACACCAGAATAATCTGAAGAATATTGCCCCGAGTATTGTGAAAACAAATGCCGGGATTGCAAAGTACAAAACGATATCTGTATTATTAAAAAGATTTACCGATGCAAAGTATGGATCGAATTCTTTACAAAACAATTCGCTGCTTGTCATTGTGTAATATAGAGCTGCAAAAAGAATTCCGTATTTTAAAGCACGCAGCGGGCGATCGTATATTTTCGGCATCTCAATTCTTATTTTCCATTTCTCTCCCAACTTCCCAAACCATTCGGTAATTGATCCAATTGGACAAACGTAGCTACAAAAGAGTTTTCCAATAAGAATAATTCCCAAAATAACACCAATCCCCAGAAGTACTTGAGTTTCACTCATGTTGCAGGACATTGTTCCTTGACTCAACTTACTTCCTAATGAAGCAATACCTCCGAAGGGACAATATGCCTCAAAATCGGAAACGTACGCCGGATCAAAAAGTGGTCTTATGGCTACGTATCCTATCAATGCCAAAAATATTGATTGAAATATTACACGAACTTTATTTGTCATCACAACTCCGTATTTAAATAGCTATTTTAAATCGAACTAATTTATCGAGTTACTTTATTTTGTAACGATCATTTTTTTAATGCTGTAGTTAGTCGTTCCGTTTTTTTGAACCGAATTTAATTTATAGAAAAATATACCGCTTACATATTTTGATGCATCGAACACAACCGAGTATTTCCCGGAGTTCATCTCTTTATTTAACATCGTTTCTACTAGTTCACCAAGAACATTGTAAACACTTAGTGTAACTTTTGCTTCTTCTGGTAAAGTAAAGGAGATATTTGTTTGCGGATTGAATGGATTTGGATAGTTCTGCAATAATTGGAATTTATCCGGGATTCCAGTGTTTACTTCAATTATAACCGAATACTCGAACGAACCGTCCAAGTCAATTTGTTTTAGCCGGTAAAAATATTTGCCCGTGTTGATCGCATTATCGGAAAATGAATAATTTCTCTCTTCAGTTACAGTTCCGTTTCCCTTGATGAAGCCAATCTTAAAAAAAACAATGTTGTCTTTGCTTCTTTCAATGTCAAATCCATAATTATTTTTTTCCGTTGCCGTTGACCAATTCATGATAATATCACCATTTTGGTATTTCGCGGAAAAAGAAGTTAACTCGACCGGGACAATATTGTTCCCTATTTGAGATAAGAAAATATCTTCATTACCAGCAGCTTTTAATGAATCAGTTCCAATCTTCAAATAGTTTTTATAATAACCTGCAGTTAGGATTTTCCCTTTTGAATTCATTGTCGCATCAGTGATTCTATCTATATCGTCTCCTCCCGCTTGTTTGATCCAAAGGATTTCTGAAGTTGGAGACAATTTCATAAAATAGACGTCGTCAAATCCAATTGAAGCAGCATTTAAAGTTAGATTTCCGAATTTAGCTCCGGATAATGCTGTACTTCTGAAATTTCCGAATGCGTAACAATTTCCTTCAGTATCGGTAATTAACTTAGAACAATTGTCGCTGTTCTCCCCGCCGAATGTTTTAACCCACTTGAAGTTTCCATCGGTATCAAAAAGTGCCACAAATGCATCGGTTAATGTATCACCATTTGCGTAAACAATATTTGCACCAAATGTTGCTAAACTATCGAAACTACCTCCGACAAATAAATTTCCATTTTTATCAACACTAATTGTATAACCAACATCTGCATTTGGTCCTCCGGCATTTTTAGCCCACTGTATTTGTCCTTGAGAATTGTACTTTGCGATAAAAATATCACTATTGCCATTACCGATCAATGTAATATTTCCAAAAGAAGCGGTATCTACAAACATACCGGTTATATAAATATTTCCGCTTGCATCAGAAGCAACAGCTTTTGCTTCTTCTCCGGTTTTAACTCCACCGGCCGAAACACCCCACTGAATAACACCATCGGCATTGTATTTAGCCAAAAAGATATCTCGTTGTCCGGCAGTCGTTAAAATAACATTATCAAATGTGATAGTTGGAGCAGTTGACGATCCAAAATAACCGGTTATTACAGTATTGCCATTATTGTCGTAGGCGAGTCCGCGAACAGAAGATTGTGCTACATCCCTACCTTCACGAAACCAGAGAAGATTACCGGAGGTATCATATTTTGCTATAAATGCATCTAAGTTTCCTGCAGATGTTCTTGTTACAGTATCGAATGTAGCGGTTCCATAATAATGTCCTGCAACTACTAAATTTCCTGAATTATCAATAACTACTCCGTAACCTCTATCTGTTAAGGAGCCTCCTCCCCGTTTTGACCAAATCGCATTTCCTAATTGATCAAACTTTGTTAAGAAAAATTCGCAATTCCCGGTTCCTGTTAGACCGGGCGCAGATAAAATGATACCATTTCCAAAATTTAGAGAAGGAGAAAAAGTTTCTCCCGTCATGTAGATATTGCCGGCATTGTCGGTCGTTAGTGAATTGCCGTATTCTTTATAAATACCGCCATAATTTTTATTTATACCAAAGTCCGGATCTTGAGCTCGAATAAAAGTTGCAACCGAAACAAAAAGAACAAAGATGAGTAACGGGTTAATTTTAGTACCGATTTCCTTCATAAGAACCTCTGATAATAAGTTAAGGTTGTCTCATGTTAGAAGCTAATGAGACAACCAAAATGATTAATTATAATTCATTCATTAAATTATCTAAAGAATTTTCTTCAATTGGACCATCGACTACAACAATAAACTTGTCCAAGGTAAAATATTTTTTAGCGATTCGCAATACATCTTCTTTTGTAACAGCGATGATCCGCTTTGCCTTTTCATCGAAAAAATTGAATGGTTGTTTATTTTGAATCATTTCAAAAACGAACTGCGACGCATCATCCGGTGTTTCCACATAGAATGGTAACAGTCCAATTAATCTTTGTTTAGCTTGATCCAATTCCGTATCGCTAACGCCCTCGCTGATCAGTTTTTTAATTTCGTTAAAAATTCCTTTGATAACTTTCTCTGTATTTTTCGGACCTGTCTTTGTGTTAAATTTCCAGTAACCGATACCATCACTTTTGCTCCATAATTCACTTTTAATCCCATATATCAAACCTTGCTTATCACGGAGTTCAATTCCCATACGGGATGTTAAGGCGCTTCCGGCTAAAATATGATTTAACACTGCTACAATTTCTTCTTCTTCTGGTTTAACATCATTATAAGGTGCGAATCCAACATTTATTGTACACTCGGAATAATCTTTTTCTGTGAAAATTTTAATTTCTTTTTTTGTTAGTACTTTTACTTTTGGTGTTTGGAGAATTTCAGGAGCTGATACAGATTTTTTCCAACTGCCGAAATATTTATCAGCCAGATCCTTCATTGATTCAGGGGTCATATCTCCCACCATTAGAATTGTTAATCGCGCCGGGTCAAGATACTTTTTATGAAGTGCAATAAGGTCGTCCCGCTGAATGTTCTTTATCGATTCCTCGGTGCTGTTAAATTTAGTTAAAGGATGATCCTCAAATAGATGATTAAATAAATAATAAAATGCTTTTATAGAGGTTTTTTTGAAACGGTCGCGAGCTGAAATGAGTTCTCTCGGTCTTATTTTGTCTATATCCTCTTGACTCAAGAGTGGATCGGTTACCATATCATAGCCGATTTTCATCATCTCGTCTGCGTTTTCAAGTAGAGAATTCCCCTGGAAAAAGAAACTCTTGTAACTTCCGCTTGTTGAAAACGAGAAGGGCACAAAAGCCATTCGTTCCGATAGTTGTTCATAATTTAAGTTTTTTGTTCCGCGGTTCATCACACTGCTTAAAAATGAAGAAATACCCGGTTTACCACCTTCGAGAGCTTCAGGCATAATTCCGGTTTCAAACAATCCAACAATTGAAACGGTCGGGATAAGATGATTTTCCATAGTGTGTAATGTAATCCCGTTTTTCAATTTCATTGTTTTGATCATCGGTTCGATCGGCTTTGGTTTTATCACTTCATCATCCTTTTCAGGAAGAAGAGAGTTCAATAATTCAAGAGCTTCTAACGGTGGCTGGAAATAAAAAGCATCGCCGGAAGTTTCATAAACGCCTTCTTGATCATTTAAATCTTCAGAATCACTATTTCCACTCGGTTTAATTTTCTTCTTTTTAGCCCCTTCTTTCGGATACGAATATCCAACTGTCACTTGCTCTGGATTAAAATATTTCGTCATCACTTTTTGAATATTTTCTTTCGATACACCAAGTACTCGAGAATCGAATTCGTTAAAGAAATCCCAACCGAAGTAGGTTTCATAGCGACTGATACGGCTTCCGATATCTGCATTTTTTACATAATTGGTGGCTTGAGAAAATTTATATCTGTTTTTTACTTTCTGCAATTCATGATCTTCAACTAATCCAATCTGCATTTTCTTTATTTCTTCCCAAACCGTCGCTTCAGCTTTATCTACCAGACTATCCGCTTTAACACTTACACTGATTTGAAAAAGTGGTGGATCTTTTGCCATACCAAATCCGCCGGCAGCCATTGTTGAGATTTGATCCGTTTCAACCAAACGTTTGTATAATCTCGCATCTCGACTTTTTTCACAAAGAATCATAGCTGCTAATTTAAGCGCTGCCGCATCTGAATCTTGATATGTAGGAGCGTGAAAAGCCATTCTGAATGAAGGTTGTGTTATATCAGCATGATAAAGTGTAAAACTTTTCCTTACTTTTTGTGGTTCTTCAGATGCCCATACTTGTGGAACAGACGGTCCCGAAGGGATTTTCTCATAATATTTTTTTACTGTTTCCAATATTTTGTCGGTTTCAAAATCTCCGATGAGAACCAAGAATGAATTATTCGGAGTGTAAAATGTTTTGTAATATTTGAATGCATCTTCTCTGGTTACATGACTTAAATCGCTTGGCCAGCCGATAATCGGATTTTGATTCGGATGGGAATTATATGCAATTGAATTCATCGCTTCCTGCAGAATGCCATTTGCCTGGCTTTCTGTACGCATTCTCCGTTCCTGTTTAATTACTTCAACTTCGGATTTAAATTCCGTTGGATCAAAAATGCAATTCTGCATCCGGTCTGATTCAATCTCAAAAGCAATATTTATTTTGTTTGCCGGAAGATATTCATAGTAACTGGTCATATCGTTCATGGTGAAAGCATTGAATACACCGCTGTTTTTTGTTATTACTTTTGATGCTTCACCTTTTCCGTATTTTGGAGTTCCCTTAAACATCAGATGTTCAACAACGTGAGAAATACCAGTAATTCCAAGTGATTCATCTCTCGAACCAACTCTGTACGTAAGTTGATGATAAATCAATGGAGCAATATGTCTCTCCATAGTTAACACCGTCATGCCATTTTTTAGAGAATGACGGTATAGTTTCCCCTCTTCATATTTGGAATTATTATTACTCAGACCGATTGTTGTAACTGCAAAAGTCAGAACCAACATTAATACAAACTTATTTGTCAGGACAGATTTCATTGTGTGAACCTTTATACTTTAGATTTAGTTTACTTTTTTTCTTCCGATTTATATTTTTTTTGCCGCTCTCCCGAATCCTTTACCAGATCAATTTTTTCTTCCATTGTTAATTCTCTGTATCCTGGAATTTCTTTAGTATTTGCAAGATGCCATGCAGAGATAAAAGCAAGTTTTGAGATCCGCTCAATTTTATTATAATCAAGCGTATTTACTTTATCCTGTGGAGTATGATAATCATCATGTAACCCGGCAAAAAAGAATACGGAAGGAACTTTTTTACGAATGAACGGGCCTTGATCACTCGCGAAGGTTAATAAACCTACGTTGTAGAGAACTTCAAATCCCATTTCTTTATTAGCTTCCTCCACAATTTTTTTCATGTCACTTGAATAAAATATTCCACCGGCCCAAACAAGTTTTGGATCATTTCTACTTATCATATCAAGATTAACCATCGCTACGGTTTTTTCAATATTTTTCAACGGATTTTGATAAGCATAATAACGCGAACCAAGCATTCCCATTTCCTCGGCATTGAATGCAATAAATACAACACTTCGCTTAGGTTTGCACTTTGAAAAAGCCTCAGCAAGTTCAAGCATGCCTGAGGTTCCAGAGGCATTATCATCCGCACCATTATGAATTTTACCAACATCTTTTTTACTCATCGCTCCGAATTTGCCCAAGCCGACATGATCGAAATGAGCCCCAACAACAATAAATTCATTTTTAAGAAGAGGATCAGTTCCTTCAAGAAATCCAATTACATTTTCAGATGGGATCAAATTATTTTCATATTTGATATCTAATTGAATTTTCTTGTTCTTTATTTTACGCGAAATGGACCTTGGAGATGATTCAACTGTGCGAATTTCTTTTTCAAGGATTTCTAATTTCTCAGGATAAATTTCTTTTAAAATATTTTTATTAACGTAGATTATCGGAATACTCTCTTTCGATTTAATTTCCGGTAACGTGTAAGATTCATTTGAGAATGCTTTATAAAGAGATTCAGTCGAAACTACAAAAGGTGGCGATGATTTGAGTGGAGATTTTGCAATAAGAACCGCTAAAGCTCCTTTTTCCATTGCAACGATGGTTTTCTTTTTAACGCTATAATTAATTAAACTCTTTTTGTTTTTATTGAAAATACTTGCGGAGTCATCTTGCTGCGGGTAACCTTCAAGCATTAAGACGATTTTATTTCTAACATCAATCTTCCTTCCATCCCTTGAGACATAGTCGCTGTAATGATTAGGACCTGCATCAATTCCATATCCAATAAATACAATTTCCGCCGATATCGAGAGACTTTGAGGTAATTTATAATCAACTATAAAATCATTTCTGTAATCATATTCCGTAGTTGTACTACCGGTTGAAGAATTAGAAATAAGTTTTAGTGAATTCTTTTCCGCTAATTTTGTTTTTAGAATAAAAAACTTTTGAAAATAATTATCATAAAAATCAGGCTCACTATCTTTACCAATTTTGATGACAGGAGTATTTTCATCATCATCATAGTCAATATGTATTGTCTTTCTGCTTTTTCCATCACTCGGATTAAGTCCTATTTCATAAAAACGTTTAGCAATAAAACGTGCTGCTTCAAGATTCTGCTCAGTTCCCGCAGCTCTCCCTTTTAAACTGTCATCAGCGAGTACCGAAATAAAATGTTGCAAATCCACTTTGTTGATATATTCCAACCCTTTCTTGTATCCTTCCGGTATTTGTCCAAAAGAAGATATAACCAAGATTAGAGATACAACTAGTACCTGCATCAGACTCAAATATTTTTTCACTTAAAAGCTTTCAGATAGTATTTCAATTTTTTATCACTTAATCAGAATCATTTTCTTAGAATTGATTTTTCCATTTACATTGAGCGTGTAGAAGTAAACTCCCCCGCTCAACTTATCAGCATCAAATGTTACATCGTAACTTCCGGCTGACTGAGTTGCATCCACCAATTTTGATACTTTTCTCCCGAGAACATCATAGATTTCAAGTTTTACCGTTGCACTGTTCGATAACGTATAATTTATATTTGTACATGGATTAAACGGATTCGGGTAGTTTTGTTTTAATTCATAACTTTTAATGCTAACATCTTTTTCTTCTTCAATACCAACCCAATTCCGATTTGTAAAAATTCCACTCGAATCTCCGCCAAACCAAGCATTGCCGTTCGGGTCAATTGTAGAAGAATAAAGAGTTCCATCAAAAACATTAGTATCGTAAATACTCACCCAGGTATTTCCGGCATCTATTGATTGCCACGCTTCCTTTGATCCTACGGCATATACAAGATTACCTCCGGATGAAACAGAATTTAATTTATTAGCAGTACCACTCTGCACATAATTCCATGAAACTCCTGAGTTTGTGCTTTTCAAAATAAAATTAACGCCAACCGCCACAGCGGTTGTGTCATCTATAAATTTTACCGAAAACATATTTGGAGTTC
Organism: Ignavibacteriaceae bacterium; assembly: GCA_041671545.1. Classification (GTDB taxonomy): domain Bacteria; phylum Bacteroidota; class Ignavibacteria; order Ignavibacteriales; family Ignavibacteriaceae; genus UBA1563. The sequence goes on from JBAZBI010000020.1 coordinate 42,284, forward strand.
CAAATCCTACCGGTAAGTTATTAAAAGTCGGTACTCCCCAATTTTCTCCCCCGTCGGTAGTATAAAGGGCCTTCAAACTATAACCAACGATTATCCCGTTGTTTTCATTTCTGAAGGTAACTGCGCGCAAATCTTTTCCTGTTATGTTTGTTTTAAGTGTCCAAGTACTACCACCGTCAGTGGTTTTACGTATCACATCAATCCCAGTTCCCAATTTACCTACAACGAATCCTAGATTTTCGTTAACAAAATGGACACTATAACTTGTTATAGTTGCAGTAGTAGTATCATTTATAATTGCTGACCAGTTTTCACCACCATCGGTTGTTTTCGCTACCATTTGATAACTACAAGAAGCATAACCGATATTTTCATTAAGAAAATAAATTGATTGAATATTTAAAGTTTTTTGTCCGACTGTTAAATAACCACCATGCCATGTTTCTCCCCCATTTGTTGTTTTGTGGAAAACTCCATCAAAACCAGCCGCGTAACCAATAAGTGAACTTGGAAATTTAATACTGTAAATAGTTCCACTGGGCATTGGTGTTAGCGTTTGCCAATTATCTCCAAAATCTGAAGAATAAACCAGCAATCCACCACCTCCGGACATCCATATTTTATTTCCAAATCCTGTGATGCCATATAATACGGATCCAAATGGCGCTTTTATTGGTATCCATGTCTGTCCGCCGTCAGTGGTTCGAACAACTAAACTACCAAGCGTAGCTCCACCAATTGCAATTCCATTATTTACATCTTTGAACCAAACATTATACAAGTTATCAAAAGTTCTATTTGATTCACTTTGAGTCTGGTAAATCCAGGTTATACCTCCATCAACTGTTTTTAAATGAATTGTTGGTTGTGCCCCAACCAGAGATCCCCATCCAACAATGTGTGCTTCATTTGCACTAGTCCAATAAATATTTCTTAAATCCGAACGAGAATAATTGAACCCGCCGAGTAACGGTGTTGCGGCGTTAGTCCATGTAAGTCCATCGGTAGTATAATAAATAGTAGCTGCATCTTTTCCACAGGCAATACCTTTATTCGCATCAAAGAATTTAATTTTATTCATATTTTTTGAAGGTACGGTTAGATTGACAGCCCAACTCAATCCACCGTCAGTTGTACTTAAAATCCATCCGGAATCAGATATTGAAGCGAGTATCCATCCCTTTAAATTATCAGTAAAATATACTGAATAAATAATGGCCTTAGGATCGGGAATTGCTGAAATGGTATCTACTTCCCAGGTAGTTCCCCCATTTGATGTTGTGAGAAAAATACAATTCTTGCTTGTAATAAAACCTTGCTGTTCATTCAGGAAAAAGGAGGAATTTAAATCTGAAGTTGTATTACTCTGCTGCTGTTGCCAACTGAGCCCGCCATCAGTAGTTTTGTATATTGTTCCTGTTAAGCCAAGAGCCCAACCGGTATTTTCATTTATAAAATTGACATCTTTAAATTCAAGATATGATGCTGAGGTAACCTTCTGAAAAGTTGTTGACTGACTTGTTAGTAAACAAAATGGAACGAATGATAAAAAAAGAATTAGTAAATATTTTTTCATCTTTTTCTCCTATTAAATTAAAATGAGACCGATCATCAGAATGAATAAAGTTTTGTAGTTAAGAAGCCTCCGAAATGTGATCGTTTTTTGTCATCATACTTCGGTTTGTAATTATCATAGATAAAACTAAAATCAACATCAAAGGAGTTATAAAATCGAACACCAATGCCGCACGTAATTGCATAAAAACTAACATCCGTACCGCCGCTAAGAATATCATTTTCAACAACCGCGTAATTAAATCCGGCTCTCAGAAATGCATCCGGATATATTTCATGTTCTGTTCCCGCTTTAACGAGATGATTATTTGATAAAACATTCGTTGTACGTGAATCAATATATTTTGATGAGTCTGCTGTAACTTTTTCATATTCGTATTCTATAGAGACCAATGATGTTTGAGCAATATTATACGAACATCCAATACCAAGTTTTAATGAATTCACCTTCCAATCCCAAAGTAAAAGTTCACGCGTCGGATTTTTTGACCAACTATTACGGTGATGTAATTCTAAGGAACCACCGAAAATTAATTCATCTGATAATCTATATCTCCCCTTTGCTAGTATATTATAATTCTCAAAACTTGCGTAGCCTTCACTATATTCTTGAAAGGACTGGGTTGAGGTTGAGTAAGGGATTAATATATCTTCTTTTAAATTAAAGATATTGGCATGTAAGCCAAACTCGGCGGTTTTCTCAGGCGTGTAATAAAGTTGAACTCCAACACCATTTCCTTTTTTTCTAATTGTTTGGCTTACAGATGACGATCTTTTTCTTACTGAAAAAGTTTCTCCGCGGAAATTAAATATTTCAACTTCTGTCAGGTCTTCACTTTTCGCTTCAATCTTTTCTTGATCATCAGATAAGATACCCGTCAATCCAACGCTAATATCGTTAGTGATTTTGTAAGCAAGACCAATTGTTCCACCGACTTCTCGATAAAGAACAGTCGCACGTGAATAAACATTTTTAAGTCCGTCAAGAATTCGATAATTAACTGAAGCTCCAAGATACAAGTTAGAAATCATCTCGAAGCTGTACATAAATTTTATCGAAGGTCCGTTATAACGAAATGTTCCTTGATTAGTATCGACCATAAAAAATGCTTCTCCGGCGTACGTGTCATATTTCAAACTTCGATCAATATCTCTACGCATCTCGTAAGAATAGTTTGTTTCACCCAAAAAAGTTCCGTCTTCGCCAAGGGTTTTAATTCCTTTAAAACCCAAATTGTAGTTAGTCACCGATTTTGGATCATAATACCGTTTATATTCTCCCCCGCTATAGTTGATCGATGGTATAATCTTCAACCATGTTTCTGTTTCATCAAGATAAAGCCATGCCGGATTTTTCCCTAAATCATACGGATTAAAAGATTGATCGGCATCGATGATAGAATAAGTTAATCCTCCCATACCAATTGTTCTACTAATTTGTGCCAATCCGATTACTGAATTAACAATGAGAACTACGGTAAAGAAAATTAATTTTTTGGTCATTGTTCAATTACTCCAAATTCTTATCAACATTTTTTACAAGAGATACTGCAATGAATCCGAATATCCCGGTAATAAGTACAAGTAGTATATCGAACCATCCTTTTTTCAAACTGATTTTTCTGCTTCGTAAAATGAAAAAAGTTAGTACGGAGAAGATTATACTTCCAATAAATGAATGAAGTAGGGATATCTTGAAATAGAAATTTGACAGCGAACTATAATCATCTCCCAACCTGAGTGTAAACGGGAAAATATAAGAAGCAACAACTCCGGCAGTTAATTCATCATTATCTTTCCAAATAGCTTCATAACTATTAACAATGGTGTAGTTTCTATCTGTTACAATCGTGTGGATCGAATTAGTTCCGATAAGAGAGAATGTGCGGTAAAAGAGATCTCCCATAAAAGCTAAAATATTTTTCTTGTAGTTGTAACCTTCAAGCGGTAGTTTAATAAGTTTATAATGATCATAGGAAATTAAAAAGACTTCATTCCGTTTAGTGATAATTAGTCCATAAAATTCTCTTAACGGCATTTCCATTATTTTCATGTAAACGATATCAAGATTCTCGGGAACCATTGCATTAACGCAGAAGGGTTTCCCCTTTACCATTTTAATATGAAATAAATTATTTTTTGAATCAACGACAAAATAACCTTGATCAAAAGCTTTTTTTGATGTGGGATTACCCGCAATAATTTTTGCCGGGAAAGAGAAATTATTTGACGCTAAATTATTAGTGAATAGCTGAGTTTTCTTTTCATCAATTGCATTCGTTGCACAATCAATGAATTCCAACCTTTTCGTTATCCTGAAATAATCATTCGGCATTTCTAATTGAACTCTTCCGGATTTCGATTCAAACATAGGGAATAGTTGAATAGGTTTATAGTCGATCTCTGAGGGATAGATTTTTAAAGTAAGATTGTTCATCCTGATCTTTTCTAAAATCAAAGGTACACCGTTAAGAGAATCCGGAAGTTTCCCATCAAGTGTTAACTGCCTATAATTAAGCAGCGGCATTAGTTTTTCAAATTCAGTCCGATCATATTTGTTACCTGCTTTATCGAAATAAGAAATTACATTTGTGTTATCGCCTCTGATGAGAAAATCTTTTTTAACCGGACTAAAAAAGACCAGTTGTGACCGGATGTTTTTTTCAAATTTCATCCAATAATATTTAGGAATAAATATTGAAGCCACAAAAACTATGAGTAATAAATAAAGTACTCTGGATGATTTAATTAGCATTACTTTATTCCTCTCTTAAAATGGTAACCTGAAAACAATACAAGAGTTGCGATTAATAAACTGAAGATGGTTAAGAAAAGAATCAATTGCGGGCTGTGATTAAATAGATCGAAAAATATATCAATAAATCCCAGTGTAAACGGTATCATAATTAATCTTCTTACCCAAATTGGTTCTACAATTATTGCACTTGTTAAGAAATATGCAGCTAATCCGGCAACTGACCAGGGGGTCCATATTTTGAGTACAAAACCGATTACCTCAGAAGGGAAATATATTCCGATGATAAACCAAAGTAAAAACGTAAGTAATGCAAAAAGAAAAAGAAGTAATACAAAACCAAAACTGATCATTTGGAGAAGTAGTTTATTTTCATCCACAGGAAGATGAAGTGTTAATTTTAACCGTGAGTCATTCGTTTCAGGAGCAAACTGAACAATCGCTATTATGATTCCTGTTAATGCCGGAATATATTTCATTTCAGTGTAAAATGGGAAACCCAACAAAATTACATTCCCCCAGAATCCCTTGGCGGTCATAAACTCAGTATAGTAAGCCATATTTAACGCAATGTAGATCACTGCCAATAGACTTAGCAATGTCATAGCGAAGAAAGCCCACCTGATTTTTAACCACTCTTTAAATATTAATGCTGAATACATCAAAATCTCCTAATATTTTCCGGTAATGCCGATGAAAGAATCTTCCAACGTCATTGGAACTTCTTCAACGGTTGAATTAGTTATGCCAAGCGACCTAAGGTATCCTTCCATTTCAGTTTTACCAGAAAATGAATAGACAGAAGCTTTATCTTTTAGTATCTCATAATTCCTAACAATATTATTTTTTTCAAGTTTGAAATGAGAATTCGGAACATGGAATTTGTATTGTTTGAAATTACTTTGAAAATCTTTTATCGGCATTGAAACCAACACCGAGCGATAATCTATAATCAGACAATCATCAAGAAAGTTTTCCAAATCTTGAATGATATGTGAAGTAACAAAAATGGTTTTTGATTCAGCTTTCGCGTATTCAACTAAATAGTCGAGGAAAAGTCTGCGATAACCGGCATCAAGCCCCATTGAATAATCATCAAGTATAAGCAGATCAGGGTCCTGCGCAAGAATTAAGCCGAGCGCAACTTGAGACCTTTGCCCGCATGACATTTTAGATAATTTTTGATGCTGGGTAACTTCCAGTTTAGCCATCAATTCATAGTAAGGTTCTTTTTTCCATTTAGGATAGAAAGAAGAATAAAATTTTTCAATTTGTACGATAGACATAAAACTATATTGAATATGTCCTTCGATTAAAAATCCAACCCTTGCTTTGGTCAACGGAGAAAGTTTATATGAATCCTCTCCGAACATCAAACATTGACCGTTTGTTGGTTTTAGGAATCCGTTTAGAATATTTATGGTAGTGGTTTTGCCTGTTCCGTTTTTACCAAGCAGTCCGAAAATCCTCCCGCTCTTAATTTCAAAATTGAAATTCTCAAAAACGAGTTTATTTCCATAGTAGTGGGTCAGGTTTTTAACTTCAACAACATTTTCCATTAAGGTATATATCTCATATTAGTTATTAATTTTTTACTGATAACCGGGAGTCGGCTTCGGAATAATCTCCCAATCTAAAGTTGCATCATTGGCATCTGATCCAGCTTCTCTTCGTTGCATCGATTGGCCACCATACTTTGGCGGACTAACGACAAAACCTCTCTCAACTCTGTTATCTAAAGTTTTTGATACTGTAATCGAAGACTGATATTCTACTCCGTCAATAATTGTAGAAATATCAATCCCATCAACCCAGTTGGAATCAACTCCTGAGGAGACAACAATTATGTCACTCGAAAGATTGATCATGAAATCAACAGTTTTGTCAGCTCTAACATTAATCAGATTCGGTACATTTGGGTTATCTAAATCATTTGCCGAATATTGGTTATAAAATTCCCAACTTGCATTAGAAAGATCAATGCTATTGGAAACCGTATTTTTATGATTAACCGCATCCTGAGCTAATACTAAAAATGTTTTTGGATAAAAAGGATAATTATGTTCTCCCGGATTTCCAGGAAATTTAAATGCGTAAGTAACACCATCGATATCTCCATCATCTTCTTCGTCTGCACCCGGACCTTTGCCACCTTCATTATTTCCCGATACTCTCATAACAAGCATTCCATCAACATATTTCACACTGTCACTTGCATTGTATAATTCAATGAATTGGTCGTAAAAATAAAAGATGCTGTTTACAGGACCGCTCGCATAAACTTCATTGATTGACATTCCACTGCTGGAGATTGGTTTAGCAATAATAGTATCGGCAAAAACATTTCCTGTGGTTATTTCTTTGTCTCGAACATTTCCTACAAGCATAATACTTTCGTCAAGCGGATGAGGTAACCTCACTGAAATACTGTATTTGGATGACGGTAATCCAGAAACAAATAATTTCCCGTTCTCATCTGTTTTACGAACAGAGATGCCATATTCCGACGATAAAATCACTTTTGCATTTTTTAATGGAATGTATTTTGTAACGTTCTCAACTGTTGAAGTATCCCAAATTGCCATCAATGCGATTTGAGCATTGCCGTCAAATGTCGTCGGCATTTTTTCATTACAACCAATAAGTGAAATTAAATTGACGACTGCAAATAACATTTGCCAGGACACTACTCTTGTTGGTACAGATTTTAATATGTGTTGAATTAACTTTTTCATTTATCGTAATTATTTAAAATAACCTGGAGTTGGCACCAGAATTATTTCCCAATCAAGTGAAGAATCATTTGTGTCGCCACCAGGATCGCGGCGCTGCATTGACTGACCACTGTATCTGCTTGGACTTATTGCAACACCTCTATCCACTCTGCTGTCCAATGTTTTCATTAATGTTATGCTGGATTGATATTCGAATCCGTCAATGATAGAGGAAATATCAATACCATCACTCCATACGGAATCTGTTCCCGTTGCTATTACAACAATGTCATCATTCAATCCGATCAGAAAGTCTACTGTCCTATCCGCACGAATATTTAGCATATTTTTTACATTCGGATTATCCAGATCATTGGCAGAATATTGGTTGTAAAATTCCCAATCAGCATTACTTAGATCGATACTATTTGAAAGTGTACTTTTATGGTTTATTCCATCTGAAGCCAAGACTTGAAATGTTTTTGGATTGAAAGGAAAATTGTGTTCTCCCGGATTCCCCGGAAATTTAAATATGTAGGTTATCCCGTCAATATCCCCATCATCATCTTCATCAGCTCCGGCTCCTTTCCCGGTGCTGTTTCCTGACACTCTCATCACTTGCATTCCATCAAGATACTTAATACTATCACTCGAATTATAGAGTTCAATAAATTGATCAAAAAAGAAAAAAATATTATTTGAAGGACCACATGCATAGACTTCATTGATCGCAATTCCGAAAGAAGAGATCGGTTTAGCTAATATCGTATCTATAAACTTATGGCCGGAGAGTATTTGAACATCTCGAAGACTCCCGACCAATAAAATATTTGGGTCAACCGGGTGTTGCATTCTCACAGAAATATTATAGATCGAGGAGGGAAGCCCGCTAAGATTTAATATCCCATTTTCATCTGAACTCTTGATGAAAATTCCATATTCAGAATTCAAGATTACTTTGGCATTTTTCATCGGCAACGTTACCGTGCTTTGATCTTGTTGAACTGAAGCCCATACTGAAAATAGCTTCAACTCCGCTCCGCCATCAATACCAACCGGAGGATTTTCCTTGCAACCGGTGAATAAGATCAGTATAACATATATGGGTAAAAACAGTTTCATCTATTAATCTCCACCAAATAATTTATCAACGATGAAACTAAACTCGATTCCGTAAGTCAAATCCGGATTTCTAATATCTTGATCTTTTATAGTAGGAGTTCTATAATAAGTTCTTACTGCAGGATCATCTAAAAAATTATTTACATAAAAAGAGACTTCCCCGCCGGGGAATAACGACTTGCTAACATTAATATTAAACAACCATTTATTTGGTTTCGTTTTTAAATCTCTATCAAATAGATATTGTGTTTTTTGAGTCTCATTCAATTTGGAAATATCTTGCGGAGCGCTATAAGTTGATTTACTTCTTTCCCATGCGAGTTGTTCAGCACGAACTGTTACCCAAAGTCCTAATGACGCAATTGTATATTTTACATAATAGTTGATTTGAAATCTGTCACCCCACCTTTCAACAGGTGGATACGTCCAGCCAAGCACAGTATCTATGGGAATATTTGGAACGGGATAATTTGGATATTGACCAAGTGCAGTGTCGGGAGTTGCTCCAAATGAATAACCTTTTCGTCCTGATTTAACATAATTATAGGAACCAACAACCTGAAATTCCATATTCAACGGTTTAATCTTATTTGTTTTCAAAGAGAACTCTAAGCCTCTACTCTCGGTCCACCCTAAGTTTTGATAGAGGGAGTAATCATCTGTGTAATAAACGTAGAGTTTGTTGTTGTACGTGGTTGAAAAGAAAACAGGAACAGTTTGAGATTCCGGTTCATTCAATCTCTTTTTATAATACGCAGAGAAAGAAGTTCCGACCATGTTAAAAAACTTGTGATCGTAAGAAAATTCAAACTGTTTTTCTCTATATGCTTTTAATTCAGGGACACGTTTATCATATCGAAAATAAGTAGTTGTACTATCATACGGGTTTCTAAAAGGAACCACACTTTCCGGAGGATAAATGTAGCTCATCGGCGGCGATTTAGAAGTAATACCAGCGCTTAATCTGATTTGATTGGTTTCAGAAAGATAGATCATTACGCTTGCACGAGGATTAAAGTACGTCCCTTGATGCGATTTTACCAGATCACCGTCTCCCAAAAGTCCCTTTAGATTAAATTGATATGGACGATACATTTCATATCTACAACCTAACATCAGGTTGTAATCGAAAATAAAATGTCCGGTCATTTTATCTTCAGCATAAAAGTTTATGAGAAATTGTCCAGGAATATCATCAAACCGATAAGGTCTTCTTCCCGATTCAACACCGTAATAACTGAAGAGCGTATCAAAAATTACTCCCTCTCCTGTGTTCACGTTGTATTGGGGATCAGCGCCGATCATAACTTTATGAATAATGTCGCCCGTATAAAAAACATTGTTCCATTCAAGCCGACTTCCAATTATCCATTCGATCCCTTTTGTTTCAACTTTTCCAAGATATGTTGAGACGGTGTCACCATTAGGAAGAATTCTTAGATCGGACTGTTTCAAACCCGATTTCATTGTGTTCTCGCGTCTCATGGTTACAAAAGCATTATAATCCCACGATGAAAGTAAATTAACCGGTTTATACTTTCCCCAAATAGTATAACCTAATTGAAACCCTCTGTTGTAATTTTTAGTCTGTTGCACATCTCCTTTTGGCTCTTCTTCATCGAAGATTTTTTGGAAATTGAATTTGTTATTCATTGATAATGAATTATCAAAAAAATTTGAAGAGAACACTGCTTGACCGGTAAGACGTAAATATTCATCTCCAGTTTTCCGGATGTCTCTTTCGCTTTGAGCAGCATTAAGATTATAACTAAGACCGTTATCACCGATGAGATATCCGCCGCCTAAGTTACCTTCACGTGTATCTGGATTGTTTTTAAGTTTCAAACGTGTTGGAGACGAGCCTGTTTTAGTTTGAACATTAATTACACCGGCAGAAACATCTCCGTAACGGACAGACGGAAGTCCGGTAATAACTTCAATGGATTCAATATTATCAGCTGGAACCATACGAAGATCGGCGCCTCCACCCATATTAGAAACTCCAAACTTTGAACCGGTCAATCTTTCAAATTGTAAATTGGCATTGTTCGAGACAGGTACACCATCAACAATTACTAATGTTCCGAATGCCGATAATCCATCACTTTCATCACCTCTTACCGTGATCTGACTTGTTTTTCCTAATCCCGGATTATCTGTTTTTTGAACTCCGGGGACTAAATCCAACACATCTTTTAAACTTGAAGCCTGGTAATGTTCAATTTCACCACTTTGAATTGTTGTTTTTGTTGAAACATCTTTAGGTAGTAATTCTACCTGACCGGTAACAACTATCCCGCCAATTAAAAAAGTTAAAGTTTTTAAATTAAAATTAAGATCAACAACTTGTCCGGCAATCACTTTTATTTTTCTAGTTACTTTTTCATAACCGACAAATGTTACTTCTAAGGAATAATCACCCGGACGAATATTTTTGATTAAATAATTTCCCTTGGCATCACTTGCACAGCCAATTTTCAATTCTTTTATTATGATGCTTGCGCCAAATAGTAATGCGCCTGTTTCATCTTTGATTACACCTTTTACTATTCCGGTCTTTTCATCTATTCTTGTTCTTTTTGCGAGAGCTATTTTATCGGCTTCAAATTCATAGTAACTAACATCAAATGGATCTAAGAGTTCATCTAAAACTAGTCGAAGGGGTTTGTTTTCCGCTTTATAGGTTATACCGGCAATGTTAAGGAGTTTGTCTTCAAAAATAAAATTGATCTTATATGTCTTTGCGATCGATTTGATAATTTGAGAGAGGTTTCTGTTTGTGTAAGAAACAGTTATCAAGGTATTTAACGAAGTGGTTGGCTTTCCGTAATCCTTAAAAGAATCAAGTGCCGGTTCGTAAAACTCCAATGCATCTTCTTCTTCATATTCACCGGATATATCTGATGTTGATGAAAGTGAACTTATTTGTGCATTTACTACCTGCACAAAAAAAGTGAGAGAGATTAAAAAGATATTGATTTTCTTCATGTAACTAACAAACTTAGATAGTTGCTCCAAGAGTTAAATTTATTGAACGATAACCTTTGATCCGTTGAGCTCTATTTTTACATCCAATGTTAAACCGATAATAGAGAATATATGTTCTAAAGAATCCGCATCAAAAACACCCGTAATAATTTTAGACCGCTCCGACGGGTTGCGGAAAACTACGTCCACATTGTAATAACGTCCGATCTCATCCATAACATTTTCAAGTGATGTATGAGAGAAAGAAAATTTCCCTTTCCTCCAGGCTAAATAGTGATTGATATTCGCTTTGATTGGTTTGCTAAATCCCATTCTTTCATCAAAGGTAATCACTTCCCCTTTCTTTAATTGAATCCCGATGTTGGAATCCTTCTTAAATGTTTCAACGCTCCCTTTCGTGAGAATTATCTCTACTTCATCATTTCTGCTCTTAATGTTGAATTCAGTTCCTTTTACAACCGTTACCGTGTTCCCGCAAATAACTTTGAATGGCCTTGAAGCATCATGCGATACATTAAAATAAGCTTCACCTTCAAGTTCAACGATTCTGTTTGTGTCCGAGAATTTTTCAGGATAGATCAATTTACTATCAACATTTAGATAAACTAACGATTCATCCGGCAGCAAAATTGTTTTTCGCACCCCTTTTTCAGCTTCAACTGAGTACATTATTTCCGATTGTGATTTTACATCCGGTTTAATTTGTTTTGAAAGATTTTGATTTTTATTAATGAATAATAAAAACGGAACACTTACAAAAATGATCAACACAGCAGCAACTTTTAGTACCCATGCATATTCTCTTTTTTCTTTCTGCTTTAAATCGAAATGCTTTTGTTCAGGTTTTACAAGATGAGGAGAATCATTTGATGATTCTTCTTGCTTAACCGGATTAGCATTTTGCGCTAATTCAGCTCTAATTTTTTCCCACTGAAGAAATTGATCGGGAAGTGGCGGTAATTTTGAATCTCCGACTTTCTTCCAAAGAAGTACCAAAGTTCCAAACTCTTCTTTGTTCTCATCTGATTCGTTTAACCACTTTTCAAAAAGTATTTTATCTTCTTCAGCAGCTTCATTTTTGATTATCTTTATCAAAAAATGAGAATCAATAATTTTAGACATACGTTCCATAAATTTATTTCTTATATGATAGTACAACATTTGTATGGTTTTGTACCATGTGAGGTTGAATTTAGTTTAAGTGGGACTGAAGCTGTTTTCTTAATACGGCAAGAGCTTTGCTCATTTGATTTTTTACCGTCTGCAGAGAAATATCTAATATTTCAGCTATTTCTGAATATTCAAATCCGTCGTATCTGCACAGCGTGAAAACAGCTCTGCACCTTTCGGGAAGTGAGTTAACTGCCTTTTGATAATCATCGAGCAAAAAAACATATTCCATGTTTGATTTACCGCTATGACTATTCAACTGGTTTTCTTCAAATTCAAATATTGAATCTTTTGGAATTCTTTTGGAGTAATTGATTGCCAGATTGTGAGCGATTTTATAAAGATAAGCTTTGCCTGAAAGTGTCAGATCAAGCCGGTCTGCATTTAACCAGAATTTAATAAACGTTTCCTGAGTTAAATCTTCGGCGGTCGAACGGTTATAAACAAACTTAAAGAGATAGTAAAATATTGACGGTTGAAATAAGTAGAAGAATTCTTTGAAAGCTTCTTCATCTTTTTCCTTTATTTTGCCCAACAAAAACAAGACTCTATCATTGTCAATTTTAATCATATCTATTCCAGCTACGATCCGGCAAATTAAATTGTTGCAAGTGTGCGGAAAAAATACAAAGATATTTTGAGAATACTCAGCAATAAATATCTATTATGAAGTAAGTCATTTATCTTTTAGAACATCTTTATCCACGGGTTGATTATGTTAATTTCTTTAATTCCTGAGTTAATTCACGTGCGTTTTGGAGTGTTAGAAGTTTTTCAACTTGTTCTTTATCTCTGAATCCAGCAGCTATTTCGGAAAGAAGTTGTAACTGAATTTCGTTATTATTTTCGGGTGTTAATAAAAGTATTATGATCTTACACGGTAAACCATCTGCCGCATCAAAATTAACTCCACATTTATTAACTGCTATTCCAACGAATGGTTCTTTTATTTTGATCTTCGCATGTGGCAACGCTAGATAATTCGCAATTCCGGTTGGAAGATTATTTTCTCGCAACATCACCTCTCGCAAGATTACTTCTCTATCAAGTTTCACTTCTTTAGAAGCTACTTCAACTAACCGGATAATGACTTTTTCTTTTTCACTTTCGTTTGTAAAAATAACAAAGCGTTCTTGCAGCATATTCCTGAACTTTGTTTTGTCTTTCTCTTTAAGGAAGTAACTCATTAACGGTGCACTTGAAATTGAAGTGAACAATGCCATAATTACTAAACCGACAAAAACTTCTTCGTGAATTAAACCCGCTTGCAATGCAAGAATTCCAAGTATGATCTCCATCGCACCTCTGGAGTTCATTCCAAAACCAACTACCAGCGATTCATTTTTATTTAATCCGCTCCAGTATGCGCCAAATCCACAACCCACAACTTTACCGGTAAACGCTAAAATCAAAATTGTTAGCACAATTACAATATCAAAATTTGCAATAAAGTTTACGCGTAAACCGATCGAGACAAAAAATAACGGTGCAAATATATTTGAAACAAACTGATGAATGATCTGTCTAATATTTTCTTTTAGATGAACTGAATCTCCGATCGCAATACCAACAATGAATGCTCCGAAGATAGCATGAATACCGATGTACTCAGTAAACGCTGCTCCTAAAAATCCGAGGATTAAAATAAAATTTAGAATTCCTCCGGGGAACGATATTTTAGTCTGAATCAGCGGGATAATTCTGTTAATTATCTTCTTACCGATTGAAAGGACGACAAGCACAAAAGTGATGGTAAAAAATAACGTTTGCTCAAACGTAAAGCCGTGAGTATTCGCCCCGATTAATCCCAGTATTATTGAAAAAATCAGCCAACCGAAAAGATCGTTCAACATGGCAGCTGCAATAATTATAAATCCAAGTTTTGTCTTGAAGATATTTAAGTCCATCAATGTTTTAGCAATGACCGGTAATGCCGAGATCGATAATGCCGTTCCCATAAATAAAGCAAAGACGAACTTTGACCCGTCTTCTCCAATTCCCATTAATTGTGGAAAAAGATACGATGCTGCAAAACCTAAAATGAACGGAACAACTAATCCCATAAAACTTGTTGATATGGCTCTCTTCCCCTGACTTAAAACAATAGAAAGATCAACATCAAGTCCAGAGATCAGTAATAATAAGATCACCGCGATAGTGGTAAAACTATCGAGTGCAATTTTAATTACTCCTTCTTGAGGGAAAAGCCATTGGAACAATTCGGGCGAGATCATTCCAAACACAGTGGGACCGAGTAAAATACCTGCAACAATTTCGCCAACAATTGCCGGCTGCTTCATCTTGTTGAAAATTTCTCCCAACACTTTGGCGAAAAAAAGCATAATACTTATGCTAAGAATGAAAGTTGTAATATGTTCTGCGGTCAGTTGCATATTCGAGTTACTTAATTATTAGCAGATTTGCCGGTAATGATTCGAAAGAGAATTCGACTTCATGTTGGAACAACCGGTCTAAAAATCGCATTTTCTTTTCCGGTCCTGTAACTGCAAAAATATCCGCATCATTTGTACGGGCGTAATTGCTGTCTTCCCAACCTTCTTTTCCATAGACGCACACAATATTAATTTCCAAACCTTTCAAATTCAATTCGTTTATGTACAATCTCATCTTTTCTTCTTCTTCATATTTCATTTGATCTATTAACGAAGATAATTCATCATAAGTTTTGTTTTCCCCGATCGCAGCAGTTAGACCAGGCATATAAAAATCTCTGATGATGGTGAACTCTTCTGCATTTTCTTTTAAGGCGAATTGAAAAGCTGTACGAATTGTTTTTTCGCAACGTGAAGAATAATCTGCTGTAATGAAAAACTTTTTAAAAGGAGCCGGTTCAAGTGTTGGTGATTTTAGAATTAATGATGAGGCGGGAAATTCTCGCATTATTTTCCTGGCAACGGAGCCGAAATAAAATTTCAGCATTTTTTCTTTTTCCAAAGCGCCTGCTATAAGTAGATTAATACCCTCTTCTTTTCCCGCTTTTATGATTGCGGTAGCCGGGTCCCCCTCTCCCCATATTATTTCAAGATTATTTCTGTCCGCTCCAGCTTCATCGATAGTTTTGAATAAAAGATTTTCGCTTTCAGAATTTCTGTCGCCTATGTGTATTAACGCTAACCTTGAATTGAATAACTGTTGCAGTCTTAAAGATTCTTTTACTAAGGCTTTTCCGGTAGGAGAAAAAGAAATAGCTAAACCGATTTTTGAAAACATCTTCTTGCCGTTTTTATTTCAAATTATGATAGAGAAAGTAATATTTCTCTTCATAGATTCAAAATAAATTTATCTCTCTTTTCCACGCTAAGTAGGTCGAAACTCTGTTTCGACAACCTAAACATGCAACACGGAATATTATTCTGAGTTATGAATCTTTAATTCCTTTTACTTAAAGTGACCGAAAAACATTACAACCCGTTACGGTTGAGGCGCATAGGTAAAACGGTTCCAAATCTTGATTTATATTACATTAACTCCTCGATTAATCGAGGTGTTAATAAAACAACTCCTAACCTGGATAAGCCAGAACCAAAAATGAATAACGAACAAGGAATGCAGAGTATCGAATGATAATTACTTCATCATTCATTATTCCCCGTCTGAGTCGAGCAGGCTTGTTCGACGTTCGATATTCAATTTTAAGAAAATATTCTTGCCATCCTGGGTAGAATATATTTACGTATATCCTAACCTTCGCGGTTTAACTCGTCTTGTCCGCAGATCTCGAGGGTTTGAAACAATGAGAAACTCAATAAACTCAGTCTCTCAATTTCATTTTGGAAGTAAGAAGTCGCCGTCAATTATTAAAAGTTTAACCTCTCCTTCTGCAAGAGAACGATGCGAACTCATATTATCCGATACAACATACGTCATTCCATTTTTTAAGAGATACTTTTCTCCGTTTTCGTGCTCGGTGATAAGTTCTCCTTCAAGACAGTGAACGATGTGTCCCTTCATGCACCAATGGTCAGCTAAATAGCCAGCGGAGTAAGTAACAATTCTTATTCTTAATCCTGGCAACTGGAGAGTGTTCCAAAACGCCGAACCTTTTTCTCCTTTGTGTTCGGTTGTCTCAACGTTATTCCAATCAATTATTTGAAATGGGATGTTAATCTCTTTCAATGTTTTTAACCTTTTATAATTACTTCATGCCGTAACCTTCGAGGTCTAATCCATTTTGGTCGCAGACCTCTAAGGTTTGAGTTAAGTTACGCATTTATTAATATTGCTGAAAAACTAAAAGCTAATTTTGGACCTTGAGTTACTTTGAATCCTGCTGCCTCCGCTTTGCAGATCGTAACGGCAAATTCTTTTTTAGTTACGTGAAAGAATTTCGGTTCAACAATTAAGAACGCGCCTTTTTCATCAAGGATATTTTTCATTGTTCTAAAGAATTTATCTTTATCCGGGACTTCGTGCACCATATAAAACGCTAAAATAAAATCTACTTTCTCAGGTACTATAATCTCGTCCTGTTCACATTTTATAAGTTTGATTATTCCTTCAAGAGATGTTCCGTGAATTTTATTTCTAATTATTTGCAGCATTCCTTCCTGCATATCAACCGAAAATACTTTTCCATTTTTACCAACCATTTTTGCTAACTCAATAGAAAAGTATCCGGGACCACATCCTACATCAAGAACCTTCATCCCTTCTTGAATATAAGGAGAGAGTATTTTTTGCGGGTCTTGCAGCCACCTTCTTATTTTACTATCAAGTGAATTTGCCAGTTCAACCGGGCAAACGCGGGGTCGTTCTTCAGTCATATGATTTTCCTTATTCAAAATATTTAACGCCGTGTTATGTTAAAACCCAACACAACCTTATTACTTAATTTCTTCCATTTATGTTTTACTTCTAAAAAACGGTTTAATAGTTATTAGAAATCTCAAAAACACTTAGCCAACAATTGCAAATAAAAATATTTTTTATCTTGACTCTTTACTTATTAAAGAGGTAAAGCTGATTTAATTAATATAAAAATTAAGCTTAATATCATACAAGTTGTCATATTCTGAATGCTTATAGCTTAACAATAACATCATCTTTTTATATATTTCAAATCCCAAATTATTTTCCAAGTAATAATATATTTCTGGATTATAAATATTTTTCATTGTACCCTTAAAACAATTCATCCATTTAATCCTATCAGAGATATTCCATAGAGTTATAATTTCAGGACCACTTAAAAAAGAAAATCCTGATTTTTGTAAGTAAATAGGTTCTGCATTTATTAAGAAGGAAAATGTTATTTCATCTTCAAATAATGAAACAGTATAGCCCAAACCGGTGAAAACACCACTAGCTAATTGTCTATCTCTAAACTCGTATTTTTTTTGAATGCCAAAACCTAACTTCCATGATAAATAATTTGATAGATATGAGGTTGGCTGCAAACTTGTTTGGCTAAATAGCATCAATTGATTAATCTTTATCTCCTTCTTTTTAATTCCAAGTTCAAGTTTTAAAAGGCTTAAATAATCATTTGCAGGATAAACATTGCAATTTTCAAAATATTCGTGAATTCCAAAACGATACATTAATAAATATTCAATTCCTTCTCTCTTACTAATTTGAAGCCCACTTCCCGCCAACGTTGTTGGATGAATATTAAATTCTTTTGGATAACTTTTAAAGTTATTATAACCATTGCCATTCGATAACGAAACTTTCTTTCTTAATTTTTGTAAATTAATTTTTTCTTCAGCCGTTAAATGGTCACGATCTTGAGAATACTCCCATTCCAATTTATTTAATAATATTGCATCATTGACATTATTATACTCTAATAATTTATTTTCAGAACCGCAAGTATTCAAAGTTATCTTTTTAGCATTTTCCTTTAACAGATTATCTATACTTTCTATAAATATTGGATCACTGATTCGATTTTTCAAACCATTGATAATAGTATGTGGAAAAACTAATTGGTTTTCTTGTTTAAATGATTCATCTATGGAGAGTTTTATTAAATTGTAAATTTGACTTGCACAATTACTATTAGTAAAACGATATGGACAAATTTTATTACTCAGATTAAAAAATCGAAAAAGAAAGTTTTTAGATTCTTCTTTATCTAATTGAATTGGAAAGAGCCACAAAGAACGCGATTCTTTTAAAGTGTATTCTCTAAGTTTTTCATAAAAAGATATTTCTTTATACTGGCCTTCTAAACTTCCCAATAATCCTTTAGCTAAATATTCAAACGTGCCGATATTTGTTATATTGGCGGAAAAATCTATTGCATCCCAAAGTAGGAATGGTCTTTCTTTTTTAGGTTCCAGTAAAACAAAAATATGTCCGAAAGATGAAGTTGGACTTGCCGGAAAAGGTCCCGCGAAAACTAAATATAACTTATTAAATATGTGATCGTTGTAAAACAATTTCCATTCTTGATTAGTAGTCGTCGTATCGTCAAGTTTATTGTTTTCGATACCATTGTTTGCACTCGCTAACAAAATTGAATTAAAAAAGAGGAGAATAACAAAAACGAATTTTATTATTCTCCGAGTGAAATTAAGTCTCAAACTAAATAACCAGTAGCTTTACTATCAAATTGCCAAAATGTACTTGATCACCATCAGATTCAACTAATTTTTTCCTAATTATTTCAATTGTTTTCTTATTCATATCCATTTTCGTTAAATATATAAGCGCTTCCAAATAACTCCCGTTATTTTTAGATAAATCGATAGAAATATTTGACATATTTATCATCGCATATTTTTTCAATTCATAAATTTGCTTAAAGTTGTTTAGAGATGTTCCTTTAGCCATTAACTCGACTTGATAACTAGCAGGCGCATATTTATATGCAGCTCCGGATGTAAAATCAGTTATACTACCTAATGTACCACCGGTTATTATATTTCCCCAAAATAAACCTTCAAGCGAAGAACTTAAAGCGATTGTATATGTCTTATATCCTTCTTTTTCAATAGTTAACACTTTACCATTTTTTTTGATCTCTCCAGTAAAAGGCGTTTTACCTACGTTAACACCATCCAAAGATACCGTTGCACCATCAACATTACAGTTGATCGTCACTAATTGCTTTGTACCGGTAGCAATTGTTGCACAACTCGTTAAGAATAAACTCAAGGACAGAAGAACAAAAAGGGCAAGAAATACAGATGTTTTTTTCATAATGATCTCCTTAAATTAATAATAGATATTTAATTTTATGCATCGTTTTTAGGAGTTATGATGCACTTTTCTCCTTTACTATAAAGTAAAATCACAAATCTTGTGGCGTGTTTTGTTAAATCCCAACACTACCTTACCAATTATTTATTTTCTTCCATTTACTTTTTACTATATCCGGCCGGCGGCAGATTACAAAGTTTGTTCGGTTATTACATCAACGTTGTTTTGCTTTGTAGTACTTTCATAATCTAATATTCCTCTTAGTGCTTCAACAAAAAAGTAAACAAATATTGCTCCGCCGGATAATATTTTTAAATTACCCGTTGAAATAAAACCAATAATTCTGGGTATAAGAAATAACGCCAATAATAATATTGCTGCTATTTTATTCTTTTTATAAACGCCAAAACTTAAACCAAAACAAATCGTAATATCAATAAATGTCCATTCGTTAAAGCTTTCTCTTAGTGCAGAATTCCCAGGTGTATTTAATGAATAAATCGTAATTAATAAAGATAAGATGCCCAGGATTACTCCGGCAATCCACCCTCTTCTTATTTTCTTTTCGTAGGCAGGTTTTTCACTTTTTATGACGGTATAGTTTTCTAAATAACCATTTAATTTTTGCTTTACCGTTTCATCATTAAAACTCATCATTGGATCAATCTTTAATTTTGCTCTTAATTGCTCTTCAATTGCTTTAGCTCTTTTCGGGTTATTTATTTTGTCGATTCGATTAAATACATCAACAAGTTCTGCTATAGTATATCTTTCATAATCCGGTATAAATTCGTCACCCATAGAAACTCCTTCAAATATTACTAAATGTATTATGGCCCATTTTATTAAAACCCAACACTGCCTTATTCATTACTTTTTCTTTTTATAATAATATGTTTCACTAAATAAAGAATCTATCGTCCAATTTACTAATTGCCATTTCTGAGATGGTATATTGCTAGTCCATACTTTATTATACTTCAATAGCAATTGTAGCGTATCTTGCTTTCTATACAGCACATATGGAATCACTCTATCGTATTTGTAGTATTCATCAGTCCCAGAAATAAGATACACTTCTGATTTTAACACATGTAACGGTTTTGTTACAACATTGTAATCTTTTTTTATGATCTCTTTTGATAAACTACCTAAGCTTAAGAATTGTAACCATCCCAGTAACAGTAAATTTGCTATCACTAATAGTGTATAATCCTTTTTTGAGTACTTTATAAAACATCCTTCCAACATAATTAATGTTATGGGAAGCATTCCAAATGTATTTAAACCTACTATCGGCAACAGGAGAGAAACTAAATATGAAATGTTAACTGTACCCCAAAGATAGGAGTTATTCCGGCGCTAATTTAAGGTGGATTTTGTTAGTTAAAAATACCTGATATTTTTATTAACTAAAAAATACTTCCG
>JBAZBI010000021.1:0-60507 GCA_041671545.1 Ignavibacteriaceae bacterium
TACGGCGTTACCATGCAGGAAGAAGGGGTTTCAAAACTCGTCAGCGTTCGTTTTGATGAGGAGTTAAATGTCGCATAACTTCTCCAAAATATTTTTTTGTAAAAACAAATTTTGTTCTTTACTCTTTCTTTTTTTTGTATTGAACTCGACTGCGGTTTTGGGTCAGTGGATTACAAATTCAGAATTGAATACACAGCTTGTATTCGATTCCGCAAACCCGGTAAACATTTCATCGCTGGAAGACGGTAACGGCGGAGCTTTTCTTTTTTGGCAGGATACAAAACCAAATGCTTCTGCAAATGTTTTCTTTCTTCACTTTGATAATGACGGAAATGTGAGTTTTCGCGCAGACGGAAAAAGCGTAAGTACGGCAATTGGCGAGAAAAAAAATCCTATTGCCGCGGGAAATAATTCACACACTGCTGTTGTACTATGGAATGATTATTCCTCCGCAAACCGTGGCGCACTTTATGGGCAACTTGTTAAAAGCAACGGCAAACTTGTTTGGAATGATTCCGGTTTGAAAATATCAAAGGGACAAAATACTCTTGTTAATTGCGGCGTCGCTTTGGATCAAAAGAACACTTCCTACTTTACTTATATCGAAAAATCCGATGCAGCTCCAACGGAATATTATTTAAAACTGCAAATAGTTTCAGAAACAGGAGCAACAAAATTTTTAAATGATGGATTGCTTATTAGTAAATCCTTTTCGGCAAAAAACAATTCAACAGTTTTTCCTGACGAAAAAGGCGGGTGTTTTGTTTTGTGGGGAGAAAATGAAAACAAAATTTATCAAATCCACGCACAATATGTTGATGAACGCGGAAAACTTTTGTGGAAAGAAGTTGTTGATATTTCGGGACATTCAAAAAGCATTACCGGTTACCATGCTATACTTGCAAAGCCGGGACTACTTTACGTTTACTGGCAAAACCTTGGGAAGAATAAAACTATTTCCCATCAATTCTTAACATCAAGCGGAAAAACATTATTAGAAGAACGCCGTAAGATCGTTACAAAACAAAAGGGAAATCAGGTAAATCCGCAGGCGGTTTTAGCGGGCGATTCAACTATAATGCTTAGCTGGGTGAAAGATTTAAACGGCAGGAAAAATATTTACATTCAAAAATTTAAAGCGAATGGAAATCCCGTTTGGAATTCCGAAGGAATTTCTGTCGCAAAAACAAAAGACGATCAATTCGGACAAGCAATTGTTTCGGGTGAAAAAAACGTAGTAATTCTTGCTTGGCTTGATCAAACGAATCAATCACAAAAGCCAACTGTTTTTGCTCAAAAAATTTCTTCAAAGAAAGAATTATTGTGGAATGATGAAGGAACGCCCGTTGCAGTAGATAAAAATTCCGACAAAAGTTATCTCTCTCTTTTTTCTGATCAAAAAGGAGGAGTAATTGTGTTGTTTAAAGACAAACGCAAAGAAGGAACCGGAATTTATGGGCAGCGGTTATTCAGCGCAAAAACATTAGTCTCGCAAATAACAAATTTCGCGGCAAAAGTTGTTTCGGATTCGGTTCAACTTTCCTGGACGGTAACGAATGAATCGGATTTGTTTACTTACAAAATTGAAAAGATGAATGAAAAAGACGCGGTCGAAAACGTTTGGCAATCAGTTGCTTCGGTTTATTCTTCAAGCGTCGGGAAGACAAATGAATATACGGCAACAGAACCGTTGGACGATGCAGGAACGGTTTACTTTCGGCTTTCCCAAATTGGCAGAGACGGCAAGAAAAACTTTTCGGCAATTGAAAAAATCACTTTTGCACCGGCAACTGCTGATGAAAATTATGTTGTTCAAAATTCGCCGAATCCTTTTTCAGGAAAAACTACGATAGTTTTTCACTTGACGAATCCGAGTGAAGTTAAAATCGAGATATTTAATTCAAGGGTCGAAAAAATAAATGAAATTCTCTTAACCGATACGCAAGCCGGAAAAAATAAATTTGTTTTTGATGGGAGCGCTCTAACTCCTGGAATTTATTTCTACCGTTTTACTTCCGGCGATTTTGTTGATGTGAAAAAAATGGTTGTAACAAAATAGCGTATGCAGAAGTTTAGTAAAGAAATGTTCTTATGAGTGTTGGTTTTGAACATGTAAAACGTGTTTATAAAATTTTTGTTGATTTTGACGGTACAATAACAAAGCAGGATATCGGCGAGCAACTTTTTTTGCAATTCGGCGAAACGGAAAAAGCCGAAGCAATAATTAAAAGAATAAGTGCAAGGGAACTCACATCTGTTGAAGGCTGGAAAGCATTATTTGAAATATTGAATCCGGTTTCAATTAATGAATTAACAAATTTTGTTCGTTCTTTTGAAATTGACGAAGCGTTTCATCGTCTTGTTTTGTTTTCACAGGAACATCAAGTTGAAATGATAATTCTCAGCGATGGTTTTGAATTTTACATCAAAACAATTTTGGAGAGAGAAAATATTGCAGGTATTCGAATATTTTCAAACCGGTTAATTGAAAATGGAACCGGAAAACCGCAACCGGTTTTTCCGTATCGCGATGAAGAATGTAAAGATTGCGCAAACTGTAAACGCAATCATGTGGTTGAAAACAGCGGCGATGATGAATTTACGATTTACATCGGAAACGGTAGTTCGGATGTTTGTCCCGCGCAATATTGTGATTTTATTTTTGCGAAAGATTCGCTTCGCAAATTTTGTGAAAAGGAAAAGGTGACCTTTTTCCCTTACGACAATTTTAACGATGTCGTCTCGAAATTGGAAACCTTGTTCGCAAAAAAGCGATTGAAGAAAAGACATCAAGCTGAATTGAAAAGAAAAAATTTGTACAAATTAGGATAATGGTCATTGGTCATCAGTCAGTGGACATTGGAAGTGAAGTTGTAAAATGAAATTAAGTGAACTGGAAGTCTTTAATCTTGCAATGGAGCTTGGTGAAATGGTTTGGAAAGAAGTTCTTGCCTGGGACTATTTTGCAAAGAGTACTCTCGGCAAACAGATTGTTAATTCGGCTGATTCGGTTGCAGCCAATATTGCAGAAGGTTTTGGAAGATTCCATTATCAGGAAAACAAACATTTTTGTTACATCAGCAGAGGCTCTTTAACAGAAACACAAGTTTGGTTGAAGAAAGCAGCGAATAGAAATTTAATTGCGATAGATGCACTTCATATTTATAATGACAAAATTGATCTGCTTCATTTAAAATTGAACGCATACATAAAATCGATTGGTTCTAAAAATATTACTAACAAATGACGAATGACAAATGACTAATAAACTATTTAAATACAGAAGCTATACACCAATACCATTTGTAATTCTAATGATAGCATTTCAACAATCAAACGTTTGGAGTTTACCGCTTGGCTTATTGATTGCAGTTTGTGGCGAACTGATCCGGCTTTGGGCTGTAAGTTGGGCAGGTAGCGAAACGCGCACGACCGGGAAAGTCGGCGGAACGTATTTGGTTATAAATGGACCGTATGCACACGTTCGCAATCCGCTCTATGTCGGAAATATTTTAATTTATTTCGGTTTGGGAATTATGTCGTTTGCCTTGTTTCCGTATCTCCAAATTATCGCACTGGCATTTTTCGTTTTTCAGTATTATGAAATTATTAAAGAAGAAGAAGGCTTTCTCAGAGAAAAATTTGGAAATGATTTTACTGAATATTATAAAAATGTTCCTCGCATTTTTCCTCGCTTAACTCCTTACAGAAAAGAGGGAGTTGAGCAGCCGGAATATGATATTAAAAAAGGTTTACGTTCGGAAAGAAGAACGCTGCAAGCATTTGCAATTGTAGCTGGCACTTTAATTATTCTATGGTTTTTAAGAAGATTATCCTAACCGTGACTGCTGAGAAAAACATATTGGTTCTTGCCGGTGAAGCTTCTGGCGATTTGCACGGAGCCGCTTTAATTAAAGCGATGAAGGCAATTGATCCGACTCTTTCGTTTTACGGAATCGGCGGTGATGAAATGAAACATGAAGGAATGCAGCTTCTTTACCACATCAACAAAATGGCGTTTCTCGGTTTTGTTGAAGTGATAAAACATTTACCGTTTATTAAAAAAGTCCAGACCGATGTGTTGAAACTTGTTGAAGAAAAAAATATTCAAACATGTGTGTTGATCGATTATCCGGGTTTCAATCTCAGCATTGCAAAAAAGTTAAATGCTATGGAGAGAAAGATTATTTATTACATCTCTCCGCAAATTTGGGCTTGGGGAAAGCATCGCATTCACAAGATCAAAAAACTTGTGAATAAAATGCTCGTTCTTTTTCCGTTTGAAGAAACGTTTTATAAAAAAGCGGGAGTGGATGCAACGTTTGTCGGGCATCCGTTAATTGAACGGATTAATAACTATTCGTTCATCGAACGGAATGAATTTTTCTCTCAAAACAATCTTGATGTGCAGAAAGAAATTTTACTTGTTTTACCCGGCAGCAGAATACAAGAAGTTGCAAAAATATTTCCGTCTGTTATTGAAGGAGCAATTGCGGTAGCAAAGAAATTTAATTTACAGGTTGTGGTCGGTTGTTCTTCAAATATTGATGAAAAAACTTTTAAGAAATTAAGTGCCGAAAAAGATTATCGAATTGTTAAAAACAAATCGTATGAACTTTTTAAGTATGCGAAACTTGGTATCATCAAATCGGGAACCTCAACACTTGAAGCCGCATTATTCGGTTTGCCGATGGTGATCGTTTATAAAACAAGTTCATTGACCTATTTAATCGGTAAAAAGTTAATAACGCTTAGCAACATCGGATTAGCCAACATTATTGCGGGCGAAACGGTTGTACCCGAGTTAATTCAAAACGAAGTGAACACAAAAAATATTTTAGCTGAATGCAGCAAATTTTTAAGCGACGCATCTCTTTATCAAACCATATCAGAGAAATTAAAAAGTCTGAAAGTTGTACTCGGAAATAAAGATGCATCAAAAACTGCCGCAGAAATAATTATAGCATCAATCAATGAAGCTTAGAAAACAGTATCAAAATTTCCTCCGGTTTATCGGAAATTATGTTCTTTACATATTGATTCAAACGCTTTGCAAAACGTTGCGCATTCAAACTACCGGAAGCGAATCCATTAATTCGCTTATAAAAGAGAAGAAGAATTTTGTTCTTGCTTTCTGGCATGGAACGATGGTAATTCCCTGGTTCGCTCACCGCAATTTAAATTTGCTTGCGATAATAAGCCAAAGCAAGGACGGCGATTTACTTGCAAAAATATTACGCAAGTGGAATTATAAAGTTGTTCGCGGCTCAAGTTCCAAAGGCGGTGAGGTTGCTTTGCAAATTATGATTGACCATGCTAAACATGAATGCGCCGTTGCTATTACTCCCGACGGACCACGCGGACCGAATTTCAAAATGAAAGCCGGAACCGTGATAACTGCAAAGAAAAGCTGTGTTCCGTTAGTGTTGGTTGGCGCAGGATATAAATCGAAATTAAAATTGCATAGCTGGGACAATTTTGAAGTCCCGTTTCTGTTTTCAAAAGTTCAGTTAGTTTATTCTGAACCAATTATGATAGATGGAAATTTAAGCCGTGATGAAACTTCAAAAATAATTTTGGAGTGCGAAGAAAAATTAAATGAATTGCAAAAACGCGCTAAAGAATTTTCGGAATAAGAAGTGAAGCTCAATAAACGAAAAATAGTAGATGGTTTGCGATTGGTGGCACTGCCGCTGGTCCCTTTTTATGCGTTGATTACAGCCATCAGAAATTTTTTATTCGATGCAAAAATATTTTCAGCAAAAAAAGTTGAAGCAACGGTTATCAGCGTTGGTAATTTAACCGTTGGCGGAAGCGGAAAAACTCCGTTAGTTGTTTATCTGACGAACTTGATGAAGCAGCACGAGAAAAAAGTTGCGGTATTAAGTCGTGGTTACGGCAGACACTCTAAAGGATTTCTTTTCGTCTCGGACGGCTCCGAACTGAAAACCAATGTTGAAGAATGCGGAGATGAAATTTATCAAACCGTTTTTGAATGTTCTGTTCCTGCTGCAGTGAGCGAAAGCCGCGTTGAAGGCGCTAAACAGTTGCTGGCAAAAGCTGAAGTTGACACCATCATTTTAGACGACGCTTTTCAACATCGGTGGATTTTTAGAGACTTGGACATTTTAATTTTTGAACAGAGGTTTTTGTTGGAAGCGAGTCCTTTGCGCCGGACATTTTTACCGACCGGATTATTGCGTGAAGATTTTACTTCAATTAAACGGGCAGATATTATCGTTTTGAATAGAAAATTTTCGGAACTAAAAGAAATTCCGGCAAGGCTTCAAAAATATTTCAAGAAAGATTCAAAGCGCTGCTGTGGACATGATAGAAAAGTTTTTACCGCGCGCTATTCGGCAAAGGGATTTTTCGATATAAAAAAGAAAACGTTTTATGAATCGAAAGAATTTGAAGGACAGAAAAGTTTGGTGATCAGCGGAATAGCGAATCCGCACTCGTTCTTTAAAGCGCTTGAACAATTAAATGTTGATACCGAAAACCGGATGATTTTCCGCGATCATAAATTTTATACGCCGGAAGACATTCAGAACATAAGAAAGCAGTTTTACGCTGCGAATGTTCACTCGGTAATTACCACGCAGAAAGACGCGGTAAAACTGATGCAGTACAAAAAAGAACTTGACGATATCGACATCTTTTATTTAAAGATTGAATTACAATTTGACGACGAAAAAGAATTTGTAAATGAAATTTTCAAAAAACTTAGTGAACCAAAAAAGAAATAATCAATTGATACTTCCAGGTTCAAAGTATCTAAAAAAGAATAACAAATAAACATAGGAGATTTCCTACTTATGGCTAAATCAAAAAAAAATCAGTACGTCTATTTCTTCGGCGGAAAGAAAGCTGATGGAAAAGCAGAAATGAAAGCATTGCTCGGCGGTAAAGGCGCTAACCTTGCGGAAATGGTGAACATCGGATTGCCGGTTCCTGCAGGTTTTACAATTACCACCGAAGTTTGTACTCAGTACTACGAAAACAAAAATTCTTATCCGAAAGAATTAAAAGAGCAAGTAAAAAAAGCTCTTTCAAAAGTTGAACAAGAAATGAAAGCAACTTTCGGATCATCCACAAATCCGTTGCTCGTTTCCGTTCGCTCCGGTGCTCGCGCTTCTATGCCGGGAATGATGGACACCATCCTCAATCTTGGGTTGAACGATACAACTGTTGCAGCGTTAATCAAGAAGACAAATAATCCACGATTCGTTTACGATTCTTACAGAAGATTTGTTCAAATGTACGGTGATGTTGTGCTCGGCTTAAAACCGGTTGACAAACACGAACACGATCCGTTTGAAGTAATTCTTGATGCAAAGAAAGAACTCCGTGGAGTTAAACTTGACACTGAATTAACTGCTGATGATTTAAAAGAATTGGTTGCTGAATTCAAAGCAGAGATCAAAAAGAAAACCGGACACACGTTCCCGGAAAATCCTGAAGAACAACTCTGGGGCGCTGTTGGCGCGGTGTTCAGCTCATGGATGAACGACAGAGCTATTGTTTACAGAAAATTAAACGGTATTCCCGAATCATGGGGAACCGCGGTTAACGTTCAATCAATGGTATTCGGAAATATGGGTGAAGATTCCGGTACAGGCGTTGCGTTCACACGTGATCCTGCTGCGGGAACAAATATTTTCTACGGTGAATATCTTTTCAACGCTCAAGGTGAAGACGTTGTTGCCGGAACAAGAACCCCTCTTCCTATTTCAGAATTGAAAAAAGATAACGCGAGACTTTATAAAGAACTCGATAACATCAGATTGAAACTTGAAAAACATTACAAAGATATGATGGACGTTGAGTTCACTATTCAACAAGGCAAATTGTGGATGCTTCAATGCCGCGTTGGTAAGAGAACAGGATTCGCCGCCGTTAAAATGGCTGTTGATATGGTTAAAGAAAAATTGATCGATAAAGAAGAAGCTCTTCTCCGCATCGAACCAAACCAGTTAAATCAATTGCTCAGACCAATTTTCGATTTAACGGAAAAGAAAAAAGCAATTGACGCCGGAAGATTATTAGCGAAAGGCTTGAATGCCGGTCCTGGTGCTGCATCCGGTAAGGTTGCGTTAAGTGCGCAAGATGCTGAAGAAATGGCTGCTAAAGGAGATAAAGTAATTCTCGTTCGTATTGAAACTTCTCCTGAAGACATTAAAGGAATGAACGCTGCAGAAGGTATTTTAACTGCTCGCGGCGGAATGACCTCACACGCAGCACTTGTTGCACGTCAAATGGGAAAAGTTTGCGTTGCCGGCTGCGGTACTTTAAAGATCGATTACAAAGAAAGAACCATCCGCGTTGAAAACAAAAACATCGTTGTAAAAGAAGGCGAGTATCTTTCAATCGACGGTTCTACCGGAGAAGTTATTGAAGGCAAACTTGAAACAAAACCATCCGAAGTTATCCAGGTTCTTATTACTAAAACACTCAGTGCAAAAGAATCACCGGTATTTCAAACTTACAACAGCTTGATGAACTGGGCTGATTCTTACAGAAGATTAGGCATCAGAACAAACGCAGATCAACCTGATCAAGCTGAGAATGCAATCGCTTTCGGCGCTGAAGGTATTGGACTTTGCCGTACAGAACACATGTTCTTCGGCGAAAATAAAATTCTTTCAATGAGAAAAATGATCCTTTCAGATTCTCTCGAAGCAAGAAAAGCTGCGTTGGCAGAACTTCTTCCTTACCAAAGAGAAGACTTTAAAGGAATCTTTAAAGCGATGAAAGGTTATCCTGTAACGGTTAGAACACTCGATCCGCCGCTTCACGAATTCCTGCCTCATACCGATGCAGAAATTAAAGAACTCTCGGAAGCGTTGAAAGTAAGCGTTAAAAAGATCCACGAAAAAATGACAAGCTTACACGAATTCAATCCGATGCTTGGATTTAGAGGATGCCGTCTTGGAATTTTCTATCCTGAAATTACTGAAATGCAAGCGCGTGCTATATTTGAAGCCGCTGCAGAAGCTATGAAAGAAGGTTTCAAAGTTAAACCGGAAATCATGATTCCGTTGGTGAGTACACTAACTGAATTCAAACTTCAAGAAGACATCGTACGCAGAGTTGCTTCCGAAGTTATGGCTGAAAAGAAAGTGAAGATCAATTACATGGTTGGAACGATGATCGAATTACCTCGCGCTGCCCTGGTTGCAGATAAAATTGCAGAACGCGCAGAGTTCTTCAGCTTCGGCACAAACGATTTAACCCAAACCACATTTGGTTTATCACGTGACGATGCCGGAAAATTCTTACCGATGTATGTTGAAAAAGAAATTCTTCCGGTCGATCCGTTTGAAGCGCTTGATCAAGAAGGTGTTGGTCAATTGTTGGAGATTGGAACAAAAAGAGGAAGAAGCACTCGCCCTGATCTTAAAGTTGGTATTTGCGGCGAACATGGCGGCGAACCTTCTTCAGTAGAATTCTGTCACAGAACCGGATTGAACTACGTAAGTTGTTCACCGTTCCGTGTGCCGATCGCACGTTTGGCTGCTGCCCGCGCGGTTGTTCATGAGTTACACAGCAAAAAGAAAAAGAACCATAAGAAAAAAGGTTCAAAGAAAAAGTAATTCCGCTTAAGCGGGACTTTATGAGAGTGAGAATACTTTTGGACAAAAAGTATTCTTGCTCCGTTATATCAAATTAACAAGGTTAAAGAAAATGAAGTTATCAGAGTTTAGTTATAATTTACCGAAAACGAGTATCGCAAAATATCCTGTACATCCGCGGGATAAAGCGCAAATGATGGTGTTGAATCGCGAGACGCAAACCATTGAAGAAACAACTTTTTCACATGTGGTTGACTATATGGAAGAAGGAGATGTTCTTGTCTTAAACGATACGCGCGTTATTCAAGCTCGTTTGTACGGCAAAAAAGAAAAAACAAATGCTAAAATTGAAGTGTTCCTTCTTCGCGAATTAAATACCCGCGAATGGATATGGGATGTTATTGTTGATCCGGCGCGCAAAGTTAGGATCGGCAACAAAATTTATTTTGATGACGATCTCTTCTGCGAAGTTATCGATAACACTACTTCGCGCGGAAGAACCGTTCGTTTTAACAGACCCGATGTATTTAAATCGATTGAAAAAATCGGACACACTCCGCTTCCTCCATACATTAAACGCGAACCGGAAAAAGCGGATAAAGATGATTATCAAACCGTTTACGCTAAGACAGATGGATCCGTTGCGGCTCCAACTGCAGGTCTTCACTTTACGACCAAACTTCTGGAGAAGATAAAAAACAAAGGCGTTGATATCGTTCCCGTTTTACTTCATATCGGATTAGGAACGTTTCAGCCGGTTGAAGTTGAGGACTTAACAAAACATCGTATGCATTCGGAATATTTTGAAGTTCCGTTAAGTACAGCCGAACATATCAACAAAGCGAAGAAGAATCATAAGAATGTTTTTGTTGTCGGTACAAGCGCGGTTCGGGCGTTGGAAAGCAGTGTTACTGCAGACGGATATGCACGCGCCAATAAAGGTTGGACCGACAAATTCATCTATCCTCCTTATGAATTTCAAATCGGCACTAAATTGATTACAAATTTCCATTATCCCGAATCAACTTTAATGATGCTTGTTGCTGCGTTCGGAGAGATCGAGTTTGTATTAAAAGCATATAAAAAAGCTTTAAAAGATCATTACCGTTTCCTCAGTTACGGTGACGCAATGTTGATCATCTAAGAAGAGTTTTTTAAGTTAATATCCAAACATCAAAACACAAGTTACAATTGGAATTTGTGTTTTGTGTTTTGGAATTTCTAAACAATAATTTAATAGTAGCTATGTCACTTCTTCCATCAACCATCAACCATCCTCCCTCAACCATGTCCCGGATCGTTGCCATCATTCCCGCAGCCGGTAAGGGAAAGAGATTCGGTGGAACTATCCCGAAGCAATTCTTAAAAGTAAACGGAAAAGAAATTCTCGCTTACACGCTGGAAGTTTTTCAAAAAGCAAAAAACGTTGATGAGATTATAGTTGCAGCAAGTAAAGAAGAATTTCCCCGCATACAAAGACTGCAAAAGAAATATAGACTGACAAAGCTTACCATAATTGTTGAAGGGGGAAAAGAAAGGCAAGACTCGGTTTACAATGCACTCATCATGGCAGATCTAAACAAAGATGATCTTGTAATTGTGCATGATGCCGCGCGTCCTTTACTCTCGCAAAAAGTTTTAGCTGATGCGGTTCGTTGTGCGGAAAAAAATGGCAACGCGCTTGTGTGTTTGCAGGCAAAAGATACGCTTTTAAAAAAGACAAACAGAGAACACACCTACCTCAACCGCTCACAAGTTTATTACGTCCAAACACCACAAATCTTTCGTTACGACCAGTTGCTTTCTGCTTTTGAAAAAGCGAAGAAGGAAAAGTTTGTCGGAACGGATGAATCAATGCTCGTCCAAAGAACCAAAAAGAAAATCCATCTTTCCGAAGGCTCGCCGCTCAATTTCAAAATTACTACCAAAGATGATCTTGAAATGCTGAAAAAGATCTTGAAGTGAGAGAGCAGTCTGCGGTCGGCAATCTTCAGTCGGCAGAAGGCAGTCAGCAGTTAGCAAAAGCAATTGGGAATTGTAACAATTCTGGTGTATTTACTCTGCATCGTAACACTGAATATTATTCTGTGTTACATTATCCCATCGGGATTTAATCTTTGTGACAAAATATTCTTGCTAATCTCCAAAAACATTTTTATGTTCGTTTGTCCAATTTAGCAAGAATACGGAGGTTCTGTTTCTTTGTTAGTTTTACATTCTATTAATCCATTCCCAAACGGGGTAAATATTTTTTTACTCTCAGCCGTTTTATATTTTACAAAGAAAAACCAAACAAAAGAAAACGAAGTGAAATGCGAAATTAACGTGCACGAGCAATTAGTTTCCACAAATATAATCATTCTCTTTTTTCACTCATCTAAAGATAGCTAATTAGTATTTAACTGAAGGAACTAACATTATGTCTCGAATAAGACTTGCTATAATTGAATCTCCAAACCCCATCGATCTCTTTACAGGAACATCAGAAGCTAAAGCTCTTGAAGCAAGTTGCAAACTGATGGGGCATGAAGCCGTCTCATTTCTGGTCAAGTCCCGTAAAGAATTTCAAGAGACCTGCAAGTATTTGTCATCCGCGAGTTCTCACCATTCTCCAGAGAGGGAAAAAGCTCCTTTTTTTATTCACATTTCATCACATGGGAATAGTGACTGTGTCGGATTTGGGTCTGACGATCTCGGGTGGGATGAATTAACTAATGACCTTCTCCCGATATTAGAAAACAATAATTATAAAGGGAAATTTGCATTATCAATATCAGCGTGTGGTTCTGGAGAAAACACAATTTCAAATTATGCCAAGGAAGCACTCAGAAAAAACAATAAAACTAAGTTACCCAAATATATTTTTTCAATTCTTGGCGCTACTGTGAATTGGGATGCGGCTCTTGTTGGTTGGACACTTCTTTATTACAAAATATCTAGCATAAGTATTTCAGACAAAATAAAGGTTATCGATATTTTAAAGAAAATTAATGATTGTATTAATGTACAGTTTGCTTATAAGCGGTTGGAAGAAAAAGAGGAAAAATATTACCATTATTCTCCAAAGTAAAAACGACTAACGATGTTTAATTAGTTAGTAATACTAAATGTAAGAACTTTACTTCATGCGTTAAATAAAGGTGTTATATGAAAAAGTCAATTTATTTTCTTCTGATTTCTCTTCTTGTATTTACATCGTGTAAAAAAGATGCAAGTAATCCCGTTAATGCAGATACGGTTCCCGCACCGCCAACATTAGCATCTCCAACAGATACATCTTCCAACATTGTAGTTCCGGTGGTTTTAACATGGAAAGAAAGTAGCGGAGCGAAAAACTATACATTACAAGTTTCTGCGAGCAGTTCATTCTCAAGTTTTGTATTTAATAAAAGCGATATTACAACAACAACCCAACAAGTCCCCGACCTTAATTATTTAGCGGTTTATTACTGGCGGGTTAGCGCAACCAACAGCGCCGGAACTTCTGATTGGTCTAAGGTATGGAGCTTTAACACTACTAAAGATGAGCCAGCTCTTATACCTCAATTATCACTCCCGGCAAACGGAGCGGTGAATCAAAAGTTTGCACCCGTTTTAACTTGGAACAAAATAAATAATGCCATTCGCTATGCAGTGCAATTATCAACGAACAGTTCTTTTACGAATTTTGTTTTTGATGAAGATTCATTAACTACTACTACAAAGCAAATAAATGATTTAAGCGGTTCGACAACATATTATTGGCGCGTGAGTGCAGCGAATAATTTCGGTACAAAAGGTTGGTCTGAAACTTGGTCTTTTACGACCGGAGTTGCACTCGTACCCCCTATTCTTTTAACTCCTGCAGATGGGACAACTGATATATCACTTTCGCCAACGTTTACATGGAATGGAAGAAGTGGAGCTACGAGTTATACTTTACAAGTCTCAACCAACAGCTCGTTTACTAATTATGTTTTTAATCAATATAGTACAACTACAAACAAACAGATAACTGGTTTAACAAACTCTACAAAATATTTTTGGCGTGTAGCTGCAACAAATATCTATGGAACATCGACTCCTTCTGATGTCTGGAGTTTTACAACTGGGGCACCGCCCACCCCACCAACTTTACTGACACCAACGGATGGTGCAACGGATGTGGCAGTTTCACCGACGTTGACTTGGAATGCAAGCAACGGAGCAACGAGTTATACTCTACAAGTTTCAACAGACAATTCTTTTGGAAATTTGGTTTATAATAATAGTGTTGGAAATACTACGAGCAAGCAAATAAGCGGATTATATGGTGCAACAAAATATTATTGGAGAGTTACAGTTGCGAGTAATTTTGGGACATCAAATACTTCTGATATTTGGAGTTTTACAACTGGGGCACCACCCACCCCACCAACTTTACTGACACCAACGGATGGTGCAACAGATGTGGCAGTTTCACCGACGTTGACTTGGAATGCAAGCAACGGAGCAACGAGTTATACTCTGCAAGTTACAACAGACAATTCTTTTGGAAATTTGGTTTATAATAATAGCGTTGGGAATATTACAAGCAAACAAATAAGCGGTCTTTATGGTCTGACGAAACATTATTGGCGAGTAACCGCATTAAATAGTTTTGGAAGTTCTATTTGGAGTGAGAGTCGGTCATTTTTTACGCAAGATGCATGTGGAGATGCTAAAACTGTTTTATATGGCAACAGAACATATAATTTAGTTTCTATTGGTGGACAATGCTGGTTTAAGGAGAACCTTGAGGGTGGTAAATTTTATACATGGGATGAAGCAATGGCAAATAGTACAACATCTGGCGCAAAAGGAATATGCCCGGATGGGTGGCACATTCCAAAACAAGATGAGTTCCGAAATTTAGTTACTGCTGTTAATCAAGATGGTAACTCATTAAAGGCAATAGGACAAGGAACTGGAAGTGGAACAGGAACAAACACAAGTGGTTTCTCGGCGTTGCTTTCGGGATATATCTACTTAAATATTGACACATATAACGTAGGCATCCAGGCTTACTTTTGGAGTTCAACAGAGCATACAATTAACTTTATGGTGACCGCACATTACTTTTATCTGGAATCTAATGATAGTCATGTCAACTCCTACAACTACTCTGACTATAACGATAGAAGAAACGGTTTTAATGTGCGTTGCCTAAAAAATAATTAGGTTATTTGTATGTTAAACTTTCTTGTTAAAAGAGTCAGTGCAGATAGGATTTATTTGATAATTAAACGATGTAGACGAAGCAAAAGTAAAACTAATAGGTATAAATTATGAGTAAAACGATAAATGCAACGAGCAAAAGGGAAGACTATTCACGATTCATTGTTCATCTCACCAGAAATGACACCGCTACATTTAAGAATGGTGCAACTGCGCGTGAAAACTTTATTTCTATTTTAAAATCCAGAAAAATAATTGCTACACGCCCGCAATGTCTATACAATAAAAAGTTGCAAGATATGCCTGATGATATTCAAAAAAAATTCAATGTTTCTTGCTTTACAGAAGTTCCTCTTAGCCAGATACATCTTTTAACACGACGAATTGAAGGTCGGAAAATAGAATTGGAATCATATGGATTTGTTTTCTCAAAAGAATTTATTACATCCAAAGGTGGTCAACCTGCAATTTATATAAACAGTTATGGTCAAAATGGATTATTAAGAAAAACGGTTGATACTTTATTTGAAGAGGCATTTGATGATGGGAACCTTGAAGAGCCTAATTGGAGAATTCTCCCATTCATAAATGCGATGTACGAAAAATGTGATTTCTCTTGGGAACGTGAATGGCGTTTCCTAAAAACATTAAAGTTTAATTTAGATGATTTAATATGTGTTATTTTACCTGGAAACAGAGAGCCAGTATTAAAAGACAAATTTTTAAAATCTGGGGTGGCAGTAATTTCTCCTGGTTGGACATATGAACAAATAATTCTTGAGCTTTCATCTCAACAAAGAAAAACAAAAAGACCTGTGGTTGAAGGACAAATTATAAAGAATAAGCAAAAATTATAATAACATGTTAATGAGGGAAGAATTAAAAAGAGCGATCAGCTGCATGATAGTGAGTAGAATGAATTTTCAAAAAGCTAAATTATGGACAAAGAAACCAGCATAAAGTTATTTGATTCAAAGCAGATCCGCTCTGCTTGGAATAGAGATGAAGCAATCAACATCGCCGTAAACGGCAACGTTGAACAAAAAAATCGTGGTAAACGATTATGAAGATATTTCTCCAGGCCGTCAAGGATCATTCCTTGACAAAGAAAGGTGATAAAACTATTACTGTCTTTATGGGGTAGTGAGTGGGCCTAAGGACGGGATAAATAATTCCACCTAAAACTAATATAAAGGAGGTCATTATGACCGTAGAAAATCGTGTTTCAATCGTCATTCCACCCGAAGTTAAGCAGAGCGTTTTGCAAAAGCTTACTGAGGTGGACGAGCTCTTAAAACCTTTTCTTATTGCGCTTAAACCGGAGGAAAGGAAAGTCCTACCCAAAATGGCAGACGGCAGCCTCCCCTTTGTTTCCAAAACATTGGGGTACGTAAAAACCGATCCTCAATTTGTTCCTGCGTATCTAAACATTCCCGAATTGGAGATCGATTTTAATGCGGTGCTCGATCTAACCGAATTTACTCATCTCTGCTACAAACTAAGGGACGGCTTAAAGGATACCATTGTCCTTTCCGGCAGCGAAGCGTATGTAGCGTCGCTCTCATATTATAATTCGGTAAAGAACGCCGCAAAGATGAACGTTCCCGGCGCCAAAGCCATTTACGAAGATCTGAAAAAGCGGTTCGAGAACCAGGGACCGGGCAAACCGCCGGAAACTCCGCCTCAACAGTAGTTTTTCCTACTCGTATATGTTTAATCTTCCGCGAGCGTTTTCCGGAACGCTCGCGAGCGATTCCTTTAACATAAAGAATATTTTTACTAACTAATTTTACGCGGTATTATATTTTGCTTTGCCACGACCTTCAGATGTTGTGTTAATCTTCAAATAAAACCGTTGAAACGGTTGAGATACCTATCATTTTTACATTAACACCTCGATTAATCGAGGTGTTAATGTAATATAAATCAAGATTTGAACCGTTTTAACGGTTTCCGGTTGGTGATTTTTATTCCATTCCACCTTGGTAAATCTTGGATAATTAAAAACCATAATTTTCACACAGCCTCTAAATGTCGGGGCAATTCAATTCATTTGAAATATGAAATAGTTCGGTTAAAAATGGAGTTCATTTATCCGCCGGATAAATTAATCCAGTTCAAGATTGAATTAATTCGGCAAAAAGGTAAACTCATTTAGCAAAAAGGTGAGTTAATTCGGGTAAAAATAGAGTTAATTCACCAAAACGGTGAACTCATTCGATAAAACGGTGAACTCATTCGATAAAAAGGTGAGTTAATTCACCCGATTGGTGAACTCATTCGGCAAAAAGATGAATTAATTCACCTCCGGGTTGAATGAATTCAGCAAAAAGGGAAACTCATTGAGTAAAAAGGTGACTGAATTTAACAATCATCCTCGAGGGGGTACTTCCGAAGTGGGTTAATTCAGTAAAAACGTAGCTTTATTATTAGTTCTAATTCAATAGCGGGAAACGGAATTTAGAAAAGTCGGCAGTCGGCAGTCGGTAATTGGCACAAATCAGTCGGCATTTGGCACAAAGCAGAAGGCAGTGGATAATAAAAATATTCATTCCCGAAGGGAATGTTAATTGAGGGTGAGGTTCTTTTTTACAAAGATTTAACACCTACGGTGTTAGAAAACGAATTCTGCACGCCTGCCGATAAGGTATGAATAAACTTAATTTTAGTAAAAAAACAAAGACAATCCCATCGGGATTGAATCTTGGTAACACAAACAAAAAACAAAAATTGAATCCCATCGGGATTCAATCTTTTTTTGATAGTAAATAAACAATAAAAGATAAAGTAGAAATCCAGCAAAAATTTGGGAAAAATTTCTTGGCAAAAAACAAGAATTCGACTGAAGATACCACGCAATCTCATTCATCCAGTCCCGTTTAGAATCTTCACTCCCGGCAAAACATTCTCTCCTTTTTGAAATAAGTTCTTACAACCGGTTTGTTCTCGCTACCCCTATTTCTGGATATTAATTCACCTTATTACCGGATAGTTTCAGTATTTGCAAAATTTCTGTAATTATATGCTTCTTTAGGCTTGACAAATATCCGTTCCTTCCTTAGATTTGAAACAAAATTCTATTAAATTTTTCAAGATGAAATTAAACATAACAACCCCAATATTTTCGTTAAGTTTTCCGCGTCCCCGCAGGGGACAATAACATTTCTCTGCGCATTTCCATCTTTTTTATTTTACAAATTTTTAATAGGACTTTATCATGATCTCAATTGGCATACTTGGCGGAACCGGCTACACGGGAAAAAAACTGATCCAGTTTTGTAGCAATCATCCTTTTGTAAAGGATTTTGAAGTATATGCAAACACAACCGCAAACGAAAATCTCTCCACTTTATTTCCAGACATCGAAGGCTTGGTCGAAGACAAAAAAGTTCTTCCGGCTAAAGAAGTTTCTTTCGACCACGATCTCTATTTTTTAACTCTCCCGCACGGAGAAGCGTTAAACTTTGTCCCGGCTTTGATAAGCAAAGGGAAAAAAGTAATTGATCTTGGCGGAGATTACCGGTTGGATTTTGAAGAACTCTACATGCAATGGTACCATCTTGAGCATTCATCTTCCTATTTATTAAAATCAAAAGTTTACGGATTGGCGGATTTTTCCGAAACCGAATACGCCGATGCACAATTGATCGCAAATCCGGGTTGTTACCCCACGGCAGTTTTACTTGCGCTGCTTCCTTTAGTTAAAAATTTTGGTGAAGAGATCATCAGCGTAAGTTGTTCAGCATATTCGGGAACCAGCGGCGCAGGAAAATCTCCAAAAACAGAAATGCTTCTCTCCGAGATGGACGGGAACGTTAAAGCGTACAACGTAAACACTCACAGACACGAACCGGAAATTTTACAAACATTATACAAGAATGGTTTTCATTCTCCGTTCGCGTTTACCACCCATTTGCTGCCGGTTGCGGTTGGCATTTATGCAACAAGTTTTATTCATTTAAAAAAGAATGTTGATGAAGCTTCACTCGTTAAACTTTATAAAGAAGCGTACGGTGAAAGTCCATTTGTGCGGATAAGAAATACGCCGCCGGAATTAAAGTGGGTCATCAACTCAAATTTTTGTGATATTAATATTTCGGTAAAAGAAAAGAAAGTTGTCATTACCTCCGCGATCGATAATCTTGTTAAAGGAGCCGCCGGTCAAGCGATCCAGAATATGAACAAACTTTATGGATGGGATGAGTCACTCGGTATTTTGCAGAAGGAGGTTAAACATGCAGCACTTTCATAAAGAAGGTTCTATCACTTCGGTTAAGGGAATTAAAGCCGCCGGAATTTTTGCCGGAATAAAAAAGAAAAGAAAAGATTTAGCGCTTATTTATTCCGAATATCCTGCAACTGCCGCAGGCACATTTACATTGAATAAAGTTCAAGCCGCGCCGTTATTGGTTTCAAAAGAAGCTTTGAAAAAATCTTCTCACGTGCAAGCGGTGCTGGTTAATTCCGGTAACGCCAACGCATGTACCGGTGAACAAGGTCACGCAGACGCTTTGGAGATGCAAAAGTATTGCGCGAAAAAATTAAAACTCCAGCAAGATGAAGTCCTCATCAGTTCAACCGGAGTTATCGGCGTTAAACTTCCGATAGAAAAAATTAAAACCGGAATTGATGAGATCATTCCGGCGCTTACACACAGTGGCGGATACGATGCAGCTAAAGCTATCATGACCACCGACTTGATAAGTAAATCTTACGCCAAAACGATTCCTCTCTCAACTGGTGAAGTTACCATCGGCGGAATTTGTAAAGGAAGCGGAATGATAATGCCGAACATGGCGACAATGCTGGCTTTTATTGCTACCGACGCTGCAATTGAAAAAAATCTTTTACAAAAACTTCTCAGCGAAGCGGTAAAAAATTCATTTAACAAAATTACGGTTGACGGCGATACAAGCACGAACGATATGGTTGTTCTGCTTGCTAACGGAGCGGCTAATGTTTCGATAAAAAAAGATTCTGAAGATTATAAAACTTTTCTCGCCGCACTTACAAAGTTTTGTATTGTAATGGCAAAGTCAATTGTCTCCGACGGTGAAGGAGCCACCAAACTTGTTACCGTTGCAATCAAAGGAGCAAAGACGGAAGAAGATGCAAACGCAGTTGCAAAAGCTATCTCAAATTCTCCATTAGTTAAAACTGCTTTTTGCGGTGAAGATGCAAACTGGGGAAGAATCCTTTCCGCAGCCGGTAATAGCGGCGCGGAGTTTGATCCCGCAAAAGTCTCAATTTATTTTGATGACCTTGCCATCTTAAAACCTAACTATGATATCGTGCTTGATGAAAAAGCCGCGAAAGAAATTCTGGTTAAAAAAGAATATACGGTAACGGTCAAATTAGAAGCGGGAGAAATTGATTCCACCTGGTGGACTTGCGACTTCTCCGAAAATTATATTAAAATTAATGCTAATTACAGGACGTAGAAGTTATGAAAACTATCATCCTTAAACTTAGCGGGAAAGCTCTTTCATCATTTATTCAAGATGAAAAATGGAGTAACACTCTCGTAGAATTGTCACGGCATTACGACGGAATTATTATCGTTCACGGAGCGGGAACAACCATTTCCGACTGGTCAACCAAAATGGATTGTGATGTAAAATTCGTAAACGGGCAGCGCGTTACGACCGCAGAAATTATGGACATTGTTGCTGCAGTGCAAGCCGGATTATTGAACCAAAAAATCATTGGCTACCTCCACGCAAAAGGTTTGGAAGCGATGGGACTTTCAGGTGTAGATAGAAATCTTTTTGTTGCAGATTACTTAAACAAAGATTTAGGATTTGTCGGTTACCCGAAATTGAACGGAAATATTTCCTGGATAAAAAATCTATTAAAAGAAAAAGTTATCCCGGTATTTTCAAGCGTTTGCAGAGATCACGAAGGAAATTTGATGAACGTGAACGCCGATGTTTTCTGTGAGGTTTTAGCGGCTTCAATAAAGGCTGATACTGTTCTCTTCCTTTCCGATGTTGCGGGCGTTATGCTTAACGGTGAAGTAAAAAGCACGCTTGGTGAAAAGGAAATTGATTTCGGAATTGCTGAAGGTGAAATTACCGGCGGTATGATTCCTAAAATGCAAAGCTGTCTTGAGCTTCTCCAAAAAGGAATTAATAAAATTTGGATCGGCGACGATGTTGAACTAAAACCCAACTCAAAAATGTTTAATACAAAAATGAAAGGAACGTGGATTACAGCCAATGGAACAGCATAATAATTCTTCGCTCTTAAAAAATTATAACCGTTTACCCGTTGAATTCGTAAAAGGAGAAGGCTCTTTTCTTTTTGACGCTAACGGGAAAAAGTATCTCGACTTTCTCAGTGGAATCGCAGTAACAAGTTTCGGTCACGCACACCCGCACATTACAAAAGCCGTGCACGATCAAGTTGAAAAGATCTGGCACACATCAAATCTTTTTGAAATATCTCTGCAAGAAAAAGTTGCGCAAAAACTTACCGAACAATCAAAGCTTGATAAAGTTTTTTTCTGCAACTCGGGAACCGAAGCAAATGAAGCCGCGATAAAGTTTGCGAGAAAATTCGGACAAGGAAGATCGAACATCATAACCGCGCTTGGCGGATTTCACGGCAGAACGATGGGAAGTCTTTCTGCTTCTGCTCAGTATAAATTGTGGCAGGGATTTTTCCCTCTTACTCCCGG
The DNA here is from genome assembly GCA_041671545.1 of Ignavibacteriaceae bacterium. Lineage (GTDB taxonomy): Bacteria > Bacteroidota > Ignavibacteria > Ignavibacteriales > Ignavibacteriaceae > UBA1563. The sequence continues at coordinate 21,430 of JBAZBI010000021.1, forward strand.
ATTTATCCATGTTCCTTATAACGATATTGATGCGATCAATGATTCGATCAATGAACATACGGTTGCAGTAATGGTAGAACCGATCCAGGGAGAAAACGGGGTGATCGTTCCTTCAAAAGATTATTTGAAAAAACTTCGCGCAATTTGCGATGCTAATGATCTTCTTTTAATTGTTGATGAGGTGCAAACCGGGATAGGCAGAACAGGAAAATATTTCGCTTATCAGTGGGCGGAAATTCAACCGGATATTATTACAATAGCAAAAGGAATTGCGAACGGACTCCCGCTCGGTGCGCTAATTTGTTCTGAAAAAGTTGCGGAAGTAATTCAACCCGGCGATCATGGTTCAACGTTTGGCGGAAATCCTGTTTCGCTTTCGGCAGCGTTGGCGGTAACGGAATTGTTGACGGAAGATGTGTTGAAGAAAATTCAGCAATTGGGTGAAAGTTTAATAAATGGAATTTTAAATCTTCAGTTAGAAAAAGTAAAAGATGTTCGCGGTTATGGATTGATGGTTGGCGTTGAGCTTGACTCATCGATCAATGTAAAAGATTTTATGAAAGAGCTTCTTGAACAAGGTGTTGTTACCGGAACTTCCGGAAATAATACGCTTCGTTTGCTTCCTCCGTTTGTAATTACTCAAAAAGAAATTGATTTATTTCTTTTGACTTTGAGTAAAGTTGTTGATAAGTTTCGCCATGCCGAAGTTAACCAACTTCAATCCCGACAAGTCGGGACAATAATTTTATAAATTAAAATAGAGGAACACATCATGGCTTCAAAATTAAAAAGACAAAACCGGATAAAAGAAATTCTTCAGATAAAGCACATTGCCAATCAAGAAGATTTGCTCGTTTATCTAAAGCGCGACGGGTATGAAATTACTCAAGCGACTTTAAGCAGAGACTTTGCCGAACTTGGAGTGGTAAGAATTTTTACCGAGTATGGTGTCCGCTATATTTTAAATGCAGAAGAAAGCGGCAAACAAATTGCGCGGCTTGTCGGATTCGAAATACTTACAGTACACCACAATGAATCAGCGGTAATAGTGAGAACACTTGCCGGAAGAGCGCAAGGCGTTGCTCATTACATCGACCGATGGAACAAAGAAGAAATTATCGGAACGATCGGCGGAGACGATACCGTTTTGATCATCCCGAATAAACAAAGCAGTATTCCGAACATCATTTCACTTATCAAAAGAATAATGTCGGAAAATCCCTCACAAAGAATAAAGTAAAATAGGAGAGAGAATGTCATATAAAAAAATTGTTGTTGCTTATTCCGGCGGACTTGATACATCCGTTATGGTTAACTGGCTTAAAAATAAATACGACGCCGAATTAATTACGGCAACCGGAAATCTCGGTCAAAAAGATGAACTTGAAAATTTAGAAGAGAAAGCCAAATTAACCGGCGCATCAAAATCTTACATTCTGGATTTACAAAAAGAATTTATTACGGAATATGTTTGGAAAGCTTTGAAAGCCGGCGCTTTATACGAAGGACAATATCCCATGGCAACAGCTATTGGCAGACCTTTGCTTGTTAAGCTTATGGTTGATATCGCAATTGCCGAAGGAGCCGATACTATCGCTCACGGCTGCACGGGAAAAGGAAATGATCAAGTCCGGTTTGAAGTTGGTATTCAAACTTTAGCTCCGCATTTGAAAATTTTAGCTCCTTTAAGAATTTGGGAATTCAAAAGCAGGGAAGAAGAAATTGATTACGCGCTCGAGCATAAAATTCCGATCAAGATAAAAAAAGATTCGCCTTATTCGATCGATGAAAATCTTTGGGGAATTGCAATTGAATGCGGCGTGTTGGAAGACCCGACGGTTCAGCCACCGGCAGACGCTTATCAAATCACTACTTCACCTAAAGACGCACCGGATAAAGCAGAATCACTTTCAATTGAATTTGAAAAAGGTGTTCCTGTTTCGTTGAACGGTATAAAATCATCCGCCGTTGATCTTGTAAAAGAATTAAATGTAATCGGCGGTAAACACGGCATCGGTAGAATGGACCTGATCGAAAATAGAGTTGTCGGAATTAAATCAAGAGAAGTTTACGAAGCTCCTGCAGCGGTTATTCTCCATACCGCTCATAAAGAATTGGAAAAACTTATTCTCGATAAAGAAACATTCCGTTTTAAACAAGGTGTTTCGGACAAAGTCGCAAATATTATTTACGACGGATTATGGTTCTCGCCGTTGTTTGACGCGTTAATGGCTTTTGTTGATTCCACACAAGAAAACATTACCGGTTCGGTAACAGTAGAATTTTATAAAGGAACTACTACAGTACTTTCGAGAAGTTCAAAGTATAGTCTTTACAATAAAGATTTAGCAACCTACACAATTGAAGATAAATTTGATCACAAAGCAGCGGAAGGATTTTTAGCGTTGTACGGATTGCCCTATAAAACGTTAAGTCTTGTTAAAGCTGCAAACACTCCAAGTGAAAATAAAGCGCACGAGGTTGCGCACTAATGCTCTGGGGCGGAAGATTTTCAAAATCACTTAACCAAAAAGCGCTGGAGTTTTCTTCATCGCTTTCATTTGATGTTACGTTGATTGAAGAAGACATTGAAGTAAGTGTTGCTCACTCGGCAATGCTTGCAGAAATTGGAATTCTCACTAAAGAAGAAACACAACAAATTCATTCCGGGTTGGAAAAAATCCGGAATGAATTTTTAAATGAAATTTGGAAACCCGACCCGGCACGATTTGAAGATATCCACTCCGCAATTGAATCACATTTAAAAGAACTCATTGGCGAAACCGCCGACAAACTACACACCGGAAGAAGCAGGAACGATCAAGTTGCTGCGGATTTACGGTTGTGGACAAAGAAGAATGCAGATCAATTAAAAAACACGATCACCGAACTTCAAAAGCAATTGATCAAAACTTCGGAAGAACATACAGAAACAATCATTCCTGGTTACACCCATTTACAAAGGGCGCAGCCGATCTCTTTTGCGTTTCATCTTCTTGCTTATGTTGAAATGTTGGAGCGGGATAAACAAAGAATTCAATTTGTTTTAGATGAAGCGGACGTTTCACCCCTTGGATGCAGCGCTTTAGCCGGTTCTACACTTCCGCTTGATAGAAAGAGTACAGCGCAAAAGCTTGGCTTCGCGAAAAATTCCGCAAACGCGCTCGACGCAATTTCCGATAGAGATTTCGTTCTTGATTTTCTAAACGCTTGTTCGGTTGGAATGATGCATCTTTCACGATTGAGCGAAGAAATTATTTTGTGGACTTCGCAAGAGTGGAAGTTTATTAGATTGAGCGATGACGTTACCACCGGTTCCTCTTTAATGCCGCAAAAGAAAAATTCCGATCTCGCCGAACTTATCCGCGGAAAAAGTGGAAGAGTTTTCGGCAACGCGTTTGGATTTCTATCAACAATGAAAAGTCTGCCGCTAAGTTATAACCGCGATTTTCAAGAAGATAAAGAACCGCTCTTCGATTCTGTTCACACCTATTTTACTTCACTTGAAGTTATGCGGTTAATGTTTATCGGAATGGAAATAAATGCAGAAAAATTTACTGAAGAGTTGAACGGTGATTTTTCACTCGCAACAGATTTAGCAGACTGGCTTGTACTGAAAGGAGTTCCATTCAGACAAGCGCATCATCTTGTAGGAGAAGTTGTAAAATTAGCGGAAACAAAAAAGTGCAAGTTGAATCAACTTACCTTGGATGAGTTGAAAAAGATCAGCGCACTCTTTAATGAAACAGCGTTGCAGCTTTTCGATATTTCATCCGCACTCTCACGAAAGAAAACTTTCGGTTCGCCAAATCCGGAAATGGTTAGAGAACAAATCTTACTTTGGAAGAGTACACTTACTCAATAATTTCCCCAATTCAGCGATAATAAAAGTGATTTGATTTCTTTTAAGAAAGTTTTAACTTGCAAGCAATACAAATGCAGTTTATATTTTCTTTGTAGATAAATTTAATAATAAACGGATCATGATATGTTTTTACTTGGTGTAGTTATCTTACTTTCATATTTGATTGGTTCTATCCCAACAAGTTTGATAGTTAGCCGTGCGGCAAAAGGAATTGATATTCGCGAACATGGAAGCGGAAATGCCGGCGGTACAAATGTTTGGCGTATCCTCGGTTGGAAATACGGATTATTAGTAATTCTTTTAGATGCTTTAAAAGGTGTTCTTGCAGTTGTATTAATCTCCCGCATTTATTATGGAAATTTTCCCTTCAACAATCTAACTCCGTTTGATGATTTTACGCTCGTTCAATTAATTGCCGGAATTACGGCTGTGCTTGGACACGTCTGGTCCGTCTTTGCAAGCTTTAAAGGCGGTAAGGGAATTGCGACAGGAATGGGAATTTTAGTTTCTCTCGCAACGATCGATCTTTTAGTCGGCGTTGGAATTTTCTTTCTCGCTATTTTTATTTCAAGATACGTTTCACTTGGTTCTATTCTTGCGGCTATCTCAATTCCTCTAACCATGATCATCAGAGAAAATGTTTTTCATGCACATGTTCAAGGTTACGGAACATTGCTTCCGTTTTTAATTGGACTTGCAGTTCTGGTCGTCTATACTCACAGAAAAAATATTTCAAGAATTAAAAACGGCGTTGAAAATAAAATAAGTTTTGCAAAAAAGAAAAGCTAAATCAAAATGAAAATTGCGGTATTAGGAGCAGGCGCTTTCGGAACTACGTTAGCGGTTCTGCTTCATTACAACGGACACAAAGTAACTCTTTGGGAATACAAAAAAAGTTGCGCCAAAGAGATGATCAAAAAACGCGAAAACAAAACTTACCTCCCCGGTACCCCACTCCCCGAAGAATTAGAAATCTCTTATAAATTACAAGATGTTGTTACCGATAAAAATTTAATAGTACTTGCTGTTCCTTCTCAATTTCTGCGTAGTGTAGTGGAGCAAATTTCATTCGCTGATATTAAGAATACAATTTTTGTAAATGTGGCTAAAGGAATTGAGAATAAAACATTGATGACCATGTCGCAAATGTTGAAAGATGTTTTTCCGCTAATTCAAGATGAGCAATTGGGAATTATGTCAGGCCCAAGCCATGCGGAAGAAGTTTGTAAACGAATTCCGACCGCGGTGGTTGCCGGTTCAACGGTTAGGGAAACCTCAAAAACTATTCAAGCTGCATTCATGAATTCCTACTTCCGTGTTTATTCATCAACTGATCTTTTAGGTGTTGAACTTGGCGGATCATTTAAAAATGTAATGGCTATCGGCGCAGGCATTATAGATGGTGCAAAATTTGGCGATAACACAAAAGCCGCAATTATGACCCGCGGCATTGCGGAAATTACCCGCATGGGAACTGCTATGGGAGCCAAACCCGAAACATTTTCAGGCTTATCCGGCATTGGCGATCTGATTGTTACCTGCATGAGTCAGCACAGCCGCAATCGTTACGTCGGTGAAAAATTAGGAAGCGGTTTAAAGTTGAAAGAGATTTTGAAGAATATGTATGCTGTTGCTGAGGGCGTGGAAACAAGCCGTTCAGCTTCCGAACTTGCGAAAAAAGTTGGTGTTGACGCACCGATAACCAACGAAGTATATAAAATTCTTTTTGAAGATAAGGATGCAATTAAAGCTACAACCGATCTAATGTCCCGCGATATGAAAGAAGAATAACAACTTAAGAGTTTCCATCCCCCACAATTTCTTTCCTAAAAATTTCTTTATATTTCCACACAAATTATTTCTTGTTAACTAACTTGATAAGGTGCTCTAATGGATAGAAGAAAATTTATTAAAGCCGGACTCTTTACTACAAGCGCACTTGCACTTGGAAATTATTCGAATCATTATCCTTTCCTATCATCCTCTCTCTCTTCTAATTATGATCTTGTCGCAATCAAAGGCGGCGAGCCGGAAGCAATGTTTGATAAAGCCATCGCGTCACTCGGCGGAATGAAAAATTTCGTGAAGAAAAATCAAAAAGTAGTTATCAAACCAAACATTGGCTGGGATGTAAAGCCCGAATTAGCCGCAAACACAAATCCGAAGCTGGTGGCGCGAATTATTAAACACTGTTTTGATGCCGGTGCAAAAGATGTTTACGTTTTCGATCATACCTGCGATAATTGGAACCGCTGTTACACCAATAGCGGAATTGAAAAAGCCGTTAAAGATGCCGGAGGCAAAATCGTAAGCGGTGATAGTGAAAGTTATTATCAGCAAGTTGATGTAAAAAAAGGAAAGAGGTTAAAAGGTTCTAAAGTACACGAACTTATTCTTGAGTCGGATGTTTTTATTAATGTTCCGATCTTGAAACATCACGGCGGCGGAAGAATAACCGTTGGAATGAAAAATTTAATGGGAGTAGTTTGGGATCGCAGATACTGGCATCAAAACGATCTGCAGCAATGCATAGCTGATTTTGCAACATTCAAAAAACCGGATCTAAATATTGTTGATGCTTACGTGGTAATGAAGAGAAACGGTCCGCGAGGTGTTTCAGAAGACGATTTGATAACTTTAAAATCACAAATTATTTCAACTGATATTGTTGCCGCGGATTCCGCTGCTGCTAAATTATTCGGAATTGAACTGGCAGATGTTCCCTACATCAACTATGCAGATGAGTTGAAAGTTGGAAGAAAAGATTTAAGCAAACTGAACATCAACCGGATTATACTGTAACCAAACTATAAATGAATGTAACTGTTTTAAAGAAAATACGCGTCGCTGTTTCGCTTCTGTTTTTTCTTTTTACCATTGGTCTTTTTCTTGATTATCGAAATATCCTTCCGCCGTCAGTCTATTCAAAGGTATTGTTTTTACAATTCATTCCTTCTTTTGTAAAATTTATTAGTATTGCCGGATTAGGTGCAATTGGATTCATCGTTATTCTTCTGCTTACGCTTTTTTCTGGAAGAGTTTATTGCTCATCGATTTGTCCGCTCGGAACTTTGCAAGATGTGATTTCATTTCTCTCAAGAATACTGAAAAAGAAAAAGGAGAAAAAAAAGAGGGAATTTTTTCGATATGAAAAGAGTAATAATTGGTGGCGTTATTCTTTTTTTGCTTTGGCTGTAATTCCATTTCTTAGCGGAACAATATTTTTTATTAACCTTCTCGATCCCTACAGCAGTTTTGGAAAAATATCTGCGCATCTCTTTCGCCCTTTATTAATAATAGTGAATAACTCCCTTGCTTTCCTTTTTGAAAAGATGAATTTGTACATCGTTTATCCTTTTGAGTACAAAGGAGTGGAAACATTTTCGTTATTGTTTGCATTTGTAATTTTTATGCTCGTTGGCTATTTGTCATTTACAAAGGGAAGATTGTACTGCAACACCGTTTGTCCGGTTGGGACTTTGCTCGGCTTAGTTTCAAAATATTCTTTTGTGAAAATTGCAGTTGACGAGAAGAGTTGTAAATCATGCGGAATTTGTGAACGCGTTTGCAAGTCAAATTGCATCGATACAAAAAAGAAAACCGTTGATTTCGACCGGTGCGTTGCCTGCTTCAACTGCTTTGATGTTTGTCCTACCGATGGAATGAAATTCGAGTATGGATTTCTTTCTTCATCTAAAAAGAATCAGCAAAACATAGAAGAAACGCGAGCAACTGAACGTGAAGAACAAATCAGCCATTCCAAAAGAAATTTTTTGTTTAACACATTGGTTTATGCTGTCGGATTGACGGGAATATCTTTAAGCCAGATTAAAATTACTCCGAAGAAGAAAAGCAAGGTTGCGGTATTTAGAAAAAATCCTGTTACGCCGCCGGGTTCTCAAAGCAGAAATAATTTTACGCAAAACTGTACATCGTGTCATTTGTGTGTAAGCGTTTGTCCTACGCAGGTTTTGCAGCCTACTTATTTGGAATACGGATTGCTTGGAATGTTCCAACCGCGGATGGATTTCCAAACCGGCTTTTGCAATTTTGAATGTAAACTGTGCGGAGACGTTTGCCCGACGAGTGCAATTTCTCCGATCTCTCTTGAAACAAAGAAATTAAAACAGCTTGGCAAAGCAAAATTTGTAAAGGATAATTGCATTGTTAATACTGAAAACACAGATTGCGGCGCATGTTCGGAACATTGCCCGACCAAAGCGGTTAATATGGTTCCGTATAAAAACAAACTCGTAATTCCGGAAGTGAAAGATGAGTTTTGCATCGGCTGCGGCGCGTGTGAATTTGCTTGTCCCACAAAACCGTACAAAGCAATTTATGTTGAAGGAAATCCAAAACACTTAACCGCAAAGATTAACAAAGAAAAAAAGCTTGAGCAGAAAGTTGATTACAAAGAAGACTTTCCGTTTTAGGTTTCTTAAGGTTAAAATTGATTTATTCCATCTACTGTCTTAATTTCCAGCAAAACAATTAGTTGTTTTTGAAAAAGCGCTGAGATTGTTTCTATTTATCAAAAAACTTGTGGGTATTGCATGAAATGTTATTTAATTATTCCGGTTTTGTTTTTTCTTTTAATTGGCTGTAAAAAAGAAAGCAGTAATCCAGTAGAACAAACGCCAACTACACCAGTAGTCAAAATCCTTTCTCCTGCAAATAATTCTACTATAATTGATTCTGTTACTATTGATATAACTGCAACTGATGATAAGGGAATTGTTAAAGTTGAAATTCTCATTGACAACATTGTTGTTAAAACATTTTCTGTTCCCCCATTTAAATACCTTTGGTACCCTTCTTTGATTACCGATAGTTCCCAACATTCTATTTATGCAAAAGCTTACGACGGTGATAATAATACCTCAAGTTCGTTGGTAATAACCGTGACGTTTCGGAGATCAACTCTTTCAAATATTCCATCCTCCAATGTTTCGTTCGGGAAACATATCCAACCCGTTTTTAATGTGAAGTGTACAAGTTCAGGTTGCCATGATGATAAAACGCGAGCGGGAAGTTTGAGTTTAACAACATGGACAAATGCGCATGTCCCCGGAATTATTAACGATTACGAGCCGGAAACTTCACGGCTTGTCTGGGCAATTGAAGGACAATTGGGATCAAACAGCATGCCTCCCTTTGGATATCCGGGATTAACACAAAATCAAATCACAGGAATAAAAACCTGGATAAAAGAAGGAGCAAAAAATAATTAAGTTTTTTAGACTTTTATTAAATGTTTTGGTGGAAGTAGCCCTTACACTGACAATTCCGTAGAACAAACTCTGGATGGTGGGTTTATGAGTAATCGACAAATTTTCTCTGATGTTTATTTAATCAAAACCGATAGCGAAGGAAATGTAAAGTAAGATACAATTGCATTAATAAGTCCAAGACATTGGGAGATGAATAGCTTTTTTCTTAATTCTTAATAAATTAAATTAGAAACACATTTGAGCACAAAAAAATGATATGAACAACGAACAATTATTAAAACGTATTGAAACAAATCCCAAAGTAATGATGGGAAAACCCATTGTTAAAAATTCCCGCTTAACCGTAGAAATTATTCTAGAAAAATTAGCAAACGGTCAAACTGAGGAGGAAATAATGGACGCTTATCCTTTTTTGCAAAAAGAAGATATTAGAGCTTGTTTACTTTATGCAGCTAAGGTGATTTCTTTAGAGCATTTAATAGCAGCTTAGTTTTCCTCTTTACTTAATCCGTCATTTCCGGTATCTAAAACAAACTTCCATTTTCCGGTTTTATCTTTTTTCCAAAAGGTTGCATAAGTTCCGTAAATTGGTTTGTCATCTCCGGTTTTTACTTTTAATTCCCAAGTGCCGTAAGTATAACCCATATCGCCGGAGGAAGAAACATCCGCAAATGATGGTTTCCAGATTAGGGTATAAGAAGAATCGCTGCTTTTTGAGTAGAGTTCTTCAATCGCTTTTCTTCCTTCAAAAGGATAACTGTTCGGACGAAGCAACACGCCGTCATCGGCAACATAAGCAAGAAATGCTTTATGAAATCCTTCTTTTACAGACAGATTAGAAAATTCAATATCGGCTTTCTTTATCGCTTCTTTTTCTTTCTCAACATTTACTTGAGCAAATGAAACGGAAACGAAAAGGCAAAAGAGAAACAAACTTTTTTTCAGCATCTTATTTTTTCTCCTTTAATAAATTAATTTGGATTGCAGAGGGATATTTTACTGAATGGAATACGCGGTGTGTTGCTTTTTGAAAATCTTTTTCGTCTGCATTATAAATGTCACAAAACTTTTGCGGATTACGATCGAAAAATGGGAACCAACTGCTTTGGATCTGCACCATAATTTTGTGTCCTTTAAGAAAAGTATGCGCTACATCTTGCAAAGTTAAATTAACCTTTGTTACTTCTCCCGGTTTAAATGGCTCCGGATATTCATAGCTGTTTCTAAATTTACCGCGCATAATTTCACCACGAATCAACTGTTGAAATCCCCCCATCTCAAATTGCTGCGGATTTTGTTTCGGATTTACAGCGCTGTCCGGAAAAACATCAATTACTTTTACTATCCAATCAGCATCGGTTCCGGTTGTTGAGACGTAAAGTTCGGCTCCAATTGGTCCGACGATGGTGAGACTATCTTCCAAAACATCTGTTTGATAAACAAGCACATCCGGTCGTGTTGCAGCAAAACGCTGATCTTCAATCATATATTCACGATTGTAAAATGAGCGCGCGTCTAACTGCTTTGCCGTGTAGGGAACCGGTTTATTTGGATCACTTACAAATTCATCAAAAGTATTATTTGTCGAATTATCAAACGATAATTTGTTCCCTTGGGTGATAAATAAATTTTTCACCTCGGAATTTTTGGGAGGCCAGGTGTCAAATTTTCTCCATTCGTTTGAACCGGTGATAAAGATTGAAGCTTCCGGCAAGGCGAGAGAACTTTTTCCTTTTAAATAATAGTTGAAGAAGGGAAATTCAATACTATCTTGATAATACTCGCTTGTATTGCTTCCAAAGGAAATTGCGTTAAGTTCATTTCCTTTGGTTCTATTCCAGCCTCCATGAATCCATGGACCAACTACGATCTTGTTAAAAGCTTCGGGATTTTTTTCTTCAATCGATTGATAGGTGTGAAAAGTTCCGTACAAATCTTCGGCATCATACCATCCGCCAACGGTTAACACCGCAGGTTTTATTTTATTGAAATGAGGAAATGTATTTCTCGATTGCCAAAAATCATCATACGTTCCGTGCCGGGTAACTTCATTCCAAAATGAAATAGTATTCTTGAAATATTTCTCGTTAGCATTTTTGAGCGGTCCCATATTCAAAAAGAAATTGTAAGCGTCGGGTGAGGGGGCGCTAAATCCGTTTCCCCAATCGGTTGTTGGGGCTGGTCGCGGTAACCCAAAAACAGTAAAGAAATCAAACGTCATCAGCAATGATAGCGCGCCGTTGTGGTGCATGTCATCGCCAACAAACCAATTCACGATCGGCGCTTGCGGAGAGACGGCAACTAAATTCGGATGAGCGTTTATCGTTCCCATTGCAGCATAAAATCCCGGGTAGGAAATTCCCCACATGCCAACTTTACCATTGTGATGTCTCAAATTTTTTATCAGCCAGTCAACGGTATCATACGTATCGCTCGATTCATCAACATCGGTTGAAGATTTTTTTTCGGGAATGAAGGGACGCATATTCACATACTCGCCTTCCGACATAAATTTTCCGCGAACATCCTGATAAACGAAAATATATCCGTCGGTTACAAATGATTTTGATGGTCCGAGGTATCTGTTCAAATTCTTTTCGCCATAAGGGTAAACGGTATAAGGTGTACGCAGAAATAAGATCGGGTAATCTTGTGTTGTATCTTTTGGAGTGTAAACCGCGGTAAACAACTTAGCCCCATCCCTCATCGGAATTTGATATTCGTGTTTTGTATAATGTTCGGCAATGTATGATGAATCTTGAGCGCCAATGCCTACAGCAAAAAAGATAAAGAAAAAAATTATGATGTTTTTTTTCATGTTGATCTACCTAACTAAATGTTCTTCAAGGAATAAAACAATTGCGTTATTGTAATAATCGATGTTGCTCTTTTTCCGGAAACCGTGTCCTTCATCTTTTGCAAGAAGATACCAAACGCTTCCGTGGTTTTCACGAACTACTCTAACAATTTGCTCTGCTTCAGAAGCTGGAACACGCGGATCGTTTAACCCCTGAACCACGAACAGCGGTTTTGTGATTTTGTTAGCGTTCGTTGTAGGAGAAATTTTGTTTAGAAATTCTTTCATTTCGGGTATGCGCTCATCTCCATATTCCACGCGGCGCAAGTCTCGTCTATACGCTTGTGTGTTTTCAAGAAATGTTACGAAATTACTTATCCCGACAACATCAATCGCGCAAGCGAGCCGTTCATTAAAATGTGTCATTGAGGAAAGAACCATATACCCGCCATACGAACCGCCGTAGACGCAAACTTTTTTCGCGTCAAGGTCAGGTTGTGTTGCTATCCAATCTAAAAGTTTACCGATATCTTCAACCGATTTTTCTCTATTCTCCCAGTTATCAAGTGAAAGATAAGTTTTTCCATAACCGGTTGAACCGCGAACATTCGGGGCAAGAACCGCAACTCCAAGTTCATTCACTAAAAATTGTGTGATCGAAGAAAAACTTGGCAGATACTGTCCTTCCGGTCCACCGTGAATATTAATTACAACCGGAACCGGACCTTTTTTATTTTTACTTTTGAAAAGATAAGCCGGGATCATTCTTGCTTTTTCGTTTAAGGAATCAAACGTCGGGTAATGAATGAGTTCGGGAGAGGTGAAATTATCTGTGTTTAATCCGCCGACTTCGCTGAAAGTCCAACGTGTAAGTAAATTAGTTTTCAAATTCACGGAGAAAATATCTCCCGGAGTTGTAGATGTGTTGGATGCGAAGGTGAGTTCTTTATCATCAGGACTAAAAGCAAAACCGCCGATAATTCCCTGCGGTAAGTTTTTTACTTCAGAATATATTTTTGATTTGGTGTTAAGAAGATAAAGCTTGTAAATTCCTCCTTCATTTGTTGTGAAGGCAAGCTCATCCCCTTTATTTGAGGGAGTGAAACCAACTACATCCCACGGAATTTCTTTTGTTAAATTTGTGAACTGTCTTGAGCGCAGATCATAATATTTTAAAACTTGAAATTCAGAATTCTGATCTGAGGTGATAAAAATTCCCTTCCCATCTTTTGAAAATGCTGCTCCACCGTATGCATATTTTTCAGTAGTTGGATTAATTTGCTCCAGTTTACTGGAAGCAAGATCCAGATGATAAAAATAACTTTCGCTCGCTGAAACTGATTTTTCAATTAGTAATGATTTATCATCCGGAGACCAATCAGCAACCGACCACGAACCATCAACTTGTAAAATCATTTTCGGCGCAGAAGCAAAATCGTTGATATATAAATCGTAATCTTTTCCGTTGCGTTGAGTGCTGTAGTAAGCAAACTTATCTCCTTTGTTTGACCAATTAACACCACCATTCCGTGATTTTCCGTCCGAGAGTAACTTATACATACCGCTTTTCAAATCGAACAAATAAATTTGAGCAAATTCATTTCCGCCGACATCTTTCAAGAATAGAAATTCTTTTTTAGATTTATCGGGATTAATGGAGGCGCCGTTTATCGGTTCCGGGAAAAAAGTGATCTGTCTTCTCGCACCGCCGGGAGTTTGTACATGATGGATTTGTGCTGTTTCGCCGAATCGGGTTGAAATCAAAATACCTTCGCCATTCGGAAGCCATCCACTAAATCCGGCGGAACGCGTATTTTGATATTGATTCATCTTTTCAATAATGCGTTGCGGAATATCGGGAATTCCTTCGATAACAAGATTCCCTTTTTCTTTTCGTTCAACTTGTGCGAAAAGAGAAACAGAAAATAAAAGAAATAGTAGGGAGAGTTTCATTGCCTTCATTTTTACTCCTTATTGATTCGACTAATAATTTTGAACGATTATTTTATAACACTCCGGGACTAATCATAATTTAAAATCGGACGAAGCCACTTTTCAACCTCTTCAATGCTCATTCCTTTGCGCTTGTGGTAATCAAGCACTTGATCTTTGCTGATCTTTCCAACGTTGAAATATTTTGCTTGCGGATGAGTGAAGTACAAACCGCTAACAGCGGCTGTAGGATACATCGCCAGACTTTCCGTTAATTGAATGCCGGTATTTTTTTCGGCTTGCAGTAAATCAAAAATAATTTTCTTTTCCGTATGGTCGGGTTGAGCGGGATAACCGGGAGCCGGACGAATACCGCAGTATTTTTCTTTTACTAATTCTTCACTTGACAAATTTTCATCAGCATCATATCCCCAAAATTCTTTTCTAACTTTTTCGTGAAGATGTTCTGCGAAAGCTTCAGCTAATCTATCGGCAAGCGCTTTAACCATAATGCTGTTGTAGTCGTCATGATCTTTTTCAAATTTATCGATAAGTTTTTCTATTCCAATTCCGGTTGTAACTGCAAAGGCGCCGATGTAATCTTTAACGCCGCTTTCTTTTGGAGCGATAAAATCAGCAAGAGCAAGATTGTTTGCTGTCTCTGCTTTTGTATTTTGATTGCGCAAGGTATGAAGTGAATGTAAAATCCTTTTTCTCGATTCATCAGCATAAACTTCAATGTCATCACCTTCACTGTTCGCCGGGAACAAACCGATAACTCCGTTTGCCTGTAAAAGTTTATCGGAAATTATTTTATCGAGAAGTTTATTTGCATCATTAAAAAGTTTTTTTGCTTCACTGCCGGTGTTTGGATCATCAAATATTTTCGGATACTTTCCTTTCATCTCCCACGTTTGAAAGAACGGGGTCCAATCAATATAATTGCGCAAAATCTCCAGCGGATAATTTTCTAAAACTGTAACTCCAAGCTTTTTCGGAATCGAAATAGGAGTATTCTTCCAATCGCAAGTGAATTTGTTTTTCCTCGCATCTTCAATTGAAAGATAATTTTTCTCTTCTCTTTTCTTTAGATGATCTTCGCGTAGTTTAGCGTATTCGGTTTTGATTTTCTCTTCAAAAACTTTACGAACATTTTCATCTTGATTAACTAAATTGCTAACAACCGGAACACTGCGTGATGCATCGAGCACGTGAATAACCGCTCCGCTGTAGTGGGGTGCAATTTTAACAGCCGTGTGAATTCGCGAAGTCGTTGCCCCACCTATCATCAAAGGAAGTTTCATTCCTCTTCGTTCCATTTCTTTTGCAACTTCAACCATAACTTCAAGCGAAGGCGTAATCAGTCCACTCAAACCGATCACATCAACTTTTTCTTGAGTGGCGGTGTCAAGAATTTTTTCTGTTGGAACCATAACGCCAAGATCAATTACGTTGTAGCTGTTGCAGCCAAGTACAACCCCTACAATATTTTTGCCGATGTCGTGAACATCACCTTTAACGGTCGCCATTAATACTTTACCGACTTGGCTCAAATCTTTTGCTTCTGCTTTTTCTGCTTCGATAAAAGGAATGAGAAATGCCACCGCTTTTTTCATTACACGCGCGCTTTTTACAACTTGCGGAAGGAACATTTTTCCGGCGCCGAACAAATCACCAACGGCGTTCATTCCAGCCATAAGCGGACCTTCAATTACGCCAATCGCATGCGGATAAAGCTTACGGGCTTCTTCGGTATCTTCATCAATATAATCAACGATACCTTTTATTAGCGCGTGCTTCAAACGTTCTTGAACGGTAGCGTTCCGCCATTCATCTACCACAACGGCTTCTTTTCCTTTTTGTTTTACATTATCGGCAAAAATTATTAAACGTTCAGTAGCATCCGGTTTACGGTTTAACAAAACATCTTCGACAAGCTCAAGCAAATCTTTCGGAATTTCTTCATAAACTTCAAGCTGTCCGGCATTGACAATCCCCATATCCATTCCGGCTTTTATTGCGTGATACAAAAAAGCGGAATGCATTGCTTCGCGAACAAGATTATTCCCGCGAAAAGAAAATGAAACGTTACTTACACCGCCGCTAACTTTTGCGTGCGGAAGATGCTGCTTTATCCATCGAGTTGCTTCAATGTAATCAACGGCATAATTATTATGCTCATCTATTCCGGTTGCAACGGTAAGAATGTTGGGATCGAAAATAATATCATACGGCGGGAAACCGATTTCATCAACAAGAATTTTGTACGCGCGTTCGCAAATCGCGATCCGTCTTTCGAAAGAATCGGCTTGACCATCTTCATCGAACGCCATAACAATTACTGCGGCGCCGTATTCCAAAACTTTTCGCGCATGCTCGCGGAAGGCTTCTTCGCCTTCTTTCATGCTGATCGAGTTGACGATGCTTTTTCCTTGTATGCATTTCAAACCCGATTCGATCACGCTCCATTTTGATGAATCAAGCATAATCGGAATACGCGCAATGTCCGGTTCCGCTTGAAGCAGATTTACGAATTTCTTCATCGCTTCTTCTGAGTCAAGCATTCCTTCGTCCATGTTGATATCAATTACTTGAGCGCCGTTTTCTACCTGCTGACGCGCTACTGAAAGGGCGGATTCGTAATCACCATTCAAAATCATTTTTGCAAAGGCTTTTGAACCGGCTACGTTTGTTCGTTCGCCAACATTTACAAAATTTGTTTCGGGACGAATGACGAGCGGCTCTAGTCCGCTTAAACTCAAGTAAAAATCTTTCTGCGGAATTTGACGCGGAGAAAAATCTTTTACCATTTCGGCAATGGCTTTAATATGTTCGGGTGTAGTTCCGCAGCATCCGCCAACGATGTTGAAAAGATTTTCCGAAGCAAAATCTTTTAAAGTTGAAGACATCATTTCCGCAGTTTCATCATATTCACCAAAGTGATTTGGCAAACCTGCATTCGGATAAACGCTGACGTTGCAAGTGGCAACTCGTGAAAGTTCTTTTAAGAAAGGACGCATTTGTGTTGCGCCGAGTGAGCAGTTTAATCCAACGCTTAAAAGATTTTTTGTGTGAGAAATTGAAATCCAAAATGCTTCAGTTGTTTGTCCGGAAAGAGTTCTTCCGCTTTGATCAACAACGGTTCCGGAGATCATAACAGGAATTTCTTTGCCGATCTTTCTTGTGTATTCACTAATCGCAAAAATTGCCGCTTTAGCATTGAGTGTATCGAAAACAGTTTCGACAAGAAGAATATCAACGCCACCGTCAATCAAACCACGTAATTGCTCAGTATAACTCGTAACAACTTCATCAAATGTAACGGCGCGGAATCCGGGATCGTTTACATCGGGAGAAAGCGAAAGCGTTTTGTTTAATGGTCCAAGTGCGCCTGCTGCGAATCTTGGTTTGTCTGGATTTTGTTTTGTGAATTCTTCAGCCGCTTCTTTTGCAAGTTTCGCCGCAGTAAAGTTTAAATCATACACAAGCGATTCAGTTTTATAATCCGCTTGTGAAATTGAGGTTGAGTTAAAAGTGTTTGTCTCAATAATATCAGCGCCGGCTTTGAGATATTCTCGATGAATGTTTTTTATTATTTCCGGCTGTGTAAGAGAGAGAAGATCGTTATTCCCTTTCAGATCGTGTGGATGATTTTTAAATTGTTCCCCACGGAAATCTTCTTCAGTTAAATTATGACGTTGGATCATCGTTCCCATTGCGCCGTCGAGCACAAGGATCCTTTGTTTAAGCAGATTTTGTAATATTTCTAATTTTGTCTTCATGTTTCTCTAAATATCATAGTTTAGTCCCTTCCCTTCGGAAGGGTTAGGAACGGGCTTTCATTGTTAAACAACTTTAATTAAATTTCGTTCAAATATAATAAAAGTTACAGGAAGAAAATGATTGTAGTTACAGGCGGCGCAGGATTTATCGGCTCGGCATTGGTATGGAGATTAAATCAACTTGGTAAAAAGAATATCATCATTGTTGATCGGCTTGGGAGCGATGAAAAATGGAAAAATTTAGTTCCGCTTAGTTATGCCGATTATTTCGACAAAGGGGAATTCATCGACAAAATTGTAAATGATGAGATTGAGTTTGAAATTGAAGCGATTATTCACATGGGAGCGAACTCGGCAACAACAGAAAAAGACGCCGACCATCTCATGGAGAATAATTACAAATACACACAAGCTTTAGCAAAGTATTCGCTTGAAAAGGATATTCGTTTTATATATGCTTCGTCTGCGGCTACTTATGGTGATGGTTCGTTAGGATTTGAAGATACTGATGAAAATTGTCTTAAACTTCATCCGCTGAATATGTACGGTTATTCAAAAAATATTTTTGATGTTTACGCTTACAACAACGGAATCTTAGACAACATCGTCGGGATAAAATATTTTAATGTTTACGGTCCAAACGAAAGTCACAAAGGAGATATGCGCAGCGTTGTTCACAAAGCGTTTGAGCAGGTTCGCGATCATGGAAAAGTAAATCTTTTTAAATCACTACATTCTGATTATAAAGACGGCGAACAGAAACGAGATTTCGTTTACATAAAAGATGCAGTTGAGATGACTCTCTTTTTCCTCGAACATAAAGATAAAAACGGGTTATACAATGTGGGCGGTGGAACGGCAAGAACATGGAATGCTCTTGTTACAGCCTTATTTAATGCGGTCGGGAAACCGGTGAACGTTGAATACGTTGATATGCCGGAACATCTTGCGGAGAAATATCAATACTTTACAGAAGCGAATCTGGGTAAAATAAAAAAAGCCGGTTATCTGAATCCTCTTTATACTTTAGAGGATGGAGTAACCGACTATGTTAAAAATTATTTATTAAAAAAGAAATATCTCGGCGAAGAGTAGCTACAAAGGCTCTGCATCCAAATCGTCATCAAGGTCTTCCTCATCGTCGTCAAAGTCAAAGTCTTCTTCATAGAATTTTTCTTCCAACTCTTCGTCGTCTAAGGAAACTTCTTCTTCCTCTTCCTCAATGTCCAAGTCGTCATCCAGGTCATCATCAAAATCTTCATCATCGTCAAAGTCGTCGTCATCATCAAAAGATTTTGCGAGGCGAATATTTAACGCCTCGTTATAGGGATCTTGAATAGCAGTTTGCGCGAACGGACTTCTTTGTTTCTTTTCTTCGAGTACTTCAGTTATTTCTTCGTTAGTGTCAAGTCTTACAAATGACATAAAGCGAAATCTCCTTACCAGTTTCTTTAGTGTTTGTGTTTGAAAAAGTATATGCGAAAATTAGAAAATATTTCTTTGAAACAAACGGTGAAAAAAAATATTTTTAAAGAAATATTTCTTTTTTTTTAATTGATTTTGTTTAAAGCGAGAAGAAATATTTTTGTCTATAAGATGTGAATTGTCCCGGGAAAAATTACCGGCTTTTAGGAAAATTCTAATTCGTGAAAATTTTTTTCTCTGTTTCTCATTAATGAGACGGAAAGGTGTTTCAAAGAAGAAACTATAAACATTTAGCAATCTATTCTTGGCACTGCATTTGTTAAAAAAGAGCGCTAAAGTAAAAGGAATTTATTTTGAAAACCGTTATTTTGTACATGCTTTTTGTTTTTACACTTGTTGCCCTCTTCGGGTTTGCATTTAGTGTTTAAATGCTCGTCTCATTCGACACGGATAAAACTATTTTTCCCGTGCCGATAAATATCTTTCAAACTGTTTTAAAGGAAAATCGATGGTTAAATTTTTAGTAAAGGGTTGTCTCTATTTTGGTCTGTTTTTTCTCTTTTCAAGGGGAATTCCTTTATATGCACAATCAAACGAAGATTGTTTATCGTGTCACAGCGATGAAACTTTAGCCAAAGAGCAAAACGAAAAACAAGTTTCACTGTTTGTTAAAGAGGATGTTCTTAAAAGTTCACCTCATGCAAAATTGCAGTGTACTGCTTGCCATACCGGTTTCGATATGGATAATATTCCCCATAAGGAAAAAATCGAGCCGATTAACTGCCTTACCTGCCACAAAGATGTCCCGGTAAAACATTCATTTCATCCACAGATGTTAAAAGCAAAACAACCGGCAACTACACCGGATTTAAATTGCAAAGGTTGTCACGGAACTCATAACATTGTTCCCAAAAAATCGCCATCATTTCCATTTACAAATTCAAAAATAGTTACTGCTTGCGGAAAGTGCCACGGAAGTATTGCTCAAACATTTTTGGGCTCTACACATGATGAAGAGGTGCGGAAGGGAAATCCGGCGGCACCAAATTGTTTAACCTGTCACCACGGAACGATATCAAATAAAAACGGAAACAGAGATACGCTTGAAATTAAAATGTCGCAAGAACGCCTTTGCTTTTCCTGTCACGTAGATAATCCAAACGTAAGAAGTAAGATTGTCCCGACAGTAAAATTTATTAAATCCTATGAACACAGTGTTCACAGCACAGCCCTTCACCAAAAAGGAAATGCAAAAGCGGCGACTTGTATCGATTGCCATACTGCGCACGGAATTTTAAAAGGAACCGATTCAAAATCAACCGTATTTAAATTGAACGTACCGCAAACATGTTCAAAATGTCACGGCGGAATTGTAGCTGAATATAATGAAAGCGCTCACGGAAAAGCCGTTGCCAACCGGAATATGGATGCACCGGTTTGCACCAATTGCCATGGTGAACACAACATTTTAAAACACAACGATCCTTCTTCACCCGTTGCATATAAAAATTTATCATCTCAAGTTTGCTCACCATGCCACAGTTCAGTAAAATTAACTGACCGCTATGGAATGGCTTCAAATAAGGTTAGCTCTTATGTTACAAGTTATCACGGACTTGCATTAAAGGGCGGTTCAAGGGAAGTTGCAAACTGTGCAAGCTGCCATGGTGCGCATAATATTAAAGCGGCGAGCGACCCGACTTCTTCCGTAAATAAGGCAAATTTAAAACATACATGCGGAAGATGTCATCCGGGAGCGAATGAAAATTTTGCCATCGGAAAAATTCACAGCACAGCAGTTGAAAAGGAAGATCCGCTTCTTTATTGGATATCAACAACATATTTAATTTTAATCTTTACGGTTATCGGCGGAATGTTCATCCACAATTTCGTTGATCTTTTTAGAAAATCAAAAAACAAACTTCTGATCCGAAGAGGAAGAATGGACGAGAAAGATCATGGACATGGTTTGTATTTGAGAATGACGTTGAGTGAAAGAATACAGCACGCGACTTTGGTGATCAGTTTCTTCACTCTTGTACTTACCGGATTTGCGCTCCGTTTCCCGGATGCTTGGTGGGTTGCCGGTATCAGAAATATTTTGCCGAACGCTTTCGAGATGAGAAGCATCATCCATAGAACAGCCGCGGTGATCATGGTCGGCGCAAGTCTCTATCATTTATATTATTTACTTTTTACTGGACGCGGAAGAAAATTAGCGTACGATCTTTTCCCGCGTTTGCAAGATGCAAAAGATATGGTTGATGTTGTAAAATATAATTTCGGGTTTTCAAAAGAGAAGCCAAAATTCGGCAGATTCAGTTATATTGAAAAGAGTGAATACTGGGCGCTTGTTTGGGGAACGATCGTTATGTCGATTACCGGAATATTTATGTGGTTTGATAATACCTTCATCGGAATATTGACAAAACTCGGCTGGGATGTTGCCAGAACAATTCACTATTACGAAGCCTGGCTTGCATTTTTGGCAATCGTTGTTTGGCATTTTTATTTTATCATTTTCAATCCGGACGTTTATCCGATGAACCTTGCATGGTTAAAAGGATCAATTACGGAAGAAGAAATGGAAGACGAACATCCGCTGGAATTAGAAGAGATTAAAAAGAAATCCTATCAGCAGGAAATTGAAAACAACGATGACGAAAACATTTAAAATTTATTTGAGAATTATTCGATGTTAAAAAAAAATCTTTCTAAAAAACTTAATGACAAACAAATATTAAGAGGAAGCACAGCAGTTCTTCTTTTCATATTGTTCGTTTCAGTTCCTTTAAAAACTTTTGGGCAAGAAAACAGCGATTGTTTTGGCTGTCACGATGATAAAAGTTTAACCGGAACAAAGAATGGAAAAACATTTTCCGTTTATGTAAGTGAAAAAAACTTTACTAAGTTTGTACATGGTTCGGTTCCTTGTATCGGCTGCCATGTTGATTTGAAAGATGCTGAATTCCCGCACGATGAAGATTTAAAACCTGCCAAGTGCGGAGGATGCCATAAATCAGAACAAGAACTTCACGCAAAATCATTACATGGAAAGGCGATTGCACGCGGTGATAATTTAGCCCCGACTTGTAAAAGTTGTCACGGCGGGCACGAAATCCTACCGGTAAAAGATCCAAAGTCTTCCGTCTATCCGATGAAAATTCCCTTTTTATGCGGAAGATGTCACCAAGAAGGAACCAAAGTTCAAACACAAAGAACAATTCATCAAGATCATATAGTTGAAAATTTTTCAGAAAGTATTCACGGGGAAGGATTACTTAAAAAAGGCTTGGTTGTTGCTCCAAACTGTGCTTCATGCCATACACCGCACTCGATACTTCCACATACAGACCCGGCTTCATCAATTGCACGAAAAAACATTGCAGCTACTTGTACAAAATGTCACGTAATGATCGAAGCGGTTCATCGTAAGATAATTAAAGGCGAGCTTTGGGAAAAAAAATCGCATATGTTGCCTGCTTGTATTGATTGCCATCAACCACACAAAATTAGAAAAGTTTTTTATGAACTTGGCATGGCAAATAAAGATTGTATGAGCTGCCATCAAGTGGAAAGTTTAAAATCTTCAAAAGACGGACGATCGCTTTATGTTGATGTTATGGAGTATGAGCAGTCCGTTCATAATAAAACTGCATGCAGTCAATGCCACTCTGAAGTAAATGCTTCTCATGTTCGTCCCTGCGAAACGATCACTAAAAAAGTTGATTGCGCCTCTTGCCATGCGAATGTTGGCGATGAATACAAACTTAGTACTCACGGAATGCTTTCAGCAAAGAATGACCCGAACGCTCCGGTATGTTCTGAGTGTCATGGAACGCACAAAATATTAAGCAAGAAAAATCCTGAATCAAGAACTTTTCCAACCAATATTCCAGGTTTATGTGCAACCTGCCATAGAGAAGGCGAGCAAGCCGCCGTTCGTTACAAAGGAAAAGAACATTCAATTATTGAAAGCTACACGGAAAGTATTCACGGGAAAGGCTTGATGAAAAGCGGACTTACTGTTACTGCAACGTGTACCGGCTGCCACACAGCGCATCGGGAACTACCTCACGCCAATCCGAATTCAAGCATCAATCCGAAGAATGTTGCCGGCACTTGCGGTACGTGTCATCATGGAATACAGGAAAAATTTGAAAAGAGCATTCACTCTTCAAAAATTTCAAATGCGAAAAATTTACCTTCTTGCAACGACTGCCACAGCGCGCATAAAATTAAACGTGCTGATTCTGAAGGATTTAAACTTCACATAATGGATCAATGCGGAAGATGCCATGTTGAAATTGCAAAAACATATTTTGATACTTACCACGGAAAAGTTTCTCAATTGGGTTACACAAAAACCGCAAAATGTTATGATTGCCACGGCGCGCATGATATTCTTGCTATTTCAAATCCTGAATCTCACTTGAGCAGAAAAAATGTTTTAAAGACTTGCCAAAAATGCCACGAAGGAGCAACAAGAAAATTTGCCGGATATTTTACCCACGCAACGCATCACGATCCGCAAAAATACCCTATTTTGTTTTGGACCTTTTGGGGAATGACCGGTTTACTTGTAGGAACCTTTGTTCTTGCGGGAATTCATACTTTGCTTTGGTTGCCGCGTTCGTTAAAATGGAAACGCGAATTAGCGCAAAGAGTAAAAGATAAAGAAAAATTAACTAACGAAAACAAAGAACCTGAAAACAAGGAAGATGGAACCGATGCATAAAGAAGAGGAACAAGTTTTAAGGTTTTCCCGCTTAAACCGGGGACTTCATATTTTAATGATTATCAGTTTTATAAGTTTATCATTAACAGGAATGTCGCTTAAATTTTCCTACACAAGCTGGGCTGTAGCGTTATCACATTTCTTCGGCGGATTTGAAGCAGCGGGATCAATTCACCGCTTTGCCGCATCGGTAATGGTGATCGTTTTTATAACCCACATTGTTGATCTGACGAGGTTAAAAAGAAAAGAACTTGGTTCATGGAAAGAGTTGTTCTTCGGAAAAGATTCAATGCTCTTTAACAGAAAAGATTTAGAAGATTTCACCGGTTCTATGAAATGGTTTTTAGGAAAAGGGGAAAGACCGGAATATGGAAGATGGACGTATTGGGAAAAGTTTGATTATTTCGCCGTCTTCTGGGGAGTTTTTGTTATTGGATCGACCGGATTTACCCTCTGGTTTCCTGAATTTTTCACCAGATTTTTGCCCGGTTGGTTTATTAATGTTGCAACCATAATCCATAGTGATGAAGCGCTTCTTGCAACTGGTTTCATTTTTACGGTTCACTTTTTTAATACTCATCTTCGCCCGGAAAAATTTCCGATGGATATTGTTGTCTTCACCGGAAGAATGCCTCTTGAAGAATTCAAAATTGATAGACCGCAAGAGTACAAAGAACTTGTGGAAAAAGGTGAATTGGAAAATTATTTAGTTGAAGCTTACCCTCCAATTGTAACCCGCACAATCAAAATTTTTGGATGGACAGCTTTGTCTCTTGGGTTTTTCATTGTAATATGGATAATCTACGCGATGATTTTTTCTTATAGATAAAAGTTTTAAATAAAGGATTTAAATGAAACGTAAATACCCGGATTCTTTTTATAACCCGACAACTTTGGTCGGAGTTTCTCTTGCGGCAGTAAGTTTTGGGTTAGTTATTTTTTTAATGGTCCTGGAAGCCTTTCAGAAAAATCCGAAACCTTATATGGGCATTGTTGCCTTTGTCATTCTTCCTACATTTTTGCTTTTCGGAATAGCGCTGATGATTTTCGGAATTCTGAAAGAAAGAAAACGGTTAGCCTCCGGCAAGGAAACAAGACACATGCCGGTAATCGATTTGAATAATCCGCGCCACAGATTTTCTACCGCGGTGATTTCCGTTGGAACAATTCTTCTTCTAATTTTTTCAGCTTTCGGAAGCTTCAAAGTTTATGAATATACCGACTCGGATGAATTCTGCGGAACAATTTGCCACTCGGTAATGTCCCCCGAATATACAGCATATCAATATTCTCCTCATGCAAAAGTCGGATGCGTTCAATGCCACATTGGTTCAGGCGTTAGTTGGTTCGTTAAGGCAAAAATCTCCGGTTCGTATCAGGTTTATTCAGTTCTGTTTAACAAATATTCCAGACCCATTCCAACACCGATCGAGAACTTGCGTCCGGCGCAACAAACTTGCGAACAATGCCATTGGCCGAAACATTTTTTCAGTGAGAAGAAACTCGTTTCAACGTATTATTTATCGGATGAGCAGAACACTAAATTTACTCTCAATCTTTTAGTAAAGATCGGCGGAGGCAATATCGAAGCCGGACCAACCAATGGGATTCACTGGCACATGAATATCGGAAACGAAGTAACTTATATTACAACCGATCCGTCAAGGGAAAATATTCCGTGGGTAAAATCCAAATCAATGAATGGAAAAGAAGTTATTTATGAAAGCACAGAAAATCCTTTAACTAAAGAAGCCAGAAGTAAAGCCGAACCGCGGCGAATGGATTGTATTGATTGCCATAACCGTCCTTCGCATATCTATCACGATCCTTTCACATCGGTCAATCACTTAATGTCTTTAAATTGGGTTGATCCGACGATACCAAATATTAAAAGCGTTACCGTTGATGCGTTAGAAAATTCATACTCTACAAAAGAAAAAGCGTTGGATAGTATTAAGTTATTGATAAATCAGTTTTATCAAAATAATTATCCGCAAATCGCCGCTTCAAAAAAGCCACAACTTGATAGAGCCATCCGGGAAGTACAGAAAATTTATTCTCGAAATTATTTCCCCGAGATGAATGTCAGCTGGAAGAAATTCCCAAATCATATCGGACACATGTATTCTCCAGGTTGTTTCCGCTGCCATGATGGTAAACATAAAAGTAAAGAAGGAAAAGTTCTTTCGAGAGATTGTAATGTTTGTCATACTATCCTTTCCGAACAATTTGAGAAAGAAACGCTCCGTTTGTCTCTGAGTGGTGTAGAGTATAATCACCCGGTTGATATTGGTAATGCTTGGAAAGAAGAAAACTGCAGTGATTGCCACGCAAAAAAATAAATAAAGTAATTTTTTTATAAAAAGAGTTCGATTTCTTTTTTTATTTTCCAAATAGCATTAATTTCAAACCAGCATATTTTTTCTTCTTTAAGAAAGGTGTTTCTATGAGTGATTTGGATAGCAACCAAAACCGGAGATCTTTTTTAAAATATCTCCTCTCCACAAGTGTAGTCGGATTCTTAGCGTCCGTCCTCTATCCTATTGTGTCTTATTTAAATCCTCCGAAGCAAAACGAAGTAGAAGTTTCAAGCGTTCTTGCAGGAAAAATTTCAGATTTTGAAAAAGACAGCGGCAAAATAATCCGGTTCGGTAATAAACCTGTGCTGGTAATTCGAACTGAAAAAGATGAGTTTAAAGCCATGTCCGCAGTTTGTACCCACCTTGATTGTACGGTTCAGTATAAAAAAGAAATGGGATTGATCTGGTGCGCCTGCCATAATGGAAAGTATGATCTGAATGGTAAAAATGTTTCCGGTCCACCGCCCCGCCCTCTGGATATGTACCAGGTGAACAAACAAGGCGAAAATATTTTTGTTTCAAAGAAAGCGTAAGGATAACAATGAAAAAATTATTTAAAAGCGCTTATGATTATCTTGATGAACGGCTTCATCTTGAAGACTTAGTTCACTTTATGGGGAAAAAATATGTTCCGGTTCATTCTCATTCCATCTGGTATTATTTCGGCGGAGTTTCACTTTTCTTTTTTATTGTTCAAGTGGTTACCGGAATTTTACTTCTCTTCTATTATAAGGCCGGACCCGATTTAGCATTCGAAAGTATTCAATATATAATGTCTAAAGTTCAATTTGGATGGCTCATTCGTTCAATTCACGGTTGGGCGGCAAACTTATTTATCTTAGCGGCTGTCATTCACATGTTCAGTGTTTATTTTGAAAAGGCATACAGAAAACCGAGAGAACTTACCTGGGTAACCGGAATGTTGATGTTGTTCCTCGCAATGGGATTTGGGTTTAGCGGATATTTACTCCCATGGAATGAACTTGCATTCTTTGCAACAAAAGTTGGTTCCGATATTGCCGGTGCAGTTCCAATTATCGGCGAGCCGATAAAAATTCTTATGCGCGGTGGACCAGATGTTACCGGAGCAACATTGTCGCGATTGTTTGGATTTCACGTTGCATTATTTCCCGGAATTTTTACTGTTGTCTTAGGAATTCATCTTTTGCTTATTCAACGGCAGGGAATCAGCGAACCGCTGCATTTTAAGCATCTTCCTCAAAAAGAAAAAAAGACGATGCCTTTCTTCCCGAATTTTATTCTGAGAGATTTGCTTTTGTGGTTAATGATGTTGAACCTTCTTGCAATTCTTGCAGTATTTTTTCCGGCAGAACTTGGACATAAAGCCGATGCGTTTGGTTCAGCCCCAGCAGGCATAAAACCGGAATGGTATTTCCTTTTTATGTTTCAAAGTTTAAAATATTTTCCGGCGCACATCTTTTTTATTGAAGGAGAAGTTTTAGGCATTCTTCTTTTTGGTGCAGCATTTGCTTTATGGTTGATCGTTCCTTTTTGGGATAGAAAAACCGCTCGCGGAGAACAGAACAAACTCATCACCTACATCGGCATTTTTGTCATAATGTTTATCATCGTTTTAACAATTTTAGGATGGGTAGTATGAAAAAAATAATCTTTTTCACCTTTACCATTTTTCTCTTAGCGGGATATTCTATTCTTAACGGAAAAACTCCCGAAAGTTCTGATCAATGTTTCGTTTGTCATGAACAACTTGGAGGTGTAGCCGACCAATTTAAAAAAGATATTCACTTTCAAAAAGGGATTTCATGCGCAGGATGCCACGGCGGTGATAGCGGATCAGATGATATGGAAAAAGCGATGAGCAAGTCCGCCGGATTTTTAGGAATTCCCAAAGGAGACGATATTTCTTTACGCTGCGCTAATTGCCACGGTAAAAAAGAAATGATGCAAAAATATGGTTCGCATCTTCCTACCAATCAATTAGAATTATTAAAAGCCAGTGTTCACGGAAAACTTTCTACAAACGGAAAAGAAAAAATTATTCAGTGTATAACTTGCCATAACGCGCATGGAATTGTTTCGGTAAAAAATCCGGCTTCACCGGTTTATCCTTTAAATGTTCCAAACACTTGCGGAAAATGTCATAGCAATGCAAAGTTCATGCAGACTTACAATCCTTCTCTTGCAGTTGATCAAGTTGCAAAATATAGAACGAGCGTGCACGGAATGCTGAATGCAAAAGGAGATCCAAAGCCGGCTGAATGTTCAAGCTGCCACGGCAGTCATGGAATTCGTGCGACTAAGGATACTAAGTCTCAAGTATATGCACTTAATATTCCCGAAACATGTTCAAAATGCCACAGTGATGCACAGTATATGGCAGGCTATAAAATTCCTACCGACCAATATGCAAAGTATGCAATTAGTGTTCATGGAAAAGCTTTGTTGGAAAAGCATGATGTCGGAGCTCCGGCTTGTAATAGCTGCCACGGAAATCATGGCGCAACACCTCCGGGAGTTGAATCAATTTCTAAAGTTTGCGGAAGTTGCCATGCTTTAAATGCTGATCTGTTTTCTTCAAGTCCTCACAAACAGGCATTCGACAAAGAAAAATTGCCAGAATGCGAAACGTGCCATAGCAATCATGAAATAATGCCGGCAACAAAAGCAATGCTCGGTGTTGATAAAGATGCGGTTTGCAGTAAATGTCATACTGAAACAAAATCAACCAAAGGATATATAGTTGCAAAAAAAATGCGAAGCTACATTGATAGTTTAGATACATCTGAAGAGTTGGCACTAAAACTTATCTACGATGCTGAACAAAAAGGGATGGAGATTTCGGAAACAAAGTTTAAACTTCGCGATGCGCATCAGGCAAAGCTTGAAGCGCGTACAATGGTTCATTCTTTTAGCGAACAAAAATTTAAAGATGTTGTTGTCGGAAAAGGATTATCTGTAACTTCTGTTTCAATTATTGAAGCTAAAGAAGCTGTTGATAATTATTTCTTCCGCCGTTATGGTTTGTTGGTTTCGGTGCTCATTATCAGTTTACTATCGTTTGCTCTCTACTTATATATTAAGCAAATAGAAAAGAAACAAGCGGAAACGCGTTCATAAAGATTTGAAGCTTTTCCATTCAGTGTTGTTCTTATAAATTATTTTGATTTGATAGGGCTGAATAAATTTCGGCCCTAATCGTTTGGATTTTCTTCCTTTTTCTTTCTTGTTTTTGAAGCATAAAAAGTTCAATCTCTTAACAAGTAATAAGTTCTAAGGAGACGTAATGAATAATCTTTCTGATTTATCAACGCCCGGGGAAATAGTTGATTTTCTTAAACGCATTGATTTGCGTTTAACTGCTGTAGAAAATGCTCTTCATCTTGAACCGCAAGTTGAAGCTGAAGTAATCTCTATTAAAGAAGCGGTAGTTCCGGAGTTTGAAGAAGAACTTTCTGAAAGCAGCGAAGAGGAACAATTAGAAAACCGTATCGGACAATTTTGGTTCGCTAAAACCGGAATTATTGTTTTAGCAATCGGCATCGGATTTTTGCTCACCTTTCCCTACGAAAATCTTCCTTCATTTCTCCCGAGTCTCTTTGGATATATTTTAGCTTTCGCAATTGGAGCCTTCTCCGTTTACTTAAGAAAGAATTATGAATTTATCGCCGGTTATTTTCTCGGCGGAAGTTTGGTGCTTCTTTATTTCACTACTTTGCGATTGCACTATTTCAGCACTCTTCAAACAATCTCGAATTTAGAATTGGAAGTTGGTCTGCTTTCTTTTGTAGTTCTTCTTTCCTTTTTCATCTCACTGAAACGGGAATCCATATACATCACGGGAATAACCATTGCTCTTGGACTTTCAACCGCTCTGGTTAGTGATAACACCGTAATAATATTGCTGTATGAAACGTTGATCGCTATTGCTTCGGTTGTTATAGCGGTTAAGTATAAGTGGTTCAACCTGGTTGTTTATTCGGCGGTACTTACTTACTTGACTCACCTTCTCTGGTTTTTAAACAATCCCATCGCAGGTAAACCGCTTGCTTTTGTTTCGCTACCGGAAATCAATCTTCTTTTTCTTCTTTTATATGTTGTGATTTTTTCGCTCGGAGTATTTTTAAAAGAAATCGAAACGCCTGAATCAACCGAAGAAATCGTTTCGTCAATTGGAAACACTACTATTGGGTATGGATTATTTTTACTGATAACGTTAACTCAAGTTTCCGAATTTAATTCTCTTTTTCATTTCCTGGCGTTTCTTGTTTTTATTGCTCTTTCAACTTTTTTCTGGACAAAAAGGCACAGCAAATTCTCAACTTTTTTTTACGTGATGACGGCATACCTTGCGCTGAGCGTGGCAATTGTTTTACAATTTAATATTCCCGATTATTTTATTTGGCTTTGCTGGCAAAGCATTGTGGTGGTTTCAACCGCGGTCTGGTTCAGGTCAAAATTTATTATTGTTGCAAACTTTGGAATTTACCTTGCGATATTTTTTGCCTTCCTTGCGTTTGGCGGTAAAGTCGATCTTGTAAGTATTAGCTTTGGTTTGGTCGCCCTCATCAGCGCAAGAATATTGAACTGGAAAAAAGAGCGGCTTGAATTAAAAACCGAACAGATGCGAAACGCTTACTTGTTAACCGCACTGTTTGTAATTCCTTATGCGCTTTATAATACCGTTCCGAGCGGATTTGTGAGCCTATCATGGATCGCAGTATCAATTCTTTATTACCTCTTCAGTCTGCTGCTAAAAATTGAGAAATACCGCTGGATGTCTTTGGCAACGTTACTGCTAACGGTTGTTTATGTTTTTATAATCGGGATAACCAGTTCCGACTGGCTTTATAAGATCGTCTCATTTATTGTTCTGGGAATCGTTTTGCTCACTCTTTCAATAATTTATTCGAAGAAAAAAAGCAGACACGCTTAATTTCTTCCTCCGGAAAGGGGAAACAGTTCCGGCATTTCTTTTAAAGGGAAAAACTTTTTCGGTTTTTCCCTTAATTTTTTCATCAAAACTTATTTACAAAATCTGTAACTTTGATTATTAAAAAAATACATCAGAGGTATTGATGAGAACCTTGTCTTTAATTTTATTAATTCTTTCAACCACACTTATGGCACAACCGAAACACGCAATAACATTTGACGACTTGTGGGGGATGAAACGCATCGGGAAAGTTGTAGTTTCGCCAGATGGAAATACAATCGCCTATACCGTTGCAACCTATTCTGTTGAAGAAAACAAAGGAAACACAGATATTTATCTAATAGATGCAGACGGAAAAAATCTTCGTCCGTTTAAGAATAGTGCAAAGAACGAAACCAATCCGGTTTTTTCTCCCGATGGAAAGAAAATCGCTTATGTTTTCGATAGCCAAATATGGACAGCAAATCTTGATGGTACGAATGAGCTGAAACTCACAAATCTTTCAACCGGAGTTTCGGGAATCGTTTGGTCGCACGATGGGAAGAAGATGTTGTTTGTCTCTTCCGTTTATCCCGATTGTTCTACAGACGAATGCAACAAAGAAAAAGACAAAGCAAAAGAAGAGAGCAAAGTTAAAGCAAGCATTTTTACCGAGTTAATGTACCGCCACTGGGACGAATGGCGCGGCGAAAAACGAAGTCATCTATTTTTACTTGATGTTAACAGTAAAGAAGTTGTTGATCTTACTTTGAACAGCACAAGTGATGTGCCTCCGATCGCTCTTGGGAGCAGTAATGATTATTCGTTCTCTCCTGACGGAAATGAAGTTGTTTTTACTTCTAATCTCGATAAAGTAGTTGCAACAAGCACCAACAACGATATCTTTATTCTGAATTTAAAAGATGTTCAAAAAGATAAACCGACTCCTTTCAAAAAGATTTCTGAAAGTAAAGGAAATGATTGCCAGCCTGTCTATTCTCCCGACGGAAAATTTATTGCATACACTTCTATGGAGCGTGCGGGATTTGAAGCTGATAAATCAAGGCTGATGCTCTACGATCGCTACTCCGGTTCAACTAAAATTTTAACAAATAACATTGATCTTTCCGCCAATGAAATTGTTTGGTCAACCGATTCAAAGTCAATTTATTTTTTAGCGGAAAACGAAATTTACACATCGCTTTACAAACTTGAAGTTGCAACTTCCAAACTTTCTCTTCTTCAAAAAGAAGGAGACAACGCAAATCTTCTCCTTTCAAATGACGATAAGAAACTTTTCTTCAAACAACAGAGAACAAACCTTCCGTATGAAATTTTTTCCATCTCAACCGAAGGGAAAGATTTACAGCAAATTACTTTTACAAATCAAGAGCGATTGGCTTCCATCGAAATGTACCCGCTTGAAACTTTTTGGAGTAAAGGAGCAAACGGAACAAAGGTTCAATCAATTTTAGTTAAGCCACCATTCTTCGATGCCAAGAAAAAATATCCAATGATCTTTCTTGTTCACGGTGGACCGCAAGGACATTGGTCGGATGACTTTCATTACCGTTGGAATTTGCAAATGTTCGCCTCTAAAGGTTATGTTGTAGTTGCAACCAATCCGCGCGGAAGCACCGGTTACGGACAAAAATTTGTTGACGAGATCAGCGGCGATTGGGGCGGCAAACCTTACGTTGACCTGATGAACGCTTATGATTACGCTATCAAAAATTTCTCATTCATCGATGCAAAAAATACTTTTGCCGCCGGCGCTTCATACGGCGGATACATGATCAACTGGATTGCAGGACACACTGATCGCTTTAATGCATTGGTTTCTCACGACGGTATGTACAATGCCGAAAGCGCGTGGGGAACAACGGAAGAACTTTGGTTTAATGAATGGGAATTCAAAGGAACTCCAATCCAAAACAGAAAATTATATGAAAAGTTTTCACCGAGCAGATTTATTCAGAATTGTAAAACTCCAATGTTGGTTATTCACAGTGCAAACGATTTTCGTCTTTCTGAAGAACAAGCTTTTCAACTTTTTACCGCGCTGCAACGGTTGGGGGTGGAAAGTAAATTTTTGTATTTTCCCGATGAATCCCATTGGGTGACAAAACCGCAAAATGCAAAACTCTGGTGGGACACAGTATTAAATTGGTTTGATAGTCATAAAAAATAATTTAAAGAAAGCTGAGCCGAATTATGGACGAGCAAAAATTAAAATGGCACGACATTCATTATGAAGATGAAGATCAAGTTTATAATGAAGATAAAGTAAAAAACGATATAAAGTATGTCGATGAAAATCTATGGGTGAAGGTTGAACGCATCGGTAAAAAGATTTCTTTCGCGAAAGATATCATGGCTTTGTACAGCTACATGAAAGACCGATATGTTTCATGGCACCGCAAAGCAATTGTTGCAGCAGCATTAATTTATTTTATTTCTCCGATTGACGCTATCCCCGATATTGCTCCGCTCATTGGTTATCTTGATGATCTTGGAGTTATAACAGCTTTGTTAAAATATCTTGGTAGTGAATTAATTCCGTATTATGAAAAATAACAAGTGAGTCCTATGATGGAAGAAACAATCTTAAAAGAAATTCTTAAGGAGATGAAGGGATTTCGTAAGGACAACAAATCTCTCAAACAAGAAATTGAGAAATTGCGAAGTGAAACTAATGAGCAATTCTCTGGCGTAAAGCAAGAATTGAAAGAGCTCAACGCTCATCAAAAAGGGTTGAAAACTTCTGTTGAAGTTTTACAATATGCCCTTAATGAAACACGGTATGAACTAATTAAAATAAAAGAATATTTGGCGACCCGTGTTATTTGGGATAATGACTCCATAAATATTGTTGCCGAAAGCGGGAACGTTATTTATGGAACAATTAAAAAAGCTGAGAAGAAATCAGAATGAATTTCACAATAACAAAAAGCGAAATTATTTTTAAAGGAAAAGTTTTTGATCTTCAGGTTGATGAGATTGAATACAAAAGCGGAAATAAAGGAGTTCGCGAAACCGCAATACATCACGGCGGAGCTGTAGTTGTTGCTCTGACTGGCGAGTATAAAATAGTTTTTGTAAATCAATTTCGATATCCGCATCAAAAATATTTGCTCGAACTTCCAGCCGGGAAACTAAATGAAAATGAAGATCCGCAAACATGCGCTGTTCGTGAGTTGGAAGAGGAAACCGGATACCGTGCAAATAAAATTACCAAACTTGGAGCCATTGCAACTACTCCCGGTTTTTGCACGGAAATACTCCATATTTATTTAGCCGAAGAACTGACTACGGGAAAACATAATCGCGAAGAAGGAGAATCCGGAATGGAGATTCATGAATTCACTTTAAATGAAATCGACGACAAAATTAAGAGCGGCGAGATTTACGATGCAAAAACTATTTCCGGAATTATGCTCGCTAAACTTCGATTAATAAATGAATAGTTTAAGAATCAGCTGAGATTCATGCTTAAAACTTTATACATAAAAGATTACGCGCTGCTTGAACAAATTTCAATTGAATTTGAAAGGGGTTTGAACATCATAACCGGAGAGACCGGCGCCGGTAAATCTATTTTAATTGATGCGATGAGTTTGCTGCTTGGTGAGCGGGCTTCAAATGAAGTTATCCGCAAAGGAGCTGAGAAAGCGATTGTTGAAGGAATCTTTTCTACAGATAACAACAAAAAAATTGACCGGCTTCTTGAGCAAAATGAAATAGAAAAAAGTGATGAACTGATTGTCCGCCGTGAACTTTCCGTTAAAGGTTCTAACCGCTGCTTTTTGAATGATACGCCTGTAGCTTTAAATGTGATTAAGGAGGTTGGTAATCTGCTGGTTGATCTTCATGGTCAACACGAGCATCAATCGTTATTGCGAACGGAAACTCATATCGAATTTCTTGACGAGTTTGGAAGTCTTGAACAACCGCTTCTTGAATATAAAAAAGAGTACGAACAACTTAACAAGCTTCAAAGAGACATTACTGAATTAAGGTCAAAAGAAAATCTTCTAAAAGAAAAAAAAGATTTGTATGAGTTTCAGAGTAAAGAAATTGAAACGATTTCTCCGGTGGAAAACGAGGATGAGAGGATTGCCGCTGAGTTACACATTCTGGAAAATTCTGAAAAACTGCTTGAACTTACAACCAATGTTTATCAGCAGTTGTATGATTCTGAAAAATCAATTTACGACTCGTTAACCAACGTTCAGCAGAATATAAACGCACTTGCAAAAATTGATAAAACATTTGCCGAAACTTCGGGCGAACTGCAATCGGTGGTTGCGGTAATTAATGATATTACAAACGTTGTCCGCAAGTATAACTCGCAAATTGAACTTGAGCCGCAAAAACTTGAAGATCTTCGTTCCCGGTTTCAGGCGATCAATCTCCTAAAGAAAAAATATGGCGGAACATTAGAAGCTTTATTGACGCATTATGAAAAAATTGTTGATGAAATAAAACTTGCAGAATCTTTTGAAGAAGAAATTGGAAAATTAGAAAATGGTATTCATCAACAAAAAGGAACGCTTGCAAAACTTGCTTCTGTCTTATCTCAAAAACGGAATGAACTCGCGATAAAAATATCTAAAGAAGTAAAAGAAGTTTTAAAAGAACTCGGCATTCCCCAATCGATCTTTGAAGTTAAAATCACACAAACGGTTGGAGAGCAAAATTCACAAAAGAACGGAGCGCCGTTCCGGTTTAATGCACGAGGCTATGACGAAGTTGAATTTTTCATTTCGACAAATTTAGGAGAAGATGCTAAACCATTGAGCAAAGTTGCTTCCGGTGGAGAAGTATCGCGGATTATGCTGGCGCTGAAATCCATTTTAGCCAAGAACGACAAGCTTCCGCTCCTTATTTTTGATGAAATTGATACGGGCATCAGCGGAAGGATTTCGCAAAAAGTCGGACAATCATTAAAAAATCTTGCCGCGTTTCATCAAGTCATTTCCATCACGCATCAGCCGCAAATTGCAGCGCTTGCAGACATCCATTTCTCAGTTGAGAAAAAGATTGTTGAAGACAGGGTTGTTAGTTCGATTAAAAAATTAAAAAACGAAGAACGCATCCGCGAGGTGGCAAAATTACTGAGCGGTGAAGTTGTTACAGATACAAATTTGCAAACAGCAAAGGAACTAATGGGCATTCAAAAGTAGAAAGGGAGACTTATGAAAGCTTACGAATATCAGATACAAGTAGATCAGAATGGCAGATTGATTTTGCCGGATCAACTAAAACACGTGCTTCCTAAAAATGAAACCGTGCGGGTTTTGTTTTTAGTGGATGAAGCAAAGGACAAAAAAATAAAAGCAATATCAAGCGATCCAAACTCGCAGGAGTTTTCTTACTCGCTTCTTCAAAATGATGAAGCCGTGTACGATGATTTCTAACGGACTAAAAAGTTTTTGATTCTTAATCTTTTTCTTAATCATAATCTTATTCCCCCACAGAGAAGAGATTACGATTAAGTTTATGATTATGATTAAGATATATTATGAAAGAATCTTCGCTTTACATCCACATTCCGTTTTGTGATCACAAGTGTATCTACTGTGATTTTTATTCTATTATCACGCACGATAGTATTCAAATTTATCTTGATGCACTTAAAAAAGAAATCGAATATTTTGCCGGCAACTTTTCTTCCGGAAGAATATTCACTACAATATTTTTTGGCGGAGGAACTCCATCGCTTTTAACTCCGGATCAGATCGGGGAAATTGTTCTTCATCTAAAAAACAATTTCACGATTACCGATGACGCTGAAATTACATTGGAAACAAATCCCGGAACGGTGGACGGAAATAAATTAAAAGAATTTTTGAACGCCGGGATCAACCGCATCAGTATTGGCATTCAGACGTTTGATGATGAAGAATTGAAATTCCTCACGCGAATTCATAATAAACAAACTGCCATTGATACCGTCTGGTTTGCTAAAGAAGCCGGTTTCAAAAACATTAGCGTTGATTTGATTTTTAATCTCCCCAAACAAACGAAAGAAAAATGGCTTTTCAATTTGCAAACAGCGATTGAGCTACCAATAACACATCTTTCAGCCTATAGTTTAATTTTGGAACGCGGAACAATTCTTAACAAACTTGTCCTTGATAAAAAAGTTGTACTGCAAGATGAAGATTATGATGCTGAGCTTTATGAACTAACAATTGATTTCTTAACGCGGAATAATTTCATCCAGTACGAAGTTTCAAACTTTGCGTTGAAAGGATTTGAATGTAAACACAATCTTGCGTATTGGCAGTATAAAGATTATCTCGGATTCGGAACGTCGGCACACTCTTTTGCAAATGGAAAACGGTGGTGGAATTATTCTCCTTTAAATTTTTATGTTGATTCTGTGATGAAGAAAGGGAATGCTGTAATTGGTGAAGAGATTCTAAGTGTACAACAAAGGAGAGAAGAATTCATCATGCTTGCCTTGCGCAGTAACGGTTTAAATACTGATGAGTTTAATAAAATATTTGGTGTTGATTGGCTTGAACAAAGGAAAGTTTTAATTGAAAATTACCTGAAGAATGAATTTTTCTTTATAGAAAATCACCGCATCAGATTAACTCCAAAAGGTTATCTGGTTTGTGATGAAATAATTGCAAACCTTATTTCGTAGGCAAAGTCAAATCTTTCTTTGAACTTTTCGACACAAACATTTCAATTAATGCAAACAACAAAGCTAGTAGTAAAAAGTATTTCCATAATTCCGTTCCGAATCGGGCTTGCTTAATTATTGTCTCAGGATTTTCATCCTTGCTAATAATGGTCAATTTTGCCGATGACTTGATTTTTAAGAAATACTCGGTGAGATCTGCTTGTGCGGCGTAATCCGTTTTTGATTCAAGCGGATTTGCATTTACAGAAACAGACCGAATAATTTTATTTAGAGATGAGAAATAGTAAACGCCGAATCGCTCTGTATTTACGCACTGTAATTCGTTTGCTTTATCATCAATGGGAAAAAACTCTTTCTCGTTTCCGGGTTTTACAACTGCAATTTGACCGGAAACATTGCCCGAAAGATTAACGGCAAGTTTATCGCCGGCAAGGTTATCAACATTATCTTTTTGGATTGATGAAAGATAGAGAACCGACTCGTACAAGAGCGGAGCGAATATTCCCTTCAGCGGAAAGTTTGTTTGTGTTAACACCGGCGCAGTTGAAGTGACAAATATTTTTCCCTTATCAATTGTAAATTCGCTTAAAAAAGAAATATTGTTTGCAAGTGCGATAAGTGATTTCCCTTTTCCTTCGGTGCGCTGAAAGAAAGCGGAATAAATCTCAGGTGATTCAATTGATTTTTTCTTCTTCTCTTCAAAAAGCCGTGAGAATAAAGGATGTTCATAATCAACAGTAACAAACCGGAATGGAGTTCCACCTGCGGAAAGATTATTTGCTTTCGGAATTTGAAAGGTTTCGCAAAAACGTTGATAGTTTTGAAGCGATGTCGTGCTTCCAGGGAAAAAGAATAAGCCGTTTCCGTTTTTTACAAATTGAACGAGAGGCGAAATATTTTCTCCGGAAATTCCAACTAAAATAACCGAAGCATATTTCTGTAAATCAATTGACGAAAGTTGTTTTAACTGTTTTATTTCAATTTGCAATTGCTGATTTGTGTTTGCCGCCAGTAAACCATATTGCACAAAGGTTGCATCGCTTAATTCTTCCGCAAGAATTAAAACGGGAATTTTTTCGGGAACGTAAATTTGCACAAATCGTTTATTGTCTTGCAATATTTCATCATCTTCAATTGCAGCAGAAATTTCCTGGTAACCGGATTTTTTTATTATTCCTTCCAAAATAATCTCTTTTGTTTCATTTTCTTTAAGTGAAAAACTTTTCTGCGATGCTCGTTCACCGTTAATAAATAAGGAGACAACGCTGTTCTCGACATTACGTTTCGCGTAGTTTGAAATGAAAGCCGAAACCTGAACCGGTTTATCTTTTTCAAATATTTGAGAATTGACGGAGATTTTATCCACACCGACATTAAACACTTCTTTATCGTCAAG
>JBAZBI010000022.1:0-54248 GCA_041671545.1 Ignavibacteriaceae bacterium
TCAAACTTAAGGAAACGTATTCAATATGTCAATGAACTTTTTGAGAATATAACTTCTCAGAATAAATACTTGAGATAACTTAGCTCAAGTATTTATTCTTGACTTTTAACGGAATAACTCTACAGAATAAACCTTTAGGTCGGTTCGGGTCATGCCAGATTATAATGTTGGAAATAATCCAACATGTGGCATCACAAAATGTTAAGAATATCTTTAAGAAAATATAAAATATTTTAGGAATAACGATAACCGGATATTGATTTCCGGTGTAATAAAATCTTCCAAAGTCTTAAATCGTCAGTTACTATTCGCAAATCAATTCGTTCTAAATGTCTTGTTATAAAGAGGAATGAGTTTTGTTCGTTTTTAATTTGTGTTAACCTTCAAGGTTAGGCAACCGGTAAAAATAATCTAACCTTGAAGGTTGCATCTTTTACTTAATGAGCTTTGTCTTAATAATACTTCTCTATTCCACCAAAACCGATTTGCTTATTCTCTCTGCACTTGACAATAAAATTCTCAAGCCGCTTTGCAAATTGGTCTTTATGATTCCTTGCCGAATCAATATAAGCGATGCGTATTCTTTGATATGCGGGAGAAAATTTCTGATAATTCCTCCAAGCGGTTTTGTCGCTTTTTATTGCGCTGATAATATCAGTTGGAAATACAAACTTCTCCGCAGCAATTTTAGCGGCGGTCTCAAGAATAGATGGATGTAATAAATTTTGTTGTAAAAGCCATTTCAATCTTTCTTTGTTTGGCTGCGAGTAACTGCTTTTTGGTTTTCTCGGAGAAAATCTTTGTGCGTTGTTCTCCGGGTTTATCGACTTTTGCTTACTGTCTATCCAGCCGAAACATAACGCCTCTTCTACCGTATCGTTATAAGGTATACACAACTTGCCTGAAGATTTTTCCGGGAGGACTAACCAGATCTCTTTTTCTTTATCAAAATTATTTTGAAGCCACGCACGCCATTCCTTTCTATTGGCAACGTAAAGTAATTTAAGTTTTTCCATAACAGTAGTTATTTTCCAATTAAAAAATATTAATCATTATAAAAGAACTATATTCTCCATGTGTTTTTATTTTTTGAAAAACATGAAATTTCATTTCTAGTCCCGCAAATAGAGAGCTACCAATTCTGTTTGTAAAAGCAAGACCAATTGGAAAGCCAATCATTTCCTTTCTTCGTACCAGATTTTTATACACTGCCTCATCATCTTCAAAGAAATGAAAGATGTTATAAGACAAACCTACCGAATAAGTAAAGGAGAGATACTTAAATAGTGGATGCGTGGTATGCAGTTGTAATGCTTTCCCGTAATTTATTTCATACCTGTAATAATTTGAGTTATCCGTATTCATTCCAAGATAGTAGGTAAAACCCCTATTAAAAGAAGTTGAAATAAAATTGTTTTCCCAATTATAAAGTACCGGACAGCCGAAACTAGTAACATAATTTGATTCATTAACCATCCGATAAGATAAACCTCCTCGCAAACCAAGATAGACACGACCACTTTCAGTTGATTGAGTCTGAGAACGAACGGAAATATTCAAACAAATTATGAATAACATTAAGGAATAATATTTAATCACAGTAATTACTTTCAATAGTACCTTCATATATTTTTAACTCACTTTCTGGAACAAGTTGTTAAAACCCAATACTGCCGTGTTAATTATCAATCCATTTTCATTAACGTACGACTTTAATCGTGGGCACATACACCATATCTCAACGATTAATCGATTTATCAGTTTATTACTTTATCAAAATATGAATGAAAAACAATTTTTTCAAAGTTTTTTATCCACCCTCGGTGGGTACAATCGCCTCTGATAGAATAAAGAAGTTTTATGCGATTTTTATTTAATCATTTTAATAAACCAACTAATTATTTATTACTCACTCTAAAGTATTTCTAAAATGATTCCATCGATTATTTCTAAAGCAAAGGATAATACATATCTTCTATAAAATTAAGATGATGAATTTGGTGCCCAATAATATTAAAACCCATTGCGAGAACATTTATTTGATGTTTCCAATTGATCCCAACTTTGGAATAATCCATAAAGTCAAAACTTTTATAAAGTGATATCGTAGAATTTCTTACAACAATTAGATCGTCTATCAATTCAGTAATTTTTTATTGTCCGGTTTTGCATTTTTCGCAAGTTCTTCTTCATTAAAGGAAATAACATAGTCGCTTTCATTCCTTGCAAAACGTAAAACTCCGGCGCACAATATTCTTTCTATATCACTTATGTGCTGAATAATATCATTTACTGTCCACTTATCCGGCAAATATCTTTTATCTTTTAATTGAGACAGAAGATTAATGTCCAAAGAGTTGAGCTGTTGCAAACTTTTTAAGAATGCCTGATCTAATTCAATATCTTCAACTAAATTGATATATCTATCAAAATATTGTGGCATTGGATTTATATCGGATCTTTTCATATCAAATTTAAATTATATAAATGAGTGAGTAAACATTTTTAAACGAGTGCCTTACATATATCGGTAGGTCGAAACTCTGTTTCGACTATTAAAAGAACAGTTTTACATAAAACACACGGTCGATTCAGAGTATCGATCCACGGGTTTCACTATCTTTGTGTAAAGTGAGTAAATCAATTTGATTTAAGTGTACTTGTTCGTGGTGTACTAGGAATGCTATCCATTGACCTAAATTAAGTTTACCGAAAATCCAGTGAGGAAAACTTCTTTCTGATAGATTCACAGATTTTAAACGTGAGTTTAGTTCATTTAATTGTTTATGAACTTTTTCTAATCTATTTATAGAATTAGACAATGATTCATTAGACACTGGTTCAAATTGTTCCTTCGTTACAAACTTTTTATTCTTAATTAGATTTATTATTGATTCAAGAGAAATCGGAGTATCATTTAGCTTAATATGGTTTCCCTTTGATTCAGTTTTTTCTAAAAGTTGAGTTATTAGTTGTACTAATTGTTCTTCAACTAAAGCTAAATGTTCAACAATTTGCCGGATATTCCATTTTTGAGATGAATCTCGAAATTCAACTTGTTCAGTTGAAATTCCACTTAGGCTCTTTTTTAGATTATTAAAAACTTCCTTTTCTTTTTCAAATACTTGCTCAATATTTTTATATATCATGAGAGACCCATTTATCGTTTTATTATTTCAGCGTATAACGGCACATCGCTATGGCGCAGCCTATAATTACTATGCCGGACTTGTTAAACAATTGTTATAATTAGAAAAAACTTTCATTGAAAAATTACCTTGAAGAAGAAACTTGAAACAGCTTGCCAGCCGCCGACTGGGAACGACTAACACCAAAATTTATAAAATACCAAATGCGAAAACAGCCTGCCTGCCCTCTGGCTGGGTGTCCTTCTTGATTGGTTGTTTACAACTCAATCATATGTTCTCTTCTTGTGTCCTAACTCCTTTAATTAAAAACCACAACGTAATTGAAATTTCTCCTATTGCTGCGAACAAAAGTGTCGGTTGTTTAACAAATAAACTGTAGCCGGGAAAAAGCAGGGCTATTGTACTGTCAATCATATAAGCGATTCCCGCGATGATAAGCAGTATCCCAAAAACACGCGGAATAAACACCGACTTATAAACCAAAAGACCAAATGGTAGAAGCCAAAGACCCCAGAACATTTCTAATGGTAATGTTCCGTAGTCATTAATTTTAAGAAATAGCATTGCCAAATCTTGTCTCTGACTTAATTCGAATGTTTTCAATATTTCACCTTTTAAAATCATAAGGGAAGTAATATTGAATGCCTCCATCAAAACAACAAAAGGAATTTGTACTATCACTAACGCAAACATAAGCTTAGCCTGATTCTCGTTTACCTGTTTGAACAGTCGATACAGAACTAATACCAAAAGCACAAAAATAGTGTTACTGATAAGATCACTAATTATGCTTGTTCGAAATAAAAATTCATGGGCAAGGATATTTTTGGCAGTGGTAAAAGCATCACCGCGAACAGTAATTTGTGACGGCACATAAATGACGCAATAAACTCCAGTTATTATCAGAAAAAGATACAGTAAACCTGCAATTCTTGCAGTCTTCTTCAGTGAACTCGAATTTATTTCCATACTATTTGCTCCTCAATGTTTTTTAAAATGCCCATAACTTTTAGATAACTGCTAGCAGCATAACGAGGTTATGCCTGATCCACCGCACACAACAAACGTTATGTTTTGTCAACGCAATTTTATTTTATAAATCAGCTTTGTATTGCAATCACATTTTTAAGAACAACCAACTTTGAGAAACCAAACCCAATAATCTATTACTACGACCGATTCGAAGAAGTGGTCGGACTGAGTCCACAATAATGGCGTTGCCATAA
The DNA here is from genome assembly GCA_041671545.1 of Ignavibacteriaceae bacterium. GTDB lineage: Bacteria > Bacteroidota > Ignavibacteria > Ignavibacteriales > Ignavibacteriaceae > UBA1563. The sequence goes on from JBAZBI010000022.1 coordinate 4,376, forward strand.
AGTTTGTATTTAATGACAATGAATTACTTCCAACTTGTCAATACTTAAAATTGCACTCAAATCACTCTTTTTACCGGTAATTTTTACATTGCCATTAACAGCACTTGTTAGGTTGTACCTAATACAATGTTTTAATTTGAGTAAAATATTACCAAATAATTTTATTTAATGTATAATCCAAGTTCTTACAAAACACAGGTTCTGGATTCAAATAATTGTCATAAACGGGTTTGCCTTTATCCAACCCTTGCTTACGTAAATGAATTTTAAATACACTTTTGATTTCTAGGTTTTCATCAGCGAATTCTGGTAAAATTGCTAAATTCCAACCTTGGGTAGTGATATCTTGAACACTTGTGTATAAGATGCCGTTAATTTCTTCGCCCATAATTTGAGAATTGCGCATAAGAGCATTACAAAAAGCACTTGTAAATTTGTAAATACTTGGTTGATTAAAACCTTGAGCTCGGAAAAATGAATTTATATAGTCCCAATATTTCAAAAGAGTTGCATCTTCTTTAAAATCTATTTTATTTTCAAGTATTTTCATTAATCTGACATTAGAAAAATCTGGAATGCAAGCGACATAAATTTCTCTTTTAAATGCCCATTGACTAATTGTAATGGCAAATGAATCCCCAATTTTTAAATCCTTTGACCAATACGGTAATAACTCAGTCAAGGTAGTTCCAAAATTATCAGAACAATAAAAAACTTGTTGACAGGGTTTATTGGCGCGGGAATAATTTAGAATGAAGCTTTTATCCGGATACAATAAATCACTGAAGTTAAGATAATCTTTCCCATTTTGATTATTGCGACTTCTAAAACAAAAACTTTCTTTTTTTAGGGGAACAAAGATGATTGGCATATTAAACCCTTGAGTAAATCCGCAAAATAATTCTTCATACGCCGTTTCGGATTCAAGGTCAATTTTAGAAATATAATTTTTTAATGAAGTTAAATCGGTTTCTTTCATAATTATTTTACAACCTAACGCCGTGTTATGTTAAAATGCAACACTGCCAGATTAATTATTTAAATATTTACATACTCGTTTTTCGCTAATAAAACGAACCATGAACGACTTTTCGAGATTCGTCTGAGTCTCCATTTTCTATCTCCTTTATTGGTTTTCTAATACTTCCAAATTGGAGATCTAAAAATAATTATTCCCTTTGTTATAAACATACGTACTTGCGGTTAACCCGCCGCCCAAAACGACTTCGCCGGGTTAATTACAACCGCCATAATTATTTAATTGTTTGTTTATTTAGAACACTTAGCAAAAAACTGCCGAACGAAAATTCAAAACTCGAAAACACTAATTTACCACAACCGTTAAAGCGGTCGGCATAAAGAACTGGTGCTACTGTTTCTAAGGTAACGTTTATTTTTTTGTATTATTTTTTTCTCTTAATCTATCTATAATCTTTGCGCTTACCCAATAAACATCTTCGTCAAAGCCGGGTGTATCCCGTGTAAAAAACAAATACTTACCATCCGGCGATACAGCGGGGAACCGTTCCATTTCTTTGGAATTAATCGGTTCGCCCAGACTAACCGGGTCAGTCCAGCTTCCATCAGGCTGCCGAAAGCTAATATATAGATCACCTTGATCAGACTCAGGAAGTCCGCGAGTAGAGCAGAAGATTAGGTAACTCTCGTCGGGCGCGATATAGGGCGTCCAATTGCGCACACCATTTAGAGTGTTGATGCTCGGCGGCAGCAATTCCGTTTTCGCGTAATCTCCATTAATAAGTTCCGCCCGATAGATACCGATATTGATCCACTGTCCTTCAAGGTAGCCCATAAAATAGAGTGTGCCGTTGCTTGCGATTGAGGGGAAATAGGCAAACCGAACTTCGGGGAAACGCGAGATAATATTTACAATCTTTGGCTCACCCCAGTTATCGCCATGTTTCTCTAGATAATATGGATCATCTCCTTCTTTTTTGCTATCGAAATAGAGCCGCTTGCCGTCGGGAGAAAATATTGGTGCATTACGTGCACTATCAAATGGCGATTTCTCCGGAGCTGTCCATCTGCCTCCAATGCGATGCATAGTCTTGTGAAAACTAATCCACTTTTTATCATTATCAGTCTCTATTGTCCACCAGAACAGTTCATTGCCGTCGGGAGAAAATCTTGGAGCCCAATGCTCTTTATCAACCGTCGAGACTATTCCGCGGGCAAAAACCAATGGTGTATCACCCGGAGGAGTTTCTCCTAAATATTCTCCTTTTAGATCTAAAAACTTTTGTTCATTTTGTGCAAAAGCAAAACTGATAAATCCTATCAGTAATATGAGCAGAGATTTTTTCATTTCATCTTCTTCCTTTTTTAATGTTTTACATTACATCAATGGAGATGCAATTCATAAACAAAAACTTCTTCAAAAACGCAAACGGTATAACTATTACTTATATGCGATTTAAATACAAGCATTTTTACCAATCGATTATTTTGCAATCAATTTTTTAACGTACTCAATTTGCTTTTTGTCCTCTTCATTTTTTGGATTTAATTCAACTGAACGGCTGTAATTATTAAGCGCAAGCTGGTACTGTTTATTCTTCACATATGCCTCTGCTAAATTATTATATACACGCCAATCATCCGGATAAATCGTGCTCACTATTCTTAACAACAAAATAGCACGCGGATAGTTGATTTTTTCGGTAAGATAATACTCGGCGAGTTTTGATATTTTATAAAAGAACGGATAGTTGTCAATAAATGAATTAGCAATATCATTCTTTAGAGCATTATAATTTCCCTCAACATCTGTCATCGAAGAATCGCCCAACTGTTTTGCTTGTGTAAGTATTTTGTTATACTCGGTAAAATATTTTTTTCCGGTAACATTGTTGGGAAATAAATCCGGCATATTCAAAACTCTATCCCCTTTTTTTAATTCTTCTTTCAGATCGAAAATTACTGCTTTCTCATAATCATAAAAGTAATACAAATGAATTTTGCCTTCGTTCAAATCGTATATTGTAGAATATATTGTTCCTCCCCAGTTTGTTGCTTGATGCACACTATCCATTATTGTTTTCACATAACTTACAGAAGCATCAAAAGCATTCTCTAATAATCGGGTAGCTTTATCCAACCGCCAGCATTTTTTGTTTTCATAAGGACGAACATTTGTTTGAACGAAGTAATTTTTTTCCCCAATAACTAAACTATCACCATCAACATAAAAATACTTGCCGGTTTTATCTACATATCTTAATACCGCCGCCGATAAAAAAGCGATATTATACTTGCTTATAAGTTGTTTCACTTCCTCAACTGTTGAACACTCACGCATTATTTTCTTTTGTAAATCAAGAGATGATATTTTCAATTTTCCTACTGTATCAATAATTGCTCTGTAAGATTGAGTAAAGCCATCGTAAACCAATCCGGCTTCATTCATCCCACCTTGAGGGAATAGATTATCGAAACCAACATATACTACTCCATAATTTCCATTTTTACCGGACTCAAACCATATTCTGGTATTTGGATTCATTTGGTCTTCATTGTTACCAACAATTGTTATTCCTTTTTTGGTAATTTTAATCATACTGCAACCGAAACAATCATTTGATAAAATAAATGTGACGATGATAATTGAAATGAAAATAAACGATAGTTTTCTTTTGTTTGTCATTATGTTTTCCCAATTAGTTTATTAGTACATAGAGCATATAACGGCATTATCTATAGAAAAGAAAGTCAAGAAAAAACAGTTTGTCCTTGGGATTATTACAGCTTATTATTAAACCGGTTTTTACCTTAATTTATTTGTCGGAAGTTAGGTCACTCTTTTTTCATAGTTAACCCATACAATTTCATTATATCATTATGTTTTGCTTTGCTAAAACTAATAGTTTCTCCCCCTTGGGTTGCATCGAATCCGCAAAAGATAAGTTCATTATCATTTTCTATACGCAAATTATAAAGATATTCGCCCGAAGTATAAAGCACCTTTAATTGCAACAAATTATTATCTGCTATTAATAGCTCGGCTTCCGAAAATTTTTCCACGGTCTCTATTTTCTGTCCTTGCAGTTTATATTTTCCAAGCCGGTTTTTCCATATTTCGTTTATTTCTTTTGGGATTACAAGATGTCCAAGAGGCTGACGTTTATAGTTGGCATCTTGCCAAAACAGTAGTTTATAACCATTCACTTCATTAATAATAAATCTTGGTTCTTTATACCATTTAATGCTATCAGGTTTGTAAATGCGGCCAAGTAAAAATTCGCTATTAGTCTGAGGCTTCAATTCGAAATTACCATAAACAGAATTAAGTATCAGTTTGCCGTTTTCAAACTTAACAACATGACTCATACGGGTATCAGCATATAAACCCGTATGCGCCTTTAGCGAATCCGCCGAAATGTTGTTTGTTATGTTGTTTTTATATGGATGCGGATGTACCCAATCAGTTGATTTCATTCCGGAGAGTTTCCAAAAATTATCTTTAGCTTCCTCTACAAAATCCACTCCGCCTTCTGTATTCACTAAAAATACTGCGGCAATTTTCTTTTTCAGATCAACGGTAAGCATTGCAATTGCCACATGATGGCTTCCGCCGTGCATAATTACAATGCTTGAATCATTCTTAAAAACATCCCACCCGAAACATTGATTATAGTTTTGAATATTATCATTATTTATTTCATCGAACATTTTTAATGTTTCCGGTTTTAGGAAGCCCCCTTTTTTTCCATTATATATTTCAATCATTTCCTGAGCGAACTTCACCATATCATCAATGGTTGATACTAATCCTCCCGCCGGAATATTTCTTCCATATTTTACAGGCACATATGTGCCGGTTGAATCATAGGTTTTACTTACATTTTTCAATGGATAGTGATCCACAAATCCTGAATTATTCATCCCAATCGGTTTTAATATGTTATCCTGAATATATTCGGGATAGCCCTGATGGCTGACCTTTAATATAGTGTGTCCCAAAAGAGAACAACCAATGTTTGAATAATGATATACCATATTCACAGGATAAGTCAGGTATTCATTTTTTAAATAACCCACTACATCCGTATATTTTTCATTTTCATCCCAGGCATTCAGGAAAATATCGTTCGGAATTCCGGATGTGTGCTGAAGTACCGATTTAACGGTAACCTCTTTAATATCTGTTTTTCTTGTTTTGATTTTGAATTCAGGCAGGTATTCAACTAATGGTTTATTAATATCAAGCAATTTTTTTTCGTGCAATTGCATAATACCCATACCGGTAAAGGGTTTTGTAATTGAACCAATGCATAAAGCTGTTTGGGTGGTAAAGGGAATTTTATTCTCCTTATCCGCATAACCGAAACCTTCTTTCCAAACAACAGAATCTCCAAGAATTAATGCAGCACCCACACCAACAAAGTGTCCTTTTTCCATTTTCTCTTTGATGAGAGTTTTGAATTCATCAATGATAGCAGAATTTGATCTTGTTTTGTTTTCTTGTGCTCTTATTACTCCAATAGATAAAACAGTAAGCAGAAGCATTTGAGCGGTAGAAAAACGTTTCATTGTGTCCTCTTATTATTCGGGAAATTAACTACACACCAAAAATAAAGTAGGAAATAAGGATAAAAAGAAAGAAGTGATAAGCGGTAGAATGAAATAAAAATAACTACCCGGAAACCGTTACGCCGGAGGTGCACAGGTAAAACGGTTCACCTCTTGATTTATATTTCATTTTACTCTGGTAAATCTTGTAAAATAAAATCCATGATTTTCACACACCCTCTTTAGTCGTGGGAATTTGAGCTTCGTATCTAAAACTCAAAACCGATTCATCGGTTTACAAAAACCAATTCCGAACGAAAAAAACAAGAAAACACCCATTCTACTGTACTAAAATAGCTCGTTCGCTTATGCCAAATTTATCCGCTTTTGGCGAAGTTTAGATGTTAACCTTTTGCAAGAGTCTTATTCTTTGTTGTAGATAACGGGAGTTTTATGTTTCCACTTTTGCCACAATTGGTCATTTGTTATAAGCTCTACCATAAAATGACCGACATTTATTCTGCTTGTTTTACCGGGATTAAAAATGGCGCTTCGTATTTTACAATTATGTATTTCATATTCACTCACATTTTCTTCATTGAATAACGAATCAGGACGAACTGCAACCCAATCAATGTTAGTTTTTGTGCTCAATTTGTAAACGAGATGATCCGCAGCGAGCATATTATCTTTGTGGGGAGGTAATAACATTTTTAATAATGAGAATATTATCTTTTCTCTTGCAGTGTTCAATTCTCCTATCTTTTCATTTGTATATGCGGTTGTGCTCATTAAGAGAAACTTTGTGTTTAGGTTAAGTAACTGCACTGCTTCAATTATTTTTACAACCGCATTGTAAACTAGTTTATGTGGTGGTCCCAAAATTCCTTTTAAGCTGATGTTGTGCCCAAGACAGCAGATAATAGAATCACAATCTTTTACAAGGTCTTTGATCTGTGCAATCTCAAACTCATTTATATTACCTCGTATTATCTCAATACTTTTATCATCTGATATTTGGTCTGGAATAACGGCAGATTCTCTAACAACTGCACGAACATTAATATTTTTATTAAGAAGCTGTTGCACTACCAATTTGCCCGTTGCTCCACTCGCCCCCAAAACCAAGGCTTTCATATTAGTCTCACATTGAATAAATATATTGTATGCCTAACGCCGTGTTACGTTAAAACCCAACACTGCCGTATAAATTAATTAAATATTTACAATTCCTTTTTATCTTAGCACCCGCATTTGCGGAATGTCAACGGAATTTCCGCCAAAGGCGGATACGTCTCAGGCGTATCTTTTTCTCTTGCTTATCACGCTTTGCAGGTTTATCATCCTCAGCCAAAGGCTGATAAATCTGGCTGAGACTCTTTACTTATTTATCCGCTATCTGGCGGATTAAAGAGGTTAGGCGCTTTTATTAATTACTATTCCTTCTTGACATTATTTCTGAAACGTATCTTGAACGAGAAGACGCGTTAACCGGCAATGAATGAATGTTACACCATAGTAAAAATTCTTCAGCTTTAATAAATACTTTAGTTCCAATAATTCCGGTAGCTTTTATATCGGCAAGAGTTTCTAGAGCTATTTCTTCCCATTCTTGAAAAGAGTTTTCTAGACGTTCACTATCTATGGAAATTTGTTTCATCTTTTCCCACTCTCCTTTAGTATACCATACTATCCCAACATTACTATTTTTCTCCGGCTTTTTCATACTCTGTCAATCTTATTTTTTCAAGTTAAGCTTCTATAATGAGAGAATATTTTTAATTGGTTAATTGCGCATCTATCATTTTCGATTTAACTCTTTTTCATTTAATATCTATTGGTTTCACTATTATGAAGAATGCTTCTTCTTGTTTTTTGTGTGAATATTGTTTGAAATATTATCACGATAAAACTAGTTGCACCGGTAATAAATACACCAAAGTAATTAATAAAGGAGTTATTATGAATATTGCCATATATCATCATAGTCACTCCTGCCAACAAGATTATTGCAATTAAAGTTGTACTTGTTGTTATTACACTATTTCTTTTTTGTAACATTTATATCTCCTTTTATTTTTTGCTGACAAACAGCGTAATATGTTAAAATCCAACACTGCCGTATTAATTATTTTTTTAATATTTACAATCCCATTTTATCTAAGCACCCGCATTTGCGTATTGCCGACAGAATTTCCGCCAAAGGCGGATACGCATCTGGCGTATATTTTTATCTTGTTTATCCCGCCTTCGGCGGGGACTTTTTACTTATTTATCCGCCACAGGTGGACCTGTCCGCCGTAGGTGGATTAAAGTGGTTATACCATTACTGATCTAAACCTAACAATCTATATCTAATTCTATAAATATCTAATTTACCTTGAGTATTATCAGTAATGTGAGTAGAATAATAAATATATAAATTATCTAAAGGATCAATGACAGAACCAAAATTCCATGTACCACTAATATTCATTTTATTGCTTATTTGCACAGGTGTTGAATATCCATCTTTTAATAAAAAACTTACAAATAAATATGCCTCATCTTCACTTAATTTCCTGGTAAATATGATTGTTTTCCCATCATGTAGAAGAACAGGATCAAAATCATCTTCAACAGAATTAATAGTATCAATATTTTTTGGCGAACTCCACCCTTCTAAAGTTCGTTCACTTATGAATATATCATGTTTGCCTTTACCGTTAAAACCGTCTGTACAAAAAAGAAATTTTTTCCCATCTATTGACTCTGATGGTCCCCATTCATCTCCAGAAGTATTAAACTTAGTCCCCATATTTATAGGAATTGAAAATGAATGAGCAGAAGAATCATATGGAACATAGTAAAGATCATCTCCACCCATACCACCAGGTCGATTAGAAAAGAAATAAATAAATTTGCCATCGGCAGAAAAACTTGGATCAAAATCATTAGAAACAGAATTAAAAGAAACCGGTTGAGGTATACTCCACCCATTTATTGTTCTCTCAGATTGCCAAATATCCAAACCACCTGAACCATTTTCCTTCCCAATAGCTCCCCAAAGAGCTAATTTTCCATTTTTTGAAAATGTGATTTTAACCTCAGATTTTTCAGTACTTATCACACCGGGTGCGAATAATTCCGGTTCTCCCTCAAAATTGATTGTTTGACAAACAGATATAGAAATATTTATAAAATAAATAGCTATTAAAATCTTTTTCATAGAATTCCATTTTTAGTTAATTAAATGGCATAACCGCATGTTATGTTAAAATCCAACACCGCGTATTAATTATTAAAACTTTTCTATTAACCCGCAACTTTAGTCGTGGGGATTTGCACATATTTTATTCTGCAACCGGTTCATCGGTTTGTGCTTTATAAATTGTATAAAGAAAAAACATTTTATCTAAGCACCGCCTCCGATGGAGTCGGTGTTGTGACACGGATTAAGTAGCATTTAATAAACTACTTAATATTTTTATATAAAACGATCTTAAATGGTTGACCTCTAACCGGGACGTCTTTTGAGATTATTACTTTATTTTCTTTCTCCCAAACTAGTTCATCAACAATAAAAGAAGAATTAAATTTTATGGTATTGTTTACAACTGAATAGGAACCTTCATAATTGGTAATACCGCTTGAGTAATTGCTTGAAATATTTACCGGAATAAACATTTCAGCAGAATAACTAAAATCATCTTTGAGGCTAATTTTCAAATAACCACCGGACGCAAGAATATTAACCCCGCCATCATTAGCTCCAGGCTCAACGAAAGTTGAACTTTCATAATAACCAAACAATTCGTTGTCTGATTCTGTGGGATTGTCTTTATGGCAACCCCAAAATAAAATTACTTGAAGAAGTAGAACAATTGATAATTTTTTCATTTTAATTCTCCTTTTATTTTTTGTTGCCTGACGCCGTGTTACGTTAAAACCCAACACTGCCGTATTAATTATTAAAACTTTTTTATTAGCCCACGACTTCAGTTGTGGGCGCTTGTACCACATCTATAACCCGTAACTGATTTATCGGTTTGTAACTTTATCAACATAATATGAAGGACACTTTTCCTTGAGTTATTTATACACCTCTTCCGGACTTTTTATTTAGCAAAGAGGTTAAGTGTAATTGCACTTTATTTAAGCACTATTAATTTCTTCATTTCAGAAAATGATCCAGCTTGCAAACAGTAAATATAAATCCCGCACGTTAAATTTATCGCGTTCCATTTGCGAAAGTATGCACCTGGTGATAATTCCTCAGAAACAACTGTTGCAACCTCTCTTCCAATAACATCAAATATTTTTAGTGTTACAAATGACCGTGATGGAATATCAAATGAAATAGTCGTAGCTGGATTAAATGGATTAGGATAGTTTTGATGTAATAAAAATTGAGTCGGTGTATTTGTTATATTATTTTCAACTCTCGTGGCAATACTATCCCATACAACTAATTTAGAACTATCTAAACCAGTTGGAACAAAAATACTATAGTGATATGGATTAAGAATAAGGTTCCCATGAAATACGTAATTGAACGGAGTCCCGGTTGTCCCTGGAAAGGCTACACCAACAGTATAAGTAGAATCGCGAACGGATGATTCCATCTTACCAGGATAATAACAACTAAATTTGTATCTATAATTATGTTGGACTTTGAACTGAGTATCCAATATATATCCACCCACAGTTATATGTGCGTCAATTAAGCTATCACCACCAATATTTTTCATATAAGTACTAAGCGATTTTCCCTTAATCGCACCGTTGGGAGCGTATAGAAATCCGCTTTCCATAGTTTTGCCAATACCTCCAATCCACATTGTATCAGGTACAATGTTCGGTACAGTAGAATTTTGTGCAAATAACTCTCCTACAAAACAAACAAGAAAAAAGAAAATCACTAAAATTTTCATAGCTCATTCTCCTTGGTTACAATATTCTAATGAAATAGCACCTTACGGCATGTTATGTTAAAATCCAACACTGCCGTATTAATTATTTAAATATTTACAATCCCATTTTATTTTTGCATCCGCATTTGCGGAATGTCCGCGATATTTATTTTCCTCTTGTTTACCCCGTTTTGCGGGGACTCTTTACTTATTAAAGATGTTATGTTTTACCGATGCCCATTTCTTCTTTTAATTCATCAAGATTATATATTTTTAATTCGATAGGGAAATTCATTTTATAAATAAACATAGCAATACGTTGTTTGATCAGTTCGTTAGTTTGTTTATCAAAGTTTGTCACAATTGCTAAAATTAATTTAAAAAATATTTTTGTATCAGAATCAAATGAATCATAAATCTTTTCTAATTTCATTATTGGTCCACTTAAGTAAATCTCAAAGTTTTTAGCATTACTTATATATTTAACTTCTATAGCCGTTAATTCTTTGCCATCTTTTATAAGTCCATCAAATTTGTATCGAGTTGAACCGGAATCAAAGGTAAGTTCTCTGTCAATATGTTTTTTGAATAAGAGCGAGAGTTTAGTCATCACTAATTGTTCTGCTAGAAGATAGGTAGCTTGTATATTTTTGTTTATTAATGATTTATTGAATTCAAGAGTTGTTGTATCAGGTGCCTCGGAGGTTAATTCGTGTTTATTATTTTCGTCTTTAATTAATTCTTCCTCAGTTTCTAAAAGTTCCTCATTTATTTTGTCGACTTTATCTTGAGCGGTAGATTTTACAAACGACTTCATAAAATTTTCTTCATCCGTAAAGTCCGACGGTGCATATAAAACACGATGGTTAAAATTAAGCGTTAGAAAAAATAACATTACAAGAAAAAGAGGAAATATGATTAAAAACCAAACAAACGTACCTTGAATGCTTTTTTCCACAAACGGTAACACTGCAGTCCCGCTTGTTTCGGCCAAACCAGCAAATATCGCGATAATCGTTAACGGATTTTTTATAGTTCCAATTTTCTCAACCATTTATTTCCTCGTCAAAATAATGTAGGACATAATAGCGTTGCTGTTAATCGGCAGACCAGAACTGCAATACCAGTTAACAGCAACAACTTTTTTTATACAAATAAGAACAAATAACTTATTTTGCATTCAACACTTATAATAATAAACTTACTCGAGGGGATATCAAAATTCGGGCAAATTTTCCAAGTTATCTTCTTCTTTATTATTCTCAACAGTTTTTATGAATTTTTTATTATTTATTGTAATCACAAAAACTTTCTGTCCTTTTTTCCATTTTTCATCATTATCCTTGTAAATAGTAATGTATGTAGTTCCGCTATCAATGGTATTAACAATCTCTTGGCGTGAGCATACTTTAGCCTCACCAACAGTATCTCCATTATCTTTGTGTGCCTTCACTTGATCAATATGTTTGTGATCAGCATTATATCTCAGCTGATATTAAATAATCTGCCCATTTTGCCATCGTTATCTCCTTTGATTAATTGTAATTATACTTTTTACCAAACGGTATTATTTTTACCATGTTAGCCAACACAGTTCGCCGCTACGGACTGAAAAGCCAAACCTTTATGCGACTCAATTAGACCACATCGAGGAAGCAGTCGTTGTTGAGGTACGGATTAGAACACATATTGCAAATTATTATTATCAACAAATGAGAACTATAAAATAATTTTCTCAAGTCACAACAATGTTGCAAACAACAATTTACATAGACTAAAATTATTTATACTCGAATACTTTAGAATACTCGAACTGAATTCAATTATTAAGATACTGATCTACAATTATCACAGCGATGATGATTACAGTCGTAACAATAATCAATAGGCTCCGTAAAATATTGACCGCATATACAACAAACCCAGCGGTCGCTGTCACTTTCTGATAGTAATGATTGAGCCATATCTTTCTGCAAATGTGTATGTCCACTTGAACATTCGCATGTGACATTGTGGTCTTCGAGTCCATCAACGGAAAACCTTATTTTCATTTCATTCTCCTTAATTATTTACTATTATTTGACTTTTGTGTTTCGCCCATTTAAATGATGATTACGGATCCTCACACTTTATACTTCTAGAAAAAATCATATTTAAGTAAGATATTATTTTATTAAAACGATTTTGTGAATAAATCATTCTATCATTTCTATTCTTTGTTTTCTCATGTTGTTGCCGCTAACCGGCAGCCCAGAACAAGGATGCCGAACAATACCAACAACTTTTTATTTGTTAAAAAATTTATTTAACAGAACAACTTTGAACAAGAAACAAAACACGGAACTACAAAGCCAATAATTACACAAATGCCAAATGCGAATACGGCGTCCGCTTGATTGGCGGGTTATACACATTATTTTAGAATTATTAATTTTCTAGTTACTGAGTAATTATCAGCTTGAATTCTATAGAAATAAACGCCGCTTGAGAATTCTTCCCCGTTAAACTTTACTTCATATATTCCCGGAGATTTAATTCCATTGACAAGTTGTCCCACCTCTTGTCCAAGTAAATTATAAATTTTAAGAGTTACAAATGATAGTTTAGGAATTGAAAATTTAATTGTAGTAGTTGGATTAAAAGGGTTGGGATAATTTTGCCATAATAAATAATCTTTTGGAATAGAGTTCCTGTTTTCTTCTCTTATATCTGATATACCACCGTTGGTAGTATGAAGTATTTTACTAATTCCGTTAAAGATCCAACCATTTTCAATATCAGTAAAAACAACCTTTCTAGATCCATATGCAATTGAATCAGTCACCCAAGTTTTTCCCCCATTGGTCGTTCTAAAAATAAATCCTTGATAATTACTGCTATTTATATGACTATCTGAACCGATTACCCAACCGTTATCATTATCAATAAAAAATACATCAGAAATATCAGAGCTATAATTATCACGAGGATAAATTTGTTTTTCCCAATTTACTCCATCATCAGAGGTATGCAATATTACACCATCCGTATAATATGTAAATATACCGTCATTTAATTCTCCGGAGGTTCCAACTATCCAACCGTTATTTATATTTGAAAATGTTATTCCTCTGAAAAAATATGTAGAATCCATTGATTGATTCAGCCATATTAAACCTCCATTTTTCGTATGAAGAATTGTTCCGTTCCTACCAATTATCCAAGCATTCATTTTATCTATGCAAATTATTTTCAATAACTCATTTGATGTTCCGCTTGATTGCACTCTCCAATTATTACCTCCGTCAATGGTTTGCAATATGAGACCATGCTTTCCTACTATCCAGCCATAATTTTCATCTAAAAATTTTACTCCGTAAAATAACTCAGTAGAGCCGCTTGTTTGAGTTACCCAACTATTTCCGGCATCATAAGTTTTTAATATACTGCCTTGCGAACCGACGATCCACCCTGTATCTTTATCAATAAAACTAACATCATAAAAATCGCGTTTGTATCCTAAGAATGGGTTTGGTTTTCTTTCCCAGAACTCGCCGCTATTTGTTGTCTTTAAAATTGTGCCATCTGAACCAACAGCCCAACCGTTTTTTGAATCTACAAAACATAATCCGGTCAGACCATATGATGTACCGCTCATTTGACAAAACCAGTTTTTTCCTCCATCTGTTGTATTAAGAATTATTCCCGAGAATCCTACTGCCCAACCATTATTTTTATCTACCTCGTTGATACTCCATATTATATTATCAGAATAATTTCCTGGTATACCAACTGGATTTACTTGATACTTCCAGTTTGATCCTCCGTCGGTTGTACGGAGAATTGTACCATCGGTCCCGACAGCTAATGCTGTATTTAGATCTATAGTTGTTATGTCGGTTAGATGGCTGGGGAATTTGCCCAACTGCATGAACCAATTAATTCCGCCATCTGTTGTTTTGTAAATAACTCCACCATAATCATTGTTAAGACCGCCAGTACCAACAACCCAACCATTGTTGCTGTCAACGAAAGATACAGATCTGAAATTGGTGTAATTATCAACAGAAAATCCTTCCCAGGTTATTCCGCCGTCTACTGTTTTGAAAACAACTCCTTGGTTTCCTACAGCCCATCCATTGTTTAAGTCAATAAAAAATATTTTATTTAGTTCAATTACATTCGGATATGGGTCTAGAAATTGAATCTTCTGATTTACCCAACTAATCCCCCCGTTCGTTGTATGCAATATTTTGTCTCCAGGGAATTCTTCAGTCCCTTCAAGTATCCAGCCGTTATTCTTATCAATAAACTTTACGCTGTATAGACTATTAGTTGTTCCAATTGATATTGTATCCCATTCCTTGCCACCATCAGAAGTTTTAAGTAGGGTTCCCCAGTGTCCGACTACAATACTATTCTCTGAATCAATAGCAGCTACATCGTTTAGAAATTGCAGAGTACCGCTTTTCTGTTTTGTCCAATTTAATCCGCCATTAGTTGTATGAAGAATTAAACCGGATTCACCTATGGCCCATCCAAAATTAGCGTCAATAAAATTTACAGAACGTAAAGTTACATTGGTAGGTGATGGACTTTGTATTACCCATTGTGCAAAATTAACTGGACCCATTGCAAATAGCATAATTAAGATTAAATTAATCTTATACATTTTGAACACCATATTTTATCTGTATAACGACGTTGCCAATAAGCGGCGCCCCAGAACAGGAATGCCGAATATTACCAACATCTTTTTATTTATTAAAAATTATTTTTAGAACAATTTACATTAAAGAGTAACTTAGTTTTATAACCAACCACAAGAATTAGAATACTGCCGCAATGAAAAACGGCGTCCGTCTTGATTGGCTGGTTAGGCCGTCGCGATTATTCTATTGCATATATTATGGTAACTTTCGCATATTCATCAAAATATTTTTTCTTAAAGGTGCTTGGTAATTCTGGCGCCAACATGGCCATGTAATTAACACCTACGGAATTTGGATTCATCATTTGGTCTATATTGTCATTTTCATGATAAGGGTCTCTTCCATCCTGAAGCAATTTATAGATTTTACCTAACTTGCATCCTGTTCCAGTCAATAACAGTTCCGCATTTGATTTTGCATTTAGAACAGCATCCTTATACGCAGATTTTATATATTTCTCTAAATTGAAATTGCCGAAACCAAAGACACCAACGTCAATATTGGGGATATTTAAAAGATCATTAAAGAGGAGATCATAGATTTGGGGATTCCGCAACAGGAGTTCACCAGAATATTGAATTGAAATCTCCTTCTCTTCCTTGTTATCTCTTAGAAAAGATGGTAAAGATGCTTCACTAGTTTCACTACTTTTTGTAACAAAATCAGAATCGCTTATTGAATGTTTTTTTAACACGTCAAACATTTTCAATACGTTGATCTTGTTTTGTTTATTTGCTTCGGATAATGTTTGACCTTCGTTTTTTATGGTAATACGAATTAAAAAATACTCAACAGGTACTTTTACCGTCGCTTTGCCCTCTACAGCTATATATTGAGGATCTTTTGCCTGCGCAAATAGAATCTGTTGAAATAAGATTATTAAAAAGATTTTTTTCATAAGATATTCCTTTCTTGTTGGCCTAACGGACTGGAGCTAAGCTGCGTTGCAACGTTCCAGCGTGTTGAAATTATTTTTTAATTTTGCTGACCTATCGTAACGTAAGTTGTAATAATTTGAAAACTCAATTCTCAAAACCTTTGCGCGTCGGCAGTTGCAACGTCACGCTTGAGCGACTGGTTAGGCATTTATACATTAGAATATTTATTTTTTGAATCATCTTCTAAATAAGAAGAACATCTCTTACATGCTAATATATTACACCGTCGAGATTTGGATTATCATATTCATCAATCGGAATAAACTCTTCAACAATACATGGCAGAATATTTATTCCGATTATTTTCTTGTTTTCTATTTTAAACCGCATCCTTTCAAAGGTCTTTTTGTTCTTTTTGTCACATTCATAAAAAGAAGAAATTAAATATTTGCCCGCGCGCTTAAATGAAATAAAAGAAAATTTGTTGTGTTTCTTTTGATATTCCAGCCATCCTGAAATATAATTACACTCCCAAATCATTTTGTCGAGATTTTTATCTGAAATATCAGCATTACAGATAATCCTCTTAGCACCACTACCATCACGATAATTACGAAATGAAACTATGGTATCAATAAAAATATTTTCTTTAGAATACATGTGTATCTTTTCACTATAACAAGGTTTGTTTAATTTGATCGTTTGTGCGAGTGAAATACAACTAGCATTTGAAAAGATTAATGAAACAATTAATATCAATAACCTGTTTATCAAAATGATCTCTACTTATAAATGCCTAACGGCATTGCAACTAAACCGCTGCCAAAAGGTTTACGCTGCCAATGTTTTTTGTTTTACTGATTATGTTATTTATTTACTTCTCAAAACTTCTTTTCAAAAACAAGCTATACTGCAAATGTTACGACCGGCTACAGCAGTCGGTTTGAGTTGCGGGTTAGGCACTTTTATTAATTACTATTTCTTTTTGACATAATATCTGTTACATACTTTGAACGTGAAGCTGCATCCTTCGGCAATGAATGTATTTTACACCAGACAATAAATTCATCCGATTTTATGAAAACTTTAGTTCCAACAATTCCATTTGCTTTCATATCAACAATTGTTTTTATAGCCATTTCTTCCCATTCCTTGAATGAATCTTCGAATATTTCACTATCAGAAGAAATAGCTTTCATTTTTCTCCATTCTTCTTCTGTATACCACACAATTCCAATATGAGTAAACTCTTCTTGACGTTTCATCATCATACTTCCTTATTGGATTCTAATAAAGCTTCTATAATAATTGCCAATTTATTATTTGTTATATGTCGAATTATCATATAAAAAGATTGCAATAGAAGAATCAGAGCTACAACAAACATAAAAACCGGAGACCATTCTAAACCTTGTGTAGGTGTTTTTTCTATTGCAAGCATATATAATCTTGATAACCATATTATTGAAACTACAAATCCAGACCAAGCCCCGAAATAACTGTTTCTAGAACGTATGCTTTTTATTTTTTCCATATCTTTAACTAACGAAATAATTGTTTCGCCTTTCATATAAAATCCTCTTTTCTCTTTAGCATATTCTAGTGCCTAACTATTATTTATACTGCAATATTGCAGCCTAACACTCCAAGTGTAGGAATGTTATATTTCACTAAAAACTTTCTTTTCATTTTAATTCTCAATTTTCCCGCAGCCTAACACTCCTCCTATTTAAGGAATGTTAGACCGCAGATTTTTTTCTTTTCACTTTTTCAGAGATGCCAAACTAACCTCATCTCTTGCAGTCATTGGTCAATAGTCAATAGTCATTAGTCATCGGTCATTAGTCAAGTGTCATTTGTCATTAGCTTTATTTTTTAACAAACAACTGCTGATTGCTGACTGCCAACTGCCGATTGCCGACTGCTCACTGCCGTCTGCCTTCTGCTCACTGCCAAATGCCTTCTGCTTTCCACTGCCCACTGCCAACTGCCTTCCACTTTCCACTTGCTACTTTCAACTTTCCACTACCCACTAACTCGCCGGTGGCGGCTCCTCACCTTTGCCACCTTTCGATCTTGGCCAGGGGGACTCAAAGTACTTCAACATCTCCGGTTGTTCCGCGTAAGCTAATTGTCCCGCTTCAACTATTTTATTTACTTTTTTAAGAACTATAAGCTCCGCTGCACGTCTTGTAGCCGTGTAATTTTTAGAGTCTTTCTTTTTAACTTCCTGTTTAGTGTTTTTCTCGTTCAATTCAGCCAAACAGACTTCACCCTCCGCGATCAATTCCTCCGGCATGGCAGTAAGATCGGTTTTGTACTTGGTTAAGAGTTTAATAATATTCGGAAGCAGATCAACCATCTTCGATTCATTTTTAGAATAGATTGAAATGTTTGAGGGGAACTCAACAAAAGGGGGATCGGTTTTTTGAAATTTGTTAAAGAAGTGATACTTGGCGTCCTTTAACCATTTATAAGCGGCGTCAAGTTTTAGATTTTTAGTTTTCGTCCCTTCCTTCTTTTCATTCGTCGCGGCTAAATCATTCTTAAATGATCTTGCTTTGGTTATATCGGCTTGGAACTCGGCTAAATAGGTTTCGTTAATACCGTATTTTAGTAATCCCGGTTTGCCTTGCGCAACTTTGTAAAAAGTATCGCCGGCTTGAAGGATAATATCCCTCGGAACGTTCACGGACGGATTCTTATCTGACATAAAATTTCCTCTAAATGTTATGAAATAAGTTAGTGTACCCAAAACACCTGGACCCGAACACTCCATCAATCCAAAACAATAATATTAAAACTAGAGATGGTGTAAAAATTAAAGAGGGAATTATTCTGTTTCTTTGAACCGGGATAATAACCCCTGTAAGATTTACTGCAAACATATAAAAATAATTTTATAAAGTCCAACACTCCGGTAAAAAAAATTAATGCAAAAATATGGCACAACTATTTCTTCGTTTTTATTTGATGTTAACCTTCAAGGATCTCAAGTAACCTTCTTTCGTTTCGAGTAACCTTCAAGGTTAGTACCTTATCAGCAAAGTTCGTGTATTTCACCGCTCCGCCGCGGCGGAGAATTGGTAGAATATTAACATGATAAATAAAGCGAAAGCATGATTGAATGAAAATGAATGGATGAATGTTTTTCATTCAACCATATAGTTATTCAATCTTAGCGCGGCGAAACCGCCAACCAAAGTATATTTACTCCAGAAGGGATTTTTGGAGATAAGAAACATTCATTCCCGAAGGGAATGTTAGTTGTGAGTGGGTTTATTTGTTACAAAGATTCAACCCGCCAGAGGCGGGTTGCAGAAATCCCGTAGGGATTTAATATTTGTAACAAAAGGACAAAACTCAAAAAAGAATCCCATCGGGGATTCAATGTTTTTAATTTTGCGATAGATATAAAAATGGAAAATGAGAATAAGACAAAAATATCTTGGCAAAAAAACAACAATTTAATTGAGGATACTATACAGTCATTCAATCTTAGCGCGGCGAAGCCGCCAACCTCCGCCTCAGGCGGATTGATCTCAGAATAAAGATTAACGATTTTTGATTTTAGAAGTTAAAAAAATCAAAAATCGCTTTTCGTTAATCCCCATCTGAGCCGGGCAGGCTTGTTCGTAAATCGTGTCTAAAAAAACAAGAATTTAACTGAGGATACTATTCAAATGTGATAAATTGGTTCTTGCTTAAGTAACAGGAAAAAGTATTATAACCTTAAAGGTTTGATACACCATTTCCTTTGCGCGTTTTGCGTTTCCCTGGTTTCATGTAACCTTCAAGGTTAGTAAACCGGAAAAGGACTTTAACCTTGAAGGTTGAGTTGCCGGAAAAAGCATTTTAACCTTGAAGATTGAATTCACTTATAACTTCGTTTTTAAGCTAAAAAGCGGCTTTCTACTACTTTGGTGCAATTTTCCATCCCTTTGGAACCTCTTTCCAATCGTTGGGAACGATTTTCCGTACACTTGGAGCTCCTTTCCAACCGATGGGAACGATTTTCCGTGGGCTTGGAGCTCCTTTCCAATCGATGGGAACGATTTTCCGCACACTTGGAGCTCCTTTCCAATCGATGGGAGCGATTTTCCGTGGGCTTGGAGCCCCTTTCCAATCGTTGGGAACGATTTTCTTTCGACTTGGAGCAATTTTCTACGGCTTAGGTGTTCCTTTCCAGCAGATGGGATTAATTTATTTTCAGATTGGAATCTCTTGTTGATGCTTTGGAGAAATGTATTTTTGACTTGAATTCCCTTACCCTCTTACTTCCTTAGCGCGATGTAGCCGTCAACCAAAACTTTTCACTTATCAATTTCCTATACTTGCACAAATACTACAATTTTTACCTCTGCGTTCGTTGCGTCTTCTTTGCGAACGTTGCGAGAAACTTTACTGAGCGAAGTCGAAGTATCTCGCCAAGCACGCTACGAACCGCAACGCTCGCGGAGAAAAAGCAGAGGGTTAACAATTTAGTAATGAGGAATGGGAGTTTTTCTATTCTTTTATTAAAGTTAAGTGCGCTTGTACAATATTACTCCACTCACTTTTTTCGCCCCCAAAACTTGCCCTTACCCTATAGAACATACCACCTGTTTTAAGTGCCAAGTATCTATCGTTTCCTTGATAGATCAGAAACGGAAAACTAAAGTCATCTGACCCGTTTTCTTCAAGTTCATAATTACACCCATCTCCGCTATTCGACCAACTCAAACGCCACCCCCCACCCTCAATACCTATCCCAACGGATAATTGAGGTGATTGTATCGGGTGTGTAACTTGAACTCCAGTCGGAGTTTCTTTTTCCAGATTACATCCAACTAACAAGAACATGATTAAAAATATTGAACTTAACTTCATCAAATTCTCCCATAACAACTTACTTCTAAACTTGTAGGCCATTCCTAATTCATAACCTGGTAAACCAGAACCAATTAATTTTCAGTTGTAGGGAACGCTCGAGAGCGTTCCGTGTTTTTATTATCCACAATATTTTGTTATGGAACTGTCACCACCGAAGCGGAGCGGTCTCGACCGCTCCCTGTTATGTTAAAAGTCAAGTCAAGTTAAAGAAAAAACAAACCCATTATTTATTTGTTTTTTCTTTGACTTGACGGCATTGAGGGGAAAAAAGAATGAATAAACTTCTCTTCCTTTTTTCTTTCAAGATCCTATCTGTAAATGTCTGTTTTTTTAACCGGTCATTATTAATTCGCTCTTGTTTAAGTAATATCGTTTTGCTTTTTCTACAAAAATAAATCAACCTGTTATGAACGATCATCATCTTTATTTATGGTTTTGATAAATCTCAACCACGCTTAGATGAGTCGCAAGATATAAAATTAAATAAATACGTATCGCCGCAATCTACTAAAAACAAACTGTTCAGCTGCAAGGGAGCGGTAACGGTCAATACAAAATCTTTGGTTCATAGGAAAAGCTCTTCTGTTAATTGTGTTATTCTGTTTATTCAACCACTGCCAGGACATAATCTTCTTCATGTTTCCAAACATGCATTATCCGGCTGAGCAGTTTCTTGGCTATTCGAATAATGGCTTCTTGTTTCTTCATCCGTTTTGAGAGTTTCCCAAAGACCATCGTTATAGCGGGGTCTTTCCGTACCGCAATCCAAGCTGATTCTATCAGTAAATTCCTTATGTGTACGTTCTGTCTTTGGCTTATTCCTATTACTCTTTCTTTTTCTCCGGACGAATGAGTTGATGGAGCTAAGCCTACATAGCTGCTGAACTCATCGAACCGTTTGAATCGGTTTATGTCCATGATCTCTGTATACAGAGTTACGGCTGTTATAAATCCTACTCCCGGAATAGTCAACAAATGACTAACTATCTTTTCTCTTCTTTCGTTTTGCTTCACTGATTTTCTTAATGACTTCAACACTTCGGTCAATTGCTTTCTCAATTCAGCTAGTTGTTTGAGCAGTTGTTCCAGTGTTTGTTTTATCTGTTCATGCTTAAATTCCATTTTATCAAGATGGCTAATAAAGCCTCCGCTCCAATGTTTTAGCTCAATATTCTCCGGAAGATGAACTCCGAGATAATTCAAAAGTGATTTGATTCTGTTTTTCACTCTTGTTTGATCCTTTGTCAATTGTATTCTCAATCTGCTTAACACTCTTTCTGCTTCGTCATCTTCATTGGGGATGTAAATTCCGCTGAGATTTTCGCCGGATAGTTCTCTTGCTAATTTTCGGGAATCAATACTGTCTGTCTTTCGTGTTTTTTCCTTGTTGCTTGTTGGAACATCTGCCGGATTTACAATGATGTTCTTAATTCCCAACGCTAGTAATTGACGGGCTATCCCGTAGCCGCAGAACCCAGCTTCATAAACGCTTTGGTATATCCCTCCTGGATAATTAGTGTGCAAGTGTTTGCTTAATTCTACCGGATCCGGATTCATACTAAACGTCTTTATTTGTTGACCGGAAATATTTATCGTTATGGTCCAACTCTTTTTGTGTACATCGATTCCTACAAATATTATTTGATTTATGAAATCGAGTTCTTTATTTTTCGCTCTCATTTTGGCATCCTTTACTGTTTTTATTTTATTTAATTAGATGATTCGTTTGAATCGACTTTATCTAATTTACAGAAAGGATGCCTTTTTTTATTTTACCTTTTAAACATAATATCTACATTCTTTATTCGTTGAAAACTAAAATTATTCTCACCATCTGCACACTAGATTTTTTATACAGCGAAAATCAAATATCGTTAATCATTGTTCCCAAATTCTTTTTTCCACTTGCAACTTTCCACTTTCAACTTGCAACTTTCCACTACCCCTCAGTAGCGATCTAACTTAAACTTCTCACCCAAATAAAGTCTGCGGACTTCTTCATCCTCCGCAAGAGTATCTGCACTGCCGGAACGGAAGATCACTCCGTTAATTAAGATGTAGGCTTTATCAACAATACTTAATGTTTCATGCACGTTATGGTCGGTTATCAGAACACCGATGCCGCGGTCTTTCAACTTTGCTACGATTAGCATAATGTCTTCCACCGCAATCGGATCAACACCGGCAAAGGGTTCATCAAGCAAAATAAATTTAGGATCGGAGGCAAGCGAACGTGCAATCTCGGTTCTTCTTCTTTCACCGCCGCTTAATTGGAATCCGATACTTTTTCTAATATGCTGAAGACTCAAATCTTCCAACAACTTCTCTAACTTTTCTTTCCGTTCCTTGTTCGTCATCTTCAACATTTGCAAGACTGCCATAAGATTGTCTTCAATGGAAAGTTTTCTAAAGATGGAAGCCTCTTGCGGTAAATAACCAATACCCATGCGCGCGCGTTTGTACATGGGAACAGTAGTTATATCATTTCCATCTAAAAATACTTGTCCTGCGTTCGGGCGTATCATCCCGACCATCATATAAAACGTAGTAGTTTTACCGGCTCCGTTCGGTCCAAGCAATCCAACTATCTCGCCTTGCGAAACTTCGATGGAAGATTTATTTACCACCGTTCGTTTTTTATAAATTTTTACTAAATCCAAACTGCTTAGTTTGCTTCGTTCCATTACCGGTTCCCTTTTAAAAAATTTTCTTGCAACTGCGGTGTAAAGAGTTTTTCTTTCTCCGGTCTGTTTTCATACAGAATAAAACGGGGTAAAAGATATTCTTTATCTTTTCCTTTTATAATTGTCTCCGGATGATACTCACTGTTTGGCGTACCGTACAACTTAACCGTAATAATTTTCTTATTCTCAAAATTCATAACCGAACTTTGCGCGCTTGCTTTCATTAATCCGTTCGGTTCGCCGTCATCGTAAAGATAATAAATGCTTAACACGTTTGAATAAACTTCATTCCGTTTAATTCCGGTGCTGTCAAAGAAGAGAAAGATCGTATCTCCGGATATTTGATCGAACCGCTGTTTATAATTTTCGTTATAAGATGCGATCAAAGCATTCTTGATTATATCTATCTTCTCGATTTGTTGTTCCTTCAAAAATATTTTTATCGAATCACCGGAGAGTTGAGAAGTCTCAAACCACATCACCGGCTGTGCAGCTTCTTCACCGGTTTTGCTTGTAATAATATTATCATCATTCCTATAAAAGATCGAGTAATCATTCTTTGAAGCAAATCCGCCGCGCAAAATCTCAACGGAATCGATTGCAATAAATCTGTTCGTCGTATCGCGGTAAGCTTTCATCACTTTTGATTTTATCAGCAGCGTATCAATTGTTTTTACCGTATCGCCGGAAAAGGTCGTATCAATTTGAATGAGCAAAGGAAGGCTGTCAACCACGCTGAAATTCTTTGCGCGGTAGTCTTCCATGTGTCCGCCGAGGATCATTGAATTATTTGTTCTGTTTTTAATGCTTACATTTCCAAAACCAAATGATTCTTCAACTTTGCGAAAATGAATAAGGCTGTCGGCGTAAATAATATTTTCTTTATCAGTAATTTTCACCGAATCAAATGCGATTGCTCTGTCTTCTTTTCGGAAGTAAAGAAGTCGGCTTGAGGTAAGAGTTGAAGCTGTATCGTAAAGTTTTACTTTTGTTCGGAAGTCGGCTCTATCATCGTTAAAAAAATATTCTCCTACCTTTGCAGTAAGAATAACTTTTCTGTCGTCTAACTTTACACCTTTGTCGGAAAATGATCTTCGTTCATTGCCGTAATAAAATCCTTCGTCGGTGTAAATGGTAAGTGTATCTTGTGTTATAATAACGTTACCGATTAACTTTGCATCGTTGCGGGCAAGGTATTGGATCGCTTTATTACAAGTTATAACTACATTCCCTTGTCTTAAAACCACATTGCCGATAACTTCGCGGATTGATTCACCGTTTTGAATCGAACCTATCAACTCCTGCCCCGTAACTGTAATGGTTTTATTCTCTTCCTGAGCGTGAGTTAAAAATGAAACGGCAAAAAAGATAAAGAAAATTTTAAGTAATGTAGTCATCTTAAAGAATCCGATTTGTCAGCTTGGTTTGAAGTGGTAACGTAAACAGGTTTATAGATTTTATAATTTTGCAAATGCTGGTCTGACTCAAATCCGTATCCTTGAATTTTTTCCGTCGGAGTAGTGATGGTTACGAACTTGTCGGTAACGATCTTCTGGTCTCTATTTCTCCACATAAGCATTTCGGATTCTAATTGCGTTCCGCTGTCGTTCCTTGCAACAACATTTTCAAAAGCGTACAGATCTTTTGAAGCGTCATCTACTCTTCCGCGAAGCGATGTGAGTGTTGTAGTTTTTATTTCCAACGGATTGTAAAAGTCAACGTGCTGGTAAACATCAATTAACGTTTCCTGTCTTTTGGCGTACATTCGTAAATGCCCCACTTTCATTATCGCTTGAATTTTTCCCGAATCGGTAAACGTAATTGTTGCGTTCCAACTTTCTTGCGTCGGCAATTCGGTTACATTAATCTCCGAACTTATTTTCGGTTTTACTTTCTGTGTAGTACAAAAGAAAAAGAAAAATGGGAGAGCAAGAAGAAGAAAATATTTCATCTTTGTTTCAAACCGATATTAACCAGATCATGCATGTGAACGATCCCGATCGGTTTTTCCTCAGCATCTACAACAACAAGTGAAGTGATTTTATAATTTTCCATTTGCTGCAGAGCGAACGATGCGAGCAGATCGGCGGTAATTACTTTCGGATGCTTTGACATTACATCTTTTGCTTTAAAAGATTTTATCTCCAAAGTTTTTTCTAATAACCTCCGTAAATCACCATCCGTAATTATTCCAAGTAAAACACCGCTATCATTTACAACGCAGGTTGTTCCAAGTCTTTTAGAAGTAATTTCTAAAATCGAATCTTTCAAAGAAGTATTTTCATGTACGATAGGTATCTGTTCGCCGGAAATCATAATCTCACTTATTTTAAGAGAAAGTCTTTTCCCCAAACTTCCACCGGGATGCAGCATAGCAAAATCATGCGCGGTGAATCCTTTCCGCTGCAACAAACATACGGCAAGCGCATCTCCCATAACCAGCATTGCCGTTGATGAAGCGGTTGGCGCAAGATCAAACGGGCAAGCTTCTTCTTTAACATCAATGTTTAGAAAAATATCACATTGCCTACCGATCTTTGAATCTTGGTTGCTTAACATTCCAATAAGAATAACGCCAAGCCGTTTTAACAGTGGAAGAAGGTTAAGCATTTCTTCCGTGTTTCCGCTCTTGGATAAAATTATCACTACATCCTCTGAGCGAACCATACCGAGATCACCGTGTAACGCATCGGTAGGATGAAGATAAATTGCCGCCGTTCCGGTTGAGTTCATCGTTGCAACAATTTTACGTGCTATCAATCCGGACTTTCCCATGCCGGTTAAAACAACTCTGCCTTTGCATTTATCAATAACTTCTACTGCGCGTACAAACTCATCATTGATGTTCTCTGCAAGTCTTGTAATTGCTTCTGTCTCAATCCGCACAACTTCTTTACCGTGCGCAATGATAGTTTCTTTTGTCAAGGTCTATCCTTTGATAATTTAAAATTAAACTTCTTCTATGATTTCTTTTTAGTTATTTCGTCAATTTGTTTAAGATCGATTAACAACTCTTTTAATTCGCTTAAAGGTAATTGACTTTCCGCATCGCTTAATGCTTCTTTGGGATTCGGATGAACCTCAAAAAACAAAGCATCAATTCCGATTGCAACTGCTGCTTTTGCGAGAGGTTTAATAAATTTCGGCTGGCCGCCGGTCAAATTTCCGCTGCTCGGAAGCTGCACGGAATGTGTTGCATCCATAACCACCGGAAAACCAAGTTCACGCATAATAACTAACGAACGCATATCAACAACAAGATTGTGGTAACCGAACGTTGTTCCCCGTTCGGTGAGCATAACTCTTTTATTATTAGTTGAAAGAACTTTCTCGGCAGCATGCTTCATATCTTCGGGCGCAAGGAATTGTCCCTTTTTAATATTCACAACTTTGCCGGTTTTCCCGGCGGCAATTAATAAGTCTGTTTGCCTGCAAAGAAAAGCCGGTATTTGAAGAACATCAACATACTTTGCAGCTAATTCAACTTCTTCAATTGTATGAACATCTGTTAAGATCGGTACATTAAGCGACTTCTTTACATTTATTAAAATCTCAAGCGCTTCTTTATCACCAATCCCTTTAAAGGAATGAAGACTTGTTCTGTTTGCTTTTTTGTAACTCGATTTGAAGATGAACGGAATTCCAAGTTCAGTTGTAATTTCTTTTATTGCTTTAGCTGTTGTAAAAGCTATTTCTTCACTTTCAATTACGCACGGTCCTGCAATAAGCACGAACGGATTATTATCACCAACATTAATTCCTTCAATTAGCATTTCTTTTTCTACTTTCTACTTTCTCAGCCAAAGGCTGATCCGCCTCTGGCGGATACTTTCCACTATGACAACGTTTCTTCAAATAAATTACCGTGTTCGTTATTTCTTTTTTTCTTTCCGAACCGCTTGTAAGCTAATTCGGTAGCTTCTCTTCCGCGCGGTGTGCGGTTTATAAATCCCTGCTGAATTAAGAATGGCTCATAGACTTCTTCAATGGTTCCGGCATCTTCATTTACTGCTACGGAAAGAGCATTCAGTCCTACAGGTCCGCCGCTAAATTTTTCGATAATAGTTAGAATAATATCTTTATCCATTTCATCCAAACCGAATTCATCAACTTCTAAAGCGGTTAACGCAGTTTTTGAAATTGCAAGATCGATAACTTTTTTATTTTCGAAGTCGGCAAAATCCCGTGTACGGCGCAAAAGGCGATTTGCAATTCTCGGCGTTCCGCGCGAACGTTTTGCAATTTCATAAGAAGCATCTTCATCGATCGGGATCGCAAGAATTTTTGAGGAACGCTGTAAAATTACTTTTACTAATTCCGCATCGTAATAATCCAAACGGCTTTTAATTCCAAAACGATCGCGAAGCGGTGCGGTGAGCATTCCCGCGCGGGTAGTGGCTCCTATCAATGTATATTTCGGTAATTTAATTTGTACTGAACGGGCGTTCGGACCGGAATCGATCATAATATCTAATTTGTAATCTTCCATCGCTGAATAAAGAAATTCTTCTACAACCGGACTTAAGCGATGAATCTCATCAATAAATAAAACGGCGTGTTCTTCAAGATTAGTTAGAATTCCCGCTAAGTCTCCCGGTTTCTCCAACACAGGACCGGATGTAACTTTTAATTTTACTCCAAGTTCATTTGCGATGATGTGCGAGAGTGTTGTTTTCCCAAGTCCCGGAGGACCTGTAAGAAGAACGTGATCAAGCGCTTCACCTCTTTTTTTTGCAGCCGAAATAAAAACTTTCAGATTGTCGGTTATCTTTGTCTGTCCGGTAAAATCCTCAAATCTAACAGGGCGAAGAGATTGTTCAACCTGAATTTCATCGGGAGCAATTTCAGGTTTTGTATTTTCAGATTTTCTTGTCATCTCTTTCCTGTTAAGTAACTAAAGTTTTATTTCTAAAATTAAATTTATGAATACCCAATACCATCAAGATCATCAACCCGATCATTGCCAGCGCCAAAAGAATTGTTACATATGGATTAAACGCCTTATCGAACAGAAAAATAATTCCTAAGTTCCACGGACTTCCATATAAAATTACCAGATGTACAACATAGATTAATAATGTGTTTCTTCCTAAGAGAATAAGAATTTTAGGAATAGTGTTTATTTTTAACGCGATTAAAGTAATTAATGAAGTAAACGTAATTACAAGACCAAGCCTGAAAAAAACCAGGTTCGGACTTGTTGTCCAGAATTTACTTTCACCATAGACAGCTACTTCAACAATATTTCCAATAAGCGCAAGAATGAGAAGTCCGATTCCCGACCCCAGCAGCCTATAAGAAAACTTAGTAGTTCTAAAAACCGTCGGATTCTTTGCCAGATAACTTCCTAAAAATGAACCGGCTGCCAGATAACTTAACCACGGAAATAACGGGAAGTTTGAATGCGTTCCGGATGACAAATATCCCGCTATCGCTTTATGAAGATAATTTGTCCAGGGGACGCTTTCACTAATCGGATAAAGAAAAATAATTACCAACACACCTGCTATGAATACGAAGTAATCACTGAGTTTTAATTTTTCAGCTATATACGCCAACAACATAATATATAATAACCCGAAGCCGATTAGTTGTAAAACATCAACAACAAAAAATATGTCCCACTGAAGTGCGCTAACATCACCAAAATAAATTAGAGTCGGAGTTGGGTATCGCATTAAATATCCTAATCCGATTAATAACAACGCACGCTTTATACCTCTGATCACTCGTGGATTTTCACGAAACGAAACTTTCTGCAAACGGAACAAATACATAAAAGTAGTTCCGGCGGAGAACATAAAAATGGGTGCGGTCAATCCGCGGTTAGAGAACCAAATCAAAAAGAAGGGATTGCTTAAATCACGGAACTGCGAACCCAGCAATACATCAATGGTATGACCTTGCACCATATTGATTACTGCAAAGGCTCGCAACAAGTCAAGGAATATTACTCTATTTTTTGAGGAGGTTGTAGTCATTACAAATTAATTAACAAACTTTTTTCAATTACGAAAAATTACTTCACTTCAACGATCATTTCAATTTCTACAGAAGCATCACGCGGAAGCACATTTACTCCAACCGCTGCGCGAGCATGTTTTCCTTTTTCATCGAATAAATTAACAAGCAATTCGGAAGCTCCATTTGCAACTTCGGGTTGGTTCACAAAAGTAGAATCACTATTAATAAAAGCTGTCATCTTCACAATTTTTTCAACCAACTCAAGATTACCTACAATGCTTTTGACCACTGCAAGACAATTTAATACGGCAGCTTGAGCAGCAAGTTTTGCATCCGCTTCAGTAATATCTTTTCCGACTTTACCTTTATATTTTAAAACTCCATCAACCATCGGCAACTGCCCGGAAGTAAAAATAAGATTTCCTGTTCTCACCGCTGGAATATAAGCCGCCAGAGGAGTTGGAACAGCCGGTAAATGTAAGCCAAGTTCTTTAATTCTATCTTCAATCATAAACAACCTAATAAATTTTTCTTTTTCTTGTTATATTGAAACACAAAAAGTCAGTAATCAATTGATAAAAGGAAATACATAATGCTCGAAGTCAAATTTAAGGAATTTGTAGATATTGTAAAACGTTTGCGCAAAGAATGTCCGTGGGATCGCGAACAAACAAATGCTACGATTAAAGCCGCAACACTCGAAGAAGCCTACGAGACCGTTCATGCAATTGACGAAAATGATTTTGGCGAATTAAAAAAGGAATTAGGCGATCTCTTCTTCCACATAGTCTTCCATACGGCGATTGCGGAAGAATTGAAAGAATTTACGTTTGAAGAAGTGATAGATGAAATTTCCGCCAAACTTATTAGAAGACACCCGCATGTCTTTAGTGATGTTAAGGTTTCCGGCACAGAAGAAATAATGAAAAATTGGGAAACCATAAAACTACAGGAAGGAAGAACTTCAATATTGGAAGGAGTTCCCCAGACAATGCCGGCAATTATGCGCGCTCACCGTCTGCAGGAAAAGGCTTCCAAAGTTGGATTTGACTGGGACGCGATTGCCGATGTAAAGAAAAAAGTGAACGAAGAATTAGATGAATTGCAGATTGAAATTGACAATAATCAAATTGAAAAAGCTGAAGAAGAATTTGGAGATCTCCTCTTTTCGCTGATCAATCTCAGCCGTTTTCTCAACATTAATCCCGAAACAGCTTTACGCAAAACTACCAACAAGTTCGAAAAACGTTTTACTTACATCGAAAAAAAACTTGCTGAACAAAACAAGAAAATCACTGATGTTGACTTAAAAGAAATGGATAAATATTGGGAGGAAAGTAAAACAATTGAAAAAGCTGATCTGACATAACAGTGCAACATGTCATTTTTGATTATTAGGTTTTCTCTTTATCATAAAATTTTTCGTAAGCGTCGATAATATCTTTTACTAGCTTATGCCGCACAACGTCGGTCTTTTCAAAGTAAACAAAACCGATTCCTTGAATGCCGGTAAGAATTTCCTGCGCTTTAACTAATCCGCTTACCGTTCTGTTCGGTAAATCTATTTGAGTGATGTCGCCCGTGATGATAGCTTTGGAATTAACTCCAAGTCTTGTTAAAAACATTTTCATTTGCGTATCGGTTGAATTTTGCGCTTCATCAAGGATTACGAACGCGTTGTTTAAAGTTCTTCCGCGCATATAAGCCAAAGGAACAATCTCGATAACTCCCTTTTCAATATTCTGTTTGAGCTTCTCCGATGGAAGCATATCCTCCAGTGCATCATAAAGAGGACGTAAATACGGATCAATTTTTTCGCGGATATCTCCGGGAAGAAAGCCGAGACTTTCACCGGCTTCTACTGCCGGTCTTGCCAAAATTATCTTGCTTACAATTCCTTTTTTCAAAGCCGCTACGGCAAAGGCAACGGCAAGATAAGTTTTCCCCGTTCCCGCAGGACCAATTGCAAAGCAAATATCATTCTTTTTTACAAGTTGAAAGTAAGCCGTTTGTCCCGGAGTTTTAGCTTTTATGCTGTCGTTTTTTGTGAAAAGAATTATAGAATCAAATTCTTTTTCGTTTATGATCTCTTTCCCTTGAAGCGTAAGATCAAGAATTGTTTCAACATCATTTTCCCTTAAACTTCCTTTTGTGTTTAGAACATATATTAACTCTTTGAAAAGTTTTTCAATAAGTTCGGTTTCTACTTCTGTACCTTTAAATGTAGCAGAATCACCGCGAACTGTAATCACCGCAGAAAATCGTTTTTCAATAATCTTTAAATTGGAATCATTGAATCCCAGGAGAGACATAATATCCACATTTTCAAGAGTCATTTTTTTTGTTACTTCTGCCATAATCTTTCGCTTACTTCTCTTAAATGATTTGAAACTTAAATTTATTTGATGTTGATAAATAAAAAAGCCCTTGTCATCCGTAGATGAAAAGGGCTTTCAATAACTATTTTAAAGATCTCAAATCGAAATATTATTTTGTTACAGGATCAGCTGCTGGTGTTGGAGCCGGTTTGTAATTTAATTTCAATTTTTCATATTTAGATTTTTCTTCTTCAGTCAAATTAGGAATTTTGAAAATTTGTTTCGGGAAAATGAGATCCGGATTTTTAATTTGATCTCTGTTTGCCTGATAAATTTTAGGCCATGCGAAACCATTTCCGTAAAATTCTTTCTTCTTTGCGATTCTCCAGAGACAATCACCTTTTACTACGGTGTAGCTGACTTCTGTTGGAGCTTCTACCCAAGCGTCAAGTAATCCTGGTAATACATTATGAACTTTGTTGAAGAAATCAGGTAATGCACTGATTTTATTAGCTTGAAGAGCAGCTAAGTCTTTAGCGCGGTCAGCTTTAGGACCTTCTTTTCTTCTAATTTTTCCTTCTAATTCAGCAACTGCGCTGTTATAATTGTCGATATCAGATTTTTTTGCTCCAACCATTCCATAGAGATCATCCATACAATTGTCATAACTCTGAATAGTTGAAAGGTTAGTGTTTAAACCGGTAACGTCGGTTTTTAAAGCTGAATTCTCTTTTTGTAAGCTTTCTTTTTGAGCGTTCAACTTATTGATTTGATTTTGCCATTCTTCTTTGGTCATCTCTTCCTGTGCAAACGTAGAAAACGTAAAAGCAACAAAGAGAGCTGCCGATAAGAACCAAACTTTATTTAATTTCATATAAATCCTCATATTTTAAATTCGTTGTTAAGATTACTTAGAAATTTTGTCCAAATTTGCTTTGGTTTCTTGTTTAAGCTTTTCGCATTCTTGAAGTTTTTTGTTCTTCTCGGCGATTTGTTTTTCCACGCTTGATCTTTCATCTTTAAAAGTAGTAGCTGATTTTTGTAAAGAGCTAACTTCCTTTTTTAAAGCGTCTAACTGAGCCAATTCTTCTTGTGAAGGTCCGCTGCTGCATCCAACAAACCCTGCAGTCAACAAGATAATCACAGCTCCCAAAAGAGAACTTTTTAAGGACTTAAGTTGCTTCATAGTATATACTCCATTTTAGTTGATTGATAGTCTTTCTAAATTTAGGTTTTTTCCGTACAGAAATCAAGAAAATTCACTGCAAAAATATATAATTAATAAATTTAACCACCAAACTCGGTGTGATTTATGAAAGTTTATATCAACCTTTTTTGTACAAAACTTGTATATCGATTTTCTGCAATTATAAGGTGATCAAAAACGGGAATTTCCATTAATTTTGAAATTTCCACGAGTTTTTTGGTGATTGAAATATCCTCATTGCTCGGTTCACAATTTCCGCTTGGATGATTGTGAACTAAAATTATACTTTTTGCGCTATTCTCGATGGCCACTTTAAAAACTTCCCGCGGGTGAACAATGCTGGAGTCTAAACTTCCTGTAGAAATTAATTCACTCCGAATTATTTTGTTAGCGGCGTTCAAACAGACCACATAAAAATGTTCATTTAGTTCATCTTTTAACAACGGAATGAAAATATGTGCAATATCTTCCGGCGAAGTAATTTTCTTTTCAGAAAACCATTTGGACTGGACAGCAGTCCGCTTCCCTATTTCAAAAGCTGCAACCAATGTGGCTGCTTTATCTTTTTTTATTCCGTTCGTTTTAATCAGTTCTGAGTGAGATTTGGTTGAAAGTGAGGCAAGATTCCCGTAACGTTGCACAAGATCATACGCAACTTGAACAACTGATTTTCCTTTGGTTCCGGTTCTTAAAAGGATTGCGAGTAATTCGGCATCGCTAAGACTTTGGCTTCCGCGTAAAAGAAGTTTTTCTCTCGGCCGGTCATCCAACGGTAAATCTTTTACTTTTCCCACCTACTTCTTCCCTTTTGGTTTGTATTTAAATCTTTCAACTAATTCAAATTTTCCTTGATGAAAGCGAACAATATTAAGATAAGAATTTACGTTTCCGTTTTCAAAATCGATTGAATTGTGAACACCGCCGAAAGGTTCAGCCATGGCGACGGCTTCTCCGAAAGTAATACCATTACGCTCAGAAAATGTTAGGATTTTCAAAAGATACTTTGCCGCATCATAACCATAAAGATTATTACTGTTTACTTCTTGTCCGGTTGTTTCAGAATAATTTCGAGAAAATGAAACAACATCTTCATCATCATAATCAATAAAAGAATCAGAAGTAAAAGTAAGTTTCTCGCTCAAAGCCGAAGCCGTTTCTAATCCTTTTGTAGTAAACCAATCTTGATTACCGTAAATAGGCAGATCAATTCCGTTTTTTAGCAGTGTTGATAGTGTAACAGGAATGGAACCGTTATCATTCAGCGGAAGGAAAATGCCGTTCACATCTTTAGGATTTTTTTTGAAATTGGGAGTAAGAGCTTCGTGAGTAATATTTTTTGAAGAATAAATTTGGTCAACTACTTTGCCGCCTAATTTTCTGAATTCAGAGATAAAATTTTTTCCGATAATGTTTGCATTCCCGGTTCTTGGATAGAGTATCCCAATCGATTTCTTGTTTTCAACAAAGAAAAGATACTGCGCCATCACTTTCCCGTGCAACGCCATTGAGGTGTTTGCCTGGTAAAATGATTTATTTCCGAATTGTAAATTTTCATCAGTTGCCGTTGGACTAATAACCGGGATCTTCAATGAATCAAATGCATCAAGAAAAAATTTTGTTTCGTCACTAAAAAGTGGACCAATAACGGCTGAAAGATTATGACCGGATTTAATTTCTTTAGTGAGTAAATTTATTTCCGATGAATCGCGTTTTGTATTTTTAAGTAAAAGTGCAAACTGGTTTCCCGCAAGTGAGTTGAATTCATGGACCGCAAATTTAATTCCCTCAAGCACATCTTTTGCTGCTTGATTTTCATTACCGTATGCATTTGTAATTGGGAGAAGACAAACAATTATTTTTGGAGAATTCTCCGTTGGAACAACATATGATTGGTTAAAAAGCTGCGCGGCTTCAGCCGTTTCCGTAGCCGTTGGAAAATCTTTTTTTAATATATCATAGCTCAACTTTGCTGTTTCATTATTCCCGGCAGTGATATTTTTCTTTATCACAGAAAAAAATATTGTCGGTTTTAATTCGTTACTGATTTCTTTACCTAATAATTCATCAACTTCCTTTAATGAAAATGAATCGTCCAGTATTGAGGCAATCAGAGACTTTTTCCGCTCGTTTGAAATTTGATTATTTCCTATTGTATAATTTTCTATCAAAAAGGTAACGGCTTCTTTTCTTCTTCTTAATCCCTTCAATGCTTCCACATACAAAACCACCGCTTCACCAATATATTTGCTGTTGGAATATGAATTGATAAATTGATGCAACGTTTTTTCAGCTGATGAAAAATTCTTTTGTGCTAAAAATATTTTTGCGGCAAAGAGAAGCGACACTGTTGACTTTGTATTTTCCGGTTGTACCGATATCCACTGAAATATTTTTAATGCTTCCGGGAATTGGTTAGCATCAAAAAGACTTACGGCTATTTCAAATTCGGAGTTTATTTCATTTTGATTGGCGGGAGATTGGGGAAACGCGATTCTCGCTGTTAGTAGGATTAACAAGAAAAGGAACAACTTCCTAACCATCGGAAGCTACCGGATTGTGATTTAATTTTTCTAAATTTTTTACGGCTTCAAGCGCAACTTTGTTTTTAGGATCAAACTTTAATGCTAGGTTAAAATAATTCTCCGCGTCTTTTATCTTGTTCGTGTAGAGATAAGTAATTCCTAAGTGAGAATAAATCTCGGGCGATACTTCAGAAGATTCTTCAATAAACTTTGTCAAATATTTTTCTGCTTTTTTGTAATCTCCACTTTTAAGATAGATCTTTCCGGCCCATTCATTCACAGATAAATCTGATTTATTGAGCTTTAAAGTTTTCTCGATCGAAGTAACCGCGTGGGCGGTCATGGTAAGGTAATAATAAATGATAGCAAAAAGTAAATGGAGTTCGTAATAGTTTGAATAGTATGCTTCCGCCTGCTTAGCATAAAGAAGAGCAAGATCAAAGTTGGTTAAATTGATATGTGTCTTTGCAAGATAAATGTAGGCATCTTGAAGAAACTCTGTTTCTTTTCCGCTTTTAACAAAATTTTCAAAACTGATCCTTGCTAACTCATACTCAAGCAGCATGTAGTGAGAGTATCCAATAAAAAAAGAAGCTAAAGGAATTTCGTCCGGGGAAAAGAAAGAAAGTACTTCGATTGCTTCGTTCCACTGTCCCTGCCGGAAAAGGAAATGTCCAAAGAAAAGTCTTACATCTTTGTTATCAGAATTTTCTTCTAATAAGTCAGACAATAAATTTTCAGCGGCATCTATATTCTCAAGTTTTTCATAAAGCCCGGCTAAACTGAAACAAGCCTCAAGCGATTCCGGATGTTCCTCAATTATCTTCATGTATAACTGAACCGCGTGAAGAGTTTTTCCTTCATCAGCAAACCGTTGCGCTTTTTCAATTTTTAGCTGAATCAATTGTTTTTCCTTCGCTTCCATCATTCCCACTCAATCGTAGAAGGTGGTTTAGAACTAATATCATAAACCACTCTATTTATTCCTTTAACCTTGTTGATAATTTTGCTCGAAACGTTTGCAAGAAAATCGTGCTGAAATGGATACCAATCAGCGGTCATTCCATCGGTAGAAGTAACTGCACGGAGGGCAAGTACGTTTTCGTAAGTTCTGTTGTCTCCCATTACTCCAACACTTTGAACGGGAAGTAGGACGGCAAATGCCTGCCAAATTTCATTGTAGAGATTTGCGTTTTTAATTTCATCAATAAAAATTTCGTCGGCATCGCAGAGAAGTGAAAGTTTTTCTTCAGTAATATCTCCTAAAATTCTTACAGCTAAACCGGGTCCCGGAAAAGGATGACGTTCGATAAATTCTGCAGGAATTGAGAGAGCTTTTCCAACATTTCTAACTTCATCTTTGAATAATTCGCGGAATGGTTCGATCAACTTTAAATGCATCTTTTCAGGTAATCCGCCAACGTTGTGATGTGTTTTAATTGTTACCGATTTCCCTTTAACAGAAACCGATTCAATCACATCAGGATAAAGTGTGCCTTGAACTAAAAATTTTACGTTGGGAATTTTAGCAGCTTCCTGCTCAAAAAGATCGATAAAAGTTTTTCCGATGATCTTTCTTTTTCTTTCCGGTTCGGTTACTCCCTTCAATCTTTCCAAGAAAATTTTTGAAGCATCAACGGAGATTACTTTCAAATTTAAATTATCACGGAAAAGTTTTACAACTTGTTCACTTTCGTTTTTACGCATCAAACCGGTATCGATGTGTACGCAAGTTAATTGTTCTCCGATTGCTTTCTGAACCAGCACGGCAGCTACGGTTGAATCCACACCACCGCTTAAGGCGCATAAAACATGGTTGTTACCAACTAATTTTTTTATCTCGGAAATCTTTTCATCAATAAAATGAACGGAAGTCCAATCACCTTTGCATTTACAAATCTCGAATAAAAAGTTATGAAGTATTTTCTTCCCTTCAATTGTGTGTGCAACTTCCGGATGAAACTGTAAACCGTAAACTTTTTTCTCGCTATTTTCTACAGCACAAACCGGAGAATGAGTCGAAGTTCCGATAATGCGAAATCCATTTGGAACTTGCGAAACATAGTCGCCGTGACTCATCCAAACCGTCGAGTTTTTTTCACAATTTAAGAAGAGAGTTGAGTCATCCGAGACATTAAATTCAGCTTTGCCGTATTCACGATCATCGGCTTTTTCAACTTTGCCGCCAAGATGTTTAGCTAAAAGTTGAAGTCCGTAACAGACTCCGAGGATAGGAATATTTAAAGAAAAAATTTCCGGGGTTACATCAGGAGCGTCTTCATCATAAACGCTGGTTGGACCGCCGGACAGAATAATTCCGGCAGGATTTCTTTTTTTGATTTCCTCAATAGAAAGTGTATGAGGAAAAATTTCCGAAAAAACATTTGCTTCCCGGATACGCCTTGCGATTAGCTGGGTATATTGCGATCCGAAATCAATGATGAGTATTTCATTGTTTTTGTTCATCAAACTTGGCGGGAATAAAAATTATTCACCGATGAGCTGGCTGTAAGCCGCTTCATCAAGAAGTTCGGTTAATTCTTCCGGATTTGAAATTTCAATTTTGATCATCCAACCTTCGCCATAAGGATCAACGTTTACGGTTTCAGGTGAATCGACAAGTTTCTTGTTTATCTCAATAACTTTACCGGAACAAGGAGCGTAAAGTTCACTTACCGTTTTTACCGCTTCGATCGTTCCGAAGTTTGCATGTTGTTTCACTTCTTGCAAATTAGGATCAATGTCAACAAAAACAACATCGCCAAGTTCGCCTTGAGCGTAATCGGTAATTCCGATCGAAGCGATGTTCCCGTTTACAGAAATCCATTCATGTTCTTTTGTGTATTTCAGTTCTTGTGGAATATTCATAAAATTCCTCTATAAATTATTGTTTTTTTCTTTTAAAAAATTATCTAAAAATGATGTATCAAAATTTCCACTTACAAATTGTTCGTTCTCTAAAACTTCTAAGTGAAAAGGAATTGTTGTTTTAATTCCCTCAACGGTAAATTCTTCCAATGCACGTTTTGCACGATGAATTACTACGTTACGGTTGGTTCCCCACACAATTAATTTTGCTAAGAGAGAATCGTAGTAAGGGGGAATAACATATGATTGATAAACATGCGAATCAACTCTAATTCCAAAACCACCGGGGAAATGGAGAGATTCAATTCTTCCCGGGTTCGGGCGAAATCCTTTATCAGGGTCTTCCGCATTAATTCTAAATTCCATTGCATGCCCGATCGGTTCTTTCGGCATCGTCTCGATCTTTTCTCCACCGGCAACTAAAATCTGTTGACGGATCAGATCAACTCCATTAACTACTTCAGTTACGGGATGTTCAACTTGAATTCTTGTATTCATTTCCATGAAATAAAAGTTTTTGTACTTATCAACCAAACATTCGATGGTTCCGGCGCCTTCATAATTTACTGATTTGGCGCCAAGTACTGCGGCTTCTCCCATTTTTCTTCTAAGTTCTGCATCCATAATTGGTGATGGAGATTCTTCAATAAGTTTCTGGTGTCTTCTTTGAACAGAACAATCACGTTCACCGTAATGATAAACATTCCCGAATTGATCTCCCATAACCTGGAATTCAATGTGGCGCGGATTTTCAAGATATTTTTCAATATAAACTTCGCCGTTACCAAATGATGCGATCGCCTCTGAACTTGCAGTTTGAAAAGCGTTTTCAAATTCCGATTCATCTTGAACGATGCGCATACCTTTTCCGCCGCCGCCGGCAGAGGCTTTAATAATAACCGGGAATCCTATTTCGTGAGCAATTGCTTTTCCATCAATAACGTTTGTAACAATTCCGTCACTGCCGGGAATTACCGGAACGCCGTTTCTCCTCATGGTTTCTTTGGCGTTAGCTTTATTCCCCATCATGTGAATCATTTCAGGAGAAGGACCGATAAATTTTATTCCGGACTCGGAACAGATTTCCGAGAAACTTGCATTCTCTGCGAGGAATCCGTAACCGGGATGAATCGCTTCTGCGCCCGTTATTTGCGCGGCTGAAATGATCACCGGAATTTTTAAATAACTATCTTTACTTAACGCGGGACCTATACAAACGGCTTCATCGGCAAATGTAACGTGAAGAGAATTCTTATCTGCTTCCGAGTAAACCGCAACAGTTTTTATTCCTAATTCTTTACAGGTTCGAATGATCCGAAGGGCTATCTCTCCCCTATTTGCTATTAATATTTTTTTAAACAATGGTTCCTCAAAACTTTTAATCGGCTTCGATAAGCATTAATGGTTGGTTATACTCGACCGGTTTTCCGTTTTCAACCAAAATCTTAACAATTTTTCCGGTGATGTCGGATTCAATTTCATTCATCAATTTCATCGCTTCGATAATACAGAGAACCGAACCTGAAGAAACCATATCGCCAACTTTAACATAAGGGTCTGCATCCGGTCCCGGAGCGCGGTAAAATGTGCCAACGATCGGGGATTTTATTTCTTTTATTTTTGAATTTTTCTCTTCTTTCGGTTGAGAAGCTTCCGACTTTGGAGCTGCAACTACAGGCGCATGTACCGGTGTTGCAACGTTGTGCACTTGAACCGATGTTTCAACTTTTTTAGAAATTTTTATTCGCGCGTTGTCTTGTTCAATTTCAAGTTCGGAAATATTACTTTCTTCAAACAACTTTACATATTTTTTTATCAGATTAAAATCCATCTCAGTTCCTTCATTTTGGTTATTAGTCATTTGTCGATAGTCAGTGGTCAAATGACTATTGACAAATACTTAATACAAATTATTCTACTTGAGCTAAATACCGTTCAACTTCTCTGCCGGAAGTTGTTGTCGGGAAATCTTTTTTGATTCTTTCGAATATTTCTTTTGCTTCGGCGATCTTTTTTACTTTCAGAAGATCGATCCCGGAGAAAAGAAGATACTGAGGATTAAGCGCGTTTTCTTCGGAAACAGAACTTGCTTTACGGTAAAGTTCCGCAGCTTTTTCTAAATCGTTTTTAGCTTCATAGCAGGCGGCTTCTCCGGCAAATGCAGCGGCTTTGAACAATTCGTTGTTTCCATCAAAATCTTCATAATTTTTTAATGCTTCGTCAACTTTGCCGAGATAAAAATAGGCATGTCCCAGATAAACTTTTGCAATCTCACCATTTTCCGAATTGCCGTATTCAGCGACAATTTTCTTTAAACCCATAACTTTTGATTGTGGATTTCCTTCGATTGACTCCAAGTACATTCCGGCATCAAATGCAGGAATTACTCTCGATAGTTCAACATTTGCTCGCTCGTTGCTCCCGCTCTTTTGCTGCATGTAAAAGAACGATCCGGCAGCTATTAATATTACCGCAACTCCGCCGATGAGAAAATATTGTTTATACATTCCGTATAAACCGACTAATTTATAATAAAAAGTTATAAGACCATCTTCTCTAATTTCTTTGCGGGATAACTTTTTTCTTTTTGCTAACATTCATAACTCCGATAAATGATTTGGTTTCAAGTTGAATGTGGAAAGTGGAAAGTGGAAAGTTGGAAGGATTAACTCGCTACTTTCTACTTGTAACTTTCTACTACTATTTAATTCTAATATGATTTGAAAAAATCCAGGCACTTGCATCTAAAAAAACTTCTATCCGGTAAACACCTTTTTCATGCACAACAAATTTGGCTTCAAGATTATTAAGAGATTCAACCAGTTTGCCGTTATGGATCAAACGAATATCTGCTGTTTTACCCGGCAAATATACGTTTAAAGTCACCGGTTTATCAGATAGGACTTCATCTCCCATCTGTATTTTTTTATTATCTGATTCGGCAAAAAAACGAAATCCCGTAGCATCCCCATGATAATAATTAGATACGAAACACTTTCCCTCCCGGAGAGATTGTAGAACCACATTTTTAGCTTTTTCTACAGAAACGGGATTTGCCTTAATTTCCAAATTCTGCTCTGTTAAAATATGAGTTCTGATTGACTTGAACAATACTTTGTACGGGAAAACCTCAACTTCAAAAAAACCTAAAAGATTCACTTTATGGGCGTGAGCGTCAATTCCGCCTATTCCAACTATTTTTCGCTCCATAGAAAGTTCGTCCCAAACCCGTAATGTTTCCTCCGGAGGTTTAATAATTGTTTTCAAAGGATGCAAAAAAGCTTGATATTTGTTCTGTTCTGTTAGATTTTCCATCCATTCGGACATGTGGTTCCAAATCTCAATTCCGGTAAAATCGGGACAATCCCACTCAGTCCAAGGATATGGCGGATGCTCTTTCATCGAATCCCGTTTTTCGTGCGGATGAGCTAAAAAACCAATTCCGCCCGCATCTTTTACACTTTTTACATACTCTTTTGCAGGTCTTCGGGTTGAAAAGGTTTCTTTTATACCTAAAGCCAGATAGTGATTCTTATTTTCTTTGTCATTTAATTCGCATCCAATGAGCAAAAGCGTTTTACCATAGAATTTTTCATATCCTTCGTGCAAAGCGCGAAGCGTGTTATGATCGGTTAAAACCAAAAAGTCCAACCCGCACTCATCTGCAAGTTGAGCTATTTGTTCTACTTCACCGGAACCATCGGAAAAAATTGAGTGGACGTGTAATACGCCAACGTATTCGTTCATTTACTTTTAAATTTGTTGCGGTACAAAATAGAGAGAATTAGGAAAAGATAAAACTGAAAAGGCATTTGAGAACAATAAAAAAACGAGCTGTCTATCGGGAGTATCTACCTGCATTTTCATCTTTGTTGCAAACTTCGTTAAGAAACTTCAATCCGGTTTTTCCCCAACCCGCTTTGGCGGGTTGAATTTTTGTAACACAAAATCCAACCGTAAGATCACATCCCCACCGGGGATGAATATTTGTAAATAGAAATCCCACCCTACCTACCCATTCCCGTCGGGAATGAATATTTTTGTTTAATCAACCTTCACTTCATTCCCTATCCAATCACAGTTATAATTTACACCTAAATTATTTTGCGGTTTACAAATTTGCCATCATAAATCATCCTTCAACCATATTCCATCTTCCTCTAATCCTTGAGGCAGCGAACACTAACACCATCCTTCTTGAAGCTATAGTTCATGACGATATCACTACCATCGTACCACAAGTACATGCTGAGGACATTCGTCGCATTGTACTCTGTAGAACCCCAAAAGCTAGTGGCGTTTCCTAAACCGTAGAAGCCACCACCGAAGTCTCGGTGGCCCGCTAACAAGGCAGAGAATCCGCTTGTGTTTGTACCTACGTCGCTTCCGGTTCCTTGCCCTACTGCTTTTAATGCGTTCCCATTATTACTCACAGAGGCTGCTAATGTTTCAAACTCAGCTTTTGTTGGGATATGCCAGCCCGTGGGGCATATACCTTTTGTGCCAGGTGTTGTACTGTATGCCATTGCTTCATTCCAATCATACAAACCTCCGTATGTTGCGCAATTTGCTTCATTATTGTCATAACAGTATTTCTCTATTATTCCGTTATTGCTTACATCTGAATGATTACTACCCGTATTTGTTGATGTTACATATACGCCTATATCAAGGTTTTCTTTTAACCAGGTTTGACTCCCAATTTTGACGGTGTGATATACTTTCCCAGAGTAAGTTACTGTTGAAGCATCTTCGCTGGGCGAAGTTGGATTGCTATCTTTTTTACATGATGTAAACAGAAAAAGAGAAATAAGAATTAGAAAAAGAACCTGTTTCATTTTGTACCTCTGTTAATTTAAAACAAAAAGAACATAGCAAACGCTACGTGTTAATTATTATCTATGAACTTAGTAACCGATAAAAATATTTCTACTATTTAAAATTTATTTATTGTTTGGTTTAGAATATCTAAACCCAATCTATTTTCAAACTTCCGTAATTCTTTTAACTACTAAACCAAACCTCCGACGTTTCCAAAACGTCGGAGGTTTTTTATTCTTATTGCGCCGGAGTCGGTGGTGTATCCGTTGGTGGAGGAGTCTTATCCTCATCACCCGGTTTTGTGTGAGAACCAAACATTAATCACCCGCATACTTTTTTTTATTCCGGTTTACCAGGTTACGCGCTTGTTCTATATTCTCTATCAATTCTCTCCTTTAGAATAATTTTAATTAGAGATTGATAGGGAACATCGCGCTTGTTTGCTAAGGTCTTAATCTCATCTAACATCGAGTCCGGCAATCTTAAAGAAATTGTCTTTGTAGTTGGTTTTAGATTAGCAAAAGCAACCGCTTCCTTTTTATTCCAATCTACATAATCCGAAGAATCGGCATTCGCCCAAAATTCTCTTTCTTCATCTTCGGATTTAAATTTTGGTATTTTTTTTAATTGCTTCATAGTATAATTCTCTTTCTTTTTTGCTCATATCTCTTGCCGAAATAATCCGTATCATATTTTTTCTTATGGTGAACACTACAAATAATCTGCGGTCAATATCTGTTCTGCCAAGTAAATACCAGCGTTTTTCTTTCTCGTAATTATTTTTTACATCCGAAATAATTAGCGGCTTATTAAAAAACACTTGTTCACATTCGGATTTTAAAACATTATGTTTTACTTTGTTTTTCTCTGCATTGCCTTCATCCCATTGAAAGCTCTCACATTTTTCAAATATTTTTTTCA
Organism: Ignavibacteriaceae bacterium; assembly: GCA_041671545.1. Classification (GTDB taxonomy): domain Bacteria; phylum Bacteroidota; class Ignavibacteria; order Ignavibacteriales; family Ignavibacteriaceae; genus UBA1563. Next base: position 48,543 of record JBAZBI010000022.1, read on the forward strand.
TGGCATTAGAATATTATGAATATATACATTCAAGGTCAAGCACTTTTATTTCAAACTATAACATCACTTAACAATGTAGAGCAACGGTAATCCAAACCTCCGACGTTTCTAAAACGTCGGAGGTTTTTCTGTGTCCAATGCTTTTACTTTTTACTTTCTACTTTCAACTTTTTACTTACTGCACTGGTGGCGGCGTCTTATCCTCGTCATCCGGTTTTGTGTGCGAACCGCCCAAATCTTTAATTACCCTTGCGGCAAAATACTGGTTATAAAAATCGGCTTGCGATTCTTTCATCACCTCAACAAGCATGTCCGCTTCCTCATTCAATAAGGCATCGGTCTTTTCGAATAATTTAGTAAGCGCCACTCGTGTTGAACTGCGGTCTGTATAACTTAAATCCTTATTACCCGTCGCATTTTTTAACGCTTCAAGCTTTGTCTCAACAAGGTCAAGTTTTGCCTGCGTCATTCCATATTTAGCGAGTGAGGCTAAAACGCCTTGCGCGGCATCCTTAATGATTTTCACTTTTACGGGTAATTCAGCGTGGGTTAAATGTTTAAAGGCGCTTTCTGTATAATCCGCCTTTGCTCTAAGTTCAACCAACTTATTCCGCACCGCGTATGCCTTTACGGCTGAAGTAATTGGAAGAATGGCAGAAATAAGCTCATTAATTGCTTTGCCTTTTACGGAAGTCTTTCCGTCGGTTGCGCCAACTAATTCGCTGTTTTTGGTTTCAATCTGTTCGATTAAAGCCTGTAGATCAGTGTGTACTTCACCCAAAGCCGGTACTTCGGCTATAACGCTAACGTTGTTTTTTAGAACAACCTCCGTAGCGTTATACATGTTGGACTTATTTTCCTCGGACTGTGTCATCTCGATCTCTCCTTTTTGTGATTGTTTGGTTAATTTAAGGCAAAGTGCCTTTTTAGTTCTAAAAACCATCATTTATTCACTAAAAAATATCAAAACTCACTATAAAGTCATCAAAACAAAGAAAAAGTCATCAAATATTCACTTCAAGTCGCTGAAACAAAATAAATATCGGTAAATATTCATTTCAAGTCGGCAAGACAAGAAAAAAGTTGGCTAATATCAATTTCAATTCGCCAAAGCAAGAGAAAAGTTGCCAAATATCAACTTCAAGTCATTAAAACAAGAAAAAAGTCGCCAAACATTCAATTCAAGTCGCCAAATATTCATTTCAAGTCGCCAAATATTTACTTTAAGTCTTCAAATATTCACGTAAAATCTTCATCGCAAAAAATAATTAATATTTGCCACGAATTACACTAATTTTCACTAATTCGATTCGTGCAATATAGCTCTCAGAAAAGCAATCCTAATTCCTATTTATCCGCCCCTGCGGAATTCGCAATTCCTATTTATACCACGCATCGCCAACACAAAATTATTTATTGCGTTGAACCTTTATTAACCTGAAAATAAAAATCCGCAGCACAGAATACTATTCTGTGCCACGTGAATTGCTAAAATATTAGAAAGCGTAACTTGCAGAGATGTAAGCCAACGTGGCTTTTCCACCACCGATGTTATTTAATCCTTGTCTTAAAATTTCTTCGTTAACCGTTGCATCCAAACCAAATTGACCAAAACGTAACCCGATTCCCACGGTTGCGCCGTCATTTGCGCCAAAGGTTGTTCTTGTAATTTCATCAGTCTTCGTTGCAGAAACAGCATTCCGCCATGTATTACTTGTAGTTGAAGCCACATAACCGAACCGGGCGATTAGCCAACCTGTTAGATTCCATTCAGCACCGATATTCCATGATGGAAAAGTGAATGAAGAATTTGATTCTTCAGCGCTGATATTTGGAATAGAAGGATTTGTTGTACTTGTGTACATAAAAGATGGACCGCCGGCTAACAAGAAATCACCCGCGCGGTAATTAATACCAACTCCGGCACCTAACATTGTGGTAGAAGGAAGATCGCTGCTTTTACCGCCTGTCTCAACTGTTCCGGAAACAGTACCAAAACTTACAAGCGGAACTAAAGTGATTTTGGGATTAACTTTATAAAAAGCACGAGCATCAACCATTAACAATGTATTGGATGCTGCTGTTTTACTTCCGCTTCCTGGAGTAAAAGTTGCACTTGGAAGAATTAGAGAAGCATCTACATCTATGTCAAGGTCTTTATTAACTTCAAGGATTAAACCTGCATTTAAGCCTAACTGTGAAGCAGTCCCTTCATCTGCGCTATCGGTTGCCGGAGTATATTTGTTAGTGGTATGTGCGTAGGCAATTCCCAAACCCAAAACCATTTTTCCTGTCTGATAGGAACTAAACAATTCCATATTATTATCAAGAGGAACAACCGCAGATGCTCCAACGAGATTGTTTACCATGGAAGTTACACCCGTTGGGTCTAACAAAGCGATCGAATTAGATTGAAAATCTTTTCTTGTAAGAATTCCGCCAACAGTAATAGCCGGAGTAATTTTTAATGAGAATCCGGCAAATTGTCCAACTCCGTTATTGTCGGCAAATGCTGATGAACCTAAATCTCCCCAAAGGAAATTTTGATAATAAGCTGCATAAGCCGGGTTGGTTTTCATGTTTTCAGGATCAACAACGTATGGATTGTTGCCAAGACTTTGAATCCTTGCATAACCGCCGGAACGATCAAAGTTTTGTTTTTCTGAATTAGATTCTTGAGCGAATGAAATGAATGAAAGAAAAAGAAGAAAAGAAAATAATAACTTTAACATGGTAACTCTCCACTTTTAATTAGTATTAGTTATATAGTAAATAAATTTACTTTTCAAATTTAAGTGGAGAGGACCCAATATCCAAAATTGAGAATTATTGGAGTTGCTGTAACCCTTCCTGCGCTAGTTTAGCAACTTCGGTATTTGGACGTTTGGCAATAATTTCTTTCCAGATTTTTTTTGCTTTTTCATTGTCCCCTTTTGTAGCGGCAATAGCGCCTAGATTAAAAAATGCTTGGAAGTTATTTTTATCTAATGAATAAGCTTTAGCAATGTAAGCTTCGGCTTTGTTCAAATCTTGTTGAATATAAAAAATGTACCCAAGAGATTGTAAAATATCAGTACGTTTCGGATCTTTTTTCAAGATCATTTCGTAATATTTTATTGCGTCTGCCTGTCCATGTCCTTCGGCAAGCATATCTGCATACATCCTAACTTTTGCGGTGTCGGTTGGATTTTTTTCAACTTCAACTTTAAGGTCTTCCATCCTCTTTTTTACGCCGGAGATCACATTATCTTTTGAAGGAGGAATTTCTTTCCCCATATTTTTATGAACATCATCATTTGGAAGGGTTTCTGTTGTTACCGGTCCGACTTGTTCACTTTTTTTCTCTGAGGTCAAATCGCTGGAGAAAACAATAATAATGACGGCGGCAATGATCATTATAGCCGGATAAATGACAACGGGAGAAAGTTTGAATTTCATAAGGTTCTTTTCTTTTATAATGAAACTTCGTACAAAGTATTGTATTTAGTTGAATTTGGTTCTTTAAGGTCTTCTATTTTTGAGATCAAAATATCAACCCGTTCGTTTTCAGAGTCATCAAAATTATCGAACGCTTCTTTAGAAGAGAATTGATAAACTTCTTGAAAATGATTTTTCGTTTTTCCTTCAAATAAAGAATAACTTTCCAGCCCTTCGGCTTTTAATAATGATTTTAACTCCCTAATAGAATTAACAAATTCATCTCTTTTATTGCTCAGAACTTCGTATTGAATTGAAAATATAACTTTAGCCATTGTGTCTCCACTATTTTGTTATAACGTAAACTCACCGGTAAAATTGATCTTAGCTGGACCGGTAAGCGAAACATTTTTAATTAATGTGTCTTCAGTCGAAAAATCGACTATTAGTTTATCTCCTCCCCTCGTTACCAATGTAAGAGGCGGAGGAATTTGTTTTTGTAAAAAAGTAATTATTGCAGATGCAACTGAGCCTGTTCCGCACGCAAGCGTTTCATCTTCAACACCACGCTCGTATGTGCGGACATGAATAACCGAATCTTTTATTTCAAGAAAATTTACATTTGTTCCCGCAGGAGCAAATGCTTCTGAGTACCGAACTTCCTTTCCAAAACTGTAAACCGGGAAGTCATCAATTGATGTAAACTGTCCGTCTAAGTTAAATTCCTTTAAAGTCGGATCATCAAGAAAAAAAACAACATGCGGCGAACCGGTGTTTATAAAATTTGTGTTAATCTCTTTGCCGGATACTTTAACAACAAAATTTTCTTTTAAAGAATCGGGATTGTTCAAATTAAATCGAATTAATCCATCATCTAAAACTTTGCCGTGGAAATTAACTCCATTCGATAAAAATTTTACCGATTTGCCCTTCGAAATGCTGAAAGTTTCCGCAAATTGAATAGCGCATCTTGCACCGTTCCCGCAAAGCGTTCCGGTAGTTCCGTCGGCATTAAAATATTCCATTTCAAAATCGTGTGTTTCGTTTTTGGCAACAGTAATTACGCCGTCGGCGCCAATTCCGAATCTTCTATCACACAATTTCTTTACTAAAGAGGATGAAAACTGTAAACGGGCGACTTCATCTTTGTTAAAAACGATGAAATCATTACCTGCGCCGTTCATCTTTACAAAAGAATATTTTTTCATACGGTACAATTTAGGTGAATCTTGTTTTTTATTCAAGGAAAATGTGACAGGATTGGAGAAAGAAGGAAAGATTTTTGGAGAAAAGACTAAACTAGAAAGACAATATTTGGAAAAATGATGGCACTACTTCTTTTTGTAGAAATCTTTGCGGTTAATAATTCTCGCCACAAAAATCGTATTGTCCATATTATCAAAAGGATACGATAATCACCAACTCTCACTCGAAATGCATAATCGAAGTTCACTAATCGTTTCAAGTTTGGAACATTTGGAAAATTTTCTAAGGAAAAGAGAGCCAAAACAATTCTTTGTTTAATGGAAGGATGAATTTTTTCAAGGTCTTTTATTGCTGATTTTCGAAGCTCAACCTTCATTCTTAAAAAATTCCCTCAAGGAAACCGATTTTTCGCTTCTGGTTTTTTTTACTAATGCAAAATCGACTAAATCTTCTATATCAATATCAAGCTTTTCAATTTTCTCAATAGCTTTTAGTTTCTTCTGCATTTTTTTGTAATCATCAATGGGGACGATTACCTTAATGTTTTTCCCTTGCGAAGTGCTGATATATTCCATAATAAGTTTTCCGAAAAATAAATATCGAACATTGAACAAAAAATAACGAATGTTGAGGTTTTTCTCTTCAACATTCTTCATTCTTTTATGGATATTCATTATTCTTTTTATTTACCGGGTTTGCCAATAGATAAAATTGTGGAGGTGGCGGGAGTCGAACCCGCGTCCGAAACTAAGACTCAATAAACTTCTACACACATAGTTTATTTCTGATAGATTTAAAGGTGCGGAATAAACAAACTTCCCGATAAATCTGTTTGATTAAATTTTGCCTTGCCGCCTCAAACACTCGGCTTGGCTATCGTATCTAAACGACGTTCTTTTGTAAACCGATACGAGAACCTACAAAGAACGGTTGCTTAACTAATTAAGCAGCGAGGGCGTAGTTATATTCGCCAGTTAAGGTTTATTTACCAGCCGTTTAACGTGTCTGCCGGAGAAACACGATGCGCAATTTATTGCTTCGTTAATCCCGTCGAAGCCAAATTCACCCCCAATGGGGGAATTC
>JBAZBI010000023.1:0-49652 GCA_041671545.1 Ignavibacteriaceae bacterium
GTAATAAGTTTATTAGAATTGGAAAACCCATTGGATTTTCGCAAAGGTAAGTGCTGCTTCGCTACGCTCAGCAGCACTTACCTTATCTTTTACTTTAACCATTTACACAGAATATTTTACACTACCCACTTCGAAAGTAGTTGCATCGGTCGTGAAGAGTTCCCCGGCATTCCGAAAGTAGTCCCTTGAGTTCCAAAAGCACTTTCATACGTTCCGAAGATACTCCCGCACGTTCCGAAGATAGTTTCGTCACTTCCGAAGGAAGTCCCGCATGTTCCGTAGATAGTTTCGTCACCTCCGAAGATACTCCCGCACGTTCCGAAGATAGTTTCGTCACTTCCGAAGGAAGTCCCGCATGTTCCGTAGATAGTTTCGTCACCTCCGAAGGAAGTCCCGCATGTTCCGAAGACATTTTCGTCACTTCCGAAGAAAGCGCCGCATGTTCCGAAGATACTTTCGCCACCTCCGAAGAAAGCGCCGCACGTTCCGAAGATACTTTCGCCACCTCCGAAGAGAGCCCCGCACGTTCCGAAGATAGTTTCAACTAAGGGGAAAGTGGCTTAAATGGGCGAAAAACGAAGAATATTAGTTGTCCATAGATAAGAAAGGAATGGATGAATTAAAATGAAAGGGTGTGAAAGGTAGAATAGCATCCTCAGTCGAATTCTTGTTTTTTTGGACACGATTTACGAACAAGCCCGCCTGACTCATACGGGGATTGACGATATTTGATCCCTCGAATCAGAAGGGGAAAGAATTTGTAGCGAGTGTTGCGGTTCGTGGCATTCTTTGCGAGAAAAAAGGGAATTAGTTTCTCGTCCCGTTCGCAAAGAAGAGACAACGAATGCAGAAATAAAAATTGTAGTAATTTTGTGCAAGTTCAGGCGAAGGATTGTTTAGAGCTGAAAAATATTTATTCCCGAAGGGAATGTTAATGAGCGGAGGGATTCATAATTACAAAGATTTAACACCTATGGTGTTGAAAATGAAATCCCGGCGAGATTTAATCTTAGCAGCAGAAGAATAAAACTTATAAAAGAATCCCATCTTCCTGACGATAGACAGGTCGGGATTGAATCTCGGTAACATAAACGCAAAACACAGAAAGAATCCAATCTACCTGGCGGTTGACAGGGCGGGATTCAATGTCTTTTTGATATTGTTTTAAATAAAAGATAAAGTAAAGAACCTAGAAAAATTTCTTGCCCAAAAAAACAAGGATTTAATTGAAGATACTGTTCAACTATACAACAATGCAATGTAAAATCGCTCATCATCAGTTTTTAATTAATTTCCGGAGAGGTGTTGGATATTATAAATATTTTTTTAAAGTTTGTGGTGAATCTTATAGGGGTTATTATCCCGATCAACAAAAGCGAGAATAATCCCTCTTCTAATTTTAACCTGTCACCAAATAATTTAATTATGCGGGTACGATAGGCTGTTCGTTGTAATGGAAACGGTGTTCAATTAAATAATTATTTTTTCATAATATGGGAAGCATTATGTCAGGTAAAAATCAATCCATTCACGTTCCAAGGGAGATTATTCTCCAAGTTGCCGAAGCTACAAAAAAATTAGTGGAAGGCAAACCGGAATTACTAAAATTCGGTATTAATGAAACTTACATGACCACTTTTGCAGCGGATCTTGTTACCGCCAAATCATTTATGAATGATGATGCGCTGACAGATGAAACGAAGGGGACAACAGTACAAAAAAATATTCAGCTTGACCTTTGTTACCAATGGCTGGGGGATGCTGAGTTCATTTTCCATAAAAAGTTCAAGAAAAAAACTCCACAATTTGTAGAGTTCCCTTCTAAAATTTCTCAATATGCAGATAGTGAATCAGCGATGATAGACCTGCTGCCAAACGTTATCACACTTCTTAACAAATACAAAACCGACTTAACAGACCTGCAAGAAGATTTTATCTCAACAGGTGAGGCTTATCTATCAGATCTGAATGCTAAGAACACGGTACAAAAAACAAAGAAGAGGAATGATACGAAATATACGGCAGCGCGTAATGCTGCTGATTCTGTACTTTATAAAAAAGTAAACGAGATAAACGAAGCGGGGAACCGGGCGTACAAAAATGATCCGGTAATGAAGAAACTATTTAAGTCCCCCTGGCCAAGAAAAGGAAATGGTGGAACTGGTGAAGATAAAACACCGCCGCCTGCAAGTTGAAAGTATAAAGTTGAAAGTGGAAAGTAGAAATCAGAATACAGTAGTAAGAAGATGATCCGTTTGATGCGGATTGAACTGTAAACTGATGGGAAGCCGCCGCATGTGACTTAGTGTTAGCAGCCGGTACTCAGTTGTTAGTAAAATAAAACAAAAATTTATTTGACACCGTGAACTGATAACTGAATACCGGTTGCTGTTAAGGTTGATGGATGAACGAAGGTTTGTCATCATGCTTGGTGTTACAATAGAGTTTAGAAATTGCAGGGGTGATGTTCTAAAATAAATAATTACATAATCAAAAAAAGGAGAAATAGGGTGAAAACATTCATGGTTATATTGATGGGATTTATTGGTGTTTCGGCAATGTATTCGCAAGATAAGCCGGCAAGTCCTAAGTACGCATTGTCGTTTGGGATAGCGGATAATTTCAGGTTGGATAAGTTTATTATGGATATTGGGATAACAAAAATTCTTGATGATGAACATCAATTAAGAGTGTTTATCTCACCAAGAATTTATACGAACAATTCCAATCAAGAGAATGTAATGGGAAACATTGCAAAAGGCATTGATGAAGCGACCCATAATTCATTCGGCATAGGAACAGATTTCCTTTGGATATTAATTAACGAGGATGATTTACGGATGTATGGAGGTCCAGGGTTGGTTTATACTATTGGTTTGGAGGATAGTAAAAGTACTTCTGAATATGCTAACGGGGATAAATATGTTCGTGAGGATAGGATACCATTTTATAACATAGGCGTTAAAGGAAATTTAGGGGTTGAATGGATGGTGAGCAAAAGAATAAGCTTACACAGTGAATATGTTCTTACAGGGTTGTATGGTAAGCAAAAAAGAGATTCAAATGTCTGGGTGAATGGAGTCAAGGATCAAGCTTCAGACCATAGAAGAACCACAACTAGTTTTAGTTTGGCTACTGGTGTTCTTTTTGGTGTAAGTATTTATTTGTAGGATTAAAAACTGAAAACTTTTTGAGGATGAGAGATGAGAGATGAGAGGAGGGGCGTTTATCATCCTTGGAGAAATGGGAAATGATATATTGATTAATAATGAAACAATAAAATGAATCATATGGAGTAGAAATATGAAATTAGAAATTACTGAGAAGTAATAGGAGAAATATGAAGAAATTAATTTTATTTTTGATGTTGATGAGTTCATATATCGTTGGGCAGAATTATGGTGTAAGTCTTGGTTACTCTTCATCCGAAGCAGTATTTGGTGATATTTTTTACACTCAGGATGTAAATAGCTTTCATATTGGTTATACATATAAATCTTCTGACGCAAAAGGGAAAGAAATATCTGAACAAAAATCGAATTATGGAAAGACTATAGATGGGACAGGTAGTTATTATACTTCTGTGGATTTAGGATACGGGTATCTTTTGTTAGAGAAACTCAGGTTAAACATTGAGTTATCCTTTTCAACAAAAAAATACTATACAAATTACGTTGACGGTAGATTTAGTGGTGGTGGTTATCATATGATAACCAAAGATGAAACAGAGATGGGAGTTGGTGGTTTGCTTGGTTATAATATTAATAACTTCGATTTATTTGTAGGTCTTAATACAATCAGAAAAATGACTTTTGGTTTAAGATATGTTTTTAAATACTAAATAATAAAACTCATTACTTTTATGACAATAGTTGAAAGAATAAAAAAAATTGTTGAGCAAAATGATACTAAAGCCGGGAAAGCTTTTGCTATCGGCATTCAGTTATTAATTCTACTTTCCATCATAAGTTTTACTATTGAAACAATTCCCGACATTAGTCAAGGATGGCGCGATACTCTTTATTATTTAGAAGTGATATCAGTGGTAGTATTTTCAATTGAGTACATTCTAAGGCTTATTGTCGCCGATTCAAAAATCAGATTTATGTTTAGTTTTTTCGGGATGATTGACTTACTTGCAATTCTCCCTTTTTATCTTGCTTCAGGAATTGATTTGAGATCAATAAGAGTATTTAGATTGTTTCGTTTGATACGGTTGTTCAAATTATTCAGGTACAGCAAAGCAATAAAAAGGTATAAACAAGCATTCACTTTAATAAAAGCTGAGTTAGCCATATTTCTATCTGCAACACTGTTTTTACTCTATGTTGCATCGGTTGGCATTTATTATTTTGAAAATCCCGCTCAACCAGAACAATTTAGATCAGTTTTTCATTGTATGTGGTGGGCTGTTGCAACTCTAACAACCATTGGATATGGAGATATGTATCCAATTACTGTAGGCGGAAAAATATTTACGTCTGTAATTGTAATAATTGGGTTGGGAGTAGTTGCAGTTCCAACCGGGCTTTTTGCTTCTTCGTTAACTAAGTGCATTCAAGACGAAAATAATGAGAAATAACTTTCAATAAATGTATAAGGAGTAATGATATGGCAAATATTCAGAAAAAGGTTTACGAGAGATTAGTAGCCGGGTTGAAAAAATTTCAAGCGATTTTAGCTACTGCAAAAGCAAGGGATGTTAATGAATCCGACACCGTAATTATAGTTACGGATATGCTCTCTGAAATATTCGGTTACGATAAGTATTCTGAAATAACATCTGAATTTTCAATCCGTTCAACCTATTGCGATCTTGCGACAAAACTTAACGGTAAGCTTGAACTCTTGATAGAAGTAAAAGCAATCGGTCTGGAACTAAAAGATACCTATGTAAAACAAGCTGTTGATTATACCGCTAATCAAGGGAATGACTTTGTGATTCTGACAAATGGAGTGATATGGAAGGCGTTTAAAGTTTCATTTACTAAACCAATAGACCAGGAAATGGTTTTTGAAATTGACTTCTCACAACTAAATCCTAAAAAGACGGATGACATTGAAAAACTCTATTTAATTTCAAAAGAAGGTTGGATAAAATCTACACTTTATGAGTTTCATTCACAAAAGCAAGTCCTTAACCGTTTCTCTATTGGAGCGATGATGTTGAGCGATCCGGTTATAGAAGTGATAAGGCGCGAATTAAGAAAAATGTCTCCCGACATGAAAATAACGGCAGAACAAGTTAGGGATGTAGTAAGTCAAGAAGTTTTGAAAAGGGAAGTTGTAGAAGGTGAAAAGGTAGATGAGGCAAAGAAGAAGATCAGCAAAGTTTTAAATAAGTTATCCAAAAGCAAAACTCCGAAACAGAATGCAGCGGTTGATAAGGTTGATGTAGTTGAGGCGACAGATGAAATGGAAACGGTTGTTGAGTGACAGTTAAAAAATAATCTGAGTTTATAAATCCCAGCCAGAGGCTGGCAGGCTCTACGAGGATTAATTGCTGCGGGGGGACTGATTTTTTACAATAATATGACCTCTACGAGGTCAAAAAAACTTTAGGAAGTTTGAGTCGTTAAAGCAAGAGATCAACCGCAAGAATTATGAAATATCTGTTAAAACATCGTAGATGTTTAATTTTTGTAGCAATGTATGATCGTTAAAAAATGATCCTCGTAAAGGATCAATAAAAGGAACTGATTATGAAACCTGGTACATTTACCCAGTTGTACACCCATTTGGTATTTGCGGTAAAATATAGAGAACGGTTATTGAGGAAGGAGATACAAGGTGAAGTGTTTAGTTACATAAGTGGAATTATAACGAACAGAAAACATAAATCGATTATAATAAACGGAATGAGCGATCATGTCCATCTTCTGATTGGTTTGAATCCCAACGATACAATATCTGACCTTGTTGGATGTGTAAAAAGGGAATCATCTAGTTTCATTAATCAAAAGAATTGGTATAGAGGGAAATATCATTGGCAAGATGGATATGGCGCATTCTCTTATGGGAGATCACAATTAGATACTATTTACAAATACATAGCTAATCAGGAGATTCATCATCAAAGAAGGACTTTCCGCCAAGAATATACAGGGCTGCTTGAAAAGTTTGAGATAGTATATGATAAGAAATTCTTGTTCGAATTCTTTGATGAAGAGGAATAGACAAAGGGAACACTTATAAATCCTCTACGAGGATTAATTTTTGCGGGGGATTGTTTTTACAATAAGTTGACCTCTACGAGGTCAGAAAGAAAACATTGTAGATGATTAATAAAATGAGAAATGTAATCATATTAAATAAAAGGAGTAACAATGAAGCTCATATTCATAATTATTTTCTCAACTCTTTGTGTAGCACAAACGATTGAGGATTTTATTTTAGTTCAAAAAGATGGAACAAGGATTGTTGGAGAAAAGGGAAGTGTAAAGAATAATGATTTTGAAGGAATTGATAAAAAGGGAATAGCCTTTAAAACTTCAGTAGATGAGATCGACAAACTTTATGTAGCAACTCAGAGTAAAGCAGTGCCAATTGGAATGTTGGGTCTAATAGCCGGTGCTCTTACCGGCTTATCTCTAGACTATGATAGATACAATTATGAATTCAGAGGAGACACTGGGGTGATTGTTGGATGTGCACTTTTCGGCGGACTTATCGGCGCTTTGATCGGCAGTAATATGTTCAGTTGGGAATTAATAGATTTAAAGTCCCAGAAAAACATAGGTTATAAACAGATTTATCCTGAGCACACTTTAAATATCAAATTAAACATAAGGATGTAGTATGAAAAAATGGTTTTTGTTAATTGGAATTGTTTTCCTTACCGGCTGCTCAAGTATGAGAATTCCGGTAAAGAATGATTTTTGGAACAAGCAAAATGAAAAAATTGGAATAGTGATTTCTAAAAACCCAATTCCCGGCGCTTTTAAAGTGGGGTCTCAAGGCATTCTTGACATGGCAATCAATAGTGCTATGGCATCTACTTTAGAAAAACATATAGAAACTATAAAGATTGATGAATTCAAAGAAATCAAAGATATATTCACGGAGAATTTATCAAAACGAGGAATAAATGATGTAGTATTTCTAAATGATACGATCAGCTTACAGAATGTTAAGGATTATAAAAGGTATGTAGGGAAAAAAGAGTATGCGAAAACCTTGACAAAATTAAAAGAAAACTATAATGTTGATCATCTGCTAGTGTTTTCTGTAGCCCGTTACGGCACAATAAGAGGATATTATGGATTTATCCCGCTTGGAGCGCCTGAGGCATTATTCGAAGTTCATGGAATGTTGATAAACTTAACCACAAACGAGTTTGAATGGTATATCGAAATGAATGAAGAAGAATCAAGTTTGAAAGTTATCGGGAATTGGGATCAAGAGCCCGATTATCCCAACTTGACGAAAGCAATTCTTGATGCAATGCGTGGATCGCAAAGTTTTCTGAGGGAACATTTTTTTACAAACAAAAAGTAATACACCTTTAATAAATCTTTAAGGTGAATACAACAGAATGAAAGAAGAAAACTGTAAATAATTTGCTCAGCAATTTACAGTTTTAATTTAATATGCGAATAAGCAACAACTAAAATAGAAAGGTGTAACATGAAGTTAGTATCGGTGTTCTTTGTATTTCTTTTCTCTATCTCAGTAACTGCTCAAACTCCTATGGAAAAAGGGACGATCAGTTTGAATGGCAGTTTATCTTACTCAAGTCAATCATATGATGGAGTAGATGAAAGCCAAAATATTTTGATGCTCAATCCTCAGGCGGGATATTTTATTGCAGAGAATTTCTCGCTGGGATTATCACTAAGCTACATCAATTATTCTCTTGGATCAGCAAGCAGCACGGAGTGGGGAATCGGTCCGAGTCTGCGATACTATCTTCCGGCGGAAAAGGTTAAGCCGTTTTTTTCTTTAGGATATGGATATACAAAATCATCGCATTCATCTAATGATGACAAATGGGTCGGGACACAATTTATTATCACTGCCGGTATTGATTATTTCATCGTAAAAAACGTGGCGTTGGAAACTACTATCAGTTATTCATTTAATAACGAAAGATTGCCCGACAGTTACAAAAGTTATTATAAAAATTTAGATCAAAAGAGTACAACGTTTTTAATGGGTGTTGGGCTTAATTATTTTATATACTAAAATGATTCCAATCTTCTTTTCAAATCAACAAGAATTTAGAAAGTGGTTAGCTAAGAACCACAAGAAGGAAACTGAGTTGCTTGTCGGATATTACAAAGTGAGTACGGGTAAACCAAGCATGACCTGGTCGCAATCGGTTGACCAGGCGATTTGTTTCGGCTGGATTGACGGTGTGCGCAGATCGCTGGGGGAAGAGAGTTATTGTATCCGATTTACTCCACGCAGAACAACAAGCAATTGGAGCGCTGTAAATATCAAAAAAGTTGAAGAACTTACAAAGCAAGGTTTAATGCGACCGGCCGGACTTGAAGCGTTCAACATTCGTAAAGAAGAGAGAGCAAAGGTCTATAGTTTTGAGAACACAAAAAAAGAACTACCGGAAAAATTAGAGAAGAAGTTCAAAATAAATAGAACCGCATGGGACTTTTTTACAAAACAAACGCCTTCTTACAAAAAAATGATCATGCACTGGATAACATCAGCCAAACGGGAAGAAACTCAACTCACCCGGCTTGAACAAGTGATATCAGAGAGTACAAAACAAAAACGGGTCGGCGATCAAAATAAAAAGTGATAGAAATAATGTAGTATGAATGAAAGAATCTTTAAGGAGTTTGGGAGTGTTTGGAATATTAGGAGTAAATAGTTCATTCTTTTACGGAATATTTTCCAATCCAAATGCGTTAACAGAAGTTTTAAAAAATCCGATCTTACTTGCATTTATAATTGAAGCAGTTGTGCTAATGATCGTGTTCACATATTTGCTTTCAAAGTGGGGAGTGATAAGACTTAAACCAAGTTGGTTCATTTTATTATCACTTCTTGGAAATTTGGTTTTTGCATTACCGATAGTAATTCTTTGGTCAAAAAAATCTTTGGTTGAATCAGGAAAATAAATTCAGGAATTAATCAGAGAGTATCTCATGTATTTGAAGTTTATTCGTGAGAAATCGATAAAAACATATGAGTAGAGTATTCGACATCATATCTTAATATCAAACTTTTATATTAATTTTGTATTGGTAAATGTTTTATAAGGTGCTCTTATAAAAAAATATAACACAATTTATGGAGCGGAGATGAAAAAGGAATTATTAATAAGTAATCCTTACTTAAAAACAATCGGATTGTTTTTACTTCTTATCTACTTTGCCGGGTGTTCCGAAAAGTTGGAAGGTCCGGAGACCGGAATTACTGCAATCCCGGTAGTAAAAATTACTTCAACAAATTATACGGCGGCAACATTTGCTGCAACTTTTCCAGATACAACTACACTCAATTCGATCACCCAAGCCTACACAAATAATTATTCCGAAGCGATCCGACTCCAGTTGATTGGGTTGATGAAAAGTAAAGTTGCAAAACTTGGAGAAGATGTAAATCTTTTCGATTCTGTTATCGCAAATACCGGGTGTAACCAATCCGATAAATTTGTTTTACCCACATATGCTGAAAGAGCCAAGTATGAAGGAAATGATGTTTGGATACTTCAATTAACGTACGGAATTAGTGCTCCAAATTTTGGACATTATAAATGTTTTGCTCTTGGTATAGAACATCTTGATACACTTGTGTATTTAGCTTGCAGATAGATTTGAATATCATCAATTTGCAAAAGTATTTGAATCTTGGAAATAAAAAAGGAAAAATAAAATGAAAGATATTTACTATTTTTTTATTGGGATGATTTTTCTTCTTACATCTTGCAAAGAAACAACAACAAATACAACCGAGGTGCACGATAATCTCAATGCACCAGTTACAGCAAATGTTACCAACAGTTTTACATATACTATCAATGCAAAGCAATTTTCAATCAACAGTACAAATGAATTGAATTTTATTTCTGATTCATTAGTTATTGCACTAAGTGCAACGTTATTCTCCGCAGGGCAGGCAATTGTTGTAGTTAGTGACTCCGCAAACAAAATCGTATTTAGTGATACGGTAAAATCGGACAAGACAATCGCGATTGCTCATCTAAAAAGTACAACTCCTAAGCATTGTAGTATTGAAATAACAAATCTTACAGCTCAATTTACTTTCGCTTTAGTAGGGCAATAAAACGAATCAAAACTTTATTAGTATAAATTGATAAAAGGAAATCATTAATGAAAATTTGCAAGACTTATCTTATAGTAACACTCTTCACCTTATCATTTGCAGATATTTACTCGTATGCACAAATGGATTCTTTAAAAACTAAGATAGAACGAATTAGTGAAAAAGCTATGGGCAATGTTGGTGTAGCGGTCATCTGTTTGGAAGATAAAGATACGCTTACAGTTAAAGGAGATAATCGATTCCCGATGCAGAGTGTGTACAAATTTCCCCTTGCGTTGGCAGTTTTGGATCAAGTTGATAAAGGAATTTTGTCATTAAATCAAAAAATATTTGTGCAGAAGGAAGATTTGCTACCGGAAACATGGAGTCCCTTACGAGGAAAATATCCCGACGGAAATGTAAATCTAACATTGGATGAATTGTTGACGTATACCGTTTCAGCAAGTGATAATAATGGTTGTGATATCCTTTTTAAATTATTGGGAGGTCCGAGAATTGTAAATGAATATGTTCATGGTCTTGGAATTAAAGATATTTCAATTGTTGCGACAGAAGAAGAGATGCACAAAGATTGGAATGTTCAATTCACCAATTGGTGTACCCCCACTGCCATGGGCAACTTATTGAACAAATTCAATAAAGGTGAAATACTTTCACAAAAAAGTACCAAGTTTCTTCGGCGAATTATGGAAGAAACCAGCACCGGTCCCAAAAGAATAAAAGGATTATTACCTGCAGAAACAATTGTTGCGCATAAAACCGGCTCTTCGGGTAGGAATGAAGAAGGGATTATGGGAGCCTTAAATGATGTTGGAATTGTAACGCTTCCAAACGGAAACCATTTTGCGATTGTCGTATTCATCTCTAATGCCACCGCTGATGAGAATGTGTGTGAGAATATAATTGCTGAAATAACTAAAGTAGTATGGGATTGGTATGTGGAAAATTAATAACCATTGGGTCTCGCTCGTTATAACAATTTTTATAATATTCATCGAAGTAACATTTTCTCAAGATGGGGAGAAAATTATTTTCCCGAAGGTGAATCATATTTCATCCAACGCTTTTTATAAAGGAACATTCACTGTGAAATCTCCCCATAAAAAGGTTCCCGGTAAACCCATAAGATTTCCTGTTGTTACCACGCGAAAATTTCATGGTTTTGAGTTTAGAGTTTCAATAATCGTGAGGGAAAAAGGAAATATTCATGCACTTCCAGTTTGTGTAAAATTTATCTCTCCAAATAATGAGATTAGATTATTAACACTTACAGAAGATATAAAGTCTCTTCGAAAAGATAAAATATTAGATTTTAGTTTTCCACTTGAACTGCAAGAGATGGGAATGTTTTTATTGGAAATTGTCTCGCCGGAGAACTTAACTAATCAAGCTGATCCTAGAAAGGATATTGTTTATTACACAACAAAAATTCCCTTTATGAAATAAGAGGCGAAGTTTAAAAATGAGCAACAAAGAGAAATTGAGAAATGTGTTATTTATACTTCTTGGTGTTGCAGGGCTACTTCTTAAACAACACTATATTGGGCCCTATTCCGAGTTAGTTAAAAGTTATTTGGGAAATATCTCGGTTTCGTTTGCGATCTACTTTCTTGTATCGGTTTATACAGCGCGATGGAAAAAGGAAAAATTCTTTTCTGCTGCTGTAACATTAGCCATAGTTGAACTCTTTGAGATAACCGATGGTTTTGGCATTATGTTAAATACTTTTGATATGTACGATTTGATCGCTAATTTTGTTGGAGTTGGTTTGGCTGTTTTGATATATCTGGGAATTAATCATTTAAAACTTTAAAAAACATATGGAGGATTGATGAAAAGTCCAAATAACCGTGATATTAAGCGACTGCTTTTGCTACCGGTTTCTATTCACTCAAAACTTAGAAGAGCTAACAAAAAGAATGTTAGTCAAAATCACATAAGTCTAAGTAATTATTTAATTACTTCCATTACTATCTTAATTATTCATACCAACATTTCTTTTTCTCAAACAGTGAATTGGGTAAAAATATATCCTTATTCTTGTTATGACATTAATGTCCTGAACGATTCTTCAATGTTTGCAATCACGATGAATGGAGTAAAATATTCCAGTGATAGCGGTCAAAGTTGGGAGACAAGGAATCCTTGGAATTCAGGGTATAAAACAGAATTTGCAATCAATTCCTCTACTAAATCAATATTCGTTCCTGCCTCAAGTCCTAATGTTATTTATAAATCGACCGACATGGGAAATACCTGGACAGAAAGCGTAGCCATTAGTGGGCAGATAACTAAAATTATTGAAAAAGACGGAGTGATTTATGCGATAGAATACTTTGGCAAATTCTATAAATCTACAAATGATGGAGCGACATGGGACTCAAGTTTTGTAGCACCCGGATCAATTTCAGTTGCAGTCTGCTCATCTAGGCAGATATTTATTGGGATGAATGGAGATGAGATGTATAGCTCAATCGATTCCGGGAAAACCTGGACCCATTCAGATAACCCACAAATAGATAATTTTGTCTACTCGATTGTTGTAAATGACAAAGATGAGATTTTTGCAACTCATGATGATGGTGTAATCGTTTCAAAAGATTACGGAAAAAGCTGGAATTTACTACCTGCTCCAATCGGATTAAGGAATGAAAGTACTCTGATATTTGACAACGAATCTAATTTATATGCAGGGAGAAATAGTGTTATTAAATCTACAAATGGCGGCTTAGATTGGACTAATTTGGGGGGACAATTTGAAATAAAAGGAATGAGCGTTTGTAACAACAAAATATATTTGGCTACTTACGGTGGACTTTATAAGTATGACCCATCAATTCCTATTTACATTGGCAGTAACTATTTCCCTCTTCATGTTGGCAATGTATGGCAGTATCTGCACTATTCTGTTGGAATTGATATACATCATGATTCCTTACATCAGATGCTCATTGAAAATGATACTTTAATTAATAATATATCCTATTATCTTTATAAAGATCAATGGGTGAGATATTCGGAAGCAGAAAAAAAGATTTTTATAAGAGACAAAGATTCAGATAGAGTATTTATGGATTTCACCTTACCTGCAATGGCTTCTTTCCAACAGTTT
The DNA here is from genome assembly GCA_041671545.1 of Ignavibacteriaceae bacterium. Lineage (GTDB taxonomy): Bacteria > Bacteroidota > Ignavibacteria > Ignavibacteriales > Ignavibacteriaceae > UBA1563. The sequence goes on from JBAZBI010000023.1 coordinate 13,361, forward strand.
ACTGGAACTAACACAAATTCTGCAGTGATATTTGACGGAAGTCAAAATATTTTTGGCAATTCCGTAAAATATAAAGGTTATAAACGAGGTGATGTTTGGGCATTTGGTCTGGAAAAAGAATGGTTCTGCGAAAACATAGGTCCGGTAGAATACAGTTATGCATGTTATGCAGGTCCCAACAGAACGTATGGTGATGAATTAATAATGGCAGTTATTTATGACTCCGCAAAAACGCCTACTTATTGGTCAAAACATTATAAACCGATAATTACTATAAATTCAATAAGTCCTATATATACAGGTTCCTTCTCAGTTGATCTTTCTGTTGGTCATAATTACTCGACATTTTATGATCCGGCTTCACCACATACAGGATTAAATTTTATTGATTCAGTCTATGTGGAAAGTTACTATTCGAGAAATGCTTCAATTGTAATGAAAGAAAATATATATGCAATTAATACTCCAAGGACAAATAAGTATCTAGCCTCATCGGGTATTGATACTGTATTACTTAAAGACGGATTTACATTTAATTACAAGATAGTTGCGAAGGATAAAGGGATTATACCTGAGACTTCTTCCTCACCAGATACCGGGTATTACCAAATCAAATGGGGCACTACTTCAGTTGATGATATCAAGAATGAAACAATTAGCTTTAACCTTCAACAAAATTATCCCAATCCCTTCAATCCGGTAACAAGAATCAAATACTCAATTCCACATAGCGGTCTTGTTTCAATTATTATATATGATATTCTTGGAAAAGAAATTTTAAATTTGGTAAATCAATATACTAATGCCGGTGATCATGAAAGTGAGTTTAATGCCGGTAATTTACCCAGCGGGGTATATTTTTATAAAATGAAATGTGATGATTTTTCAAAAACAAGGCAACTATTGTTATTAAAATAAAATGGATTGTTTTCAAAAGACAGTTGAAATATTAATTGATTAAAGAATAAATGAAAATTACCTTCATTGATCCAACACAAAGTGTTACTAACTATGGTTTACGAGCGTTATCGCAATATTTAATTAATGCAAACCATGACGTAAAAATGGTTTTTATGAATCAATCTTCAATCCAATATGATTATGATTATCCTGAAAGTATCTATGAAGATTTATATCAAATAGTAAAAGATTCGGATATAATCGGGATTTCTTTCGTATCAAATTATTTGGGACATTCGAAAAGTATTACTAAAAAATTAAAAGATAAATTTGATAAACCAATTATTTGGGGTGGTATTCATGCAATTGCAGCGCCGGAACAATCTTTGGAAGTTGCAGATATGGTGTGTGTAGGTGAAGGTGAAGAGTGCATGTTATCCTTGCTGGAAAAAATGGAAACCGGCGGTAATCTTCGTGAAGTCCCCAACTTGTGGTTTAAGGAAGAAGATACAGTTGTTCGTAACCCCACTGCACATATTAACCCGAATATTGATGACTATTCGTTGCCGTTATATGATAATACGAGGGAATTTGTAAGGCAGGGGAATAACATTGTTCCAATGGAAGATTCTATCCGAAAACAGATCATCGGTGTCGCCACAAATTATTATGACATCGAAGAAAAAAACACCTATCCATATCTTACCCTTGCATCAAGAGGATGTCCGAATATCTGCTCCTATTGTTGTAACAATCTTTTTAGAAGAATTTATAAAGGAAAAGGAAAGATTCTAAGACGTCGGAGTAACCCAGAAATAATTAGTGAACTAGAAAAAATAACCAGGCAAATGCCCTACATAAATGTTATTGAATTTTTTGATGACGATTTTTGTTTTGCCGATGAAGAAACAATATCCGAGTTTGCCCGGTTATACAAACAGAAAATTAATTTACCATTTCGTTGTAATTTTAGACCTGAAAGCGTTACGTATGAAAAACTTTCACTTTTGAGTAATGCCGGTCTAATCTCCGTTGAAATGGGATTGCAAAGTGCAAGCGCAAGAATTAACAGGTTATTTAAACGGCATTTTAATAAGACTTCATTTATGGAAGCGGCAAGAATAATAAACAAATTTGAACACATCGTTCCACACTACGACATTATTGTGGATAATCCCTTTGAGAATTATGAAGATATCAAACAAACACTACGTTTTATCTCAGAACTTCCCTCACCATATCGTTTAGCAGTTTACTCGTTAACGTTTTTTCCGGGTACTCAACTGTATGCATACGCAAAAGAAAATAATCTGATAGAAGATGAGATAAAAGAGATTATCAGCAAGAAAAACTATGTTCAGCATGAATTTAAACAGCCGTATATTAAACTATTGTTACTCTATGTACGTAGAGTTGGTTTTAAAAGATCGATTACAAGGGGTATCTTTTTAATTTTGACCAATAGACTTATGATGATGATTTTTGATAGCTTTCTTTTTTATCCATTTTGGTTTATAATTCTCTACACAAAAAGAGTTTTCTCAAAAATTCAGCATAAAGAGATTCAAGTTATTCCCGGCTAAAATGGTATTCAACCTAGAATAAAATAATGGGAGTGTAGCCGTTGCATGCATCTTATTTTTATAGGATCAAATCTATTCCGTTCGATAAAGTTGAGCGCTACCTCTGTAATAAAAAAGTAAGCTATTCAATGGTTAATATTGCATAAGTGTTGAATTATCTGTCAAGATAATATCGGGATGAAATATCGTTCTATGGGATTGCAGATCATTTTGTGAATTTAGTGAGTAGAGACATATCTGCAAGTTTTGTTTTTTCATTTCTTCGATAAAGGCTACAGTAGCTAATTTATAGTTTACGCAAATAATCCCATTTATACTTTGGAGTGTTTCTAAAAGCTTTCCACGGAAGGGAAGTGAAACAAAATGTTCATAATCAAATCCATATTGTTCGGCAACTCTATTGTCGTTATTGTAACTATCAAAGAGAAAAGTGTTTCGAATATTTCTGTTTACGTGAAAGGAAGATTTTACTTTAGCATTGAAATAGTTTAGTTGTGCCGCTAATGAATTGCAGACCGGATAAAAACTAAAACATAACTGCATCGAGGGTAAAAGTTTATTAATCGCAAACAAAACCTCCGGCAGCCAGGAGACAACTACGATATTCTGCAATAAATTGCGACTGGCAGCTTTTTCGATTATTTTTTTTTCTTTACCGCTTTCTTTAATATCCAGATAAAGTTTTACTCCTTTGTGGGGTACTATTACTTCTAATAATTCGTCTAACGTTAAAATTGAATCCGTTGAATTTATGTAATGAATTTGCTTAAGTTCGGATAACGTTTTCTCAGCTATGAATGGTCCTGACGTAAAATCATTTCCCAACCGTGCATCGTGATGAATTACGATCTCACCATTTTTTGTTACACGGCAATCGACTTCAAAATGTGTAATGTTTTGTGCAATAGCATTCTGCAATCCTTTCAGAGAAGCATCGTGCTTATCAAATCCTCTTAGGCGGTGAGAAACAATAATTGTTTTTTTTTGGTTTTCACTCATATTTATTTTTAATTAGAGAGAAGAAATTAAGTTGTTTTGAACCGAATGAAAAATAGTGAAGCAAACATAAAAAAAGAAATAGTTGCATTAAGAATCCTCGGAGTATTCTCTCTCTTTCCGCTGGTTTTTTCAATTTGGAAAGATGAATATCTTTTCTCATTTCTACTAGTTTTAATGCTCTTTATTATCGCAGGACATATTAAAGGGAAAAAAAATCTTCAGGTCAATCTTGTTCATTTTAAAAAATTCCGTTTTGATGAAATATCGGGAGAATTTGAAGTTGCTAAACCGGTCGGCTCATTTGGAGGAGACAAGAAACACGGGGTTTTACTCTTACACGGATTTTCAGCTTCGCCGCAAGAATATCGTTTTATTATTCCTTTGCTAATACAAAAAAATATCCCATTTTATGCACCCCGTTTGACCGGTTTTGGAATTGCAAACGTTGTTACACTGCAATCGGTGAAAGCGGTTCAGTGGCTGCGTGATTCATTAGATGCCTACGATCTTTTGAAGCAGCAAGTTGATGAGATAAGTATAGTCGGGCACTCAATGGGAGGACTTCTAGCAGCACTTGTTTCACAACAGCGTGAAGTTAAAGAACTTGTTTTAAGCGCTCCTTATTTAGTTGAAAATGAAAACCATTCATTTAGAAAAAAATTATTAAAGACTCCCGGAATACTATTGTTGATGAGTCTCTTTTTACCAGTCGTAAAAAAATCATCTATCGAACAAAATTCTGATAGATTTGTTTACCATGCCGTCCCGCTTCACTCAATTAAAGCTTTGTGGGATTTGCACGGGTTGTTAGTTTATGAGAAAATAAAGAAAGAAATATTTTTGTTATCCGGAAGTTTAGATAATACTACAAATAACAGAATGAATACAAAAATATTAAGCGCAAAGAATATCGCATTCAAAAAGTATGAATTTGAAAAATCCGGGCACAATATTTTTGAAGATGTTGAGAGGGAAGAAGTTGCACAGAAAGTAATTGAAATTTTAACCGAGTAGTTACAAGTTGAAAGTTGAAAGTAGAAAGTAGAAAGTAGAGAACATGTTGAATAAAATAAAATCCCTCCGTATCGCAATTCCGCTATTGTTACTAAGTTTCATGTTAGGGGGATGGGGAAATGTAGGACACAGAATTATTAATGGTAATACTGTTAATTCCTTTCCTCAGATATTCCAACAATTTAGTTCATGGAAAGAAGCATTAGCAAGCCACGGTTCTGACGCAGATTATCGGAAGGGTGCAGATCCTACAGAAGAGCCAAAGCATTACATCGACTTTGAAGATTACAATGATTTTCTTACGAAAGGAAATGTCATTCAAAATTATGATTCTGCTGTTGCTAAATATGGGCTTTCAGCAATTACCGATGCCGGTTCTTTACCTTGGACGATTGTAAAATGTTACGACACTCTAGTGCAAGCTTTTCAGAAGAAAGATTGGCATCATGCAGTTATCTTATCGGCTGATTTAGGGCATTATATCGGCGATGGGAACATGCCTTTACACTTATCCGCTAATTACAATGGAAGGCCGTCTTCTCCAAACTCATATGGAATTCATTCGCGATATGAATCAACAATGATAGGAAAATATTCTGCGTCACTTTCTATCCAACAGAACGAAGCAGTTTTTTTAACAAATGTTCAAGATTTTATTTTTACGATGGTCTATAATAATTATGTCTATGTTGATTCAGTGTACGCCGCGGATTCGATCGCATATGTAACCGCAAAGAGCAAAAGTTCAGATTTATATTATTCAACACTTTGGAGTATGACAAAAAAATATACCGGAAAATTATTTTCTAATGCTGCTGAAGTTCTTGCATCAGTAATGTACACTGCCTGGGTAAATGCAGGGAGCCCGCCGCTTTCTCCAACATTTTTAGAAGAGATTAAACTTACTACGGAAGGATTTTCATTAGCTCAGAATTATCCGAATCCGTTTAACCCGACAACAGTAATCAGTTATAAGTTGGCAGTCGCCAGTTATGTAACACTGAAAGTTTACGATGCACTTGGGAATGAAGTTGTAACATTGGTGGATGAAGAAAAAGAACCGGGAAGCTATGAAGTTGAATTTCAGTCAACAGTAGGCAATCGGCAGTTGGCAGGCGGAGTTTATCTCTACCGATTGAGTACGAATTCATTTACACAGACAAAGAAATTGTTGCTGATGAAATAAAATGATTTATGAGTTGAAAAACTTCACATCCTTTGTTTTTTTTTATCGATCGAGTAAATTGGTACACGGTTCATAACATGAAATGATAGCAGTCTATTGAATTCTATTTAACGATGAAAAAAGTTTTTTCCCTTTCGATTTTCTTACTGTATATGCTTTCCCCAAGAGCATTTTCTCAAAATTTGGAATTCGAAAAACCACTCACTATAAACGACGGACTTTCACAAAACTCTGCTTTAACAATAATTCAGGATAGAAAGGGATTCATTTGGATAGGTACCAAGGATGGATTGAATCGATATGATGGAGTGAAATTTCGTTTATTCAAACATTCGGATAATAAAAATAGTTTGGTGCACAACAACATAAAGTGCCTATATGTGTCCGCGGATGGATACATTTGGATCGGTACATACGGCGGGTTAAATAAATTCAATCCAATCACCGAACAGTTTACCACTTATCAAAAAACGGCAAAAGATTCTTTAGGGCTTTGCAGCAATGTCGTTAAAGTAATTCTCGAGGACTGCGATAAAAATATCTGGATCGGCACTAAATACGGTTTGAATAAATTGATAACCACAAATAATAGAATAATCGGAAATTACAACGGCGGCGATGGATTCAAAGTTCTTGATGGTGAAGAAATACTCTGTTTATACGAAGACCAGGAAAGAAACATTTGGGTTGGAACACATTCATCCGGTTTGTTCTGTCTTTCACGTGATGGAAAAACAATTACAAAATTTCCAATTGACACACTTCATCCGAAGGGCGGAAGATTAAATTTCATCACCGCAATGGCAGAAGCAATAGACGGAAAAATGTTAGTGGGTACATCCGGAGAAGGACTTTTTGTATTTGACAAGAAAACCAAAAAGTTCTCACGATACAGTCAATCGAAAAAAGAGCTGGATTATTCTTACTGGTATATTATGCAAATAAAAAATATAGCCGGGGAGTGCTATGTCCTGACTAATAAGCAATTGTACAAAATAACCGAAAGCGGGATTGTCACACTGTGGCAAAATCATATTCTTGCGGCTCCAACAAGATTCTTTTTGGATTGGGGTGGTGTTATTTGGATTGGCAGCGACGGCGGAGGTCTAGTAAAACTGGAACCCTTTAGAAAAAAATTTAATACAGTTACTAAAGAAAATTATGCGCAAAACGGATTTCGCTTTTCAAGTATAAGAGCAATTCTTAAAGTAAATGGAAACTTATTTATCGGCGGATATACGGGATTGATGGAAGCAAAAAATTATCGTTCCGACCAGCCATCCGTTTGGAAAAACGTTAAGCAATTGAACGGAAAAAACGTATATTCGATGGCGCTTGATCCTTTAGAACAAAATATTTTATGGGTCGGAACAGAAGGCAGTGGATTGTTTAAGTACAACTTACAATCGGTGACTTGTGAAAAATTCAACGGCGTTACACTTGCCCAAAAATATAATTTTCTTTCGTCTACTATTTTTGATATTCTCGTTTGCAGAAACGGTGATATTTATTTTGCCACTGCCGGCGGAACGGTAAAATTCAGCAACAAAAAGAAATCTTTCACAAATTTTATTTACAATCCCGATAATTCTAATACAGTTAATTCAGGCGATGTAATGGCGCTTTGTGAAGATCAACATGGAAATATTTGGATGGGCGCTGCTCAATCCGGTGTTTCCATTTACAATCCTAAGACAAATTCTTTCACACGGTTTGAATCCCATAACGGTACAAACGATTCTGGCTTGCTCAGCAATAATAGAGTTAACATAATTTATGAGGACAACAAAAAAAATATTTGGGTAGGTACTGCAGGGGGATTAAATAAATATTCTCGTTCCAGAAACAACTTCAAAGTTTATTCAACTAACGACGGATTGCCTAACGACTACATTTATGGAATCCTTGAAGATAGAACAGGATGTTTATGGTTAAGTACTAACATAGGACTTTCAAAATTCAATCCAGTGGATAATACATTTATAAATTATGATTACAGTTACGGGCTCCAATCGAATGAATTCAACACTGCGGCTTATTTCAAAAGTGATGATGGTGAGATATTCTTCGGTGGAATTAAAGGATTTACCTCTTTTTACCCTGATGACATACAGCAAAACCTACACGCTCCACCTGTGAATATAACCGATTTCAAAAAATTCAATCAAGACGCAAAGCTTGACAGTTCGATTTCATACATCAACAAAATTGTTTTGCCTTACAACGATTATTTTTTCTCATTTAATTTTGTGATACCCGAATACACAAATCCATCGCGCCATATGTTCGCATATAAACTGTCCGGCTTGGATGATAGATGGATAACATTAACAAACGGAGAAAGAACAGCGGCTTTTACCGGAGTACCTCCCGGTAAGTACATAATGGTTGTAAAAGGTGCTAACAGCGACGGCGTTTGGTCTGCAAAAGAAACCAAATTAATAATCGTAATTGAACCGGCTTATTGGAACACCTGGTGGTTTAGGTCTGTTGCGGTTGGATTTTTTTGTGTAATAATCTTTTCGCTATACAACTCACGGGTGAACCGCTTAAAACAAGAAAAAGAAATTCAAATAGACCTTACAAATAAATTAATTAACAGCCAGGAAGATGAAAGAAAAAACATATCAACTGAATTGCACGACGATTTGGGTCAAAATCTTTTAGTTGTAAAGAACAGATTAATGCTTGCAGATAGAGATAAAACTTTTGAAGAAAACATAAGCGAAGTTTTGGGAATATTGGATGGCTCGATTCAAGACGTCAGCAACATTTCTCATCTTCTGCATCCATCGGAACTGGAAGAGCTCGGGTTATCGCAAGCGATTGAATCAATGATATATAGAATCAAATCTGCATCTAATCTAAAAATAATAAACAATCTCATTTCATTAGACGAATATTTTTCTTCCGAAGAAAAAATCAATGTTTTCAGAATTATCCAGGAAGCCTTCAATAATATTCTTAAACATGCTCACGCAACCGAAGTTATACTTTCAAGTAAAATGAACGGAAATAATTTAGTCATCTCCGTTTCCGATAATGGTGCTGGCTTTGTTAATTCAAATAAAACAGAAAAAGATAACCGCCCCCATATCGGCTTGAAAGGAATGAAAGAGCGCGCTTTGATGTTAAGAGGCGTTTTAACAATTAATTCCGTTCCCGGAAGCGGCACAACATTATTAATCGAATTTAAAAACAAAATCAAAAAGTAAATGCACCCTTATAAAATTTCTTTACTTATTGCAGACGATCACCCGTTATTCCGCGCCGGCGTAAAACAAACTTTGGAAAGGCTTGAAGCGGTTGAGATCTATGAAGCCGAAGAAGGCAACAAAGCGCTGCAAATAATTCAAGATATCGAACCCGATGTTGCTGTGATAGACTTAAGAATGCCGGGTAAAACAGGTCTCGAAATATTATCCGTATTATTTGAATCCGGGACTTCGACAAAGATTATTTTACTAACGATGTATAAAAACGTAAACTATTTCTATCAGGCAGTTTCTCTGGGCGTAAAAGGTTATTTGCTAAAGGAAACCGCAGTTCAGGATTTAGTTGAAGCGGTAAAAACAGTACATAGCGGCGGCACGTTCATAAGCAATCGGCTGAAAGCTTTGATAGAATCGGAAAAGACTGATGAGTTTCAAAACAAATTGTTAATCGACTCCGTTAACTCACTAACAAGTTCCGAGAGACAAATAATGAAACTTCTATCCGACTGGAAAACAAATTGTGAAATAGCAGATTTACTTTTCAACAGCATTCGTACTATCGAAAATCACCGCGCTAATATTTCAGATAAATTAAACCTCCGCGGGGTTCATAGCTTAGTACAATTTGCAATTGAAAACCGCGAGCTATTTTGAGAAAAGTGAAGTAGCCTTAAATTTCAATATCCACGTTTAGTTTCAACTAACAAATACACCTTACGCAAGAATTGAAGAAAGGATACATTCTCTGTGGTTCTCTGTGCCTGCTCAGTGTTTCACTGTGTTATTTGTTTGTCTTTTTTACACAGAGTGCCACCGAGAAGTCACAGAGTTACACAGAGATAAAACTTTTGCGTAAGGTGACTTCGTAACGCTAAAACCTTTCAAAATCAAATTCCCAAATTGAGTAGTACTACTCATTCCAACCAAACCTTCATTGATTAATTTTCTATAAAAAAATTACAAAACATCATGCGAATTATGATTGTTGACGATAACGAATTAATGCGGAAAGAAATATCCAAATCCGTTGCACTTCAAACAGATACGGTATTGGAATGCTGTGACGGTGAGACCGCTCTAATAAAATGTTTGGATTTTAAACCCGACTGGATTCTGATGGATATCCAAATGAAAAATTTGAACGGAATACTCACGTCGAAAAGAATAAAGGAAATTATGCCGGAAGTAAAAATCGCTTTTGTTACCAGCTATGATAATTACTCTTACCGGCAGGCGGCAAAGGCGCTGGGTATTGAACATTACTTTATGAAGACCAGACTTTTAGACATAAGAAAAGTTTTGGAATGCAGCCGGCAATGATGAAATTTTTAATTAGAAGAACATACAACGCGAAATAAAGTAAACAAAAAAATAATTATCGAAGGTGTCAAAATGATTAATAATTCCTTTACACAAAATGCACAGAGCAAAAAACAAAGTCTAATTGCAAAAGTCTCGCTCTTTCCCATCTTCTTCTTTTTGCTTTTTCAAGTAATTGTTTACTCCCAACAAGCGGGTAATTGTTTGAGAGTGGTCAACAACGATCCTCTCCAATACGCTGAAGGCACTGGAATTTCTACGTCTTTTACCGCACTTACTATTGAAGCCTGGATAATCCCCAAAAACATTCAGGGGACATCGATTCAAAGATTTGTTTCCGTGGGCGGAGATGGCGCTGTAATAAGGCAGGGTACAGCGTCGTATAGGATTGATTTTTATTTGCATTTCACAAATGGCAGCATTCCAATCGTGTCTCTTGACCTTAATAGTTCAGAACAAACGAAATGGACACATCTGGCAGGCACATGGGACGGAAGCACAATGAAATTGTATGAAAATGGAAAACTGGTTAGCAGCGCGGCTGCTTCCGGCACCCTGAGCATGGATAATTACATCCGGATTAGTAAGAATGATTTAAGTGAAAGTTGGGTGGCGGGCTGGATTGATGAAATCCGGCTTTGGAATGTTGCCAGGACCATGGATCAAATAAATGATAACATGTATAAAGAGCTTTCCGGTTCAGAAAGCGGACTAACAAATTATTGGAAGTTTAATGAAACTTCAGGAACAACAGCAAGTGATTCTAAAGGATCAGCACACATGACACTTCATAATTTCTCGGAAGATTATTGGGTAAATTCAGGTGCATTTGCAGGTCCGCGTAACGCTCTTAGCTTTGATGGAACTGACGATTATGTAAGTATTGCTGATAATTCAAGTCTTCATCTCTCAAATACGGTTACAATTGAAGCTTGGGTATATCCAACTAATCTGAATGGACGGTTTTCAATATATTCTACAAGAAGAAACAATGAAGCTGGCAGCTATCAATTAGAAGTTGGTAACGGTGATGTAGGTGCTTGGTCCAACAGGGTTTCTGTTTCGGGGGTAGGCACCTGGATTGCACAGACTAATGATAATGCCATTTCAACAAATGTTTGGACACATATTGTTTATACTCGATCAGGAACTGGTGCAGGCTCACAAAAAATTTATATAAACGGAGTTGAACAAACATTGATTACTGATAATGATTATAGTTTCGTGGATAACTCCTCTGTCAAACTGATAGGTGCTGGAAACAGTTTAGCAAATTACTTTGCCGGTCAGATTGATGAAGTACGTATATGGAATGATGTCCGAACGCAATCAGAAATTGCAGACAATATGTGTATGGCTCTTAAAGGAAATGAAACCGGACTTATTAGCTATTGGCGATTTGACCAGGTTGCAGGAGTAAGAGCGCCTGAAATAACAAGCAATAATGTTGGAACACTTATTAATATGGCTGATGATGATTGGGTAGCCGCTTCTGAATTTAATACATGGGTAGACATATCTCCCAGTCCTTATTGGACTACTTCTGAATGGAATTGGAGTTTGGGACATGTTCCAACATCTTCCGAAAATGTAGGAATTCCGGAGACAGATCCAGAATGGTCTTCATTTACACTTTATCTTGATGCCGATCGCCAATGCAAGACTCTTAGTGTAAGGAGTGGTGTAACTCTTGGTTTAAATACCTATACATTAACTATTTCTGGCAATGCATTTTTTATTGGAGCTTTATCAGCCAATTCAGCCGGGGATAAAATAATATTGTCGGGTGGATCTTCCGTTCATAATATTTATGCTTCTTCTTCTCTAACTATAAAAGATGTTCAACTGAATGATGCCAACGGTGCTAAAATGCTAAGTAATTGCACCATAAATGGAACGCTGACCTTAACGTCTGGAGACCTTGATTTAAATGGTTTTAACATCACGCTTGGAAGTAGTGCAACATTAACTGAATCTACCGGCAATACTGTTAAAGGAACATCAGGGAAAGTTTCGATTACAAAAAATATTGGAATACCAACAAATGCAAATGTTGGCGGTCTTGGCGCTGTTATTACTTCAGCAAGTAATCTTGGTTCTACAATAGTTGAACGGACTCATTCCGCCGCGACAGGTGCAGGTAATCAGGGCATATTAAGAAAATATAAGATTCAGCCCGTCACTAATTCCGGGTTGGCTGCTACTCTAAGGTTATATTACGATGAATCAGAATTAAATAGTATTTCAGAAAGTAATCTATCACTCTTTAAATCTCCAGATGGCACTGATAATTCATGGAATAATCAAAATGGAAATGCAAATTCAACTGATGACTATGTTGAGCTTACAGGAATAAATGACTTCTCTTACTGGACACTTGGAAATAACGCTAGTCCGCTTCCGGTGGAACTAACTTCGTTTATCGCTGCTTCGACGAGCGCCTCAACAGTTGAATTATACTGGAAAACCGCTACGGAAGTGAATAACTACGGGTTTGATATTGAGAGGCAAATGAACAATGACTTAATGACTAATGACGGCAATAGTCAATCGTCAATAGTCAAGAGTCAATGGCAGAAGATCGGGTTTGTGCAAGGGAGCGGGAATTCAAATTCGCTGAAAGAATATTATTTTGTTGACAAAACTGTTTCAAACGGAACATATCTTTATCGCTTAAAACAAATTGATAATGACGGTGGATTCAACTACAGTCAAGAAGTAGAGGTAAAGGTAGAGGCTATTCCTACGGAGTTTGCATTGGAACAGAATTATCCCAATCCGTTTAACCCGATTACTATTATTAGATATCAACTTCCAACCGATAGTTATGTGACTTTGAAATTGTGCGATATTTTGGGAAGGGAGGTTGCAACGCTTGTTAATGAACAAAAAGCGCCGGGCAATTATGAAGTAACATTCAATGCGAGTAGTGTTGAGCATGGTATAAACATAGCAAGCGGAGTATACTTTTATACGCTGGTAGCAAAAAGCGCCAATGAGACACAATATAAGTTTCACGAATTTAAAAAATGTTTGTTGATTAAATGATTTTTGATGCTTCACGTTGGAACGGATTTCTTAAAAGGTTGTTCTAAAAATCTTTTTATGCGAAGGACTTTAATATGAAAATGACAAAACAATTTTATTTTATTTTGATTTTATCGGTCTGCAGCGTGATTTTTTTTAGTGAATCGTTATTTCCTCAAACATTTACGCTACGGACTGAGACATTCGGTCAGTTTATATTTGGTATCGATATCACCTCCTGCTTTGGAGATATTGATGGAGACGGGAAATTAGATATGCTGGTTGGCAACCAAGCAGGTGAGATTGATCGCCTGGAACAAAGTTCGGTAAATTCTCTCTCATTTATTTGTGATGATAATTTTCAATCTATTATTGTTCAGTATGGTTATTCGGCTCCTCTTTTATGCGACCTCGATGGAGACGGGCTATTAGATTTATTAGTAGGTTCAGCAAGCGCTTATGATTTTTATTACTATGAACAGGATTCACCAAATTCTACATCTTTTATTTTAAAGACAGATAACTTACTCCAGCATGCAACCGGCTCAGGCATATTAAGACCTGCCATAGCTGATATTGACGGCAACGGATTACTTGATTTATTAATTGGAGAAAATAACGGCCATGTATATCGTTACGAACAGACGGCAGTACATTCAACATCTTTTACCTTTATTACCAGTGATTTTAATTCGATTAATGTAGGAACTTTATCTTCTTGTGCCATTGCAGATATTGACGGGGATGGAAAACTGGATTTATTGGTTGGTGAAATTAATGGAAATATCCATCATTATGAACAGGCTTCCGTCAATTCCACTACGTTCAATTTAGTGACGGATCGTTTTAACTCAATCGATGTTGGTGATGATTCATCGCCTCGATTTGCCGATCTCAACGGTGATGGCAAATTAGATCTGATTGTTGGGCGTTATACCGACAAGTTGTTTCATTATTATTCCGATCTTGTTACCATTAATTTATCTTGCGTTACTACTTCAAACGCTTCTTCTATCGAAATACAGTCGGCGATTCTTGGCGGAAATGTAAGTAATGATAACGGCAAACCGATTTTTTGTAGGGGAGTATGTTACAGCAGCAGCAATGCCAATCCAACGCTTGCCGCTGATTCGAAGCAAATTATAGGCAGCGGGAAAGGATCATTTTCGGTTAATGTTACCGGGCTATCAATGTTTACTACATATTACTATCGTGCTTATGCTGAAAGCGAATTAGGTACATTTTACGGTGAAGTAAAATCATTTACAACTCCTGCCGGTGTTCCTGTTCTTACAACTAATGATATTACAAATGTACATTCCACAACGGGAACTTCCGGCGGAAATATTACAGATGGGGGCGGATCATCGGTAACCGCAAGAGGCGTATGCTGGAGTACTTCGGAAAATCCAACTACCTCAAATGCACATACAGCAGACGGCTCCGGAACCGGAACTTTTACATCATCAATAACCGGGTTAACTCCCTTAACTACATACTATGTCCGGGCGTATGCAACAAATACAAGCGGTACTGGTTATGGGGAACAAAAAAGTTTTATAGCGCATCAATTTGATCTTGTTACGAGTACTTTCTGTTCAATTGATGTTGGAAGCAATGCTGTTCCGGCTATTTGTGATATTGATGGAGACGGCCTGCAGGATTTAATTATCGGCAATACAGACGGAATACTTTCGCATTATGAACAAACTGCTGTCCACTCTACCACATTTACGCTAATAACAAATAACTTTAATTCAATTGATATAGGTTACGAATCAGAACCCGTTTTTACGGACCTTAATGGTGATGGGAAATTGGATCTTCTGATAGGAGAACATAACGCTAAAATCCATTATTATAGACAAATAGCGCTCTATTCAAATGATTTCACGCTTGTTACAAATGACCTTTTGGCACATAATTTTACCTATATAAATGCTATCCCCGAAGTATCGGATTTTGATAATGACGGGCTGCTCGATTTATTTATTGGTAATTTAGACGGAAACGTTTATTACTATGAACAATCTTCAGCTAATTCAACTACTTTCAATTTAGTTTCGAGTCATTTCACACATACTTCTAATGACTGGTCTTCTCCAAGAATGACAGATTTGGAAAATGATGGATTATATGATTTGTTAGTTGGAGTAAGCGGGGGAGGGATTATCCGGTATGAACAGGAATCCGTAAACTCCCAAAATTTTGTTCTGAGTAGTTCAAATCTTGATAATATTGATATTGGTTCCGATGCATCGCCGGTAATAACAGATTTGGACGGTGATGGGCATATCGATATGCTTGTAGGAAAAGAGGATGGGAAAATAAGTTATTATATCTCAGCAAGTACTGCAATAAATACAAATTGTGTAACAACATCCGATGCTTCATCCATAACATCTACTACTGTAAGTGTAGGCGGAACAATTACAGATAATAATTCAACAGTAATAACACGGCGGGGCGTTTGCTACAGCGTGTCCAATTCCACACCAGCACTTACCGATAGTCAAACAACCATTGGGAGCGGTAACGGATCGTTTAGCGCTTCAATTTCGAACCTGGTACAGAATACACAATATTACTACCGCGCATTTTCTTCAAGCGTACTTGGCGTGTATTATGGAGATGTAAAGAATTTTAGAACAGCCAAATTACCTGTTGTTACAACAAACGATGTTTCGGAAATTGATAATGAATCAGCAGTGAGCGGAGGAAATATTACCGATGAAGGATCAAGTGGGATTACATCCCGCGGGATTTGCTGGAGCGTTTCCGAAAATCCAACAATCAGCAATTCACATACTTCCGACGGCTCAGGATCGGGGAGTTTTGTTTCTTCCTTTCAAGGATTAACTGAAGGAACAAATTATTATATAAAGGCATATGCTTCTAATTCATTCGGGACATCATATGGTGAACAGAAAAGTTTTACAACCGAAGCAAGACCTTCAATTACAACCAACGATATTTCAGCCGTGAGTCCAAATTCTGCTATTTCAGGCGGCAATATTACATCAAACAATGGAAAGGAAGTTACTTCAAGGGGAATTTGTTGGAGTACAAATACGGATCCCACAACAGCCGACAATTTTACTGAAGACGGAACAGGTTCAGGAGTTTTTCAAGGCGGTATCACCGGGCTGACTAAAAATACCAAATATTACGTTAGGGCTTACGCAACAAATGTTTATGGAACAAGCTATGGCGAACAAAAAGAATTTTTTACTCCCAATCAATTGTATAATATGCTGGATTTTGATGGAGCCGACGATTATATGAGTGCGCCTTTAACCCTACCCAATCAAGGAACGATTGAGTTTTGGTTTAATGCTGAATACAACACCGGAAACTTTTGGTCGGAATCCTTAACACAACGCTGGTATTGTAATTTATCAAACGGAAGTTTGTATACATATATTGGTTCAGCAGGTAATGCATTAAGAGTAGAGGGAATTAGTACAGATACCTGGCATCATTGTGCTGTTACATGGTTAAATACTTTTGGAATAGTAACTGTTCGGTTATTTCTGGATGGAAACCTGAAAGTGCAAACTGCAAATAGCTGGGTAGCACAGACTAATCCTTTATTCATTGGCGTACGCTACGATGAGTCAAATGATTTTTATCAATACTTAAATGGCAAACTTGATGAGTTCAGAATCTGGAATACTGTAAGAAGTGAAACTGAAATCCGAAATAATATGCATAGCTTTATTGATCCTTCAACTTCCGGTTTAATTCTGTACTACAACTTTGATCAAAGTTCCGGCAGTATAGTAACAGATAGGACTTCAAGCGGATATGATGGAAACTTAGTGAATACAACGAATTCAATCTGGACAACATCTACAGCGCCAATCGGAGTTTATGGTAACCCGGATAGAGTTACAACACAAACTTCCGCAGGTCAATTGGGCAAAAGTATTTCAGCAACAATATCAAACGGAGACGATACCAATTACCTTGGATTATATACTTATGGTGACGGAGACGGCTCTATAAATGAAGAAACTTTTCCATCCGGCGTAACTAAAAGAACTAATTTTATATGGGGAATAAAAGAATTCGGAAACTGTACTTCAGATTTGGTTTTGGATTATTCGGGGATAGAAGGCACAACTACAAATGAATCTGAGCTTAAACTTATCAAACGTTCTGATGCTACAAGTATCTGGACAGATATAACCTCCGCTGCTTCGCAAAACACCAGCAATCATACATTAACTTTATCCGGAATTACTGACTACTCCGAATTTTCAATCGGTGACGGCGGAGTTAATCCTCTGCCGGTAGAACTGAGTTCTTTTTCCGCAAATACTATTGATGGAAAAGTAATTCTTAATTGGAAAACTGCAACCGAAGTAAATAACTACGGGTTTGAAGTAGAAAGAACATTCAGCTGTCCACAGTCTTCAGCCGGTAGTCAATCGCAAAACACGTGGGAGAAGATTGGATTTGTGAATGGAAGTGGGAATTCAAATTCGCCGAAAGAATATTCTTTTTTTGACAAAATTGTTCTAAGCGGAAAATATCTTTATCGCTTAAAACAAATTGATAATGACGGTGGATTCAACTACAGTCAAGAGGTAGAAGTAAAGGTAGAGGATATTCCTACAGAGTTTGCTTTATCTCAGAATTATCCTAATCCATTTAATCCAAATACAGTTATTAATTATCAGTTACCGGTGAACGGTTTTGTTACACTGAAAGTTTATGATGTGCTCGGTAATGAAGTTGTAACATTGGTGAATGAAGTAAAAGAGCCGGGAAGCTATGAAGTGGAATTTCAGTCAACAGTTGGCAATCGGCAGTCGTCAGGCGGAGTTTCCGCCCAGGGCGGATACGCCTCAGGTGTATATTTTTATCAACTAAAAGCCGGGGCGTTTGTTCAAACAAAGAAAATGCTATATTTAAGATAACACCATATAAATAATTCCTTTCCTCCCTTCAAGAAAGAGAAATTGAGTTTAGAATACCTCAATTTCTCTTATAATATATTCTCTTAGCATCTTAAAACTTTTCAAATAAATTCGATAATAACGGTAACGAGGTGTGTGCTATAATTGAAAAATATTGAAGAGAGTTTAAATGAATGAAAAATATTACTTTTATCACTACCGGTACATGGTCAGCGGAATAAATAATGGTTGATCTAATTATCATTGTCAGTTTATTAGCGCTTCACGGTATTATTGCATTAAGTGAAATGGCGTTCGTCTCTTCAAAGCATTTCAGGCTGCAAGAAAAATATAAGAAGGGAAATAAATCTGCCGGACTTGCTCTGCGACTACTTGAAAAGCCTGAAGAATTATTATCAACGATGCAATTTGGTATTACTTTAACAGAAATCATTGCAGGTGTTTACGGTGGTGCAAGTTTTGCTGATAAAATCACTCCGGTATTTGCATCTATTCCTTTTTTAAAAGTGTATGCAGCAAATATTTCTTTCGTTCTTGTAGTTTCGTTTATTACTTATCTTGCGGTTATTATTGGTGATCTTGTTCCAAAGACGATTGGATTAAGAAATCCGGAGCGTTACGCTATATTCTTTGCTCCGTTAGTTTTAATTGCCAATAAAATCTGTTTCCCGATCGTATCGGTGCTTAGTTATTCCACAAAACTAATTCTTAGAATATTTGTAATCGGAAGAAAAAATGGGCCTCCCGTTACAGCTGATGAATTGAAATATCTTATTAGCGAAGCTTACGAACATGGAGTTTTGCAAGTAAGAGAATCAGAATTATTGCAAAGTATGTTGCAGCTTAATCATGTTACCGCGCAAACAATGATGAAACCTATTGATCAAATTAAGTGGATCAATTACTCAGATCCATTTGAAAAAATACATGAAATAATATTAACCGAAAGTTACTCAAGATTTCCCGTCTATAATGGAAGTTATAATAATATTGTTGGAGTTATTACGAGTAAAGAATTTATCTCCAAATATTACACCGAACGTCATTTTCAACTTGAAGAAATACTCTACGATCCACTCATAGTTACTCCTGAACTCGATGCGTTAAAACTGTTGGAAAAATTTAAAGATGTTAGAAGTTACATGGCGATTATTATGAGTGAAAAAGGAGAAACACTTGGAATTGTTACCATGCACAATGTAGTTGAAACGATCGTTGGAAAACTTCCGGAATTTTACGAAACCGAGGAAGACAAATTTTATGAAAGAGAAGATGGAACGATTTTGCTCGATGCCGGTTTATCTTTGAATGAAACGAAAGAATTATTAGCAATCGATCTTGAAGTTGAAAAAAATGTTACCCTTGGTTCATATTTTCATCAAAGTATGAATAGAATTCCGAAAGTGGGAGATAAATTATTTTTAGAGGAATATCACTTTGAAATTGTAGATATGGATGGGGTTCGCGTTGACAAAATATTGGCTAAGAGCGCTGCACTTGCTCAATAATGATTTCAAAATTTTAAGATGCCACTCGTATTTTTACATCACCAAATACTTTAATCCGAGGATCGTAATATCATCCGACTGTATCATTCCACGCGAATGGGTTCGCACATCGGTAATAATATTGTTGCAAACTACATCCAACGGTTGATTAATCGATTGAGCCAAACTCTCGAGAAGTTTCTCTTTTGAAAACAATTTATTTTCTTTGTTGAGCGCTTCAGTAACCCCATCAGTTACTAAAAGAATAGTATCTCCCGATTGAATGGTGATTTCTTTAGAAACGAATTTAAAATTATCTAATACTCCTAAACCTATCCCGTCTGTAGTTTCAGTTTCTTTTATTCCAGAGTTCAAGGAGATAATTAGAGGAGGGATATGTCCGGCATTTACATATTCTACTTTCCCCGAATCCAAATTAATTATTCCGCAAAATACCGTAACAAACATAGTTGAAGGATTATCTTGTGCAAGGATATTATTTATATGCGCAAAACAAGTTTGGAGATCGGGATTGGCTAAAAGCGATGATTTAATGATCATGCGAGACATTACCATATACATAGCCGCCGGAACGCCTTTATCCGCAACATCTCCTATCACAAATGCAAGTCTGGCGTCATCAATGAGAAAATAATCATAAAAATCGCCGCCAACTTTTTTAGCCGGAATCATCTTTGAGAAAATACTAAACCTTTCTTTTACATCTTTAGGATTAAGTTCCTGGGGCAGCATCGATTGTTGAATGTTTTTAGCAATTTCAAGCTCTTGCTGGATCGCTATAAATTGGCTGCTAACATGTAATGCGTCTTTTATTTTCTTATTTTCACTGATAGCCTTGGTAACAGTGATATCCAAATCTTTAAATTCGATCGGTTTCATCAGAAAGTCGTAAGCCCCTTTATTCATTGCCTGTCTGATATTTTCCATATCTCCGTAAGCCGAAATAACAACCGAAATCAAATTCTCATTAACGTCTTGAAGTCTGGTGAGAAAAGTTAATCCATCCATCTCCGGCATGTTTATGTCTGTTAAGATAAGATCAACATCTTTCTCCAAGGATATTTTATTTAGTGCATCAATCCCGTTTTCTGCAAATACAAAAGAAAATTCTTGGCTTTTTATTTGCTTCCGGAAATGTTGTTCAAGCAACGGTTTTAAGTCCGGTTCATCATCAACAACCAATATTTTATAAGGCATTTTATTCCTGTTAGTTTATAGATAAAATAAAATATTACTACACAACAAAATTATTATGAACTAGCTTCTAAATGCAAATTAATCTTGTTTAGGCAAAGTGATAATGAATTCTGCAAATTCACCTTCACGGGTTTCAATTTTAATTGTTCCGTTATGTTCATGAACAATTATTTCATAAGTTATCGAGAGTCCGAGTCCAGTACCTGAACCCGGTGGTTTTGTTGTAAAAAACGGTTGATAGATTTTATCAATAATATTTTGCGGTATTCCTTTTCCGTTGTCATAAATCCTTACTTCATACTTATCATTACTGCTTTGAGTTGTTACGCGCAACACCGGATTGTATCCGTTCCCAAATTCTTTTTTCTTAAGGTGAGTAGAATAACAAGCGTTAGTAACTATATTTAGTAAAGCTCTGCTGAAATCTTGCGGAACAATATTGATCACTCCAATTGAATCGTCAAATTCGGTTTCAATTTTTATATTGAACGTATCATCTTGGGCACGCATTCCGTGATAGGCCAGGTTGATATATTCGGTAATTAGGTTATTAAAATTTGTCGGACGTTTTTCGCCTGATTTCCCTCTTGAATGAAGGAGCATTCCTTTAACTATACTGTCGGCTCTTTTCCCGTGCTCGTTTATCTTCTTGGCGTTCTGTTCAAGATTATCAATAAGATCAACCATATCATCAAAAATATTCCGGTCGAAAGAATCTTTTACCTTCTCCATTTCTTCGCGCAATTCGTTTAATAAATCTCCCGATATTTCGGAAAAATTATTCACGAAGTTGAGAGGATTTTTTATCTCATGGGCAATGCCGGCAGTAAGTTGACCGAGAGACGCCATCTTCTCAGCCTGAACTAATTGCTTTTGGGTTTCTTTTAATTCATGATGGGAAGCTCTTAGTTCTTGCAGCGTTGTATCAAGCTGAGTATTACTTTGCTTTAATTCATTGTTCGAGATATGAAGCGATGCTTCGGCTTGTTTTCTTTCTTTAATTTCATCAATCAACCGAAGTTTCGGTCTCAAATCATGCCCAATGATTACACTGCCGATTTCGTCACCGGTAGTGTCTTTAATAATTGAAAAAGATAGACCGATCGGAATTTTCACCTTTTCTTTTGATAATAAGTTGACCTTGTACTCATTTTGTTTCAAGGATTCATCATTGACATTAGGCAGACGATTGACTTCTTCAATTGTAATGCTTGGGTTTAAATTGTTTTGTTTAAGCTCAACTACTTTTTTGAAGATCACGTTTCGTAACGAAAAATTTGGTCTGGAAGCTCCCGGGAAAGCAAGAATTGTTTTAAAAGGTTTCCCCAACAATTCTTTTTCATTATAACCTAAAATTAATTGTGTTTGGGAATTGATCTTTACGATTTCCTCTTGCGGATTGATCAAAATAATCAAGTCACGAATATTCGCTACTATCTCGTCGCTGGCAATGTTGGAAGTGAATGCCATTAGTTTGAATCTCGCTACAGCATAAACGATCGTCAATATCCAAATTAATATTAAAATAGGTGCAATAGCCGGAACCAGTACAATTTTTAAAACAGGGAAGGATAAGTTTGTTGTTGACCCAAGTGAAGACGTTATTAATCCCGACCAGACAATTAAATTAGCTTGTATTTTTTCTCTTTTCGATTTAGAATTTCTACCCCATCGCCATACCAGAAAAATTCCCAACATAGTGTATAACGAAAAGTAGGTGACATAGAGGATATACCAGGCTGAAATATCGCCGTGCACCTCCATCACGCCTACATTTGTACTTACAAAATCAGTTGCAAGAAGGGTTCCGGTAAATACGCGAAATAGAAAAATTGGAGCAGGCAGATAAATGAAAAGATAAATCCACCACTTTGCAAGAACTTTGTGCTGCTTCGATAACAATATCATATAGTGAATAAGGAATGCCGGAAATAAACACCATCCAAAGGCGGAGATTTTATACCAGAACCAAATGCTTGATTTATTCCCACCCGGGAAAATGTAATAAGAAGATAAAGCCCAAATAGCAAAACTTAGACAGACCCCCAGAAATGTTCGGTTTAACATTGAACTCTTATCTAATCGAAAGAGATAAAAACCGAGAAACAGATATGTCAGGAATGAAAGAAAAGTTAACAGAGAAAACAAATTCATATTAATGTCCTAATTGATGAACAGCTTTCTTTAAAATTTACATAACTAACTTATTGAATTAATTATTAAAAAGAAAAAGAGAAAAATCTAGGCTGGTAATTCACCGTAAGCATTCACCAATTAAAAACCATCTTAATCATAATCGAAATCTTACTCGATTTAGGCAGTTAACACAGCTCATACCAATAGCTGATAGGTAAGGAAAAGATTAAGATTACGATTAAGACATCAATTGTATCTTCTGCGTATAGAAATATTTTATTCGCAGTTGTATTTTATTTGATAATCAGATTTTACTTCCTAATTTAATATTAACAGATAACAGAAGGTTTTGTTATGGAAAAATATTTCAAACTGAAAGAACTTGGTTCGGATTTTAAAACTGAGATTCTCGCCGGGATAACAACATTTCTTGCAACCATGTACATCATCATTGTAAATCCGGTAATTCTATCCCCAACCGGAATGCCCTTCAGCGGTGTTTTAACTGCTACAATATTGGTGAGCGCTTTCTCAAGTATTATGATGGGCATTTATGCGAAGAATCCAATTGTTCTCGCTCCCGGAATGGGGATCAACGCATTCTTCACTTATACTGTTGTTATTGGAATGGGTGTTGATTGGCGAACAGCCTTAGGTGCGGTTTTCTGGTCGGGAATTATTTTTTTCTTTCTCTCAGTCTTCCATGTTCGAACGTTGATTGTTAAGGCGATTCCACAACAAATCAGATATGGTGTTGCAGTAGGAATAGGTTTATTCATCGCGTTTATCGGTTTTACAAATGCGAAATTTATTGTAGCTAATCCGGCTACGATCGTTGGACTTGGTGAAATGAACGCAATCACTTTAACTTTTCTTTTCGGTTTAATTGTTACCGTTCTTCTTGTTATTAAAAGGATAAAGGGAGCATTGATCTTGGGGATAATGTTCACAACTTTACTCTCAATTCCTATCGGTAGAATTTATGGTGACGCATCGGCAATTAATTTCGGTGTTCCAACATTAGTTACCTGGAAGGGATTATTTTCACTACCTGATTTTAGTCTTTTGCTAAGTCTTGACTTTATTGGGTCATTAAAATTTGCCCTTTGGCCGGTTATCTTTTCATTTTTATTTACCGATATGTTTGATTCACTTTCCACATTTATTGGAGTAGCTGAAGCCGGTAATTTGAAAGATAAAGACGGTGAACCACTTCGCATTAGAGAATCGCTAATTGTCGATTCATTTGCAACGTTCTTTTCCGGCTTAGTCGGTACAAGCCCGGGAACAAGTTACATCGAATCGGCGGCTGGAATTGAAGAAGGGGGAAGAAGCGGTTTAACGGCTGTAGTTGCGGGATTGTTGTTCCTCCCATTTCTTTTTTTATCGCCTTTGCTTTCCGTAGTTCCCGGAATTGCAACAGCTCCGGCTCTTGTTCTGGTTGGAGTTTTTATGACTTCTCCAATACTTAAAGTTAATTGGAAAAAGTTAGATGATGCAATTCCCGCTTTTATGGGAATGTTTTTAATCCCATTGACTTTTTCAATTACGCAGGGAATCATCTGGAGTTTCTTAAGTTTTACAGTGATCAAAATTGCAATCGGGAAAAGAAATGAAGTACATTGGATGCTGTTGATAATAGATGCATTTGCACTGTTAGCGCTGTTCTTAAAATGAGGTAAGTTTTTGTATATTTCAATAAAAAACGCAACCGGTTGGCTGCGTTTTTCCAAATTGAAATTATTTCGCTTTTGCTAATCTTGCATTAACTTCATCCCAGTTTACAACATTCCACCATGAAGAAATGTAATCGGGTCTTCTGTTTTGATAATGCAAATAATAAGCATGTTCCCAAACATCTAAGGCAAGCAATGGAGAACCTTTCACTTCTGAAATATCCATAAGTGGATTATCCTGGTTAGGAGTTGAACTTACAACTAATTTTCCATTGGAAGAAACAAGCCAAGCCCAGCCTGAACCGAAACGTGTAGCTGCTGCATTAGAAAATAATTTTTTGAATTCATCGAAAGAACCGAATGCACCGTTGATTGCATCAGCAACAGCGCCGGTTGGAACACCACCGCCGTTTGGTTTCATGTTTGTCCAGAACAGATTGTGGTTATAAACGCCGCCGCCGTTATTTCTTACCGCCGTAGGCGTTTTTGAAATTGAAGCGAAAAGTTCTTCGAGAGATTTTCCTTCTAAGTCGGTTCCGGCAACTGCGTTGTTTAAATTATTAACATATGCTTGGTGATGTTTCGAATGATGAATTTCCATTGTTAATTTATCGATATGCGGTTCAAGTGCATCGTAAGCGTAGGGAAGTGAAGGCAATTCAAATTTAGCCATGGTATTAGTACTCCTTAATTTATTATTTATTGTATTGTTAAAATTGTTAATTGATCTCCCATAAAGAGAAACCGTAGAAAGCGCTGCTGCTTTAAGAAAGAATCTTCTTCTCATTATGCGCTAAAAGAATTTCCGCATCCGCAGGTTTTAGTTGCGTTGGGATTGTTAAAGATAAATCCTTTTCCGTTCAATCCGTCTGAAAAATCCAACTCCGTACCCGACAGATAGAAAAGGCTTTTCCCATCTACGAATAATTTTACTCCCTTAATTTCGATAACCGAGTCACCGTCGCGCGGTTCGCTGTCAAATCCTAATGAATAGGACATACCCGAACAACCGCCACCTTTAACGCCAACGCGCAATCCAAAAGAGTCAGCTATCTTATTTTCGCTCATAATTCTTTTAACTTCGCTGCTCGCCTTATCGGTTATCGTTATCTCAGCTTCAACTTCTATTTCGCTCATCTATGCCTCAAATTTCATTTTTATTGTTGTTTTAATAGCTAACAAAACAAAATGGGAGAATGTTCCCGGCATGTTGAAAAATTGTAGTGGAATATTCCAGGTAGAGGATCAACCGAAATAGAAAGGTTTGTAGCACAGATTATTAATCTGTGCTACGGAGTAGCAAATGATTCATTTAGTTTTCAGTTCAGTGATCGAAATGCAAAACGAAAATATTTTGTGAAAAGAAAAATTTCGCTAAACGCAAATATTTTCTTGCTTAATAACAATTCTCTTTATATTTTCGTCTAAGCAAAGGCTGATTATTATTCCCGATGCTGAATGTTCTTTGAATAGTTGAATCTTTCCCGGTTGTTTTATTTAATGATGGAAACTGTGGCTTGTTTTTCTGTAGTACCTTTAAGCAAAAGTTTAAAGCTCGGAAAAAGCTTGTTAGGGTCGTTTTCTCACACAACACTGGTGGCGCTAAGCTTTTATCAAATTAGATATTTTGTTTTGCTTAAAGGAAAGATACTACTATACAAAGCGCGGTTAACCGCATGGTTCATGTTTGATGTTCAATGTTTCACGGATGATGTAACGATTCTAAAGTTACTCATTTTATTACGATAAATGTTTATTGTGATGAAATGTTATACCGGTTAATATCCGGTTCATTCTATAACGTTAAAAACATCGAACGGTTATTCTTCTTCCAGTCACATCTATTTCCAATCATTTTATAAATACCCTTGAAAACTTTTTAGAACACAGTAAGTGTTACTTTGTGGCTTAAGCCAAGAGCCTAGGGTTCTAACTTTACCCATGACTTAAAAGTCATGGCAATTCAATTGAATCTCTTGAGACTTATGAAATCACAATAAGCTCTCAATACAAAAGTTAGCGCTCTAATTACTTCTCCCCAGACTCTCTGTAGAAAAGTTAAGACTCTTAGTCGATTTGCCAGAGCTCTTAAGTGAAAAGTTAAGGCTCTTAGTCAATTTGCCAGCACTCTAAAGTGAAAAGTTAACGCTCTTAGTCAATTTGCCAGCACTCTAAAGTGAAAAGTTAACGCTCTTAGTCGATTTGCCAGAGCTCTTAAGTGAAAAGTTAAGGCTCTTAGTCAATTTGCCAGCACTCTAAAGTGAAAAGTTAACGCTCTTAGTCAATTTGCCAGCACTCTAAAGTGAAAAGTTAAGGCACTTAGTCAATTTGCCAGCACTCTAAAGTGAAAAGTTAAGGCACTTAGTCATTTTCCCGACGCTCTTTGTAAGAAAAAAATGGCTTTTAGTAGGTTTTTGAAGACCCCAGGAGGAGAAAAAGACTGTTTAATGAACAAAATAGTGCTAAAATGATTAATAAACGAACTTTATTCGGTTTTAACCTAAGTATCTTTATTGATGGGTTAGTGAAACTGCAAATAAAGGAGGTTCGGTGAGTGAACATGAATTGTAAAGAGAAATGATAAAATCCAGAGCGATTGGATGAATGAATATAATTTATGTTATTGTTTTTCATTCAATCATGCAAACATTCAACCATGCATGGATGAATGGATTTATTTTAGAGTTAATTAATCTCGACTGAGAAAATGATTCAATAAATAACAAAAAATAAACTAAAGAAGAGGTGTGTTATGGCTGAAAAATTTAATGGTATCCCGGTTTCGAGAACTAAGTTGTTTACGATTGCAAGTACAGCTTATAAAACTAAAAAGGGACTTGAAAAACTTGCCGCCGCAGGTTTAACGGCGGAGTATTTTGAGGAATTTGCCGCTAATATTGAAATTGCTAAAAATTTTAAGACCGCGGAGAAGGTATCAAAAGAGAACGCTGAAAAGCTTGCTCAGGTAAAGAAAAAATGTGAGGAGTGTTTTGATTGGCTGAAGAAGGTTCAGATTGCTTTAAAGAGGACTTTTGGCGCTGATTCCCCGCAGTTTAAGGAGTTCCCCTCAAATTTAAGTCCGGCAAAAGACGACGCGGCAAAAATGATAAATATGCTTCCGGCAGCTTTTTCAATTATTGATAAATACAATACCGAGCTTACCGCTAAAAGAACTCCCGCTACTCTTAAGCAAAAAGGAGAAGCATTAAAAGCTGAGCTTGAAACAATCTCTGGAGAATATAATTTAATGGATGGGAGCAGCGAATCCTACACGGTTAATAGACTGCTTGCGCATAAAAAACTGCAAGACACGATAAACGAAATAAATGAAACGGGAAGGGAAGAGTATAAAGACGACCCGGTAACTTTGAAGTTGTTCGACTCCCCCTGGCCCCAAAGCAAAGGAAAAGATAAAGGAAACGATACTAAACCGGAACCGCCGGCAGGGCAGTAGAAAGTAAAAAGTTGAAAGTGGAAGAAAGTAGTAAGAAATCAGAAATATTAACATAAAAACTGATTACTGAATAATAACAACTTTTAGAGGATGATGAATTAAAGGGTGAGGAATTGTTTGTCATCCTTCGATAAAAGGAATGAGCAATAAGATTTCACAACTTTTATCATTCTCTTGTTTTGTTTATTTACGGATAAAATACTTAATAGTTTTACCCCTAAGGTATGCAATTGTTTTCAAGCCAGAAATAAGATTATGAGGTGAAAATTATGAATTTTTTATTTCTTCATGCAAATAATTTTTATAGTATGAATTATTTAAACAACTATCATGATATGATTTATGATCTAGCTTATAAATTGAGAAAAAAAGGGCATTCAATAAAAATATTCACGGTACGTGAAAATTTATATGAATCAATAAAAGGCAATTATTCACTTGATAGCCTAAGGATAATACCTAAAAAGTTAAATCAAAGTTACAGAAATGAAATTCTGTTACTAAACAATATAATTGTGCTTAAAGAATTTCTTTATAATAATAAGGATTCTGATTCCTATGATATAATCCATTGTTTTGATATTGAAAGTTCTATTTGTTCTAAACTATTAAAAGATAAATATAAAACTAAATTAGTATTCAGTTTTTGTAATAACATCAAGGAGGAAAAACCGGGATATCGACGCGATGCAAAAGAGAATTTTTTACGATATCTGACTTCATGGTTTTTGCAATTTGTAGATGTTAATCTTGTTCATACTTTTTTTAATCACAAAAAACTACAAGATATTTATTTGATATACGAATCCCGAATAAAAAGAATACCATATTTTGGCTCAAAAAAGAAAATAACGAATGATAAAAGTGCTAACTTCAATTTTTTTCTTTTAATTACATTTGATTATGAGAAAGAAATAATGAATACATTAAAATTCATGTGGTATATAAAACAAGAACTAGCAAGTGCACTTTTGGAGTTAATCACAAATTCGGACATCTCAATTTTTGGCAAATTACTTTCTAAGGAAATCCGTAAGCAAGGGCTTGCTTCAATAATTAGCTGGAGCGGTGGTATGAATGTAAAACTTCGTGAACTTTTATACAAAAAGAATTCGATAATTTTATTCCCATTTTCCTTCCATAATATGGAATCATTTCTATTTGAATCTATTGCGCTTAACCTTGTTATAATTTATCAACCAAGTCAACAAAATGAAGAAATATTACTCAATTACAAATTATCATATTCACTTGATTTTAATAATATAAATCAGGATAAAATTAAGGACATAATTTCTTTTTTAACTAATACTCCACAAATAAATAATCTTGATAATCAAAATAAGAAACAAATGTTGACAAATAGAATTAAGATTTATGAAAATTTTTATAAAGAAATTATTTGAAATTGCCGTTTATAATAACGGCGCTAAAACAATATACTTTAAGAAAGGAGGTGAGGTAAATGAAGTACGAAGCACCTGAGATGAATTATGAAGTTGAGTTTAATAAGGAATCATCTGAAATTCAACAATATATTTTTCCATCTTCAGTTGATCCTGTTGCAATCGCGGCTGTTATATTGATTGCTGCTATAACAGTAGCGTTATAGTATTTCATCAGTTGGGTACTAGTAATAATAGTACCCAACAGTATTATGTATAAAATATATTATTACAGGTGATAAATGTCAAATACAACTATATTAAAGTATAAACCGTACAGAAATTTAACATGCTGGACATTCTACCAAGAAGATGATTATGAATACGTTAAATTATTCTCAATGCATGGGGTCATAAAATTAAATAAAATAGGCAGTATAATCTGGAAACTTATAGATGATTACACATCTGTAGAAGACATTATTCAAAAGCTTGATTGCATTTTTCCTGAAATAGATTTAGTTACCATTAGTAATGATGTTATAAAGTTTTTACTACAGCTAGAAAAGGAGGGGATAATTATAGCAGACTGGAACCCCTTACAACCCTATAAACTTGAAAAATCTAAGAGAAGGTGTTAAAATGATAGATATTTGTATAATTGCTGTTGTATCACCCCAACCTAATAGTTCAATGGCGGATTCATTTGTGGCACAACCTCCGTTAGGAATAGCATATATTGCTTCAGTTCTATTAGAAAATGGTTATTCAGTAGAATTGGTTGATATGAATTTGAGATCAATAACAATGAAATACTTAGAAGATATTATTAGAATTAAAAAACCAAAAGTTGTTGGATTGTCAGCGTTAACTGAGTCTTCAAATAACGCTATTCGCTTATCACAATTCATTAAAAAAATAGATAAAAATATTATTATTGTTTTGGGTGGACCGCATTTTTCTTTTTTAGATCAAGAAGCACTTTCATTTCCTTCTATTGATTATGTCGTAAGAAATGAAGGAGAATATACATTTCTTGAATTATGTAATACGATATTTAATAATAAAAACAGTTTTGAACAAATTTATGGGATAACTTTTAGGGAAAATGAAAAAATAATTAGAAATAGACCACGACCTTTAATCAGAGACCTTGATGTATTACCATTTCCAGCTCGGGATCTTTATTTCTTAGAAGAGTATAATATCCCTGCTGGCGTTATAACTAGCCGTGGTTGTCCAAATCAATGTATATTTTGTAGTGCGGGCGCTTTCTCTGGTGGTAAATATCGAATGAGATCAGCAGAAAATGTTTTTAAAGAAATAAAAATGCTTTATGAATACGGTTACAACTTTATCTTTTTTCAAGATGATACTTTGACTGTAGATATAAACAGATTGAATAAAATATTGGATTTGATCCTTGAAAATAATTTAAAAATAGCATGGTTATGTGAATCAAGGGTAGATATAGAAGACGAGCAAATATTTAAAAAGATGTCAGATGCTGGTTGTATAGGAATTCAATTTGGAATTGAATCTGGTTCACAAGAGATTCTTGATAAGGTAAATAAAAATATATCTCTCGACCAGATTATGGAATCTCTTTCAGCTGCAGTAAAATATAACCTCACTCCTGTTTGTAGCTTTATGATTGGGCATTGGCTCGATACCCCACAGACAATTGATGAATCGATATCCTTTGCTGTTAAAATTCAAAAAGAATTTTTATGTAAATCTCTGTTTGCAATATCGACGCCCTTGCCTGGTACTCGGCTTTATAATAGGATCGAGCAATATGGTTGTAGATTAATATCAAATGATTTTGATAGATATGATATGATAACTCCTGTGATGGAAACAAAATATTTAAATGCAAAACAAATGAGGTGGTATTTATTTAAAGCAGTGACTGAATTATCTAAAAATACACCCAAAGAATTGGTTTCTCTTTTGACCCTTAGAAAGTCATTACCTGAAAAATTAAATATGTCATATAACTATGATGATACACTAATATGAGACTTGTATATACAGGTGAAAATATTATAACATTAAAAAATAATTTTCAATTTTCAATTTTTATTATAATCATTAAAATACTTTTTCTCCCCATCCTTCATATAGTATTTTTTTTTATCGTTATACTAATTGATTATAAAATATTCGCTCTCATTTTAATCTATGTTTCATCAGTATTCCTAGAAGAATATTTCCACGCAGTATCTATTAATATACTCTATCCTTTTGAGGGAATATATTTTAGTTATCATACTTTAAAAATGAACAAATATCTGTTATCAACATTTAGTTTTGGTGTTCGCATCTTTTTTAATGCTTCTCCTCTCAAACAAATTTATATTTGTTTACTTGGGCCATTGAATGCTATGTTTATAAATATATTAGTTGCTACTATAATTTATTTAATTAGTAATAAATTATTTTATACATTCTTAATATTTGGTACCCTAATACCTCTACTTTCTTTATATCCTAAAAAAGCACCTTTGATATCTGATGGTTATAGGATTAAAAAATTATTATCTAATAACAAGATAAAATTAGGAAAGAGATTCTGGCAAAATCTTTTTCTTATCGAATGTAAGCTAATCCGGAATATTTTCAAATAAGATTATGGAAAAAAGAATTTGCATTTCTCTTATAATTTATCTCTCCCTTTGTTTCTCCAATACGCAAGCCCAACAGCTTGATGGTTTTGTTTATGATGAACAGATGAGAAGTTTACCGGGTGTAAATATTTATCTGAAGAATACCAATACCGGAACTGCTGCAAATCTT
This sequence comes from Ignavibacteriaceae bacterium, assembly GCA_041671545.1. GTDB lineage: Bacteria > Bacteroidota > Ignavibacteria > Ignavibacteriales > Ignavibacteriaceae > UBA1563. Next base: position 45,685 of record JBAZBI010000023.1, read on the forward strand.
GATGGTCGTTACATCATTAAATTAAACGAAGGTTCAAATACCATAATTTTCTCTTGCGTAGGATTTATCAGTGATACGCTGAATTTAACTATAGACAGAGGAGAGCTTCTTACTAAGAATATTATTTTGAAATCAAGTCCTATAGAACTGCCTGAAGTAATCATCTATGCTATTGAGATAAGTGAAGCTGAAAAGATCATAAGGAAAGCAATCGCTAATAAAATTGATTATCTAAAAAAAATAAGGAATTATATTTATGACGCTTATACTAAAACCGTATTATTAGTTCCATCTGATGATTCACTCCGTTATGGGGGTGTATTACAAACCTTATCAAAAGCCTTTTATCAATATCCTGATAAATTCCAGGAAGTGATACTTGCAAAAAATCAAACCAAAAACATTACCGAAGCGAACAATATTTTTTCAATTGGTAAAATTCCAAATGTGTTAGAAGAATATATAACTTTGGACGATGAAAGAATAATTTCGCCTTTGAGTATCAACGCATTGGATTATTATTCTTACGCTCTTATCGATACTTCTTTTTTATCGAATCAAAGAGTATTTAATTTGGAGTTCGCTCCCAAAAATAATAACCTTCCGTTATTTCATGGTAAAATAAGTATTGTTGATAATGCTTTTACCGTTGCAGCCGTAGAACTCACCGGAGAGAAGAACATCATTACCAAAGATAGACAAAAGATAATTATCAGAGAGAAATTCAGACAATATGAAAATTTTTTTTGGTTGCCGGTAGAGATATTTTATGGTTCGGAAGTTAACATAGGGATACCGGGGATACCACCGATCTATTTTAATCAAACGAGTCTTATTTCCGATTATAAAATAAATGATTCCGCTTTTTCATATAAATTTGATAAATACATATTAAAACAATCAATTCTTTCTTCGAATAAAGCAGACAGCCTTTGGGAAATAAAACAGTCTATCCCCCTTACGAAGGAAGAAACCACGGAAGTAAGAAGGATAGACAGTATAGTGACGAATGCAAATTTTCTTACAAGTGTTGCGGTTGGGTTACCTAAGATATATACCGCTTTTAACACTTTGCCAATTACTAATTTTAATGACTTTTATCATTTTAACCGTGTTGAGGGGAATTATCTCGGATTCGGTCTTGACAGCAAGAAGGAGTTTGAACCAGCTACATTGAAATTCAGTTTAGGTTATGGAATTAGCGATAAGAAATTCAAATATTATGCTTTTTTGAATTATGGTTTGTTTAATAATATCTTCTCTCCATTTGTTGAAATATTCGATCGGTTAGCCCTAGTTGATAAGTTCTATGAATATTATGTTTTTGATATTACGTACCAGTCAATTTTCAACAAGAATGATTATGCCGATTATTTTTATAGAAAAGGATTTAAGACCGGGTTTACTATTTTATTTAATGATTATATCAATTCGAGCCTTTCGGTTTCTAGTGAAAGACATGCAACGGCAAACAATAATACGTCATGGTCGCTTTTTAATAAAGGGAAACAGTATAATCCCTCTTTTTTAGTAAACAGCGGCAAAATAAATGCTCTAACATTTTCTTTAGAATATAAAGATTTAAAGTACTATGATCTGGGATTTACAAAGGCTCCGGATTATTCGGACAATTTCACAGCAATACGGTTAGATTATATTTATAGTTTAAAAGCATTGAAGAGTGATTTCGCTTTTCATCAGATACATTTAGATATAAATCGTTTTCAGAAAATACTTCCTTACGTTAATTTAAATTTATTTTTGAAAGGTGGAGTATTATTGGGAGAAAGGATTAATCAATTTAAATTCCATTTGCCCGGTAATTACGGTACATTTGGAAGTCAAGCTATGTTTAGGACGATATCCTCGGATGATTATTTGGGAGATAAGTATTTTGCTTTTTTTGTAGAAAATAATTTTAAGAATACGGTATTCAATCTGTTAGGGATCCCTTTCTTCAAACAAAATAAATATGATTTATTGTTTTTTTATAACTGGGCTTTAATGCAAGGGGATATAATAAAACCAGCGATCGTTAATAAACTGCAAACCGATCATTACTACGAAATCGGATGTGGAATTGGAAATATTTTATTACTAATGAGACTTGATTTTACCTGGCGTCTAAGCAAACAAAAAACAAACAGTTTTGTAATTAGTCTTTCATCAACGCTTTAATTCTTTAGCGTTAGAATTTACCCTGCCGTTAAGTCCCGCTCTTTGGTAAAGAAAGTATCGGCGTTAATGACCCGAAGAATATTTAGAAAAGCGATCAACCAGAGCAAGTAAAAATAAATTTGTTAAAGCTCTTAGTAAAGTAGCTGATGTTAAAGCTGATGATATGGATCAATGATAAAGGGAGAAAGTTTTGTAGCACAGATTATTAATCTGTGCTACGGGGAAAAGCAATTAGAAACCGAAAAGTGAAAGTGAGTTTTTTGCCCAATTAATAACCGGGGCAAAATAAATTCCGAAGAAGATAACAGCGACGGCAAGTACCGAAGCATAAATGTTTTCTGCCAACGGGAATTTAACTTGAGCAACTTCTTCTTTCGGTTTATTCAAGAACATATGTTTCAATACGCGGACGTAATAGTAAAGTGAAACTACACTGTTCAAAACCATGATAACGGAAAGTACAATCATCTTAGCATCAAGCAAAGCGAGGAAAATGTAGAGCTTACCGATGAATCCCGCTGTTGGAGGTAATCCGGTAAGTGAAATGAGAAACACACCAAGACTAACTCCCATTAACGGCATTGAATAACCCAATCCATCGTAGTCCGATAATTCTTCACTGTTTATTTTATTGCGGATAATGATGACAATCAAGAATGCGCCGAGATTCATCAGCATGTAAATAGCGAAGTAAATCAATATTGCAATCAATCCTTGATCGGAGAGAACTGCGAGAGCCGCTAAAAGATAACCTGCATGCGCAATGCTGGAGTATGCAAGCATTCTTTTAATATTGCTTTGCCAGAGTGCAGCAAAATTTCCTAACGTCATAGTTAAAATTGAAAGAAGAACAAGAAAATCTTGCCAATAGAACGATGGAAGAATTACCCAAGCACCGAGAGTCGATGTCTCGAGGAAGAACCCGGTTTTTATTAATCGGATAAGTAACGCAAAACCTGCTGCTTTACTTGCAACTGATAAATAAGCGGTGATTGTTGTTGGCGCGCCTTCGTAAACATCAGGTGTCCAGAAGTGAAAAGGGACTGAAGAAATTTTGTATCCGATTCCAGCGAACATGAGGATCATCGAAAGATTGAGGAGAAATTTGTTCCCGGCAGTTACTTGAAATAAGTAACTAATTTCGTAGAGATTCACGCTTCCGGTTAATCCATAAACAATCGAAATACCAAAAAGCATAATTCCGGTTGAAGCTGCACCGTAGATCAAATATTTTAAGGAAGCTTCAGCGCTTCTGGTTGAAGTTTTAATAAACCCGGCTAAAACATAAGAGGAGAGAGAAACCAACTCGATTGAAAGATAAAGTAAAATTAAATTAGTTGCTGAGACCATAAAGAACATTCCAAGGATCATTCCGAAGATCAGTGTGTAATATTCCCCGATTCGATCCATCGAATCATGCAATTCCTTCGAGAGTATTGTAAAGAGGATTACAAGAAACGAACTAATGAGAATGATCATTTTGAAGAACGAGCCGAAAGAATCAACCGCAACCATTCCTTTTCCGGTATCGTTGAGGAAAGCCATCGCGTTGGCGTTGTAATTATCCATCACAAAATAAAAAGCTACGGCTAATCCAATTAACGAAATGTAAGGAAGAACTTTTTCAACTTTACTTGAAATGAGATCAGCTAAAACGATTATCGCAATAAGAGCGGAAATTACAATTTCCGGGTAAAGCAACGGAATACTATCGAAAAAATATGTTAACGGCATAAATAAAAACTCTAACTATTCAATTAAAATTGTATCGATGAAAAAAATGTTTGCGA
>JBAZBI010000024.1:0-45083 GCA_041671545.1 Ignavibacteriaceae bacterium
TTCGTCCTCATTTTGGCATCCTTTACTGTTTTTATTTTATTTAATTAGATGATTCGTTTGAATCGACTTTATCTAATTTACAGAAAGGATGCCTTTTTTTATTTTACCTTTTAAACATAATATCTACGGAAGATTTTTCTGTATTTAAAAAATGTGGTATGTTGCTTTTGGCAATTAAAAGAAAAAATGGAAATCTTAAAATCTTTACAAGCAATACGTAATGGGAATTTATCCCGGAAATGTTTAAACGAGTTTATAGAATTTTCATGTAAGATTGCATTAATCTACTCCCGTAAATATTTAAAGAAACATCCGCATTTTTTTTACCACTCCGATATAAATCATGAGGACATAGCCGTAGATGCGGTAGCCAAATTAGCCTCCGATAAAAACGGAACTCCTTTTCACAATCTCTTACACTCGTTTGCAGCCTGGCAGCCCGAAATAACAACTGAGAAAGAGGCTCATTTTTTTCTGAATTCAATTTTGATGCGCAAAGTGCATCAACAATATCAAAATTCACTTGCGGAGGTTGATCCCTTTTATGCAAAGATTCTTCACAATATTGAATACCTTATCACAAAAAACGGATTCATCAAAAACCACTATTTAGGTTCATGTTTTGTTGGTAAAGAAAACATTCCGGCAAATCATAGAAATTTTATTGATGAAGATGCATTTGAGAAGCTTCCGGTTCAGTTATTTACTGACAAAAAAAATCTTCTAAAAAGCATTTTTACTTATTTAGAAACTGATACTGAGTTCTGTCCGGTCATTCCGCTTCACTTGTTAATTATGAAGATAAAGCATGTTAATATGGACCTGTATCTTTCCGATCTTGTGAATGAGCAGGATGAATTTCATTTTACCGCTGATGGGATCATCAATAGCTGCTTAAATAAAACATACCAAAAACTTGATGATACTTATGTGGGGAAATCCAAATTGGAAATACCGGACGCAGTATTGTTAAAAAGCGCGATTAAGGAAATGGTTGAGGATTTGCAAAATGGCGGATTAAAGGCAAATCTTTTTCATTATCTCATCCCTTTTGCGATTGATCTCTCACGTGAAGAATACAGAGAAAAATATCATAACATTTTGGAATACCTCATGAAAGATTTGAAGAGATCAATAGCCCAAGAATTAAAACTCAATTTATGATGCAAAATAAATTCTCTTATTCCGAAAGAGCATAAATTAGATATATTATTAGAAAAAAGACGAATGATGATTAACGAACAAAACATATTTGATTTTGTATTTTATCCCGAAACAATTTCCGGTGATGTGATAGCTGAGTTGAAGACTAATCCTCAATTTAAAGAGAGGATAGCGTTTTATAAATCAATGAAAGAAGAAATTAGTACTCCGCTTTCTTTTCAATTAAAACATAAACTGGCGAATAAAATACCCGCTTATAGTTTTTCGAACTGCCTAAAACTTTTTCCGGTTGATGAAGATTTGCACTCAGCGGAGGGAGATAGATTAAGCTTTGCCGCTGATTCTCCAAATGTTAATCAATCTTTTATGGCAACGACTTTTATTGACGAATCGAAAAACTTTCTTGCGCGATTTATACCGGGAGATAAAGAAGTTTCTCTTTTTATTCTCTCAGTTACGGATCAACTCATTAAAGAATTTAAAGTAACTCTTTATCCTACAAATGAAATTTATACTTGTGCCGATAATGCAAAACCCATTCAATTAAGCAGTAGTATGGAAATCACTTCCATTTCACTAGAATTATTATAAAAGTTTCTTTTTAAAATCCTACTGATTTGATTAATTTACCCGCAAACTTAAATAACTCTTTTAACTTTCTACTTATTACTTTATACTAAACATGAACTACCGCCAGGCAAAAAACGGCAAACTGATGATAGAGATACTTCCCAACAAATGTGATTTTTGCGGATGCTGCGTAGGCGTCTGTCCCGAAGATGCAATTGAATTGAAAGAAGCGGAAATATTTATTATCGATGCACGCTGTACAAACTGCTCAAAATGCGTATGGAGCTGCCCGATTGAGGTGATAAAGTTTAATAAAGAGGGAGTAAGGAGACAGTAGGCAGTCTGCAGTAGGCAATACGCAGTCGGCAGTTCTCAGTTGGCAGTCGGCAATTCTCAGTCGGCAGTCGGCAGTCAGCAATAGGCAGTAATAAATAAATTGAGTGTGATATGAGTAATGGATTTAAAGATTTGCTGGTTTATAAAAAAGCGTTTGCTTTAGCGATGGAAATATTTGAAGTCACCAAAACATTTCCGAAGGAAGAAATTTATTCTTTAACTTCCCAAATAAGAAGATCATCAAGATCAGTTTGTTCTAATATTGCTGAGGGTTATAGAAAAAGGATATATGAAGCACATTTCATTTCAAAAACATCCGATTCTGATATGGAAAATAGTGAGACTCAAGTTTGGTTGGATTTTTCATTAGCTTGTAATTATATCTCAAAAGAACAGTTTCAAGATGTATTATATAAAGCAGAAGAAGTTGGAAGATTATTAGGCGATATATTAAAAAATCCTCAAAAATATTGTTGAAGTAAAAATCAAATAAACCTTTTTGCCGACCAGCAACTGCATTCTGCCAACTGTCTACTTTTCACATTTTAATACCAACAAATTATAAGTCCAAAGCTTTTTCTTGTACGCCGCAAATTGTGATAATCCCGTTTTGTAATGAACTCTCGAAAAGTAACTCGCCTTTTTTACAAACACATTGTAGAAGAAAGTCCCGAACATTCCAATAACCGCCGCATAAAAAAATCGGAGTACCGATGGATAAACTTCTTTCGTTGCATCTAGTTCTTTATGTAGAACGAACCCAAAGTGATTTGCTTCGTTGATTAATTCTTCTGCGCTCACAACATCCGTAACCGCCCAACCATTAAACATCAGTTGCATCAATTTATTTTTTGCGAAAGGGTAATTGTAAGATTTAAAACAATCTGCAATCAGAATTTTCCCTCCGGGTTTTAGAACTCTTTTAGCTTCTTTCAAAAAATCAGATTTATCAACCGCCGTTTGCATGCTTTCAATCGCCCAGACAAAACCAAACGTATTGTCTGCAAAGGATGTTGAAGTATAATTCATCGCTTTAAAAGAAACGAGTTGTATTACCCCGTGCTTTTCTGCAAATTCTGTGGCAGTAGCCGCTTGTTTATCACTTAAAGTTATGCCGGTTACTTTGCAGCCGATATTTTTTGCTAAATAGATAGAAGACCCGCCAACTCCGCATCCGGCGTCAAGTCCAACATCAGTTGATTTTATTTCTCCGAGTTCGGCAAGCAGTTTGTTCGTATTAAGTACTGCGTCTTTGAGATTCTTGATTCCCGCACTCCAAATTCCATAGTGTAAACCAAGCGCTTCCTCAAACTTCCAAAATCTTCTATAATGGACTTCTGTTTGGTCGTAGTAATTCGCTACATCTTGCGGGGTAAAAGTTTTCATCTGTATTTTATAGCTTAATAATTGATTTGGTTCTTGAATATCTAAAATTACTTAATAATCCGAATAAGAAAAAGTGAAAGAGAAGAATAGAAAAAGTTCTCCTACTTTTCGACTCTTAAAATTAACAAATTATATGTCCAAAGTTTTTTGTAATAGGCTATGAGTTGAGCAAGCCCGGTCTTATAATGGTTACGTGAGAAATATCCGGTTTTTTTTACAAAAATATTATAATAAAAACTTACATACATTCCGAAGTAAGCTGCGATAAATAATCTTCTTACTGAAGGAGCAACCTGCTTAGTAACATCCCTGTTTTGTACCAGTAAAAAATTTTCCATTTCTGCTTTGGTCGAAAATTCATTTACACTCAGCACATCAGTAATAGCCCAATAATTGTTCATCATCCGCATTGATTTTTTTTCATTAAACGGATAATCATAAGACTTAAACCAGTCAGCGATTACGACTCTCCCGCCGGGCTTTAGAATTCGTTTTACTTCTTTAAAGAAATCTAATTTATCAACTGTGGTTTGCATACTTTCAACAGCCCATACAACATCAAAAGTATTATTCGGGAAAGAGGTTTTTGTATAATCCATCGCATGGAAAGAAGCAAGATGACTAACACCATGTTGCTCCGCAAACTTTGATGCTGTTCCGGTTTGTTTTTCACTCAAGGTAATGCCGATAACTTTGCAGCCAAGATTCTTTGCCAAAAAAATGGCAGACCCTCCCACTCCGCACCCTGCATCCAGAACTACATCACTCTCTTTTATCTCACCCATTTTCAGAAGGATAGAATTTGTGTTAAGAATTGCATCAGAGAAACTTTTTATTCCTTTCTCCCAAATGCCATAATGCAATCCCATACTTGTATTCATTTTCCACCAAATCCGGAAATGGCTTTCAGTTTCATCGTAGTAGTCTGAAACATCCTGTGGTGTAAAAGTTTTCATCGGCTTCTTTTGTTTAATAATTGATTTGGTTCTTGAACATTTAAAATTAATTAATAATCATCTTAACTAAAAATGAATGGAAAAGAAGTTGAAAATTTTTATCTTTGTTATAAATAATTAAGAAAAATCGATTTGAAAAATAATTATGATGTAATTGTAGTTGGTGCGGGACCTGCCGGGTCAATAGCTGCGAGAAGCGTCGCGGAAAAAGGAATTTCCGTTCTCTTACTTGAAAAGGATAGGGATGTAGGTTATCCGGTCCGGTGTGGAGAAGCGGTATCGAAGTCGGGAATAGAAGAATTTATTACTGCGGATGACAAATGGATCGCCGTGAAGATTTCCAAGTTTTCGTTCATCGCACCAAATGAATCTGAAGTTACACTACAGTTTAATGACTCTGTCTTTGTTTTGGAACGTAGATTATTTGATTATGAACTTGCCCGGACCGCTGCTGATGCAGGTGCGGAAATTCTGACTCGTACGTATGTTAACGGATTATTGATTGAGGATGGAAAAGTCTGCGGTGTTAAATACGAATATCAGGGAGAACAAAAAGAAGTTCGCTCAAAAATTGTAATTGCTGCTGATGGTGTCGAATCGCGAGTCGGCCGTTGGGCGGGAATTCCAACTCACGTCGATTTTCGTGAAATGGAAAGCGCGGTGCAAGTTACTGCAGCCAATATTCCGCTTGATCAAGATACTTTATATTTTTATTTCGGAATTGATGTTTCCCCTTCCGGGTATCTTTGGATTTTTCCAAAAGGGAATAACAAAGCAAACATTGGTCTTGGAATAAGCGGCTTAATCGGGAAGAAAAAATCTGCTTTATCTTATCTCGATGATTTTATGCAAAAACATTATCCCGACGCGCCGGTATTAACGAGAATTGCCGGGGGTGTTCCGTGTGGTATTACATTGGATAAAATTTCCGCTCCTGGAATTATGCTGGTTGGTGATGCAGCACGACAGGTTAATCCCTTAAGCGGCGGCGGAATTACAAGCGGAATGATAGGTGGAAGTATTGCTGGAAAAATTGCCACCGAAGCAGTTAAGATGAATAAATTGGATCATATTTTAACTTACGATAAAGCCTGGAATGACCGGCTTGGTAAACGACACCAGATTTACAACAGAATAAAGGAAGGAATTTATAATTTTCCGGATGAAAAATTTAATGATATTGCAGATGCTTTTGTAAAAATTCCGATGGAGAAGAGAACTCTTGGTACGTTATTTAGAACTGCTCTATGGAATAAACCTTCTTTATTGCTCGATGTGGCAAAAGTTTTTATCTGATTAAATTCTCATCATTTCCGTCGCACTAAAAGTTATTCGCCTAATTCATACAAGATTTGTATATTTGACAAAAGATTATTCAATTAAAGATAGAGCAACTTGGAAGAAATACTCAATAAGGAAAATCCGCTAAACGAACCAGAAATCGAACTGTATAAAAAAGCTGTTCTTTTGGGAAAGAGTTTTTTTATCGTGCATAAGAAACGAAAAACCAGAGATGAGATTTTTGTAAGTGGTGAGGTAGGCAAAATCATTGGTTGGAACGAACAACAAGTTATTGAGCAAAAAGGAAAGTTATTCTCCCTCATCCACAGAGACGACGCTGTGCAAGTCATTAAAAAAAATAATGATTTTCTTTTCTCTAAAAATTCTTCGGTTGAATTTTACTATCGTATCATTTTCCAAGGGAAGACAGAAAAGTGGATAAATGAACGAGTTTCGGTTGAAAGAAATAAAAAAGGTGGAGTAACTTCTTCTTTCTCGTTATTTACTGATGTAACTGAATTCTACTCTCAAATTGTTGATTTACGAAAATCTGAAAATGATCTACGCGAAACTTGTGATGGAAAAGATAAATTTATCAATATTCTTTCTCACGACTTGCGCGCTCCCTTTACAAGCATTCTCGGTTTTGCCGAAATTTTGATCAATGAACCAAATCTCCCATTAAAAGATAAAAATGAATATCTCAACTATATTTTGGAAGCCTCCCAAAATCAACTTGAGTTTATTAATTATTTGCTTGATTGGTCGAGGTTGCGCACCGGTTCCCTTAAAATTGAACCGCAACGCTTAAAAATTACCGGACTGATTTATAATTGTGTTTCCACGCTCACCGGTAACGCAATGAGGAAGGGGATCGATATAAAAGTTATTGCCTCCGAGAATCTCTTTGTACAAGCTGATGAAAGATTGCTAAAACAAGTTCTCTTAAATCTTTTAACCAACGCTATAAAATTTTCTTTTGAAAATTCATCGATTGAAATTATTGCTGAAGAGTTTAACGAAAAACAAGTTGAGTTTATAATCAGAGATTCAGGTGTTGGACTTTCAAGCGAGGAGCAACAGAAAATATTTTCGATCGAATCTTCTTTCTCAAGTCTTGGAACTAAAGGTGAAACCGGAACGGGGCTTGGTCTGGCTTTGGTAAGAGAAATTGTTGAGAAGCATGGTGGAGAAATTTGGCTGTACTCTGAAGAGGGAAAAGGAACGGAATTCCACTTTACCTTGCCCCTTCCTTCAAATAGAATTCTAGTGGTTGGAAATGAAACCGCAACGAATAAACAGCTCGATACAATTTTACATAATAATTTTGATGAATTTGAAATTATCCATGCCGAGAATGGATATGCAGCCTTAAATATTATTTCGGACAAGATCCCAACGCTCGTGCTTGCAAATCATCAAATGCCGTTGATGACCGGTTTGCAGTTTATCGAATCGACGAAAAAAGAAAACAGCGCAATACAATTCCCAACAATAATTATGCTTCACACGAACGAACTTGATCAAAGGCAAGCATATATTCTGCAGGGAGTAAAACATTTTCTTCACCTCCCTTTGCAGGAAGAAGAACTTTTATATACATTAAAATCAACCTTAAATTGATTTTCATTTTTGAATTAATAAGTAAGTTTATTCAGTTAATATTGTATGGATACTTCAGTTGAAAATAAATTCTGGTTTGCATTGTACACAAAACCGAGACATGAGTTTAAAGCGGAACTTCAACTTAAGGCAATTGGTATAGAAGTATATTTGCCAAAAATTACCAGGTTGAAACAGTGGAGCGATCGGAAAAAAAAAGTTACAGAACCACTGATTAACAGTTACATTTTTATCCGGTCAGACGAAAAAGGGCGACTGTCGGCGCTTGAAGAAGAGGCGATCGTCCGCTGCGTTTTTGATTGCGGCAGACCGGCTAAAATTCCAAACGATCAAATGCAGAATTTTATCGATTTTATTAAAGACGAAGAAGATTATTTTGTAATTAACGGAATTGTTAAAGGAGCGAAAGTGCTGATAAAAGATGGACCGTTTGCGGGTGTAACCGGAGTGATTGTTGAAGAACCGTGCGGAAAAACCGTGGCGGTCTCAATTGAATTGCTTAACAGAACGGTTGTTGCCAGGTTACATGAAAATGTGAAATTGAATGTTCTCTCATCTAAAGAGGAAATCGATGCAGCTGCAAATTGAATTAGCATTGCTAAAAAAAGGGGAGCGTGTTGATCATTTTTTAATGATTAAAAAAAGTGAACTAAAGCAGACGAAAACTAACAAGTCTTTCGTTAGTCTAGAGCTTGGTGACAAAAGCGCTTCTTTCCCGGCAAATTTGTGGGATAATTTTAACTCCATCCTTTCTGAATTAGTTGTTGGTGCGGTGGTGCACGTTGAAGGATTAATCGAAGAATATCAAAACGCTCCGCAAATTAAAATTGAAAATGTTCGACTTCCAAAACCCTCGGAAAACATTTCAGCCGAATTTTTCCTTCCGAAGTCAAATAGAAATCTTGATGAGATGAAAAACGAGTTCAATTCTTTCATCTCGGAAATTGAAAATTTAAATTTGAAAAAACTTTTGACTTCTCTTTTCGCCGACAACAAATTTGAAAAGTTTTCTAAAGCTCCCGCCGGAAAACAATGGCATCACGCTTATCTTCACGGATTGTTGGAACATACTTTAGAAATTATTAAAATTTGTAAATTGATGGCAACGTTTCATAAAGAAATTAACCGCGACTTGCTTATCGCCGGAGCGATGCTCCATGACTACGGAAAAATTGATGAGCTTGTTTTCGATTCAGCTTTTGATTATTCAGATAAAGGTAAATTGCTCGGTCATATCGTTCTAGCTTCAATACGAGTTAGTGAAGCGATAAATGAAATACCGAATTTCCCGGAAGAATTAAAGCATCAACTTCTTCACTTAATTTTAAGTCATCAGGGCAAATTGGAAAATGCTTCTCCGGTTGTACCGAGAACTCTGGAAGCGATCGCCCTTTACCATGCTGATGAATTAAGCGCTCAAACGAATGCATACAAAAGCGCTATCATTAATGATCTAAATGCTCAATCAGACTGGACAAAATATATTTCGTTGATCTCAACACAGTTATATAAAAAAGAAATCAATAACCAATAAACAAAGAGGTGTCTATGAAACTGAAACAGTGGTCAATTTTGCTCTTTTTCTTTTTTTGCTTTTCCTCTCTCGCATTTTCTCAATCAGTTGATGAGTTGATAAAAGAAGGTGATGAGTATTCCACAAAAGATTTTAATAACCAAAAAGCGCTTGATACTTTTCTTAAAGCGGAAAAATTAGATGCTGACAATCCGGAAGTTCTCTGGAGAATCAGCCGTTCATACGTGGATATAGCAGAGCACATGCCGGGTAGTTCAGATGATCAAAAAGATGCGCAGCTTGTAAAATATCAACTTGCTTCGGATTACGCTGAAAAGGCTGTGAAAGCTGCTCCGAATGCTTCAATCGGTTATTTGCGCCGCGCGATCGCTAAAGGAAGAATCGCACTCTTCAAAGGAGTTTTTAAGGTTATCGGACTGGTGAATGATGTTAAAAAAGATTGTGAAAAAGCGATCAAACTTGGCAACGGAGGAAATGAAATTCAAGCTTCGTCGCATTACGTTTTAGGTAGATCGCATGCAAAGGTTTGTGAAAAACCTTATTTAGTTCGTCTTCCGTTGGGATTAGGTTGGGGCGATATGGAAGTTTCTTTCGCCGAATACAAAAAGGCAATTGAACTTCGTCCGAACTTTAGAATGTATCACCTCGATTATGCAAAAGCGTTAATTGAAGAAGATGAATACCAAAAAGCTAAAGAAGAACTTTATAAAATTCCTTACATCAAAGAAGTTGATGAAGACGACGATCTCTATTTAGCTGAATCGAAAAAAATGCTGGACACGATTAAAAATAAATAACGAAAGTTTTTCCATTGCTTGAACAATTTGAAAAACTAAAGAAAGTTCTTTCATCGGCTAAGAAAACAGTTTTTTTTACGGGAGCCGGAATTTCCGCCGAAAGTGGAATTCCGACTTTCCGTGGTAAAGACGGCATCTGGAATAAAATGAAACCGGAAGAACTCGCTAACTTTAACGCATTCCTTCGTAATCCCGAACTTGTTTGGGATTGGTATCAGTATCGGAAAAAAATTGTCCATCAAGCTTCACCAAATCCCGCTCATTTAGCTATCTCCGAACTTCAAAATTATTTTGAAGAAGTTACCGTCGTTACACAAAATGTAGATAATTTTCATAATCGTGCCGGAAGTAAAATAGTTTATGAACTTCACGGAAATATTGAGATGAATTATTGCATCAACTGTGGCAAGCGATATGATTTTGAAAATTTGGTAGTTGGAGAGAAAGTTCCTAAGTGCGAGTGCGGCGGACTGATCCGACCGGACATTGTTTGGTTTGGCGAATATCTGCCGGAAGAAGCTTATTCATTAAGTGAAAACGCGGCTGAAACTTGCGATATAATGTTTGTAGTTGGAACTTCAGCTGTTGTGTATCCGGCTGCTAATATTGCTCACATCGCAAAAAGGAACGGAAAATTTTTAGTTGAAATTAATATTGAACGAACGGAATTGTCCGGCATTGCAGATATTTCATTAATTGGAAAAGCTGGGGAAATTCTTCCTCAAATTTTACAACTTGTAAAAGAAGAAAAATCTTATGGCAAAAACAAAAGTTAAATTTGTCTGCACTAATTGCGGATACGAATCACTTCGTTGGCTTGGCAAATGTCCCGAATGCGAAAGCTGGAATACATTCCAGGAAGAGATAGTTGAAACGGCAAAACACAAAGTTAATGCTCCAGTCAAAAGCTCAGCCCCAAAAACAATAAATGAAATTTCTGCGTTTGAAGAAGAAAGAATTAAAACAAAGATTGAAGAATTTGACAGAGTTTTGGGCGGCGGATTAATTTCCGGTTCGGTAGTTCTAATTGCCGGCGATCCTGGAATAGGAAAATCAACGCTCGTTCTTCAAGCGGCGGCGAAAATCAACAAAACGGTACTTTATGTTTCCGGCGAGGAATCGGCTCAGCAAATCAAACTCCGGGCATCCCGGTTAAAAATAAATTCAGAATCGCTTCTCATTCTTGCTGAAACCGATCTGCATACTATTCAGCATGTAATCAAAACTGAAAATCCAAAAGTTGTTATCATCGACTCCATTCAAACAATGGTAAACGCCAATTATGAAAACTCAGCCGGAACCGTTACGCAAATTCGTGAATGTACAGCTACACTTTTGGAAAGCGCAAAACATGATAATTTTTCCGTCATCATAGTTGGACACGTCACCAAAGACGGAACGATTGCCGGACCAAAAATTTTGGAACACATTGTTGATACCGTCATTCAGTTTGAAGGAGATGTAAAAAATTCCTATCGTATTCTTCGTGCAATTAAAAACAGATTTGGCAGCACAAATGAGATCGGCATTTTTGAAATGCATGATACGGGGTTGGCGGAAGTAACAAATCCAAGCAAAGTTTTTCTTGGTGATAGAGAAACGCTTATCAGCGGGAATGTAGTTACAGCCAGCATTGAAGGGACACGCCCGTTGTTGATCGAAGTACAGGCATTAGTCACACCGTCGCATTTTGGAAATCCGCAACGAGTTACCACCGGATTTGATTACCGCAGATTATCTATCTTACTTGCCGTACTGGAAAAAAGAGCGAACATCAGAGTTTCTGCCCATAATGTTTTTCTTAATTTAGCCGGCGGTGTAAAAATAGATGAACCTGCAATTGATCTTGCTGTCTGCTGCGCAATTGCTTCAAACTTGACTGACAAAATTGCAGATCCGAATTCTGTGGTTGTTGGTGAAATTGGTTTGGGTGGTGAACTAAGAAGTATCAGTCAAATTGAAAAAAGAATTGTTGAATCGGAAAAACTTGGTTTCAGTAGAATTTTTATTCCATCAGCAAATAAAAAATTATTACGTCTCAAAACATCAATAAAAGTAATCGGGGTAGAAAACCTCTCGGAAGCGTTAACAATGCTGCTTTCGTAAAAATATGCTCAAAAGTAAATATTTCTTTGCTTTTATTAAAAAAAGGTTTACTTTAGGGCTGTAATTAATTCATATTTCATTATTTCAAAGGTTCTTTAGTGAGTACTAAATTGTTCGTTGGGAGTCTTCCCTGGTCAGTCGATGACGATGCTTTAAAGTCAACATTCTCCGCACATGGCAGCGTCGTATCAGCAAAAGTTGTAAAAGATCGTGAAAGCGGTCGTTCAAAAGGTTTCGGTTTCGTAGAAATGTCTACAGATTCTGAAGCTCAAAACGCGATGCAAGCTCTTAACGGTTCTGAAGTCAATGGTAGAAATATCATTGTTAACGAAGCTAAACCGAAAGGCTAAACAAGTTCGGATTTGCTGATTTAAGGCGTCTTTGGACGCCTTTTTCGTTTTAAAGAGATTAAAGATAATTGGTAAGCTGAGAATGGTTCTACACTTTGAAAAAGTTTATCGTAGCGCAGATTAATAATCTGCGCTACAAATTGCTACTAAAAAAATGATGACGATTAACTTCTGACCAATGACAGTTTCCCGCTTCACGTTTTCTGTTTCTTCTTCTTGGCGGCAGGGAAGAGGACGTTATTAAGTATTAACCGGTAACCGGGGGAATTTTTGTGCAAGGTTAATTCAGTTGGTGGATCACCGACTGCGTGTTGATAATCTTCAGGGTCGTGTCCGCCGTAAAAAGTAAACGTTCCTCTTCCAAAATTGCCGTGGATATACTTCACTTGATCCGTTCCAGCACGTTTACCCAAAATAAGCACCGATTTTTTTATCAGTTCTTTTCTGAACATAGTTGTTTGTCCCATAAATCCGCGAATAACATTTGCGTGGTCCTGAGTTAGCATAGTAGGAACGGGATCGTATTTTGCAGAAAAGTCAAACAATGTAAAATAATCGTTTTGAAAATCTAAAATTTCCGTTGGTTGGATGTCGATGTTGCTGTACTCATAAACAAAAGGATTCATTTCCAATTTGAAATTTTCAAACGCGAGAGTATTTTTAAAATCTAACTTCGATTGTGCATTTTGATCCGGTGCGTCACCGTCGTACATTTTATCGCAAATGTCAACGTTCTCTGCCGCGAGAGCAATGTCATAAGAATCGGTAGCAGAGCACATCGCAAATAAAAATCCCCCGTCTGCAATAAAATTTTTAATTGAAAGTGAAACGGCTTTCATCATATCGGATACTTTTTTGTAACCTAATTTTTTTGCATTAGCTTCGTAGCGAAGTTGCTGATCGATGTACCATTGTGCGTTGCTGTAACTTCCGTAAAATTTTCCATATTGTCCGGTAAAATCTTCGTGATGAAGATGCAGCCAATCATATTTTTGCAACGAACCGTTTAGTATCTCATCGTTCCATAGTTTGTCGTATGGAATTTTTGCATATTCAAGCACAAGCGTAACTGCATCATCCCACGGCTGAAATCCCGGTGGAACATACACGCCGATCTTGGGTGCTTTTTCTAATCGAACGACGTCCATATTTTGGTCATCACTTTGTACGAGGGCGTAAATTGCCGTTGCATCGGAAGTTGTAAGTGTGGTGAATGAAACTCCTTCGATCCGGCATTCGTTTTCTATTTGCCTTGAATAATCTAAAAGAAATGAGCCTCCGCGGTAATTGAGTAGCCAATCTGCTTTTAATCCTTGTTCCAACGCATGGAAAGTGATTCCGTATGCTTTTAGATGATCTGTTTGTGTAAGATCCATTTGGATGAGCATCTTGTTCTGTGCAAGTATCGAGAATGAAAAGATCAGTAGTAAGAATATTTTTTTTATCGGCATCTTATTAACTAACTAATTAACAAATCTGTTTAAAAGAAAAACGCAACTCAAAATAAACAGAGTTGCGTTTACAAAAAGAGCAAAAATGGTTACGCTGATTTCCGACCGGCTTCAAGGTAAATCGGTTCGGCTCTTTCCAGCACTACATCTCGCGTGATGATACATTTCTCAACTCCGGTTTTTGTCGGAATGTCGAACATAATATCAATCATAAAATCTTCTAAGATTGAGCGTAATGCACGCGCACCGGTTTTCCGTTCTTTTGCTTTTTTAACAATCGCGTCCAAAGCAAACGGGTCGAATTCTAACTCAATTCCTTCCATAGCGAAGAGTTTTTTATACTGTTTTAGTATCGCATTTTTGGGAGTTGTTAAAATGTTTTTTAAAGCTACATCACTCAATGAATGAAGCGGAGCAATCACCGGCAAACGACCGATGAGCTCTGGAATGAGTCCGAAGCGCAACAGATCTTCCGGTTGAACAAGAGCTGTCAATTCGTCATCGGAAAGCTCTTGTTTCCCGCTGATATCTGAACCGAATCCCATTTTGCTTTTGTTGATTCGCGAAGCAATAACTTTTTCAATCCCTTCAAAAGCACCGCCAACGATGAACAAAATATTTTTTGTGTTTACATTTAACAAATTTTGTTCGGGATGTTTTCTTCCACCTTTAGGTGGAACACCGGCAATTGTTCCTTCCAAAATTTTCAGCAAAGCCTGCTGAACACCTTCACCGGAAACGTCACGGGTAATACTTGCGCCTTCACTTTTGCGGGCAATTTTATCTATCTCATCAATGTAGACAATTCCTTTTTGAGCTTTTTCAATATTAAAATCGGATGCTTGCAAAAGTGAAACCAAAACGGTCTCTACATCATCGCCAACATAACCGGCTTCGGTAATGGTTGTAGCATCGGCAATTGCAAAAGGTACATCGAGAATTTTTGAGAGAGTCTGCGCGAGTAAAGTTTTCCCTACACCTGTGGGTCCGAGTAAAAGAATATTACTTTTTTCAATTTCAACATCATCAAGTTCAAAAAAAGTGCTTTTTGAATTTACTCTTTTGTAATGATTGTAAACGGCAACGGAAAGGGTTTTCTTTGCCCTCTCTTGTCCGATGACATGTTCATCTAAAGTTTTTTTGATCATATCGGGAGTTAATAGACTTGCTTTGCCCGGTTTTGCCGTATTGAAAGCTGCAAGATTATTTTTGAGGATGTCGACACTGCTGGTTATGCAGCGGTCGCAAATGTAAACATCGGGTCCGGCAATTAAGCTGCCTACTTCAGATCCGTCTCTTCCGCAAAATGAACATTTAACGATTCGATTATTTAATTTTTTTGCCATTTTTTCTCTAACTTATTTTATTTCGTAATTGATTAATTGCTTCGCGCGCCTCATCTAAATACAAAGATTCGGGAAAACGAAGCAGCAGATTTTTATATTCTTCCGTTGCTTTAGCCGGATTTTTTAATCCAAACTGATAGATTTTTGCCGCAAGCAAGTTCGCCTTATCAGCAAAAATATTTTTTTCATCTCTTTTTAACAGAACTTCAATTTGATCCAGTGCCTCTTGGTAGCGGTCTAAACTGATATAACATTCTATCAAACGAAGTTCGGCTAATTGCTTTACCAGGAAGGGAGTCTGTTCTGTTTTTACTAAAGATGAAAAGGTTTTTTCCGCATTGCTGAACTGATTAAGCAATAATGCAAAATCTCCTACTCCAAATTTAACTAAAGTTAATGAATCATTAAAAGCCGAAGTGAGAAGAAACGATAATTCCAGCGCGTCGTTTGAAATATTGTCATTTGACGAAGAAACCAACTGCCGGAGCAATTTATTCGATTCGGTAAAATCTCCACGGAAAAACGCCATCCGGGCTTTTAAAAATTTTGCTTTATTTTTTTGTTCCTCACTTGCTCTGGGATTCGTTAAAATTTTTTCATAAAATGAGAGTGCGCCATCCATATCTCCCTTTTGAACCTGAATCGTTGCCATTTCCAGACAGGCTTCGGCATAAAAAGTTGAAAGGGAAAAATTTGTGATAACCTTATTCAGATATTCTTTGGCGGCAGCTACATTACCAATTTTCTCGACGTACAAATAACCGATGTGATACATTGCCTCAACACCCAATTCGGAGAAAGGATTTTTTTCTGCAATCTCTTTATAAATTGAGAGCGATTCATTGTATAAATTTTCCGGGAAATATTTTTTTTCAGGGAAGGATTTCCAGAGTTGAGAAGAATCGACATTTTCACTTTCCAACTTAGCTTCCAAATTTTTGGCAAAATTCAATTTAATTTGCAATTGAAGAGGAGACGAAGGATATTTTTTTAATAAATAAGAAAAAACTTCCGAAGCAAAAGCATATTCTTTTTCAGCTGATAATTTCAGAGCAAAATTAAAAAGTTCGCTTCCCTTATAAACTCCATTCTCATCGAGAGTTTTATAGAGTGAAAAAGCATTAGCATATTGACGGTATGCTGAATAAAGTTTAGCCAAAACATTTCCGATTGGCGGGTTTTGCTCGGGATTCTCTTCCTCAAAAACTTTGATGAAACCGTTTAAAGCTTCCTCCCTTGCAGCATAGCTGAAAATGCGAGCCTCAACACTGGGTAATTGTCTTTCATCTGCTTTTAAGATTGTAATAAATTCTTCAGCCGATTTTTTATAGTCCATTTTAAGGGCATAAAGATTGGCGAGATCGTAACCCAAATAAAATTCATTCTTTGAAAGGGATTTTGCCTGTTGCAGCAGATCAATTGCTTTATCGAATGCGCGGAGTTCAATTGCGGTATTTGCCAGAACACGAAAGGGGATAACATCTTTTTTGTTTTCCAAAAAATTATCCCACAATTGAAATGCTTTTTTCTCTTCACCATTTAAGTGCAAAGTAGTTCCAAGCATTCCAAGGAGCGAAACATTCTCCTTGTCTGTTGTCAGTTTTTGTTCAATTAAAAATTGTGAATTAGTGTATTCCTTTAATTGAATGTAACATTTATTCAATGCCTGGAAAAATGCAAAGTTTGCCGGTTGGATTTTATATAAATCTTCATAGATAGATTTTGCTTTACTAAATTGCCCAAGCTGCTCGTAATTTTGGGCGAGCATAAATCTGTTTTGCAAATCACCTGACTGCGCAAAGATGAGTCCGGTTAAAAGGATGAGAAATAGGAAAAGTTTTAATTTCATTTAAATTGTTTTATTTCTTAACAAATTGACGATCAACAAGAACTAAAGTTCATTTCTCCATAAATAATTTTATGGCATAGAAAAGAAGAAATGCGGCAAAAACTTTTTTTAGCATCTGTTCCGGGATTTGAACCGCGATTTTTGATGAAAAATAACTTCCGACAATAAAAGTTATTGCCATAAAAGCAGCGGCTTTAAGATTAACACTACCGGCTTTGTAATAATTCATTACCGCCAGAATTCCGATTGGAGGTAAAAGGAGAGCAAGCGAGGTTCCCTGGGCTTGTTGTTGAGAGAATCCTATGAGCATTGTTAAACCGGGAATAATAATTAATCCTCCTCCGATACCTAAAAATCCGCTCATTATGCCGGCTGCGAGACCGATAATAAGATAAATTGCTATTTCGTACATCAGCTTTTCTTTCGTCAAGTTTAGAAGTTTTGTTAATTTCCATTATTAATTTATAACAATTTACTCCAGCGAAAAATAGTATGATAAAAATCCTGTGCGCGGTTCTTACACTTTTCTCTTCATTGATTTTTGCGGCAACAGCTGACGGGGATAGCATAAAGTATGTTTTTGATGAAGTCACGGTTATCGAGAAAAGCGGAAAAGAGGATTTGAATAAAATCCCCTCTTCTATTAATAAGGTTACTATCGATGAAAGTTCAAGTAAGAACCTCTTAAACACGGTAAAAAACATACCCGGAATTTTCCTCCAACAGAGAGCCGGAGGAGCTACACTTACCAAAATTACGATGCGCGGTTTCGGCGCCCGCTCGAACGATCCCCAAATAGTGGGGATTAAAATTTTGATCGATGGTTTCCCGGAAACCGAACCTGACGGAAGGACAGCTCTCGATCAGCTTGATGTTTCTGCTTTTTCCCAAATTGAAATCGGAAAAACGAACAGTTACAATTTATTCAGCGCGGCTTCCGGCGGTTATTTGAATTTTATAAGTGAGAGAAATTTTCCCGGTACTTTTTCAGAGAACCGGTTTACTTTCGGAAGTTTCGGATTCCAAAAATTTCAAACGGAAGCCGGGGGAAAGTTGAAAAATGGTTCTGTTTTTGTAAATCTGAGCAATACAAAATTCGATGGATGGAGAGAGCATTCAGCAAATTATTCAACGAATTTAAATTTCTATTTAAAGAATCAACTTGATGAACTTTCAAGTTTAAATCTTTCGGTTGTTGGTGTTTCCTCTGTTTATAAAATTGCCGGGGCATTAACTGCGTCTCAGCTTGCAGCTGATCAATCTCAAGCAAATCCTAACTTGGTTAAACGAGATGAGAGACGAAGCAATAAAGTTTTACGTGTCGGTTTAGCGTATCAAAAATATTTTGATGAGGAACAATCGATCTCAACTTTGTTTTATATTTCTCCCAAAACCTTGATGAGATCGCAAAAAAATAGTTACCGCGATTTTAACCGGTTACATTTAGGTGGAAAATTTCAGTACAATTTTGTAAAGAAATTTGCCGAAGATGATGTAAACAAATTTTCTTTGGGTGTTGATAACCAATATCAAGGCGGTCCATCTCTGTTTTATTCTTTGTCTTCAACAAACGAACGAGGGACAACTCTCAAGCAAAATAAAAATGAAGCAGGATTGAATTACGGTATTTATCTTCACGATGAACACACTTATAAAAATCTCACGTTCGATTTTTCACTGCGCTATTCTAACGCCAGGTATTTGATGGACGATTTTGTTTCTCCTACCCTTTCCGATAAAATGACCTTTGATGCAGTTACACCGGGATTTGGAATTTCCTACGGATTGGATGAACATAATTATTTGATGGTTCACTATGCAAAAGGAGTTGAGAATCCGGCTTTTAACGAAGTTGATCCGCCGGTGGAATTAAAGCCTCTTCGGGGATTAAATCCTTTATTAAAGCCTTCAACTTCGCATACAATTGAAACCGGAATGAAAGGGAATTATTCGTTCGATCTCGACTTTATTAATTCCTTTTCTTATAATATTATTGGTTACACACTTTGGACGTACGGAGAATTAATTCCTTACCAAATCTCCAATGCAAACTATTACGTTCCGGCGGGTAAGACCAAACGTTATGGACTTGAAGCAGCACTCTCTTTTACGACGCAAAACTTTTTTGCTTTTACAAGCTCATTAACATTAGCGAAAAATTCTTTTGTAGAATTTTCTGACGACAGCAGTAATTTTTCCGGAAACAAAATTCCCGGTATTCCGGAGAGAATGCTTTCTTTAAATTTGGGATATCAAAATCCGCAATACCCTTCAATTAATTTGCAGTACACAAACTTGAGTAAAATTTATATTGACAATGCAAATTCGGTTGCAGCCGGAAGTTATGATAAATTTGATTTGCAGTTACTTTACCGGATTTCAGTGCAATCTGTTTCTATTAATGGTTTTGTTGAAGTTGAGAATCTTTTTAATAAAAAATATATCAGTTCAATTGCTGTTAATGGATCGGATGGAGAGTTCTATGAGCCGGGACTGCCGAGGAACTTTACTGTAGGGTTCGCAGTTAATTATCAATTTTAATAATCAGCGGAGATTTAAATGTCAAAAAAAATAACACTTTTCTTACCTTATAACGGTTTCAGTTACACACAAAAAACGGTTTCGTCGTTTCTTAGTTCGGAACAAGTTGAAGAAATTTATTTGCTTACGACAAATAAAGATGTTCCCGATATTGAAAATTGTAAACTTCTCTTCGTCGAAAATCTTTTGGGAACTAACACGATAAAAGAGATTATTGCAAAGTCGAAAACGGAATTTACCGTTTACGTAAAACAAGATACACTGCTTGAACTCGGACAATTTGCATTAGAAAGATTTATTTCCGTTGCGGAAAACACTTCCGCCGGATTAGTCTATTCTGATTATTATGAAATTAAAAACGATGTGAGAGAACCGCATCCTACTATTGAGTATCAAGAAGGAAGTCTTCGTGATGATTTTAATTTCGGGTATCTCTATTTATTTAACAGCGCTGCAATTAAAGAAATTAACTTTAATAACAATTTTAATTTCGGGGGGCTTTATGATCTACGTTTGAAAATTTCACAAAGCCATAAAATAATTCGCATCGGTGAATATCTTTATTCTTCAATCGAAACTGATGAACGCAAATCCGGTGAAAAATTATTTGATTATGTTGATCCGCGTAACCGGGCAGCACAGATTGAAATGGAACAAGTTTGTACCAATCATTTAAAAGAAATTGGAGCTTATTTAAAACCTGAATTTGAAAAAATTAATTTTGAGTCCGTTACTTTTCAATTTGAGGCTTCAGTAATTATTCCGGTAAAAAATCGTGCTAAAACAATCAGTGATGCAATTCAATCCGTACTGAATCAAAAAACTAATTTTACATTTAATCTTTTCATCGTTGATAATTATTCTGATGATGGCACAACCGAAAAAATTGAAGAATTTGCAAAAATAGATTCTCGCATCATTCACTTAATTCCCCTAAGAAAAGACTTAGGAATTGGCGGATGCTGGAACGAAGCAGTGCATCATTTAAATTGCGGAAAGTTTGCCGTACAACTTGATAGCGATGATATGTACAGCGATGAAAATACACTGCAGAAAATCGTGAATAAATTTTTTGAAGAAAATGTTGCCGCGGTTATCGGAAGTTATCTGATGACTAATTTTCAATTAGAACAACTTCCTCCCGGCGTGATTGATCACAAGGAGTGGACTCCGGAAAACGGAAGAAACAATGCTTTAAGAATTAACGGACTCGGCGCACCGCGCGCTTTTTACACGCCGGTACTACGTGAAGTTAAAATTCCCAACGTAAGTTATGGTGAAGATTATTCCGTTGTTCTTGCAATTTCGCGTAACTATCAGATCGGAAGAATTTACGAACCACTTTATTTCTGCCGCCGTTGGGAAGGGAACACCGATTCGGCTCTTTCAATTGTGCAGATGAACAACCACAATTTTTATAAAGATAAAATCAGAACTTTTGAATTGCTAGCAAGAAAGAAGAAAGTAAAAAGTTGAAAGAAGAAATAAATTATTGTGGAGTCGCTAAAAATTTAATCATTGAACAAAAAGTAAATTGGGAACAATGCAAAAACGGTTATGCAACGCTTGATTCGGTACAAGTAAAAACTTTTCAGTTTAAGAATTGCACTATTAAGGTGCAGTTCAATCCCGGAAGATTGATCTCGACCTCAGCTAAAGTTGACGCGAAATCTATCACAGAGCGGAAATGTTTTTTGTGCAAAACTAATTTACTGGAAGCGCAACAAGTTGTTGAATATAAAGATGATTTTATCATCCTGGTAAATCCCTTCCCGATCTTTCCGGAACATTTCACTCTTCCCTCACTTCACCATACAAAACAAAATATTGAGAATTCTTTTCCTGTTCTTCTTGATTTCAGCAAAGATTTATCTCCCGACTTTACCGTGTTTTACAATGGTCCAAAGTGCGGCGCTTCCGCTCCCGATCATCTTCATTTTCAAGCGGGAACAAAAAACTTTATGTCTATTGATTACGAGTATGTTTTACTTCGTAAAAAGATTGGAGAAAAATTATTTGCGAGTGATTCGTTATCGGTTGACGCCGTTGATGATGATTTGAGAAAAATGATCTCAATTGAAGGTGGAACAAAATCGGAAGTTGAAAAGGCATTCCAAGTTTTTTATTCATCTTATAAAGATGTTACTGAACAAACAGAAGAACCAATGATGAATGTTATCGGTACATATCAAAAAGGGAAATGGCAGATAATAATTTTCTTGAGAAAGAAACATCGTCCGGAAGTTTTTTTTGAAAAGGATGAAGAGAAGAAACTCCTGCTTAGCCCCGCTGCGGTTGATATTGGCGGAGTTTGTATCCTTCCGCGGGAAGAAGATTTTGAAAAACTTACTGCTGAAAAATTACAAAATATTTTTCATGAAGTATTTGTTGATGAAGCAACATTCTCTCAACTGAAGATAAAGTTGAAAAATAAGTATATCGGATTTATTCATCCTGACTCATCAGATCCGCAACAAATCTAAGATTCTGATTTTTTGAATTCGCAATAATTATTTTAATGATTGCCGTAAGCGGCACGGCGAGAAGCATTCCTAAAATTCCCCAAATATATCCCCAGATAAGCACCGAAAGAAGAATAGCAACCGGATTTAGATTTAATCGTTTCCCGATTAAATGAGGTTCCAATAAATTAAAAAAGAGAGTTTGAATACCGGCTAATCCGCCAGCCACCAAAAATGTGAAACTCCAGGATTCATATTGAATAATCGCCATCAAAGTGGGCATTATTAGTGCGATAGCAGAACCGATTGATGGAATGAAATTAAGGAAGAAAGTTAGAAGTCCCCACATGATCGCGAAATCAATGTTCAGAAGGTAAAGAAAAAATCCAACAAAAATTCCCGCAAGCAGATTAAGAGAAATTTTTGAGATTACATATTTCTGAATTTGTTCAGTTATGCTATTCAAAGTTTCCGAGAATTGAAGGTCTTTATCTTTTTCATCTTCCGCTGAAATAATGGCAGAAGAATTCTTGTCAGTTGAATCGGAACTCTTATTATAATATCTCCTTTTGATAGCAGAAAAAATTGATTTATGTCCGCTGACAATAAAGATGAAGAAAAAAAGCAAGAAAAGAATATTCGCAACCAGACTAAAAACCGAATTAAACACACCCCCGGCAAGGTCTTTATAATCAATCTTTGTTAATATTTTTTGAATCGAAAAATATTTAAAGTAAGGATCGTTTATGCCGGCATCAATAGCGGTCTTTCTTACAATTGAATTTAATTTGCTGAAGTAATTGGGCAAGTCGTTTGAGAGCCGCATAACCAGATCAACAACAAACTTAATGACCCCAAAGGAAATAAAAGCGATAACAATAATATTTAAAAAGATGATTATCCCAAGAGGGATTTTCTTTTCAGTTAAAAATGTATTTACGGGAGAAAAAAGGATAAACAGAAAAGAGGCAATAACAAAAGGGAGAAGAATACTTTGGAGCTCTGAAAGGATGATTCCTAACGCAACTATTCCAATACTCGCTACGAAAAAAAATAGGGTAGAGTCAAGTTCTGATTTTTCTTTCATTTCCATCTGTTTAAATTTTCCACCCCAAAAGTATTCATAATTTTGCTTTTATCAATATATTGGCTCAAAATTTCTTTTATTAGAAACGAACCTTTCTGAATTTTCTTTTTGACTTTAATTAAATATGGATTATTTTTGATTTGGTATATAAAATAAAAACGGATGAACCAATAGGCTTTTCATTCCTCTTTAATATAATTAACATTAGTCATCAAGTATGTGAGAGTAGGGAGGCTTACACATGAAAATTGATAGAAAATTACTTTTTATTTCGATCTTTTTATTTTCCCTATCCTTTTCTGTTTTTGCACAGACAGGCAAAATAGCCGGAAGAATCACCGACGCCGCAAACGGCGAAGGTATTCCTTTCGTGAACGTTGTTGTTGCGGGCACCACCCAGGGTGCTGCTTCAAATTTAGATGGTGATTTTAGTATCATCAATCTTAAACCCGGAGTTTACTCCGTTAAAATTAGCGCGATAGGTTACAATTCTGTTACCTACCAGAACATTAATGTCTCCACTGGATTAACCACTGCACTTAATGCTAAGTTAAGTTCAAATGCGGTTACTATTTCGCAAGACGTTGTTGTTGTTGCCGAGAGACCGATGGTCCAAAAAGATTTAACGGCATCAACCTCAATTATGAGTGATCAACTTATTTCCGAACTCCCCGTTACTGAAGTTGGTGATTTGCTTCAACTGCAAGCCGGTATTACTAAAGGCGGCGGCGGTGAACTTCACTTACGTGGCGGAAGAAGTGGACAGATCGCATTTCAAATAGATGGCGTTCCGATTACCGATGCTTACGACGGTAGCAACGTTATCGATGTTTCAACCAATTCAATTAAAGAATTGCAAGTTGTCTCCGGTGCGTTCAACGCAGAATTCGGGCAGGCGATGTCTGGTATCGTAAATATTGTTACCAAAGATGGTAATGATAATTTTAGCGGAAGTCTTCAGACTTATGTTGGAGATTATGCTTCCACTAAAGAAGACAAGTTTTGGAACATCAAGGATATTAATCCTGCTGCCATTCGTAATTTCGAAGGTAGTTTAAGCGGACCTATTATTCCTGACAATTTATTCTTCTTCGTTAACGGAAGATATTTCTACAATACCGGCTATCTTTACGGAAAAAGAGATTTCTTGGTAACTGATTATGCTCGTGAAAGAGATGCTTCTCAAGGAGGCGGTTTTATAATCCACAGAGGAGATACCACAAAATCCAACGGTGATTTTGTTCCGATGAACACAAATGACCGCGTTTTTGGTCAAGCAAAATTAACCTATCGTTTAGCTGGTGGTGTTAGATTGAGTTACAATTATATTCTTGATAAACAACAATATCAAGATTATGACGGAAACAACAGACTAACCCCTGATAACAACCTTCATCGATTTAAGAAAGGTTATTCAAACACACTTAGTCTCAATCACGCTCTCTCAGCTTCTACCTTCTATACATTAAATCTTTCTTATTTCTTTAAAGACTATCGTCATTTCTTATTCGATAATGTTTTCACCGGTGATTCTCTTCAACCTACATTCTATGTAGATAATAGTTTTCTTCAAACTCCGCCTTATAGTTTTGCCATCGGTGGAACCAACACGAATAGATTTACCAGAAATACTTCTACCATTTCCGCTAAGCTAGATATGACCTCACAATTGAATAAAGAAATTTCAATTCAATTCGGTGGAGAATATAAAAAACACCGGTTGTATTATGAGAACATTAACTTACAGCCGTTATTAGTCAACGGTTCAAAAACCTACCCATATAATGTAACTGTTCCGGCTGCCACATCAACAGATTATGATCAGTATGTAAAAGAACCAACAGAAATTTCCGGTTATGTTCAATCAAAGTTTGAAGCTTTCAACTTGATATTTAACGCCGGTATCCGGATGGATGTTTTTGATCCGAATAGTTTTGTTCTAAGTGATCCTACTGATCCTGATATTAATAATCCGATCCGCCCTGAAAATCAGTATGTTGACGGGAACGGCAACGGTAAATATGACGCTGGCGAAACAGTTAAAACTTTAGCTGATAGAAAAGCATATTGGTATAAAGACGCTAAAGTAAAATTTCAGCTTAGCCCAAGATTGGGTATCGCATTCCCGATTACAGACAAAGGTGTTATTCACTTTTCATATGGACATTTTTTCCAACTCCCTTCATACGAACTCTTATATTCAAATCCAAACTTCAAACTTGGTGATGGATCAGGAAATCAAGGATTGGTTGGAAACGCAGATCTGAAACCGCAAAAAACGGTTAAAGGTGAAATCGGTATACAACAACAGATTGGCGATGATATTGCGATTGATGTAACGATGTTTTTTGAAGATTTCCGCGATCTTATCGGAACACAAACCAATGACATCTTAGTTTTTGGCGGAGCTAAATCTTATAGTCAATATGCTAACTCGGATTTCGGTTTCTCAAAAGGAATTATCGTAAAATTTGAAAAACGTTTCTTTGGCGGTTTGGCGGTTAATCTTGATTATACTTATGCCGTTACCAAAGGAAACGCTTCAAATCCAGCCGATGCCAGAAACGCTATCATGGGTGGAGCTGCTCCGGAAACCTTTATTACACCGTTAGATTGGGATCAAACCCATACGCTAAATATCACTGCCGCTTATACTGTTCCGGATAATTATGGATTTTCTTTGATCGGAAACTTCTATTCTGGTCAGCCTTATACAAGACAACCAAATAAAAATACTTTAGTTACACAAAACGCTTTCCCTAAGAATAGCGATAACAAACCAAGTGTTTTTAATATCGATGTAAGAGCGTACAAAGATTTCAAAATCGATAATTATAAGATCACCTTGTTCGTCAAGATTTATAACTTACTCGATTTAGATAATCCGCGTGGACTTTACGGCGATACCGGTGATCCTTTGTTTACATTTGGAAAGTTGGAAGCACAAAAGATCAATCCCACTATGTACTATAATAGTTTGGATGATCTTTATACGAATCCAACATTTTTCTCGGAACCGCGAAGAGTCGAGCTCGGCGCTTCCTTTAACTTTTAATTTTAAGGCTGGTAGATATGAATAAAAAATATTATATAAATTTATTACTCGTCTTTATTGTTGTGGTCGGTAATCTCCTTGCCCAGCGGAGCGATCCAAATTTAAGAAGAGTAGGATTCCATAAAGGGAATAGAGTAGCTATTTCTTTTTATAACGATGGGCAGACTTCGGGCTTTAATTCGGGAATCGATATTCGTGGCGAATGGCCTCGCGGTTCCGGTGAGAACTATATAGGGGATTGTATTCCTTTAATTGGATTAGAGTTCATTAATACTAATGGCGATACACTCCATTCAGTAACTATTTCCCGCGGTCCAAGAAAGGGACAGGGAAATGAAAAAAATCCAACTTGGAACTATTTTTGGGGATTTAATCCAATGCCCGGTTTTAATAATCCGGCGTACGAAAGTAAAGTGGCTCAAGAAGGAATTGCGATGAGCCATATCCCGGGCACTTGGCCTATTGGCGGCTGGCGCGATCATCCTGATTGGACTGACGCTAAAGGAAATTCTGAATGGGACGGATACTTTGGTCGAGGATTGATTAATGCTGATCAAGAAAGTTACTACTGGGCTGACGACCAATGGGATGATGAGTTTAACGGCGCCACCGATCAATCAGCGCCGGCCACACTTTTTCTTCCTGACGCGAATGATGCGACAAGGCACGGCATGGGTTTGCAATTGGCTGTTAGAGGTTTTCAGTGGGCAAGTTTCTTAGCTGAAAATACTATCTTCTGGTTATTTGATATTAAAAATGAAGGAACATATAACTACAAAAAAGCTGATTTCGGTACTGTTGTTGGAACTTTAGCCGGTGGTGACGGTGATAGTGGTGACGATCTCGGTTACTTTGATATCGATAGTTGGATCACTTATTCTTGGGATAATGACGGAGTTGGAAACCATGGACAAAAAGTTGGTTACGTCGGTTATGCATTCCTTGAATCACCGGGTAATCCATTTGACGGTATTGATAACGATGATGACTCTCCAAATCCAAACGCAAAAAAGTTTGTAAAAACAGATTTTAATGAAGTGATCTACAAGACCGGAGACGTGGTTATTTTAATCGATCCCATATCATACGAACGTACTTCGCATACGGTAGCTGCTACGTTGGACACCGTCTTTTCAATGGGAGTTCGATTTATCATCAATCCTAATGTTACAAAATTCCGCGAAGGACATATCGCAAGTCGTTTGAATGGAATTACTGCTATACCGGATCCCACCGCTTACGATGGAATTGATAATGATCTTGATGGTTTAATTGATGAAAATGAAGCCATTCATTTAGAAACCAGAACTATCAAAGGTCTTACAGGATTACGCTATAAAGATTATAGAGGTGGTGTAGCTGTTGATGATCCGTTGATCGATGAAAAACGTGATAATGCAGCAGGAAATATCGTTTCAAGTTATGTAATCGATGCAGATAAAAACGTTGTAATTAAAGCCCATTACTTTGGGGATGAAGATGGTGATTGGGATCCGTTGGTGGATGACGTTGGATCTGACGGTGTGGGTAAAGATGATGCAAATTATATAAGACCTGACGCCAATGGATCAGAAGGAAACGGAATGCCGGATGAAGGCGAACCGAATTTCGGAAAAACCGACCCGGATGAATCTGACCAAATTGGTTTGACTAGTTTCAATTTCTTTAATCAACCTGCTTCTCCTGATTGTAGCGATGACCAACTTCTCTGGACGAGAATGTTCCCTGGTAGATTTGATGTTGTTCCTCCTACCCCAATGGATGGAGACTTTATTTATGCCTCAGGATATTTCCCGCTAAAATCAAATCAAACCGAGAGATTCTCTGTTGCATTACTTTTTGGAGTTGACTATAACGATATTACAAGAAGTAAAATTATTGTTCAACAAATTTATAATGCCGGATATAAGTTCCCGCAACCTCCAAGAAAACCAAAAATTACGATTGCACAAGAAGACGGTAATGTTCTTATTTACTGGGACGGTGAGCCGGTAGAAACTTCAAAGGATTTTATTTCTAAGAAAAGAGATTTTCAAGGATATAAAATTTACCGCTCAACTGACGCAGGTTTTATTGATTCAAGAGAAATAACCAGCGCTCTGGGAACATTAGCATTTGATAAACCAATCGTTCAATACGATTTGGACGATAGTGTTTCCGGTTTCTTCTATCCTTCCGCTACACTACTTGAACAGGTTGGCGGTACAACCTATTATTTAGGCAGTAACACCGGGATAGTAAATAAATTTATCGACTCTACCGTAGTTAAAGGACAAACCTACTACTATGCAGTTTGTGCATACGATGCCGGTGAATCAAAATTAAATATTTTCCCTTCTGAAAATTCTAAGTTTATTGACCGAACATCTTCTGGACAAATTGTCACCGATGAAAACACCGGTTTCATAACTCCCGGCGCTCGCCCATCAGGTTACAAACCTGCTAAGATCAGTTTACTTCAAAAGTCGGCTAATTTTAGAGGAACTGGTTCTATTGAAGTTGAAATGGTTGATGACCATGCAGTTCATGCTATAAATCAGTATCAAATTGTTTTCCAGGATACTGCATTACAAGGATACACTTCAAACTGGTCGCTGATCGATTTAGTTAGTCCTGATACAGTGAGAATTCCTTCATTAGAAGCAATGTACTTGGTTAATCCGGGTCAAACGATTTCTGTACCTAAAGGAGTTGAAATCCTTGTAAACGGTAACTCGATAATTACCGATACAACCTTTTACACTGGAACCGCTGACACACTTATTGATAAGAGCACTAAATTCAACGGAGAGACTAAAATTATTCATGGTTTTAGAGTACAGTTGTATAATGAGAATGTAATTAAGACTGATACACTTAAATCAGGTTTTGAAGGTATTTCCTCAACTGTTCCACCTACATATGTTTTCAGAGTATTTCCTCCTCCCACCTCCAAACCTGAAGTAGGTGGAATTGCTATGCCGTATGACTATAAATTTGAGTTCTTTAATGTACCGACTGATACTTCTGTAGCTGATACGTTAGGAACAACACCTTCATCAAGGTACCCTGCTCAGGTAGTAAATTTTAAGGTGACAAATCTAACCACAGGCGAAAAAATTAATTTTGTTTATTTTCAAGCTAAGAAGGTACAATCAACTGAGCATCATGTCATTTTTAAAGAAAATATACAAGGTAAAGAGTATAGAACTTTTCAGGTATATTTTCAATATGATGCTGGCAATGCTCCTCTGGAAACCTCAGGCACTTTGAAATTATATTCGACCAAACCTTTCAACAGAGTAGACCAACTTACCTTCTCTATTGATCCTGCTAGTATAGATAACGTTACGGCAAAAAGTGATTTAGACAGAATTAAAGTAGTTCCGAATCCTTATGTGGTAACGCATGAAGGCGAATCAAGATTATCGAGTACGCAAACAAGCGGTAGAGGTGAAAGAGAAATCCGGTTTACACGGATTCCTCCGGGATCAAAAATATCCATCTTTACGGTTCGCGGTGAGTTAATTAAAACATTAAATCACAGCGATCTGTTTGTTGGTGATGTGTATTGGAATCTACGCACCGAGGAAAATCTCGACGTAGCATTTGGCGTGTATGTATTTGTAGTGGATGCGCCGGGTGTCGGAACGAAAATCGGCAAATTTGCTCTCATTAAATAACGGAGTTTGAGAGATGAGAAAACTTAAAATATTAACTTTATTGATCTTTATAACCGGACTTTCGTTTGCACAAACGAAAGTCGGTTCAACTGCAGCGGCTTTCTTGAACATTGGCGTCGGCTCGCGTCCGATAGCAATGGGAGGCGCTTTTGCAGCAACGGCAAATGATATTACTTCGCTCTATTGGAATCCAGCCGGTATTTCAAGAATTACCGGGAACGAAGCCTTCTTTGCGCACACAAAATGGTTTGCGGATATTACCTATAATTGGGCGGGAGCCGCATTAAATTTGGGTGATCTCGGAGCCGTTGGATTAAGTCTTACATACTTAGACTACGGAAAGATGGAAGTAACCTCCATGCGTGAACCGGAAGGAACCGGCGAGATGTTCTCCGCAAAGGATTATTCACTTGCCATAACCTACGCATATAGTTTAACCGATCGTTTTTCTATCGGCGGTAATCTTAAATACATAAACGAATCAATTTGGAATTCCTCAGCTTCCGCAGTTGCGGTTGATCTCGGAATTCTATTTAATTCAGATCTTTATGGTTTAAGAATGGCTGCCACGATCACAAACTTTGGAACAGACATGCGGATGGACGGAAAGGACCTCTACGTTCTCCATGATATTAATCCTAATATTTACGGGAACAATGACCAAATCCTTTCAACCTTAAAGACGGATGACTTTCCACTTCCTCTAACTTTTAGAGTCGGTGTTGCAATGGATGTACTTAGTACCGAAGAACACCGCTTTACAGTTGGTGTTGACGCTCTCCATCCGAACGATAACTCCGAAGCTTTGAACGTTGGCGGAGAATATGTCTTTGAGAACATGATCTCTGTACGCGGCGGATACAAATCATTATTCCTCACAAACTCCGAAGAAGGATTAACACTTGGCGTTGGTTTAATGTACGAGTTCTTCCCGGGTCTTGGCGTATCTCTTGATTACGCTTACCAGGATTTCGGAATGCTAAAAAATACCCAGCACTTTTCAATGGGTATTAAGTTCTAAACGAACACTTCTTTAAATTGAAAAAGGCATATCATTTTGATATGCCTTTTTTGTTTTACTGTGCTTGTTCAAGCTGCATTTTCATTTGCGCGGCTCCGGGGAAATTTCTTTCAACTTGTAAACATTTGTTTACAAATAAGAGAGCGTTTGTGTAATCCTTCTTTTTTACAAACACACCGGAGAGGTTCCAGAGTAATTGCGCATCTTTCGGATTAAACGAAAAACTTTCCTTTAAATAGCGCAAAGCCAGATCATCATTATTGTTAAAAAGATTGATCGTTCCCAACCACTTAGTACAAAAAGCATCCGGCTGCAAACGGTAGTATTTCTCCAGATAGCTGTAAGCTTCGGAATATTTTTGTGACCCCAACAAGACTTCAATAACTTTTTCGTAGAGTTCGATCGTATAAGGAAATTGACCGATCAACGCCGAATACTCGCACATAAATCCGGAGTAGTTTTTTTGTCCGAGGTAATAAGTAGCAAGTTTTTTATGCGCCAATTCCCAGTAATAATTTTCTTCTACCACTTTGTAGGCAAGGGAATCGTTGTAATCCGTAAGCTTTACAAAATCGAGCAGCTTTTTACTCCTACCGTCTTTGTTAAAAGGAAAGTCTCCTTTAAGAGAAAGAAGCCGGTAGTTTGCTATGGTAGAATCCAAACGTGAGAATGGAAAATTCTTAACCACTATCGCATGCTGTTCTTCATCAGAAATATTTATTTTCTCCGCGCTTGGCAGAAAATTATTCTTCTCCATCGCTTCAAAAAACAATTTACCGAATATCTGGTATCCTTGCAGCGTTGGATGGAGATGATCCACCATTAAGTTACTGCCGACGATATTATTTCCGCTTAAGCTGCTGAAAGCTGTTTCAAAATCAACAAGTGGAATTTGGTTACTCCCTGCAAGTTTTTTGATAATATCATTCATCTCTTCTGGCGCGCGGAAACGTAACACATCCAACTCTTTTGCCTTGATGAAAAGTTTTTTGGCTTCAACGGTATTTCCTTTTTTCAGCGACTCTTC
Organism: Ignavibacteriaceae bacterium; assembly: GCA_041671545.1. GTDB lineage: Bacteria > Bacteroidota > Ignavibacteria > Ignavibacteriales > Ignavibacteriaceae > UBA1563. The sequence goes on from JBAZBI010000024.1 coordinate 31,605, forward strand.
CGCTAACTTATAAAAATGGTCGGCGGACTCACTCTCTTTTTCATTGATCGAAATGAACGGCGGTTGATCTTTTAAATTTGATGTTAGCGTTCCCATTATTAACTGAACGTTTTTCTCTTTAATCATCTGAATGATATCGGAAAGTTCTCCTTCAAATTGGGTTAATCCCGCTTGGTACAAACTTGATTTATACGGCACTAAATTATTACTTGCCATCCGCGCCATTAGCGTTGCGCCGTTATCTTTTCCTTTTCCCTTAAACCAAAACGAAACGGTATTGAACATATTTCTTAAAAGTTGAACCGTTTTAAATTCGTTCATCGTAAGCATTAAGCTCAACATGACTTTGTTTCCGGCAAACAAAGACTGCGAAGCCGCGCCAAAAACGCCATAGTATTCATTATGTCCAACGTAAAGCAAAATAAGATCTGGCTCTTTTTTCAATATTTCAGGCAGCATATCTTTTATTACGATTGAGTTGATTGCCGCCATACTAACGTTAACGACTTCAATATTTTGTTTTGGATAAACTAACTGAAGGCGGTCGCGAATGTAACGGGAATAAGCACCGGTTGGTTCATACGGAAATCCCGCGGCGCTGCTTTCTCCAAGAACAAACACGCGAAATGTTCCCGGCTTTTTTACCGCGTCAAAAGGATCGAAGATTGAAGAAGGAATTCCCTTTGTGGTAAGAAAATATTTTGAAGCGATCACGGTGTTGAGGACTAACTTTCCCGGAAGTTCGGGGTGGTAGGGAATCCATGTCTCGATATTTCTTCCGTAATTAAATGTGCGGAGTGAAAATTCAAGCAGAATTATCAAGATGACTGGAAGTACGAACGGTACTGCATAAAACCACTTCGGCGATTTCCGGGAAGTTTTTGTTTCAGTAGATTTTCCTTCCGGTTTAGTTTCATTTACTTTTTGATTTCTTTTAACATTTTTTTTCAATCGAACCTCAAATATTTTGCATCGGTATTAAAAACACGTTTAATTTGGTAGAGAATTATTTGTAACTTTAGGCAGTTAATCACGAAAGATAGTACATGATCAAATACGTTTTTCTCCTTTTAAGTCTTAGTTTCATCATGCAAACAAAAGCGCAAACTGATGATGATGTTATCGCAAAAATAGGAAATATTCCGGTTACGAGGAAAGAATTCATTCAACGATATGAAATGATGCCGCAGCTTGACCGGCAGATGAAAGGGATTACTCCCCAGTTAAAAGAGGAATTTCTTTACGGGATAATTTTTGAAAAATTATTTGCACAAGCCGCGTTTGAGCATCGGCTTGACACGGTTGAAATAACTTCTTACAGCATCCACGAATTTGAAAAAATGTTTGTGCGCGATGCTCTCTACAATAAAGAAGTTGCCGAAAAAGCAAAAGGAAAAGCGCAGCAGCTTCTTTCCGATTATCTTTCCAACGCAACAAAAGTTTTTGCAAGAGTTTTATATTCTCTAAACGAAAAAGAGATAAAAAACTATTCAACGCTCTTATCCAAAGGTTTACCGTTCGATAGTCTGATGGTAGAACTGCCGGAACAATCAAAAGATACGCTCACGTTTGAGATAGGGATGGAAGATGAGAATCTGGAAAGACAGATATTTTCACTTCCCGAAAATGCGAACACAACGCCAATACATTTTGAAGATGGCTGGTATATTTATCATATTATAAAAAGATATGAACCGATCCTGGCCAAATCTCAAGGGTGGGAGAGTGAATATCAGCAAATAAAGAAAATTGCCCGGCAAAGAGCCGAACGAGAATTTTTCATCCGGTACATGAAGCAGATGTTCTTAAACAAAAAAGTAGATGCGAATGGTCCTCTTTTGAAACTTTCTGCCGAAAAAATTGTTCTCTTATTAAAGGGAAAAGAGGCAGCGAGAAAAGATGAAAATGATAAACTCTATTTAAGTGAAGAAGATTTTTACGCACTTGAACATACGGAGCTGGCTGACTCGATCACAAAGGTATTTGTAAAGTTGGGCAAAAGGAATATTCCCTTAAAATCGTACATCCGTTTTTTGAATTTTGAGAATCCCGGATTTAAATCGGCAGAAACAAAACATGTTGTTTCGGTGCTTAATGGGAAGACAAGAGAATTTATCGAGCGGGAAGTTCTTGCAGAAGAAGGCTACAAACAAAAACTCGATCAAACGAAAGAAGTAAAAGAGTCGTTTGGCATGTGGAAAGATTTTCTTCTTCATCAGGCGATGCAGGGAGCTTTTCTTGATTCGGCTAAAGTAAGTGATGATGAAGTTGCAGCATATTATGCAATACGTAATCCGAAGAAAGGATCAACAACACTTATAAACATTGTTGAAGTATTGACGAGCAGTCTTGAAACTGTTGATACTGTTCTTCAAAAACTCAAAGAAGGTGTTGAGATTAAAGTTCTTGCGAATCAATATTCAGAACGACGGCAGACAAAAGAGAGTTCCGGTGAATTCGGTTTATTTCCCACAACTTCTTTTGGAGAAATTGGTAGAATTGCCGGTTCGCTAAATGTTGGTGATACCTATGGCCCGTTAAAAACGCCGGAAGGATATTCGATTTTTAAATTGATCGATAAAAAGCAGCCTGAATTTGTCGCTGACGAAGAATTTGAGGTGATGAAAGATAAACTTAAACGTGACTTGGCTTTTAATAAACTGAGGAATTCAATTATTAAATATTCTGTTGATCTCGCTAATAAGTACGGAATCACAATAAACCAAAATGTTATGAATGCTGCACAGGTTACGAATTTAAATTCGGTGATTTATCGCTATATTGGATTCGGTGGAAAAATTACTGCAGTACCGATGATGACTCCATTTACCGATTGGGTGCAAGAATGGAAGAAAAATAATAATACACCGTAGGAGTTTTTAGTTATCAGTGTTCAGAAGGTCGTGTGCGTAATGTAATCGTTAACCATTTTCCAAAGATATTTTTTCTATAACTAATGAAATTAACTTAACTATAAAATAAAAATTTATGAAGACACAAATTGAACTTGCGCTACTTCCCGAAAATGCATTTTCGGATTCAGCGATTCGTTTCGAAATAGCGAATCAGTTACAGATTTCACAGGAAGAGATCAATGCTGTGCGGCTTGTCCGCCGTTCTATTGACGCAAGAAAATATCCTGTTTACAAATTGCTTTTGGATGTATTTGTGAATGAAACTCCTTCTGAGGAAGTTAAAACGGTTGACTACAAACCGGTAAAAGGAAAGAAGAAAGTGGCTGTGATCGGATTTGGTCCGGCAGGAATGTTTGCCGCACTCCGTTTGATCGAACTTGGAATTAAACCGGTAATAGTTGAAAGGGGAAAAGAGGTAACAGGGAGAAGAAGAGATATTCATCAACTCACCGTGCATCGGATAGTTAATCCGGATTCAAATTATTGTTTTGGTGAAGGAGGAGCCGGAACTTTTAGCGACGGAAAACTTTATACTCGCGCAACGAAAAGGGGAGATGTGAAGAAAATCTTGCGCATTTTTGTGCAGCACGGCGCCGCAGAAGACATTTTAGTTGATACTCATCCACATCTTGGTTCAAATAAATTGCCGGAAATTGTTTCCGAAATTAGAAATACCATTTTACGGTGCGGTGGAGAAATTCATTTTGAGTCACGAGTAACTGATTTTATTCTAAAAGATAAAAAAATGCTCGGCGTTGTTCTGAACAACAATGAAGAATTGCTCGCTGATTCTGTCTTGTTGGCAACGGGACACTCTGCTCGTGATATTTTTTATCTTCTGCATGCTAAGAATATTTTATTGGAACAAAAATCTTTTGCTATGGGAGTTAGAATAGAACATCCTCAAGCATTGATTAATGAAATGCAGTATCACACAAAAGAAAAAAATGATTATTTACCTTCGGCAAATTATAGTTTGGCTTGCCAAATTAAAGAACGCGGGGTATTCTCTTTCTGTATGTGTCCGGGTGGAATCATCGTTCCGGCTTCTACTGCACCCGATGAATTAGTAGTTAACGGCATGTCGATTTCTAAAAGAAATTCTCCCTACGCGAATTCCGGTTTTGTAGTTTCGGTTGAACCTGAAGATTTTAATCAGTATGAAAAATTCGGACCTTTCGCGGGAATGATGTATCAGAAAGAAATTGAGCATATGGCATTTGAAGCCGGCGGAAGCAATCAAACAGCCCCGGCGCAAAGGGTAACTGATTTTTTAAACAACAAAATTTCATCTTCACTTCCCCAAGCTTCTTACTTCCCGGGAACGGTTTCATCGCCGCTCCATTCGCTTTTACCTCAGCCAATTGTACAGAGATTAAAAGATGGACTGCAACAATTCAATAATAAAATGAAAGGTTTTGTTACTGAAGAAGCACAGATGCTAGCCGCAGAAACGAGGACAAGTTCTCCGGTACGCATTCCGCGTGATAGAGAGACCTATATGCACAAAGAAATTGCCGGATTATTTCCCGCCGGTGAAGGCGCCGGTTATGCCGGAGGAATTATGTCGTCTGCTATGGATGGAGAAAATTGTGCGGATGCGGTAGCCAGGTTTTTAAAGTAGAAAGTTCAAAGTAGAAAGTAAAAAGTAGTTAGTGGAATTTAATATCAATTCCGCTGTCGGTTTTTTCAATCATCGGGGCTTTGTTTTTCATTAAGAAATATGTTGGAATTCCGAAGCAGACGATTATTCCAATAAAAGATAGACTCACCCCCAGAAGTTTTGCGTATTGCAGAAATAGTGATTGATAAAACAAAACAATACAAACTAAAGATAAAACGTAAAAAGCTCCGACAAACATCAGCGTCCTTTGATTCAAAGTATATCGATTGAACATTTTCATGATATCGGAAGTCTCGTGCAATTTATATGACGCATCATCTATAATTGAGATGCTAATTCTCTTTTCAAATAATTCCAAAGTTTTTTCTAACCAATTAGTTTCAGAAGTTTTTACCGGAAATCCCATTGTATCCTCTCACGTTTTTTTTAAGACAACTGAATATTCTTTTTATTTGAAAATTCAGTAACCGTATCTTTTATTAGCCGAACAGTCGTATATTCTAAATCGCCAAGCGGCATTCTTGTTATTCCCCCGTTGCGTTCGAATTCAATATTGAGTGGAGTTATTCTAATTGCGTTTATTATTTTCAATTCGAGTGATTCTTCTTCGTCAAATCTTTTGATTTTAATTTTGATGGCATCACTTGTGATGTTAATGTAACGCTTACCAAAATAACTGGCTACAGATTTACCATTCCCTTCAACCAAACCAATAATGCCCTCTATAAAATAAAACGAACTAATTAAACTGTTCGCCAATAGATTTCCATTAAATAAAGGATGTAGTATAAAAAATGGAATGGAAAAAATGATCATTAATATTCCAAATATCATTCTGACTTTTGAAGGTTTTATTTTGTCAAGGTCTAAATACATCAATCCTCAATTAGAATAGTATCATTAAAATAATCCGTTAGCCTAAAAAATCTAAGATGAGAAAGAAATTGCAAATTGATTTTAGAACATAGAGCAACGATATTAGAAGTTAGAAGATTTTTTCTCATCATCGAAAATCAAATATCATTGATCGTTATTCATAATTCATTTTTGAACTAACTTTTTACTCTTTCAACATAACTTCCGGTGCGAGTATCGATCTTAAGTAATTCACCTTCGTTTACAAACAAAGGAACGTTTACGGTTGCACCGGTTTCCAAGGTAGCAGGTTTAGTTACGTTGGAAACGGTATCGCCTTTTGCCCCCGGTTCAACGGAAACTACTTTAAGATTTATGAAAATCGGAATATCGACGCTGATAATTTCTTCTCCGTTAAAAAGAATTTCAACTTCTTCGTTTTCTTTCAAGTAATTAATTCCATCGCCAATGTGAGCAGAAGGTACATTGATCTGTTCATACGTGCCATTATCCATGCATACCAAATGCTCTCCATCGCGGTAGAGATATTGATATTTTCTTCTTTCAACGCGGACAATATCAAGCGTTTCGCCGGAACGGAACGTGTTGTCCAAAACTTTTCCGCTGCGGAGATTTTTTAACATTGTCCGAACGAAAGCTCCGCCTTTGCCGGGCTTTACGTGTTGAAATTCAATGACGGTGTAAAGGTCATTTTTAAACTTAATAATTAATCCGTTTCTAAAATCGGCTGTTGTTGCCATGAAGGAACTTCTCCTTTAGTTATAAAAAATTTGGTTTTCTTTAGCTTTTAAATTGTAGGGATAAAAACAGTAACTAGTCAATCCGCTAAAACTGAAAAATGTTTACGCAAAATTAACGAATTACGGCAATTTTCCGAAATGACGATTATCGCGTTCTGAAACCGATACTCTCAATGAGTGATTTTGCCTCTGTTGCAATTGCATCGGAATCAAAGGAGAGCCGGATCGTTCCACCGGTTCCTTCGCGCATTTTCAGTAATTCAATGTCTTTTATACTTATGTTATTTTGAAAGAGAACAGTGGTCATTCTGTTCAATACGCCGGGCTCATCCTTCACATAAATAAAAATATCGGAAAGCTGGTTGATAAATCCTTTTGAATTTTTGGGAATTTCGTCCCGCCTCTCTTTTGCATGTTCAAAAGTTTTTTGAAGTGCGGCGAAATCTTCCTTTTCAATTGAAGAATACAACTCTGCAACAGTTTTCTGGAATCTTGCAAGCGCAGCAAGAATTTGTTTTCTGTTGTTGCGGATAATTTGATCCCAAATTAAATAATCACTTGAGGCTACACGAGTTAAATCTCTAAAACCACCGGCGGCAAAATCCTTAAAAGCGTGTTGATCCCCGTTCAACGCTGCATTAACAAGCGAAACGGCAACAAGCTGAGGTAGGTGACTAACATTCGCAACGATGGTATCGTGCAGTGATGCATCTAAAAATTTTATTTTCGCGCCGATTGCGGAAAGCAGATCAATTAATATTTGAGAGGAAGGAAGTTCAACTTCCTTTCCGGTTAAAATATAAATAGCATTTTCAAAAAGAATCGGGTCGGAATTTTCATATCCACCTTTCTCTTTTCCCGTCATTGGATGCCCGCCGATGTAATCGCCTTGGCTCTGAAGAATGTCCCATTTCTTTTCGAGAATTCTTTTCACACTGCAAACATCGGTAATAATGGAGCCGGGTTTAACTATCGGAGCAAGTCTTTCAATTTCCCGGATCGAAAGTTCAGTAGGAAGGCAGAGAAAAATTATGTCGCAATCTTTTGCATCAATTGAAGAAGTTAGCTGTTCATCAATAACTTTGTCTAAAATTGCCTGTGAAGTTATTTCCGGGAAATCAAATGCGGAAATAAAAATATCAGAGCGGACATTTTTTATCGCTTTTGCAAGCGAACCGCCGATCAGTCCGAGTCCGAGAATAGCGATTTTCATTTATGCAATTTTTCTTCCGATAACTTCTGCAATAAGACGAATTTGTCTCATCAATTCCATGAATTGTTCCGGCAGTAACGCTTGCGGTCCATCGCTTAACGCTTTTTCAGGCTGATGATGAACTTCAACCATTAATGCATCTGCACCGGCGGCAACCGCGGCGCGCGCCATCGGCAATACTTTATCGCGCAAACCGGTAGCGTGAGAAGGATCTGCCACAACCGGCAAGTGACTTTTCTTTTGCAACACCGGAATTGCAGAAAGATCAAATGTATTTCTTGTTGCGGTTTCAAAAGTTCTTATTCCGCGTTCGCACAACATAATTTGTCTGTTACCATTTGACAAAATATATTCGGCAGACATCAACCATTCTTCTATCGTTGCCGAGAGTCCACGTTTTAACATGATGGGAATATTTGTTTTACCAAGTTCCTTCAGCAATGAAAAGTTTTGCATGTTACGTGCGCCAACTTGGTAGATGTCGGTGTATTTCCCGATCAAATCAATTTGTGCATTTTCCATTACTTCGGTAATTACAATCAGGTTATAAGCGTCCGCGGCTTTGCGAATAAGCTTCAATCCTTCTTCTCCCATTCCTTGAAATGCGTAAGGAGAAGTGCGCGGTTTAAAAGCTCCGCCGCGTAAAATTTTTGCGCCGGATTTTGATACGATTTCCGCAAGCGCAAAAATTTGTTCTTCACTTTCGATAGAACATGGACCAGCCATCATCATCACTTCGTTTCCGCCGATCGGAATTCCTTTAATAGTTATAACCGTATTCTCTTTTTGAAAACTACGGCTTGCAAGTTTGTAAGGCTCGGTTATGCGGTAAACTTCGGCAACGCCATCAATGATTTTTACGTTACGCGTGTCAAAATCCGGTTTAACGCCGATTGCACCGAGAACAATTTGTTCAACTCCGGTTGATTTATGAACGGCAAATCCGAAATCTTCCAAATGTTTTATAATATTTTCTATCTGTTTATCTGCAACATTCTTTTCTAATACAATTACCATTTTTCACCAATTACTATTTTGTTTTGAATTTCACTTTCAATTTATAAAGTGTGTTGTTAGTTATGAAATTTTTTCTCGCCGGCTTTCACGGCGATGTCAAGATAATCATCTCTTGTTGGAACGGCGCAAGAATATTTTGGACTGTAGGAACAATACGGACTATAAGCGAGATTAAAATCAATCGTGTAAAGGAAATCTCTATCCGCGTTTAATTCAAAATCCAAATATCTTCCGACTCCGTATGTCTCTTTTCCGGTTGTTTTATCTGTAAACCAAATGCTGTAATATTTTTCTCCGCTTCGCGATGTTCCGTTGTAAACATTCATTTTATAATTTTTGTTCTGAAAAGAAATTGAAACGTAACCGAAGCGGACAACTTTTCTTTCTTCTCCTTTTGTTCCGTAAATAGAAATAGTGTCTTTCGTTTCAAATTCAGTCAACTTGCTTTTGAAAACAAAATCGGGATCAACATCGTAATATTTCAGCGGTTCAAAATGCTGTTTAGGCTCTTGATTAAAGGGGGAATCCGCATCGTTCTTCATTGATTCGTCTTTTTCTTTTCTCTGCTCTTCAATTGAAGCGATATATTTTTGTTGTTCCGGTGTGTATTGCTTTCCGCATGAAACCAGAAACAAAACAAGCAGCAATAAAACGAAGTTACTTTTCATCTTCAACTTTCTTCTTCATATCGTGTAAATAAGTCAATGCCTGAAGCGGAGTTAAATTATCAACTTCCAAATCTTTTATTTCATCGCGGAACTTATCATCTTTAAATTCAAACATGTTGATCTGCGTATCGTCTTTCTGCTTTAGCTTCGCGAGACGTTCTTTTTTAAGTTCGTACGGAGTTAATTCTTTCCCTTCGAGGTTAAACAAGATTTCTTTCGCGCGGTCGGTAACAAATTTTGGTAAGCCCGCCATTTGCGCAACTTGAATTCCATAACTGTGGTCGGCTCTGCCGGGATTTACTTTGTGCAGAAAAATAACTTTGTCGTCATACTCGCGAACTTCAACTTTGTAATTTTTAATTCGCGGAAAAAGATCAGACATTTCATTCAGCTCGTGATAATGCGTTGCGAAAAGTGTCTTTGCGGCGATGTCGGGATTCTCATGCAGAAATTCTGTTATCGCCCAGGCGATAGAAATTCCGTCAAACGTTGATGTACCTCTTCCGATCTCATCAAGCAAAATTAAACTCCTTGCTGTGGCGTTATTGATGATGTTTGCCGCTTCTTGCATTTCAACAAGGAATGTGCTTTCACCCGCAGAAATATTATCACTTGCGCCGACGCGTGTAAAAATTCTATCCACCAACCCGATAGTTGCTTCTTTCGCCGGAACAAATGAACCGATTTGTGCCAACAAAACCAACAATCCGATTTGACGGAGATAAACTGACTTTCCTGCCATATTTGGTCCGGTTAACAAAATGATCTGCTGTTCTTCGTTGTCCATTTTGCAGTTGTTTGGTGTAAATTTTTCGCCCGGAGGTAAAATACGTTCAACAACCGGGTGGCGTCCTTCTTTAATTTCTAAAATTGTGGAGTTATCAACAAGCGGTTTTACATAGTTGTACTGCTCGGCAATTTCTGCGAACGAAAGAAAACAATCGAGCATTGCAATGAGTCGTGCATTGTTCTGAATAGTTTCGGCAAATGAGGAAACATATAAGCGGAGTTCGTTAAAAAGCTGAGACTCCAGTTCATAAATTTTATCTTCGGCGTTTAAAACTTTTTCTTCGTATTCTTTTAAATCGGGAGTGATGTACCGCTCTGAATTTACAAGCGTTTGCTTGCGAATATAATCAGCCGGAATTTTATCTTTGTGCGTGTTGCTTATTTCAATGTAATAACCGAACACGCGGTTGTAATTTATTTTAAGCGATGAAATTCCCGATTTTTCACGTTCGGTTTTTTGAAGATTTGCGATCCAATCTTTTCCGTGAAGAGAAATATCACGGAGTTCATCGAGCTCTGCGCTGTAATTACTGTGGATAACGCCACCGTCCACAAGAGAAAGGGGAGGCGAATCAACTAAAGCAGTTTGAATTTTTTCCGCCAATTGTTCAAGCGGTTCCACTTGCTGGTAGATTTGTGAAAGCGCTTTTGATTCCGCGCCGAACAATAATTCTTTTAGATTAGGAATTTTTTTAAGTGAAGTTTTTAAGAAAACAAGTTCGCGCGGATTTGCTCTGCCGGTACAAATTTTTGAAACCAATCTTTCAAGATCACCGATCTCTTTTAATTCAAGTAAAAGTTTTTTTCTAATTTCCTTTTTGTTTACAAATTCATCGACAGCATTTTGTCTGGCAAGAATGGGCTCTAATTTTTTAAGCGGAGCGGAAACCCATTTCTTCAATAATCTTCCGCCCATCGCTGTTTCGGTTTTATCAAGAATTGAAATGAGCGAACCTTCGCGTCCGCCGTCCTGCATCGAAAAAATTATTTCAAGATTCCGCTTTGTTGAGTGATCCAAAAGCATATAATCGGATGGATTATAAAGCGCAACTTTATTTAAGTGGGAAAGATTTGCCTTCTGAGTTTCCTGCAAGTAATTGAGAATTCCGCCTGCGGCAATCACTCCGGCGTTTAGTTTTTCAATTCCAAATCCTTTTAGATTTACCGTTTTGAATTGCATCAGCAAAAGTTCTTTTGCATATTCAAAATTGAATATCCAATCATCAAGTTTTGTAATGCGGATTGAAGAATTGATGGAAGAAATTACCAGCGCAAACTCTTCTCTCAATTTTTTAGAAAGCAGTATTTCAACAGGTGAGATCAATTCAATTTGCTGCTTCAAATGATCAGCGGGAACTTCATAAACTTGGAATTCACCGGTGGAAATATCGCAAAAAGAAATTCCGGCAATCTCATCTCTTATTACAAATGAAAAAAGATAATTGTTTCTCTTATGATCAAGCAGTTTATCAGTAAAAGCAACGCCGGGAGTAACAACTTCTACAACCTCACGCTTAACGATTCCTTTTGCAAATTTCGGATTTTCGGTTTGTTCGCATACAGCTACGCGGTATCCAGCCCGGACAAGTTTTGGCAAGTAGGTATCAATTGCATGGTGCGGGAATCCCGCCAGCGGTACATCTCCTGCAGCTCCGTTTGCACGTCGAGTTAGAGTTATTCCAAGTACTTTTGAGGCAATTTTAGCATCTTCGTTAAAAGTTTCAAAAAAATCTCCCATACGGAAAAGAAGAATCGTGTCCGGATGGGCTTCTTTAATTTTAAGATATTGAGTCATTAAGGGGGTTTGCATTACACTTCATTTCATTCAAAATAATGAAACAAATTTACCGTAAACTTAACGGATTTGCAATTTTTAGAGGAGGTTTCACGTAACTTCGGTAGAATTTTTCCTTATGAAAGATAATTGTTTTTTGTTGATTATTTATTATCCCAATTTATGTGGTCAATTTCGGTTGTAATTGCTATGATGTTTTTAAAAATATATACCGAAGCTTCTTTCCCAAACAATTCTTTCATCCGGTTTTTATCGTTTAACAAGTATAATTCAATTTTTTGAGGAGACTTTTTAATAAAAGGACTTTTTTGATTTGAATAAGCTTTCTCAAAATTTCTTACTCTAAAATCCAAAGGTAATTTTCTTTCTGAATCGCAATAGACAGTGGTATATTCCCCAAGATTATTTCTTGAAAAATTATTGACAATTATCCGAAATTCAATTCTGTTACGGATTAGCGGTTCGGTTGTTTCGTGATAATTTTTAATCCAGTTTATCCAGTCTTCTTCAATTTTTTCAATTTTGGTTTGATAAACAGCCTCAATTAATGAGATTAGATCACTATCTTTTTGATCAGAAACTGACTTTAGTAGTTGTCTAAATTTAACATTTCCCCATTCTTCAATTAAAAATTTCGTAAAAGAGGTGGTTCCGGAATATTCCTTAACATCTTTTAACAAAAGACGATCACCCGTATCAATTTTTTGTTTAACCCAATAAGTGCTTAAAAAATTCTTCCATAATCCTCCATTCCCATCGCCATACTCTTCTATACCGTGTTTTAGAATTGAAGGCAACATAGATTTACCGGTTTTTTTATACAAAAGGATATGACCAACCTCGTGAAGTACACCATAAGGGAAAACTGCTATACAAAAATCCGCCCCTGGCAATGTAACCCCTTCAAACTTACCCTCAGCGCCTACAAGTTTTGCTACTTCTTCCGGAGTAGAGACCATATAGACTTGTATTTTTTTTTCTAATTTCTTTATGTCCAAAATATTTAGGAACCATCTTATCCGCTCCTCAAAAATATCAATTGCTAGTAGCGTAGGAAAGTTTATCCCATTTTTCGGATGTTTATTTTTACCGTTAAAAATAAAAATAAAGTGTTCTGATTCTACGATATCCCAGTTCTTCGTAAGCGCATACCACGGCTTTGTAAAATAGTAATGGTCTCCTTCCTTAATTATAAAGAAATCTCTAAACAGACTATCTTTACCTGCGATAGCTGTCAGTGTAATTTCAACTGTAGTTGAATCAAATCTTGTAAATTTAACATTTTCAATACTGCCCGATTCACCGAAAAAAGAATAAAGAGTAGGGTCGTTATTTTTTACAAAATCTATTAGATCAGGGTGAATTACTTTGTAGGCGCCATCAAAATCTTTATTGTTAAATAAAGTGACAAATTCATTAAATAATTTCCGTTCGAAGGATTCTTGTGCAAAAGATATAGAGACAAAGAAAATTACAAGGGTTATTATTATAAATCTTTTCATTATAAGCTCTTGAGCCATAAAGAGGGTTTGTATGGCAGTTTCGTTTATTCAAAATAGTGAAACAAATTTACCGTAAACTTAAGGGATTTGCAATTTTCGGAGGCGGTTTCAATTAATTTCTATTAGACAAAAGTGAATGGGAAGATGACCTTTTTCCATTCTCCATTTTTTTTGTAAGGATGTGACATGATTAAATACAGTTGAACATAATTAAACATAGTTAATTATAATAAATCATAATTAAACATAGTTAATTATAATAAATCATAATTAAAGGAAAAGCCTTATATTTAATTATAAAATTTTATAATTAAGAGAAAAGTGCGAAAATCAATGAAAA
>JBAZBI010000025.1:0-42934 GCA_041671545.1 Ignavibacteriaceae bacterium
AAAATCTAAGGTACAAAACGCCAGCGGAAGTATTTTTTAATTAATAAAAATATCAGGTATTTTTAACTAACAAAATCCACCTTAAATTAGCGCCGGAATAACTCCTATCTTTGGGGTACAGTTAATAGTTGCCACCTGTCCTTTCGGGGTAGTGGTAACCAAAAGGTGGGATAAAAATAACACCACAAAAACATATCTTTCCGCTAAAAACGGAAGAAAAGGAGAGTCATATGACCGTAGAAAATCGCGTTTCATTTGTCATTCCGCATGAAGTTAAAGAAGCAGTGCTTCAAAAGTTAATCGAAGTGGATGTACTCTTAAAACCTTTCCTTATTGCCCTGCAATCTGAGGAAAGAAAAGTTCTGCCAAAAATGAGTGATGGCAGCATTCTTTTTGTTTCGAAAACATTAAGTTACATAAAAACAGAATCTCAATTTGTTCCAGCATATTTTGAAGATATCTGTGAAAAACTAACGAACGATTTGAGCAGCGATACTACCTTACTATCCGGCAGCGTAGCTTATGTAGCGGCATTATCATATTATAATTCAGTAAAAGATGCCGCAAAAATAAATATTCCAGGGGCAAAAGCAATTTATGATGATTTGAAAAAATGGTTTGAGAGCAAAGGTCCCGGCACCACACCGGATACCCCACCCCAACAGTAGTTTTTTCTAATAATCCGGGCTTTTTACTTAATTAAATCAGTAAAAAGCCCCTTTATTTTAATCATTTTGCAAACAATTCCAGCAAAAAAAAGAACTCAATCACCCAAGAGATAATTCCATTCACTTAAAATGTGCATCGCCGCAGTTAAAAGCTGCGATGGCGGAGTAAAAAGGTGAAATCGCGGAGCAAAAAGGTGCGATTGCCGACCTTTTTTGTGCGATCGCGCACAAATTAACTCCGACATCGGAGTAAAAATGTGAATCATCCGAGTAAAAAGATGAGTTGTCCGAGCAAAAAGGTGAGATCACGCACCAAATTACTCCGAACGCAGAGCAATTTACCCGGAAATCGGAGTAAAAAGCTCCGGTATCTCTATATTGAAGTGGGGGGGAGTACTTCGGAAGGAGCGTAGCTATGCAAATAAGTCGATTTTGTAGAGTATTTTACTTTCGGCCAGTGTTCTGTTATGGACCTCTATCCCTTCAAGGAAATAATGAATTGAATTGCTGCGTCTTTTGAGTCGTGAGATAGATAGAACACCAAACGCTTGGCTTTAGCCACAATTATAATTAAAATGGGGATAAAGCCGAAGTGGTCTGTTTAATCTGCTCCCCGACCTGCCTGCAACAGGCATGCATAAATGTCGAGGCAATGCATAAACGCGATAACTACCGAAGATGAGCTACTTTGTAATTTTATTCTTCCCATCCACTAAAACAATTTTCGGTTTGTGGTTTTCCAATTCTTCTTCATCATATTCCGCATAACTGGCAAGTATAACAAGATCGCCAATCTGCACCATTCTAGCCGCCGCACCGTTCAGACTAATTTCTCCTTCTTTACCGAAAATAATATATGTAGAAAACCTCGCGCCATTATTTACGTTGTAAATATCAATTTTCTCAAATTCCTTTAAGTCGGCTGCCAAACACAATTGCGGATCAACGGCAATTGAGCCTTCATAATCCAAATATGCGCCGGTAACGGTCGCTCTGTGTATTTTAGATTTTAATAATGTTCTTTTCACTACTCTTCCTTTTTCTGTTTTTGATTCATCTTAAATGCAAAGTACAATCCTTGTAATGCCAATGTTGGAATGATTTCCTTAAAAAGATTTTCATCTTCAAACAAGCGGGAAAATCCTCCGGTCGCTAAAACAATCGGTGGTTCGTCAGCAAATGCTTCTTGAATGATCTTTGCTTTCAACTCGCGAACGATTCCAATCTGTCCATGATATAATCCAGATTGAATACTTTCAACCGTAGATTTCCCGATAACCGCATCTGTTTTTTTTATTTCAACGATTGGCAGTTGGGCAGTTTTACTTTCCAACGCTTCCATAGAAATTTTTACTCCCGGAAGAATGATGCCGCCGAGATATTCTTTCTTTTTAGAGATTGCACAAAACGTTGTGGCTGTTCCAAAATCAACTACAATAAGATTTTTATTCGGATAGAAATGCATCGCCGCAATTGCATTGGCAATTCTATCTGCTCCAACTTCAAGCGGATTTCGGTATTGAATTTTCAGTCCGGTTTTTACTCCCGGTTTTAGAAAAAATGGATCGGTATTAAAATATTTCAAACAACCATTGCGGAGGGAGTGATTTAAATCCGGCACAACGCTGCAAATCGAGATATCATGTATTTGGTCGGGGTCAATTTTACTTTCCCGTAAAACCGAGCGGAGAAAAACCCCAAATTCATCCGAAGAAAATTCTTGCTTGGAAGTTTTTCTAAATTGATAGACAAGTTGATCGCCATCAAAAACTCCCCCGTGCATTTGCGTGTTTCCAACATCAAGACAAAGTAGCATTTGCATCTCCTTTAGTAAGTTGAAAGTTAAAAGTATCCGCCAAAGGCGGATCAGCCTTTGGCTGAGAAAGTGGAAAGAGAAACTCGTTACTTTTCACTTGTTACTTTCAACTCGTTCATGTTTAAGATTATTG
This sequence comes from Ignavibacteriaceae bacterium, assembly GCA_041671545.1. Taxonomy (GTDB): domain Bacteria; phylum Bacteroidota; class Ignavibacteria; order Ignavibacteriales; family Ignavibacteriaceae; genus UBA1563. The sequence continues at coordinate 2,618 of JBAZBI010000025.1, forward strand.
TTTCAATTTTTTGAGCTACATCTTCTGCCGTTTGGCATGTATCAAATTTCTCCGGTTGTGTAAAAATGGAAAAATTCTTTTGTTGATCTTTTTCATCGCGATCACTTTTATCATTCAAAACTACAGCGTTGCAATCTGCATCTTCGAAAAGTTTTTCAACGGCAGTAATACGTTCCTTTTCGTTTGGGGTGTTCGTTAATTTGAATCCAACAATTAGTAAGTTTTTATTTTTAGAGTATTCTTTTAGATGATTAATAATTTTATCATTCCGTTTTAAGTGAAGTATAGCTTCATCACCTGTTGAATCAAGTTTATACTCAAGCGGAAGCTTGTTCCTTTTTCCATTCACTTCTATTGATTCTACTGAGTAATCTCCCACTGCTGCAAGATGAATGACAGCATCATAGTTTTCATTCGAGAGGAGAGACTGTAATTGTTTATTAAGGTCACCAAAACTGAAATAAGAAATGAACTTGCTTGCAATTTTAGGAATGGCAGAATTTTCCGCATGAACAAAAGTGACTTCATGAAAGTGACGGGAAAAATATTCTGCAATTCCTGATCCGGTTTTTCCTGTGCTGAGATTTGAAAGATAACGCACGCCGTCAATATTTTCTTTTGTTCCCCCGGAAGTTATTAAGATTTTAAGTTTGCGTTTTTCATGCGATTCATTCTTCTTTAACGCTGAAAGAATATATTCGTAAATGACATCCGGTTCTAATAATTTCCCTTTCCCGGTATCACCGCATGCTAAATAACCTTCCGATGTTGGGAGAATTTGTACGCCCCATTCTTTTAATTTTTTAAGCGAAGCTTGTGTTGCCGGATGTTCATACATCAGCGTGTTCATTGCCGGAGCAATCAAATATGGTTTATTACGGTCATGAGCAAGAAACAAAGATGTTAGCAGATTGTCCGCAATTCCGGCGGCAAGTTTATTTATTGTGTTTGCGGTTGCGGGGCAAACGATTGTTAGGTCAGCCCATTTGTTGAGATTGATATGATTCATCATCTCACCTTCTTCAAAAGAATCGGTAAAGACTTTATTCCCGGTTAATCCTTCCAGAGTTGCTTTGCCGATAAATTTAAGTGCATAATCCGTAGCAACAACTTTAACTTCAAAACCATTTTGTACAAGTTTGGAAATTAAATAAGCGCTTTTGTAAGCAGCTATCGAACCGGTAATTTTAAAAAGAATTTTATAATTTGACATTATCAATCAACCTCACCTTTCCGGCATAAACAGCGCCAAGACGTCTGCCGTCGTATTCTTCAATATAATCAACCGTGAAGCCGAGTTGCTCCAAGTCAAATTTTATTTCATCACATGATTTGTCTGTTTTGAGTAATTGTGGAAAGTTGAGCGCAAATTTTCTTTCTTCCGGGGAAAGTAACAAATTGCGTGAACTCAATGCAAGTCCATCTTCATCTCGTACAGTTGGGCATGCGATTATTTCTGTTTGTAAGAAAAAAGCTTCAGCCATTCCCCTAATTAATTTGTACTGTTGATAATCTTTCTCTCCGAAATAGGCTCGCCCCGGTTTTATAATGTTCAATAATTTTAGAACAACAGTTAACACGCCATCAAAGTGTCCGGAGCGGTATGCGCCGCATAAAACTTTGCTAAAAGCATCTTCACGTATTTGATAAGCAAAATTATCTGAGTACAGATCTTCATATTCAGGAAAGAAAAGAAAATCTACATCCAGTTCTTCCAACATCTGAAAATCCTGCTCGAAAGTTTTAGGATATTTCTCGAGGTCTTTCGGATCATTAAATTGCGTAGGATTCACAAAAATACTTACAGCGGTACGAATATTTTCTGAAACAGACCTTTGCATTAGCGACGCGTGTCCCTTGTGCAAGGCTCCCATCGTTGGTACGAACCCAAGTTGGGAAGGAGAAAAATTCTGTTCAAAATAAAGGTCGTTCCATTCCTTTACGGTTTTGATGATTTTTGTCATTAGTAACTCTCCTTTGCGGATGGAAATTTTTCTTCTTTTACATCTGAATTATAAGCGTTCAAAGCCGATTTGATCATTGAAAATCCATCTAAATATTTGCGGAGAAATTTCGGATTAAAATCTTTTGAGCATCCTAATAAATCTTGAAGCACTAAAACTTGTCCGCTTGTGTGAACGCCTGCACCAATACCAATTGTAGGAATCGACAAAGTTTCTGTAATCGTTTTCGCTAATTTTGCAGGAACCATTTCAAGAACTATCGAAAAACAACCGGACTCTTCAAGTAATTTTGCATCTCTTAAAATTCTCTCGGAAGATGTTTCATCATTTCCTTGCAATTTATTTCCGCCAAGTTTGTTAATTGATTGCGGCGTTAAGCCAAGATGTCCCATTACCGGAACACCAGCAGAAACTAAATGTTTAATGCTCTCGATATTTTGCTCCGCTCCTTCAAGTTTAACTGCTTGCGCTCCGACTTTCATTAATGCGTCAACAGCATCGGTTAAAAATGGTAAACCTTTCTTATGAGCAAGAAAGGGGAGATCAGCGATGAGAAATTTATTTTTCAGTCCTCTCTTAACTGCTGCAACATGGTAACGCATCATTTCAAGTTCAGCGTTGATGGTGGTTTCAAATCCGTGCATCACCATTGCTGCGCTGTCGCCAACAAGTACAGCGTCAACATCGCTTTCATCGAGGATTAATGCAGACCAGTGATCGTAACAAGTTGCTACAGATATTTTTTTATTTGCTTGTTTCATCGCTTGGAATTCTTGTACGGTTTTCATTTTTGCCTCATGCTAGAAACGATTTGAAATTTCAAATGATTAATTTGATAGAATGAGGTTGAAGTAGTTTGAGTTCCGGTTGAGAAATCGATCTGAAAAACGATGGGTAGTTTTTTTGTTTGCATAGATATCTGTCCCGCCATGCGGGATCAAGTCCTAAATTATTTTATTTGTGAAAACCGTAGTCGTCTTTTAAGGGATCAACTCGATAAATATTTTCAATTCAAAAATACACTTCTCGTTAGATTATGCAAAGGGAAAAGTTCATTCATACTTTTAAGTAATAGAATTCTTCTGATTTTTTAAAGTCGAATGGGAAAATATCACTCTATATCAAAACACAGATATTTAACAATATTGTTATATATTTGTCCCATGAATTTAGAAAAACTTCAGAATATTGAGTCATTGTATTTTAGCAACAACGATATTGCTCGTGCTTTGTCAATAAGTTATAAATCAGCGCAGGTTACCGCTTCTCGCAATGTAAAAGAAAAAAGGTTAATAAGACTCAAGCGGGATTTTTATCTTCTTCCCCAAAAACTGAAAACTATCTCCGAAGATGAGTTATTTGTTTTGGCAAACATTCTTCAAATACCCAGTTATGTTTCTCTCACGTCTGCATTGAGTTTCTATAATTTATCAACCCAACAAATGCGAAACCATATTGAGTCCATAGGTATGCAGAGGACGATTTCTTTTAAAGTTACCGATATAGAATTCAATTTTAACAAAGTGAAGAAAGCATTCTATTTTGGTTTTATAAAAAAGGAGAATTGTTTTATTGCAACGCCGGCAAAGGCACTGGCTGATGCAATCTATCTGACAGCAATAGGAAAGTACAATGCTGATTTTGACGCAATGGATTTTGAGAAATTCAATAAAGCGGAAATTACCGAAATTCTACTAACAACTAATAAAGCGGCGCAAAATTTATGGCAAAAATTAATGAAGAATTACGGACTTTAGAGATATTTGAAATTGAGATTCTTGGGCTACTTCATAAAAGGAAAGTTCTCGACCAGTTATACTTTGGCGGCGGAACGATGCTCCGGCTGTGTCATAATTTAAATCGTTACTCCACCGATCTCGACTTTTGGATTAAACCCGATTCCGATCCGGACAAAATATTTATTACGATGAAAGATATTTTATCACAAGAATATGTATTGATCGACAGCCAGAACAAACATTTCACGATGGTTTTTCAACTGAAAAGTTCAAGGATCAAACGAAGTCTCAAAATTGAAATTAGAAAAGAACAAACGGATTTTGAATGGGAAAGAAAAATTGCTTTTTCAACATTTACTACAAGTCAGGTTCAAGTACGTGGGCTTACACTTTCTCAAATGATGAAAAACAAAATTACTGCGTTAGTATCGCGGAAAGCAATTCGTGACGGTTTTGATATTGAGTTTTTGTTAAAGCGGGGTATTCAACTTCCTAATGTAAAAGAACAATTAAATACCATGCTTGAAGTTCTAAAAGGGTTTAAAGAGAAAGATTTCAAAGTAATGCTTGGTTCATTACTTGATGAAGAAGAAAGGGAATATTATAACGTACGGAAATTCATACTCCTTCAACAAGAAATTATTGCAAGACTTAATTCTATTTGAGAATAAAAATATTTACCATAGTTAAGATGAGGTGGTTAGGCGGAATTTCTTTTTAAAAATTTATTACAACTATTCCACCTCAATAAAGCGACTAATGTGTTTTTGGTTTTAGTCTAAAATATCACAAAAAAAATCAGAATTTGAACTTTTGCTCTTCATTTGGTGTTCTTATCTTTAAATACATCTTCTGTGAAAATGAATAATTCGAATTTGCGATAAGGGTTCGCGCGAATTTCTTTTTCACTTTTATATTACATGCTTTACGATTATTTTTACACCAAGAGTTAACGATGAAAACTAAAAAAACAAATAAAGAAGAAAAACCGGATTTATCCCTCGAATTCTGTACTGAGTGTGATAGTGCGTTGGAAAGTTTTGTATTTACTCCAAAAAGTAAAAACAAGAAAAAAGTACAAGACAATTTTGCTAACTGCAAAAAAACTGGCAAGTTTAATGGAGAACTTTGTTCAAAAGTATTCATCTCAGAAGATCAAATATTTCTTAACTCCCCCGACGAAGAAGATTAACCTCTCTTTTTAAGTTCTCTTTTCCCTTAAAATTCATTTCAATTCTATTTGATATTTTCATTTCAATTTCTATTTTACAAGAGCAATTCATTTATTTCAAAGAGGAGCCGAAATGAAGAATAGTTCACAGTCCCAATCACAAGAAAATATAACATCCGTGATGGACGAAAAACGTGTGTTTCATCCAGATAAAGAATTTACAAAAATCGCCAACATCAAATCGATGGCGCAATACAAAAAAATGTACAAGGAGTCTATCCTCAATCCTGAAAAGTTTTGGGGAGATATTGCCGGTGAGTTACATTGGTTTAAATATTTCACGAAAGCAAAACAATGGAATCCGCCGCATGCTAAATGGTTCATCGGTGGGAAAACAAATTTAAGCTACAACTGTCTCGACCGCCATTTAACAACCTGGCGAAGAAATAAAGCTGCAATTATTTGGGAAGGAGAACCGGGCGAAACCCGCATCCTTACTTATCAGGTGATGTATCGCGAAGTATGTAAATTCGCGAATGTATTAAAACAATTAGGGATCGGTAAAGGCGATCGCGTTGCCGTTTATATGGGAATGGTTCCCGAACTTGCAATTGCAATTTTAGCATGTGCGAGAGTTGGAGCTGTGCATACAGTCGTATTTGGTGGTTTCAGTTCCGAGGCTTTGAAAGATAGAATTAACGATGCACAAGCCAAACTTGTAATTACACAAGATGCTGCACTGCGTCGCGGCAATTTAGTTTATTTGAAACCTGCTGTTGACAAAGCTCTCGAAGGAACACCTTCAGTGGAAAATGTTGTAGTGTACCGAAGAATTCCCGATTCAAATATTTCAATGTATCCGGGACGCGATCACTGGTGGCATGAAATTATGCAATCGGTAAATGATATTAATCCCGCTACGCCATTAGATTCCGAGCATCCTCTTTTCATTCTTTATACTTCCGGTACAACCGGAAAGCCGAAAGGAATTCTGCACACAACCGCCGGTTACATGGTTAATGCTTATTTAACGACTAAAACGGTTTTCGATTTAAAAGATGAAGACATCTTTTGGTGTACTGCAGATATTGGCTGGGTAACGGGTCATACGTATGTAGTATATGGTCCGATGCTTAATGGCGCTACATCGGTTATGTACGAAGGCGCTCCGAATCATCCGGAGCCTGATAGATTCTGGCGCATCATCGATAAATACAAGATCAATATTTTTTACACGGCGCCAACTGCTATACGCGCATTCATCCGTTGGGGAGAACAATGGGTACTGAAACATAATTTATCAAGTTTACGTTTGCTTGGAACTGTTGGCGAACCGATAAATCCCGAAGCGTGGATGTGGTATCACAAAATTATCGGAAAAGGAAAATGCCCGATCGTGGATACCTGGTGGCAGACAGAAACCGGTTCAATTATGATCTCTCCTTTACCTGGAATTACCCCGACAAAGCCAGGTTCTTGTACCTTGCCGATGTTTGGAGTTCTGCCTGAAGTAGTTGATAGAAAAGGGAAACCTGTCCCTCCCGGTTCAGGTGGATTTTTAATTATCAAAGATACGTGGCCCTCAATGCTTAGAACTATCTATGGCGATAATCAACGATTTAAAAAACAATACTTCAGCGATTATAAAGGATATTACTTTACCGGTGACGGTGCACGAAAAGATAAAGACGGTTATTTCTGGGTGATGGGAAGAGTTGATGATGTGATCAACGTTTCCGGGCATCGTTTGGGAACGGCCGAAATTGAAAGCGCTCTCGTAAGCCATCATGATGTTGCTGAAGCGGCGGTTGTTGCGCGTCCCGATGAGATTAAAGGTAGTGCGATTATTGCATTTGTAACTTTGGAAAACACAAAAATTCCTTCTCTTCTTTTAAAAGAAGAATTGCGGAATCACGTTGCGCAAGAGATCGGGCATATTGCCAAACCCGATGAAATAAGATTCTCTGAAGGATTGCCTAAAACAAGAAGCGGAAAGATCATGCGCCGATTGTTAAGGGAAATTGCAACAAGCGGAACGGTTGTCGGCGATACTACTACGCTTGAGGACTTTAGTGTGTTAGAGCAGTTGAGAAGTGATGAAGAGTAAAAAAAACTGAAAGAATGATTGAATGAGGTTGAATGGATGAATGTTTTCCATTCAGTCATGCAGCCATTCAATCATTCCAAATTATTTGGTTCTGGTTTACCAGGTTATGAATTAAAAATTAGTAATTATTTTAGGAATGGATTGATGAAAACGGAAATTAAATTCGGACTTTTATTTTCGGCAGCACAATTATTTTGGCTGTTGTTTGAATATGTGTTCGGATTGCAGACCACATATAAAAATTTCCATGCGGTAATCACAAATTTCTTTGCTGTGCCTGCAATTGTAATTATGACGTATGCCATTCTTACCAAAAGAAATGATCTGGGTGGTGAGATAACTTTTTTAAAAGCTTTACTTACCGGAGTGTACGTTTCAGCAGTTGTGGCGGTGTTAAGTCCGGTAGTGATTTTAATATTTCACTATTTAATCAATCCCCATTTCTTTACGGATTTTCAGGAGTATTCATTTAAAATAGGAAAAATGTCAGTTCAGGAAGCGAAAGACTATTTTAATCTGAAAAGCTATATTCTTCAAGGCATCTTCGGAGCGTTGATGATGGGAACGGTAACTTCGTTAGTTGTAGCGGCGGTGATAAAGAAGAAGGTTCCTGTCTGAAAACTACCTTCTATTTTTTCTTAAACCGGAAAAGCTCTTTTTTACTGATAATGAAAACAACTCCCAGAATAATGAAAAGAGCGGCGAATAAAACCCGCGAGGTTATTTCTTCTCCGCCGATGATCCATCCAAGAAAGACCGCAATCACCGGATTAACGTAAGCATAGGTAGAAGCCTTTGCCGGACCCGCTGCATCCAACAGCCAAATGTAAGAGGTAAAACCAATCACCGAACCGAAAGCAATCAGATAAAAGAATGCTGAAATGGACGATGATGTTACATTTGCAAAGTGAAAATTATTCCACTCACCGGTTATCAAGCCGGCAAAAACAAGCAGCGCTCCTCCTGCAAACATTTCCATTGCAACGGTAAGAAATTTTGATTTTGGAAGATCGGCTCTTTTTGAATATACGGAACCCGCCGCCCATGAGCACGTTGCAATTAAAAGAGCAACTGCTCCCAACGGGTTAACATGTTCTCCCTGGAAAATTGATGTAGGACTTATCATTATCAACAATCCGGCAAAGCCTAAAACCAAGCCTAATATTATTTTAACGGTGGGTTTGTTTCCGTGCGGATGCATCCAATCAAACAACACCATCCATATTGGAACCGTTGCGACGATCAAAGCGGTTAATCCCGATGGGACGTATTGCTCAGCCCAGACCACTCCGCCGTTTCCGCCAAGCAGTAAAGCGCCGCCAATGATGAAAGCATCTTTCCAATAACTTAATTTTATTTTTTCTTTGCTGAAGATGCGGGCAATCCCCAAAATTATTAGAGAAGAAATAAGAAACCGGAATCCCGCCATCAAAAAAGGTGGAATTGAACCGATTGCAAATTTTATTGCTAAGTAGGTTGAGCCCCAAATAATATAGACTGAAGCAAATGCAGCAATCAGTTTATAACGTGAGGGAGTATTTTTATCCAAGTATTTTTCCGGTTTATTTTATAAAGTTATTAAAACGATTGACTTATGCCGACAAATATTCTATTCGACGTTATTCTTTTTTCTGAGACGAATTCATAAACAATATTAAAGTAAAGAGATTTGAACATCATCCAGCGAAGATCGGCATCCACAATGTTTTGGCCAATTCCGTCTGAAGTGTTACGCGCAAAGAGATAATCAACTCTTCTAAAACCGACTCCCGCATTAAGGTAATTCGTGAGAAAATTTTTATTCACCTTTACGCCGTAAGAAAATCCGTTAAGATAATTGCTTTGTAAATAAGTGAAATCTGCGATCACTATAAAATTAAGTTTTGTGAGTTCGCTAAATGAAACAGATGTTCCGCCATTAAATGATGGATGCACATCATCGTTCTGTTTTGCGAATCCACCGTTGAGCCCGACCGATAAAGTTCGCGACCATTGATAATAGGCACCCAAGCGCACACCTTGCCGCATTCTTGAATCGAGAATGCTGTCAATGGTTGATTTGAAAGATTCGAAATAATAAATTATTTTCCGCGCATCATAGCTAAGATCAAAGGAAAGTTTTTTATCAAATCTGTAAACGGTCGAGACATAAATGCTTGTCGGTTTAAAGACTGATTTTGCCGAATGCATCGCAACTTCGTAAAGATCAAATTCGGAAGAAAGCGCAAAAGAAAAATTTGTCAAGCGCGTACGATGAAGAAAATACAAAAATCTGCGATCGGTTTTACCGGAGTTGGTTTGATTTGCAAAAGAGAGATTGTTACTCATTTGAAGTTTGCCAAGTGAATCTTCGCGCGAAAGGAAAGCGCCGTACTGCATCAACTTGATGTTCACTCCCATATTTTGCCAGTCGGGATGCGAGCCGACAAAAGTTCCGATCGTGAATTTTGAAAAAGAATAATCAAATAAAACACCATCGAAAGCAGAAAGGGAATAGAGATTTTGATTTCTAATTCTACCCGCTTGAATATTGAATGATTCTGCCGGTTTGTATGAAAAGAAGAAGTCGTAAACTTTCAGATTGTTCCAAACGCTTCCGGAATTCTTCCAATTATCTGAACGGTAACCATATGTTGCCGAGGATTGAAATTCCAGATTCTTTACATAAACTTGATTGCTTCGCAGCGAAAGTCCATATCGCCAGTATTGATTTTGCGCGTGTGTAGTTGTTGTTGTGTAATTAGTAAATGAACGCACCGAAACTCTTCCACTGAGATCAAAATTATTTTCTGCTGCTGCGTTCATAGTTTTTACAGAGTTAAGATCATTCCAAAGTGACGGATCGTTCACATCAGTATTTCGATTAGTGGTTTGGTTGTCAACATCTTTTTTATCTAATAGGATATAAACCTGAGCATTTATATCGATTCCGGTTGTTGAGAGATACGAACATGCTGCCGATTGAGAAGACAAGTATTTTATTATACCAACTTGAGTTCCGGTTTCAGAAAGATAAATTGTATCGCCTACCGAAATGCTATTCGTATTTTCAAAACGGGCATAAAAATTTTGTGAAGAAATATAGGTTACTGTTCCAACTATTTTCTGTTCATTCTGTGCGAAGAGAACAGTAGAACAAACGATGAGAAGAAGAATTATTCTTTTCATTAGTCTCCTTCTTCGCTTCCTTGCGGATGGCAAGAGTAACATGCATGGCTTTCGTAAACATATCCGCTAACTTCTCCTTGATGTTTGGAATCCATTTTGCTCTTTGAATGTTCATGACAATCAATGCAGGTAAAAACGAGATAACTTGTCGCGGAAGTATGACAATCGTTGCAAGCATTCCATGTACCCTGATGTGAACCGGAATAGATCGGGAACATACCGTCGTGATAAAAACTCCAATCATTTCCTAAAACGTGACAAGTTTCGCAGTGTGTGTTGAAACCTCTCGCTATATGATCTTTGGTAGAATAATATTGGACTGCATGGCAATCGAAACATTGCACACCGATAATATCGAATTGGTAGCGACTAAAATTTTTATGACAATCTTCGCAAGGAACTACAGAGTGCATTCCCACCAAAGGGAACCTGCTGTTTTGATGCAGGGCTCTAACATCTGTTACAAGCCAACTTTCGGGTGTATGACATTTTTCGCAAACAAATGAAGTTGTTGAATTATGCACATCAAAATGGCAAGCGTTGCAGTTCTGATCAGCTTTATCAAATACTAACGTTTGATGACATGATTTACAGGGAACTGTTTGATGCTGCCCGATGAGATCAAAGTCTGTCGATTGATGATCAAATTTTAAGTCACTTTTTAAAGGGCTCCAACCTTTGGAAGAATGGCAATCGCCGCAATCGATTTTTAACAGAGAGCCATGCGGTGATTGCGCAAAGAGGGCACTCGATAAAAATAAAAGGAGAATGAATGATAAACTATACTTCATAGAACTTTCGGGGAAAATTGAAATGCAATTTACGAAAAAATTAAAATTGAATTTTATCTTTCGTTCCGCCAAAGACAACTTCTTTTACAACTTCTGATTTCAGAAAATCATGCGGAAAACCTAAATCGATTTTGCTGATTGCATCCAAGCGTTTCATCTGCTCTTCCGTCAGATCAAAATTGAGGCAATTCAAATTATCTATTATCTGTTCTTCTTTCCTTGCGCCAACGATCGGAATAATTGTTCCCGATTGTTTGCGAATCCAATTCAGTGCAACGTTTCCCGCTGAGCAACCAACTTCGTTTGCAATGGACACAACTTCTTTTGCGATGGCGGTATTCCGTTCATTCAAACGAGCGCTCTCCGGTTTTAGTCGAAGGGAAAGGTCAGTCTGATTTAAATATTTTCCGGTAAGCGCTCCGCCGGCTAACGGCGCCCAGGCTGTAACGGCAACGTTATTTGCATTACACATTGGTATTATGTCGCGTTCAGGTGTTCTTTGTGTTAAACTATATTCTGCTTGAACTGCAACGAATGAACTCCATCCGCGGAATTCTGCAATTGCATTTCCTTGCGAGATGATCCACGCAGGAGTGTCGGAAATTGCGATGTGCAAAACTTTTCCCGATTGTACAAGATATTGCAAATTGCGCAGAACTTCTTCGATCCCAACGGTGAAATCCCATGCGTGCAGATAAAGTAGATCAATGTATTCAGTTTGTAATCTTTTTAAACTTCCTTCAACCGAATGCACCAAATTTTTCCGGTGATTGCCGCCGTCATTCACATTACCGCGTTGTGTATAAAGCGTATATTTAGTTGCAATAACAAGATTATTTCGTTCTGCTTGAACGAATTCACCAAGATACTTTTCGCTTGACCCTTCGGTATAACGGTTTGCAGTATCGATAAAATTTCCACCGCTGTTAAGGAAAGCATCATATACTTTTTTACTTTCTTCTTTGTTTGCGCCGCTGGACCATTCTTCACCAAAGCCCATTGTGCCGAGACAAATCTCTGAAACGCGTACTCCGCTTTTACCAAGGAGTTTATATTTCATTTTACTTCTTTCAATAATTCAATTTAAAGTATTTTACTCTATAATTAACAACCGCGACTGGAGAATAATTCCTTTAAGCTTAGTTTACTTTCAAGTTAAATGAATCTATTCACTAATTACCACATCAAACCAAACAAAAATAGAAATCATTTAATTAAAAAAAAGGTGAAAGAATGTTACACACAAACTTAACGCATATTTTGTCTGAAAAAGAACACGAAAAAATATTAACTGAAAATGAAAACGTAATGGTCTGCTGCGGAAGAATGGGACCGATGTGCATTCCGGTTTATTCTGTTATGCAGGAGTTAGAACCCGAATATAAAAACGTAAAATTTGCAGATATGGAATTTGACATTCCCGATGCGTATGTTATTCGTGATTTAAAGGAATGCGAATCATTCCGTGGAATTCCATTTGTTATCTATTACAAGAATGGAAAAGTTGTTAACGCGACGAGTAGTATTCAGTCCAAACAACAAGTGACATCAACTCTTGATGAACAATTCGGTAAATAAAGATCAGATTGCGAATAAGTCAGCGGAAAGATTTCTTTCCGCTAACTTATTTTTTAAGTTCTTCCAATCATGAGAATTACTATTTCAGCACGATAAGTTTCTTCACCGAAAATTCAGTTGCTGTTTGCAGTTTATAAAAATATATTCCCGATGGTAATTTTGAAGCATCAAAAATAACCGAGTAATTCCCTTCGTTTTTTTCACCGGTTAAGAGTATCTCAACTTCAGTTCCGAGAACATCAAAAACTTTTAACGTTACGAAGCTTTTTTCTGCAAGTGAAAATAGTATTGTTGTTATTGGATTAAACGGATTCGGGTAATTCTGCTTCAACTCAAACTGTGTTGGAATATTTTCGTTTTCGATGTCTGTTGCAGAACCGGTTTTAAATCCAAACGATTTCGGCCAAAGACTTGCACCATAATTATTCAAAGCGCTTACCCGCCAAAAATGATTCTTCAACGGTGACAAATTCAAAACTTGCAAAGAAGTGTCTATAACAATTGTATCAATTTTCATGGTCTCAAGTGGAAATTGAATTGTTGTTGCCAATTGAAATCGATATGACATTGCAGTAGATTCTTTCATCCATTTGAACATTGGATTTAGCGAAACATTAGTTGTTGCATGGTTCGGCTCAATTAAAATTGGAACGTTTGGAAAACCTGCTTGAAAAGAATTTGTAGCAGAAAAATTGCTGTTCACACCTAGACCAATTGCTTTTATCCGCCAGAAATATTTTGTCGAAGCGAGAATTCCTTTCAGTACAAAAAATGTCTCTTTTATTTCCGGTTTGTTAATTATAAATGTTGAGGAGAAAGTTGAATCGGTAGAAACTTGAATTGCATAACCGTATGTAAAAGAATCTCCTTTCCAAATTAATCGAACGGAATCCTTTTGACTTCTATTATCATTTGCAGGAGAAATCAAGTTCGGAATTTGCGGAGTAAAATCAGCGCTATTCAGTTGCAGAACATTACTCATTGCGCTTTCATTTTCTAAACGATCAAAGGCAGTAACAACAAAATAGTTACCCGGTGTAGAAAGCGTTTTTGCAAATCTTGTTGATAAAAAAGTTTCACCTGTTGTCCCGAATATTATGTTACTTCCTTCAACAGAGGATGGACTTGTTTCGAAACGATATAAAGCATATCGTGAGGCTGTGTCTCCGTCTGTCGCAACTGAAGGAGCGTCCCACATAAATTCATATTTCCCGCTCACCGGATTTATTTGATACCGAAGATTGGTTGGAGCGTTCGGCGGAAGCGGATTAGCTTCTTTCCAATTCATGATAGGAGGAATTGCGTACAAACGATTCAGAGAATACTTTAGAGAATCGGTCATCCCTTTGGGGTTTTCCGGAAAATTTCCCGCTCTAAAAAAAATACCTCCCTGGCATTGTGGATTATTTCTATTAAAATTAATTTCCGCCGGAATTTCTTGAGCACCGTAGCTGGCTGCTTTGTACGCAGCTTGTCCAACATAAAGATGTCTGTTATAAGCTGAAGTTGAATCCGACCACCAATTATTTAGTTTTGCATAATCCTGTCCGCCGCCGAAAGGCCAATAAAGTTGAGGCGCAAGGTAATCAACCGAACTATTTTTCAACCAACCCATTGCATCGGCATAAATAACATTGTATGCATCCATTCCGGTTATGCCTGCTGGAACACCGCTTTTCCAAATTCCAAAAGGACTTATGCCATATTTTAAATAAGGTTTGATACTTTTAAGTGAATCGCTGATCTGAGCTATTAATGCAGTAGTATTTTCTCTTCTCCAATCACCGACGTTAGTTATGCCATGATTATAGAGTTGAAAAGTTGCCGCGTCTTGGTCGGTAATTTGATCCGGCGGATAGGGATAGAAATAATCGTCGAGATGAATGCCATCGACATCGTATCGTCTCGCAACATCATTTATAATTTTTGTTACATAAGCAGTTACTTCGGGAATACCCGGATTAAGAAATTTATAGGTATTGATTTGGAGAATCCATTCTTGATGAGTTTTTGTAATATGATTCCCAACAAACGGATAAGCACCAATAACTTTTTCTGCGCGGTAAGGATTTAACCATGCGTGCAGTTCCATTCCCCGTTTGTGCGATTCTTCTATAACGAATTTAAGGGGATCATAAAATGGTGAAGGGGCAACGCCTTGTTCGCCGGTAAGGTAATAGGACCAGGGCTCAAACTCCGATTGATAAAAAGCATCGCACTCAGTTCTAATTTGAAAAAAGACGGCGTTAATTCCAGAGATTTTTAACTCATCAAGAAGAGTTAGTAATTGAGATTGTTGTTCACTTGTACTTAGTCCTGGTTTCGTAGGCCAATCATAATTTATAACTGTTGCGATCCAGGCTCCGCGGAATTCTCTTTTGGGAGGAAGCGGTTGAGAAAAGAGATTATTACAGAAAAGAAAAATGAAAAGATAGTAAACAATTTTTTTCATGACTGCCTCATGTTTAATTTATATAAAATTTTGAACTGCCTGAAATCAATTCAGACAAATTTGAATGCCATCTTTTCGAAATAATACTGCTCCAGTTTTTGTAAACCGGTTTTTACCTTTATTTGATGAGTCTCATCATTTCCTGAACAGCTTCTTTCAATCCTACAAATACAGCGCGAGCAATTACAGCTTGCCCGATACTCACTTCATCAATTCCTTCAACTTCGCGGAAGATTTTGATGTTTGAATAATTGAGACCATGTCCGGCATTAACTCCAAGTCCAAGTTTCTTTGCATGTTTCGCTGCTAATCTTATTTTTTCCAATTCGTCAAACTTATCTGCTTCCGTTAAAGCGTTAGCAAAAGTGCCAGTATGAATTTCAATATAATCGGATTCAATTTCGGCTGCTGCATCAATTTGTTCAATCTCAGGTTCAATGAAAAGAGAGACTTCAATTTCACGTTTGTGTAGATCTTTAATTGTTGATTTTAAAAGACTGATCGAATCAATAACATTTATACCTCCTTCGGTTGTAAGTTCCAGTCGTTTTTCGGGAACGATGGTTGCAAGTTCCGGTTGAACATCGCAGGCGATACCGATGATCTCATCCACTGCCGCCATTTCCAGATCAAGTTTGGTGGTGATCAATTCGCGAAGCAGACGTAAATCGCGTTCATTGATATGTCTTCTATCTTCACGCAGATGCACAACAATTCCGTCCACTCCTACTTGCTCTGCCAATAATGCGGCTGTTACCGGGTCGGGTTGTACTTCTCCGCGTGCGTTTCTTAAAACCGCAATATGATCTATGTTCAGTGAAAATCTCATGCTCATCCTCAATGTTCTAAAAATATTTCAATTTTCGTTTTAATAAATTAATTGATAAGCAAACATAAGAATGAATTCAATAATTTGGAACATCCGGTGGTAGTTTTCGGCTGGAAGTTAGCAGTCAGCAATTGGCGGGAAACCGAAAGTTCTCAATGACCAATTACGAATGACCAAAAGCCAAGCTTTCGATTGTAAAATCTTTTGTGCAAAAAATCCAATGGAGTGTCCAATCCATTACACACTTGAAGGAAAAGAAGCTTCTTTTTAATAGATTTTCTTCGGCACGATGATTGAGTCACTAAAAGAAACATTTGAGGTATATCATGAAAAAGTTAGTTTTATTTATTACAATTCTTTCCTTCTTCTTCTTCAAAGAGGAAGTTAAAGCAAATAGTTACCAAGTCGGAATCAGTTTCAACTACTTTTATTCAAGTCTCTCTCCACATGGACGATGGATTGAGATTGACGATGGATTAGTTGTTTGGAAACCGAGAATTCATAACCGTCATTGGCAACCATACGCACGAGGAACATGGATCTGGACGAACGATGGATGGTATTGGGATTCATACGAACCTTTCGGTCATATTGTTTACCATTACGGTCGCTGGCATTATGACGATTATTACGGATGGATTTGGGTTCCCGATTATCAATGGGCTCCTGCCTGGGTAGAATGGCGTTATGATGATGATTATATCGGATGGGCTCCGCTTCCTGCATATGCAGTTTTCAATATTCATTCGGGAATTCATTTCTCGATCAATTTCACTTTACCTTTTAATCATTGGAATTTTGTTAAATACAGATATTTCGGTCATCAACGAGCATATAATTATTATGAGGCCCCGCTATACAAAGAACGAATTTTCCGCGGAACAAAAATGCGCAACGAATATGGTTATGAAAGAGAAAGAGTGATCAATAGAGGTGTAGATTATCGAACAGTTCAAGAACGTGGCGCAAGAAATCTTCAGCAAAGAGAATTGGTTAGAAGAGATGTTGAATCTGTTGATAGAAATTCGGTAATAAAAAATAAAGATAGAATAGAAATATTAACTCCAAGAAATCAAGCACAGACCGGCGATAGAAATTTTTCTATCGAACGCGGTGAAAGAAAATCTTCGCTTAATACATCAAAAGTTGAAGTTGGCGAACGGAGAAGAAATCTCGATAAAACTCAACCGGGAAAAGTAGACGAACGGAATAAAGTTAGAACGAATGAAAGAATTATTGAAGACGAAAATAAAATAGAGAACCGTAAACCTGCTACCGAGCAGAAACCGGTTGAAAGAAAAAGAGAAGTACAACCTCAACCGCAAAGAGAAGTTCAGACTAAAAAAGCTGATGAAGTAAGAAGCAGAGAAGTTGTAAGGGAAAAACCGGTTGAATCAAAACCGGTTGAAAGAATCCGCGAGGTGCAGACCCCAAGAGAAAATCGTCCGGTAGAAAAAGCTGTTCCAAAATCCGGTAGAAATACAGAACGACGTGAAGCAACGCCACGCAAAGCAACTCCTCGCGAAAGTGATGACAAAACTAAAGCACGAAGAAGATAATCTTCATCAATCAAGCTGAATCTATTATTTTTAATCCCGACAACTAACTTGTCGGGATTTTTTATTTATTCACAGACAATTTCCCTTCTTCTTTTTAGCTTAAGAAAACATTTCATATATTTGAAACAAAAATTCAGGAATTTCTACTAAAATCAATGCAGAAAATTTACATTAGCGAACTTGCAAAATATGTCGGGCAAGAAATCACCATTCAGGGTTGGCTTTACCACAAGCGTTCAAGCGGAAAATTAAGATTTTTGGTCCTCCGGGATGGTTCGGGTTATTTACAATGTGTTTATTTCAAAGGAAACATAACGCCAGAGATATTTGATCTCAGCGATAGGATAGGTCAGGAATCCGCCATTGAAGTTACAGGCAAAGTAAAAGTTGAACCGCGCGCCGTAGGCGGTTATGAACTTGACGCAACAAATTTAAACGTCCTTCACGAAACGCACGATTACCCCATTACTCCAAAAGACCACGGAATTGAATTTCTAATGGATAACCGGCATCTCTGGCTGCGGTCAAGCAGACAAGTTGCTATTATGAAAATCCGCCACAGAATTGTAAAAGCAATCCGTGACTTTTTTGATGACAGAGGTTTTACCTTGATGGATGCACCGATCTTAACTCCGGCTGCATGTGAAGGAACCTCAACTCTTTTTGAAACAGAATATTTTGATCTGGGAAAGGCTTATTTAACGCAGTCGGGACAGCTTTACGCCGAAGCCGGCGCTTTAGCTTTGGGAAAAGTTTACACCTTCGGTCCAACATTTCGTGCGGAAAAATCTAAAACAAGAAGACACCTCACAGAATTCTGGATGGTTGAACCTGAAGTAGCTTTTGCAGATTTAAATGATGATATGGATTTAGCAGAAGAATTTTTAGAATACATTGTTCAAACTGTTTTAACCGATAGGGCAGAAGAATTAAAAACTTTGGAACGCGATACAACCAAACTTCAAAGCGTAAAAAGACCCTTCCCAAGAATTTCTTATGATGAAGCTGTGGAAATTCTAAAGAAAAACGGAGTCGAATTTGAGTATGGAAACGATCTCGGCGCTGCCGATGAAACAATAGTTTCAAATCAATTTGATAGACCGGTAATGGTTCATCGTTATCCTTCGGAAGTAAAAGCTTTTTACATGAAACGCGATCCTGAAAATCCGAAATTAGCTTTAGCCGTTGATGTTCTTGCCCCGGAAGGTTACGGAGAAATTATCGGCGGCAGCCAAAGGGAAGATAGCCTTGATTTACTTCTCGCAAGAATTAAAGAGCATAATCTTCCGCAAAGTGCGTTTGAGTGGTATTTAGATCTGCGTCGTTTCGGTTCTGTACCTCATGCAGGCTTTGGGCTTGGATTAGAAAGAACTGTAACCTGGATTTGCGGACTTGATCATCTCCGGGAAACTATTCCTTTCCCAAGAATGATTTACCGGAATACTCCGTAAGTTGAAAGTCCAAAGTATAAAGTGAAAAGTAGTAATTCAAAATTATTAAATAAAAGTTTTTAAAGATGACTTTACAAATAGTACTGTTTACAATATTTGCATTTATAGCAGTAGTAACTTCGATTTTGGTGGTTACAAGAAAGAACCCGATTATTTCCGCACTCTTCCTTGTTTTGAACTTTGCTGCATTAGCGGGAATATATCTTTTACTAAATGCTCAATTTATCGCAGTGGTTCAGGTTATTGTTTACGCCGGAGCGATAATGGTTCTCTTTTTATTTGTGATTATGCTTCTTCGTCCCGAACACGAAAGAAACTTTTTTGAAGAAAATCCGAAAATGAAATGGCTAGCGTTAACCGTTGGTGTTGTGGTTTTCTTTCAACTTATTTACACAATATTTTTCGGTAAACTTTCTTCTGCAATTCATCAGAATGCGGAAAAAAGTGTGCAGATCGGAACAATTGAAAGCATCGGCAGAGGCTTGTTTACAACGTATTTAATCCCTTTTGAAGCGGCAGGATTTTTATTGCTTGCTGCGGCAATAGGCGCATTAGTTTTAGCAAAAAAACATTTTGATTGATTATGATCCCAATTGAATTTTATCTTGTCCTCAGTGCGTTTATGTTCATCACCGGAGTGGTGGGAGTGTTAACACGTAAAAATGCGATCATCGTTTTTATGTCGATTGAATTGATGTTGAACGCTGCAAATTTATCATTTGTAACTTTCTCATCTTTTCTCGGAAATAACATCGGTCAGCTTTTCGTATTTTTTGTTATGACGGTTGCCGCTGCGGAATCTGCCGTCGGTTTGGCAATTATCATCGCGCTCTTCAGAAATAAATTGACAATTAACATTGACGAAATCAATATCCTTAAATGGTAACCTGCCTGACGTCAGGCAGAAATAAATTAAACAGTAGTTCATGATACAATTAATCTATCTCACAGTCCTTTTACCTTTTGCCGGATTTCTTCTAAATGGAATTTTCGGTTCAAAGATCAAGAATGAAAAAGTTATCGGTTGGATCGGAAGCGGTACAATCGGGTTATCATTCCTCATTGTTGTCGGCGCCTTTTTTGAAACTCTCGCATTCCCGGTAGAACAAAGACAACACATCGTAACGCTTTTTAATTGGCTTTCCGTCGGTAGTCTTAACGTTTCCATCGCTTATCAAGTCGATCAACTTTCTTTAACGATGGCTCTGATAGTTACCGGTGTTGGTTTTATAATCCACGTTTATTCTATCGGGTATATGCACGGCGATAAAGGATTTTGGAGATTTTTCGCCTACTTAAATCTTTTCATCTTTGCGATGATGAACCTGATCCTTGCCGATAATTTTGTTCTGCTCTTTTTAGGATGGGAAGGGGTTGGACTTTGTTCTTATTTGTTAATCGGATTTTGGTACGATAGAAAGTTTGAAAAAAGTACCACGAGTGATGCCGCTAAAAAAGCATTCATCGTAAACCGAATTGGTGATTTCGGATTTTTACTCGGAATGTTTTTAATCTTTTTAACTTTTAATAGCCTGAACTTTAACGAAGTTTTTACTAGAGCAAACGCTTTAAATATATCGACCACGGTTTATAGTTTTATTGCAATCTTTTTATTTATCGGCGCAACGGGAAAATCGGCGCAAATTCCATTATTCGTTTGGCTACCGGATGCTATGGCGGGTCCAACACCGGTTTCAGCCTTTATCCATGCCGCTACAATGGTTACCGCCGGAGGTTACATGGTTGCACGATGTTCAATTATTTTTGCTTCTGCTCCGGCAATTATGACGGTTGTTGCCGTTATCGGTTTGGTTACTGCTTTATTTGCCGCAACAATCGGTCTGGTACAAAATGATATTAAAAAAGTTTTAGCCTATTCCACCGTAAGCCAACTTGGATATATGTTTTTAGCGATGGGTGTCGGCGCTTTTTCTGCAGGAATATTCCATGTAATGACGCACGCATTTTTCAAAGCGCTTTTATTTCTTGGCGCCGGTTCGGTTATTCACGGAATGCACGATGAACAAAATATTCAAAAGTACGGCGGATTGAAAAAATTTATGCCGACCACATATAAAACATTTTTGGTTGCCGCAATTGCTATTTCCGGAATTCCACCTCTTTCAGGTTTTTTCAGCAAAGATGAAATTCTATGGAGTGCCTACGCAAACGCCGGATTTATTTATTGGTTCATCGGTGTTGTAACCGCGCTTCTCACAGCGTTTTATATGTTCCGTCTTCTGAACTTAACATTTGAAGGAAAACACCGTTTCGATGTTCATCATATTCATCCGCATGAATCACCCAGATTGATGACAGTCCCGTTAATTGTTTTGGCTGTGTTGTCTGTGCTCGGCGGATTTATCGGCATTCCCGAAATTTTTTCCGGCGAACATGGAAACAACTTTCACAGTTGGTTGGCGCCAATCTTTTCAAACGCACAAATTCGTTTAGCTCAATACGGAAGTCATACACATTTTGAAGAAATCTTATTGATGGTTCTTTCTGTTGTTGGCGCTGCCGGTTCAATTTTCTTTGCAAGATATGTATATCTAAAAAATCAAAAAGTCGCAGAACATACCGCATCAAAGTTCAAAGGGATTTACAAAATTCTTTTCAATAAATATTATGTTGATGAGGCTTACGACAAAGCAATCGTTCAACCTATTTTCAAAACCTCAGAATCACTGCTGTGGAAAATTACCGATGTTAAGTTGATCGATGGTTTAGTGAACGGAACAGCTTCATTAATAGATTTTATTTCGGGTAAAGTTAGAAAAATTCAAACCGGCGTTGCACAAACCTATGCAGTTGTCATGATGCTCGGAATTGTTGCCGCCCTTTTCTGGATAATTTATAGTTTGTAAGTATGGAAAATAATTTGTTGATCACCTATTTGCTCCTAATACCGTTAATCGGTTCGTTGTTCTTGCTATCCGTTCCGAAAGCAAATGAGAGTTCTATCCGCGTTTTGGGATTGATCTTTTCTATCGCCGCGTTTGTCTTATCGCTTTTTATCTATTTTAGATTTGATCCCACAAATGCCGGATTTCAATTCACACAAAAATTTATTTGGGTTGAAAAACTGAACGTCTCTTATTTTGTAGGAGTTGACGGTCTATCGCTTATTCTAGTTTTGCTTACAACATTTTTAACTCCGCTTACGCTTCTTTCAAGCTGGAAGGGAATTCAAAAGAATGTGAAGGAATTTACCTTCTTCATGTTGATGCTTGAAGTTGGCATGCTCGGAGTTTTTGTTTCGTTGGATTTGTTCTTGTTCTACATTTTTTGGGAAGCGATGCTCATCCCGATGTACTTTATCATCGGCATCTGGGGCGGACCAAAACGTATTTACGCTTCCGTTAAGTTTTTTATTTATACCATGTTTGGAAGTTTGTTAATGCTTGTTGCGATCATTTGGCTGGCTGTTTATGCTTCTGAACCTCTTGGAGTTTTTTCAACCAATTTACTCGATCTATATCAGGTTGGACCAACCATCGCAAAGCAAATTCAGTATTTGATGTTCGCAGCTTTCGCTTTTAGTTTTGCAATTAAAGTTCCGTTGTTTCCACTGCATACATGGCTGCCTGATGCGCACGTAGAAGCTCCAACGGCAGGTTCTGTAATTCTTGCGGGCGTTCTTCTAAAAATGGGAACTTACGGTTTAATACGATTTTGTCTTCCGTTATTTCCGCAAGCAGCAATCGCGTTTGCACCATACATTTCAGTGCTTGCAATTATCGGAATTATTTACGGCGCGTTGGTAGCAATGGTTCAAAAAGATATGAAAAAACTTGTGGCGTATTCTTCTGTCTCTCACTTAGGATTTGTTGTGCTGGGAATTTTTGCAATGACGCAACAGTCAATGCAAGGCGCTATCATTCAAATGGTAAACCACGGACTTTCGACCGGAGCGTTATTCCTTTTGGTCGGCATTGTGTATGAAAGAACTCACTCACGCGAAATTTCTGATTACGGCGGAATCGCAAAAGTAGTTCCACTTTTTTCTGTGGCTTTTATGATTGCTTCACTTTCTTCAATCGGTCTGCCCGGCTTGAACGGATTCATCGGCGAATTTTTAATTCTGATCGGTACATTTAAATCCGGTGTGCTTAATAGTTGGTGGTTTACAGTGTTTGCAGCAAGTGGAGTTATTTTTGCCGCCGTTTATATGTTGTGGATGTATCAACGAGTTGTGTTTGGCGAGTATCATCATTCAGCAAAGTTAGAGCATTTAACCGATTTGAACACAAGAGAATTTATTGTACTTATTCCGATTTTTGTTTTCATCGTTTGGATCGGAGTTTATCCATGTACATTTTTAAAATTGACAGACGTAGTTTCAACTTCGATTATTCACCAGGTAACAACTGCTTCATCAGTTTTAGTGAAATAAAAATTAACGGTGAAAAAGTTTTTTTTTATAGTGTTGACGTTCTTTGTCAGTCGAAATGTTTTTGCTGCTGAAACGAAATTATCAGTAGATTCGCTGTTAACCAGTGGAGGACATGCAAGTCAATTGCCGCATCCGATAATGGTTTTACCGTTTCTTGTGCTGTTGCTTCTAATTGCAACCGGTCCAATCTTTTACAAACATTTTTGGGAAAGAAATTATCACAAAATTTCGATCCTTCTCGGATTGGTTACGGTAAGTTATTACCTCGGATTTCTAAATGATTTTAAAAGCGTAGAACATTCCGTAACAGAATATATTTCTTTTATTGCGCTGCTGACTTCGCTTTTTATTGCCAGCGGAAGCATTTTAATTAAAGTGAATTTTAAGGCTGCACCGGTTTCAAATGTTTTATTTCTTTTGTTCGGCGCGGTAATTTCAAATTTGATCGGCACAACAGGCGCGTCAATGCTGCTCATTCGCCCATTCATAAAAATGAACCGGGAAAGGATGAAACCGTATCTGATAATCTTTTTCATTTTTATTATTAGCAATATCGGCGGCGCTTTAACACCGATTGGCGACCCGCCGTTATTTTTAGGTTTTTTGCGCGGAGTTCCTTTCTTCTGGGTTATTGAAAATGTTTTTCCAATATGGTTGATAGGAATTCTGCTGGCGCTTTTGATCTTTTTCTTGTTCGATATTTCAAACAAAAAATCAGCAGAAGCTGTATCCGAAAAAGGAAAGTATTTAGTAGAATTAAAAGGTTCAAAAAATTTAATTTATTTTGCGATCATCATCATTGCGGTATTTATCGATCCCAAAGTAATGGGCTGGGTTCCGAGTTTAAATCCGCTTCCATTCGGCATCCGCGAAATAATAATGTTTTCGGTGGCGGTTGCATCATTTAAAACTGCTGATCTTGAAATTTTGAAAGCGAATGAATTTGATTTTGAACCGATCAAAGAAGTTGCGTATTTATTTGTTGGAATCTTTTTAACGATGATTCCTGCTTTACAGTTGATTGCGTTTGAATCAAGAGTTTACAGCCACTATTTAACGCAGGCTACTTTTTATTGGTCAACCGGAGCGTTATCTTCTGTTTTAGATAACGCACCTACGTACCTGAACTTTTTAAGCGCTGCTATGGGCAAATTCGGTCTTGATATAAATCTTGCGGCAGACGTAAAACATTTTGTTACTGTTGATGAAGTTTACTTGCGTGCAATTTCAGTTGGCGCGGTATTTTTCGGTGCAATGACGTACATTGGCAACGGTCCTAATTTTATGGTGAAATCAATAAGCGAAAGAGCCGGTATTGAAATGCCAAGTTTTTTTACTTACATCGTAAAATATTCATTGCCGATTTTGCTGCCGATCTTTGCAATAATTTGGTTTCTATTTTTTAGAGGATAGTAATGTACACGTTAGACGAAGTTATTAAAAATAAAATGAACGGACTCTATTACGGGAACAGAATTCTTCTTCCGTTTAAAGCTCAGTTATTAAAAGTTATTATTGAAAGCGATATCATTACTGATTTTTCCAGAAGCTCTAAAGGAATTCAACTTGTTGAACATGAAGAGTTTTTGGATTTATATTTCCTCGAATATAAAGGACTTTCCGATTCACTTTCGAAGTTTGAAGCAATTAAAATTGTTTTAGTAGAAGAAGGAAAAAATATTTTCGATTGGAACAATCACCGGAAAATAGCTTTATATCTTGCTGAAAAACATAAAGTAACAATTGAAGAAACCGACGCAGACATATTATTTATTGAATGAAAACTAGATAAACTATGAATGAAATTTTTATGATCACTCCGCTGCTTATAGTCAGCGGCGGTATTTTGCTCTCGCTTATCGTTGAAATGTTTTACGATAAAAGTGAAATAGTTCTCCCATGGCTTTCGATTGCGGTATTTGTTTCTACCGCTTATTACTCACTCCTTACTGCTTACGAGGAAGGAATTGTTTTTCATTCTATGTTGGCGGTTGGCGGACTTGTTCACCTCTTTTATTTTATTTTTAATTTTGGCGCCGCTATAGCTGTTTTACTTTCGATTGATCATATTAAGAAAGTCGGAATTTATTTTGGTGAATTTTATATTTTGATGCAGTCGGCGGTTTTGGGAATGATGTTCCTTGCAAGTGCAAAAGATCTCGTAATGATTTTTATCGGACTCGAACAAATGTCGGTGTGTTTTTATATCCTTACCGGTTTCAATAGAAAGAGATCATCATCAAACGAAGCAGCATTAAAATATTTTTTACTTGGAGCATTTGCAAGCGGATTCGTGGTCTATGGAATGGCGTTGATCTACGGCTCCGTTGGGTCTTTGGCGATCTCTTCAATTTCATTTTATTTAATAAACTCTGCGCCAAGCATTGTTTTTGTAGTTGGACTTCTCCTTTTCATTATTGGATTTTCTTTTAAGATTGCTGCGGTTCCTTTTCACATGTGGGTCCCGGACGTTTACCAGGGAGCTCCTACCACAGTAACTGCATTCATGTCAACCGGAGGCAAAGCAGCAGCATTCAGCGCTTTGTTAGTTGTTTTAGTTCCGGTGTTTAACAATTTGGCTAAGAACAATTTTATCCCGCTGCTTACAGTTCTTGCCGCCATCACCATGATTTACGGAGCTGTTGTCGCGATTGCTCAAACTGATTTGAAAAGGATGTTGGCATATTCCTCCATTGCTCATGCCGGTTATATGATCATCGGGTTAGCAGCAGGAAATCAAAATGGAGTTACCGGTATTGTATTTTATCTTGCGGCTTACACATTTATGAATTTGGGAGCTTTCGGTGTCCTTTCAATGATTGAATCGAAAGATAATTTACAAGTTGATTTACAAAGCTATACAGGCTTAGCGGCCAAGTATCCTTTGCTTGCAGCACTGCTAACTATTTTTATGTTTGCACTTGCTGGAATTCCTCCTTTTGCCGGATTCTTCGGAAAGTATTTTGTTTTTGTCTCTGCAATAGAGGCGAATTTAACATGGCTTGCAATCATTGGTGTTATATCCAGTGCAATCAGCGCATATTTCTATTTGCGAGTTGTTGTTGTTATGTATTTTAAAACTACAGATTCGCCGATAGATGTTGAGCCTTCTTACCAGGCTTTACTCGGAATTTTCATTTCAGCTTTATTGGTAATAGTGATGGGAGTTTTCCCGAACTCGATTATACAGCTTATTAGTTTTTTCGTTGGTTGATAATTTAAACATCGGTTAATAGTCATTGTTCAGTTGAAACAATCATAAACTGACAACAGAAAACTGATTACTTATAACTTAAAAGAAGTGTTATGATTCCGTTATTTTCAAATAAAGAAGTTCGCACGGTCGATAGCTATGCTATTGAACAACTTGGTTTCCCTTCGCTTCTTTTAATGGAAAATGCCGCATCTAGTCTTTTCTCCATAATTTCTGAAAAAGGTTTTTTGTCGAAAACTCCAACCTCGGTGGGAATTTTATGCGGTAAAGGAAATAACGGCGGAGACGGATTTGCTCTTGCACGAAAAATTGCTTTCGCCGGACACAAAGTGACCGTACTCCATTTGTCGGATAAAAAAAATCTCTCTCCGGATGCAGCTATAAATTATGAATTACTGCTCAAATCATCCTCAGTTTATAAAAACATCAAAATAAAAAAAATTGAAAACATGAGAGATGTTAATCTACTTCGTTCATGCGATTTTATTGTAGATGCGATACTTGGCAGCGGGACGCAAGGTGAATTGAAAAGCGATCTTAAAAAAAATGTTGAAGCGGTAAATAAATTTCATGCAAAAAAAATTGCGGTTGATGTTCCAACCGGATTAAATGTTGATACAGGTTATGGCGAAACAATTTTCAAAGCCGACTTGACTATCTCACTTGGTGAATTGAAAAGGGGATTGTTTTTCGGAGAAGGCTATCTTGCTTCCGGGTTAGTCGAAAAAGGAAATATTGGTCTTGGTGGTCGCTATTTTGTTGATACAGAAACGAAAGATTTTTTAGTCGAACAAAGCGATATCAAATCTTTTGTTCCGGTTAAAAGTAGAAGATTGAATAAGTACTCCGCCGGGAAAGTTTTTCTTCTCACCGGTTCCAAAGGATTCGGCGGGGCAGCAGTGCTTTCAACAACCGGTGCTTTCAGGTCAGGTGCAGGCGCGGTAATTCTTGCGATTCCAAACACATTGCAAAAAATAATTTTAATGAAACGACCTGAAACAGTTCTCAACTTTTACGGTGAAAGAACAACCGAATTTCTTGCCCTAGATCATTATACTTCGTTGCGCGAAAAAATAAATTGGGCGGATTCAATTGCTATAGGTTCCGGTATTGGAAGAGAAGAAGCGACTATTGAATTTGTGAATCTCTTGTTAAAGAATCATCCAAATAAAAAAGTTATTATTGATGCAGATGCTATCTATGCAGTAGCGAGAAATGGTTATCATAATTATCATTTTAAAAATGCCGTATTCACACCTCATCTTGGAGAATTTTGCACACTGATAGGGGAAGAAAAAACAACTGTTGAAAAAGATTTACTTTATTTTGGAAAAAAATTTGTGAAAGTAACTAAATCTATACTGGTTCTTAAAGGTCCTCGCACAATTATTTTTACTCCAGATGGAAAATCGTTCATTAATCCAACCGGCAACGAAGGTCTTGCAAAATTTGGTAGCGGTGATGTACTAACCGGAATGCTCGCAAGTTTTATAGCTCAAATAAAAGATGTTAAGCAAGCTGTTCTAAGCGCAGTTTATATGCATGGTTTAGCTGCTGATCATCTGAAAGAAAAAAAATCAGCATATGGGTTTACGGCGAGTGATCTTGCAGCTCAAATTCCCTTTACCTTGAAAGGACTTAATGATACTCTATAATTTTTTCCAGAGGTATAAATTTATCTCAGTTTATTTTCCGTTAATTATTTATTGGCTGATTCTTTTTTCAGCTACTACACTGCCTACCCAACATATGCCTAAAACAGGGATAAGCGATAAGATTGAACATTTTCTTGGATACTTTTTACTTGCTTTTTTACTCTGCAACACACTTTATTTCCAGGATAAAAAAGTAAACATGAAAAAATTCCCGGTAACATGGGCGTTATTTATTGCTGCGTTTTATGGAATGGTGGATGAGCTGCATCAATATTTTATTCCCGGAAGAATTTGCGATATAAATGATTGGATTGCGGATATAACCGGAGCTGTCATCGCCGGATTACTCTACTTTTTTCTGAAGATGTATTTTCAAGAAGTACAGAAAAGACGTAATATAAGTTTGACGAATTAGATGTATCAGAGCAAATAATATAATCTAAATGTGATAATCACTCATGGCAATTAAAAGAAGAAAACAGAGTTTCACTTTCCCGTTCAAGGAAACGGCTCTTTTTCTTTTACCTGTTATCAACTTACTTGTATTATACTTACTGAAATATCGGAATCAAGACATTCCGATTACGAACTTTAGTTTTTCTTACACAGGGAATGTGCTTAATCTTTTTTTTACGGTTGTTCTTCTTGTAGAAATATTTATTCTTACAATTAGAAATAAGGGAAGTATTGTGAAACGGTATAGCCTCCCTTTAAGAGGATTAATAATTCAATCTATTTTTCTTGTAGTTACATATTTGGTCGTTGTGTTAGAAATTCATCTTTCGGGGGGTTATGTTTTAGGATATCCTGTTGCCAAAATTTTTTTATGGCTCTTGTTTTTTAGCGGGCAATTCATACAGTTTATCATTATAAGTTATGGTTGGTTGTTGTTATTTAAGTCGAATTCATTACTCTTTCTTCGAACGCTGATTAACAGTGTGTTTATAGCTGTAATTCTTTTGGGATTCGTTTTTCTCTATACAATTGGAACTCCGCCAACGACAGAAAAAAATGAACCTACCAGTGAAGTTGGAGTCGTTCTCGGTGCAGCGGTTTGGTCGAATAATATTCCCAGCACAATATTGATGGAACGATTAAATAAGGCAAGAGAACTTTATGAAAAAAAGAAGATCGCCAAGATTCAACTTACCGGTGGAAAAGCTCCGGGTGAATTGTCTGAAGCCGAAGTAGCATATAGATATTTAACAAAATTTCCCATCGACCCGAAAGATATTTCGATAGAGAAAAATACTACTTCAACCACGGAACAAATCCGTTTTATTAAAAATGAGTTATTCGGGAAGAGAAATCTTAAAAAAGTAGTTATTATTTCAGATAGATTTCACTTAAAACGAATTAATGAAATAAGTAAGTTTTATAATTTAAAAGTTAAACTCAGCGGATCAAATGTTACTTTAA
Source organism: Ignavibacteriaceae bacterium (assembly GCA_041671545.1). GTDB lineage: Bacteria > Bacteroidota > Ignavibacteria > Ignavibacteriales > Ignavibacteriaceae > UBA1563. Next base: position 32,111 of record JBAZBI010000025.1, read on the forward strand.
ATTCTAAAAGTTTAGTATATTATAAATTAAGAGAAGGCATAGCTTTAATCAATTTTTGGTTCTTTGCAATTTAATTGAAGATGTAATTTTATGGTGCAGAAAAAATTTATCAGACGGATCTTACGCGAAAAAGTAATGCAGATTTTATATGCGTACGAATTGAACAACGAAAACCTTGAGACAACAAAAAACGGGATACTCTCTAACGTTGAGCAGTCAGAAGACAGAGAATTTGCAGAACAACTCTTACGTTGTGTCGTTCTTCATCAAAAAGAAATTGATGAAGAAATAAAGAAAAGAGTGAGTAACTGGGAAATCGAAAGAATTGCAATGATAGATAGAATCCTTATGCGAATTGGCATGTGTGAACTTGCTTACCTGCCCGATATCCCGCCGAAAGTATCCATCAACGAGGCGATTGAAATTGCAAAAAATTTCAGTACTGCATCCAGCGGTAAATTTATCAACGGAATTCTGGATGGCTTTCTGAACGATCTGCGAACTACCGGTAAATTAAATAAAACCGGAAGGGGATTGATAGATGAAACCCCGACAAAGAATTAATCCCTCAAATGAGTTCTAAATTAAAAATTTTTGTTTGGACGTTATTCGATTTTGCGAACACCTCCTATTCAATAATCATCGTTACTTTTCTTTACGCAGTTTATTTTAAACAAGTCGTGAATGAGGGAAATCCAATTGGTGATTTGTATTGGAGTTTGGGAACAAGCGCTGCTATGTTGATAACGGCTATCATTTCACCCGTACTTGGAGCCATTGCCGATTATTCCGCAGGCAAAAAACGATTTCTACTTTTCTTTACTCTCCAATGTATTTTAGCTACAGCTCTCTTAACCTTTGTTGAAAAGGGAAATGTACTCCTCGGATTAGTTTTGTTTATTATAGCAAATGTCGGATTTGAAGCCGGGCTCGTTTTTTATGATGCATTTCTTCCCGAAATAACAACGCCTAAAAATTACGGAAGAGTAAGCGGTTATGGTTTCGGAATGGGTTATGTCGGTTCATTGGTTTGTCTGGCGCTTGTTTATCCCTTTATTCAATCGAACCAAATTAAGATTACATTTCTTATTGCTGCGGTATTTTTCCTGGTTTTTTCACTCCCGTTGTTTTTAAAATTACACGATACACGAAAAATCGCTGAAGTCCCAAAATCATATTTGCGCATCGGATTTAACAGAGTTTTTTGGACGCTCAAGCATATTAAGAATTACAAAAATTTGTCTTTATTTCTTCTTTCCTATTTTTTTTATATCGAAGGAGTGAACACGGTAATCTTCTTTTCCGGCAATTATGCAAGTTCAACGCTTCATTTTTCAAATCTTGAGTTGCTGATCTTTTTTATTACCGTTCAGACAACGGCAATTGTTGGTTCGGTTGTGTTGGGAATTGTTGCAGACTCGATTGGACAAAAAAAAACAATTATGATAAGTCTGGTGATCTGGTTGATGACAATCGTGCTTGCATATTTTACCCAGCAGAAAGAACTCTTCTATGTAGTTGGTCTTTTAGCTGGAATCGCAATGGGTTCAAGCCAATCAACCAGCAGGTCAATGATGTCTAAACTAACACCTGATGAGAAAAAGACGGAGCTCTTCGGATTTTATTCATTCTTCGGTAAAAGTTCTGCTATTTTGGGTCCGCTTGTTTTCGGTTATATCAGCTACATTTCCGGGAACCAGCGTTATGCGATCAGTTCGATTGCTTTTTTCTTTCTCGTTGGATTGGTAATTCTTTTTAAGGTAAAAGACCCGCAAGTAACTGCTTAAACCGTAAGATGAATTTTCAACTCACTCTCAAGCGCAACGCCTTTATTTCTCGCATACCAAAGATGTAGTTGTTCAACAAATGCATCGTGTTCCATCCCTTCGCTTTTAAGTCTGGTAACAAGCCGTTGAGCCTCTTTTGGTCGTGGTCCCCAGCGAAAGATTTCATTTCCATTTTCGTCAAAAGAAATAAGAATGGGGATGCTTCTTGTTCCATTTGTCAGATATAAATCCATAATATTCAGGTTCTCATCACGCTCAATAATTTGTAATTCAATCAGCGGATTTACTATTGCAATTTTTGCCAGGGCAGGAAGATTTTGTGCAGAATCGCCGCACCAACCCTCGGTAATAACTACCCAATTTTGTTTCGTTTTTATGGTAGATAAAAGTTGTTTTAATTCGTCCGAAACGGTAAAAGTTTTTTCAACTCTTTTCATTCTTTGAAGATTGAGTTTGGTGTATTCGTGCAATTTTTTCGCTTCTGTATCCAATTGGTTGGAAGCATCGGAAATGTTTTTAGTCTCAATTTTATTTACAAAATCTTTGTAAGTGAAACTTCGTGTAACCGGTTTCCCCGCAATGATTGAGAGTGTCATAATACCTTTTTGTTTTTGTAAAGGTGGGATGCAGAAAACCGGAAAAGGATTTGAATTTATTTTGTGGTCATGCGAAAAACTCCATCCCAATCTTTAGGAGGAGGAAATTCGATGAAGTGCATGCATCGTTTTAAGTAAACGAAAGATGGATGATCGTTTGATTTGATATTTTTTGCTTCGGCAAATTTTGTTGCTGCTTCTTTAAATTGGAACGCTTTGTACAGTGCTAATCCGTCATTAAAAATCGAGAGACAATCAATCATGGGTTGGTCAAGTTGTTCATCTTTAAACGCGATCAATTCATAAACTATTACAGGTTTTGTTTTCCCTTTTACCACAAGCGCATCAAGCTCCCGCATTATAAAATCATTTTTAACAATTTCGTAAGTTGATTCCGAAACCATCGCATTTGTGCCGTATTCTTTGTTGGCGCCTTCAAGTCGTGATGCAAGATTTACGGTGTCTCCCATAACGGTGTAATCGAATCGCTCACTTCCGCCCATATTACCAACAACAACTTCACCGGTATTAATTCCCATTCGCACCGAAATTTCTGTTTGACCCTCCGCACGCCATTTTGCTCTAAGTTCGGCTAAACGTTTTTGCATTAACAAAGCACTTTTACAAGTTTGATACGCGTGATCTTCAATCGGAAGTGGAGCTCCCCAAAAAGCCATCACCGCATCGCCGATATATTTATCAAGAGTTCCTTTATTTTCAAAAACGAGACGGGTCATTTCTGAAAGATACTCATTTAAGAAGGCGACTAACTCTTCAGGTTTCTTTGTTTCCGAAAAGGTGGAGAAGCCTGCAATATCACTAAAAAAGATTGATAAAACTTTTCGTTCACCGCCAAGACGCATTTTATCAGGATCAGCGATAAGATCATCCACAACAGTGGAGTTAACATACTGGCTGAACATACCTTTGATTTGTGCTTTTTGTTTCCGTTCAGTTATAAAGTGATATGCAGTACTGCCCACGTAACCAAGTACAAATGCAAGCGCCGGACTGATAACATTAAAGACATACGAAAAATGAGTGAACAGATAAAACGAAAGTTCTCTTAATCCGAATACTGCTCCTGCGAGTATAACAATATTTCCGATCTCTAAAAAACCGCTTTTCTTTGTTTTTATTCCTTTCAACAGGGAAGAAAAATAAAAACTAAGGAAGGTAGAAATAAATATTAAAATAAGTTCTTGTCCGGCTGATTCTTTCGTTAAGAAATCTTTATTAATAATGTTTTGAATAGCGGTGGCGTGGATCTCCACACCATACATCAAGTTGTCTCCCTTTTTTTCCCCTTTAGAAAAGGAAATCGGTTTAATGTCCTGATCTTCCGGTTCGGTAGAGCCGATTAAAACAATTTTATTTTTGAAAATACCGGACTTTAATAATCCTATATCTGGGTCATCCCATGTGTTAATGTCTTCTTCATAATCCTCCTCGTCTTTTGTCTTGAATTCTTTGTCATCAAGAACTTCGAGAAAATTAAAATGAAGGAAGGTGTTGTCAGGTCCGTAATAATTGATCAACATTGAGGTGTTGTCAAATTTTGGAATCTCGGTATTCTTAAGGACAAAAAAGTTACCGCGTTTAGTGATAACATCATCATTTTTAAGGTCGAAAAATTTATTCAGAATTGCAAAGCCAAAGGTAGGAAGATATTTGTCGGAAGCCTCGGAATACATCATCGGTACGTAGCGGCGGATAACTCCGTCGTTATCACTAATTACTCTAACGATACCGATTGAACTATCGGCATCAAAGAAAATGTTATCATAATTCTGATGCTCTTTTCTCATCTGGAATTCAAGTTGACCTGTAACTTCCGTTTTTCCGGCAACAACAACATTTTTTGCTTTTCTTAAAACGTTAAAAAGAAGGCTATCATTTTCAGGAGCAAACCTATCCGGACTCGACATTATCACGTCTATTCCGACAGCTTTTACACCGGCTTCAGAAAGGTTTTCGATAACTTTTGCGAAAAGATAGCGAGACAAGGGGAGGGAATTGTATGGAGGATTTATTCCTTTAATAGTTGAGTTGTTCAAATCAAGAATGATGACGTCGGATCTTTTTTTGATCTCTTTTGCCCCGCGGTGTGCAAAACGTTCATCAATTTGTTTTAGGTCTAATTCTTTTATGCTTGAGAGGGGGAAGAAGATATCAAGTGTAATGAACGCAACAAAAAAAGCAATCCCAAGACTAATTGATAAATTTATCAACCACTTGGGAATGCTTTTCGACTTCTTCATGCAAGATTACTGCAAATAAAGTTGAGTTGTTAATCCCATGATAACATCATTTGCTTTTGTTTTTACTGCATACTGAATATTTGTATTCTGATCTATCTTTGAGGAAGTATAATCATAATTTAAATATCTGAATTGTAATTGCAAGGTAAGGTTCGGCATAAGATAATAAAGAGCGCTTGCATCAAATGAGGTTCTTTTATAATCTCCAAAACTCGGACTTAAGGAGCCGGATAGAAGGAGTTTATCTTGCATCATCGAATAATTAGCCCCAAGCGCAATAGAGACATAACCGAAACTTGTAGTATCTACTTTTGAATTGTTCATACTGATATTTAAGCTTGAACTTAAATTATCAAACCAGCGGGTTCCGCTTGAAACCGTTACCGAAGAATTTTCAATATCATAGTTTGCATGAGATTTATCATCGCGTGTAGAATTTACAAAACTTAATGAAATCGAATGACGGTAATGCCATTCAAAATTATAAGACAATTGGGTTGAAATTCTATTCGTGATATCATTGATAGCTGATAAATAGGCGGTTGAATCTGTTGGATCTTTTATCGGGCTCAAACCATTTGTGTTGTTAAGACGAGTGTATCCTACAATTATGCTGGGAAGATTTGTCCTTGGATAAAATGAAACCGATGTATTCAAAGTTTGAAATGTTGTTGTGGCTCTTTTAGTTTTTTGTAGGTTATCCTGTAAATTTTCGAATCCAACTGAAACAAAAAATTTATTTTCAAAAAGTCTTAGACGGTCAAGAACATTAATACCGGCAACGTCGGTTCTAACGTAAGATTGTCCAAAGGATAAATACTGTTCTCCACGATAAATATAAGAACCCTTCAAGTAGTTGTCGAAATAGTTAACCGAGAGTGCGGCTTCGGCTGCTAATGACGGTAACTTCTGAGGATTTAACGGAGTGACATATTGATTTACCGTAAATAAACCAGACATCTGATCACGTAACTTCTTTACATCTTCTGGATTCATATTGATAAGTTTATCTGGCCCAAAGATAGAAACTATTTGAGAATCAGAAAGAGAACCCTGAGAAATGTCATTATTCAACAAACTAAAAGCTGCCTGGGTAGTAAATAAAATATTTTGATTATCAAAGCCAAACATCAAATCAGTGCCGAGAACAAGGTTTTCTTTTGGAGCGGTACCATATTCAATTGAACCGGTTTCGTCTTTTACATGTAAGAAACTTAATCCAAATTGAAAATTTTCACCTCTACCGAACGATGGACGAATGGCGAGAAGGCTTCTATTAAATGTTCCGGGGTTAACCTCAGCAAATTTATTTCCATTGTGCGTATTCGGATCAACAGCAATTATATTACCGCCAAGAGAATCTTTGTATTGAATAATCGTTCCCTCAACATCTCTTGCTATTTCTCCAAAACTTGTTTGAATATTGAAGAAACCGAGATTAACTTCTCCGCTAAAGCCGCGTACTCTTTTTCCGTTTAATACAAGTGATGGGTATTTCGGGTAGTGATCTCCTACTGTAACCGCAGCATAATCGTTTGTTAAACTTATCATATACCGGTTATTTGGTTGAAGAAATTTTTTCTCTTCAGAGGTAACGTAAACATTGCTTATCAGATTAAAGCCTTTATAATCAGCTTGCAAATTTACATTTAAGTTATTGTACCAGGTTCCGACAGTTTGAATATTTTCATTACGTGACTCTAATCTTACATCGCCGGCATAATTAATTGCTGATTGACCGAATAAAGCATAACTCGGATTAAGAATAACGAACTGTGAACTCACCGAATGATAAAGTGCATTTGCCGTGTCATAAAGCTCAACTGATAAATTATGGAGCCCGTCTTTTAATTGAATTTGAAAATTCTCAGGTGAGATAATAATAATATCCTCGGCAAAGAGAGCTATGTTGGTAATATCTTTACCGTCTAAATAAACTTTAGTGGCACCTTTATTAACGACGTCAGAAGCGCGAAGAAGCGAAATTGAAATAAAGAATTCCTCCGGGAGAATTTTTTCACCCTTCTCCGGACTCATTACCAGCACTTCTTTATCTTTGCCCGATACTCCCTGAACCGGTATTTGAATGGGGGTATTGGATTTGAGAAATTCTTCAGGATATGTCTCCTCGGCACCTGTAGTCATAGAAAACTTCATAAAATATTCAATGTTTGGGGGAAGAACTTCCGCAGCGGGAATAGTAAAAAAAGCGGAAGAACCCTGAACAATCATGTCTGAAAAGGTGAACTCGTTTTGTCCGAAAGAGCGGTAACCGATAACGGCTTTTGTTACAGAAGAAGATGGTTGAAATCTTGCTTCGATGGTGAGAGTTTCATTCTCCTTAGCGTTCCCGATTTTCACTTCTGAAACCACACTACTGATTTGAGCGAAAGTTGTTGGGATTAACCCGAGAAGAAAAAGAACAACGAAAAAAGTAACTTTTTTAACCATGGAGCAATCTCCAATTTTTGTTGATTTGAGTGTAGATAAAAATAAAAAACTCTGCCTTCAAAAAGAAGGCAGAGTTAATAAAAATTATTCTTCGAGATATTCTATGATCAAGTCTCCTTGATTAGTCTTGATAATTATTTTCTTTGTATTCGTTTTCTTAGAATCTTCCAATTGCCGCTGTTGTTCCGGAGAAATTGTGGATACTGTTACCTGTCCGTCGTTTGTAAAAACAACTGAATTTCCACCTCTCACATTTCCTTTAATTTGTTCGCCAAGGAGAGACTTATAGTCCACAGCGCCTTCTTCGAGAACTAAGACAGTTCCATTATCGCCAACTTGAAAAAAGCCTTTGGTTCCCCGAATCGAAGCAACCATGGTTGGTGTTGTAAATTGAAATTCTTCGTTTTGCTGTTGTTTGGCAACCTCAAAGTTTACGCCACCTTTTCCAATATATGTGTTTTTTGAAATCTGTTTGTCGTTTTTATCGGCATAAATTTTAATTGAGCAATTCTCGCGAACTCTCAGAATAGAATTATCAGTAAACTTAACAAGGGCTAGTGATTTCGCACCCGTTTTAATTTCATCTCCGGTAGAAAGCGCTTGGCCGATTTTTATAGTGGTCCAGTCACCATCTGCTTTTTTGAAACTAACATCTTTCACTACTTTCATTACAATAGCAATTGGAGATGCCGGCGGTGGATTTTTTCCAGCAAAATTAGTTGCGGCAAAAACTACTAATATAAAAGCAACTAACTGAAAATTTATTTTTTTCATTTTTCAATTCCTCTACGGTTACTGATTATCATTATAAATGAACTGAGAACTTATAACTCTATCAGGATGACTAATAAAATAATTAAGCAGGTTCGTTAATTGATCTTGCGAAATCGGATTCCCATTTTCATCAAGCATCCGGTTAATTCTTAAATTTCTATCTGAGAATACATTCAATAAAGTTGAACCACCGGGTAAGGACGACATTATACCCATCAAGGAATTCTTGATCGCATCGTCTTGTGCACTGTTTGATCCGGCAATCCTAAAGTTGATAATTTCGCTTGGTAAGTCTTTATTCTCATTTGGTAATTTAATTACGGCAACAACCTGTACAACATACTCTAATCCCTCTTGTAGCGGGCGTAGCGTTGGAAGATCACTTAGTCTAACCGATGTACTCGAATTCGGGATGTTGGCAAAATCAATATAAGGGCTTGGGGAAGCGAGAGCATTCTCTAAAGATTGACGATCGTTCGTACGTTTATTAACTTTAATTTTATAATGATCAGAACCAGGTACTTGAATCCAGGAAACAAGAATGTTTCCAATTTGTCCTTCGGCATCTTTTGAAGGAGTGAGAATCGTAAATGATTGCGTCGGATTTATAAATTCAACAAAATCGGATGCCGTTCTAAGAACAACCCCGGCAGGGTTTTTTAAGGTAAGGTTAAAATCAAATCTACCCGTCGGTTTTCCTTTGTTAATGATCTCATTAATTACAGAGTTGTTAGAATTAGTGCGGGCAATTCTAATAGCCGTGCTTCCTAAATCCGTATTATAAAAGGTTGTAGATCTGAAAACCCTTGTCTTGAAATCAAAAAGCGGGATGGAATTCGACTTCCCTACATCAGTCCATTTTATTTCTCCTTCAAGAACCACTTCGACGCCTTCCGGAAGTATTGAAATACTGAAAACTCTTGGCGCACCGGAAAGATTATTCGCCATCGATAAAGCTCCAAGATTAAGCTCCGGCAATGGCTTGAATATCTCAAGTTTGAAATCTGTAATTAACTGTGCTGAAAGTGAACTGCTTAATAAAACTGCAAAGAGTACAAACAAAAAAGTTCTGCAAATTTTCATTTTAAGCCTCCTATGGTTGTTTAATAAATTGTCTCTTGCAAAAAAGACAAAATCTCTTTTGCGTAATCTAAGTTTTTCTAATTAATAATAAAACATTTTTTTATTAATATTAATTTAGAAATTCAAGCGAAATCTACAACCCCTTTTACTGATTTACTGTGTTTTTTAACCGTTCTTTGTACAAAAGTTTAAGAAGAGTGAGAATTGTCACAGCATTCTCTTTTATCCAGGTACAAAAACAAGATATTTATAATATCGTTGTAAGGATTTTAATTATTTAATAGCTTGCAAACGTAAAATATAAAAATTTGAGGTAACATGAAATCTTATTTTGTCTTCTTCACCTTAATCTTTTTTTTCTACGGATGTAGTAAAACCGAGAAAGATCAATTTGAGGAAGCCAACCGATTGGTTCAAGAAAAAAAATATACGGAAGCAATAACTGCTTTCGAAGGTGTTTTAAAAGAATTCCCAACTGGTGAAACTGCTCCGAGAGCTGCTTACGAAATAGCTAAACTTTATCAAGCGGGATTAATCACCGGATTAGATCAAACTGCCTCCCAGCAAAAAGCTGTAGATTATTATCAAAAGGTATTTGTCAATTATCCCAAAAGTGAAATAGCTCCTTCCGCATTATTTATGTCGGGATTTATTCAAGCAAATACTCTGGGTAAATATCATGAAGCAACGATAACTTATAAAAAATTTCTTGAAGTATATCCGAAAAGTGAATTTGCTGATGACGCAAAAGCCGAACTCGATAATATGGGACTTTCTCCCGAAGAAATAATTGCTAAACATCAGACGCAGTTTACAGCTAAAAAATAGCAATGGAAACTCAAGAGCAAATTGAAATTAAAAAATTTCTCGATCCTTCGGTAATTTCTAAAATTTCCAGTTTAGAATTACGCGCACGATTAATTGTTGAAGGATTTTTGCTCGGGTTACATAAAAGTCCCTACCACGGTTTTAGCATTGAGTTTAGCCAGCACCGCCCATACATGCAAGGTGATTCACCTAAAGATATTGATTGGAAGGTTTACGGGAAAAGCGATCGCTTTTATGTAAAACAATATGAGGAAGAGACAAACTTAAAATCGTACATTCTTCTCGATGTTAGTAAATCGATGACTTTTGCGAGTGAGGGGAGAATTCCAAAACTTGAATATGCTTCTCAACTTGCGGCAAGTTTAAGTTACTTAATGATTAAGCAGAAAGATGCGGTGAGTTTATCGGTTTATGCCGATCAAATTAAAAAATATCTTCCGCCAAATTCTTCAAGAATATATTTAAAGGAAATCATTTCCGTTCTAAGTAAAATTGTTCCCGAAACAGAAACGAACACTTCTTTCTGTTTAAATCAAATTTCTGATAAGATTACGAAGAGAGGATTGGTTGTAATAATTTCTGATCTGTTTGATGATCCTGTAAAAGTTATAAGCGCGGTGAAGAAATTCCGCTTTTATAAAAATGAAGTGATTGTATTTCAGATTCTCGATCCGGCAGAACGGAATTTTTCATTTCAGAAGGATGCGATCTTTAAAGATTTGGAAACCGGAGAAGAGATAACGACTCAACCCTATCAAATCCAAAAATCTTACCGCGATGCTATGGCAACTTTTCTAAACAAGATAAAAAGCGAATGTTTACGGAACGGTGTGGAATACAATCTAATCGATACTTCAACCCCATTTGATAAAGCTTTGTTCACCTATTTACAAAAGAGAAGCAGACTATTATAGATATGTAAAGTTATTCCGTTAAAAGTCAAGAATAAATACTTGAGCTAAGTTATCTCAAGTATTTATTCTGAGAAGTTATATTCTCAAAAAGTTCATTGACATATTGAATACGTTTCCTTAAGTTTGAGAT
>JBAZBI010000026.1:0-42208 GCA_041671545.1 Ignavibacteriaceae bacterium
AAATGGGTTAACCCAATCCCTAATTGGGCTTTTGTTATCTCTCAATTCTCCATTATTTTTGATGACAGAATTGGGGCGTTCTTATGATTTCCTTTTTCCATTTACACATTTATTTTTACACACTCACCTCCAAGGTTTTAGAAACCTTGGAGGTTTGAGAAGATCATTCATCCAATCAACACATTCATTCATTCCCCTGAACTTTGTCCGTTCGCACTAAATCAAAGATATGTTATTCTATATCAAACTTGATCCCTTGCGCCAGCGGCATAGTTGTTCCAAAGTTGATCGTGTTCGTTTGTCTGCGCATATAAGTTTTCCATGCGTCTGATCCCGATTCACGTCCGCCGCCGGTTTCTTTCTCGCCACCGAATGCTCCCCCGATCTCAGCGCCCGAAGTTCCGATGTTAACATTGGCGATACCACAGTCACTTCCCCATGCCGAGAGGAATTCTTCCGTCTCACGCATGTTGTTGCTAAAGATAGAGGAAGATAATCCTTGTACAACGTTATTATTTAAGGAGATAGCATTATCTACCTCTCCATTATATTTGATCAAATATAAGATAGGGGCAAACGTCTCTTCCTGAACTATTTTGTAATGATTCTCAGCTTCCACAATTGCAGGACGGACATAACAACCGGAAGCATAACTTGCTCCCTCCATAACTTCGCCACCAAAGATAACTTTTGCTCCTTCTTCCTTTGCCTGTTCCAAAGCTGATGTAAAGAGTTTTACAGCAGATTTGTCAATCAGTGGTCCAACATGATTCTTCTCGTCTAATGGATCACCCATTTTTAAACTTGAATAAGCTTTAACCAACGACTCTTTTACTTTGTCATAGATCGATTCATGGATGATCAATCGCCGGGTGCTCGTACATCTCTGACCCGCTGTTCCAACCGCCCCAAATACTACCGCCGGGATAGCTATTTTTAGGTCAGCATCGGGAGTAAGGATGATCGCATTGTTCCCTCCAAGCTCTAAGATCGCTTTACCAAACCTTCCGGCAATAACCTGCGAAGCATGTTTCCCTACCGCTGTGGAACCGGTAATTGAAATAAGCGGGATGCGTTTGTCATTCAACATTCTCTCTCCGATAGTAGAACCTTTCCCGACAATTAAAGAGAAAATGCCTTCAGGCAGATCATTTTCCTTTAATACTTGCGCTATTATCTTTTGTGTGGCAATTGCTGTTAATGGTACTTTAGAAGATGGTTTCCAAATGTTCACGTCTCCGCAAACGGCTGCAAGCATTGCGTTCCATGCCCAAACAGCTACCGGGAAGTTAAATGCTGAAACAGTTAAGACAATTCCTAAAGGATGATATTGGTCGTACATTCGGTGGTTCGGTCTTTCGGAGTGCATCGTAAAACCGTATAACTGCCGTGAGATTCCAACTGCAAAGTCGCAGATATCGATCATCTCCTGTACTTCCCCTTTCCCTTCTTGTAAAGATTTCCCCATCTCGTAAGAAACAAGCCTTCCCAACGGTTCTTTATATTCACGTAACTTTAATCCGATCTGCCTTACAATCTCTCCTCTTTTCGGTGCAGGAACATGCCGCCAATCAAGAAATGCTTTTGCTGCGGTAGTGAGGATTCTTTCATAATCTGCTTCCGAAGCTTGATAGACAGAGCCGATAAATTCTCCATTTACAGGCGAGTGGATGTTCAGTTTACTCTCTGAAGTTGATTCGTTCCAGGTTTGACCTGTAGATGAGCCGTAATTTTCTGCTTGGATACCAAGCTGTGATAAAAATTCCATGAGATTTCCCTTATTTTTAAAATTCATTACATCAAACTTAAAATGAAATATGGAGATTAAAAAACAAAAGATGGTTGATGGATGATGTTTAATGGATGAGGTGATTTTTCTTACTTCTACCGGCTGAGTTATAAAACATATCTATTAAAATCTTTGCCAGGTACTTGAAACTTATGATCACTTAGCTTAATTTGTTGCCAAGAATCTATGATTTTTATAACAGCACATATTACCCGCAAGAAAAGCAAAAGTTTAAGGAACTATCTGGTCTCCCGCTTCGAAAACGTCTTTTAGATCTCAGCTTAACTCTAAACATTTAATTAATACATTTTTTATTTCCATTTAGAGGTTATTATGAACAACGCTGAACTGAAAGAGTATATCTCTTCACAACATAAATCCATTGATCCGAACTTTGTCCACGATACATTACGTAAATACATGATTGTTGACGGCTTTGATATTGTTCTTGACCTGCAGAAAAGTCAAGGGCTCCATTTTGTAGATGCCAAAACAAACGACAAATACTTAGACTTCTTCTCCTTCTTCGCTTCGTCCCCGCTTGGCATGAATCATCCGAAATTGCAGACTGAAGAGTTTAAAGAGAAACTTTTTGAAGCAGCTCTGAACAAACCGTCAAATTCAGATATATATTCAACTTTAATGGCTGAATTTGTTGAAACGTTTGCTGCAATTGCTAAACCGGATCATTTTAAATACCTCTTTTTTATTGATGGAGGAACCCTCGCTGTTGAAAATGGTTTGAAAGTAGCCTTTGATTGGAAAGTGCAAAAGAACTTTAAGAAGGGTTATACTAAGGAAGTTGGACATCAAGTTCTCCACTTTAAGCAGGCTTTTCACGGACGAAGCGGTTATACTTTATCTCTTACAAATACTGATCCGAATAAGATCAACTACTTCCCTAAGTTCGATTGGCCAAGAATTGATAATCCTAAAATTCTCTTCCCTCTTGAAGAGCATTTGGCAGAAGTAATTAAATCGGAAGAAAATGCAATAGCGCAAATACATCAAGCGATTAAAGATAATCCGGATGACATTGCCGTAATCATTATTGAACCTATCCAGGGAGAAGGCGGCGATAACTTTTTCCGCAAAGAGTTTTTCCTAAAGCTTAGACAAATAGCCGATGAGAATGATATTCTCTTAATGTTTGATGAAGTTCAAGCCGGAATGGGAATTACCGGTAAAATGTGGGCAGCCGAATATTACGTTCTTCCGGATATTATTTCGTTTGGTAAAAAAGCTCAGACCTGCGGAATTATGGTTAGCAGCAGAATCGACGATGTTGAAGAGCATTGTTTCAGAAAATCCAGCCGTATCAATTCTACCTGGGGTTCTAATTTACCCGATATGGTTCGTTCAACAAGAATTCTTGAAGTAATGCAGGAAGATAATCTTTTAGCTCACGTAAATGAGACCGGAGATTATTTGCTTCATCAATTAAATATTTTGCAGCTTGAATATCCTACACTCATAGAACATGCACGGGGATTAGGTTTAATGTGTTCGTTCGATTTCAAATCGCCGGATCTACGCAACCAATATGTTAAAGAGTGTTATAAGAATAAATTAATTCAGTTAGGTTGCGGCTCTAACTCAGTTCGTTTCAGAACTCCTTTAATTGTTACTAAAGATGATCTTGACGAAGGTTTGAAAATTATTCGTAATGTTTTAAATTCACTTTGTAAATAACATAAATTATTCTAAACTACTTGCACGAGACGGCTCCAATTAAACGGAGCCGTTATCGTTTTAAAGCTTTTCCTAATGATGGCTTTTAATTTTGCTTTTAACTTACCTCATTGTTTTTTAACTTTCTTGCAATTAAATGGAGCATTTTTGAAAAGGTTCTTCTTATTCTGTTTGTTGCTTAACAGTGCGGTTTTATCTCAAGATTACCAATTGGTAAATCAATTCGGCTTGTTTTCCGACGCAACATCTTTTGCGCTTTCTCCGCAAGGATATTTTTACGTTGCAGATAACGGCAGTGACGAAATTTATAAAATTGATTCACTCGGGAATGAGTTGAAAGCATTTGGTGGTTACGGATGGGACAACGGACAATTTGATTACCCTCTTGATGTTTCTTTAAATGCGCTCAATATTTTTGTTACGGATAAAAATAATCACTCGGTTCAACAGTTTGATAAAGACCTGAATTTCATCTCCCGGCTTTACACACGCGAAGGAGATAATAATGATGCCGCTTTCGGATTCCCGCTAAGTGCGGATGTTTCATCAATGGGAGATTTGTATGTCCTCGATTCGGAAAATAAGCGCATTCTTAAATTTGATCTGTTTGGAAAGTATATCCTGCAGTTCGGTGGTTTTGATGCCGGAGAATTTGCAATTAAAAGTCCCGTAAAACTGATTGTAACAGAAAACAGTAATGTTCTAGTTCTCGATGGAATGAGTTTGATCGTATTTGATCTCTTTGGAAACGGAGTTGCAAAAGTCGCTTTACCTGAAAAGTTTAACACAATAGATAAATATTACAATTCTATCACATTAACCAGTGATAGTACAATTTATGTTTCTTCGCGAGAGGCTGACAAATTTTCTTTCACTAAAGCAAATCTAGCTGCCGTGAATGGAGATACTAAATTTAAATCTTCGCTGGCAGTATCGAATAAAATTTACGCTCTTTCCAATACTGCCATCTTTTCGTTTGTGTTGAGTGAAAAGTAAAATACTCTTTGCATTAGTTCTTTCTCTCATGGCAATTTGGATAGCAGGATTTTCGCTCTTCTCTTTCCTACCACAAGATAGCCGGTTACATGCATTTTATCCTTTGATGAAGACCAGTTATGGGAGAGTCTGCCATCAGCAACCGGATAAAAGTTTTCTTATCAATGGTTCTCATTTCTTAGTCTGTTCAAGATGCACCGGAATATATTTAGGTGGATTTATTGCTTTGCTCTTCTCCTTTTTCTCCATAACAAAATATTTTCGAACAACATTTAGATATTTTGTCATCTTTTCACTGCTCATGTTTGTTGATGTGTTGATCAATAATTTTATTCTGGTTGAGTATAACAAGACTTCGGCATTTTTTACCGGTTATCTTTTTTCTTTTTTTGCCGTTTACTTTGTTATTTTTGAAATAAAAAGAAATAATTTCTTCCAACGTTCCCAAAGAAATACTAATTTATGAAGAACAAACTTTCTCCCGCAATTGTCTGCGGATTCGGAGCAGCAGTGTTGAGTACAATTCCCGGAGTTAAAAGTCTCGGATGTTGTATCATACTTCCGGCAGCAACTGTATTAAGTCTATATTTTTATTTGAGGATAACATCCTTTTCACAAAGTATCAGTGTAAAGTCGGCAATGTTTTTCGGATTAATTACCGGATTATCTTCCGCTCTCTTCTCGGTATTTTTTGATGTGATGATCACATATATCTTCCGCAAC
The DNA here is from genome assembly GCA_041671545.1 of Ignavibacteriaceae bacterium. Taxonomy (GTDB): domain Bacteria; phylum Bacteroidota; class Ignavibacteria; order Ignavibacteriales; family Ignavibacteriaceae; genus UBA1563. The sequence continues at coordinate 5,201 of JBAZBI010000026.1, forward strand.
AACGATCTGGTTCAAAGTCTAACAGAAGTTGAAATTTTATTGAATACTTATAATCTTGGGGAGATTGGAAACGAGACCATAAGAATTCTGAAACATATGGGGAAAGAAATTACAACGAAAGGATTTTCACCTCTCTATACAACATTTCTTTTGTTCAACAATATTATTATTGATTCTATCTTTGGAATTATCGGGGGATTAATCGGAATGTCAATCTTTAACAAAAAATATTTTACAAATTTATGATCACAGCATTTATCTTTTTTGCACACTACATCTTTACACTCATCATTTTTACAAAGAAATGGCAGGATGAAAATCTTTCCGGTGGTATTCTAAATATCGGATTAATCGGAGTATTGTTCGCAGTTGGCTGGACGATCACGACAATGATCGCAAAAATATTTATGGAACCGGAAGGACTCGGAATTTTCTACGACCGCGACACGTTCGCACTTTCGTTATTAACTATTGCAGAATACTTTTTTTACCGCCTCTACTACAAAGATCTTTTTACTGAAGCCGGTACGGAAAAACAATAATCGCAAATTGCTCTGTCTTTTTCTGTTGCGATGGCAACGGTTCAAAGCGCCATTGGCGGAGCGAGTTCATCGCCGCATTCTCAAGTTTTGTATCTGCTTTCGTTAAGGGAAATATTGTTCCAACTGTTCCATCCGGTAAAATTGAAAATCGAAGTCGAATATCAATTTCTTTGTTCACACCTTCGGGATATTCGGGAAGCGTGTAGCTGTATATTTTCCTTTTCCCGTTACCTCCCCATTCAATGTCAAAACCTGAACTACCTGTCCCGATGCCTTGGTTTCCTTTTGGCTCAACAAGTTTTTCTTCTGTCTTCTTTTTTGTAGTTGCCGGGACTTCATTATCAAAAGTGTTTTTTACTTTCGGAACTTCCACGTCTTCTTTCGTATCAACTTTCAAATCCTCAACCTTCTTTTCATCCAAAACATTCTCACCGCTTCCACCGGATGCTCCTCCGGTGATTCCACCAAATCCAACTTCAATGTATTCTTTTACCGGATATTCAACTTCTAACTTTAAATAGAAGAATAAAATTAATACCGCTGCGTGGATAAGAATTGAGATGGAATAGGATGTTTTTAGTGTTCTTTGTTCTGACATGCGGGGATTTACAAATTAACTTTTTCTGTTTCAATGGTAAATTTTTGTATGCCTATCCCGCGGGCGGTATCAATAACTTTGATAACCAATTCAACCGGGACACTTTTATCTGAGCGTAAAATGAGATTATTTTCCGGGCTCGACGACTGCAGCTTGGTCAATTTTCCCGCCAGCATTTCTAATTGAATTCGCTCATCACCTATAAATATTTCTCCTTTATCAGATAATGTTACTACCAACTTTGATGGAGCCAGTTGTTCATTATTTTTTGCGCCGGGTAATTTTATTTTTACGCCGGTCTGTAAAACAAACTGCGATGTTAATAGAAAAAATATTAAGAGAAGCATCACAATATCTGTAAGTGATGAGACACTGAATGCAACAAGAGGTTTATTTGTCGTTTCAAATTTCATATCATCCTCTAAAGAGTAATCTCGTCATCATCCTCGGAAGTTTTTTTACCGCTGGATGATTCTTCGACAACATCGATCAGATCGCTTGAAATTACTTCGATGTCCAGAATAAGTTTCTTTATTTTTTCAGTGAAGTAATTGTAGAACGCCAACGCTGGAATTCCGACTACTAATCCAAAAACAGTTGTGATCAAAGCTTCCCAGATACCACCCGCCAAATCAGAAGGATTTGCAGCGCCCATTAGATCTTGAATAGTTTGAAATGCAGAAACCATTCCCGTGACAGTACCTAAAAATCCAAGCATCGGCGCAATACCGGAAACAGTGGCTAATGTTGATAATCCTTTTTCAAGTTTTGCAATTTCTTGTCTTCCGGCATCTTCTAAAGATTCTTTAACACGTTGATGACCAAAGCGTATTTTTTTTAACCCTCTTTTCACAATGTTGGCAGCTGGAGTTTTTTCTCCGTTGCAGAATGCAATAGCACCGGCAACATCATGTTTTTTTAAGAACGGTCTTAATTTTATCATAAATGCAGCAACGTTCACTTTTGATTTGTGCAATACGATAAACTTGTCAATAATTATTGCTACTCCAATAATTGAGCAGAGTAATATAGGGTACATTATTACTCCACCTTTGAGAAACATAGTCAATAAATCCATACTTCTTTCCTGCTATTACTTGTTTGAATTATAAAATCGAGAGGCTTCTTCTGCGGAAGAAAATCCACCTACTTTAACCCGGTACCAGGTTCCCCCTTTTTGCGGAACAACCGCAGAAGTTTTATACGCTTTAAACCCTTTTCGTTTAAGTCGTGCAACTTCCTGATCTGCGATCGATTCAGATTTCCAGGATGAAAGTTGAACAACATAAGTCGAACCTTCCAGATAAATGTTATCGCGGATCAATGTGGCTTTTTTAGTCTCGACCGGTGTTGTCGGAGACACTTCTGTTTTCTTAATTGTTTCTTTCACAATTGGAGGCTGAATTTTAGACGTCTTAGCCGACTCCTGGTTTGGTATTGTTTTCCCGCTAACACGATTTCTTGGATTATTCTTTGAAAAGATTTCACTCGCATCAAAATCATTTTTAACAACAGGGAGTTTATCTGTTTCTTGAAGTGCATCCGAATTAACTTTATTTCTATTAACCCCTTCTAATGCTGATTCAGTTTTAAGAGATTCCGTAACTTTTACATCATAGGGATATGTCACAGGGACATCATATTCCCTTTCTATTACCGCTGGTTTTGATTTTACAGTCTGATTTTCAGTTTCTCCCATTTTCATAAAGGTTGGGATTCCCCACATTTTCCAATACACTACAGCGATAATAACTGCAAATAATATTACCGAGGCTGCTGTCCAAAACTTACTTCCCTTTTCCTTTTTAGCTTTAAGTTGTTCTTCTTCCTTTTCATCATCAGTAAAAAGCTCGCTCAACTCTTCTTTCTTTTCTAAAGGAAAAGTCGGCAACTCCGGTTCCCAATTTTCTTCTGCCGTTGATTCTTCAAATTGAGGAGTTGGTCTTTCGACTGTGAAACTGCTGAATGGATCAGTTTCTTCAAGAAGTTTTTCTTGTTCCCGGGTTAAAACAAATTCTGAAGTGGATTGAACGTGAACATACTCATCATCGGTAACTTTATCATAATTTTTCAAGAAGTCATCTACCGGTGCTTCGATATCAGTCTCGTCAACCGGCAAATCAACATCAGCCGGCTTATCAAAATCCGAAAGATCAATGCTCAACTCCTGAGTTACATCTTTAGCCTTGACTTCTTCAAATTCATATTTCCCGGCAAGTTTTTCATGGAGTTGTGAAAAATCGAGTTCGTCAATTTTAGTTTTTGTACCAACATCTTCCTGGAACGAATCAACATCATTCAATTCTGCTTCACTGAAATTCCAACTTGGAAATTCTTCTTCTGTTTTCTCTTCGATATTCTCTTCAACCACCGTGTGTCTAACAACATCTTCAAGCGAAGGTTGAACCGATAGAATTTCATCTTCCTGTAATTCGCGTTTCCAGTTAGTTCCAAAGTCCCAGGAGAATTCCTGAACTTCCTTTGAAATTTCTTCTTGTAGTGAATCATCAGTCGCAAAATGATCTTCAGTTTCGGTTGGGCTAAAATCCCATGCAAAATCAGCTGGCGCCAGACTTGGTGAAACAAACTCTCCTTTTTGAATGAGACTCGAAGCCTTTTCACGGCAATAATTTTTCAGCGAAAAACTTGGCTCAAAAGTAAATCCCGATGAGATCAATTCCTTATTTGGAATAATTTGTTTCCCGATGCTGATAGAAAAAACAGAATATTTATCGGGCTTTGTATCGTCGTGTATTCCGGGAACGGCAAAAATCAATTCATCTGATGAAGGTTCAAGTTGATCGGATGAAGAACATGTTATCAGATAAAATTCCCTATTGTTTCTGACAATTTTTTTTTGTTTAAAACTGATATTATTGGGGAGTTGGAACGCCTCGTATTTTAACAATTGCTGATGCAATGATAAAAGAAAAGATTCCATGAATGCCGCAGCATAACTTTCATCGACCAATGCATACGAAGTAAGTTTCTTTACTAATTCAGTTCTTGTCATTTCTACCAAATAATTTTAAGTCCCGCAGAAATTGTCAGCGGAAGCTCTTGATAATTTTTCCAAATTTCATTTTTAGCGTTCAAAAGGTTCCGGAACTCAAGTTGTGCAAACATCTTTTCCGAAATTATCATTTCTCCTTTAAGCGATAAGTTGAAATAATCTTTTCCTTTTTCTATGTTAGCAAAATTAATGAAAGGAGAAGAATAATACATCATTTCTGCTGATAAAGATATTCCTTGCGAAATATTGTACCCATACGAAGCACTGGCTTTTAGCGGTGCGATATTAGGAAGAGTATTTCCTGCTGTGTCTTGAATGTTTTGATAAAGTAATGAACCGGAAAAGAATCCATACATACCTGCAAACCAACGAACACTTGCTGAAACGGTTGTAGCTTTCACTTCAGCGGTATCGATAACTAAATCATTTACACCGGAAGCAGCTTGTGCAAAATAAGGATAGTTTGAAGCGGAGAAGAGAGAAATTCCCGTGGTAAATTCAAACAGTCTTTCATACTCATACTTAAAATTAAAATTGTATTGAGAAGTTATAGAGTAAAAAATATTTTTATGTGCTATCGTGGGGATATAATATCTGTTTGTATTAAGTAAGTCATACTGTGTTATCAACAAAGATGTTGGATGATATTCCGCAAAAAGAGAAAAACCTTTCCACAACTGAATTGCAGCAGCAGCATATGGATAAAATGAATTATTGGAATCCAATTTTGAATATTCAAAACCGAAATCCGTTTTTACACTATTCCCAAATTTAAATCCACACATTCCTTTGGCACTAATAAAAGCAAAGTTTTCAGCAGCTAAAGAGAGAAATGTAGATTGCAGTAAATGATATTTTCCGTACAAAGAAAGATCAAACAGTTTGCTTGAATATTTCGTAAATCCATTAACTTTAAAAAGGTTCTCCTTTATTGAATCGTTCGACATATTCAAATAATTATTTTCTAAAGTTAGATCGTAATTAAATTTGTTCGAGGTAACATTTGCTAACGATGTTGAAACACTCACTCGCGAAACTTTTCTGTTGAAACTTGGGAGTGATGAACCAAATAATTTGTATGATTCACTTTCTCCTTTTGCGGAGAGTTGAAGTTTTGAGAAAGGTAAAAAGCTACTTGAATCAGAAATGATATAGTTATAAAGAAGTTTTGCGCCAAATTTATTCATGTCTGCATACGGAAGAAAAGCCCGTTGATTGACAGCATTAATATTAGCTGAGAACATTGATCTTTCCATTGGCATTCTGTAAGTAATGGATAATGAAGGAAGAAGATTGTTTCCGATGAGAAATTCTGCTTCTCCATTTATAAAACTTATCGAATCCAAAAACTCACCACTTTTCTTCGCCGGTTCAGAAAATTCTTTCACTTCCAATTCATCCGAAGAATAAACCGGTTTGAAAAATTGTTCAGAGACGGACGATACTAATTCAGGTTTTTGCTTTTCGAGCTGAGGGAATTCATACGCTTCCTTTCCGGTGATAACAAATTGTGGTAATTCAACATTTGAATTTTCTTGCCCGAAAAGAAAACTAATCCCAAACAATAAATTGAGTGCTATAAATTTTAATTTTGTTTTCATTTTATATTCCTCAATTTCCGCTGGGCTTCTTTTCCATATTCATCTCCACGATGCGAAGCGATAACTGTCCGGAACATCTCTTTCGCTTTATTCTTGTCATTAATCAGAAGATAAGCATCACCAAGTTTTAAATAGGACTTAACAACCCATTCATCATAAAGTTGGTAAACATTTAATACTCGAACAAAAGCGGTTATCGCATTTTGCGTTTTATCTTGTTCCAATAGTGAGACTCCATATGAATACTGCGCTTTCGCAGCGATGTCATCAGTCCTTCTCGTGAAAAGGTCTAAAAATAATTTGTCGGCATTTTCAAATCGCTTTTTCGTCAGTTCAATAAGTCCCATCTCAAGTTTTGCCTTATCGGCAAAAATATTTGAGGCGTAGTACATAGAGATTTCTTCAAAGACATCATAGGCTTCTGCTAAATTATTTTTTTTAAGATAGGTGTCTCCCTTCATGAAAAGTAATTCTGCGATGCGTGAAGAACTCCGGTATTGTACAGTTGCTTTGTCATAGAGAGTTAAAGCTTGATCAAATCTTTTTAATTGATTATACAAATTCCCTAATTCGATAACTGCACTTTGAGCAATTTCCGATTGCGGATAAGAATTAAAAACAACTTTATAATTCTGGATCGCTTCATCTAGATTATTCAAATACTGCTCGCATTTACCGATCTGATAATATGCACTTGCAACGTATTTACTTTTTGAAAAGTAGGTGATAAAATCCTTGTAACTCAATCTTGCCTTTTCATAATCACGCTGATTATAATACAACTCCCCCTTCTTGAAATAGAGTTGATCAGCATAAGGTGATGTTGGATTCTCAGAAACAAAATTGTCAATTATTTGAACGGCTTTGTCCATCTCACCTTTGGCAACGTAGCAATACTGTAAACCGTTGAGCGCATCAAATACTTGTGGAGAATTTGAGTAGTTTGAGATTACTGATTCATATGCAACAATAGCGGAATCATAATTCCCTAAATTGTAATAAGCATCGCCAATAGAATACTGAACCAATGGCGCTAACTTTGAGTTAGGCAATGTTTCCAACATATTGGTGTACTTATATATCGCACCATAGAAATTATTTTGTTGAAAACTGATCCAGCCACTCAAGTAAAGTACATTTTCGTAATAAATTGATTTCGAATAATTGCCCTTAAAATTATCAAGCTGCTCGATAGCTTTTTGAACTTTGCCTGCGCGGTAAAGTGCTAAAGCGTATTGGAAAGAAACATAATCCTTTGCTCTTATACCATTCTTCAATTTCAACAAATCTTCATACGCATTTGAAGCCGCATCATAATTTTTGTCAGCGAAATAGCTGTCCGCCATACGGATTCTTGCATCAAAGATTTTTTCACTCTTTGGATATTTTTTTACAAAGTCAGAAAAGAAATTAGAGGCATTTGTGTAATCTTTTTGATTAAAATAACAGTACGCTTTCCCGTACATCGTTAACGCCTGCAAGGCTGCATCCTCAGTAGATACTTTGTTATAATAGTTGAGCGCTTCAGTAATATTTTTTTGAGAAAAGAAACATTCCGCTAAATAGAAAGATACTTTCGCCGATTCAAAATTCGGAGCCCGGAAATCTATATCACTTAAAACACTCACTGCATCATTATATTTGTTTAAATAAAAAAGCGCGATCCCTTTTCCCAACAAACCTCGAAAGACCAATTGTTCATCTTCGATTTCCCGTTCATTCACCCTGCTAAAATATTGCAAAGCTGATTGATACTTTTTCTTTTGAAGTTCAATCTCGCCTAACATCGTAAGAATTTTCCCCCGGACTTCGTTATCCTTCGTATTCACTCCTTTAGAAAGAGCTGCGCCGGCTTTATCAATATCACCTTTTGTATAATTGATTACACCAATTTGATACAATGCGGATGATACCAATTCGCTTTCGGAATTTTTTTGTAAGAAGTCCTCATAAATTAAAAGAGCTTCACGTTCATTCCCTGAATAGCGTTTCGCTTCCCCTTTCCAATAAAATGATTTAACACCGATCGAATCATCATCTGCTGATAAAGCATTGAAAACTTTGTAAGCGTCTGCATATTTTTTTTGCTGAAAGATCGACCATGCGTAAGCATACTTTACCTCGCGGATAAAAGAAGAAGCCGGATATTTTTCGATCACTTCCCGGTAAACTTTTTCTGCGTTTGCATATTCACCTACTCTATAATGAGAATTTGCAAGGAGGTATAAAGCTTCGGTTTGTTTTTCTACCGGCAATTGTCTTACGATCGGGTTTGACAATTCAAGGATTGAACTGTCATATTCCTTCAGATGAAAATAGCATATTCCGATACGAATTTGTGCCTGCGAAGCTAAAGGACTTTCCCGGTAAAACGAAAGAAGTTCGTCATAGTAAGTAACTGCATTTGTATAATCGCCAATCTCTTCATACGTCCGGGCTAAAGAATAAATAGTGTTATCGATATACTTGTTCGTTTGTTTGTAAGAAATTGCTTCTTTGAAATAGTTTACCGCCTCTTCAACATTGTTGTGATGTGCGTACGTTTCCCCTATCCAATAAAGTGTTGAACCGTAAAATTCGCTGTTCGGATATTCCGCATTTAATTTTAAAAAATATTGCCGTGCACTTTCATACTTACTTTTTTCGTAGTACAACAAGGCATTCTTATAATAAACTTTATTCCGCAAGTTTGAGAATAAAAAATTATTGATCAAAAATGTATATGAAGTTATTGCTTCGTCAACTTGTCCGGAATTAGCATACGATTCTCCCTGGTAATAAATTGCCGACGCGAGAAGTTCATCTTTAAGCAGGTATTCTTTCCGAAAAGAAGAAAAATATTGAGCCGCCTTCGCATAATCTTTCGCTAAATATGCTTGAAATGCTTTAGAATAGATTTCGTTTAATTCTTGGGAGAAAGAATTAGAAAGTGATACGATTACAAGTAATAAAAGAATTCGTAGTTTTTTCATTAGATATTTTAATTGTGAACATAAATAATAGCCTCAATCTCAAGTAACACATTTTCGTAATACAAAAATAACAGAGAATTCGGTTCAATAAAATACAGAAATTGGAATTGGTGTTTCTACCTCTAGCTATTTGATTCTTACCTCCATTTTAATATTTTTTGTTCAGCTATACAAACAATTGTGAAAGTATTTATGAAGAAATTTTTTGCCCCTATTTGTGTTCTGATTCTGTTCGTACAGACAACCTGCAGTCAACAAAGTGAATTTGATAAAACTTATAGACCTGTTGCTGATTCAATTGTAAAAAAGGCGATGACAGAACAGAAAGGCTATAATCTTTTAGGAGAATTGTGTGAAATTGGTCCAAGATTGTCCGGTTCTGCAAATTCTCTAAAAGCAATAGAATGGGCGAAGACAAAAATGCAGTCTCTCGGTTTCGACTCCGTTTGGCTGCAACCGGTAATGGTCCCGCATTGGGAAAGAGGAAATGTTGAATCGGCGAAAATATTTTCTTCAAAAAAATTTCATAACAAAAAATTATCAATAGCTTCACTTGGAGGTAGTGTTGGAACTGATTTGGTTAAAGGGATCAATGCAGAAGTAATTGAAATTCATTCCTGGGATGAATTATCACAAAAGAAAAATGAAGTAAAAGATAAGATCGTTTTTTACAATATTCCTTTTGACAATAGTTACACAACTTCCTTTCCCGCGTATGGTAAAAATGTTGGATACCGGGTGCAAGGAGCTTCGGAAGCCGCAAAATACGGGGCGAAAGGAATGATCCTCCGTTCGATCACTTCGAGAAATGATAACGTTCCCCATGTTGGAGTGATGCATTACGCTGATTCAATTCCACAAATTCCCGCCGTTGCCATTGGAATAATTGACGCTGATTTTTTAAGCAATGCATTAAAACAAGAACCGAATTTAAAACTTCAACTTAAACTTTCATGCAAAACTTTGCCGGAAACACAATCCTATAACGTTATAGGAGAATTAAGAGGAAGCGAATTCCCAAAGGAAGTAATTGTGGTAGGAGGACATTTTGACAGCTGGGATAAAGGAGAAGGAGCCCATGATGACGGTGCGGGTTGTATCCAATCGATGGAAGTGCTCGACCTTTTTAAACGATTAAACATAAAACCAAAACGAACCATCCGGAGTGTCTTTTTTATTAATGAAGAAAATGGTTCCCGCGGAGGAATCGCCTATGGTGATTTTGCAAAAAACTCAAATGAAAAACATCTTACCGCAATCGAGGCAGACAGAGGTGCGTTTACACCGGTTGGATTTTCTGTTGATAAAGATTCTGTTTCACTCTTGAAAATTGCTTCATGGAAAAATGTTCTTGAACGAGCCGGTATAAGTTGGGTAAAACAAGGTGGCAGTGGAGTTGATGTTTCTTATATTAAAAATGCAAAATGTTTAATTGGATATGTCCCTGATTCTCAACGTTATTTTGATTATCACCATTCGGCGAACGACATTTTCTCAGAAGTAAATTCAAGAGAATTTGAGCTTGGTTCAGCGGCGATTGCTGTTTTAGTTTATCTGATCGATAGAGAAGGATTATAGTTTAAAATAAGGGCAAATCCAGTTTTACTTATGAAACTGGATTTGAAGTAAAAACGTTTTCATTTTCCGGTAATATAAAATTGAACGTACTTCCTTTTCCTTCTTCACTTTCAACCCATATTTTGCCGCCGTGTTTTTCTACAAATTCTTTACAGAGGAGAAGTCCTAAACCTGTACTCTCCTCATCTTCAGTACCTTTCCTGCCAACTTTCTCACCGATTTTGAATAACTTTTTTAATAAAATTTCGGTCATCCCGATGCCACTATCAGCAATTGAGACCTCAACCATTCCTTCAACAATACTCTTTGCAGTTAAAGTTACATTCCCCCCCTTTGGAGTAAATTTTAGCGCGTTGGAAAGAATATTTCTTAAGATTGAATTAAACATGGCATCATCAGCAAACACTTTCAATTCTTTCGAGACATCAACACATACGTTTATGGCTTTTTGATCTGATATATTAGTAAGTAGATCTATAGTTTGATTTACATACTCAAATAACATTATTTCTGCCGGGGAAAAATTTATCGTTCCTTTTTGCACGTTTGCCCAATCTAATAAATTCATCAGAAGTTTATAGAGATTCACGGCTGAACCATGCATCTTTTTTAGTAAGATCGTTCTTTCTGACTCTGTAAAACCAGCAACATCTTCGGTAAGCAGTTCGGTTAAAGCTATAAATCCCTGGAACGGACTTCTCAAATCGTGCGCAATGATGGAGAAAAATTTATCCTTTTCCGAATTGAGTTTGATGAGTTGTTCATTTTTTAGTTTAATCTCCTCTTCCGTACGCTTACGTTCTGTGATGTTACGCGATGCTGCGTATAAATAGTTTTGCCCTTCCAAAGTAACACTCACATTGTTTATTTCAACGTCTATGATTGTACCGTCCTTGCGGCGATGTTTTGTCTCAAAAATGGTCGGGTGGTAAATAAATTCATTCATATCCTCCAACAATTTTTCGCGCGACCATTGCATGTCCCAATCAGCAACGTTTAGTTTCAATAGCTCTTCACGCGTATAACCCAGCATGTTACAGAACGCGTCATTGGCTTCGAGAATATTACCTTGGGTGTCAAGTATATGAATACCATCGCTGGCAGTTTGGAGCAGTGTCTGGTAGCGCAGGGCTAAAGCAACTATATGTTCTTCCGCTTGTTTGCGGTCGGTGATGTCAATCGTTATGCCTTCGAAGCCGAAGGGATCTCCGTCTGCATCACGGATGCTCCGTCCGGCCTCGGAAACCCATATCACGCTGCCGTCTTTGCGGTAGACCCGGGACTCGAAGCCAAGCACGGAGCCTTGTTCTTCGACTAAGCGAATGAACTCCTCGCGGCGGTTAGGCTCAACGTAGAATTGATGATTGATATCCGTAACGCTCGCCATTAACTCCAAGAGCGACGCGTAGCCAAGTATAAGCGCGAGCGTTGGATTTGCCGATACATACTGTCCGTTTGTCTTGGTCTGATAAATGCCCACAACCGCGTTCTCGAAAATGCTTCGATACTTCTCCTCGGCTTGCCGCAACGCTCCTTCTGCACGTTTGCGCTCGGTGATATCTAAAACTGCCGACAAGTCTGCCGTCTTTCCCTCCAGTAGAATTGATTCTGCAGAAATAATTCCAACACCGATTTCTCCGGATTTTCTGCGGAATTTAAATTCTATATCATGAAGAGAGCCATGAACACGAAAATGATCATTAACACGAATGCCTTCATTTTCATCTACCCATAAGCGCAACTCTTTTCCACTGTGTCCAATTATTTCCTCACGGCTATATCCCGTTAACTTTAGAAAAGCATCATTAACATTCACGAATATATTTTCTGCATTTTGCATTGACATTGCAACAGGAGATGATTGAAATGCCTTGTTGAATTTTTCTTCCGATGACTTTAAAGATTCCTCCGCCTGTTTGCGCTCGGTAATGTCGATAAGAACACCGAAATACTCCTGCTTCTTATCTACTTCGTGCCTTACAGATCTATCGAGGAACCATTTGTATTGACCATTTTTGACTTGCCAACGATATTCTATGTTGACCTCGCCCAAAACAGCAGCCCGCTCGAACGCTTCCAGAACCCGGCTACGATCCTCCGGGTGCAAACGCCGACGCCAGAAATCCGGCTCTGTAATAAACTCGTCGGTTGAATACCCGGTCAATTCAAAAACATTTCCGCTGATCCAAAACGCATCTACTTCTGGTTCAACCGGTGCAGTGTAGATGGCAACCGGTAACGACCGCAGTATCAACCCTTGTCGTTCTTCGCTATCGCGCATTGCTTCTTCTAACTGTTTCCGCTCGGTGATATCACGGGCGATACCCATTAATGAACTAATTTCACCAAAAGAATTTCTAAGCGGAACAAATTTGATCGAAAACCATATCTTGCGCTGAGAGAATACAATTTGACTTTCAAAATGAGTAGTAATTCCATCAGTAAATACTCGATTGATTGCTGCTAATTCCTCTTTGGAGGGGACAGAACCAAGAATATCTTTCCAATTCACGCCAACAATTTCTTCTGCTCTTTTCCCAATCTGAGATGCACCAAATGAATTAATGTACTGAAATGTCCCTTCCGGGTTTACTATAAATATGAAATCTTGAGCCGCTTCGGATAAAGAACGATAACGTTCTTCGCTATCGCGCATTGCTTCTTCTACCTGTTTCCTCTCGGTGATATCACGATTACTTAAACGACGGCCTAACCACTCTCCTCCCGAACCATAAACAGCAATGCATGAATGGTTGATCCAACGAGTCTCACCGTTTGGTCTAATAATTCTGAAATCAAATTCTAATCCCTTACCTTGGGCTTCGTGAGAACCGGTATATTGATGTTCAATTAATTTATGTCTATCATCAGGATGTGTAATTTTAATTGTCAGTTCCTGATCAGATAAAAATTCCTCAACCTTATGCCCGGTAATGCGTTCGCAGGATGGAGAAATATAACGGTAAGTTCCATTAGGGGCACGCCAGGCTTCCCAGTCATAAGTAAAGTTAGCAACCATACGGTATTTTTCTTCACTAAGTTGTAAAGCTCCTTCGGCCCTTTGGCGTTCTGCAATTTCTTTATTCAAATCTCCTAAAGTTTTTCTCAAACTTCTCATATTTAAATAAGTTAATAAACCAACGGTTGAAACCAGCATAATTAAAAGTGAGGATGTCTCAACAAAATCATGTCCCATTCCAAATGTTAATAAAGGTTTATAAAATCCAAGCTTAGTAAGTATCAAGAGGAAGAAAAAATAGATCACCACACCACCGGTCATCCATAATGCATAAATTGGAGTTAAGAGAGTCCCCGCAATAGTTATTGTCCAAATATAAAGCACCCATGCTGGAGATAAAACACCCTCAAAAATAAAAACAGCTGCAGAAATTGCAGCCATATTAATCCAAACATAAAGTGTAACGCTCGAACGAACTTTTCCGTGTTTTGCTTGAATAATGCAGTAAACTGAAATTGGGATAAAGACAAACGGAAATGCAGCAGCAACATAAACGACGCTAGCATCAACTAGCCCAAGCGGAATCATAGAAAGAAAAACTATGGTTAGGAGGAGAACAATTCCAGTACTTATAACCATCAGCACAATAAACAAACTACCGTAGTGAGCATCCACTCTTGCTTTGTTGTTCACGGAGATTAAGTCATTCCATTTTGAATTAAAAAATTGGAGGAGATCGTTTAATGTTCGGAACATTTTCTGCTTTCCTTTATAGAATTAGAGAAAGAAATCTAAGAAAATAATGCTGCCCATATTCTTGGGGCTTCTTTTAACCAAATCGTTCTAATGTCGGGGAATTTAAATTTCAGTTTGAAGAGTGATTTTAACTGCGGATTTTCAGGGCTTAACTTTTTCATGCTAATATTGTTGTACAAATTGAAAAAAAAGTTAATTATTTTCAACCAGATCAACGGTTGCTGTACCAGCTTAAGAATTATTTTTTGTTTATAATAATAATTGTCACTGACACATGGGAAAGATAATAATTTCTTTTGCTAAACGCTATAAAATACTTTTACATAAACTCTTTATAGATAGCTTCGAAATCTTCCAGCATCTTTTCATCAAGAGTGAAAGAAACATAATCGGCAAAGTTGTTTAAAACTACGAGTGAGTTGATGCTGACATCTTTTTTCTCAAGATCAGCAATTTTTTTGGAAACATTATGATTCAATATTCTTATATCTTCATAAATGTTGATGAGATTGGTCATTTCCCAATCGGGTTCTCCCCCTTTTTTCCATTTAACGTACTGGGCTAAAAGATAAGCTGATAAGACACGCATCTCAGTTTCTTCTAAAGAAGCAAACGGAAGATGCGTTGGAATCAACGGCTTTAATTTCCCCATAATCGGACATCCTGAAGTCACCATCCGGATTCCAAGCATGCTGCTTACTCCAGCCTGAACAGAAGTGGTTTTTGAATAATTTCTATTGTCGGTTTCAACAAATATTTCAGCTTCATCAAATGAATTATAATCTTGAAATGTCTGGATAATATCGACGAGGTTTATTGCTAATGGGCAGTATTCATGCATTTGGGGATCAAGTGAACAATGCGAACATTTAAAGTCTTGCAGCTTTGTCCACTCCGGGAATGAACCATTATTCTTGTAAATAATACTTAAGGAAGTTTTATCCACCGAAACATGAAAAGATTTTACTAATCCGTTTTTAAGTCGAAAGGTATAATTATAATTAAGTATCTCTTTTTCTGCCATCTTAAAATGTTCTTTAATTGATGTAGAAATATAAAAATATTATAGACAGAAATTGAAATCTTTTTTCAAGAGTGTGATTAAGCCAACCCAAGCTTAATTTCTGGAGACATAAAAAGAAGCCACCCCTCCTTCAATTTCAAGAAATATTTTCTTTTTAGCTGAAGAAAAATTGTCAGTTTGGAAAAGATCATCAGAGATCTCTTTGAAATCATCAAAGTGAGTAGTGGACAAAGCTGTTTCTTTTCTGATTTGCACTCCCGCATCTTTCGGTAAAATTAGTCGAACCGATGCGGCGCCTGCTTCTACTTTGATATTCATTGTATCTGTAGCAAACTCTTTAACTTTTAAGTTGCAACTGGCAGCTCCAGTTGATAAAGAAATATTTTCAACTTTTAGAGTCGTCAAGTCCAGATCAACATCCGCGGCGCCGAGTTTAAAATTGAAATTATAGTTTGGGTTGTTGTTAAATCCCACTTCCAACTTGCGATGATGATCTTCTTTTAGATTTACATGAACATTTTCCATACTGACGTCAAAATCATAATTCTCATTCTGTCTATCAGTATCAACAGAAAATAGATCCTTCATTCCACCGGATTTAACGGTAACTAAATTTGAATCATTTCCATGAAGTTCAATTCTGCCGGCACCGAGTTCAAAAGTAGCATTAACCGTTTTTATTTTACGATCAAACGGTTCAACGAATTGCTCGGTAGTTGTCATTTTATGGATATCCGAATTGCATTCATCCCAGGGGAACCAAGAATTTGAAAAGAAACTGAAAATAACAAGAGCAAAAACTAAACCGGCAAGTCCGGAAAATGTAAGTTTAGCATAGTTGTTTTTTGATAGAACCGTAAAGCCAAACAAAATCAATGAAAGAGGCCAGTAATGATAAAAATCTCCAATGGCAACTCTCACATGCATTACTTCTACCAGAAGATAAACTACACCAAGTGTTAAGAATAACATCCCCCAAAAAAGTTGTTTAGATTTCATTATTGCACCTCATCCGTATTTTCATTTTCATTCTTATTCTTAAGTTCATTCTCTTTTTCTTTCTTGAATGTATTATAAACCATCCAGGAACCAATGGCAATTAACACCAAAGGAAAGATATTTTCAAAATCAATATCGATTAATAAATTATCAGCTAAAAAGATGACGCCGAGAATTATCAAAATCGCACCAACAATTTTTTCCCTGTAGGATTTTCTTCTAGCTTTTTCAGCCAATTTGTCGATTTCTTTATTTTTTTTTTCTTCTTCAGGTTTTTCAGCGCCAAAAAGTTCCTCTTTGGGAATAATTAAAGCACTAACAAAATAGATAATGATTCCGGCACCATGAAAGAAAATTAAACAGACGAAAGCTATTCGCACGAATACGGGATCGATATCCAGGTATTCTGCTAATCCGCCGGCAACTCCGGCAATCATCTTTTCTTTACGCGAACGATATAATCTTTTTGTCATCACACTCACCTTTATTTGTTTCACCAGCAAAAATAAAGTATGCAAAGAAGAAAAACAGAATAACTGTATCTATGGCAAATAAACTATATAGGAGGTATTATCAACTGTTTAAGTTTATTTATTTGTTATGATCTTCTCTTGCGTTTGTTATTGATGCTCTACTTTTTGTTCTATCGATAAAACGAAGACTTAAAAGAGTTGCAGATGTAGCTAAGCCAACCGAGAGCCCGATCCATATGCCTTGTACATTCAAATCAAAATAAAATGCAAGCAAAGCTCCCAACGGAAGACCGACAATCCAATACGCAATGAATGTTACGGCGGTAGGAAATTTTACATCGGATATCCCTCTCAATATTCCCAAACCGACACATTGTATCCCATCAAATATTTGGAAAAATGCCGCAATTAAAATAAGTGACGCGGCAATTATTTTTACATCCGGATTGTTGATGTAAAGTTCCGGTAATAAATTGTTTGTGAAAAAGAAAAAGACTGCACAAACAGTCATAAATGCAGCTGCAAGTAATAACGCGCTTAATCCCGCTCTTTTTGTTTCAAATAAATTTTCTTCTCCAACAAATTTAGCAACTCGGATCGCCGATGCTGCTGAAACTCCAACTACGATCATATACGTGATGGAAGCAATACTTAATGCAATTTGATGTGCTGCCAACTGTTGCGCGCCAAACCATCCGATCATAATCGCAGTAAAAAAGAAAGCTCCAACTTCAAAAAAATATTGAACACCGCTTGGCAATCCAAGTGCAAGGATTTCTTTTGTAACTTTCCAATCAATTTTATAATTGCGTAGATCTGGTTTGTATTTCTTAACTCTTTTATTCCGGTTCAGAAACAAAATAAGTAATACCATCATAAAGAAGCGTGAAGTTAAAGTCGAAATTCCGGCTCCATTTAATTCAAGTCTCGGAAATCCCAATTTACCATAGATCAAACAATAGTTGCCGAAAATATTCACAATATTTGCTAGCAGAACGATCACCATAGCCGGGCGCATGATCGAAAGTCCCTCAAGAAAATGTTTGTACGTTAAGAACACCATCATCATCGGAATTGAAAAAGCTAAAATGTGCAAATAAGGAATAGCGTATTCAACTACTTTTTCTTTTTGATTCATAAACGGAAATAACTCAGCAGAAAAATATGTTACTATTCCAAGAAGAATTCCGATTACCAGATTAATAACTAACGCCTGTTTTAAAATATTCCCGCATAATTCGGGATTTCCTTTACCAAGAGCATTTGCGACAAGCGGGGAAACTGCATAGGTTACACCCATCCCCACAACAAAAATTAGAAAGAAAATTCCGTTCGCTAACGCTGATGCAGCTAATGGATAATATCCAATTCTTCCAACCATTGCGTTATCAACAACACCCATCATAATAATTCCTAACTGCCCGACGATTACGGGCAAAGCAAGTCCAGCCGTTTCACGTAAATGAGATCGGAAACTTTTAGTTTTGAGAATTATAGCTATTTCTGAATTTGTCATAAGTTTAATTATAATTGGGTTACAAATTTGTAAAAATTATTTGAAAGAAAGTTGATTTTTTTTTGGCAACTCTGGCGCTAATCATTTTTTTAATAACTTATGCGGGAATAATTTTCACCCGGCTTCCCGGATTGAACATAGATAGACCGAGCGCTGCTTTTTTCGGCGCTGTTTCGATGGTCGTGTTTGGGATTCTTACGTTTGAAGAATCAATCGCGGCAATTGATTTTAACACCATCGCTTTACTTCTGGGAATGATGATGTTGATCGCCGTACTGGAAATTGACGGATTTTTCCTCCTCATTTCCGAAACAACAATTACTTTAGCAAAAACTCCGCAGCAGCTTTTACTACTCATCATTTTTGTAACCGGTGTTTCCAGTGCATTTCTGGTGAATGATGCCGTGGTGCTTCTGTTTACACCGGTTGTAATTGCTATTTGCAAAGGAACGAAACGACAACCATTACCATACTTGATTGCTGAAATAATGGCGTCAAATTCTGGAAGCGCATTAACGATAACCGGAAATCCGCAAAATATTTTAATCGGGATTCAATCCAATTTTGCGTTTGGACAATTCATGCTTTACATGTTCCCAATCGCTTTCGGAAGTTTGCTTATTATCTTTTTCACTGTCAAATTTTTCTTTAAAAATGAGTTTGCAAACAGTGATCGTTTAATTTGTACTTTGGAAAAAGAAGAATGGAATTATGCTTCAATGAAATTCTCGATTCCAATTTTTATTCTTGTTATTGTTGCATTTTTCTTCAGTAAAGAATTTCACGTTACTTATCCGTTAATTGCTTTAACCGGCGGATCACTTGTTTTGTTATTGGGGAAAATTAAACCTTCAAAGGTGATTAAAGAGATCGATTGGGTGCTTCTTCTTTTCTTTGCAAGTCTGTTTATTGTTGTAAGTGGAATTGAAAAATATAAGTTGCTTGACCCGTTGATAAACCACTTTAAGATGAATGTTACGTTTGGTGGAATTCTTTCACTTCATGGATTAAGTTTAGTCCTATCGCAAATCGTAAGCAATGTTCCGTTTGTAATACTTATGAACCCAATGTTGAAACCGCTCCATGATAATCTTCTTTGGCTTGCATTGGCTTCAAGTTCTACACTTGCCGGAAACTTCACAATAATTGGAGCGATGGCAAATCTTATCGTAATTGAGATCGCAAAAAAGCAAGGTATTCATGTGAACTTTTTTACATTTCTCAAGATTGGGTCAGTCGTAACTTTACTGTCATTAATGCTTTCTGTTACATTAATATTTTTTTATACGTTGTGATAAGAAGATTCTATGAATGAATATTTTCGTTTCCCCCGTATCACAGATTAATAATCTGTGATACAAAATTCAAGTTTATAAATAGTCTTTGTTGATGTATGTGTATCTCCACTTTTCCCAAGCATCAATCAAACCGGCTTTGACCGGATTCTCAAGGACATAATTAATAGTAAAATACAGTTCTTTATCATCTCGAATAAGTCTGTCAAAACTTTCAGCTTGCCAGAAAATGCCTTCTCGATCCAGAACCTTATTACTCTCACTAGCAGAGGTTCGTTTTATAGACTGCATTATTTTCGAAATACCTTTATTATTTGGAATCAATTTGAAAATTAGATGTATATGATTTGGCATAATACAATAACAAATTAATTTGTACTGATTCTCATCATAATAATGAATTGTACATTGACATATTTTAGCAATTCTCTCATCTGATAAATATTTCGGCAAGTAACTGTTCCTATTTAGTAGTTCTTCATACTTATTTAAAATATTTTCTAACTTCACTAATCCTAATTTGTTGAGATCAATTTTCATTTCTGAGATATATATTTTATTCAACTCGCTAAGAATTGCATTTGGCATACTTCCAAATAGACGATAAGTAATAAAGTAAGTTCCATCATTGTAATATAAATGAGGTAAATTTCTTCTATGAAAATGTCTTTCTTCCATTTACAAATCCTCGTATCACAGATTATTAATCTGTGATACAATTTATTATTTAACTCCCTTTCGTTTGTCTTACCATCTTCTCAATCACGTCCCACATTTCTGAAGGAATTGCCTCAAGCATATTAAATTGTCCGGCGCCTTGCAGCCACTCACCGCCGTCAATAGTTACAACCTCTCCGTTGATGTATGAAGAAAAATCAGAAATTAAGTAAGCGGCAAGATTAGCAAGTTCTTGATGTTCGCCAACTCTCTTTAACGGAACCTTATTTTTAAAATCAAATTTTTCCTGAAGTTCTCCCGGAAGCAGTCGTTCCCAGGCTCCTTTGGTTGGAAAAGGACCAGGAGCAATTGCGTTAAAACGAATTCCGTACTTCGCCCACTCAACCGCTAACGAGCGTGTTAGCGCAAGTACTCCGGCTTTTGAGACAGCAGACGGCACAACATAAGCTGAGCCTGTCCATGCATATGTAGTAATGATATTTAATACCGTCGCTTTCTGTTTTTGCTCGATCCAATGTTTACCGAAAGCGAGCGTTGTATTGTAAGTTCCTTTCAACACAATATTAACGATAATGTCGAATGCGCGATTGGATAATCGTTCAGTCGGACTAATGAAATTCCCCGCAGCATTATTTACAACACCGTCAACTTTACCAAATTTTTCAACTGAAGTTTTTAATAATTTTTCAACGCTTGAATAATCCGAAACATCGCATTGAACCGGAAGGACAGTTCGTCCGGAGTTATCAGAGAGTTCTTTCGCTGTTTCTTCTAATTTATCGAGTTTACGACTTGCAATAATCAAATCGGCGCCAAGTTCAGTGAAATATTTTCCCATCGCTTTGCCTAAACCGGTTCCGCCACCAGTAATTAAAATTGTTTTCCCCTCAAGTGATCCTTCTTTTAGCATGGGTTTTGTGTATGTCGGTTCGTTCATTTTGTACTCATTTTCTTTTCAGCAAAATTAAGTGAAATCACGTAGTTAAAAAATTTTGAACTGAGAGACTATGGGACGATGAGACTATGCGATTTTGAGATTATTCATACCGACCATTTTTCCGGTTGGTCTTCCATCGTAATTAATTGTGCAATGATGAGATTATATTTTTCAGAAAGAACATCCGCTTTTTCTTTTTCTACATACTTACACTCAACAGAAAACTGAAGCCAGGTTTGAGTTTCCCCGGCTTCACCTTCTGAATCAACCAATTTTGCAATGAATGACTTCGGATATCTTCTTTTTCTAAAAGCTTCACTTATGTTCGCACAAACTGAACGTGATGATCTTCTTATTTGATCAGTAAGAGAATACTTTTCTTCCTTTGGGAAATTTGAAGTTATATGAAATATCTCCATGGCACAATCAAAAGCTAATTGATAAACTATTAAATCTCTATGATCTCGAATCTTCATGAAATATTTCCTATCTTATTATTCTTACTCATTTTCAAAGTCTCAAAGTCTCAAAGTCCCAAAGTCCCAAAGTCCCAAAGTCTCAAAGTCCCAAAGTCTCAAAATCCCAAAGTCTCAAAATCCCGAAGTCTCAAAATCCCAAAGTCTCAAAATCTCAAAGTCCCAAAGTCTTATCGTCCCAAAATCCAACTTTCTACAACTTATACTCGTTCGCTTCAATCAAAGCATCAGCAATTTGTCTTCTCAGTTTTGTCGTGTTAATCGGATCGAGTTTCGTGAATCGCTTTAATCCAAGATTGAGCATCTTCAATTCATCGGCTTCGGCAAACGCTGTTACTGCATGTTTTCCGTGAAGTGCGATTCGTTCGATTGCATCACTTACATAAACTTGCGTCATTGCCACGTGAAGTGCAACCGCATCTTCACCTTTTAATTTGGCGAGTTTTTGTGTTCGTAAGATTGCAGATTCGCAGGCATAGGCTTCAATCGTCATGTCGGTTACACACATAATGATTTCCTGCTGTTCGGCAAGCTTCATCATAAATTTTTGAACTGCCGAACCGGCGATCATCAAAATAGCTTTCTTTGCGTTTTGTACTGCTTTTAATTCTTTTGCAAGAACTCCTTCCGGTTCATTACCAAATTCCGGAATTGACATCAACTCTTTTTGAATTGCCATTGCCGGACCAAGCAAATCCAATCTACCTTTCATCGAACGTTTAACAAGCATATCAACAACAAGCAAACGGTTTATCTCGTTCGTTCCTTCAAAAATTCTGTTGATGCGCGAATCGCGATAACCACGAGCTGCTGGATATTCTTCCGAATAACCATATCCACCATGGACTTGTACAACTTCATCAACAACATAATCCAAAACTTCTGAACCGAAGACTTTCATAATTGAAGATTCAATTGCGTATTCTTCCGCAGCTTTAATTAATGCATCACTGTAACTTGTTCCTTCGGAGATCAATTTTTCTTCCAGGTCATTTATCAATCCGCTTGTGCGAAGAGTCGCAGCTTCAGAAACAAAAATCCGTGAAGCCATCTCAGCAAGTTTATATTTTATTGCTCCGAAAGAAGAAATAGATTTATTGAATTGTTTTCTTTCATTCGAATAATTGATTGCGACCGAAAGAAATTTCTTTGCGCCACCGGTTACCATTGCACCAAGTTTGAAACGACCAACATTCAAAACATTAAAAGCGATGTAGTGTCCTTTGCCAATTTCTCCCAAAACATTTTCAACCGGAACTTTTACGTTATCCAAAAACAATGCGCGTGTTGATGAGCCTTTAATACCTAGCTTATGCTCTTCTTCTCCGCGTGTAAAACCGGGAGTGTCGGTGGGAATTATAAACGAAGTAAATTTATCACCATCAACCTGAGCAAAGGTGATAAGAATATCAGCAAAGCCGCCGTTAGTGATCCACATTTTTTGCCCGTTTAAAGTATAATACTTCCCGTCTGCTGAAAGTACCGCGGTGGTTTTTGCAGCAAGCGCATCGGAACCGGATGTTGGTTCGGTTAAGCAATAGGCAGATTTCATTTCACCCGAAGCTAACTTCGGAAGATATTTATCTTTTTGTTCCTTCGTTCCGTAGTAGAGAATCGGCAGTGTTCCAATTCCGGTATGCGCTGCGAATGAAACTCCGAATGAATGACTCTTCCCCATCTCCATCGCGAGAACGGTGTTCGTGTTAAAATCTCCACCAATGCCGCCATATTCTTCAGGAACAGAGGCGCCAAGTAAACCAAGTTCACCGGCTTGTTCCATTAATTTAACAGTCAAACCCGGCTCTTGATTATCAATAGCATCAAGCTTTGGAAGAATTTCTTTTTCAATAAAATCTTTTGCAGTATCCGCCATCATTTTTTGATCTTCAGAAATATCTTCCGGGGTAAAAACATAGAGCGGATCTGTTTCTTTAGTAAGAAATTCTCCCCCTTTTAATCCGTGATTATTTTTTTGTTCTGACATAATAAAGTTCCTTCTGTTTTAATTGATTAATCCTAAAACCTAAATTTATTTTTGTTCTTATTAAACGAATGACTGAATGGATACATGGTTGAATGAAATAATTTAAATCTCATTTTCCCCTTCTTAAAACTTTCATTCAGCCATTCTTCCTACTTGTTAATCTCGGCTTAATAATTTTCGATCAATAATTCGACTAACTAAGTAATTCATATATTGCCGCAACACCTTGTCCGCCGCCAACACAAGCTGAAACCATTCCATACTTTTTATTTCTACGTTTCAACTCATTAATAATTTGAACCGTGAGTTTTGCGCCTGTGCAGCCAAGCGGATGTCCAAGTGCTATCGCACCACCGTTGACATTTAGAATTTCATTATTCAATCCTAACGTTCTTGCAACAGCAAGTGATTGAGAAGCAAACGCTTCGTTCAATTCGATTAGATCGATGTCGTCCAATTTTAAGTTAGCTTTTTTTAACGCTTTGGGAATTGCTGCAATTGGACCAATCCCCATTACTCGCGGATCAACTCCGGCAACAGCGTATGAGACCATTCGAGCAATCGGTTTAACGTTTAATTCTTTTACCATTTCTTCCGACATTACAAGAACGAATGCAGCGCCATCAGAAGTTTGTGAAGAATTTCCAGCGGTAGCAGTTCCGTCTGCAGCAAAGACAGGTTTAAGTTTTGCCAATGCTTCGATTGTTGTATCGGCGCGAGGACCTTCATCTTTATCAACGATAAATTTTCTCACTTTGCGTTTACCGTTTTCGATAAAGACTTCCTCAACTTCAACCGGTACAATTTGATCTTTGAAGTAACCTTCTTTTTGCGCATTGACCGCTTTCATGTGCGAATGGTATGCAAATTCATCCTGGTCTTGACGAGAGATTTTGTAATCACGAACCACTTCTTCTGCGGTTAATCCCATTCCCATATAAAATTCCGGATGCTCTTTTGCAATTTTATAATTTGGCGCAAGTTTCCATCCGGTCATGGGAACCATAGACATTGATTCTGTTCCGCCTGCAATAATGCAATCCATCATACCTGATTGAATTCGTGCTACTGCCGTAGCTATTGAATCAACGCCCGATGCGCAAAAACGGTTTACAGTAGAACCGGGAACTTCAATCGGCAAAACTTGCAACGCGATCATTCTGCCCACTTGCAATCCTTGTTCAGCTTCCGGAAATGCGTTCCCTACAATTACATCATCAACTCGATGAAGGTCCAACTGCGGCACTTGATTTACTAAATGCCTGATAACATCTGCGGCTAAATCATCCGGTCGGTAAAAACGGAAGCCTCCTTTTTTTGCTTTCGCAACCGCTGAACGATAACCCGCTACGATATATGCTTCTCTCATAATATTTTTCTTTTCATTTATGATTAAAAATTATTTTCATTTAATTAATTACGGAGCGGTTTGCCCGTTGTTAAAATACTCTGAATTCGCTCAAGCGTTTTCTTTTCAGTAATTAAACTTAAAAATGCTTCACGCTCTAAATCTAAAAGATATTGTTCCGATACAAGCGTTCCTTCGCTCAGATCACCGCCGCACATAATGTACGCCAACTTTTCTACGATCTTTTTATCATGATCAGAGATGTAGTGCCCGCGGTTGAATGAATACGCTCCTAGCAACAGCGTTGCCAATGCCGCACGTCCAAGGACTTTAATATCTTCTCTCTGAATAGGACGCGTGTAACCTTTATTGGCAATTGCCAATACTGATTCTTTGGCATCCGCAATTGCGCGATGAGGATTTACTGTGATTGAATCTCTTCCGTGTTTGAAAATTTCCATATCAAAAGCTTCTTTTGCTGAAGTAGCAACTTTTGCCATAGCAATGTTCATAAACTTCTTTTGAAGTTCAGGCAGTTCAGGTAATTCGGAAAAATATTTATCGGATGCGCGCATCGTCATTTCTTTTGTTCCGCCGCCCGCGGGGATGATACCAACACCAACTTCAACCAAGCCAATATATGTTTCTGCTGATGCTTGAACTTTATCTGCGTGCAAACAAACTTCACATCCACCGCCAAGAACTAACGAGTGGGGCGCAACTACAACCGGAATACTTGAGTAGCGAACGTGCATCGTTGCTTGTTGAAATGCGCGCACAGCAAAATCGATCTCATCATACTCTTGTTCGGTTGCAAGCATGAACATCATTGCTAGATTCGCGCCGGCAGAAAAATGTTGTCCGTCATTCGCGATTACTAATCCTTTATAATCTTTCTCAGCAATTTCGATCGCTTTGTTAATTCCTTCAAGAACTTCACTTCCGATTGAATTCATTTTCGTATGGAATTCCAGATTCACTACATCGTCACCGATTTCATGAAGAGAAGTACCAGAATTTTGCCAGACAACATTGTTTGCTCTTGTATTTTCAAGTATTATGAATTCACTTCTTCCCGGAATATCTTCATAAGAACCGGTAACGATGTCGTAATACTTTTTCTTTCCATTTACAATTTTGTAAAAAGTATCGGCGCCATTTTCAATCATATCTTTTACCCATCGAGCAGGCGAAAGATTTGCTTCTTCCATTTTGGTAATGATTTTTGCAACCCCTAAAGCATCCCAAGTTTCAAATGGTCCAAGCTCCCAGCCGAATCCGGCTTTCATTCCATCATCTATTTTGTAGAATTCTTCCGAGATTTCGGGAATTCTGTTTGAAGCATATTGGAAAACATGAAAGTTCAAGAGACGCAAGAAATCTGCCGCTTTATCCTTCGCCGCATTCAGAGCTTTCAATCGATCTTTAAGATTATCGATCGGTTTTGCAGCCCCAACTGATGCAAATTTTGGTTTGTCACTTGGTCCATATTCCAGCGAATCGGTATTCAACTCAAAAATTTCTCTTTTGCCGGAGGCGTCTTTTGTTTTCTTGTAGAAACCTTGTCCCGATTTATCTCCCAACCAATTCTTCTCCGTCATTTTCCTAACATAATCCGGAATTTCAAATATTGCACGCGCTTCATCATTCGGGCAATCTTTGTAAATATTATCCGCAACTTTTACGAGCGTATCGATCCCGACTACATCGGCAGTTCTGAATGTTGCTGATTTCGGTTTACCGGTTAAAGGTCCGGTAAGTGTATCAATTTCTTTAATTGTCAGACCGAATTCTTTTTTCAATTTGAAAACCGCCATAATGCTGAAAACACCAATTCTATTGGCTATAAATGCCGGAGTGTCTTTACACAACACAGTGGTTTTACCAAGATAGAGATCACCGTACTGCATTAGAAAATCAATTACGGAACTATCGGTAGCTGCTGTTGGAATGATTTCAAGCAATTGCAAATATCTCGGCGGGTTAAAAAAATGTGCGCCGCAGAAGTTTGATTGAAAATCATCGCTTCTTCCTTCCAACATCATGTGGATCGGAATACCGGAAGTATTTGTAGTGACAAGTGAGCCAGGTTTTCTGAATTTTTCTACATTATCAAAAACCATTTTTTTTATGTCGAGTCTTTCAACGACAGCTTCAATAATCCAATCAACTTCTTGAAGCCAAACCATGTTGTCTTCAAAATTTCCGGTTGATATTTTTGAAGCATCCGAAGAAGAATAAATTGGGGAAGGACTTGCTTTTAAAACCGAAGCAAGGTTTTCATCGGCGATGCGGTTTCTTACGGCTTTATCATTTAGTGTAAGACCTTTTTTTGTTTCGGCTTCCGTTAGTTCGCGCGGAACGATATCGAGCAGATACACTTTGCATCCGATGTTGGCAAAGTGCGCTGCAATCCGCGAGCCCATTACACCGGAGCCAAGTACGGCAACTTTATTAATTGTTCTTTTCATATCATTTTTCTTTTTGTTTAAGAATTAGTTAACTATTAATTCATCATAAATTTTTTCGATAAGAGTTTGATATTTTTTTAAGATCACTCTACGTTTAAGTTTTAAGGTCGGGGTCAATTCACCGGTTTCCACTGTCCAGGTATCTGGGACCAACTCAATTTTTTTTATTTGCTGAATATGTCCGAACCGTTTGTTGTACTTTTGCACATCTTTCCAAACTCTTTCTTTCACAATTGGAGATTGCGCAATCTCTTCATTTGAACGAATCCCTTCGCATTTTTTAGTACACCATTTGCGAATGAAATCAAAATTTGGGACGATAATTGCCGCAGCATGTTTTTGATTTTCACCGACGACCATTATCTCACCAATGAAATTTGATTCTTTCATCTTATTCTCAATCGGAAGCGGAGCGATAAATTTTCCCCCTGAAGTTTTAAAGATTTCTTTTACACGATCGGTTATTTTTATAAACTTCCCGTCCACCCATTCGCCGATATCTCCCGTATGAAACCATCCTTCATCATCCATCACAGCTTTAGTTTCATCCGGTTTGTTAAAGTATCCTTTCATTACATTAGCGCCTTTGGCAAGAATTTCACCGCTATCGGAAAGTTTTATTTCAACTCCGGGAAGAGGAACGCCGACAGTACCGAGATAATAATCACCATGCGAGAATCGATTGCATGTAAGTACCGGAGAAGTTTCCGTTAACCCGTATCCTTCTCTTATAGTTGCCCCGGCTGCCGTGAAAATTCGTGATAATCTTGGTTGAAGTGCCGCAGCGCCGCTTATTATTCCAAGAACTTCTCCCCCAAGCGCTTCCATCCATTTAGAAAAAACCAATTTTCTTGCAACGATCAATCGCAGTTTATAAAACCAACCGTTCTCTCCTCTCGGATCGTAGTGATTGGCAAGATTCACCGCCCAGCCGAAGATCGCTTTCTTTACTGGACTAAGGTTTCTCCCTTTGTCCATAATCTTGTCATAAATTTTTTCCATCAACCGGGGAACGGTTGTAAAGTAATTCGGTTTTACTTCTTTTAGATTCTCTCCCACTTTTTCTATGCTTTCTGCAAAATAGATTGAAGCTCCTACATACATATAAAAATAGACAGCAGTTCGTTCAAAGATGTGGCAAATAGGGAGAAAACTTATCGTTCTATGGGCATAACTTATCGGCATAATTTCGCTGATCGATTTAACATTACTAAGAATATTTAGATGAGTTAGCGGAACTCCTTTAGGAACTCCGGTCGTGCCGGATGTGTAAATAATGGTTGCGAGATTATCCGATGTGACAGATTTTTCAATTTCCGAAAGTTTGTTCCGGTGAGATTCATCCCCGGCATTCATTACTTCAGCCCAGTTTTTTGCACCACTTACCTCATTGAAGGTGTAAATCTCTTTTACTGATGGAGTTTTTATGATGACTTTTTTTACCTTTTTGTACAACTCCTCATTTTCAACAAAAACTAACTTCACTTGTGAGTCGTTAAAAATATATTCATAGTTTTCCGGACTCATATTCGGATAAAGTGGAACATCAATACAGCCGATCTGCAGTATTCCAAGATCGAGTAAAGTCCATTCAGTTCTATTATAAGAGATTATTGCAAATTTATCTTCAGGATTAAATTCCATCGACAAAAGCCCGAGACTGACTTTATCAACTGTGACCTGGCACTCTTTTGAAGAATATTTCCTCCAATTACCCCCGACTTTATCACACAAAGCATCATCTTGCGGATAACTTTCCATTTGATTGGGTAAAATGTCAAACAACCTTTGCACTTTTTGATCTGAACTTTCCATGTTTTGCCTCTTTCATGAAATTAGTGATTTTAGTGCTTGGGAAACTCTTAATCTTACTCGTAATCGCGATCTTATTCGCTTTTAGCCTGATTTAGAATATGCTTAAGATTAAGATTTTCTTAGCAATGTGAATTAATAAATAAATAGCACACTTCTTAAAAACTAAAATAGAACAAACTTCTCGAAATGTCAAGCGAAATTTCGCTATAGGTGAATTTTTGCTTTTATTTTAATTTCTTTTTGCTATATTTCGCCCGTAAAAGATTTGGAATTGGAGAATTTAGTTGAAATTATCACAAAACTACATAAAATTAGTACTTGGACTTAAAATTAAGCAGTTACGCATGGAGAAAAACCTCTCTTTAACACAGTTGGCTGAGAAGAGCGGACTCTCTATTTCTTATTTAAATGAGATTGAAAGCGGGAAAAAATATCCAAAATCAGATAAAATTGCCGTAATAGCTCAAACACTCGATGTTTCGTACGATAAACTAGTTTCGCTGAAGCTTTCCAAGCAATTAGCCCCTATTGGAGATTTGTTCGAATCGAATATTTTGGAACAACTTCCGCTCGATCACTACGGAATTGATATTAGAAAGTTCGTTGCTTTAATGTCGAATGCCTCCATTCAATTAAGTGCGCTTGTGGCTACCATTTTAGAAATGGCAAAAAGTTCAGAGATGAGTGAGAATAATTTCAGCAGAACTGCACTTCGAGCGTATAAAGAATTCAATGACAATTATTTTGAAGAACTTGAAACCGCAGTTGATACATTTGTTGCAGATAATAAAATTGATGATACTCCCCCTCTTCAGTACAGCCGACTTGCGAAAATATTAACGGAAAAATATTTTTATCAGATTGATGAAGCAACTTTGAATGGATTTTCTGAATTAGCCCACTTTAGGGGATTTGTTAAAAACGGAAAGACGAGTACACTTTATTTAAACAATAAAATATCGGATTCTCAAAAAGCGTTTATCGTTGCAAAGGAATTGGCTTACAACCATCTCAATTATAAAGATAGAAGTTTCTCGCATTCTAACCTTCGTTTGGATAACTTCGATCACTTGCTGAATAATTTTAGAGCTTCTTATTTTGCAACTGCTCTGATGATGAGAAAAGAATTTATCTTAAACGACTTGCGAGAATTCTTCGCTAAAACAAAATGGGATGAGAATTATTTAATAGCTTTACTTGAGAAATACAATGCTTCGCCGGAAATGTTGTTCCAAAGGATAAGTAATCTCAGTCCAAAGTTTTTAGGATTGAACAAATTTTTCTTCCTCCGTTTCAATGCAAAAGAGAAGATCAACAATTACCAGCTTTCCAAGGAAGTAAGGTTAAATATTCGCCGTAATCCGGGCGGATTCCAAAGCCAGGAACATTATTGCAGACGATGGATTTCTGTTAAAGTTTTAAACAAACTCATTGCAGAACAAACGAATGAAAGCATTAAGAATATTGTATCCGGTGTTTTGCATTCCAAATTCTATAATTCGAATGATGAATTTCTTAGCATCTCCGTTGCAAAGAGAAGCCAATTTATTCCCGAAGAATATTACAGTGTAACACTCGGCTTTCAATTTGATGATGAGTTAAAACAAAAGATAGCATTTTGGAATGATGAGAATATCCCTTTCCAAACTGTTAATGATACTTGTGAGATGTGCAAAATCCCCGATTGTAAAGAACGAACCGCTTCCCCAATTGCAATTGAAAAGTTAGAACACACCCAAAAGGTTGAAGCAATTCTGGCTAAACTAACCGCAGAGAAATAGGACGCAGATCTTTTAAGATTACTTAAGATCAGCGCAGATCATAATAAATCATAACCAATCCGCGTCCCATTGTTCTTCCCACGCATATATATTTCTTTTATTTAGCTTTATGCTATATTTGACAATTAATTTTCAAACATAACGGAAGTAGATATGCCGACAGAAAAGAAAAATTTCATTACACAATTCCCGAGAAACTTTTGGACCGTAATTACAATGGAGTTCTTTGAACGAGGCTCCTATTACGGTTTAGCGAGCGTTCTCTCTATCTATCTTGTTACGGTTCTTAACTTTTCCAAACAGAGTGTGGGAGTTATCAACAGCGTTACCCGTCCGATGCTTTATCTAACACCAATACTTGCCGGGGCAATTGCGGATCGTTTTGGTTATCGAAAAACCCTTTTCTTCGCTTTTTCGGTTATGAGTTTTGGCTATTTCCTTTCGGGACTAACCACCAGTTACGAACTCATCTTTTTAAGTTTATTGCTTATGACATTAGGCGCCGGTTCTTTTAAACCGATAATTTCCGGCACAATCGCTAGAACTACAACAGAACATAACTCAACGTTAGGATTCGGGATTTATTATTGGAGTATTAATCTCGGCGCGTTTATCTTTCCGTTAATTCTCGTTCCTTTCTTAAAAGAAATTTCCTGGTCATATATCTTTTTCATGTCGGCGATCGGTACAGGCTGGCTGCTTCTGTTAAACTTTTTTGTTTATAAAGAACCTGAGAAACCGGAGAATGGGAAATCAATCGGACAAGTATTAAAAGGTGCGGTTTTAGTATTAAAAGATTTCCGTTTTATTCTGATGATCGTAATTTATTCCGGTTTCTGGATTCTCTACTTCCAAATGTTTGATACGGTACTTTGGTATTTGAAGGATTACATGGATATGACCCCCGTTAATAATGTTGTTAATGGTTTTCTCGGACTCTTCACCACAAATCCAAATTGGAAATTTGACGCCGAACATGTAACCGTTATTAATGCGGGAACAATTATCGTGCTGCAAATCTTTATCTCGAACATTGTAAAGAACAAAAAAGCATTACCAACGATGATAACGGGTATTGCGCTTGGAACAATTGGAATGGGAATTCTTGCTATCTCAACTTACGCCTGGGTTTTTATGGCAGGAATCATCATCTTTTCTATCGGTGAAATGACTGCACATCCAAAATTTATCAGCTATGTTGGGTTAATTGCTCCGGAAGATAAAAAAGCTTTATATCTCGGTTATTCATTCCTCTATGGTGTACTTGGCAGCGGTATCGGGGGAATTCTTGGAGCGAATCTTTATGTTCATTTTATTGATAAACTCCATAACCCAAGCGCATTGTGGATTACTTTTAGTTTGATAGGTGTTGCTACGATGGTTGGACTTTTACTTTTCAACAAGTTTTTAGCGAAGAAGTAAATTGGTCGGTAGTCATTGGTCAATTATCATTTGAATAATACAGTTAGTAAAATATTAATTAGTAAGTCACGTTACGCAAAAATATAAATTGGTGTTAAATTCTGTAACGCAGACTTAAGTCTGCGCTACGAGTTCTCACTGTTTTAACAATATATGAACAAATCATGCGTAACGTGAGTTAGTAAAAGAATAACAGCATGGATGAATGAAAGTGAATGGTTGAATGTTTTTCATTCAGTCATTCAATTTTGCATCCATTCATTCAACTTGGCTCTGGTTTGCCAGGTAATAAATTAGCAGAAAGGATAAAAAATGAAAAATGCATCTATTGCAATCATGTTATTATTAATATCAATTTCTGTCTTTAGTCAGAGTGATAAAACGAAACACAACAAAGGATCGTTTAGAAGTATTACTGTTTATTCCACTTCCTCCGGAACAGATCAGAGGATAACTTTAACAGAGAAAATTGCATTTACTAAAGCAGTTCAGTCGTTAGAATCAGAAATTTCCGTATTCGTAAATCCTGCTAAAAAGTTTCAAACGTTTATTGGTATCGGCGGTGCAATAACAGACGCAAGTGCTGAAACCTATACTAAATTACCGGATGAAAAGAAACAAGAGTTCCTTACTGCTTACTATGATAAAAACAAAGGAATAGGTTATACCCTTGCACGCACCAATATCCATAGCTGTGACTTCAGCAGCGGAAGTTACACATATATTGCTGATGGCGATAAAGAATTAAAAACTTTCAATATCGATCATGATAAAACTTACCGCATCCCGTTGATAAAACAAGCAATTAAAACTGCGGATAACAAACTTCTAATGTTAGCCAGTCCCTGGAGTCCCCCGGCATTTATGAAGAGTAATAATGATATGCTGCACGGAGGGAAATTATTACCGGAATATTATAACTCATGGGCAACCTATTTTACTAAATTTATTAAAGTTTACGAAAAAGAAGGAATTCCTATCTGGGGTGTTTCTGTACAGAATGAACCTATGGCTACTCAAAGATGGGAATCATGTATTTATACTGCCGAGGAAGAAAGAGATTTTTTGAAGAATCACCTGGGACCAATCATGCACAAAAAAGGATTGGGAGACAAAAAGATAATCGTATGGGATCATAACCGTGATTTGATCAATCATAGAGCGAACACAATTTTTGAAGACCCGGTCGCCGCTAAATATGCTTGGGGCATTGGATTTCACTGGTATGAAACATGGGCGGGCGGCGATCCGATGTTTGGCAATGTTGCAAAAGTGCATGAAACTTATCCGACGAAAAATATTTTATTTACCGAAGGATGTGTTGAAGCGTTTAATCCGGAGAAATATAATTATTGGGCAAATGGGGAACGATATGGCCGCTCGATGATAAATGATTTTAACGCCGGAACCGTTGGATGGATAGACTGGAACATTCTTCTAGATGAAACCGGCGGACCGAATCATGTTGGAAATTTCTGTTTTGCACCGGTTCATGCTAATACCAAAACCGGGCAATTGATTTACACTCCCTCCTACTATTACATCGGACATTTCTCAAAATTTATTCGTCCGAATGCAAAGCGAGTAAGTACAGCGCCGAGCAGAAGTCAATTGTTGACCGTCTCTTTCCTTAATGAGGATGGTAAAATGGCAACGGTTGTAATGAATGACAGCGACAAACCAGTCACGTATAACTTAATTGTCGGAACGTCAGAAGCAAAGATCAATATTTTGCCGCATGCAATTCAAACGCTGGTTTATTGATCATCTAAGAAGTCAGTGTTGTTGAACTATCATACTCGTATCACAGATTAATAATCTGTGATACGGAGTTTATTAATTTACTTGGTAGGACCGGTTTCCTTCATGTTTGCTTCAAAGCCTTCCATCGATCGGGTTTTAATTAATTCATCGTTTCTATAAATCTTAAGTGCTACATACCCGCTGTCGTTTAAATTAGTAACATTAATATAATAAGTGGTGTCTGTGTTTGTGTAATAAATATAGCTCCATGGAAGAGTTTGATTTGCTCTACGAACAATTCCCGAATAAGAGGAGTAATAAAGATAAACCTTCTTTGAAGTACCGGTAAGATTGAACTGTATTTTGCTTTTTTGATGACTGCTTGCAAAAAGTTCATCCGGTTTTTTATCATCTATAAATCCTTCATCAACAGGTTCGGAAACTTTTATACAACCAAGATAAGTGATGGTTAGCAGCAGCAGAATGAATGGTTTCAATTTATTGATCTTCATAGAGATACTCCGATAATGTGGGGATAAGATTAACTTGGAAGGTAACACCGGCATGCTTATGGTTGCCGCTCACTTTAATTGAAATCGGGTCAAAATACGAAAAAGTAATTTCCAACAATGGAAGAATAGAAAGTTGTGTTGATGCCCTTTTATTATTAGCAAAAGTTTTACTTTCCGTGTACAATAATTCTCCGGAAGGGTCGAATTCTTCAGAGATGTACTTCCCTTTCCAATCATATTGATAGGTAGAATACACTGCCATTATCCCAAAATCGACGCTTAAATAATCCACCGGATAATAAACCGGGGTGGTTACCTTACCTGTAACAGAAGAAACTGACCTTAATAAAAATTCACTTTCATTCTTCTTAAGATTATAATATGGATTAACCGTTGCTCCTGTGTAAGGCTGATCGACAATTTCTTTTGTCCTAAGTAAACTATGGTTATACGAGCTTTCCAACGTTACGCTATTGAATAAAGACTTTTCTTTCTTCAAACCGAACTTCAAATTAAAGCCGACAGCATATTGAACAGAAAAAAAGTTTTTTGCAACTGTAATCTCGTCGGGTAAATTAGGCAGGTAATACTTTTCTTTAACTTGAAGACTGCCGGTATTGATACTGCTTACAAAATTAACTTCAAAGGAACTTTGAACCTTATTGGAAGTTTCGAATACCTCCACGAGATAATCATAAGCTTTTTTGTTATATGGTGAGGATAAACCGGAAGAAGTTTTATCGAACGTGTACCAAAGAGACGATATCCTTTCTCTTAAAATAATTTTATCTCCTTGCTTGGTTTCTTTAAAGACTTTGATGTCATCAACAATTTGTTTAATTGTTTCTGCCATAAAACTATCTACAAGTTTGGTATAATCTTCTTCAGGAGAATATTTCAATGAAGGATTATTTGTCAGATAGATCAAACTGTAGTACGACTCAAGGTTACGGTCATAAGAAACATTTTCTTTTATTACCTGAGTGGTCATTTCAGTTGACAACATCGACTTTAAATAACGATTCACAGGATCTTTAGATTTCGAAAATGGGTACTCTTTTCGTACTTCCGCAATTTGATTTTCTATCCATCTATTTCGGGCTTTATATTGTCCGGCTGTAAGCGCCCGATTATAATTAAGAAGATTTTCATCTTCATTTAAGATGTTTTCACCGTATCGCTTGGATAGATACTCGAGAAAAGAAGAAACAAGAGATGGATTAAGTAATATTTTCCCCTCAATTTGAGAGTTGATCATCTCTTTAGATTCGTT
The DNA here is from genome assembly GCA_041671545.1 of Ignavibacteriaceae bacterium. Lineage (GTDB taxonomy): Bacteria > Bacteroidota > Ignavibacteria > Ignavibacteriales > Ignavibacteriaceae > UBA1563. The sequence goes on from JBAZBI010000026.1 coordinate 40,967, forward strand.
ATCCCATTGCAATATTTTTGAGGGAAGATGATCTTTATAGAGCTCTATGTATTTTTGCCCGTTTGTAATAAGACTTACAAAAATAAGAAGAAAGAGTAGTTTAGCCTTCATTCAGCCTCCATATTTGTTTTTATGGTTTAGACAGCGCCCGGAGAATAATTTTGGTAGCTCTTTTATCCGCCAATTATTACTTCGCTGATTTTACATCTTAAATTTACTTGCTCTTTATTAAATATGCAAAAGTTTATAAAACTTTTGCTCATGTATAACAGATTAATAATCTGTTATACGAAATTTATTAATTTATTTAGTAGTGCCGTTTTCCTTCAAAAAGGCAGCCTGTCTAATTCATTAGTATATACTTTACTTCGAGATTACGTTCAGGCTTTGTAATCTTTTTAACCGCATCTATTATATTCTTTATAGTTCACTCATTATTGTTTCTATCTTTACTAAGAAAGAGTTGAATAACAGCAAGCAGTTATTTTTGCCCGCCTGCCGGGAACCATTCTTTTATATTCAGTTTAGAGGAGATATAAATTTTCCCCTTAAATTTTTTCTTGACATTAAAAAATATTATTTATAATTTTGATTTAGGTAAGCTAATGATTCATTAAGATAATGATTATATGACCGGGAATGATTTACAATAACAAACTTTTCGATACTATTTCAAACTAAAAATATTCTTAGTCTTTCATTAGGTGTTGCGGAATAACCAGTGATACCGGATTTTATTTTCATCTTTTAAATGCGTTTAATGTTCTTTGATAACATTGCATTTGCAGGGAAAAAGAAAGTATGATAGTCCATCAATCTCCAGTTTATTTATCATCTTTCATAGAAGGTGTTTTGCCTTCGGGAAAAGAATAACTCTATCTCCCGGATGAATATCGTTTTACATGTTATTCATTCAATCCCCGGAAAAATGATCTTCTCTTCGAATAACTTCGTGTAATACTTTCATCACAATAACGATTCCTTACTATTAAACTTAGTAACTCACGTTACGCATGATTTGTTCATATATTGTTAAAACAGTGAGAACTCGTAGCGCAGACTTAAGTCTGCGTTACAGAATTTAACACCAATTTATATTTTTGCATAACATGAGTTATTAACTGTACCCCAAAGATAGGAGTTATTCCGGCGCTAATTTAAGGTGGATTTTGTTAGTTAAAAATACCTGATATTTTTATTAATTAAAAAATACTTCCGCTGGCGTTTTGTACCTTAGATTTT
>JBAZBI010000027.1:0-39149 GCA_041671545.1 Ignavibacteriaceae bacterium
AATTGAAAGACCCAAATAAAGTTGAAAAATTGGATGTAATCCCGACAGTATTTGCATTAGCGCAGAACTATCCGAATCCATTCAATCCGGAAACATTTATTCAATTCAGTGTACCGCAAGAAAGCTTTGTAACCGTAAAAGTATTTAATACTTTAGGTGAAGAAGTTGCAACCTTGTTGAATGAAGCAAAAACTGCCGGAACGTACAATGTTTCGTTTAATGCGAAAAACTTGACCAGTGGAATTTACTTCTACACAATTAAAGCAAATGATTTCACTTCTACCAAGAAAATGATCTTGATGAAGTAATCCAACTGCTCGGTTCTTTATAAAGAAAGTTGCCCTGAATAAGGGCAACTCTTCTTTTTTTTATTTTATGATAGAAATCGTTACTTCCTCTAAACATAAATGTTTACAAGAGGAACTCCTATAATTTAATTAAAAACTATGAGGTCACTAATGTGGAGTAAATTTTTTAGGATTCCCGTGTTACTTCTCTTCTTAGTAATTACTTATTGCGGTTGTGTTGAAGAGCCAACGATAGATCCTGTAAAAAGACCCTACACACTATTACGTGTTGCAAATTTTTCTTACAATGTTGATACGATAATGGTATCCATTGATGCTGGTGCAAAAATATTAAACCTTTATAAAAACGAAATATCTGCTCAATATTTCTCCATTAGCTCAGGGAAAAGGCATTTTTGTGTAACAAATCCCACCGGAGATACATTATTTAATGATAATATTTGGATTGGATCGTACGAAGAACTCTCATTATTCTTTACAGGCTATTCAAAACCAAATGATGATTTCCTTAATACTTTTGGTTACGCACAGACTTCAAATGGAATGGTTTATCTTTATGAAAGCATGAACGATACTACTACAACTATTCTGTGTTCTAATTTTGCCTCGGATACGCCGACAGATAGCTCTATTAAATATCGTGTTTTAATGACAGACACCACTACAAAAAAAGTTGTAAAAGAGGTTACCGAATTAGCTTTCAATTCTTTTAGCGGTGCCGCGCTACATGGCAGTAAAACTTATAAGATTAGCTATGCCAAGCTTTTAAATGCTGTAACCAATAGCTACTTAATATACGGCGATACAACATATACATTTGATACCGGTTTTCAATACTCTGTTTATGGGGTAGGTGATCCTAAAACCCCAAATTTTATTATCGAAAAAAATACTCCCCTACCTATAGGGTCTAAATAATAAAGGAGACGAAAAGATGCGTAAATTATTTTTTATCATTGCAGGCTTGCTCTTCTCCGTTGGACTTTTTGCTCAAACTGGAAAAGTTTCCGGAAGGGTAACCGACTTAGAAACAGGCGAACCATTAATTGGAGCAAGCGTTATGATCCAAGGAACTAACTTAGGCTCTGCTACAAATCTAAATGGGGAATATATTATTCTTAATGTATCTCCTGGTAAATACTCAGTGGTTGCTAAATATGTAGGTTACAGACAGGCTGAAACCACAAATCTTAATGTTTCTGTAAATCTTACAACAGAAGCCAATTTTAAACTTCCTTCTGAAGCTTTTAGACAAGATGAAGTTGTTGTAGTTGCTGAAAGACCATTAGTTAACAAGAATATTACAAATGCAACTAGTGTTGTCCGGACAGAAGATATCAAGAATCTTCCGATTCGTGGTGTTAATGCTGTAGTAGCAAATCAAACAGGTGTTATAGAAAAGGGCGGAAACTTATATATTCGTGGAAGTAGAAGCGACGCTGTTGCTTTTTATATTGACGGTGTTTTGGTTAATAATCCTGTATTTGGCGGTTCACGAGCATCAACTATTACAAATGCTATTGAAGAAATACAAGTTCAAGCAGGTGGATACTCGGCAGAGTTTGGAGGAGCTAATGGCGGTATTGTTAGTACTCAAACAAAATCCGGTTCGGAAAAATATAGTATAACTACCGAAGTTATTACTGACGCATTTGCTAAACCTGGAAATAAATATTTAGGTGGCTTTAGTTATGGTTACTCGGAATATGTCATTACTGCAGGCGGACCTATTATTCCAGCGTATAAAAACTTAAAGTTTTTCTTAGCAGGAAATAATGTCTTTACAAAAACCCCAGCCTCATTTGAAAGGGGCTATGACTTTAAGGGGCTATTTAATCCTGCTTCACCAACAGATACCTTTGATATTGTATATCCTGAAGGATTGAGATTGAATCAAGCTTCTACTACTTATCAAGGTCAGGGAAATATAACATGGGATCTAGGTGCATTTAGCTTTAGATTAAATGGTAATTACACCTATAATACAAACCGTGGTGGAGTTGGTTGGACAGGTATTGCAGCTCAGAACAGTGCCTCATTGAATGAAAACAGAACGATCTCTTCAAGTATAAAACTTACTCACGTCCTAAGTTCAAATGCCTTCTATGATGTTATCGTTAACTACTTCGGTGATTTTTATGTTACTATGGATCCAATCTTCAAACATAATATAACAATGTATGGCGATTCTATTGAGAATGCTAAATATGGTCGATCTATGCTTGGAGATGGACAATTGTTACCTGGTAATAGAGCTTATGGATTTGAATGGGCAAAATATGATGTCCCAAATACAACTTATCGCAAGCAAAAAACTTCTTCTTTTGGAGGTAAGCTTAATTTCCTTTACCAATTAGGAAAGCATCACGAACTGAAAACAGGAGGTGAGATTACTACTTATACAATTCGTCGTTATTCAATTAGTGCTAGACCGATTGCACAGAATCAAAAAGCAGTTGCAGACGGTGATATCAGATTGATTTACAACCGCTTAGATAATTATGGATACGATGTCTACGGTAATACTTTAGATTCAGGTCCGGAAGGGCCCAAAAAACCACTCTTTGCTTCTGCTTATATCCAGGACAAAATGGAATTTTCAGATTTAGTATTAAATATAGGTTTCCGTTATGACTATATTGATACGGATTCCCGTGAATTTCTTAATCCAGCAAATGTCAAGTTCGATGCAACCGGAATTATAGATCCAGCTTATATGAGAGATGTCAAACCGACTTCTCAAGTTAGTCCCCGCTTAGGATTCTCTTTCCCGGTAACGGATAAAACAGTTTTTCATGCCCAGTATGGAAAATTTATTCAACAGTCTCAATTAAGTAATGTTTATCAAGGCTTCAATAGGAGTTCAGATATCATTAAAGGTGGTTATGCCGAACTTAATCCTGTTGGATATGGGATAAAACCGGAAAGAACGACACAATATGATATAGGTTTTAAACAGCAATTAGGTGATAATTTCGCTTTTGATATTACCGGTTTTTATAAAGATATTAAAGATCAGGTTCAGTTAAGAACCATTAATGCAGAGGCTACTGCTCAGCATGTTAAATATTATGCTTTAGTAAATGGAGATTTCTCTACAGTCAAAGGCATTGAATTCAAATTGGATTTAAGAAGAACGCAAAGAATATATGCCGCCATCGACTATACTTATTCAGACGCTGAAGGTACCGGATCAACTCCGACTGAAGCTGGTAGGGGTGTCTGGCAATCTCCTACTGCGGAACCATTTTTGCCAATGCAAATTGCTCCTTTGACCTTTAATCAAGCTCATCGCGGGTCTCTTAATTTAGACTATCGCTATGAAAAAAATGATGGTCCTGATTTGTTCGGCATGAAAATCCTAGAACAAGCGGGCGCGAATTTACTCTTTACATTCAGCAGTGGTTACAACTACACACAATATACCGGTTACGTTAATACTACTGTCCCTAATGAACCATTAAATACTTCTACTACTCCATGGACATATCAATTAGATGCGAGATTTGATAAATCATTCCAGATAGCTGGTTTGGACTTGAACGTGTATGTTTGGGTTGTTAATCTTCTAAACACTAAGAATGTAATTGGTGTATTTGGGCAAAGTGGTGATGCTTATGATGATGGCTATCTTGCGACTGAAGAAGGAAGTAGTTCTGTAAAAGCTTTAGAAAATACTTATGATAAAAAAACTGCAGATACATATAAGCAACTTTATTTAGCAAGTATTTATAATTCAGGCAATTTTGGAACTCCAAGACAAATTAGATTAGGAATACGTCTTGACTACTAAACCTAATTTGATGATAAACATTAAGGAGAAATTTATGATTAATAAAAAATATGTTCACATTTTAACTTTCATTATTTTCTGTGGCTTTATTTCATTTGGATTTACTTCCGGAGAAAAGAATAATGACGAAAAAAAACGATTTAATAAAACAAATACGAACGATGACCATAAGTATATTGCTATTAACCAGATATTTATGTGGGTGAGCAACAATGGTGATGGTTCACATGACCCTCGTACGGATGGTTCGGGATTTTATTGGCCCGGCGGTGAAAATGCAAAAATTGCCGCTATCTTTGAAGATGGTCTAATTTGGGGTGCCAAAGTTGGAAGGGAGACACGTGTAAATGGTTCAACTTATCGGCATGGTCTTCAAGCCGGCAAAATTTTACCAAACGGTGAAGCAACAAACCCCAATGACGTAAAGTATAGAGTTTATAAAATAAGAAAAGGTTGGGAAGGTCTTCCTCCCGGACCGATACGGGATGCTTTCGAAAAAGATTATAATGAATGGCCTTTTGATGACGGAGCACCTTATGTGTTCGACAAAAGTGGGAATAAAGTTCCTGAATTTATTGGTGATGAAGTCCTCTGGTGTGTGAGTAATGATTTAGACCTCACACGTTCGACTTATACTTATGGAACTGCCCCTATGGGTTTGGAACAACAAATGACGGTTTTTGGTTTTAATAGAACTGGTGATTTGGGTGATATGGTATTTAAAAAGTATACCCTTATTAATAAGGGTAATTTGACTTTAAAAGATGTTATCTTAGCTTATTGGTCTGACACTGATTTGGGTGATGCTGCTGATGATTATACAGGTTGTGACACAGTATTAAAGTTAGGCTATACCTATAATGCAGATAATAATGATGAAAAATTTTATGGCACGGCTCCACCTGCAGTTGGATATGTCTTTTTTCAAGGACCGATTGTTGAAGGTGCAGCTTCAGACAGTGCAAAATTTCTAACACAATGGCGTCACGGATATAAAAATCTTCCGATGACTGCATTCACTTTTTATATTAATTCAGATCCGACTGGGCTATACACTGATCCTGACTTAGGTGTAGCTGCCGGATCGATTCAGTTTTACTACTACATGACCGGTAAAAGTAGGTCGGGTGTTCAATTTGTTGACCCAAAGTCCGGTCAACCAACAAATATCATTTTATCTGGAGACCCTGTAGCAGGTACTGGCTGGTATGAGGGAGATAAAGGTTGGGGTGCTGGTATTGCTGCGGGCGACCGGCGTCATCTAATGAGCTCCGGTCCTTTTACTATGGCTCCCGGAGATACTCAGGAAGTTGTTGTTGGTATTGTTATAGCTCGCGGCTCAAACAATTTGAACAGTATCACCGAGTTAAAGAAAAAAACAAAAACTGCGCAAATTGCGTATGATAATGATTTTAACTTGACACCTGCACCTGATCCACCAAAAGTAAGTTCATTTTCCGATGATAAACAAATTACATTATACTGGGAACCAAATTCGGAAAGTTATAATGAAATTGATAATTTGATACTTGGGAAAGGTAAAACGGATACCACATATAACTTTGAGGGTTATAGAATATGGCAGTTTTCTGATCTTTCCGGTGCAAATCCGACCTTATTGGATATTGTTGATTTAAAAGATAGTATTACCAAAATAACTCAGTCAATGGAAATCAATGGTGTAAAAGTAGAACAAACTGTTTTTGATCTTCCAGATGGTGGTCTCAAAAGGTATTTCACTACAGGAATGGATAAAATCAAAAATATTAACCTAGTTAACGGCAGCCCTTATTATTTCGCAGTTACTGCTTTTGGGTATTCTCCTGAAAGTGACCCAAAATATCTTGAAAACCCTCCACAAATATTTGAAGTTCGTCCGGCTGCTCAGCCTATCGATGTAACATTCGATTATGCAAATGGAGATTTCATCCAAGCGAAACAAACTGTTGGTTCAACAGATGCAGATATTAATTTATTTGTTGTAAATCCTCTTGGATTGAATGGAAGTTCTTATCAAGTTACTTTTGATTCTGATTCAGTTGTTATAAGAAATTTTGATAACTCTAAAGATTCTTTAGTGACCCTTGTTTATAACTTAATAAATACTTCAAAAACTCCAGTTGATACTTTGTTAAATCACAGCTATGAATTAGGAAAAGACAGTATTACTAATAAACTAGTGACTGATGGATTTTCTATTGTTGTGAGAAATACTGGTTTAGATAGTATCATAGCTGCTAAGAGCATGAAATACAGAGTTAAAAGTGTGATGGAGACAAAAGGTCCGGGAGGAAAAGTATTAGCCACTCCCGTTGATGTTTTTAACGGTAAAACAAATTCAACAAAGAAGTGGACGATTTATCCACGTAGCTCATTAGCCCGTTTGAATTGGCAATCATTGCAAAACGAAGAAAGCATGGGCTATGAGAATTATGAGATACGTTTCACGGATTCGAGCGCATATTTTCTGTCTGGATTAACTGGAGGTTTAAGCGAAAAGAGTCTCTTGACAAAAACAGATTCTCTATGCCAAACCAATAAATTACCTTTCGAAGTTTGGTCTTTAGGCAGATATGATAATCCTGCAGATGCAAAAAGACTTTTTCTAAAAATCATGGATAAAAACGCTGGGTTACAAGATTCAACCAAAGCAATTCCGGATCGTAAGTGGACTCAACTGGCAAGTGGTGAATGGGAACAAGTGTACGCTTTCCAATCCTCTACTCTTGATTATGCAAATCTTCCTGCTAAAGAAGCGGTTGCTTCAAAAATTATTGATCATAAAATTGGGGGAATATCTTTTAGCGGAGATTTACCTGAAGCAGGTACAGTTGTTAAAATCTCCGGATATAAACCTATTCTTGTTGGAGATGAATTTACAGTAACTGCCCCTGCTGCAAATACTAATAACATTGCTGCTGCTAAAAATAATATTGAAAAAATAAGTGTTTTTCCTAATCCATACTTTGGATCTCATGCTTTAGAGGAAAGTAAATACAATAGATTTGTCCGCTTCATAGGGTTACCTAAACAAGCAACAATTACAATTGTTTCGCTTTCAGGTGTTTTGGTTAAACGATATGAAAAGACTGGTGATTCTCAATTTTTAGATTGGGATTTGAAAAATATGGATCAATTGCCTGTGGCAAGCGGAATGTATATAGCTTACATTGAAGTTCCGGGTGCCGGTACAAAAGTTCTCAAAATTGCCATTATTCAGGAAACACAATACTTGGATCGAATTTAAGGCAAGAGGGGAACCTCTTTGGTTCCCTTTCAACTTAAATTTAATATAGGAGAAAAATTAAAATGAATAAAAAAATCACTTATTTTTTAACAGTACTGCTCTTCGGAACACTTCTGTTTTCAGAAGCTTTTGCAGGTGGCGGTAAAAGGAACGGTACAGCAGGTGCTCAGGAATTATTAGTTCCGTCAAGTGCATCCGGTCTGGCTTTAAATGGAGCAAATATCTCTAGTATTACCGGCTTGGATGCTGTATTCTATAATCCCGCTGGTTTTGGAAGTTCAAAAACAGGTACCGAAGCGATGTTCTCTCATCTTAACTACATTGCGGATATATCAATGTCTTATGCCGCAATTGGTGTTAATTTTACTGAACTCGGTTCTCTTGCTTTTAGCTTAAGAACATTGAACTTTGGTGATATTCCCATAACTACTGTTGAAAATCCTTATGGGACGGGCTCCACATATTCACCTTCTTATGTTACTCTGGGTATAACCTATGCTAATTCACTTACTGACAGAATTCGAGTCGGATTCAATCTTAAATTAGTATCTGAAAAAATAGTTAGAACCAGCGCAACGGGATTTGCACTAGATGCTGGAATTCAATACCAAGGTTTGGCAGGCTTAGAGGGGTTTAGTTTAGGTATTACTTTAAAGAATCTTGGTCCACAGATGAAATATGATGGTCCGGATTTAATTCGAATCGCTTCCGAAATTGAAGCGAAACGAGGTCAAAACAATTATATGCTTGATGCAGCCTCTTTTGAGTTACCATCTCAATTAGAGCTCGGTTTGTCTTATGCGTATAGTATTAATGATCAATACAAGATGCTGGTAGCTTCAACTTTTCAGAATAACAACTTTGCTAACGACGAATATAAATTCGGTGGTGAATTTGTGTATGATGATATGTTTGCTGTTCGAGGTGGTTACGCGTACATGGGTGAGGTTAAAGATAATGAGTATCAACAATTTTTTGGTGTTACTGCCGGTATTGGTGTTAAGGTTAATATCGGAATTGAGATGGTTGTTGATTATGCCTATCGAGCCGCTAAATTTTCAGAATCTAATCATTTGATTGGTGTTAAGTTCAATTTTTAATTAATTAACAATTTCCAGGGCTGGTTCTAACCAGCCCTTTTTTCACTTGATATATTATGAAAAAACTTTTTTTTCTGTTTGTCGTTTTCACCCTTCCGTTTTTTGCACAAAAAAAAATAAATTTTGAATTTGATTATGCTTCGTTCCGGAATAATGCAGATTCTAAATACTTAGAAATTTATTATTCTGTTCAGCAATCAAGTTTACTTCCTCAAAAGATCGATTCGTTATTTGTTGTAGAAGCACTAGTCAGCTTGACATTTGCTGATAGTGCGACAGGAAAAACAATTGAGCAAAAAGAATGGAAAATTAAAAACGAAGTTCGAGACTCGCTTGAACTTTTGAATAATATAAATCTTATAGGAGTTGTTGGTTTTGCACTTCCAGCCGGGAAGTATTTATTATCAATTTCTGCTTCTGATAGTTATCATCAAGAGAATAAAACTTCGTTTAGTGAAAAAGTAAACCTTCTCCCAATCGCAAATGATAAAATATTTATCAGCGATATTCAGATCGCTTCAAGAATAATTCAGGACAGCGGAAATAAAGAATCTGTTTTTTATAAAAACACGATGGAAGTAATTCCCGCCCCTAATCTTCTTTTTGGAGAAAGTCTTCCTATAGTTTATTATTATACTGAGTTATATAATTTGTTAACATCTAAAGGTAATGTTGATTTACACTCGTTCGTTTATAATGCAGGCGGTAGCGTCGTGTTTTCTAAAAAGAAAAGTTTTACTAATAAATCTGAATCACGAGTTGAAGTAAATACTATAAATATTTCTAAGATGCCAACCGGAGCTTATACACTGGTTTTGGTAGCAACTGATTCAACAGCAAGTAAAAAAGCCTATTCATCGAAAAAATTTTTTGTGTTCAATCCTGCTATAGCAGATACTGCATTTAAACAAATGGGTAACTCTGATTTTATGGCAAGCCAATTTGCCATTTTTTCAAATGAAGAATGTGACATTCTATTTGCCAAATCTAAATATCTTGCCGGTAGAAATCAGATAGAGCAATATAAAAAAGTTAATTCGATTGAAGGGAAAAGAGAATTCCTTTATAAATTTTGGAAAGAAAAAGACGAAACCCCTGAAACTCCTGAAAATGAAACATTCATAAATTATTTTGTAAGAGTAGAACAGGCAAATCAAAAATTTTCTGCAATGAAAAAAGAAGGCTGGAAAACAGATAGGGGGCGCGTTTTTTTAATTTATGGGGAACCAAGTGAAATAGAAAGGTATCCAAATCAATTAGATTCCAAGCCTTACGAAATATGGCAATATCATAATTTGGAAGGTGGAGTAATCTTTGTATTTGGTGACTTGACTGGTTTTTCAGATTATCAGTTGATCAATTCCACTATGCGTGGCGAATTGCGTGATGATACTTGGCAACGCAGGATTGTAACTAATTGATAGGAAGTTAGAAATCATTTTAATCACAAACAATTTTTTACGAAACAATATTTTATTTTTATTAAATACTGTTGATTAAAAAAACTTGACATTCTAAGAAATAATTAGTATTTCTGTTGTATAGAATTAAAATGTTCTGGTAAAGAATTCTTTATTTCTGTTTTAATTATCTTTTAACTATGTTAGCCAATAGAACTGGCTTTTGTTCTCTCTATTTAATTGTGTTCCGAAGTTTTATAGTTCAATATTTCATTACCATCTTCTATTATTAAAGTAAGGAGTAATTATATGAAACGATGGGTTACTGTTCTAATTTCTTTTCTACTACTTCCAATGCTAGTCTTTGCTGGAACGACAGGAAAGATAAAAGGTAAAGTCATGGATCAAGGTAACGGGGAACCATTAATTGGTGCAAATGTTGTTGTTGTTGGTACATCTTTTGGGGCTATAACAGATATAAACGGTGATTATTCGGTTTCAAATTTAACGGCCGGAATTTATACCGTTAAAGCTTCATATATCGGTTACCAACCAACTACAATTTCTAATGTGCGTGTAAATGTTGACTTAACAACTGACTTGAATTTTAAGCTTAACGCCGAAGGAATTTCAGTTAGTGAAGTTGTTGTCGTTTCTGAAAGACTTTTAATCAATAAAAGTAACACAAACGCCATTAGAGCTACTACCAGTGAAATTATCGACGCATTACCGGTTAGAGGATTAAATAATATTATTAGTCTTACTCCCGGAGTTGTGCTTGATAACGGTTCTGTGTTCGTAAGAGGCGGACGTGTTGATGAAGTGGGTTACTATCTTGAAGGTACTAACGTTACCAATCCTGTTTATGGTGGTCGTGATGTTACCATTATTCAGGATGCTATTGAGGAAGTCCAAGTACAAGCCGGTGGTTATACCGCTGAATTTGGCGGGGCTAACGCAGGCATCATCCGTACACAATTAAAATCTGGTACATCAGACCTAAAAATAAGTACGGATTATGTTTCTGATAATTTAAGTTTTAAAAGCAAGAGTAATAGATTTAATGGCAAGAAAAGTTTAGGCGCATACACTTATGGTTATAATGAATTTACAGGTACAATAAGTGGTCCTATCTTTGAGCATGTGAAAGTTTTTGCATTATTCAATTCAAATTGGCAATTGGATCGTAATCCATTACCGTATCCCGGTATCGACCTTGGCGTTATTACGGATCCAAATTCAACTACCCCATCCCATAATTCAATCGATCTTAATTATCCAGCCGGTCCAACTTACCGTGCTCAATATCAAGGATATACCGGAACTGGTACTTTAACTTTCGATTACAATCCTTTTATTTTCAGAGCCACTGGATCATATACCACATCTGAACAAGGTAACGGCGGCATAGGATTGATCAATTCGGGATATGTCAGTTCCTTATTGAACACCGGAAGAATTGGCGTCACAGATCTATCGAATGCAGCTTTCTCAGGTAAGATTACTCATATTCTAAATCCTACTACTTATTATGAACTAAGTGGTGGTTATACAAGAAATAGTTCTGAAAGTATGGATCCGTTATTAGGCAATAACTGGCAAGTTTACGGCGATAGCGCTGCAAATGCAAAAGTTGGTGCTGTTTGGGCAAGAACAGCTGAAGATATTGAAGCTGGAAGAGTTGGACAATACAGAAGACCAACACCTTATGATATTCTTGGATTCAGTTTTGCAGCTCCGAATGATGTAATTACAGACTATACTAAAACAAAAAGAGAAGAACTGAATTTTTCAGCAGCCTTTTCCACAGAATTGAACAAAATACATTCTATAAAGGTTGGTGGCGAATTTTCTATGTATACCATTAGAAGTTATACAGTAGCTGCTAGAGCTTATGCTCAAACAATATATAATAATAATCAAAATGCAACGCCGGATCCTTACAATGTTGTTATGCAAACTTTAACAAATGGTTATGGATATGATTTAGAAGGTAATGAAATAAGCTCTACTTTTAACTCTGGTGCAGCGGTGGATGATATTGGACTATTGGCGCCAAAGAGACCGGTATTTGCCGGAGTTTATTTTCAAGATAAGATCGAATATAAAAATCTTATCCTGAACGTAGGGTTAAGATATGACTATATTGATGTTGATAATATTGCTCTAATAGACCCATCTCGTCCTGAAACTGCAATTGATTTCAGTTCAGGAGTAATTGATCCTAAAGGATTAAAGAAAACATCCGCATTTAGTTCATTAAGCCCTAGACTCGGTTTTTCGTTTCCGGTAACTGAACAAACTGTATTCCATACTCAATTTGGTAAATTCGTACAACAATCTCGATTAAGAGATTTATATAGCGGTATGTATGGAATTGGAAGTAATTTAAGAGGCGGACTCTTTATCGGAGCCCCTACAGGCTGGGATGTAAGACCAACCCGGACAACTCAATATGAAGTCGGTTTTACGCAACAATTATCAGACTTCATCTCATTTGATATTACCGGATATTATAAAGATGTTCAGGGACAGGTAGAATTTGATCTCCAACCTACTGCAACCGGTTCACAATATCAGGCTTATAATGTTTTGAAAAATGGTGACTTTGCTACCACAAAAGGTATTGAACTTTCTCTTACGATGAGAAGAATTGAAAGACTCCAGGTTAATGGCTCTGTCTCATTCCAGAATGCACTTGGAACCGGCTCTAATGCAAACTCTCATGCCGGTATCGTTGGCGCTCCTCTTGATGGTGTTACTGTTTACAAACCGGCTACCGTAGAACCGCTTGATTTCAATAAAGCAATTACGGGAAATCTAAATATTGATTATAGATTCGCCAAAAATGAAGAATCATCTATCCTTCGTCAATTGGGATTCTCTTTGTTGTTAACTTTTGATAGCGGACATCCTTATACATTAGGTAAAGGTAAAGGAAATACTACCGGTTCGCTTGAAGGCGATGCCAGATTTAGATCTCCAATTGAAGCTTTAAACTCTTCAACTACGCCTTTTACGTATCAATTAGATTTAAGAATTGATAAGTCTTTCTCTATCATGGACAAACTTAGCATGAATGTTTACTTGTTTGTGATCAATGTATTGGATACAAAGAATGTTAAAAATGTATTCTTAAGAACCGGTTCAGCAACAGATGATGGTTACTTAAGTGATCCTACTCTCGGTGGTTCCTTACATCCAGATCAAAGAGCGGACTATGAAGCAATGTACAAAGCTATCAATATTGATTATGCTCAAGGATATCAAGGAGCGACAGGTAACTATATTTATGGTCCGCCGCGTCAAGTTAGATTTGGCATTCGCTTAGAGTACTAATAATTTGACAGCAAATATTAAAAATAGGAGTTTAAAAATATGAGTTCTAAAACAATTAAATACTTACTTGTCTTTCTGATGAGTATTTTGATCTTAACAACAAGTCAACTTCAAGCTGAAGGAAATAAGAAAGACAGCGGCACTAAGCTGAATAAAACTGATGCACAAACGGCATCAACTTATCTTGATATAAATAATATTTCGAGTTTTTTTTATAACAATGGTATCTCTGATATTGCTTCTTCCGGTAATTCCGGATTTGTTTATCCTAAAGGAAGCGGAAGAACAGCAGTCTTTACCTCTGGATTACTTTGGGGCGCTAAAGTAAGCGGTTTTCTTGATCCAAGGGTTGGTGGCACTGCATATAGAACCGGACTTGTTCCCGGCCGAGTTCTTGCTGATGGAACAGCTGATGTTGCAACTTTGGATAAATACAGAATTTACAGAGTTCGCATGGATGTTTATCCAGGTGGTCCAACAGTGGATTTGACGTCGGACGCAAAGAATGAAGGAATTAGTGCATCAGATTTAAGGACGGCGTATGAAACAGATTGGACGCAATGGCCGGCTGACATGGGTGCACCTTTCAAGGATACAAATGGCGATGGTGTTTACCAGGCGGATAAAGACATTCCCGGCTTTCCCGGAGCTGACCAGACACTTTGGTATATTACTAATGACTTAAATTCGACGACGACAACAAATCTTTATAATTCAAATCCATTAGGAATTGAATGCCAGGTTACAATCTGGGCTTATAATCGAGCTGGTGCACTTGGAAATATGTATTTCAGGAAATATAAACTGATAAACACAACTAATCGTACTGCTACTCCAATAACATTTAATGATATGTACGTTTCAATGTGGTCAGATGTTGACCTTGGAGACGCGGGTGACGATTTTGTTGGAGTTGATACGGTTTTAAGTTTACAATATTGTTATAATGCAGCTGCGAATGACAATACTTATAGCCCCTTGCCCCCACCGGCAGTTGGATTTGACTTTTTCCAGGGCCCGGTTGTTAATGGTGTAGCCGGAGAAGATATAAACAAAAACGGTATTGATGATGCTTCCGATTATGCTATTTTCAACAACCAAAAAGTAGGTCCCGGCAAAATCAATTTACCTATGACCGCCGCTTATTATTTTGCAAATGGTGATCCTAATATTGGTGATCCTCCGCAAGGAACGACAGGCACTGCTGACGGTTTTCGTCAATTTTATAATTTTTTCCAGGGTAAATTTGGTATCTCAGGTACAACTTTCACTGACCTTGTAACCGGTTTACCAACTACTTATGCTCTTAGCGGTGACCCGGTAAAACGAACAGGTTGGTTAGACGGTAGGCAGTTGCCTGCTGGTGATAGAAGACAAGGAAGCGCTTCAGGTCCATTTATTATGGCCCCTGGTGATACGCAAGAAGTTGTAGTAGCTGAAATCGTTGCAGGCGCTATACCTGGCGTCGATAGACTTTCAGCAATTGAATTACTGAAATTTTATGATCAGCAAGCGCAAGTAGCTTATGATAACTTTTTCGATCTTCCTACTGCCCCTCCGACTCCTGTTGTTACTATTACAACCTTGGACAAAGAAATTGTTCTTGACTGGTCAAAAGACGAAGCCAAATTTTTAGCTACTGAAAACTCTAATTCCAAAGGATATAAATTCCAGGGGTATAACGTTTATCAGTTACCTACTGCTTTTTCCGCAGTTAGTGAAGGATTTAGAGTAGCTACTTATGACATGGTTGATGGAATTAGTAAGATTAACGATAAAGTTTTTGATTCAAAAACAGGTTCGGTTGTTACTCTTCCGGTTCAGTTTGGGAATGACAATGGAGTAAAAAGATTTATTTCGATTACAAATGACCTTGTAAGAGGTGGAGTTCCATTGGTAAATGGTGTAAAATATTATTTTGCAGTTACTTCTTATAGTTACAATCCAGACCCTTTAGCCGTTCCCAATAATCTGGAAAACCCGATTAGTGTATTGACAATTGTTCCACAACTTCCTGACCCTGGAGTAACTTTTGGCGAAGCTGCTAACGAATCCTTAGAGATAAAACACACTGGTACTGCTGATGGTAGCCCATCGGTAAGTGTTGTTGATCCGGCTGCTACGCTTGGTCACGATTATGAAGTTTTTTTTACCGACCGTAAGGAAATTAAAACTAAAGAAGGCGATTGGATACCTGGAAGTAAATTAACTAGAAAATTCAGCATTAATCATCCCGACACTTTAACAGGTTCATCAATTGATGTGTCAGGTGGTTGGGGTCCTTCGGGTGAAGTTGAACTTCACTTTTTAGTTAAATTGGAATCTGCGGATGGTGATTGGGCAGATGGTATTTCATTAAATTTACCACTTGGGACAACAATACTGAGCGCCCCTGCATTTGAGGCTGGTAACGGTTCAATTACACCTGTTGTTAATGGAAATACTGTAATACTGGGCGATACAAGCCATCCTTATACTAAGGATGGACCCTTTGCAGGTAAAGAAGAATTTGTAGTTGTTGTCAGTTCACTAACTCTTCCAGCTACAATTGACTGGGTCATCTATGATGATGGATATGGTGGTGGACCAGTTGATGCTTCTGGTGCAAGTATCATTACGAAAATTGGATTTACAAGAACTGCACTATACTGGAATCTCAAAGATGTGACTTCCGGTGCAGTAAAACTTGAGAACCAGGGAATTGTAGTCGATAAAGCAGATCCAACTGGTTTTACAACTATTAATCTTTTCCCAACCAGAGATGACGTTTCAGCTAAATCTACTACTTCTGCAAATCCTGTAGTAGATGGTTACCAGATTGGTTTACACGGTGGTTATGATGCTCCTATAGAATTTAATGCGGACAAAACTTCACTTAACGAAGGAAGCAAATCTACGTTGAGTTTTGGCTCTAGTGCCTCTAGTACAAAAATTGTTCTTACTAATTATACAATTTATGGTACTGCAACAAGCCAGGCATTTGAAGCTTTTCAATTCGGTACACAACTTTTATCTGAACTTCAACAGGATTATGAATTAAGATTTACTGGCGTTTGGGATACAGTTGTAGTCGGAACTCAAACCATTATTAAAATAAAAGATGGTACAGGGTCTATGGCTACGATCTTTTCCGGATTAGATGCTAATTCTCTAAAAAATCATCCACTAAATCCGAATCCGGGTTCAGCTGTACCTTTCTTGGTCAGGATACCTTTTGAAGTATGGAACAAGGACACCAAGAAGCAAGTAAATTTAATGTTCAGAGATCGAACGCAAGCAGCAACAGCTAGTCCTTTCTTTTCATGGTATCCAAAGAATAGAAATTATGCTGTAATTGTTAATTCAGATTATGATTCAACGACAGCATTGATATCAACTGATACAAGAAGAAGTAAAGCTACATGGGTGCTTGTTCTATACGGCACAAATTATCATGTTGGTGATATATTAAGTGTGTATTATGACAATCCATTCGTCATTGGTGGAGATAAATATACATTCAGCACTAAAGGATCATCTTTCTCGAAATCGCTTGCTGAAAGTCAAGTAGATAAAATTAACGTATTCCCAAATCCATACTATGGAGTAAACTCGGAAGAGTTGAACAAGTATAACCGATTTGTTACATTTAGTCATCTTCCTACAAAAGCAACAATAAGAATCTTTAACCTTGCCGGTGTTAATGTAAAGACGATTGAAAAAGTCACTACTGGTCAATTCCAGCGATGGGATCTTGCTAACGAAGCCGGTTTGCCGGTTGCAAGTGGATTGTACATTGTGTACATAGATCTTCCTGAACTTGGTAAAACTAAGATTCTTAAAGTAGCTGTGATTCAAGAAAAACAAATTCTTGACAGATTCTAAATGAAACAAAGATTAAAAGTATAGGAGTAAAAATGAAAAGTTTAATTAGGTTATTAATAATTGTTTTTGCCTTCCAGTTTACACTTGATGTATATGCCGGTGGTGGAAACAGAACAGGTACTGGTGGAGCCACCCAGCTCTTAATTCCAGTAGGTCCTCGTGGTATTGCTATGGGTGAATCGAATATCGCTACATCTTACGGTGTAGAATCAATATTCTGGAATCCTGCCGGAGCTGCTAGAATGAGCAGTTCTACAGATGTAATGTTCTCACATATGTCTTATATTGCAGATATTGGAGTTGAGTATGGAGCAATCTCGGCAAATTTTGAAGGTCTAGGAGTGATTTCCTTGGGACTCAAATCTCTGTCCATTGGAAACATCCCTATTACAACTGAGGAAACTCCGGATGGAACCGGTGCTACATTCTCTCCTCAAATGCTAACCGCAGGTCTTTCATATTCACGTCAATTAACTGATAGAATTTCTGTTGGTTTAACGGCAAATGTAATCATGGAGACTCTTGGCGATGTAAGTACATCGGGTATTGCTTTCAATGCCGGTGTAATTTATGAAACCATGGGTGATATCGATGGTTTAAGTATGGGAATCGTGATGAAAAACGTTGGACCTCAGATGCAGTATGGTGGTTCAGGCCTTCTTGTTTTAGCGGATGCTCAGGGCCAAAACCGTCCACCACAGTATTATAAGATCGAATCAGCCCCATTTGATTTGCCATCTTCTTTTGAGATGGGACTTGGCTATAAGATGAATGTTGGCGAAATCAATGCGCTGCAATTCTCCGGAGCCTACCAGACCAATAATTATTCGGGAGATGAATATAAACTTGGTGCGGAATATGGTTACAATAAAATGTTTTTTGCTAGATTTGGTTATCAAGGTGCGCCCCAGGTATCAAGTGAAAACTATCTCTATGGCGTAACTGCCGGTGCGGGTATCCACTATGACCTCCAAGGCGTGGCTCTAACAGTTGATTACGCATATCGCTATGCAAAGTATTTTAACGGAAATCATATATTTGCATTGTCACTCGGTTTTTAACAGTTAGTTATTTTATAAAGAAAGGCTGGTTTTGCCAGCCTTTCTTATTTTAAACATTACTCAATTGAAGAAAAATTTGATAATCACATTTCTCGCAAAGTTTGGAAATCAATCCAAGATAGTTGATGATAATTTTGCTATAAAATTGTTTTGAGATTATATTTACGTTATATATTTTCAAAACCATTAGTATAAAACATAACCTCACAATTTGAAAAACCAGTTAGAATATTTTCTGTTTCTATTGTTCAGCAGATTATTTTGTTTGCTCGGACTTAAACTTTCAAGAAGTTTTGCCTATCCACTCGCTTTGCTTTTTTATTATTTTATTCCAATTCGTAAAAATGTAGTTAAAAAAAACTTATCCTTAGCCTTCCCGCAATTTGATCAAACTAAAATAGACAGCACTACATTTGAATGTTATAAAAGTCTTGCTATTACGTTAATTGAAATTCTGTGCATGCCGATTTTAAGTGAAAAGGATATTGGAAAATATTTTAATTGGGATAATTTAGAACTGCTGGAAAAAAGGTACGCAGAAAATGGAGGAGTTATTCTTCTCATTTCACATTCGGCAAATTGGGAATATGCCACACTTGCCATCTCGCATAAAATCGGTTTCCCATTCGGGGTAATTATGAAGGAACAGAGAAATACTTTAGTGAGCGATTGGATGGTTAAGTATAGATCAAAATGGGGAAACAGAATGATCACTCTTGGAATATCGGTTAGAAATTTTTACAAAGAATTGTTAGATAAACATATTGTATTGTTAGCCGCAGATCAGCGGGCGCCGAAGGAAAGCCAACGTGTTAATTTTTTCGGGAGGCAGTCAACTTGCTTCAGTGGACCCGCTTCATTAGCGGTCAAGACCGGGGCTCCAATTATTTTTGCTTTGATGAAAAGAGAACCAGACCTAAAGTATACAATAAAATTTGTAGAAGTATCCGTTGCTGATCTTCCAACAAATGAAGAAGAAAAAATTCTTAAGATCAGTCAACGGCATACAAAGATTTTAGAGGAAGCGATAAAAACCGCGCCGGAACAATGGTTGTGGATGCATGACAGATGGAAATTCTAAATCAAAAAAAAATAGTTGTTGTGCAGACGGCTTTTATTGGTGATGTTGTTTTAACATTACCAATGCTTGAAGTGCTTGCCCAAAACAATCTTGATGCAATAATTGATATCGTAACCATTCCGAACACTTCAGAAATATTTCAAGCATCTCCATTTGTAAACGAGGTAATAGTCTACGATAAAAGAAATACTCACAAAGGATTTAAATCTCTCATTTCTTTTGCGCGAATGTTGGGGGACAAAGGCTATTCTTATATTGTTGCACCTCATCGTTCGTTACGAACTTCTCTTCTCGTTTTATTTTCGGGAATAAAAGAATCAGTAGGATTTAATATTTCAAGTTTCCCTATCGTTTACAAACATCTCGTTGATTATCCTTATGAGTTGCATGAAGTGGCAAGAAATATTTCACTGGTTTCATCTAGTACTGCAGAAAAATATTCATCATATTTACCGAAGATGCAATTCTCTGATGATACAAAAAAGAAGATTGACATTTTCATATCAACAATCGCAAAGGATAAAAATATTATAGCTATTGCACCGGGAAGTGTTTGGGAAACAAAACGATACCCGGTGGAGCATTTTATTTCAATAACTCGTGCGCTTATAAACAAAAATTATCTAATTTTGCTTATTGGTTCTGATTTAGAATATAAATTGAATGAAGAAATCTGCAAAGCGGTTGGCGAAAATTCTATAAACATTGCAGGAAAAAACTCTCTTTCGGAAACGATTTATCTTCTGTCTAAATGCAATTTGTTAATAACTAACGACAGCGCACCAACACATTTTGGGATGGCAGCTGATATTCCGGTATTAACAATTTATTGTTCAACGGTTCCGGATTTTGGTTTCGCTCCATATAATTCGAAAAGTGGAACAATTAGTTTTACTGATTTACAGTGCAAGCCGTGTGGAATCCATGGTTATGAAGTATGTCCGCTTTCACATTTTGATTGTGGACAAAAGCTGCTTCCCGAATTGGTATTAGAAAAAATTGATACATTATTGTAATTAAGTGTTAGAAGAAACTTATGCAAAGATTAAAATCGCTGTTAATAAAATATGGATTTTCAGTAGTCGTACTTCCTAATTCTAATCAGTCTATAGTCAAGAATAAAACGGTGACAGGACAACTATTGCTGTTTGTAATTCTCTCCTATACTGTTGCACTATTTTTAATCATTTCACTCATCTATACTTTTACACCGGCAAAGTATCTGTTGCTGCAAGAAAGCGATATTGTAAGAGTGAAAGGTTATGGTGAATTTCAACCTTTGAATGAAAAAATAAATATGCTGGTAATTGAAATTGAGAAGTTGAAAAGGACAAATCAAAATTTAAAGAATGCCATTTATCTTGGTGATTCTTCTCTAATCTCAAAACCTGCGAACGATGGAAAGAAAATCGGGGGAAGTATTTGGGCGGTGTTTTCTGATCTGTTTTTTGAACAGACTTCTCAATCTTTGATTTTTCGCAAACCGGTTAATGGATTTGTGAGTAGAGAATTTTCAGCAAAGAAAGGACATTTCGGAACTGATTTTTCTCTTAAAATTGGAACTCCGGTTTATGCTTCGGCAAATGGATATATTGTTTTTGCGGACTTTACCGTGAACGACGGTTACATGATTATCATTGCTCATTCGGATGAGTATATTACAGTGTATAAGCATTGCAATCAATTGTTAAAAAATACCCGCGATTTTGTAACACAGGGTGAAGTGATTGCGCTTTCTGGTAACACAGGAAAACTTACTAGCGGTCCGCACCTCCATTTTGAGATATGGAAAAATGGACTTTCTGTTGATCCGGAAAAAATATTTACAAATTTTTAGGAGAAAAAATGAAGTTTGTTTCAAGCGATACGAGTTTAGAAAATTTAAGCATTATTAATCTAAAAGCTGTTATTACCGGAAGTTTTTCAACAGAAGGGAGTTTGAGAGTCGATGGCATTATCAAAGGCGATGTTACTGCCGGCGCAAATGTGGTTCTTGGAACCGGAGCGGAAATACACGGAGAAGTAACGGCGGCAAACATCACTATCGGCGGCAAAATATTCGGATCGGTTCATGCCTCCGGAAAAGTAATTCTCGAAAAAAACTCTCTTCTCATCGGAGATCTGTTCGCCAATATTCTTGTTGTTGAAGAGGGCGCTCACTTCGATGGCAAAAGTTCGATGGAAAAAAATGAAAAAAATAGTTGAGCCTGGTTTAAATGGAGTTGAAAAATCATTTAAAGATGCCGGACCTTATCTTGGTTTGGGATTTCAGTTTGCAGCAACTATTGTATTATTGATATTAGCCGGTTCCTGGTTAGATGGTAAACTTAATTCATCGCCTTGGCTTACAGTTATTTTGGGGCTTTTCGGAGGCTTTGCGGGAACGTACAATCTTATAAAAACAGTAATTGAATTAGGTAAGAAACAGGATGCTAAAGAAAAATAAATGGTTTTTTCTATCGATAGCAATTGATCTTTTTATCCTTTTTACAGCACTATTAGCCTATTTATTTAAATTCTTAAATTTTGAATTTTTTCTTCCTTTACTATTGGCGCAAATAATAGTTCTTCCTAATTTTGCAATAGGATTCTCGGCAATATTGTGGTCACTGCAAAAAAATGAACAAGTTTTCCTCTTGGTTGTTTTAGGAGGAATGCTTATTCGGATGGCTTATATATTAGGAATGGTTTTTCTCTTTCTCCATTTCTTGAAGATTAACCAAAAATATTTTATATTTGACATCTTTTTATTTTACTTTTACTTTCTCACGGCTGAAATTTTCATTTTGGTGAGACAAAAGACTCTAATTACCGATAAAAAAACATGAGCGAACAGCATACAACGGCGATTGTCGATACTTTGAAACAAGATTCAACTGCTCACGGAGCCTCCGGAAGCGATTGGATCATGCATCATATTATGGATAGCGACAAGTTGGATTTCACTCCGTTTGGCACCATTAGTTTACCACAAATTCATCTTTTTGGTCTCGATTTATCAGTAACCAAACATGTTTTATTCTTATGGATCTCCGCCGCTCTATTGGTCTTTTTAATGATTCGGGTTTCGAGATCGTACAAAAAATCTCTTGTTCCAAAAGGCGCCGGAACTTTATTTGAAATATTGATCGAATTTGTCCGCGATGAAATTGCAAAACCAACCATCGGTAAAGGATATGAAAAATTCTTACCATACTTATTAACGGCGTTTTTCTTTATTCTGCTCAGCAATTTCCTTGGTCTTCTCCCATACTCCGCAACCGTTACAAGCAACATTACGGTAACTTCAGTTTTGGCAATCTTTTCTTTCTTTATGATTCAAATAGCCGGAATTAGTAAAAACGGAGCGTTCGGATATTTTAAGGGATTAATTCCTCACGGCGTTCCGGTCTTTTTGTTGCCCATCATGCTTGTGGTAGAAATACTCGGATTATTTACAAAACCATTCGCCTTGGCGATTCGTCTTTTTGCGAATATGACTGCCGGGCACATTGTTATTTATGCGTTGATCAGTCTGATTTTCGTTTTACATTCGTATTTAGTTGCGCCGGTTTCTATTGGAATGGCGCTCTTTATTTACATGCTTGAAATTTTGGTAGCATTACTTCAAGCATTTATTTTCACCATGCTTTCTTCGTTATTCATCGGCATGGCTTATCATCAAGATCATTAAATAATTTATTTAACTAAAGGAGAAACACAATGACAGGTAGTATAGCACTTTTAGCAGCAGGTATCGGAGCCGGAATGACCATTATCGGCGGTGCGCTCGGAATCGGTAAATTAGCCGCATCAGCAATGGACGCAAGCGGAAGACAACCTGAAGCTGCCGGAAACATTAGAACATCCATGATTATCGCTGCTGCGCTTATCGAAGGTATTTCTTTATTCGCACTCGTTATTTGCTTTATTCTTGCTGGTAAATAATAACCGAACTCGATTCCTGATAGTTATCGGGACGGGATCGTTTCTTTAAGTATAAAGTTAAAGGTTTAATTATGTTTGGTTTTTCAATACTTGCCCTTTCGGCATTGTTTGCCTCAAGCGAAGAAGGCGGAAGCGGCGGTTTGCTTTCCGTTAATCCCGGTTTAGCATTCTGGACTGTCTTAACGTTTTTAATTTTGCTTTTCATTCTGAAAAAGTTTGCTTGGAAACCAATCCTTGCAGCGTTGGACGAAAGAGAACAAAAAATAAAAGACTCGCTTCTGATGGCTGAAAAAGCTAACGAAGAAGCGAAGCAGATGATCGAAGACAATAAAAAGCAACTTCTTCTTGCTGAAGATGAAGCTAAAAAAATTGTTGAGCAGAGCCGTGTTTACGCTGAAAAACTTAAAACACAATTACTTGAGGAAAGCAAAGCTCAATCACAAAAATTGATTGAAAACGCTTCGCAAGAAATTGACCGCAAAAAACTTGAAGCATTTGCAGATCTTAAAAATCAAGTTGCTGATCTTTCTCTTTCAATTGCAGAGAAGATATTGAAGCAAAGTGTTGATAAGAACGCTAATGCCGAAATGATTAAAAAATATATTGACGAAATTCAAAAGAACTAACTATGGCAGTAAATAAAGTTGCCGTAAAATATGCAAAAAGTCTTCTCGATTTTGCAGAAGAAAGAAACGCATTACCAACTTTTTCAAAAGATGTGGATGCCGTTCTTCACGTATTCGGGCAAACCGATGAAGTGAAGAGATTTTTTAAAAATCCGATTATCAAAGAAAAAGATAAAGCAGCGGTTTTTACTACACTCTTCAAGGAAAGAGTTTCAAACGAATTTTTCGAATTTGTTTCTCTTATGATCCGCAAAGGAAGAGAAAATGTACTCGAAGAAGTTCTTTTATCTTTTGTTGAATTTAAAAATGAAGCTCTTGGAATTGTTCCCGTTGCATTAACTACTTCTTATCCGTTAAGCAGCCAGGAACTTGACCCGATCAAAACCGCATTCGAAAAAATTCTAAACAAAAAAGTCATTTTTACGCTCGCAGTTGATGAAAAACTTATCGGCGGTTTTGTTGCAAAATGCAAAGACCAAATTTATGATGCTTCGCTTCAACATCAATTGGCGCTATTAAAAACTCAATTAAAATTCGGCGGACCTTCATTAAACTAATGATTCGCCTAAGGTGAATTCTAAAGGAAAATTATTATGGTAGATTTAAAACCCGATGAAATAACAGCGATAATACGGAAACAGATTTCCGGATATCAAAACGAGGTTGATGTTTATGACTTCGGAACCGTGCTGCAAGTTGGCGACGGTATTGCACGTGTTTATGGATTATCAAAAGTTATGGCAAGCGAGCTTGTTGAATTTCCGAATGACGTTTTCGGTATGGTGTTAAACCTCGAAGAAGACAGCGTTGGCTGCGTTTTATTCGGTGATTCTTCATTAGTAAAAGAAGGCGATCAAGTTAAACGCACCGGAAGAGTTGCTTCTATGCCTGTTGGCAATGCCATGCTCGGACGCGTTATTACTCCTTTAGGTACTCCGCTTGACGGAAAAGGTCCGATCAACACCGATCAATTTTTACCGATGGAAAGAAAAGCGCTTGGTGTTATTCAACGTCAACCGGTTAAAGAGCCACTCCAAACCGGTATTGCTGCAGTCGATGCAATGATTCCAATTGGACGTGGACAAAGAGAATTAATTATCGGCGACCGCCAAACCGGTAAAACGGCTGTTGCTATTGATGCAATTATCAATCAAAAATTTACGCACACAGAAGAAGCCAAAAACTTAGGCGTTAATCCTGTATTTTGTATATACGTTGCGATCGGACAAAAAAATTCAACCGTTGCACAAGTGGTTGCAAAACTACAAGAAAATGGTGCAATGGAATATTCAACTGTTATTGCGGCTTCAGCATCTGATCCGGCTCCGCTTCAATTTATTGCTCCGTATGCTGGCGCAACTTTGGGAGAATTTTTTAGAGACAACGGAAAGCATGCTCTCGTAATTTATGATGATCTTTCAAAACAAGCGGTTGCTTACAGAGAGCTCTCATTATTGTTAAGAAGACCTCCGGGACGTGAAGCTTATCCCGGCGACGTTTTTTATCTCCACTCACGTTTATTGGAAAGAGCTTCAAAATTAAGTGAAGACCTTGGTGGCGGAAGTTTAACCGCTTTGCCGGTTATTGAAACACAACAGGGTGACGTTTCAGCATACATTCCCACGAACGTAATTTCAATTACAGACGGACAGATTTATCTCGAATCAAATTTGTTTAATGCAGGCGTTCGCCCCGCTATTAACGTAGGTATTTCTGTATCTCGCGTTGGTGGTAACGCTCAAATTAAAGCGATGAAAAAAGTTGCCGGAAGTTTGAAACTTGATCTGGCTCAATACCGAGAACTTGAAGCATTTGCAAAATTTGGTTCCGATTTGGACGCATCGACTAAAAAGATTTTAACACGTGGTTCAAGATTAGTTGAATTGTTAAAGCAAGGACAATACGTTCCGATTCCTATTGAGAAACAAGTTGTAAGTATTTATGTTGGTACGAATGGATATCTAGATGAGATTCCTGTTGCTGATGTAAAAAGATTTGAAAAAGAATTACTTGAATTTGTTGAAGTAAAATATCCTGAAATATTTAAGTCAATTAGAGAGACTAAAGAATTAAAAGATGATACGGTAACTTTATTAAAGAAAGCTACGGTTGAATTTACACAAACATTTAAAAAGAGCGTCTAACTAATGGCAACCCTTAGAGACATACGGCGAAGAATTAAAGGTGTGCAAAACACCGAGCAGATCACCAAAGCAATGAAGATGGTTGCGGCTGCTAAACTACGCCGTGCTCAAGAAAATGTTATTAGTGCTCGTCCGTATGCAAGAAAAATTTCCGGTTTAGTTAATCATCTTTTAACGGATGAGTTAAGCGGAACAAATGAGTTGTTGCTCAACCGGCAAACGAAAAAAGTTCTTGTTGTTGTGCTTACTTCTGATAGAGGTTTGTGCGGGGCATTTAATACTAACATTCTTAAAGAAGCCGTTCGCTTAATTGAAGAAGAATTGATTCCGCAGCAATTAGAATATTCCATGTTTTGTATCGGCAAAAAAGGTTTTGACTTTTTTAGAAAAAGAGATTACTCAATTACCGGCAATGCAATTGGAGTATTCGGGCATTTGAAATTTACAGATGCGTTGTCAATTTCAAGTGAAATGATCTCCGGATATTTGAAAGGTGACTTCGACAAAGTTGTAGTTGTCTATAACGAATTTAAATCTGTAGTTCGTCAGGAAATTGTTCGTGAACAGTATTTACCAATATCATTTGATAATGGAGAAAAAGTAAAACAGTCATCAACCGATTATATTTTTGAACCGGGGCAAAAAGAAATTATTGATTCTTTGCTTCCAAAACATTTGCAAAGCCAGATGTGGAGAATCTTGTTGGAATCAAACGCATCTGAATTCGGGGCAAGAATGACCGCGATGGACAACGCCTCTACCAATGCAAAAGATTTAATAAGGTCGTTAAAAATCACCTATAACAAAGCGCGTCAGGCAGCAATTACAAAAGAAATTCTTGAAGTTGTTTCCGGTGCGAACGCCTCGAAGTCTGCTTAACCATTATGCTTGAAGACCTTAGTGCAAAATTAGAACTTGCCTTAAAAAAAGTTCGCGGGCAAGGAAAAATTACGGAGAAGAATATTTCCGAAACTTTGCGCGAAATTCGCCGTGTTCTTTTAGATGCTGACGTTAATTACAAAGTTGCTAAAGAGTTTATTGAAAAAGTTTCTGTAAAAGCTTTGGGACAAGAAGTCCTTGTTTCAATTACTCCGGGTCAGTTAATCACCAAAATTATTTATGATGAATTAACTCTTTTACTTGGAGCAAAGAATAGCGAATTAGAAATTAATCCTACCGGTCCAACAATTATTTTGATCGTTGGGTTACAAGGTTCCGGTAAAACAACTTTTTCTGGTAAACTTGCCGGTAAAATGAAACAGCTAAATAGAAAACCGCTTCTTGTTGCGGCGGATATTTACAGACCTGCTGCTATTGAACAATTGAAACAGTTAGGAAAATCTATTTCAGTTCCGGTTTTTTCGCTTGAAGAAAAAGATGCAAGAAAGATTTCAAAAGAAGCGCTTCTTTTTGCAAAACAAAATGGACACGATACAGTTATAATCGATACAGCCGGACGTCTTCATGTCGATGAAACGTTGATGCAAGAAATCTCGGATATTAAAGAACTTGTAAATCCGACAGAGACTTTATTTGTTGTTGATTCGATGACCGGACAGGATGCAGTAAATTCCGCAAAAGCTTTTCACGAAAAAGTAAATTTTACAGGAATTGTTCTTACAAAACTTGATGGCGATTCAAGAGGTGGATGCGCTCTTTCAATCCGCGCGGTTGTTGGCGAACCGATAAAATTCATCTCGAATGGTGAAAAATTAAATGCCATCGAAAATTTTTATCCAGATCGTCTTGCATCAAGAATTTTAGGTAAAGGCGACGTGGTTTCTCTTGTTGAAAAAGCTCAGGAAGTTTTTGATGAGAAAGATTCGGCGCGTCTTGAAGAGAAACTTCAGAAAAATAAATTTGATTTTGAAGATTTCCGGGATCAAATTAAAATGATAAAAAAAATGGGCTCTCTTTCATCCATTATGGCAATGGTTCCCGGATTAAACCCCGCTATGATGAAAGATGCCAAAATTGACGACAAAGCATTAGTGCGAATTGAAGCAATAATCGGCTCTATGACCAAAGAAGAGCGAAAAACGCCGAAAGTTCTTAACGGAAGTCGGCGAAAAAGAATAGCTATTGGAAGCGGCACTTCGATTCAGGAAGTAAACCGCCTAATTAAGCAATTTCAAGAAATGCAAACAATGATAGGAAGAATGAAGCAAAAAGGCTTTTTAAATTCGGTTTTTAACAAGAAAAGTTTTAATTTTAATTAAGAAAAGTGATTAATTTGGAGAATATATAATTTGGCAGTTAAGTTAAGATTACGCAGAATGGGAAAGAAGAGACAACCAATTTACAAAGTTGTCGCGGCTGACTCTCGTTCACCAAGAGATGGAAAATTTTTAGAGGCAATTGGTCTTTACAACCCGAAAGCGAATCCGCTTTTTGTTGATATTAATGAAGATCGTGCACTTTACTGGTTAGGTGTTGGTGCTCAACCTACCGATACAGTAAGAAGCCTCCTTCGTTCTAAAGGGATTACCCTAAAACAAGAATTGATTAAACGCGGTGCCCAACCGGAAGAAGTTGCTACCGCTATGGAAAACTGGAATAAGCTTAAAGAAGCTTCCTCTGAGAGGAAAGCTGCAAAAAAAGAGAAGAAAAAAGAAACCAGTGCAACAGAAGTAAAGGGCGCTGCTTCTGAAGAAAAAGTTGAACAGCCTGCTTAAATCTTAGCGAACGGTTCGACCTTTTTTACTTAATTCTAAAAGCTCCCGGCTCTAATTTAGGAGATTCTTCCATGAAAGAGTTCGTCGAATTCATAGCTAAACATCTCGTCGATAACCCTGAGGCCGTTGTTATTCAGGAAAAAGTGAACGAGGAGAAAAAAATAGTTTTTTCCTTGAAAGTTGGACCAAATGACATCGGTAAAGTGATCGGTAAAAAAGGTAAGACTGCACTCGCTATGAGAACCTTGCTTACAGCTGTGGCCGCTAAGCAGGGCAAAAGAGCAATTTTAGATATTGAAGACTAAGCTGGTTTGATAGGTTTTTCTCTTCTCGGAAAGATAATTTCTGTTCATGGAATGAGTGGAGACGTTAAAGTAAAAATCTTTGACGACACCCTGGAAGAAGTTGATTCCATGGATTTTTGTTTTGTAGATTTTTTCGGAAACAAAAAAAAATTAAGTGTTCTGTCGGCAAAATTCAGTGGAAAGTTTTTAGTCCTCTCACTTGAAGGATTCGGCTCAAAAGAAGCGAGTTCAATTCTTGTTGATAAAGAACTCTTCATTCAGAAAACTGAGACTACACCGGATCAAGAATTTAGTTTTCTAATTAAAGATTTAGTTGATAGTAAAGTTTTTGCTGAAAATGTTCTACTCGGAAAAATAACTGATGTGCTTTCACTTCCAAGTAACGATGTGTATGTGCTCGAGGATGAGAACGGAAAAGAAATATTAGTTCCGGCGTTAAAAGAGATTATTGACAGATTTGATAAAAAGGAAAAGAAACTTTACTTAAAAGTTGAGAAGAGTTATTTCGAGGATGATGAGAATTGATATTATTTCTGCCGTACCTGAATTACTGCAAAGCCCTTTAAACACAAGCATCCTTAAAAGAGCACAAAACAAACAAAAAGTAGAAATTCACGTTCATAATCTTCGTGATTATGCGTTTGATAAACATAGAATAATTGATGATAAACCGTTCGGCGGAGAAGCCGGAATGCTTCTTAAACCCGAACCGTTCTTTGCGATACTTGAAAAACTGACTGCCGAACGGACATACGATAAAATCGTGTTGACATCGCCACAAGGAAAATTGTTTACACAAAAAGTTGCAAATGATTTTTCGCTTTGCAAGAATATAATTTTTCTTGCCGGGCATTACAAAGGTATTGATGACCGTGTTCGTGAAAAATTTGCAACGGATGAAATCTCCATCGGTGATTTTGTTTTAACCGGCGGCGAACTTCCTATTTTGCTTATGGTTGATGCAATAATTAGGTTGATTCCCGGTGTGCTGAACGATAGTCTTTCTGCCTTGAATGATTCTTTTCAAGACGGAGATAGTCTTTCTGCTCCAAATTACACTCGTCCGGCAGAATTCAAAGGAATGAAAGTCCCTGATGTTTTACTTAGTGGGAATCATCAAGCAGTGCAAAAGTGGCGCGAAGAACAATCAAAATTAGTAACAGAAAAATGGAAAAAAAATAAATTAGCGGAGTAAATCATGATTAGTTTACATGAATTGTTGTCTGAGCAACAAGCAAAAATTGAGATGCCGAATTTTCGGTCAGGTGATCACATTAAAGTGCACGTTAGAGTTATCGAAGGCGATAAAGAAAGAATTCAAGCTTTTGAAGGCGATGTTATCAGCATTCGCGGTGGTCAAGAGAATAAAACGTTTACCGTAAGAAAAGTATCAAGCGGTGTTGGTGTTGAAAGAATATTTCCTTTTCACTCGCCCAAAATTGCAAAAGTTGAACTTCTTAAAGAAGGCGATGTACGAAGAGCAAAATTATTTTATCTACGTGAACTTTCCGGTAAAGCCGCAAGAATTAAATCTAAAAAAAGTTAACAAAACGACAAGCCGCCGTTTGGCGGCTTTTTTCTTAATATGAACTATCTATTCCCCGACAATCTTTACTCCCGTTTTTTAGCCTATTCAATGAGTGAAGAAGAAAGAAAACAAATTGTTTTTCTCCCTTCTGCACAGCTTACAGCGGCCTTAATAAAGGATAAAAACGCCATCGGATTAATTCCAACTTTGGATTTAATTAAGCATGAAGAATTATTCGTCTCTAAACTTGGTGGAATTTCATTCGAAAGCGAATTGTGTAATTCCTACTTTTATTATGCTGCCGGTGGAGACCAGAAAAAAATTACCGAAGTAAGTCTCACGGGAGATGTCTCATCAATTGAAGCAATTCTCTGTAAAATATTATTTGCAGAGCTCTACGATCAACAAGTAAAAATTTCACTTCAATCAAGTAATGAAATTACTTCCGAAACACCATTGCTGGTTGTTGGCGATAATAATTTTGTAAATGAAAAATGTTTGACCGGAGTAAGTTTTGCTGATGAAGTAATTGAGATACTTTCTGCTCCGTTTGTAAATTTCGTTTTTGCTTCACAAGTGAAGAAAAACATGGAAGATTTTAACAACTCGTTTACTTCGCTGATACCAAAGTATTACGAATCGGTTCTCCCGTTTATTTCATCGTTGGATTATTCGGAAGAATTCAGAAATAAAATCAAACAAGACTTCTCTTCTTTCGTATTCGAATTTGATAGTATGGATCTTGATGGAATAGCACAACTAACGCGTCTTCCGTATTATCACGGAATGATAAAAGAGATTATAGACATTAAATTTGTTTAGAGGAAGAAGGACACCAAATTGGTGTCCTTCAATTTTTTTTATAAAGCGATGTATGAAACGCTTAGTACATTTTGATTCTCTTGAATTTTCTGAAGTCTTGCCGCAGAAATTCCTGCTTTCAACTTCATCGTGCAGCTTGCAATTAACCCGCCGTCAAAAATAATATTTTCAATCTCTTCGATGTTCACATCTTCTTCTTTTATAACCGAAAAAATTGAAGAAAGTACACCCGGTTTATCAAAGTGTTTTACAACCAATTGATAACTCGCTTCTATGGTTGTCGCTTTGTTTACCCAATGAGCGATCAATCCGCTGTTAAGATAATCTTTAATAATACGAACGGTTTCAGCAGCAACAGCATTCTGCGCTTGTTCAGTCGATGCGCCGATATGATGGGTGACATAAATGTTTTTAGATTGCTGCAACGGGGAAGTGACCGCTCCTGCTTTTTGTTCCGGCTCACCTTTAAATACATCCAACGCAACGCGGATATTTTTTTCTTTTATAGCTTCAAGCATCGCTTCTTCATCAATAATTTCCGCGCGGGATGTGTTGATCAAAAGAGTATTCGGATGTAAGTAACCAAACATTTCTTTGTTGAATAAACTTCTTGTCTGCGGTGTTAAAGGAAGATGAATTGAAATAACATCGCACATCGGAAGAATTTTATCCATCTCGGAAAAATCTTTTATTGTTACACCTTCAATGCGAGAAATATCTTTTCCGTAAACATTCATCCCGAAAGCGAGCGCCCGTTTTGCAACTTCTTTTCCAATGTTTCCAACGCCAATAAGCGCCAGGTTTTTCCCGAATAAACCTTCAGCTTTGGAATATTCACCCTTATTCCATACACTGTTTTTAAAATCCATAACGTTGTCGGGAATCCGGCGATCAAGTGAGAGCATTAATCCCATTGCTAATTCAGCAACAGCGATTGAATTCATGCCCGGACAATTGGCTACGTAAATTCCTTTTTTATTTGCCGCAGCAATATCAATATTATTAACACCGGCTCCGGCGCGAATAATGAGGTTTAACAGATTCGCTTTTTCAACTGAAGCTGCATTCACTTTTGTTGAACGGACGACAAGAATATCTGTATCCGCGATGGCTTCGTGTAAATTATTCTCGACCAATTGTGGTGAGTAATTTACTTCGAGTCCTAACTCTTTCATTTGCGAAAGGTACTTTTCCGGAAATTTATCCGCTACTAATACTTTCATTTTAGTTCTCCCTGTTTGTTTGGTTTATTAGTTACTCAAGTTGACCGCTTATAAAATATAAAGAATTAAAACCGTTGAAACGGTTAACAATTTGGTTTTTTTTTATTAACACATCGCTTAATCGATGTGTTAATAATCAACAATATGATCCGTATTTCAACCGTTTTAACGGTTTATCAAATAGTGCGGTCAACTTGGGTTAGTTACTTGAATATCTTTTCATAAATATTTCATACGATTCTGATTTTATCTCACCTTTTTTTAATGCAGTCAATCTATCTTCGGCTTCTTCTTCCCAAGCTTTTTCAATTTTAGGATTGTGTTTATCAATGCTTAATAGGAGAAAATCTACCAATTTCAACTTATCTACTGGCGAAAGTTTCTCTAAAGAATTTAATATTGTCTTATCAATTGTCGCTCTATGCATATTGTCTCCGAATATTTGTATCAACTCGGAATTTTCACATTAAACTTCTTTGCATTTTCTATTGCTCTTTCATATCCGGCATCCGCATGGCGAATAATTCCCATTCCCGGATCATACGTGAGAACGCGTTCTAATCGTTCTTCCGCTTCTTTCGTACCGTCAGCGACGACTACCATTCCGGCATGAATTGAATTTCCAATACCAACGCCACCGCCATGATGTACGGAAACCCAGCTTGCACCGCCAATAGAGTTGAGCATAGCATTAAGTATGGGCCAATCGGCTATTGCATCGCTGCCGTCTTTCATCGCTTCTGTTTCACGGTATGGTGAAGCTACCGAACCGCAATCGAGATGATCACGACCGATTACAATTGGAGCGGAAACTTTTCCATCGGCTACAAGTTGATTGAAAATTTTTCCCATCAGTGCACGTTCGCCATAACCAAGCCAGCAAATGCGTGCCGGTAATCCTTGAAAATGAATTAGCTTTTGCGCTTTGTCAATCCAATTTATTAAAGCTTTATTTTCCGGAAAGGTTTTTTTTACGGCTTCATCGGTTACAAAAATATCGTTGGGATCACCACTCAATGCAACCCATCGGAACGGACCTTTGCCATCGCAGAATAACGGACGAATAAATTCCGGTACAAATCCCGGAATATCAAATGCATTTTCAACTCCATTTGCTTTTGCTTCTCCGCGGATATTATTTCCATAATCAAAAGTTATGGCGCCGCGTTTTTGAAATTCAAGCATTGCTTTTAAATGAACTACAATTGTTTCTTGAGCAAGTCTGATATATTCCTGTGGATTTTCTTGCCTTAGCTTCAACGCAGAATCGAAATCCATTCCCATCGGAACATAACCATTTAAAGTATCGTGAGCAGAAGTTTGATCGGTTAAAATATCCGGGATGATATTTCGTTCTAAAATTTGTGGAAGAATTTCTCCAGCATTTCCAAGCAAGCCAACCGACAAAGCTTTTTTATTTTTTTTTGCATCAAGAACAAGTTGAAGCGCTTCATCAAGAGACTCTGAAATAACATCGAGATAACCAGTATCAATTCTTTTTTGAAGACGGGTTCTATCAACATCAATCCCAAGGAAAGCTGCACCGTTCATCGTTGCGGCAAGTGGTTGAGCGCCGCCCATACCGCCGAGACCAGCAGTGAGTAAAAATTTTCCGCTTAAATCGGAATTGAAATATTTTCTTCCGCATTCCGCAAAAGTTTCGTACGTGCCCTGGAGAATTCCTTGTGTGCCGATGTAAATCCAGCTTCCGGCAGTCATTTGTCCATACATCGTTAAACCAAGCGCTTCAAGCCTACGGAACTCATCCCACGTTGCCCAGCGGGGAACAAGCATCGAATTAGAAATAATTACCCGCGGCGCGTTTGCATGTGTTTTGAAAATTCCAACCGCTTTACCGGATTGTACAAGAAGTGTTTCATCATTTTCTAATTGACGCAAAGAATTTACGATCGCATCAAAAGCTTCCCAATTCCTTGCAGCTTTTCCTTTGCCGCCGTAAACAATTAGTTCGGCAGGATTTTCTGCAACTTCAGGATCGAGGTTGTTCATCAGCATTCGCAATGCTGCTTCTTGAATCCAGCTTTTGCAGGAAATTTCTTTCCCGCGCGGCGCTTTAATAATTCTTTGCACGGACATGGTTAATCCTTAAAATGATTTTCATATAAAATTTCATACTGCATTAGAATGGATTTGTAGAGCCATTTTTTAAAGAACCATCCTTTTTTAATTTGATCTTTGAAGTGTTTGATGTTCACTTCAAGCTGATATCTGAATCGGGTAAATTCATCTTTTGTTAATTTAATTGTTTCGTCACCGGATTTAGTTTTTTCAAGGATAGAAGAAAGAGCTTTCACCTCGGCGAAATATTTCTGATCTCCTTCGGTTTGTTTGATAACGGTTTTACAAATGTTTAATACAAGTTTTTTATCATTTTTATTGAACTCAAAATTATAGTTTCTGAACTGTAGTTTTTTCATTAGCCTTACTTTTTTAGTGATAGAAGTTGTTCTCTGATTCTTTGATAACCAGGTTTTATTACGTTGTAAATATATTTAAGTCTTTCCTCGTGATGAAGAAAAGCGGATTTCATAGCATTAATTGTGATCTTTTCAACATCATCCAACGACAGATTAAAATGTTCGGTAGCTAAAACAAATTCTTTTGTCATCGTGGTGTCACTCATTAAGCGGTCATCGGTATTTAATGTTAAACGAAATTTTAATTTATTCAAATATCCGAACGGATGATTTTCAAGTTTATCAATTGCGCCCGTGTGAACATTGCTCAAGAGGCATATTTCAATCGGGATTCTTTTATCAAGAATGTATTGAGCTAAATCGCCCATGCTGATAAAATTCCCATCCTTATCAAAAGTGATGTCTTCAAGAATTCTTGTTCCGTGCCCGATGCGATGAGCTCCGCACCACTGTATTGCCTGCCAGATCGATTCCTTTCCAAATGCTTCACCGGCGTGAACAGTAATATTAAAATTCTCCCGCTGACAAAATTGAAAAGCGTCAACATGTTTTTTAGGAGGATAACCACCTTCTTCGCCGGCTAAATCAAAACCAACAACTCCGCGGTTCCTGTAATTAACGGCAAGTTCGGCAAACTCAAGCGAATTTTTCATGTTACGCATTGCACAAATAATTAAGCCGTATCCAACTCCAAAATCTTTTTTCCCTTTTTCTAATCCTTCTAAAACCGCGTTAACCACATCATCATAATGTAAACCCTTTGATGTGTGAAAGACCGGGGCGAAACGGGTTTCAACGTAGCAGACACCGTCATTTTTCATGTCTTCCATCATTTCGTAGGCGATGCGGCTTAATGATTCCTTAGTCTGCATTACTGCAATGGTATGTTCAAAGCCTTGTAAATATTCAACCAGATTCCCTTTGTTAGCTCCGCGATGAAACCATTCGCCAAGTTCTTTGGGGTCAGCGGTAGGGAGTTTATTGTATTTAAGTTCTTTTGCCAACTCAATTATTGTTGATGCTCTTAATCCGCCGTCTAGGTGATCGTGGAGTAAAACTTTAGGCACAGACCGAATAATTTCTTCAGTGTTCAAAATTCACCTCTTTTTTATTTCAAAAATATCCTTTTTGCGAGGTAAAAGCAACGCACGAAAATTCTTCCTTCTTTCTTGCTCGAAATTTTGTCTTACGCTTGACTTAACAATGTCAAATAAGTAAGTTTGAACCGACAATAAATAAAATATGGAGAATTAATGAAACGTGTAAATATTTTTACAGCGATTGTTTTAGGGGCTTTTTTAACTTTTACCGGGTTTCAATGCTCTTCTACTGAACTAACAAGTGCAAAGTTATATATACAACAAAAGAATTGGGACAAAGCTATTGAAGCATTGAACAAAGAGGTTACGAAAAATCCTAAGAGTGATGAAGGTTTCTATCTTTTAGGAACAGTTTATGCTGAAAAAGAAGATATGGATAAGATGATTGACAGCTATGATAAATCATTAGCGGTTAGTAAGAAGTACGAAAAAGAAATTAACAATGCAAGAAAATATCATTGGGCAAATTTCTTTAATAGAGGCGTTGCCTTCTTTAACAGAGCGGCGCAACAGCCAAATCATGACAGCAGTACCATTCAGTATAGCAAATCAATTGTTGCTTTTGAGCAGTCACTAAAATTGCAGCCGGATTCAATAGATGCCCACAATAACATAGCATTCATTTATATGAACCTACAAAAATTTGATGAAGCGATCCCTCATTTCATGAGACTAATTGAGAAACAGAGGTCTCCCGATTCCTATAAATATGTTGGTCAAATCTATTACAACAAAGGTGTAGCTGAAAGAACTAAATTTGAAGAATCAAAGGTTGCTGCCGATAGTTTGTCTGCATTAAATTATTTTAATAAAGCAATCACCATTTTAGAGGAAGGGAAAAAAGTGCTTCCAAACGACGCTGATATTTTACTCTATTTATCGAATTCTTACATTGCAGCGAATAAAGTTGATATTGCGATCGATGCTTTCAAAGCGGGTGTTGTAGCTGAACCTGCAAATAAATTTTATCGTTACAACTATGGTGTTCTTCTTTTAGGTGATAATCAATTTGAAAGCGCAGCTGAACAATTTAAGAAAGCTGTTGATCTTGACCCGGCTTATCAGAATGCGATTTACAATCTTGCAGTTACGTATGTAAAATGGGGAGCCAAGATTGCCAAAGATTATGAAATTGCAAACAAAGGGAATAAAGACGCTAAAGAGGAGACTCTATCAAAAGAAAAATATAAAGCTGCATTACCTTATTTAGAGTCATACGTGCAGAAGAAAACCGATGATGCTCAAATCTGGGAACTCTTAGGAAAAGTTTACACGGTAATGGGAATGCCGAATGACGCTTCCAACGCATTTAAAAAAGCTGATGCAATCAGAAAAGGCAACTAAGCAAAATGAATCCTAATGAACAAAACCAACAGATCAATATAGAGCTTGGTGAAAAGGAAGCTGAAGGAATTTATTCCAACTTAGCGATAATTACCCATTCGCCTGCAGAATTTATAATAGATTTTACACGGATCGTTCCCGGTGTTCCAAAAGCAAAAGTTCACGCAAGGATCATCACTACTCCGCAGCATGCAAAACTTTTAATGCGCGCGCTGAAAGATAACATCGATAAATTTGAACAGCGCTTCGGTGAAATACATGTTGAAGCCCCGCCGAACCAGCAATTCGGGTTTACTCCATTCATTAAAGACGAAAAGATTAATTGATTAACTAACTCACGTTACGCAGAGAAATAGAAAGGTGTTAAATTTCTGGTGAGAAAAATCAGAGGTATGAGATGAAAAAAGAACTCTTAGAACTGTACACAGATTATTTAATGAGTTCATTTTCATATACGACAGCCACCGGGCTATCGATAATGTCGGAAGGGAAAATTAGTCACGATAAAGTGACCAGATTTTTGAGTTCAGAAGATTTTACAGCAGCGGGATTATGGGAACTAATCAAGCAAACTGTAAGAGAAATAGAGAGAGAAGAAGGCGTGATAATAATAGACGACACGATAGAAGAAAAACCAAGTACTGATGAAAACGAAATTATCTGTTGGCATTTTGATCACAGCAAGGGAAGATCAGCCAAAGGGGTAAATATTATTTCAGCGATGTATTACAGTAATGGATATAGAATACCCGTATCGTTTGATATAGTTAGAAAGACAAAAACTGTGTTTGACGAAAAGACAAAGAAGGCAAAAAGAATAAGTGAGGAAACAAAAAACGAAAAATATCGGAGAATGCTAAAAGCCTGTGTTAAAAATAATATCAAATTCAAATATATCCTCAATGATGTTTGGTACGCCTCAAGTGAGAATATGATGCTTGTCAAAATAGAGTTGAAAAAAGATTTTATTATGCCGATCAAGACCAATAGAAAAATAGCATTAAGCAAAGAAGATAAATTATCGGGGAAGTATGTTACAGTAAGTGAACTCGAACTGAAAGAGAACCAGCAACAAGCAATCTATTTAGAAGGAGTCAGCTTCCCGCTATTGTTAATCAAGCAAGTCTTCAAAAACGGAGACGGAAGTGAAGGGGTTCTTTATTTGGTCAGCAGCGATCTAACATTAATGTACGAACAAATTACAACAATCTATCACAAACGGTGGAAAGTAGAAGAATACCACAAGACATTAAAGCAGCATGTCAGCTTATGCAAGTCACCGACGAAAACAGTAAGGACACAAAGCAATCATATTTTTGCTTCGATCTATTCGTTTTTCAAGTTGGAATATTTGAGTCTTAAGTCGGAGTTAAATCCAACAGCACTGAGAGCGAAATTGTATCTTACTGCAAACCGTGCAGCTTTTGATCAACTGGAAATTCTCAAAGTTTCTTTCGCCATGAAATTCTAAATAATTTAATTATACGCATGCGTTTGCGTAGGGTGAGTAACTAATTAATATTTTGAGTTTCTCTTCATTTCAACCTCCAGGGTTTAATAAACCCGGGAGGTTTTTTTTGTTATGAAATACAAATATTTCTTGCATAAATATAGTTTCATGTTTATGTTTACAGTAACAAAAGATAATTGCTCCCGACTTGTCGGAATCGTTCTTTGAATAGTTGGATCTTTCCCGTTTTTTTTTAGTTGATGGAATTTGTAGCTTATTTTTCTGGAGTACCTTTTAGCAAAGTCATAAGGTTCGGAAAAAGCTAGGGTCGTATTTCTCGCATAACATTGGAGGCGCTAAGCTTTTATATTTTA
>JBAZBI010000028.1:0-37577 GCA_041671545.1 Ignavibacteriaceae bacterium
TCAAACTTAAGGAAACGTATTCAATATGTCAATGAACTTTTTGAGAATATAACTTCTCAGAATAAATACTTGAGATAACTTAGCTCAAGTATTTATTCTTGACTTTTAACGGAATAACTCTACAGAAAATTAAAATATTTTTACCATTTTGTGAAGAATATTTTAATAACGATGTAAATAATAGGTTTGTTTAATTCAGCGATACGCCAAAGGCGTATCGCTGGACGAAAGAATCATCGTAAACGATGATAGCTAAAATCCGGCTTTTTAATTTGTTCAATCAGGAAAAAATCGCTAATTTTAGGCAGAAAATTTAAATAATTAGTTTCTTTAACCCTGCTCTCATTTTTAGATGAGGGCCTAAATGTCCAAAGGGAGGTGAAACCTTGAGACGAAATAACTACGAAAGTGGTATTATTATTAATGCCACGCTGGACGACACCCAGATTGACGCTATTGTTGCAAAATTCAAAGAATTAATTGCCGGCAACGGTGGAGATTTGAAAAATACCGATCTATGGGGAAGAAAACGCTTAGCTTATATGATCCAAAAGCATAAAGTAGGCTACTATGTTTTTTTCCGGTTCGAAGCCCCTTCTGAATTTATCATTAAGTTAGAAAGAATGTACAAACTTGAAGAAAATATTCTTCGGTTCCTTACTTTAAAACTTGATAAATACGCTCTTGCCGAACTCGAAAAACAATCAGCCACCCTGGCGGCTAAAACTGAAGTCATCCCGGAAATTCCTGTGGTTGCAGAACCGGATGTAAAAAAAGAAGATGAAAAATAATTTTACTAATATTATGATTAGTCTGGAGGATTTCTATGGCTGATTTACGGATGCCGGAAATTAATTATGTAACTATTGTAGGTAACCTTACCAAAGACCCTATTTATAGAGCAACATCGAATAATACACCGGTAGTTAATTTTTATATCGCAACCAACAGAAAATATAGAGACAGTTCAAACTCGTTGCAAGAGGATGTCTGTTACATTGGAGTTGTTGCCTGGAACAAATTAGCTGAAAGCTGTAAAAATAAACTGAAAAAAGGTTATGCGGTTTTGGTTGACGGCGAATTGCAAAGCAGAAGCTGGAAAACCGAAGACGGACATAACCGGAGTGTGGTCGAAATTAAAGCCCGGCGGATTCAGTTTTTAAATAAACATGCTAAAGGGAACGGACACGGGAACGGAAGCCACGATGAAGCTGAAGTTTTTGTGGATGAAACAGTTGACTACACGGAAGATTCTTTCGATAAATTTTTATCCCCGGAAGAATCGAATTTAATTAACAATGATATTAACCGACAAGGTATATAAAATGAGA
This sequence comes from Ignavibacteriaceae bacterium, assembly GCA_041671545.1. Classification (GTDB taxonomy): domain Bacteria; phylum Bacteroidota; class Ignavibacteria; order Ignavibacteriales; family Ignavibacteriaceae; genus UBA1563. The sequence goes on from JBAZBI010000028.1 coordinate 1,332, forward strand.
AATCAAAAAGTTTGCAGATTTACCGAAGCCGGAGTTGTATATATCGACTATAAAGATACCAAGATCTTGCAGCGGTTCATTTCCGAACAAGGAAGAATTATTCCCAAACGGATCACCGGAACAAGCGCTAAGTATCACCGAGAATTAACTCTTGCTATTAAACGTGCGAGACACATGGCGCTTATGCCGTATGTTTCCGATACAGTTAAGTAATTGATGAGGCTATGAAATGAAAGTTATATTAAGACAAACGATCGACACCTTAGGCCAGATTGGCGAGATTGTCGATGTAAAAGATGGATACGCGCAGAATTATCTGATCCCGAAACAATACGCTTACTTAGCTTTAAAAGGAAACTTAAAAGCTATTGAAGAAGAGAAGAAACAACTTCAGAAAAGAAAAGATAAAGAAGTTGATGAAGCTAAAGCTTTGGCGGCTGAATTGGAAAAAGTTTCAATTCAAATTTCCGTTCAAGTTGGCGAAGAAGATAAGATTTTCGGAAGCGTTACTTCTCAGATGATCGCAGATAAGCTGAAAGAAAAAGGCTTTGATATCGAAAAGAGAAAAATTGAGATTGACGAGCAGATCAAATCATTAGGCATTTACGATGTTAAAGTGAAAGTGCATCAAGCGGTTTCCGCTAACATTAAAGTCTGGGTTGTAAGAGAATAGTCCTCCATCACCCAAACGTGTATTGGAATAGAGAATTAAGAAGTACAACTTCATTATTCCTTGTTCAATATTCGATATTCTAAGCGTATAAATAAATTCTATAAAAGGCTGTAGCATTCCGATATTAATCGGGATTGTTCAGCCTTTTTTATTTTTAAAAGGGTTGCCGAAAAAATGTGAATTACAAAAATGCAATGTTAAAAACAGTATTTTTATTTTTTATATGCTTGTTTCTTTTTGCGGGATTGAAGAATCCTAAATTGTACAGGGTATTTCCCTTTTGGGGATACGTGTTTCCTAATGGCGGATGAGTGTTTCCTAAATGGTGGTGGTTAGTTCCTTTTTGGTGGAGGTTGTTTCCTTTTGGGTGGTTGAAGAAACCTAAATTGGGACGTGTATTTCCTTTTTTATTATGGAAGAAACCTAAATGGGGATGCTCATTTCCTTTTTGCGGATGCTTGTTTCTAAAAGAGAGAAGCCGCTTTCTTAATTGAAGCGGCTTCTTTTGTTTTGGTTATTTCTTCGGTTTGGTAAATTTTAAGCCGCTAAGTTGTTTGAGTTGCGGACTTGAAGCGCCAAACACACTTTTTACATATTTTTTAACACCATCAACAATATCCACCAAACCAGTTTCTGGTTGGTAGAGGATATCGTCTCTTTCTATCCTCAAATTACTTAAAGTAGTATTGGTATTTATTGCGGCGGTATTTGCCGTTCTCATATTGGCGAGCAGGGTTGTTAATGCCGCGGTGGTTAACTCGGCTTCATTTGGAGCGTAGCCGGTTTGGGCAGATAAAAGCTTGATGAGTTTATCCAGGTTTTCTATCCGGTTATCGAAGCCCATTTGGGAAGCTGAAATATTTTTTGAAGTCTCTTCTGCGGAGGCTGCCGGATCCGCGGGAGAGGAATTGTCTTTAGGGTTTGCCCGTTTTCCCTGGATTTTTCTTGCTATTGTTTTTGCGTTATCAACAGAAGTTGCGGGAACGTCGCTTGAATCCAGAGCATTGATTACACGGGTGATAAGTTTGCTTAGCGGTTTAAAAAGAAGTTCTCTTGCGCCTATTGCGTTTGACCAGTCGGTTTGGGCTGTATTAAGCGCCGTTGTTTTCGCATTGGCTTCGGTGTGTAAGGAACGGAGCGCGGAAAGTTTTATTGAATCTTTGGATGGGTTGTAGCTTGCGCCGTAACCAACGCAAAAGGAAATAAGGTCTTCAAAGTTTGCTACATTCTTTGCATGACCGGTTTCTTGAGATGCCATGAAAATACTCCTATGAATGTGATTAAATGAAAGAACTTAATAGTACGGTAATAAAAAAATCTATAAAATTGACCTCACCCTGTTTCCCTCTCCTTGGTAAGGAGAGGGAGACAGGGTGAGGTTGTTTTTATTTGAGAAGCATCATCTTCTTGGTAGAAGTATAATCGTTTGCACGTAATTGATATACGTACATACCGCTTGCAAGTGAACTGGCATCGAATTGAACCGTGTATCTGCCCATTTCTTTATTTTCATTTACAAGTGTTTTTACTTCATTACCGAGAATATCAAATATCTTTAAGGTAACACTACCGCTCTTCGGCAACTGGTAAGTAATGGTTGTTACCGGGTTAAACGGATTAGGATAGTTTTGTGCAAGCGTGTAATCTTTTATCTGTAGTTCATTTTTCAGATTGATTACTTTAAATCCTTTTTTGGCGATTATTTCATCTTCTACAAAGCTATTGTTGATTAAATAATTTGCATCTCCGGAGTGGTCAGCTACTAATCTAAGTTTTACATTCATTGTACCTATAGCTTCGGTATTTACTTGATAGGCAAGACTATTATATTTCTGTAAAAAGTCTTTGGTATAGGTTACGTTATCAAAAGTATTGATAATTTGATTAGTTAAAGCATCAACTAACTCAACTTTGAATTTTACGTTTTCACCATTTTGCAAAGCTTGAGCTGCTAATGCCGAATCAGTTACGCCATATTCTATGCTATAGGTAAAATCTGTGTTTTCTTTCAACTCGAAAGGCTCACTTTCAACCAATGTATTGAACACATCTTTTGAAGGGATGGTGAGAGTATCACTGAGTTTTTTAAAGCGTATTTTTTCACCATTGACCTCGATGTCACCCAGCATAAAGGAGAACTCCCCTTCACCTTTCATAACTATCCCTGCTCTTCCACTGGCAATATTGCTGTTTGTGTTTTCTTTACTCATAGAATAGTAGGAAGCTAACGAGTTGGACTGAGTTAGCGCGTAGGGAAGCCCGCCGTTATAAAACGTCATCGCATACATGGTGTTGGAGCCGCTGCCGTTAGAAAGCTGCATTGCACTCCCTTGTAAACCGGTAAGAGTTTTAATATAAGAGTAAGACAAATGGTTGTCAACAATTTGAAATGATGCTCCATTTCCATCGCTCCACCCAATAAAATATGCTGTATTTGCATCTGTTTTGTTTATAGAGGGGGATGCAACAGAATTGCCGAATGTCCAGAACTGATACTGGTTTCCCGGGTCTCTAAAAACAACCCGTTTACTGGTACCGCTGTAATTGCTACCGACCCAACAGAGTCTAGAACCAGTCGTAACATCTACAATTGAGGGTGCAGAATTAAGAGAGTAACCTACACCGGAAGACGGATATTTTTCGACCAAATTAGTAAAATTTGATGCAATATTCCATTCTTTATAATATATCCCATAATATGATTCTTGATAAACAAGCATATATCTACTTTGGTTGCCGTAGCGAGTTACTGCAAGAGCTGGGTTGGTACTGTATTGAGTTGTCCCTGTAATAGTGCGGTCATAAACTGTAGAAGTTGAAAAGTTATTATTATTCAAAATAATCTCTTTACCCACTAAACCGCTGGATGCATCAGGTCTGTAAACAACAAGTACTATATTTGACTCAGCTATAAGAACTGCCATTGTATTATATGAATAAGAAGTTAAATTACAAACCTCCATCCTATCCAATACAATTCCACTCAGAGATAGTTTTTGTAAAATAAGGGTCGGAATCGGGTCTGGATAGGTATTGTGATCGCTTTGATATAAAATATATGTACAACCGTTATCTAACGCTATCGTAGCTCCTTTTGCTAGTGCACCTTCTTCACTTATTTTTATTTCCGGTAACCAGGTAGAGCCATTGTTTGTGCTTCTTGTGTACCAAACGCTTCCTTGAGATTCATAAACAAGGTGTTTATTGCCGTTAACATCTGAAATAAATTTACGCTGGCTGTTGCTGGAAAAACCGGCACTGTTGTCACTTAATAGGCTTCCCTTCATAGTAGCTGTTTGTACGATATCGTGTGAAGTGTAAAAAGTACGAGGATTATTTTTGTCTCCATCTGACCATTCTGCAAAATTATATGTAACCTGTTTCCCATTTACATTAACATTCTTAGGTTGAACAGTAATTGGAATACCATGTAAAATCTTTACAGGATAACTATCAGAATTAGTTGACCCACCATTTGGCAAATTATAATTTATATCGATATTAAAATCTTTATTCAACCAATTCATTATATTAGTACGCGTTACATCGGTCAATACATGATGTTGTACTGGTGTTGTTTGTACTACATACTCATCAAACTTTGATCGCTCAAATGATGTAATATCACCCGAAATTGTATTAACTACAGTGTTTACCAAATCCAAAGATGAGTAAGTGGGTATGAAAGTAGGATTAAAGATTATTTCCAGATCGTAAAAGATATGTAAAAACGGACTAGAGAAAATATCGCCATATCTTTTCGTGGTTAAATTAGTAATCATACTGCCAGTGCCGCAATCATTTTGAACAGCAGGTACATCTTTGATTAAATTGTTATTAATCTTTAACGTCATTACATGCCTGCCAACTTGTCCAAATCCCCGAAAAGCATTAAAATTGCCATTGCTCACAGCTACATTATAACTTTGGTGTGGATAACCATTTCCGTTTAATGTATTTAACTCATTATAAAAGGTTAGACGATTGGTTGTATTTGGGTCATAAGTGTCATAAAATAATATCTGTTTAGCTGCCATGGATTGTAAATTTGCCTGTAATATACCGATGGCTCCATCATTTGGATCTTGTATTTTTATCCAATCTTGCAGATCCGGACTTATATGTGCCCACTGCTGTGGGGAATCATAAGAAAGCAATAGACCGACATTATGAGTTCCACCCTGCCCTTCACTTTTTGCAAGAGCATACCTAGCAATTGTGCCGCCCATGGATAAACCCGCTACGGCAATTTTAAAGTTTGGACATAACTGATGAACTTTTTCTATCGCTTTTAACAATACTTCCGCATTTAGCCGCAAATCTCTGCCGCCGTTATTAAAATTAAGAATAAATACTTCATAACCATTTGGATAAAGATCGGTATTGATAAGCTCCCAAGTTAAGTTATAATACAATTCCGGTAAGTTGTCATTTGTTGGATCAAATCCTTCTACTATTAATACCGGTATTTTGGCTGTAGCATCTTCATCTCTAAGTTGGACAAATGAATTATTTTCAGAATCCTTATAGACTCTGGGTTTTGCAAAAATTGTGATCGGGATGTCATCTGATAAAGTCCCAAGCGGGTCGCCTACATCATCCATATAATCAATTTGGATACTAATAGTATGATTAGCAGAAATACCGTTTGTAGGATTCGGGAAGACATATGAAATTGTTTTTTCATTGTCACTTGTCCAATCCTGAACCGTTACGCCATCAATATGTACCTTGTATTTCTTAACTAACCAGAATCGAAAATCGGTAAGATCTAATCTATCTTTTCTAATGTGTAACTTGAACAATGGGAAGTCACTGTCACTGTCAATAAAAAGTTTAAATAAAATGGGGTCAGTATTGGCTGTAAGCTCATGAATACCTTGAATATCGAAATTATCATCCCTAGTAAAAATAGTTTGAGGTAGAACAAGGGTAAAAGAATTTATAAAAATATAAATTATAATTCCGTTAAAGAACATCTTATTGCTAAAAATTGATTTCATTAAAGGCTCCTTTATAAATGAATTAATTATTAAATTTTAGCTGTCTTTTGGTTTTAACTCCGTTTTAAAAAATCTTCAAGAGTAAATTTTTAATGATTCCTAAGAATGGATTCACTAAGAATTTAATTAATCAATTTGGTTGTAATCACCTCTTAAAGAGAATCTTTTCTAACTATAAAAAGAACTAACTTGGCATCAGATTTTCCTTTTCGATCTCGAGCAAAACACTGAACCCAAACTGTATCAATAGCAAGCTGTGTTGGATAAAATATTCTTGAATCCTCAAAAGTGTTAAACAACCTACTATCCGAAGGTGGATTGGCTCCTTTTATCCTTAATCTAGCATCCGTGATCCAGTCATAGACCAAAGTATCGCCATCCGGATCAAATGCATTACAGATAACAATTGCTGAATCTTGCGGACCAACAATATCTGGAAAAACAATAAGTGAGAATATTACGGGAGAGTGATTCTCAGGTTTTTTTGCATCAGTAGGATTATCTTCACACCCAATTATGGTTAACAACATATACGATAGTAATATTAATTGTTTCATTGTTCGACTCTAGGAAGTAATATAGTGACTTGGGGTTTGACTAAAGTTAAGGAAGAGGTACAGATAAAAACAGAGGTAGAGAAAAGAGGGTAAGTTAGTTTTTGCTGATCTTCAAGATTCCCTCTTCTGTAAAAGGGATAAAAGCAAGAATAAATTTGTATTTTAACGCCGCTCAAAAGTTTCATAACCCGATTTAAGTAATTTAAGTTTATTTGTTAATTTTTATTATAACACTTTGCTTAACACACATTAAAAACAAAAGAATAAGAAAAACAATTTTTTCCTTAACTATAATCAAAAAAAAAAACGAGATATGCAAGTGCTTTGTAAAATTTTTTCTTTTTTAAAAAAAACATATTAAAAATATGGAAGCCGGAAAATTCGTTGAGACGAAGAAGATTGTTCTCTTAAAATAATCGGTATTAATAACACACGGATGATGCTGATTAAATCAGTATGATCCGCGTGTTATTGTTTTTTATAAATTCTTAAACTCTTACTTTTATCACTACTTTTAAAACTTGTGAAGTTCCTTCAACAGCTATTCCCGGTTTATGAACTTCATGAGGAAAGATAACCGCGAACATTTTTTCACCAAGATGATAATGCTCACCGGTTCCTTTAAAAAATTGTACATCGTTCATTTCATCGTAGTCGGTTGTGTGAGTCATTTCTCCAATTCCAACAATCCCGATTTCTTCAAAACCGGATGCAACAAATTGAATATCAATATATTTTCTGTGCGCTTCCCATTTTAATTCTTCGGCAGATTGAGGTTCGTATCTGTTCACAATCGCGAAAACATTTTCACCGTCGAGCGGATATTTCCCGTTTGCAACATGGGCAAAATCGGTACGCAGTAAATAATCGAACGCCGTTCTAAAATTTTTATGCATCCCGAAACAGAGTGACGCATTTCTAAGATCATCAATTACCATTATTATTCCGCTTTCGTTTTAAAACTTTTCATCATCCAATTTTTTACAAGAATCAATCCAATGGGACTAATAATAGCTATAAACCCATACATCAGCCACATAAATTGTGTATTCATCGCAGACGGTGCAGTATTAATCGGGCAATAATGCATCAAGAACCAGCCGGAGTAAAAGCCGGTAATTACTTTTGTAAGGAACCATGGAAACTGTCCAACACCCATATATAAACCGGTCATTCCTTTCGGCGCTACCTCAGCGATCCATTGCAGGAAACGTGGCTGCCACATCGCTTCACCTATCGTCATCAATAAAATATAAAGGAGAAATAAATAAGGATTTGGACCTATCGCCAAAAGAAAAGTCGGCAAAGCCATTACGGTGGTACCAAGAATCATCATCCGGTAAACATCGGCTTTAGCGGTTAAGCCTGCTACAAGCGGTGCGAGGAAAAATATTAGAATGGGATTTAGATTTGAAAATACTTCAAAGTATTCGCCAACAAATGAACCGGCAAAAGCGCGGTCAAGGTAGTAAGGAATTGTAAGCCAGTTATGGGCGAAGAGTGTCTGCACCGGAATAAGGATAAAAATAAAAAGTGTAAAGCGTTTATCTCGAAAGGGATGTAGCGGTCTTTTTCTTAAAAATTCAAATATGGTTAACATGAACATTAACGCGGCAATGAATAAGAACAAGTCGATTGCAAGATTTAGCTTTAATAGCTGAATTGAAAAATGAACGTTCCATGAATTATCAAAAGCCAAACCGGATAGAAGGAAAAACCCAAGCATTACAAGTGCATAAGCAATTAACGGGAAGTTGTTAATTTTTGGTTTTATTTCTTTCTCCTCTTCTTCATCTTTTGAAGTATCTCCGGCTTCTGCCTTAACACTTGCCACCGCAGCTTGATCGTTTTTCTTTGAGAGAATAACTAATGAAACAAGAAGTGCGATACCTGTTAGTCCCACATAAACCCAAAACACGGCGGTTAAACCATTTGGAGGGAAAACATCTTCAAAATTTTTGCGTGTAAATGAAGAAATAAATCCGGAGAGGAAAGCGCCGAGATTCATAAATCCGTAAATAGCCGCATAAGCCATCGCCGCAGTTTTAGGTGTTGTATATCGTTTTACTCCGGCGTACGCTGCAGGCTGATATAAACCGTACGCAAGAACCATAATTAAAAGTCCGGAGGTCATCATAAAAAACATTGGCGACCATAAACCCGAACCCATATTTAAGCTGCCGGACAAAGCGACAAAAAATCTTCCTACAATAAAGAGAATGAATGCAAGCGCGAGCGATCTACGAACACCAATTTTATCGGAAACGCCGCCAAACATCAGCATGGAAAAAGTTATCCCGCCGGTTACAAAACTGTAGATCAATCCGGCTTGTGCATCGTTTACAGAAAGATTTTCCGAAGAATATTTTCCGAGTATCGTTAATATGCCAAAGTAAACCAGCCCTTCGATAATGTAAGGAACGTTTACTCCCCACAAAGCTTTTGGAGCTTTGAAAAAAGCAATGAACGTTTCGTTTAATTCCTTAAATGCATCCGACACTATTTCGGATAAATTCTTCGTTTCAGGGTTCTGCTTGTTCTGTTCCGGCATAAATTTCTCTTTTTATTAAAAAACGTTTAATAGTTTTAACGCCATTATAAATATGGCAATAAATAAAATAATTTTTATAACACCCTCACCTCTTTTTATCGATATTTTTGCTGCCCACCATGCGCCTAAAGCATTTCCTGCTGCCAGGACTAGCCCAAAACCCCAATTAACATTTCCCGTAAAAATAAAAATAAGAAGGGCGGGAAATGTAAAAACTAGCACAATAAAAACTTTGTGCATGTTTACATAGACGAGATTTAATTTCATCAAATAATGAAGCGCAGCCATTAGTAGAAAACCAACTCCAACTTGAATAAATCCACCGTAAAAACCGATGAAGAACATCGACACGTGAGTCCACAAACTAATTTTTTTATTCGGATCATCAGAGTAAACAGTTTTGGATGCTGGAATCATCATAGAAATAATGATGCCGATCATGATGATTGCGAGGACTTCATTAAACACTTCGCTACTCATGTTAACCGCGGCAATTGCGCCTATTACCGCCCCCGGAAGTGTAAGAAGCGAAAGTTTAATACTTGTACCGAACTGTGAATACTTTTCTTTTCTAAATGAGGAAATAGCGGCAACGCTTTGGATTACGATTGCAAGACGATTTGTTCCGTTTGCAAGTGCGGAATCTAATCCTAAAAAAATAAGTACGGGTAATGTTAGAGATGAACCGCCACCTGCCATTACATTTATTACCCCGGAAATAAGACCGACAGAAAAAAGTAGAAGTACAGAGGTTAGCTGATCCAAAATGGTTTCAAATTTTATTTTGTTCTGAGCAAACTATTTCTTTAGGTAAGCGAGGTGCTCAAATTTACTCTTCTCCCAAATCAAATTCTTTTTCTGCAATGACGGTTTGAGCGGAATTTTTATCTTTGATGTTAATAACGAGTTTGTATTTTCCTTTTACAAAAGTTGAATCAAGTTCAAATTGAATATTGAGTTGTTGATCTGTTTGTTTTTCTTTTCCCTTGTTTGTCGTAACGTCGGAGAACTTGTCTTTAACTAATGAACCATCCGGTCTTTGCAAATCAACTGAGTAACTTAGCTCAGAATTAAAAAATCCGTCTGCTTCATTCTGTTGAAATCCTTTTACGATTACGGAGGCATTTACCTCGGAGGCACTGTCTCCCATATCAAACGCGGCTGCTTCGGGATTAACCGCTTGTAATTTTGTTTCTTCTTTTTTACCACAGCCGAATATGAACAAAAAGCTTAATAAAATAAAATATTTTTTCATGGCAATTCTTTTGGATTTTTAAGTTTCATTTGAGAGAACCAGTGCTTTATTATAAAGCGATTCGCTGATCCTGATCTTGTTTTTTATCAATACATCGAGTTCATTTTTAACGTTGGTAATTTTACCAATTTGTTTTGCCTTGATCAATACGCCGATGGTTCCAATAACTTTCAAACCATTTAATTGAGCATACTTTCGAGCTTTATAATCATCGAGAATTATGCATGGCAATTTTTTCTCCAAAGCGATAATGATTGTCTCAGCTTCGCCAAGGTCGATTTCCTTTGAGAGAATATTAACCGCTATTCTATTTTCTGCTTTGATTATCAAATCAGTTGCAAAAGATTTTAATCTTTCGGAAAAAGGTTTTTCAATAACCGTAACTTCATTGAAAACACTTTTTGCGATAAATACTTTCTCGAAAAGATCGTTCAAAAGATGAAGCCTGTCCAATATTGCCAGAGAAATAAGCGGAGAAGAATTTATTATTACTTCCATTAAAAGTTTTCTAACTCTTGAGACAATTCTTCCGGATCATAGTTTATAATGTCTATACCGAATTTTTCTAATTCTTCTATAATTCTGAATCTATTCATTTTAGCGAGTGCCGCTGTTTGTCCAAGTGAAAGTTTATGTTGTTTGTACAATTGAGCGGCGGTAAAAATCTTCATTTGTTGTGAAAACTCATCTTCATTCAGATTCAAAGTTAATAGTATCTGTTCCGGTATCTCAACGTTTATTCTTAAAGTATTCATTATTCTGTTCCGATTATTATTTAAGGAGGCTTTTGCAAGCCTCCTTAAATATTATTTATCCGTTCTTGGATTTAAATTCATTCATAAATTGAACAAGCGCTTCAGCGCCTTTAAGCGGGAAAGCATTGTAAACAGAGGCGCGGATTCCGCCAACAGAACGATGCCCTTTCAATCCGATAAATTGCGCTTTGGTTGCATCATCAATAAATTTCTTTTCAAGCTCTTCACTTGGTAAACGCCAGGTGATGTTCATTAATGAGCGGCTATCTTTTTCTGCGTGCCCTTTGTAAAATTCGCCGCTGTTATCAATTGCGTCGTAGATCAATCCGGCTTTTGCGAGATTTGTTTTGTACATCGCATCAAGTCCGCCGTTTTTTAACAAATATTTTGCAACTAACGCGATGATATAAATTCCAAACACATTCGGAGTGTTGTAGAGTGAATCATTTTCAGCGTGTGTTTTGTAATTCAACATGGTGTGGAGAGAATCTTGACTTCTTTCCAACAAATCTTTCCTAAGAATATTCAGCACAACTCCCGAAGGTCCGATATTTTTTTGCGCACCGGCGTAGATCATTGCGTATTTATTCACAACAATTTTTTTATGAAAAATATCTGAAGAAGCATCGCATACCAACGGAACATTTCCGACTTCCGGTTCGCTGTGCCATTCGGTTCCGTAAATAGTGTTGTTTGAAGTGTAATGAACGTACGCAGCATCAGCATCAAGTTTTAATTCTTCTTGTTTTGGAATACGTTTAAAATTCTCCGCTTCGGTTGAAGCGGCAATATTTATGGTTCCAACGCGCTTAGCTTCCTTCAAAGCTTTCTTTGACCACACTCCGGTGATGATATAATCAGCTTTGTTTTTCGGAGGCATTAAGTTGAGCGGCACCATTGAAAATTGCAGACTTGCGCCGCCCTGCAAAAATAATATATGATAATCGTCGCTAATGTTTAATAATTGTTTTACACCGTTTTTTGCGTCGGCTAATATTGTGTCAAATGTTTTTGAGCGATGGCTGATCTCTAAGATGGACATCCCGACACCGGGGAGTGTGAATAATTGTTCTTGTGCTTCTTTTATTACTTCTTCCGGTAATATTGCAGGACCGGCGTTTAGGTTATATACACGATTTTCCATGACTTGTTCCTTTTCTTTATAAAGTTGAGAAATTACTCACTCAAATTTACGAGAAATTATTAATACTCTCAATTAACTTCGTTTAAAGAAAAAGAAAGATTCTTGTTTGCTTTGGGAAGGGTTATGCAAATTGTGGTTCCGATTCCAACATGACTTTCGATAGCAATGCCGCCGCCGTTTTTTTCTGCCAATTCTTTGCATAACAATAATCCAAGCCCGGTTCCGGCTTCGTCCGCAGTACCTTTTGTGGTGTGTCTGGTTTCGATTTTAAAAATCCTTTTTAATAATTCGGGAAGCATTCCGATCCCGTTATCGCTCACAAATATTTCTACAAAATTATTTCTATCCTTCGCAGAAATTTTAACTTCGCCATTTGGTTTTGTGAACTTGACCGCATTCGAAATTAGATTTTGCATGATGGATCTGAAGCTGTATTTATCTGCAAAAACCGTCAGTGATTCATTTATGTTGTTCGATAGAGTTATCTGTTTTTTGTCTGCGTTTGCTTTTAACAGATTTAGAATTTCCGGAACTTCGGTGATCAGATCAATTGCTTCGGGGGATAACTCAATTCTATCTGTTTGGATCCGCGACCAATCAAGTAAATTTTCAATCAGGGTATAAACGCGTTCGATCAAATTTTTCAGAAATCCTACGGTCTTTAATTTTTCTTCGCGATCCATTGTATCAAATTCCTCAGAGAGAATTTCGGAGTAACCGAGTAAACCGGTAAAAGGGCTTTTAAGATCATGTGCGATTATCGAAAAGAATTTATCCTTTGCTGCATTTGCTTCTTCAAGCTCTTTACTTTTTTGAGAGATTGCCTGATTTTTTTCTTCGAGTAAAAATTTTAACCTTCGGATTTTTACGAATCTGAATATGAGAAGAAGGAATATTCCAATTCCGCTAATTGTTATAAGAAGGAATATTTTATTTGTAGCTTCATGTTTCTCAATTTCAAGCGCCTGGATTTTCTTTTCTTTTATCAGCAGTTCAACTTCTTTTTCTTTTTCGTCTATCTCTTTAAAAACGCGAAGTTCGGCAATTTTATCGCTTGTTAGAATACTCGCAAGAGAATCTGAATAAACCGAATAAAGTTTGTGATAGACCAAGGCTTGACGATCGTCCTTCTTTAATTCATACAAACCGGAAAGCGCTTGATAGGCAAGAGCAATATTTTTTTTGTTCTGATGATCTTTTGCTTCGTTTAAACTCGAAGTAAAATACGTTTCGGCTTTATCTAATGATCCTTCAATTAAATAAAGTTTCCCAAGATTAAATGTTGTCTTAGAAATTCCGTAACTATCATCGAGAAAGTGCCAAAGTTTTAGTGCATTCAGAAAATATTCGGAAGCTTTTTTAGTATTTTTTTTAGCAAGATAAACTTCACCTAAATCACTCATTGAGAAAGCTTGACCTGAAATATCAGAACTTTCGCTCTTGATTAATAACGCCTCATTCTGAAATTCGATTGATTTATCGTACTCACCCTTTTTGAAATAACTTACGCCAAGATTATTCAACGCTCTGCCCAACACATACTTGTTTGGATATTTTTTTGCGAGTAATGAACAACGGCTCGCATAAATAATTGCATCGTCCGGGCGATCAATTTCATTATAAATGTTGGCGATGTTGTTAAGCGTAATGCCGGTTTCAAAATCGTCATGCAGTGTCTCTTTTATAGCAAGCGCTTGCGTGAAATAGTCGAGAGACGACGAGAATTCACTCCATTTCCAATAAATAAGTCCGATATAATTTAAAGCTTGGGACTCCTGTTTTTTAAGCTGTTTGGTTTTCGCAATTTTAAGTGATGTTCTAAAATATTGGTAAGCAGGAATGAATTGATCTTTTTTCCAGTAGAGCAATCCAAACTGATTATAAGTTTCGCACAATTGAAAACTATCTTTTAACTGAAGAAAAATTTCCAATGCTTTTTTGAATTCCGGTTCTGCTTTGACCAAGTCATTTTTTCTGTAATAATTAAAACCAATATTGCGCATTGCAACTGCTTCGCCGTAGATGTAATTTATCTTCAGCGCAAGTTTAAGCGCTTGGTCGGCATATTCGGAAGGCTCTACAATCGAAGTTCTGTTCTTGACATCAGCTAACTTGTTTAGGAGGTCAACTTTTTCTTTACCCGAAACGGTTCTCAGCTTTTGTTCAAGCGTATCAAAAGGTTGTTGTGTTAACGAAACAGAAGAAATTAGGAAAAGAAATAGAAAAGCAAAGGGGAATATTTTCCTTGTATTATGAAAATGGAAAAGATGATATTTGTAAGTTTTCACGTCCTTGTTAAACTAAATAGGGTTATTCACTTTTATTTTTCCGGCATAGAATCTATGCCGGATGTTTGTTCGCAATTTAATTATATGAAACTCAATACCGAAATAGATGATGGATCAAATTGTATGAATCAACAACCCGTCTCTTAATTTTGGTTCAAACCAGGTTGACTTTGGCGGCATCACTTCATTTGCATCTGAAATATTCATGAGATCGTTCACTGTAACTGGAAATAAAGAAAACGCAACGGCAAATTTTCCGCTGTTCACCAGTTTTTCTAATTCTCCTGTTCCGCGAATTCCACCGACAAAATCAATTCGTTTATTTGTACGGGGATCATCAATCCCCAGCACCGGCTGTAATAAAAAGTTTTGCAATATACTTACATCTAAATGATCACCAACGGATGCAGATAAACTATTACTCGCCAAAACAGAATCAAGCGCTTTTAACAAATACCATTCGCCATCAAGATACATGCAAAATGATTTTGCTTCTTGCGGTTCTTTTAAAGTTGTTTTTTCAACTGAAAATTTTTCTGCAACAGCATTAAAAAATTCTTCTTTTGAATTCCCGTTAAGATCCTTCACAACCCGGTAATAGGGAAGAATGTGAAGTTGCTCAGCTGGAAAAAGTACTGCAATAAAAAAATTATACTCTTCCGAACCGGTGTGTTGTGGATTATTCTCCATCTTCACTTTTCTTGCACGGCTTGCGCTTGCAGCACGGTGATGTCCGTCGGCAATGTAAAAATTATTTACCTTAGCCATTTCATCAATAAATAATTGAACGAACTCCGCTGGTAAAATCCAAACTGTGTGCTGAATCCCATCAGCAGCGGTAAAATCATACAAAGGTTTTTCTTCTTTAGAAACCTTAGCAACAACCTGATCGATTAAACCAACACCTTTATAAGTTAAAAAAACCGGACCTGTTTGTGCTTCAGTTGTAACGATATGGTTTGTTCTATCGTCTTCTTTTTCTTTCCGGGTCTTTTCATGCTTTTTTATAATATCATTATCGTAATCATCCACGGAAAATGTAGCGGCAATTCCGGTTTGAGCTCTTCCGTTCATAATAAGTCGATAAAGATAAAAATTTGGAGATTCATCTACCGCCAACGGAGCGTTTGTTTTAATTTCAGTTAAAACCATTTTGGCTTTCTGATAAACTTCTTTTGCATAATGATCGAATGAATCGGGGAAGTGGATTTCCGATCGGGTACAGTTGAGAAGACTTAAAGGATTGTTTTGCGCCAATGTGCGGGCTTCATCAGTATTTACTACATCGTAAGGAACGCTCGCAACTTTAGTAACTACTTCAGGAATAGGTCGTAATGCTTTAAAAGGACGGATAATTGCCATGATAACTCCAAGGATTTGAAAATTTGTTTCTCAAAAATCGGAAAAATTTAACAATAAACCATTCGTTTGGCTTTTCTATCTTTTTAGAATTAAATATATTGCAAAAAATATATTTGGGATTATGAAGACTTATTCATATTTATTAGATGTTATCGAGAAAAAAGGAGCAGCTTACCTTATCCTTATCGATCCCGATAAAATTTCCGGTGAACGGTTAACTTCGTTTGTTTCGGCATGCGAAAAAGCCGGAGTTGACGGATTTCTTATCGGCGGCAGTTTATTGATGGGCGGAAATCTTGAATCCGCGATCGATAATATTAAGAAAAGCAGCAATCTTCCGGCGATCATTTTTCCCGGTGCAGTGCATCAATTGTACGACCGGGCTGATGCAGTTTTGTATATTTCGCTTATCAGCGGAAGAAACGCTGAACACATTATCGGAAAACATATTATTGCAGCGCCTATCATCAAACGGATGGAGCTTGAAGCGATTTCAACCGGATATATGTTAATAGAATCCGGGACGAAAACGACTGCCGAATATATTAGCGGAAGTTTGCCGATTCCCCGAAATAAACCTGAAATTGCAGTTGCAACAGCATTAGCCGGAGAATATTTGGGGATGAAATTTATTTATCTTGAAGGTGGTTCAGGAGCGCAATATTCGGTTCCGGAGGAAATGATTTCAGCGGTTTCAAAAGCTGTTGATATACCGGTAATGGTTGGCGGAGGAATCCGCACACCACAAGAAGCACATGAGAAAATTGAAAGCGGCGCTAAAGTTGTTGTAACAGGTAACTATTTTGAAGATGAGAAAAATTGGGATTTGCTCACAGAGTTTTCTGATGCAATACATAAGAAAAATTAAAATCTATTAACCAGGGAATTAAAATTGGATAAACAAAAATTTATTTCAGATTCGCTAACTGAAAGTTCTGAAACAAAATTAAAGATACTGGAAAGCTGTTCCGGCGATATTGTTAAGGCGATTGATCTTTTAGTTGATGCATATAAAAAAGGAAAGAAACTTTTGTTATGCGGAAACGGCGGCAGTGCTGCCGATTGCCAGCACATTGCAACGGAATTAATGATCCGGCTTAGCCATCACATACAAAGACCAGCGCTTCCGGCAATAGCGTTAACAACAGACACATCAAATTTAACCGCCGGTGGAAATGACATCGGTTACGAAAATGTTTTCGCCCGCAACGTTGAAGGATTGGGGAATGAAGGCGATATTCTTTTGGCGATCTCTACAAGCGGAAATTCACAAAACGTTGTAAAAGCCGTGGATGCGGCTCACTCTAAGGGAATAAAAGTAATCGGATTTCTTGGAGGAAACGGAGGAAAACTAAAATCATTGGTAGATATTGCGGTTGTGATTCCATCAACTAACACCCAGCGAATACAGGAGGGACACATCACCGTAGCCCATATTCTGTGCGAATTAACAGAAGAAGAACTGTACGGCGGAAAATAAATTTCTTATCTGAAAAATTAGTTCTTTATCCTCACAAAGAATTGTTACAAAAGGAAATTTTAAGTATTTTTAAAGCGAAGAAATTCAAAAATCTTCGAGATAATTTCAAAGTGGTTTGAGCCAGAGGCTCATCAGCCTTCGGTTGAGAATGCGGCGGTCTTGAAAAAAAAGAAATTATAAATATGGAGAGATGGCAGAGTGGTTGAATGCGGCGGTCTTGAAAACCGTTAAGGATGTAAGTCCTTCCGGGGTTCGAATCCCTGTCTCTCCGCCAGTAAAAAATAAGCCTCAATAACGTTCAGAATATGCGTTTTTGAGGCTTTTTCGTTTTTACTCTATCCGATTCCTAATATAAAATCTGCAAATATTTTTATGATTTGGACAGATAAACAGAGTAAATCTTGTTGTATTTACTTATTACGAAGTATAAACCAAGGAATCGCCACAAACCATTATTCCTCAAGCATTTGTTGATTAAGGGTAAAAATATTTTTCTTTGCAATGAGAATAAATTGGTATAGTTTTGCTTACAATAATTATCGAGATGAGGCTTCATTATTTCTGAGATAGTTTTACATAGAAAAATCCTACCGTACAGTGTGAATTATAAGTTACTCTCTACTCAAATATATATTCCCAAGAAAACTAAAATTTTAACAATAAGTTACTTTTATAAATCATTGTTGTGCTTGGCTGCATGCTCCCGTTGGCATTAAATTAAAAAGGTGAAAAATGAAAAAGGATTCAATCACATTTAGAATATTACTGATTTTGGGTGTTGTATTTATATTATTCATTCCGTTGAATATGATTCAGTCATTAATATTTGAACGGCAAGGTTATCGGAATGAAGCAGTGCAAGAAATTTATAAAAGTTGGGCTGGTGAACAAACGGTCGCTGGTCCAATTTTGACCGTAGAAAAGACGTTTATTAATACAAACAAAGAAGGTGAAAAGGTATCAACAAAATATTATACTCATTATTTACCTGAAAATTTGGAAATTGAATGTCAACTCATTCCGGAAATTCGTTATCGTGGGATTTATGAAGTTGTACTTTATAAATCGAAAATCAAAATAAAAGGTAATTTCCCTTTAATAAAGGATTCTAAAGAAAATCTTAATAATCTTTCATCAATCGAAAAATATATTTCATATAATATTTCAGATTTAAGAGGCATTGAAGAAAATGTTAAACTGAAAATCAATGAATCTGATTTGACAGTTACACCTGGTTTGAAAAATAGCGGAGTATTCAATAATGGTTTTTCCTCAACCATAAATTTCAACGAGAATGATCTATTGAAATTCTCGGCTGAAATAAATTTAAGAGGAAGTTCTTCAATAGAATTTGTCCCACTTGGCAAAATGACAAAAGTTAAAATGAGATCAGACTGGAAGAATCCTAGTTTTGTTGGTTCCTATTTACCAACTTCAAGAGAAGTTACTGAAAAGGGATTTTCATCAAACTGGAAAATAAATCATTTCAATCGAGAGTATCCACAAATTTGGACTAACAGGGATTACGAAATATTTAAAAGTACTTTCGGTGTTAAACTATTAATGCCGGTTGATGAATATCAGAAAACAACGAGAACTTCAAAGTATGGAGTTGTGATTATACTCTTGACTTTTTTAAGCTTTTTTATGATCGAAATTTTCAGCAAAAAAATAATTCACCCGATTCAATATCTTCTGGTGGGTCTATCGTTGGTAATTTTTTACTCGTTATTGTTATCAATTTCAGAATACATTGTTTTCAAGTATGCTTATTTAGTCTCAAGCGTTTTGATTATTGTTCTAATTGGGCTTTACATCAAAAGTATTTACTCAAGTTTCAAGATAGGTTTGATGATTACATTAATACTGATCTTATTTTATGGGCTAATGTATATTATTTTACAACTACAAGATTACGCGCTTTTATTCGGGAATATTTCATTATTCACTATTCTTGCAGTAATCATGTACTTAACGAGAAAATTAAATTGGTTTGAAGTATTATCTAATAAGAATAATACAAACAATAACTAAAATCACTTTACCTCTTTATTAAGTAAGAGTCAAAAGAATAATCCAATAGGATCCAATTTATAATTCCAAAACAAAAAATTGTATCTGAAGCTTGAAACGGATTGACAATAGAATAATTTATTTATAAAGGCACTTAACTTTGCTGTCTCTAAGGAATATGAATGCTTAATATGGACAACTTACTCGATGGATTATTATGGTATATCGTTTTTATATTTTCAACAACGTTCCATGAAGCGTCGCACGCACTTGCAGCATTAAACCTTGGGGATAGGACAGCGCACGAAAGAGGGCAAGTCACTTTAAACCCAATGCCGCATATCAGAAGAGAACCGATTGGAACAGTCGTAGTTCCCGTAATATCTTTCTTACTTAGCGGATGGATGATTGGATGGGCAAGTGTCCCCTATAATTATGCCTGGTCGCTTAAGTATCCTAAAAAAGCAGCAAAGATGGCATTCGCTGGTCCTCTTGCTAATTTGCTGTTGGTGTTTATCACTGCCGTGATTATTAGAGTTGGGATTGGATATGAAATATTCTTAGCTCCTGAACAAACGGATTTCACTCATATTGTAATGGCAACCGGAGGAGGGTGGATGGATTCGCTTGCAATGTTTTTGAATGTGTTTTTCTCCTTAAATCTTTTACTTTTTATTTTTAATCTTCTACCGATTCCTCCCTTAGATGGTAGCGGATTAATTCCATTTTTTATGGATGATGAGAGAAACAGAAAGTATCTTCAATTTGTAAGCAATCCTTCGCTCTCATTTTTAGGTATCATGATTGCATGGAATGTATTTGACTATATTTATGCGCCGATTCATTTATCGGTGGTAAATTTACTTTATCTTGGAATCGCTCATTATGGTTGAATTCATTAGACTTCAACCACAGCAAACTTGATGACCCATACAATTGTCAGTTAAAGAAACTTCATACTTTTCTATAATTTAATTTCAGTTAGTAACATCCGTTAACTTTCCAATTGCGAGATGAAGCGTTATTTAGCAATTCACTTTTATTGATTAATTTTTCATAAGAAAGTTAAAAACAATAAATGCTGTCTCAAGATTAGTGAAGAATATTATTGTAAAATAAAGGTGGTTATGAAAAATGTAATTTATTTTATTCTTGGTTCTCTTCTTGTGTTTACATCTTGCAAAAAAGATGCAAGCAATCCAATTTCTCCGAGTGAAGATGCTTCAACGGTGACTTACTCTGGAATAGTTTATCACAAAGTAAAAATTGGTAATCAAACTTGGCTGAAGGAAAACTTAGATGTAGGAGTAATGATTGACAGCCTACAAAACCCAAGTAATAACGGGACGATAGAGAAATACTGTTATGGTAACGACACCGCAAATTGTAATAAATATGGTGGACTGTATCAATGGAATGAAGCAATGGCTTATGATACGGCAAACGGTGCAAGAGGTATATGTCCAACTGGCTGGCATATACCATCGAGGGCAGAATTTGAAACATTAGCGGTAATTGCAAATTCAAATAGCAACGAATTAAAAGCTGTTGGGCAAGGGACAGAAAAAGGTGTTGGAACAGACTCCCTCGGTTTTTCTGCTTTACTCGCGGGCTACAACTACAACCTATTTGATACTTATTTCTTAGCCTTGGGAATCTTCACAGGTTTTTGGAGCTCCAAAGTTCTTAATTCCACAGGGGCGTGGCACATCTCAATGTTCTCCAATGATCATTATGTATATTTTAGTGGTTTTTATAAAGTAAGCAGTTTTAGTATTCGCTGCATAAAGGATAATTAAGTTTTTCCGTTTTGATTTTGCTCTAAGTGGCCAATTAAAAAATCAAAATAAAAAAAATAAAAAGTAGCATGTGTCTGGCAAGTATCAAGAATGGTTCCCCTTGGCGGGAGTTGGGTATAGAACTTAAATCGGCTATTTGTAATCGATGAATCTTTTTGGTGGAACCTATCCACGCATCCCAAGATACATTCCTCCAAAATATGGAACCAACCAGACAAACCAGACTATCATACTAAAGCGGTGAAAGTTTGTCCTTAATTTTTCACTTCCGTTAATAATTACCCAAGATGCCCATGCGGCGTGAAATAGCATAAGCCATAAAGCGATCTGTCCTGTTAGCGTGTGCGGTTCTAAAATATTAAATGGTCCTTCTGCAATATTGTGCATAGCCCACGTACCCGAAATATCAAAAACAAATCCTGTCCAGAAAGCAACAACATGCCAAGGTTTAAGGTCCCGTACAATTTTTTCGGACCAGACGCCAAGTGAATAAAAAATTAAGGCGAGAGTTATTAGTGTCGCTGATATGATTAATGATGTTGACATATTCAAAAATTGAACTTCACGTTGTGATTAATTACAATAAGAAAGTTTGTATGACATAAAAAACAACCTCAACAACGCCAATTACTGTCAATCCTCTTGGGAACATTTCAATATCGGTATAATGATTAAACACGAAAACCTGCGTGGCAATTCCCAAAACAAAATTTATTGTTGTCGGTAGATGTATTGGAATTACAAAAGTCATAATGAAAGGAATAAATGCTGCCAGGAAGCAGATCAAAAGAGTTACGGTATATCCCAACTTTCGGAATATAAAATAATAGATGCCAGTTTTTAGTATAGCGGGGAGAAATATAATTCCCAGAGTTTTTAGTAAGCCTTTGTAATAGGTTGACCAATCCATACCACAAATTACATAAAAAAGAGAATAGAAAACAAAAACCGGTCATCACGATTGACTTTTAATTTCCAGATTGAGAATAAGTTAGAGATATCAAACTAAATCTCACAGACTTTGCCATCTTCATCCGAAGAACATGTCCTTCACAGGTGCGATTGCGATCGTTAATAAGACCTTGGGACAGCCGTTAATGCTCCTTTTGAATTATCTGGAAGATTCGATTAAGCATATAATATTCAGCATGTACTCCGTCGAATTTTTCATAGCCCCAACTCCTTAGACGCTTTCATTTTTTTCTCTACGATCCGTATTTCATCAGGAATTCGTGAGGGCTTTTATTAACTCTTTAACCCGTTTAATCTTTCTTTTAAAAATTTTCCTGTTAACGAACTACCGCACGCTGCAATTTCTTCCGGAGTTCCTATGGCAACGATTTCTCCACCATTTTCTCCGGCTTCCGGTCCTAAGTCAATAACGTGATCTGCGCATTTGATAACGTCAAGATTATGTTCGATGATAACCACCGAATTATTTTTCTCCAGTAACATTTCAAAACATTTCAGCAACTTTGAAATATCATCAAAGTGAAGCCCTGTTGTCGGTTCATCAAAAATGAAAAGGGTATGTTTTCGTTCATGCTGGGCATTTAAATGGAGCGCTAATTTTATCCGCTGTGCTTCGCCGCCGGAAAGAGTATTCGAAGGCTGCCCAAGTTTTATATAGCCCAAACCGACATCGGCAAGCACTCTAAGTGATCGGACAATCCTTTCATTACCATGAAAATGTTCAACCGCTTCATCAACGGTCATTTCTAAAACTTCAACAAGATTTTTTCCGCGGTAAGTAATTTCCCGGATTTCTTTTTTAAAGCGGGTTCCTTTGCAATCTTCACACTCAAGATAAATGTCTGCAAGGAATTGCATTTCAACTTTAATAAATCCGTCGCCGGAACAGGTTTCGCATCTTCCGCCGGGAACATTGAACGAAAAGAATCCCGGTTTGTACCCGCGCGCTCTCGCCTGGTGTGTAGCTGCAAAAAGTTCGCGGATCATTTCGTATGTTTTTATATAACTTACGGGATTTGAGCGTGGCGATTTTCCTATTGGCGATTGATCAACAATCTCAATATGATCAATATACTGAGTTCCGGTTATTTCATCGAAGTTTCCGATTGATGCCGGATTCATTCCTAAATATTTTGCTGTCCCTCCGTAAAGGATATCATGGATGAGCGTGCTTTTACCGGAACCACTTACGCCTGTAACCACAACTAATTTATGAAGAGGAATTTCAACATCAATATTTTTTAAATTGTGTTCACGAGCGCCGATAATTTTGAGAGAAGAAGTTTTTTCTGTCTTTCTTTTTTTCGGTAAAGGGATATTCAGCTTACCTGATAAATATTTTCCCGTTAAAGATTTTTCATTTTGAATTATTTCTTCCGCAGTTCCTTGTGCAATTATTTCACCACCATGCTGACCCGCTTTTGGACCCATATCCACAATAACATCAGCTGTGCGGATCATTTCTTCATCATGCTCAACAACAAGAACAGAGTTCCCGATGTCCCGGAGATTTTTTAAAATGCGGATAAGTTTTTCGTTATCGCGCGGATGCAACCCGATGCTCGGTTCATCCAAAACATATAAAGTACCGACAAGAGCTGAACCGAGTGCTGTCGCTAAATTTATTCTTTGTGTTTCTCCTCCGGAAAGAGTTGAACTTAATCTGTCTAGCGTTAGGTAGCTCAATCCAACATCATTTAAAAAAGATAAGCGCCGTTGAAGTTCCTTTAAAATTCGTTCAGCTATTTTTGTCTCATATTCTGAAAGTTTCAAATCGTTAAAGAAAGAGAGTGATTTATCGATTGAAAGTTTTACGAGATCGTAAATAGATTGATCTTGAATTTTTACTTGAAGCGCTTCGCGCCGCAACCGGCTGCCTTTGCATGCATGACAAGTCGTGTAACCTCTGTATTTACTAAGCAAAATGCGGATGTGCATTTTGTAAGTTTTCCCTTCAAGCTTTTCAAAAAATTCATCAATACCGGTAAATTCTTTTGTCCCTTTTCTTATAATATTTACAACTTGCTGGGACAAATCTTTAAAAGGAGTGGTCAACGGAATTTCATACGCTTTGGCGTTCTGGACTAATTCTCGAAAATACTGGCTGAACTTCGGTGTGCGCCACGGAGCGATTGCCCCTTCGAGCAACGTTAAATTTGGATTCGGCACAACAAGGTTCATATCAACGCCGATCACTTTGCTGAATCCCTGGCAGACTGGGCAAGCTCCAAATGGATTATTAAATGAAAAGAATCGAGGTTCCGGCTCTTCATAACGGATACCGCAGCATTCATAAAATTTGTTGAACTCGGTTTGTTCGTTCGTTTCGGCATTAATAATTACAAGCCGGTCTTCACCCTCTTTAAAAGTTGTTTCGATTGAATCGGCAAGCTTTTCCCGCAGATTATCATGAGTAATTTTTAATCTTTCAACAACAACGCGGACATCTTTTTTTGTTTTTGGGTGAACCGTGGTTTCGTTTAAATCGTAAAGTTCGTTTTTGTAAAAGATTCGGAAAAATCCTCGTTTCTTTATTAACTCAATTTCTTCCTTTACGTTTCGTCCCTCATGTGCTGATAGGGGGAATGCGAGATAACATTTTGTTCCTTCGTCCAGTGAATTAAGAAATTCTGTTACGGTGCCGGTTGTATCTTTTTTAACTTCATTACCGCAGTTAAAGCAGATGGTTTTTCCAACACGCGCAAAAAGTAGGCGAAGATAATCATAAACTTCTGTGGTTGTTCCCACAGTTGAGCGCGTATTTTTTGATCCGGTTTTTTGTTCGATTGCAACTGCAGGACTGATCCCGGTAATAAAATCAACATCCGGTTTATTGATGCGTTCTAAAAATTGTCTTGCGTACGATGACAAACTTTCAACATAACGACGCTGCCCTTCGGCATAAATGGTATCGAAGACCAAAGAGGATTTTCCGCTCCCGCTAACGCCGGTAAAAACAACAAGTTTGTTGCTTGGAATTTCGAGGTCAACATTTTTTAAGTTGTGCTGTCTAGCCCCTTTTACACGAATTATTTTTTCTGTCATACGCTAATTAATTTTTAATAATTTTAACGGAAATATAATAAACTTTGCATCGGCAATTTCTTTTGAAGCTATTCAAAGTTAAAACAAGTTTAGGAAAAAGCAGAGTGTTTTCATGGGTTGTCTCCATCACATTGACGGCTCTTGAGCGACAATCCCGTTCGTGCGCACATCACTCAGAGAGCCATTTCATTAAATTATTACAACCTTTTTCCGATAATAGTTCTAAATAGAATAATTAATGAAGTAAAAGTGGTTCGGTTGGTGGATTTTTGCTTCGATTTATAAACAAAAGTAAACTTTTTAAAAGGAAAATGTGTTACCCAATAAACACCAAGGTTTAACTGAGGATTGATATGAAAGAATTTATGGCAAGTATAACGTTTCCAGGGGTAATTACTGAGGAATACATTGAGTTGATCCCGGCTCAAAAAGACTACATCAGTAGGTTAGTTAGTCAAAAGAAAATTACGTCTTACGGATTATCAACCGATAGAACGAAGTTTTGGGTTACTTTTTCTGCTGAATCCGAGCAGGAAGTCTGGCAGCTTTTGGTGGGTTTTTCTTTATATAAATATATGGAAGTTGAAATTGATGAATTATTGTTTCATCAGAATACAAAGCTTTTCTTTCCGCAACTTTCGTTTAACTAAATGTTCGCTATTTTACGCTTTCGGAATAGTGAAATGGAATTTTGTTCCCGTTTTTAATTGACTTTTCGCCCAAATTGTCCCGCCGTGTTTTTCAACAAGTTCTTTGCAAAGTAAAAGTCCCAATCCAGTCCCGGATTCATCTTTAGTTCCTTTTGTAGAAAAGTGTTCGTCAATTTTAAATAATTTTGCTAAATCCTTTTCACTCATCCCAACTCCGGTATCTGCAATTATTATTTCATAGAAGTCGTCCCTTTCTTCCGAAGCAATAGTAATCAGCCCAAACTCATTTGAGAATTTTACCGAATTAGAAACAAGATTTTGTAAAATAGAATTGAGCATGTTCATATCGGCATAAACAAAAACACTTTGTGGAACCGAATTATGTAATTGTAGATTTTTCTTCGAGGCTGTGGGTCCCATCAATTTAAATACACCGTCACTAAGTTGGTAGAGATTGAGTTTTTCGGTTTTATATTCCATTCTTCCGGATTGCAACCGCGACCAGTCAAGTAAGTTTTCGATCAACCGGTAAATATCTTTTGTAGTCATCCGAATTATTTTTAGATACTGTACTATTTGTTCATCCGCCATTTCGGAATAATCTTCTATAAGTATTTCAGAGAGTCCAAGCAATCCCTGGAATGGACTTTTGAGATCGTGGGCTACAATAGAGAAGAATTTATCTTTGTTTTTATTTAATTCTTCAAGTTCCTGCAAATAGATTTTTAACTTTTCTTCTCCAAGTTTTCTTGCCCCGACGTTGCGGAAAATGCTCAACAAATAATTTTCATCGTCAGATATTTCAATAAAAGAATTAATGACTTCAAGCCAAACATGTGAGTTGTCCCAGAGCTGCAATTGTTTTTCATAGTGCATCGCAATCGACTTTGATTTTAGATTTTCTTCCCCTTTCCGTGAAAAATCTTTGCGGTAATGTTCTGCGTAAACGATGGAATAATGTTTCCCTACAAGTTCCTCTCTTGTCATTTTAACAATTTCGCAAAATGCTTTATTAACGGAACGGATAATTCCGTTGTTGTCGATCACTCTCATTCCGTCAAAAGAATTTTCCCAAATTGAACGAAAATGATTTTCCGATTTTCTGATTTCAAGTTCGTTCTTTTTCGATTCGGTAATGTCTTCTACTAGACCCATTCCTCCGACTATTTTGTTGTTGGTATCATACAAAGGAGTAGTTTTTATTGTAGCATAAATTGAAGCGCTGCTTGTCGTGGCTTTGTACCAACCATCGAATGTTCCTTTTTCACCTAACAAAGCTTTTTCAATTGGAGGCAAAACATTTTTATCTTTCAACCGTTTCATATCCAGCCCGATTAAATTTTCAAAACTAGATTGAAGAATTTCAACAAAACGTTTATTGCATTGGGTTATACATGCTTCGGTATTAAAAATAAAAAAACCAATTGGAGAATGCTCAAACAAGAAGCGGTATTTTTCCTCGCTTTCTCTTATTTCTTCTTCGAGTAATTTCATATCGGTCACATCGCGGGAGATGCCAACAATTCCCGTTATTGATCCATCAAGTGAAACCAACGGAACTTTAGTTGCAGAGACCCAACGGAAATTTCCGTCGCTTGTTCTTACATATTCAAGTTTCCCGATAAGTGGTTTCCCGGTACGAATTATATTTTGTTCATCAATTAATGCGGCAGAAGCGTGATTTTTTGTAAAAAATTCAAAATCGGTTTTCCCGTTCGCTTCATCTTCATGTTCAAGACCAAGCATCTTTTTCTGGGCTGCATTAATGCGGATGAAACGGCTTTGTTTATCTTTGAAATAAATGGTATCGGGAATGTTATTCATAAGATTGCGGAGTAAATTACTTTCATGCTTAAGCATTTGCTCGGTCTTTTTTCTTTCAGTGATGTCATTCGTAATTACCAAAATTCCATTTTTGCCGTTCGCTAAGGTTACCTTTATTTCACGAAGTTCAAGAAATCGCTGTTCTTTTCTGTGATAAATATTTTCAACTTCCTGGACCAATATTTCGCCATTTAAAATTCTCTTAATATTTTCTTTCATCAATGGGAGCGATTCCGGTTTTATAAATTCAGAAATAGAAACCCCAATAAGTTCTTCTTTTTTATAACCGACAGTTTGACAATACGCTTTATTTGCATCTAAGATTATTCCGTTTTCATCTTCAAGTAAAATACCGATCGGGGACATATCAAATAGAACCGAGTAGAGCTTTTCTCCTCGTGCTAATTCTTCCATCTCGTTTTTTGTGCCGGTAATATCACGCGAAATATTTACAAGTCCTTCAATCTTACCAACAGAATTAATTAACGGAACTTTCGTAGTGAGCAGCCAGATGTCTTTCCCGTCTTTAAAATCTTTTAGGTGATCGATCCGGTTAAGAATCGCTTCTCCGGTTTTTAGAATATGCTGATCTTCTTTTGCAACCAATTCGGCATATGCTAGCGGAACGGCATAAAATCTATTTTTGAAGGAAGTTGTTTTAACCGGTTTAACACCAAGAAAAGTTGCTAAGGAATTATTGATTTTAATAAATCGTTCTTCACTGTCTTTTATATACACATAGTCGGGAAGATTTTCCATCATGTTGTTGAAAAGATCGTTGTTGAAAAACAATTTCTTTTCTTCTTCATCTCTTTCTTTGGCATTACGCAAAAAGAAAATGATAAATTTTTCTCCTCCTAATTCATCAACAATTCCGGTAAGATCCATTATTAAAGTTGAACCGTCAGCACAGAGGAAATTCTGCCCGGCTAAAACGGAATCATAAGCGTATGTTTCTTTTAACGTTTCAGAAAGGGAAGCATGGGAATGGGAAGGAAATAATATCGAAAAGTTCTTTCCTATAAGTTCTTCCTGTGAATAACCTAAGAGATCGGTAACCCTGTTATTTAGTTTAACAATTTCCCCGGTTTTAGCTTTAACTATAAAAATACTATCTAATGAGTTTTGAAAGATAGTTTCAAAAATTTTTTCCATTGCAACCTGTTTTATGGTTTTTATCTAAATTGTGTTTGGATTACCTAACAGAAAATTCCATCAATTTCTTCACCGCAATTTATACATTTATTGCCATTTAAATTAGAGTGTAAAACAGTGTGCCAGTCACGTTCAATCAATTTTGTTTTGCATTTGGGGCAGAAAGTTGTTTGTCCTTCCGGATGGTGAATGTTCCCGGTGTAGCAATATTTAATACCGCTTTGTAATGCCATGTGTCTCGCCGAAAAAAGTGTTTCCGCTGGAGTTTTCTGTTTGTGTAACATTTTAAAATCGGGATGAAAAGCAGTAAAGTGAAGAGGAACATCATCTCCAAGGTTTGTAAGAATCCAATCGGTCATTCGTTTTATTTCATCAGAAGAATCATTTTCTCCCGGGATAAGCAGCGTAGTAATTTCCAGCCAAACATCGGTTTCGTTTTTCAACCAGAGTAATGTATCAAGAATATTCTCCAGATGAGAAAAAGTAAGTTTGTGGTAAAAGATTTCAGAGAAGGCTTTCAAATCAACATTTGCAGCATCAATATATTTATAGACATCTTTCCGTGCTTGTTTATCAATGTACCCGGCGGTTACCATAATAGATTTTATCTTTTCCTCCCGAGCAATTTTAGAAATATCAATTACATATTCTCCAAAAATTGTGGGGTCATTGTAGGTAAAAGCGATTGAGTGCACTTTCTGTTTTTTAGCAAGTTGAACAACATCTTCCGGAGAAGCGTAAAAAGAATTGCTGTCATCCATTCTTGCTTTGCTTATCGTCCAATTCTGGCAGAATTTGCAACCGAGATTACATCCGGCAGTTCCGAAACTTAGAATTTGACTTCCCGGTAAAAAATGGTTCAACGGTTTTTTTTCGATCGGATCAATTGCAAAACCGGTTGGTCTCCCGTAACCAAGCGAATAAAGTTTCCCGCCGATATTTTTTCTTATAAAACAAAAACCACTTTGTCCATCGCCAATAGTACAATAACGTGGACAAAGTGTACAGAGAATTTTGTTCTTTTCTTGCCGCCACCATTTGGCTTCATATAAGTGATTTTCTTTTTGCATCTTTTTCTTTAGCAAATTAGTTTTTCAAGCGGTAAAAAGAAACAGAGAAATTTGGGCAACGGAACACGAAAGTCCAGGCTTTTCAATTTTGCTTTTCTTATATTTGAGCAAGAAATTCTTTTTCAAACTTCGCAAGAAAATTTTATGAACGAACCCAAAATAAGCGTCGGTATTCTTTACGAAAAATCCATCAAATTTGAATTGCACGGAAACTTCCGCATCAAAGGAACTCAACAGTTTTTAAATGGAGTCTGCAAAGCAAAAGTGGTTAATGACAAGATCGAACTGATTAAGAACGATACTTCGATACCTTTTGAAAATGAAATATTATTAGTCCCATCAAATCATGCAACAGAACATTTCACTTTAAGGGATGTTACCATTGGGGTAAAATTCCATTGGGAAAGAAAAGAAAAACAAAGTTTCAAAGGATGGCTTAAACTCCTCAAAGTCGGGAACAAAATTCACGCGATAAACATTGTTCCGTTAGAAGAATATTTAACGAGCGTTATCTCTTCCGAAATGAGCGCGAAGGGAACGTTGCAATTGTTAAAAGCTCATGCAATTGTTTCAAGAAGTTGGGTGATGGCACAGATCGTCAAAGCAAAAAAAATCAAAAAAGATAATCTTGAATACGAAACCTCAACAAAAAATGAGGATGAAATTATCCGCTGGTACGACCGCGAAGACCACGATCACTTTGATGTTTGTGCCGACGACCATTGTCAGCGGTATCAAGGAATAACAAAAATATATACCGACATTTCCAAACAAGCCGTGAATGAAACTCGCGGATTAGTACTAATGAGTGGTGATGAAATTTGCGATGCACGATTTTCAAAATCGTGCGGGGGAATCTCCGAAGCATTTGAAAATATCTGGGAGCCGAAGCATTACAATTATCTTCTTCCCGTTGTTGATTATAAATACGAACCGGAAAATTATACGATAGATTTTTCAAAAGAACGGAATGCGCGGAAGTGGATTCTTTCCTCACCTCCGGCGTTTTGTAATACTGTGGATAAAGAAGTTCTTTCTCAAGTGCTGATTGATTACGATCAGGAGACAACTGATTTTTTCCGTTGGAAAGTTGAGTACACTCAAACCGAAATTGCCGGACTGGTCAAAGAAAAAAGCAAAATTGATTTTGGTGATATTTTCGATTTTATTCCAATCCAACGCGGCGCTTCCGCACGGTTGATCAAATTAAAAGTTGTCGGTTCAAAGAAGGCGATGATCATCGGTAAAGAATTGGAAATAAGAAAGCTCCTTTCAAAATCTCACTTATACAGCTCCGCTATCGTGTTCGATAAAGTGGATGAAGTAAATGGCGTGCCTCAAAAATTTATTCTCCACGGTGCCGGGTGGGGACACGGCGCAGGGCTTTGTCAAATCGGCGCAGCGTTAATGGCGCAATCCGGTTTTTTCTTCGACGAAATTCTTTCGCATTATTATAAAAACACTACTCTGAAACAGAACTATTAATTTTTTCAGAACTAACAACTAACAATGAAAATTCTCTATTCATGTTTATCTAAAAGTTGGGGCGGAATGGAAATGTTCACGCTAACGGCGGTCCATCAGTTGTTGAAGCGGAATATTGAAGTTGAGTTGTTGTGTTTTGAAAATTCTCGTCTTCACAAAGAAGCCGAAAAACAAAAAATTATTTTTCATACCTTAAAAACATCGGGATATTTTCATCCGGTGCAGTCTTTCAAACTTTCACGATTGATTCGTAAAAGCAAATTTGATCTTATTCACACACAGGCTTCAAAGGATTTGTGGGTGTTGGTTCCGGCGTTAAAAATCATAGGAAGTAAAATTCCACTTTTCTTGACCAAGCAAGTTGGTTCGTTCATCATTAAAAAAGATAAACTGCATCGATGGGTTTACAACCGCGTAACATACGCACTTGCAATAAGTGAAGTTATAAAAAGAAATCTGATGGATACTTGTCCGCTGACTGAAGATAAAATTCTTTTGCTCCACAATGCTGTTGATACCAAAAAATTTGATCCGCAGAATATTGATAAACGTAAAGTGAGAAATGAATTTAAATTTACGGATGATGAAATTGTTATCGGGATGCTTGCAAGGTTTAGTCCTGGGAAAGGACATGAAGAAATTTTACTTGCCGCTGAAAAGTTAAGTAAGAAATTTTCAAACTTGAAATTTTTTATTGTTGGTGAAGCAAGCAGGGGAGAAGAAGTTTATGCAAATCAAATTAAAAAACTTGCAGACGATTATAAGTTGAAGAATATCGTTTTTGCCGGGTTCCGTTCCGACACGCCGGAAGTGCTGACGGCGCTTGATATTTTTTGTTTCCCTTCACATTCCGAAGCCTTTGGCATTGCGCTGGTTGAAGCAATGGCGATGGGCATTTCGTCGGTATGTTCAAATTCGGACGGTGTTCTCGATATAGCAATTGATGGTGAAACTTCTTTTCTTTTCGAAAAGAAAAACGGAAATGATTTAGCTGAAAAACTTGAGCAACTCATTTTATCAAAAGAAAAAAGAGAACAATTTGGGAAATCATCAAGAGAAAGAGCCGTTAAGTTTTTTGATTTGGATTATCTCACCGAGAAAGTAATTTCAATTTATGAACAAGCATTAATAGAAAAACCATGAATGAATTTAAAAAGTTTTCTAAATATCTGGCTGATGAGTCGGGAGAAATCATCCGTAGCTATTTCCGCACACACGTTTCGGTAGATTCTAAAGCAGATGAATCACCTGTTACCATAGCCGATAAAACCGCCGAAGAAAAAATGCGTGAATTGATAATGAAAGAATTTCCGCAGCACGGAATTATTGGCGAAGAATTTGGAACGCACAACGAAAGCGCTGAATACAAATGGATACTCGATCCGATTGACGGAACAAAAAGTTTTATCACGGGAACAGTTACATTCGGAACTTTGATCGCGTTAACTAAAAATGACGAACCGGTACTTGGAGTGATCAATCAGCCGGTATTAAATGAATTTTTAATCGGCGATAATTATTCGTGCGAACTTAACGGAGTAAAAACCGAAGTAAGAAAATGCACTTCACTTTCCGAGGTTACGCTTTTAACCACCGATCATTTGAACATTGAAAAATACCAGGACGCAAAAAAGTTTAATGAGCTTATTCACCGAGTAAAACTTTACCGCAATTGGGGCGACTGCTACGGTTATTATTTAGTTGCAACCGGTTATGCAGATATTATGATCGATCCGATTATGAACATTTGGGATTCCTCCGCCGTCATTCCAATTATCCGCGGAGCAAAAGGAATCATAACAGATTATCATGGAAATGATGCAGCAAGAGGAGAAAGCATTATTGCAGCGAATCCGGAAATTCATCAAGAGACTATAAGAATGTTGAGCTAAAGAAAATGTTATTAATAAAGTAAAGTCATCATGTTTTTAACCTCGAAGGTTAAGGTATAAAATAGTATTCTAACCTTCGAGGTTGCAGAAAATTACTTATTCTTCGTTGATATGTTTTTTCGGGTACTCATAAAAAAGCAATTTCCCTTTTTTAACTTCATCCCACCGTTCAACATCAAATTCAAACGCAACGATTGCGCACGTTGGCAAATTGTCAATCGTCGCTCCAAAATGATTTGCCAGTGAAGTTAATCCCGGATTATGTCCGAACAGCATAACAGACGAAACAGAATCATCCAATTCATGAACTACTTCAAGAAGCGTTTTTAATGAGGCTTCGTAAATTTTTTCTTCAAGCTGGATTTCCGATTCATTTATCTTCATCACTTTTGCAAAGATTTTTGCGGTGGTTATTGCTCTTTTCGCCGGACTCGAAACGATCTTTTCGACCTTATTTGCTTTTTCAGAAACAACTTTGGACATAACATCCGCGCTGTGGTTTCCGCGGTTATTTAAGGGGCGGTCAAAGTCCTTTGTAACCCCGCTTTCCCAGCTAGATTTTGCATGTCGTACTATATATAATATTTTCATAAAGTTTTTGTTTTAAATTTAACAAATTCAAATGAATTTAGCTGAATGGTTGAATTAAAAAATTTTGCCGAATATATAATTTGGATGTAATTTTTACGAATGATTGAATGGATGCATGGTTGAATGATGGGAAACTGAATCCGTAGTAAAAGAAATGCTTTTGAAACCTTCAACGGCTTTGCATTCAACCATTCAATCAATCATTCATTCATGCCCCGGCTTCAATTACTTTTTCGTCTAATCTTTGCTTAATTTTGAAATAAAAATGAGAATCACAATGCAATACAGAAAACTTGGAAAAACAGATTTACATGTTTCGGAAATTTCGCTCGGCTGCTGGACGCTTGGCGGACTTAACTGGGTGAACGGACAACCGAATGGCTGGGCGAATGTTGATGAGGCTGAAGCGGCTCAAGCAATTAATTATGCGATTGAAAACGGCGTTAATCATTTTGACAACGCTGATGTGTACGGCAACGGTAAAGCGGAAAGAATGCTTGCAAGAATTCTCGGCAACAGAACAAAAGATGTAACGATCGCGACAAAAATTGGATGGTTTCCGGGAACTGCTGCCAATGCGTACGAACCGCAGCATATTCGTCATCAGTGTGAACAATCGCTTGTAAATTTGAAACGTGAATACATTGATCTTTATTATTTCCATCACGGATATTTTGGCGATAACGATGAATATCTTGATGATGCAATTGAGATGATCTATCGTTTAAAGGAAGAAGGGAAAATTCGTTTCATTGGACAGTCGGCTTACTCACATGAAGATTTTATGAAACTTGTTCCGAGAGTAAAACCGGATGTGCTTCAAAGCTGGGCGCATGCGATGGATGATAAATTTATTGCCGATGGTACTCCGACGAGGAAATTGCTTGAAGAATATAAAATGTCTTTCGTTGCTTTCAGTCCGCTTGCGCAAGGACTCATGCTCGGCAAGTACGACAAAAATAATCCGCCGCAATTTGCTGAAGGAGATCACCGGAGAGGTTCACAAAAATTTTCAAGAGAAAATCTGGAGAATATCGAATCTAAAATTGCAAAATTAAAGCAGCATTTCGGCTCATCAGTTGAAAACCTTGCGCGGGTTGCTCTGCAATATCTTTTAAAATATAATGTTGTTGGAACGGTCATTCCTGGATTCAGGAACCTGCATCAAGTAAAAGTAAATCTATCTGCAATGAACAAACCATTGACCGATGATGAATTCAATTTCGTAAAAAATATTTTTTCAGAAAAGTAATTGGAGATAATATGAAACGTATAGTTGAACTTGCACTATTTGTAATACTCATTTTGTCCTTCTCGACGCTCGCACAGAAAAAAGAACGGGAAAAATTTGATCCTTCTCGCAATGCTGCTAAGGACATTGAAAATGCGGTTGTGAAAGCGGAAAAAGAGAACAAGAGAATTCTGCTTGATGTCGGCGGTGAATGGTGCATCTGGTGTCATCGTTTGGATGAATTTATTTTAGCGGATAAAGAAATTGATTCCACCTTACACGCAAATTTTATTGTCGTTAAAGTTAATTTCAGTAAAGAAAATAAGAACGAAGTTTTTCTATCAAAGTATCCGAAAGTTGAAGGATATCCTCACTTTTTCATTTTAGAAAAAGATGGAAAGCTTCTGTTCTCTAAAAATACCGGAGAGTTGGAGAAAGAAAAATCTTATGACAGAGAAAAAATTATTAGTTTTCTAAAGGAGTGGAAACCGAAGAAAAAATAATTCCCACGCAATAGGACGCAGATTTGTTATGATTGCTTATGATCGGCGCAGATCATAAAAAATCTTAATTAATCTGCGTCCCATTTTTCTTAATTCACAATTGACCTTCCTTCATAATTATCTGTATAGTACAGAATCCTCCGTTTTGATGCAAAATTGTTTTTTGTGTTCAATAAAATTCTTAGAATCATAAAAAAGATTATTTTAGTAAAAGCAAAATCAATAATTATTTCTCAACTAAAGAGGTTCTTATGAAAGTTCTCGCTTCCTTTGTTACTGGTTTATTGTTGCTCTTTTTTATTTCCTCGTGTACACAGCTTCCTACCGGCGTAGAAGAAACATCATCCCAAATTTCCTTACAAAAAGTTACCGTTCTTGAAAACTTTGAAGCGGGAACAAAAACTGCTTATACTGTCGGAGATGTTACATTTACTTCAGGTATATGGACTTTGAATGATGCACTCGTCGGTACATCAACTTCAGATCGTAAAAACGGAACAAAAAGTATTCGCACAAGAAACAGCGGAAAAGTTACAATGAAATTTAACCGCACTGATGGCGCAGGCGTTGTTTCTGTAAAGCATGCGAAGTACGGAACAGATGCAAATTCAACATGGAGTCTTTGGTATTCCGTTAACAGCGGAAGCACGTGGACCCAAACCGGCGCTTCAGTAACAACCTCTTCTACAACATTACAAATAGCTTCCTTCACTGTCAATAAATCTGGAACTATTCGTTTTGAAATTAGAAAAACAGACGGAACAGCGAACAGAGTAAACTTTGACGATTTCACCATCAATGATTACGGTACCGGTTCCGGAAACAGTGAAACCGAACCAAACAATACTACCGCTGCTGCAAACCCGATCTCAATTTTTCCTGCAACTTATAGCGGATACGTAAGTACAACTTCAGATATTGATTATTTCAGTTTTTCCGCCGCTTCCG
>JBAZBI010000029.1:0-27032 GCA_041671545.1 Ignavibacteriaceae bacterium
CTCTTGCCTTGAACTCATTACTGAATGTTTTTCTCATTCTGGTCATGTTGTGGCTCCTTGCTTTTTCTTGCTTTTTTGCCACCTTAAATTAACTCATTTTTAACTCCAGTTTTCGGGGTATACTATACTATATAACTTAATAAGTGGTGTATTACCGACCAGTTCAATTATATTATTCCTATAATTCAAGAAGCGATCCTTTCAATTATCTGTATTATTATATCTTACAGTTTTAGCGTGTTTGATAAGGCGGAAGTCTCTGAAAATAGCTCACAATGCAACTCATTAATAGCTGAAGTTGCCATTTTTTTATTTACAATGAATACAGTGGTTAAACTCGATATCCCACTGGTAATACACTCCAATCTTATACCTTTTTTTGAAAAAGTTTTTAAGATTTGTTCAAAAAAGGCACCTGGTTCAATTAACCCCATACCTACAACCGCAATAAGGGATACATCTTTTTTTACCTCAATTACGTAATTACTCTCAGGGAAAGAATCGCTTATTTTATTAATTACCATAGGCATGTTTTTTTTCGATACTATTAATATAGCATTCTTTAACGCTACGAGAGATGAAATAATATCTGTTCCTTTGGCTTGAAATTTATTGAGTCTTGCGGATAGAGTGTTTGATTTGCCTGTATTGCTTTTTTGATAAATCCGGATAATTGTAATATCATCATTATAAGTTATGCTTTTCAGAGAATTCTCATTTTTTTTATGACTAATAATTGTTCCCGGCATTGACGGTTTATAAAAGCTTTTTATCCTGACTTCAGTTGATAATTTTCTTACCGTCTCAATTGTTTTAGGATGAAGTATTTTTGCACCATAATATGTTAACTCTTCAACTTCTTCAAAAGAAAGTATTTTCAGAGGAAGAGGATTCTGAACGACTTTTGGATCGGCAGACAGGAATCCATCAGAGTCTTTCCAAAACTCCAACACTGCAGCATTGAATCCAGAAGCAATAATAGCTGCTGTGTAATCACTGCCATTTCTTCCAAATGTAGTAATTTTATTATCTCTTGTTATTCCGTAAAACCCCGTAATTACTGGAACTCTATTGTCTTCTAAAAATTTCTTCCTTATTAGGGAAAATTTTGCGTTAAAACTTTTTTTATCAATTATTGACTGCGTGGAAACCTTTTGTGCGACTAAGCCGCAATCCTCTGAAAAATATGCTTTGGCAGGAATCTTTACCGCAGTTAAATAATAACTTAATATGATTGCCGAATATCTTTCTCCAAAACAAATAACCGATGCTCGCGAGGATTCATCAAATAGATGTTGTTCTAGGATTATTTCAATTTGTGCTTTAAGTAATTTTGTAAGATTATCAATTTCCTGAATTATCTGGCTCTTCTCATCTTCATTAATATTGAGTGATTGAACAATTGTCAAATGGTAGTTATAAATTTTTTCAAGTTTATGAGAAAGAAGAACACGTTCTTCGCGTATGTCTTCAAAAAGCTGCAATAAAAAATTGGTAACATCAAATAATGCAGAGACAATAACAACAGGGGAAAAGTTTTTCTCTTCTCTTAGTATTGCTGATATCGTTAAAAAATCATTTGCTGATTTTAAACAGCCACCGCCAAATTTAAGCACTTTTACTTTTTTACTTTTCATTGTTTATAAGTTCCCATTCAAAAAGTTTATGACATGTTTGGGTGATAAAAAATTAATCGAAATTTTTCACCTCCGGCAAGACTGCAATAAAGACGTCGTCTCCAGACTGCAGTCCGCTTTTGATTAAAGATGATAACCGAACTTTCCCAATAACGATGCTACAATCTCCTGAATCAGATACCTCTTTATTTTTAAAAATTGTATCCGATCTAAACGCTAGATCGTAGTGCGATTCCGAAAGCTTTCTACATTTTGGACTTGACCTAACCAACTTGTTAATTGATGAAAATAAAAGGGCTTTTTATTCACTAAAACAAGTAAAAAGCCCGGATTATTAAAAAAACTACTGTTGGGGTGGGGTATCCGGTGTGGTGCCGGGACCTTTGTTCTCAAACCGTTTTTTCAAATCATCATAAATCGCTTTTGCACCGGGAACGTTCATCTTCGCAGCATTCTTTACAGAGTTGTAATAGGATAACGCCGCAACATATGCCTCACTACCGGAAAGGGTGATAGAATCGCTTAAACCACCTGACAGTTTAGAGCAGATATGCGCAAATTCCGTAAGATCGGTTACCGCGTTAAAGTCAATCTCCAACTCCGGTATGTTCACATACGTCGGCATAAATTGCGGGTCGGTTTTGCAATACCCCAACGTTTTCCCGACGAAGGGGGCGCTGCCGTCTGCCATCTTAGGCAGGGCTTTTCTTTCCTCCGGTTTTAGAGCAATTAGGAAAGGTTTTAAGAGTTCATCCGCTTCGGTTAGCTTTTGCAGAACGGCTTGTTTAACCTCTGCCGGAATGACAATTGAAACACGATTTTCTACGGTCATATGATTCTCCTTTTCTTCCGTTTTAAGCGGAAAAATATGTTTTTGTGGTTTAGTTTTTATCCCGCCTTTTGGTTACCACTACCCCGAAAGGACGGTTTATCATTAATTGCAATACATCTTTGTTCCTTTTTATCCACGTAGTCCTTCTTCTTCCAGCCAGTCCTTTGCATTTTCAATAAGATCGAAATAACGCAGATTGATACGCCTATTGTAAGCAACGGTTTCAATAAATGAATAATATAGCTCGCTTTCTTTTGGGGCGACTATGGCAATATTTTTTGAACGTTCAAATGAAAAGTGTTCAATATAGAAGTATGAACTTCCGATCCCAAGTGTTCCATTTAAGGATCGAAGATCGAAAAGATAATTCCGATAATCATATTCTTTTGTAAGAAGAGGAATATCTTTTAACAATTGTTCGGCAGAAAATTCCGTCAGTTTCCCGGTAATTTTCATTTCAAGAATATTATCGTTCTTAGAGACAATAATCCCGCACTTTGCATTATTTTCAATCTCAATTAGCATCTAAGTCAATTCTTATCTTATGAGAAGCATTTTCTTTACGGAATAGAATGAACCGGTGAGCGCCGCGGCGCCCTCACGCACTGGCGTGGCTTCAACACGGTAGAAATACACTCCGCTGGTAAGATTAGCCGCGTTGAATGTTACTGTATATTTACCAGCCGCCAGAGTTTCATTCACTAACAATGCAACTTCCTGACCAAGAATGTTAAATACTTTCAATGTTACAAAGCTGTTGGTCGGGATTGAATAGTTTATCGTCGTTGTCGGGTTAAACGGATTAGGATAATTTTGCGAAAAAGAATAAGTAATAGGTGTAGTGTTTAACTCTTTCTGCTCAACAGCAACAACAGATCCTTCTGCAAATACTTCTATGTCATCAATATAAATTCCCGCCTTTTCAACAGCTCCATCTGAAACCATACGAAACCTGATTTGTACATTATTATTTCCTGTACCGGTAAATCCAGTTAATAGTACCGACTCTTGTATCCAACCAAACTTTGTACCGTTAATACTTAGTAGCGCTGTCCACTTTGTTCCGTCATTGCTTACATCTACAAAGCAGGTATCGCTCTTGTCTATTATATTTCTTCGCCAAAATTTAAGAGTAGCATCTCTGTATCCTGAAAGATTGAAACCTTCCTTTAATAAAAGAATATTCACAGAGTTGGGTTTGTAATTACCGCCAGGGTTATCCTTAACACTATAGCCTCCGGAATGAGACGGAGTCTTTGCTACGTTCCAACTTTCACCCGGATTCCATTTTGAAACCGATTTTAAGCTGTCTTCAAAATCATCAACTACCTCTTGCCCAATTAAGAATTTCATGAAACCGGTTTCAGGCAAATTGGACTGATTATGATTACTTGAAATATCTTTTACAGTGAAATAATAACCTACCGTATCACCAACCTGAAGCGGTGATTCAAAGAAAAGCTCACCGCTAAACTCATTTTCAACAGCAGTTTTGATAAGCCTAACGCTGTGTTCATCATAACTTCCCGTTGCTATAAACTTAGCAAATGCTTGTGTAGTATCAACTCCAATATTATCAATAGCCCTGATATTTACCGTGAATGGACCTTGTCTGCTAATTGAATTTTTTATAGGATTTAAAACTGTAATTGTAGGAGGGATCTGGTCCGTACCTGCGTGGAATGATTTCAACTCAAATGGGAAATAACCATCAACCGTTTTAACAAGTATAAAGTATTGAATCTCTTTATCATTCTGAGTAGGTATGGTCGCGCTATAGCTGCCGTTTCCGTTATCCGTCATTGGGATTTTGTTAAACGGAAAAGAACCATCAGTGTCGTAATACAATGCAGCAGAAACAATGGGACTCAATGAAGAAATGTTTGCCGTGAGAGCATATCCATTCACAATGTCTTCGGTATCTTTCAACGGATCAAAAGCAAGATAATATCCATTCAGATAGTTCAGAACGCGTTTCATTACAATTGTGCGTGTGCTGCTATCAGTGATTGCTTCAAACCCGCCAAAGGCAAAATAAACAACACGGGAATTACCACTATGCCGAACTGCACCGGTTTGTCCGTCTGGATATTTGAAAACAGACTCCCCA
This sequence comes from Ignavibacteriaceae bacterium, assembly GCA_041671545.1. Lineage (GTDB taxonomy): Bacteria > Bacteroidota > Ignavibacteria > Ignavibacteriales > Ignavibacteriaceae > UBA1563. Next base: position 4,580 of record JBAZBI010000029.1, read on the forward strand.
TCTTGAATCGGTGTAACTGCATCGGGATATTGATATTGAGAAGGACGGTCAGGCTGGAAAATGCTGAATGCTAATCCCTCACCTACAGAATCTCCTTCAACACCGGACAAAGATGACGAACTTGCTTTGTCTGCTACATACTGAGCTTGAAGATACTTTTCATAAAATATTTTTGAGGCTCCTAGAGAAAGATTAAATTCATTTGGATAACCATCAGATGGATCATTTAAATCCCAGCCAATATCCTGCCCCGAAAGGAAAAGTCTGCCTCCGGCATCAAGATAATTTGAGAGTTCTGCACGGTCAAGGGAATCAAGAGACGGGAAAGCCCACTCGCATGCCCAAATTACCATGGAATATTTCTGCATAATTGAAGCAGTCGGTGTTCCTTTTATTGCATGATCCCAATGATCATACGAGACCCCAATTTCTTTCAGGGCATTGAAGTAATAACCTTCGATCTCGACATTAACTCCGGCTGCACCTTCATGGTCATCATCCACAAAGAGAATCGAAGGATTTATTGCGAGTTCAAACTCGAATGTCCTGCTGTAACCGTTATCAGCCGTGAGTGTTACTGTGAAAGGTATTATGGATGGAATTGCCTCAGAGCTAATAACTATTTCAAATGGATTTGAGGCGTTGCTCTTGGTTGAATTTAATAGGTCTGATATGCCCGGTATTGTCCCGTAATTTGATATTGGCTGCGTAAGAGTGGCAGCCCAATGGTTTGCACTTAATTTTAATTGTGTATTAACAGCATCTCCCCAACTGTTTGTAAAAGAGAGAACAAGATGCACTGTTTCGCCAGGCTCTATCTTACCGTTATTATTACCGGCAGCATCATCTGCAACAAAACCGGCAAACTCTATTTTGGGTTGAGGCAGCAGCGGAGTTTCAGTAACTGCACGGAATGCATTGATTCTTCCGTAGCCTAATTTGCCGGCATACGCAGGATTTTTATCATCTACATTATCGGCAGTACCGGTTATTTGGAACATAATCTGGGATGGCGTCCATTCCGGGTGTTGGGACTTCACCAATCCGGCTAACGCAGCTACAACGGGTGAAGCCATTGAGGTTCCCATTAAAGAAGTGTATGAATCATTCACAAATGTACTCCAGATATCATTAACGAAACCACCCCCTGGTGCGGAGATATCTATTGCAGTACCGAAAGTAGAATAAGATGCCTTTACATCATTTCCCTCTACCGATGCAACTGAAAATGCCCACGGCTGTGTTCCTAACAGACCAACAGTTTCATCATTGCTGTTCCCTGCAGCATTAACTATAACAACACCATTAAGATATGCATACCGGGCACCATCGAGCACAACTAAAGAAGTTCCGGAACTTTGGTTTACAATACTTGCCCCTTTATCAGCAGCATAGATGTATGCCTGTGCAGAAAAGACCGAACTAACATATCCAACCTCATTCCTTCCCTGCCAACCGCAGCGTAAAGGAAGAATACGGCATCCCCACGACAAAGAAGCAACGCCAATATGGTTATCTGTTGATGCACCTGCAATACCGGAAACGTGTGTCCCGTGTCCATTGAAATCCATTGGATTGTTGTCTGGTTTATCTCCATCTTCTCCCTGCGCAGCATCGTAGTCAGTCGTTCCATTAACTCCGGTAACAAAATCCCAGCCGCGGGTATCGTCTATGTAACCATTCCCATCGTCATCAATACCATTGTCAGGTATCTCATTCCAATTTCTCAATATTTGGCTTGCAAGGTCGGGATGATCCCAATCCACACCGGTATCAATAATGCCGATAATTATGCTCGTGTCTCCTTTTACAATATCCCATGCTTCCGGGGCTTTAACTTGTGTTAGATATTCTTGACGGGTGTAGAGTGAATCGTTCGGAATCGCATTAACCGGAAAAAGATAATGAGGTTCCGCATACTCAATTTCAGAATCTTGCTGCATTTTTGCGGCAATCTTCAGTACATCCACGGGAACAGGAACCTTTAATAAATATACTCTGGATAAGCCTGCCATGCCATCTTTAACTAATGAAACATTTTTAACATCCTTGAATACCCTTTCCGAACTTACCACATTATATTTTTGCACAAATTGAATGAATGCATTACTGCTTTCAATTTTCTGCAAACCGGGAGCTTGAGATTTAAATTTTACTACAATCTCTCCGGGAACATAGCGCAGGTTATCCTGCGATTTTTTATTCGTTTGTTTTTGCCCGGGATATAGTGCATTGGAAATAAAAAACATTATGCTGGTACTGCATATAAAGAAAACAACTAACCTTTTCATTTGTAAGATCCTTTTTAGTAAAACGATTATTTAATGAAAGGGAGGCAGAGTAAGTAACTACTTCTCTGCCCGTGCAATCCCTTTCTATTCAGCACATCGGGTTTCTTGATCGAGAGAGCGATGTGCCTACACACCCGCTTTCTTTATGAGAGAGCGATGTGGCTTTTATTTACCATTATTTCGTAAGTATCATCTTGCGTGTCTGAACAAATTCACCTGCCTGAATTCTGTATAAATATACTCCGCTTGAAAGACTACTTGCCTCTCCGCCAGAGGCGGATCCGCCTTTGGCGGAAAATTTTACCTCATATCTTCCAGCCGGTTTTTCCTCATTTACCAGTTCAACTACTTCTTTTCCTAATACATCAAATATCTTTATCGTTACAAGACTGTTAATCGGCAACTGATAACTGATAACTGTAGCAGGGTTAAATGGATTCGGGTAATTCTGCGATAATCCAAATGTTTCAGGAATTTTGTTTTCTTCATCTTTAACGCCTGTAACAACCAACGCAATCTCATTTGAGTATCTGCTTTCATTCCCTGCATAATCTAATGCTGAAACTTTGTAATAGTAGTGAACACCTGCCTCTGAAGTTGAATCTACATAGATAGGTGCAACACTTTTTCCTAGTTTCTTTTGAGCATCCGGAACAAAGTTTATCACTGTATCTCTATACACTGCAAAATTAGAGAAATCATTATAGTCGGGAACATGCTGCCAATTTAAGAGTGCATAACCATTTTGAACGATTCCATTCAGATTACCAGGAGAAGTTGGAGCAAGATTATCAACAGAGTAACCGCTGTCTGGTAACGATACACTCCAAATAAGCGGATATTGTGTGTGAGCAGTAATAATAAAAGTAGAGTAATTTATTCCTGAGCTTGTAGTTGAATCAATAAATGTTGGGGAAACAAAACTGTAGTTTTCACTTTGAATAGCTGGAACGACGCCCACCGCTTCATAACCAATGAGTACTGAATTGCTTTGAATGGAAGGCGTGGTTTCGCCAGCTATAGTACTTAATCCATTTATGTTATAATTGAAATCTCTAACGGAAGATTTACCTGTTGCTATATCATAAAGAGAAATACGTTCTCTATTTTCATTAAACCTGTGAATAGAACTTTTAGTATCCATGAAAATATTCTCTGCTTCAGAACCTGCGCTCGTTTTATTTTGGTTTACTACATAAAAGCTTTTGCCAATTTTCGAAGAGATGTCCCCCGAGAATATTTCACTTGTTGAATTTACTATAGACGCTGCACCATTACTCAATGAACCCGGTTCAATCCTGCGCCAAACACCATATTGGACAACGGGACGTTCGCTTCCTGCTTTATCATTGGCTGATGCCTTAAAGGTAAGCCTTACTTGTTTCCCTTGATCATTCGGAATGTCAATAATATTTGCTATTGAAGAGGTTGCAATAGTTGGGTTAAGAGAATAACTATAAACTCCACCGTTATCAACAGAAGCATACAACGTGGAGGTTCGGGCATCCAGCGTAATATCCTGTATCCATGCATCAGTCCAGTAAAGCCCGTCGGTTGGAAAGGGTTCCCATGAATCACCGCCGTCAACGCTTTTATATATCCCGTTAGTTAAACCAGCATAAATGATACTTGAGTTGATAGGATCGATTACAATATCGTTTACCGAAATTCCAAATAATCCCGATTTTATACCCGAATTCTTTTGTACCCAAGTTACGCCTCCATCAACGCTTTTGTAAATTCCTTTATCAGGTGTTCCAAAGAAAATAATTTGAGAGTTTGATGGAGCAGCCACGATTTTTTCAGCACCTTGTCTTTTCAGTTTTGTCCATGTAACGCCGGCATCCGTGCTTTTAGATATAGCGCCAAACTGGCTTGTACCCGTAAACCTCTGGTTTGCTGCATAAAGTATAGTTGAATTGTTCGGATCGAACTCAAGGTCGATAATCATACCATCAGATCCAGAACCAACCTTTGCAATTTTTGTCCATGTAAGACCGCCGTCTTCAGTCTTCCAAACAGCGGTGCCGCCGTCTGTTCCATTTGTTACATACATAACACTGGAATTTATTGGGTCTATAATTAAATTTTGTACGAATTCGCTTTCAGGAATGCCTGAATTTCGGAACCAATTGGCGCCGCCATCAGCGCTCATGAAAAGACCCCACCTAGTCCCGGCAAACATTATATTGGGGTCATCGGGATTAATGGCAAAAGCTCTTACATCTGTTGAAGTAAGCCCGTTATTTATAACAACCCAGCTTTTACCCTCATCCATGCTCTTAAAAACGCCGCCGTGTTCGTATCCTCCCATACTTCCGACATAAATTGTCCCTGGTTGATCTGGATGAAGTGTAAGCACTGGATGTGATGGTCCCAGTATTCCATATCCACTCACATTCCAGGTAGAACCGCCGTCAGTTGTTTTTAACATTCCATCTTGAATTAAGCCTGCATACACAACAGAGTTGTTTACCGGGTGTACTGCAAATGCGTTAACTCCAACATGATATTCATCGGAATAATTATAAAGTGTATCCCAGTGAGCGCCGCCATCAATACTTTTAAGTATAGTTGCCTTTGTTCCCATATTAATAGGAACGGCAGTATAGATAATATTTGTATCCACTGGATCAATCGCGAGCACATTATAAGTATCTTGATTTCCAATAATCAATGTCGAATCAATTCTTATCCAGGTACTTCCGGCATCATAAGACCTGAACAGTCCTGGACCCGGATCAATAGGTTCCCATGGAAGTACATTGTCAACAATTGCATAAAGAGTATTTGGGTTCTTGGGATTCATTTTTAATACATTGATGCGTGCAGCATTTCCTATCGCGGGTTTCATCTGAACCCAGTTTGTATCGCCGGAAATAGTTTTTTTAAAACCTTTCCCTCCAACATAAACAACGTTAGGATCATTGGGATCAACAAGTAGGGGTGCCGATCCGCCCTGAAGCACTTCAGAGGATGCAATATTTGCCCAATTATCTCCGCCATCTCTGCTAAAATAAAAACCATCTGGATCAACGGCATACAAATAGGATGAACTATTTGGAAACACAGCTACAGCAGTCTGCATCCAATTGTTCGATAAGGTTCCGTATGGAGATTCAATAACTTCGGGATTTTTTACTATAGTCCATGATCTTCCACCATCAACACTTCGATAAACCCTGCTTCCGCCTGCAGCATATATAATATTGGGATTTCTCTTATAGATCGAGATAGATGGAATTGCATGCCCGGCAGCAAATGAAAGCTGCCAGTGTAAACCGGCATCGGTACTTCTGAATATGCCGTTCGAAGTGCCGGCAAAGATGATATTATTATTTACAGGATCTATTTCAATAGAGAAGACCCTCCCTCCAAACGGACCATTTGTCGTCCATTTCCCATCCCCGGCAGTTGCCGGATTGTTAACGATAAAAACAAAAGCTAACATTAATGGAATGACCCATCCTCTAATGCTAGTAGTGGTAGTTGTACACATGATTTTGCTCCTTTTAGTTTGTTTGTGTTATTTAGCCTTTGCGGCTTTTAATATATTTATGCCGGTTGCATATTTTCAATTAAATAATTAAATTTATAAACAGAAAAGGGAGGCAGAGTATAAAAATACTCATGCCTAAATAACCCTTTTCAACATGGGCACATCGGATTTCTTTGGCGAGAGAGCGATGTGCCTTTTATATTTTAATTTATTTCTATTAAAGTATTACTTTCAGCCCTCCTAAAATATTCTGCTGGGGCGCCGGTATTAATTCTAATTCATCTATCTTACTGTTGACTATATTCTTGGCTTTCAGAAAAATTGTTAGATGCTTAAAAATTTGATAATGTATTGTAAGATTCACTTTAGTAAACGGTTCAAGATACTGTTGACTTGGCGGTAAATCCGTTTTGCGCATTGTTTTCTGTTGATTAGCTTTGCGTTTTCCAACATAGTACACATCAGCATAAAGGTTAAGCGAATTAGTAAGCTTAACGTCAACAAAAAATGAACCCGCGTCTTTTGCTGTCCCTTTTACCGGACCACCATCCGTCTCGTTCAAGAAGGTAAGTGCTTCATTACCTAAGGTTCTTAGCCTATTGAAAAAGATTGAATAAGTACCTCCTATTTTAAATATCTTGAAGGGAGAATAGGTAATTGCAAACTCCCAGCCTTTATTAGAAATCTCACCAACGTTGATATATTGTAACACTGGATCTGTTTGCTCTGGAATAGTAGCGTATGCCTCTACAACCAAATTTTTGTTCAACTGATTAAAGTAAGTTGCTTGCAATTGAAGTGAGCCATTTAGAAGATAGTTCTCTATGCCGATTTCCCATCCGGAGTTTATTTCGGGTTTTAGATTTGGATTATATAACCCTCGCTGTTCCGGTGGAGCCTTTACTGCGCGTCCAATAGAACCATGTAGCTTTAGCAGCCACCAGGGGGCGGGTTCTAAAATAGACGAGACGCTGAAACGGGGATTTGCGGAAAAACCTAAATTCTCTCCAAAGTAACTATTCTTTTCAAAACGTATTCCACCCGTAATGAAAAGTTTATCCCATAACTCAATTTTTTCCTGAACAAAATAACCCACATTCCGAAACAGCGGCACGTTATAGGGAAAATCTTCAGTGCTTGCGCCCGTTTTTAGTAACCTGGTAAAAGCAAATTTATCAATCCTTTTAAAGAAAAATTCTACACCCGCCGTGAATGTTGAATTGATATCCTCTTGCAAAACGTTAGAAATGGTAGTATTGTAACCTATGAAAGTGGTAAAATTCTTCGTCCCTCTTTCATCCTGTATACTATCTTGGGGTGTACCTAAAGGTTGTGGGTCTATACGCAGTTCATCATTTTTTCCCAATCCTAAAGTAAGGTTGTGTGACCAACATGGAAATAGTCTGTAGCTTCCATTTATTCCTCCTAAAATTCGATCTCTCGTTATTGTTCCTCTTGAGTCAAAGGTTCCTTTAAATACTTCCCTGATACGATATTGATACATCACTTCGGGTTGTTTGTTTCTTAAATATCTAACAAAAAGACTAAAATCCAGGTTATCAGTTAGTGTTGTTGCAGATGAAAAAGTTAGAGACTTGCTTTCATAATTATCATTTTGGGGTAAAATGCCGTCAGAGTTGTAATATCTACCGGAAGCACTATAACTAAACACATTTGTTGAACCATAAATAGAAGCTTCATATTCCTTTGCGATTGGTTTTTCATCCCTAAGGTCTGTTTTGCCAATCCCGCCTGCAATAGAGAGCGCTCCGTTAAAACTCCCCGTCCCTCCTTTTTTTGTAAACATTTGTATTACACCTTCTGATGCATCCACCCCATAAAGCGCTGTTGTATTAGGTCCCCGCACAATTTCAACACGTTCGATATTGTCTAATGTTAAATCGGTAAGCAATTCACCATCAACCGGTACACCGTCTATATAGTAAGCAATACCTCTAGAAGGATAATAAGATAACGACCCGACACCTCGAATATAAATTCTACCACCATGTCCGATATCACCATCCAAATGATACATCCCTGGCACTGCGCCGCGGAGCAAATCTGTTACCGACTTTGCTTGCATTTGTTCAATCTGTTCCGCATCTATAACTGTAACCGAGAAACCCATTTCCTTCTGCCTTGTGGGTATTTTGTTTCCGGTTACAACAACCTCTTCAAGTTCCAAAACGGCTGGCTGTAAATGAATATTTACCGTTGAAACTTCACCAATAGGAACCTTGATTTTAGGTATCAACTGCTTTCTGTAACCTACAGCCGATGCAATCATTTCATATTCGCCTTCTGTAACTTTATCAAAACGATAAACACCATTGTTTTTTGATGATGTACCCCATGGCGTTCTATTTAATTGCAAATTCACTGATGCTAATGGTTCTCCAGTCTTTTCATTTATAACCGTACCGGTAATTGCACCTGTTATTTTATGTAGAGATACTTCTTCAACTATTATAAGAGTGCTGCTCTTTGGAAAAAGATAAGTAAGTTTTGTATCGTTTAAGACGAAGTCAAGAATTTCGTTAAGCTTAGTGTCTTGAAAATTGCATGAAATATTTTTTATACCGGTAACAAGTGTATCGCCATAAATAATGATAATCCCGCTGGCTTTAGATATTATTTGAAGCGCTTCATGCAGGGAGACCTTCTCAAGTTTTAACGAAAATTTCTTTTCGAGTACCGAACTAGTTCCCTGACTATACTGGGTTTTATTCTTCCACATTTGTCCGTAAATATCCTTTGTGAACGAAATGAACATAATCAAAGTAATTACCAAAACAACAAAAGAACGTGATGTTAATTTGGCAGTTATTGTAATCTTCATATCAGGTATAAAGCATATCATAATCATCATCTAGAAATAATTACGCCTTGTTCATTTTTCTTATAACGAAGATCCAGTGTAAGGCAAATTGCCGAAAGAACATCTTCTAAAGGTTCATTGTTGAAAGTACCTGTTAAAGTCTGCCGCCCTAAGGTTGGCTCCGATAGCTGACAGTAAACATTGTATTGCCGGGTTAGCTCTGCCAGGACATCAGAAAGTGGAGTATGTTCAAATACCAATGTGCCATTTCTCCATGCTAAATAACGCTCAACATCAACTTTGTGTGGTAAAATAGGGCTGCTGTCTTTTTTAACCTCGCTCATCTTACCAGCGGACATAAGCACTTTATTATTAACATCGGACATTATAGAACGCACTGCAACCACACCGCTTTTTACTACTATTTGCGTTTTTTCACCCCGCACTTTAATATTAAATTCAGTACCTATATCTTCCACAACTGCCGTCGGTGTTCTTACAATAAAGGGTACATCATTGTGCTCTACTTCAAAATAACCTTCTCCTTCAAGATATACTTCACGAGCAGTATTTGAAAACGATTTCGGAAACCTCAATTTACTAGCTGAATTTAAATAGACCACTGTTCCATCGGATAATTCTACTTCTTTATGCTCGGCATTTGCAGTAATTAGCTCCTGCAACTCGATATTTTTGTTTGCCAAACTATTTCCCGGCAAATCTCCAAATCTGAGATAAGGATATACGAAGAGAATACTAACAGCTATAAGAATAATTGCAGCAAAAGCGTATGCATAAACCATAACCGGCTTAGTTCTAAATGGATAGAATTTGAGAATTTGAGACAGGCGATTAGGCTTTTGTTCTTCCTCATGCAGTTTTTCTTTTCTTATAAGTTCCATAATTTCAGACCACCGGTCAACTTTTAGTTCAACCGGTTTAAGATTTCCCATGAGTTTCCACGGAGCTTTAAGCTCGTTAAAGAGCTGTTGGTTTTCAGAGGAAGCTGAAAGCCATGTTTGGAGTTTCGCTTTTTCCTCTAAAGTCATCAGCTCGGGATTTTCACTAAGTGATACCCAATACGCAAGATTTTCCGGCAGTGCATTATCCAAATGCGTATCGTTATTTTGATTTGTTGTCATTTATGGTCTTTTCTAATATTATTGTTATTTTATCTTATCTACACATATAATAATACACCCAGCTTAGACGACATACCTATACGTACTAAAAAAAAATAATCTTGGCGGGTAAGAAATAAAAAGATTGGCTGGATTTTGTGTTTTTTCCGAAAGAATGAATTCCCGGAGTTTTGTATTGTGGATTTATTTTTGATAAAGATGCTGCAGAAGTTTTCGCAACTGCAGGAGTGCCTGTACTATGTGGTTGTTTACAGTCTTTGGAGAAATTTCCATAATTTCAGCAATTTGAATGTGGCTTAATTCTTCATAGCGGCTAAGGTAAAATGCAGTACGGGTACGTTCAGGTAAAGACTGTACTGCTTTTTGAAGTTCACCTTGAAGAGAATTTTGAATGTACACTTCTTCGGGGGAAGGTGATACAGTCTCTATCTTCTCTTTCCAATTCTGCTTGTCGAAACCCGCTAAATTTTCTTTTCCAAAAGATGGTATATGCCTTTGAATTACTTTTTGATGTCTTAAATAATTTAGGGAAATATTCTTTGCGGAACGGAAGAGATAAGATTTAATAGACTGCATCCGATCAAGTCTCTGGCGGGTTTTCCATACATTTAAGAATATATCTTGAAGTAAATCCTCAGCTGCTTCTGAATTGTTCACTAAAGAAGAAATAAATCGAAAGAGAGGCTGGTAGTATGCTCGAAAAAGTCTGTCAAATGCATTTGTATCCCCATTTTTAATTTGGTCTACTAATATTTTTTCTTCTTCTGTCATTGGGAATAGTATTTCAAATAAAGCATTTATTAAAATAATCTATTTAATAAAACTATTGCTAGTTATTTGGAAGCAAGAAATAAATTATTTTTCAGTTTGAAGAAACATGTCCATTCTTCTTCCCCCCATAAAACGTTGGTTGTAATACCCTTCTTCAAGTAAAGAAACAATCACTCCAAGTTTTGAACTTGAGTGGGCAAAAATTTTATCTCCCAAATAAATACCTACATGACCGGGACGAACTCTCTGGGTTGTGTTAAAAAAAAACAGATCACCAAATTGTAAGTCATCCACATCTTCACCTTGTGTAAACTGCTCACGCACTAAGAGAGTAACCCAACACTGCGAATCGTGCCAACTATTTGCCAGCTTCATAATATTCTTGAATCGCTTAAACTTGTACAGGTGCAATAGGATTTGCAGTATGACGCATTGAATGGACTTTATTTTTAGGCTCTAAACTAACTTCATCTTTTACAACGGCATCAAACTCTTCTCTAAATCTTTCGATCATAAATTTAACGGGCCAGGCTGCCGCATCACCTAAAGCGCAAATAGTATTGCCTTCAATATTTTTTGCTATAGTTACAAGAAGATCAATATCTTTTTTTGTTCCTTCACCGCAAACTATTCTATTTAAAATTTTCAACATCCACCCGGTTCCTTCGCGACAAGGAGTGCACTGTCCGCAGCTTTCGTGATAATAAAATTTTGCAATACGCGCTAAAACTCTTATTAGATCGGTGTCTTCATCCATCACCATGATTCCGCCGGTACCGATTGCAGAGCCGACAGCTTTAAGCGATTCCGCATCCATCTTAACGCCTTCAAGTTGATCGCCGCGCAACGGAGGCATGGAAGAACCACCGGGAATAACACATTTAATTTTTTTGTCGCCGATAACTCCACCGGCGTATTTGTAAATAATATCTGTAAGCAATGTGCCTGAAGGTAATTCAAACACACCAGGATTTTTTACGTGTCCGCTTACACCAAACAAAATTGTTCCGGGATGTTTCGGTTCGCCGATTGCGGAAAACCATTCCCATCCTTTTTTTATGATCGGAGGAATATTAGTAATCGTTTCAACATTGTTAATTGTGGTTGGATTTCCCCAGAGACCATTTTGCGCCGGGAACGGCGGCTTTACACGCGGATATCCTCGCTGTCCTTCAATTGAATTCATCAACGCGGATTCTTCTCCGCAAATGTAGGCGCCGGCTCCTTTATGCACATAAATATTGCATGAAAAATCTGTTCCGAAAGTTTCTTTCATCTTATCGCCGATGAAACCTTTTTCGTAAGCATCATCAAGAGCTTTTTGAAGTAGTTTTATCCATTTATGATATTCGCCGCGAACGTAAATGTAAGCGCTCTTTGCACCGATTGCATAACATGCAATGATGGTGCCTTCAATTAATTGATGAGGATTGCGCTCTAAAATTTGTCTGTCTTTAAATGAACCCGGTTCGCTTTCATCACCATTAACGCAAAGATATTTTGGCTTGTCGTTATTCTTCGGCATAAAGCTCCATTTTAATCCGGCAGAGAAAGCGGCGCCGCCTCTTCCGCGCAAACCGGATTTTTTAACCGTATCAATTATCTGATCGGTCGTTTGCGTAAAAGCCGATCTTGCGGCTTCGTATCCGCCGTTCTGTAAGTAAACATCAAGCTGATGAAAATTTTCTATTTCAGGTAAAACTATTTTTTCCATTTATAAAATCAATTTAATGAGTCTAATATTTGCAGAGCTTTTTCTTTATCTAAATTTTCAAAGTAATCTTCATTGACAGCAATCATCGGGGCAGTGCCGCAAGAACCCATGCATTCAACTTCTTCAAGAGAGAATTTTTTATCGTTTGAAACATCGCCGTTGTCTAATCCCAATTTCTCTTTAACAGCATCATAAATTTGATAGCCGCCGCGAAGCATGCAGGAAACGTTTGTACAAACTTGAATGTGATATTTTCCCATTTCCTTTTTATGGTACATCGTATAAAACGTAACCACACCAAAAACATCTTCTTCATTCATTTCCAAAATGGATGCGGTTTCCACCATCACCTCTTTTGAAATCCAGCCGTTTTGCTCTTGAGCGATATAAAGCACCGGCATAACCGCCGCTTGTTTTGTGGGATACTTTTTTAATATCTGCTCGATCTTTTGAAGATTCTCTTCTGAAAATTTGAATTCCATTTTTCTTCTACTTTTTTAATTCATAACCTGGTAAACCAGAACAAAATAATTTGGAATGATTGAATGGCTGCATGAGTGAATGGAAAAAATTCATCCATTCATTTTCATTCATCCATTCTTTAAATCATTTAATATTCTCGTCTTTTTGCTCAGAATATTTTTACTAACTATCTAATTTATTTGTCAGCTTCGCCCATAATCGGATCGATAGAGCCAACAATTGCAACAACATCCGAAATCATTTGTCCTTTGACTAAGTGCGGAATTGCCTGAATATTAGCAAACGAGGGTGACCTGATCTTCATCTTCCAGGGTTGTCCTTCGCCTTTACTAACAATGTAAAATCCAAGTACACCCTTTGGATTTTCAACCGCGTGATAAACTTCTCCAACCGGAGGATTTATTCCAAAGTTCACAATCATAAAGTCGTGAATCAGTTCTTCCATCTTCGTATAAATCTCTGTCTTTCTCGGAAGAACTTTTTTAGGGCTGTTAAGCATCACCTCGCCATTAGGAATTTTATCAATCACCTGACGAACAATTTTTGCGCTTTCACGTAATTCATCTGCACGGACAAAATATCTTGCAAGGCAGTCTCCTTCAGTATAAACCGGAATATTAAAATCCATTTCATTATAAAAGAGATAAGGAGTAGCTCTTCTCAAATCAAATTCAACTCCACTTGCACGGATGTTCGGACCGGTAAAACCAAGATCGATTGCATCTTCTTTATTAATTACTCCAACACCTTCCAACCGTTCGATAAAAATTCTATTACCGTTTAATAAGCGTTCCATCTCATCAAATTTTTCTTCAAACTGATCGATGAACGCAATAATATTTTTCATCGTGTCGGTAGTAACATCGGAAGCAACACCGCCAATCCTTGTGTAACTTGTTGTAAAACGGGCGCCGCAAATCACATCAAAGAAATCCATAATTTTTTCACGTTCGCGTAATCCCCAAAGAAAAACTGTTAACGCGCCGACATCCATTGCAAGTGCGCCGATAGCTACCAGATGCGAACACATCCTTGCAAGTTCTGCAAGAAGCATGCGGATATATTGAGCGCGCGGAGGTGCGGTAATTCCCGCAAGTTTTTCAACCGCTAAAGCATACGCAACGTTGTTAGCCGGAGGAGAAATATAATCCAGACGATCAGTATGAGGAATGAATTCGAGATACGACATATTCTCAGCCATCTTTTCATATCCACGATGGAGATAACCTAATTCAGGAATGCAAGCAATAACCGTCTCGCCGTCCAATCGAAGCAGTAGGCGCAAAACGCCATGTGTGGCAGGATGCTGCGGACCCATGTTCAGGATCATCTCGTTCTCAAGCGCATCGTCCACAGTAATATGAACATCAGCACCAAGTAAGGTTTGTACTATTTTCGGATGGACATCGTCTTTAGTTAATTTTTGCATAGACATAAGCTCGTTATTTTTTCGGGAGAGGAATTGCGCCGGGAATTCCCATCAGCGGATATTCTTTTCTCAGCGGGTGATATTCAAATTCTTCGGGCATGTACATCCTTCGTAAATCGGGATGATTAAGAAAAGTAATTCCGTACATATCATAAGCTTCGCGCTCAGCCCAGTTGGCGGCTTTCCAAATTGAAGAAACAGATTCTACAGAACATTCGCTTTCATCAACATCAACTTTTAAGCAAAGACGGAATTTATTTTCCATCGAAAAAATATGATAGACAACAGCAAATCTATTTTTTCGTGTTGCCCAATCAATTGCAGTAATGTCTTCGCAAAAATTAAACTTCAATCCATCTTCATCTTTTAGAAATGCACAAATGTTTACAATAGCCGATTTATCAAACTTCAAAGTCAACTCATCAAATTGTTCAATAAATTCAAATTGAACAGTGGTGAATTGTTTCTCTAATTTTTCTTTTAGTAATTCTTTCATACTGCTTTAATTTTTTGAGAGAGATAGATCAGCCTGCTTTGTTTCGTGGCTGATATGCGGTGGATCTGGAAAATCTTTTACGCGGGTTTTCCCAATTTTTTCTTGTATTTGCATTAACGCATTTAAAAGATTTTCCGGTCTCGGCGGACAACCGGCTGCGTAAATATCAACCGGTAAAAATTGATCGATACCTTGCACAACGTTGTAGCTTCTATACATTCCGCCGGTGGAAGTACATGCGCCCATAGCAATCACCCATTTCGGCTCCGGCATCTGATCGAAAATCTTTTTAACAACATGCGCCATTTTATAAGTAACGGTTCCGGCAACGATCATCAAATCGCATTGACGAGGAGTAAACCGCATTACCTCAGAACCGAATCTGGAGATATCATACTTCGGATCGCCTGAAGCCATCATTTCAATCGCGCAGCATGAAATTCCCATCGGCATAGGCCAGACGGAACTTTCTCTTGCCCATGCGGCTAATGCGTCAATGGTTGTCGTAAAAAAACCGTCATTAATTAATTTACTTTCTAATCCCATTTGAAACCGCCTTTTTTGTAAGCATAAAGAAATCCTATCTCAAACACCACTAAAAAGAGTAACATAGAAAAGAAGATAGAAATTCCAAACTCTGCATAAAGCCTTTTGAATTGCACAGCCCACGGGTAAACAAAGATCACTTCCAAATCGAAAATGATGAAGAGCATTGCAACGATATAATATTTAACCGAAACTCGATCATGGGTGGTTCCGATCGGTTTCATTCCGCTTTCGTAAGTGGAGAGTTTTTCCGAAGTAGGTCGCTTTGGTCCAAAAATGTTGGACGAAAAAACCGTAGCGACCGCAAAAATTATCGCGAAGCTGAAAACTAAAAATATGGGGATATATTCAATTAGCATTTTTTCTTTTAATTATTTTGGATTCAAATTTATCATAAATACGCTTGAATGTCAATTTAGTTCGGAGCTTATGGCTTAATATTTTTGCAATTCATACAGAAAATTGCTTAGTCAATTCAAGAAAAAAATTTTATTTTGACATAAGAATAATTCAAATAGAAGGAAACCTATGGAACTTCAATTTATTGGTGCGGCAAAAACTGTAACCGGATCACTCCACTATTTTAAAGTAAACGGTAAAAAGTTTATCATCGATTGCGGCTTGATTCAAGGTAAGCGAAAAGAAGCATTTGAATTAAACCGGAAATTTGAGTTTTTTGAACCGGAGGAAATTGATTTTGTCATACTTTCTCATGCGCACATCGACCACGCAGGCAACCTTCCTAATCTTGTTAAAAAAGGTTTTCAAGGGAATATCTACGCCACTCTTGCAACACGCGATCTCTGTTCGGTAATGCTTTTGGATAGCGCACATATTCAAGAAAAAGACGTTGAGTACGTAAATAAAAAGAGGAAAAAACTGAAGAAAAATCTCTTTGAACCACTTTACACAACACAAGATGTGCACGAAACGATGTCACAATTTGTTGGGCTAAATTACCGCCGCCCCTATAAAATAGACGATAACATTTCTGTCACTTTTTACGATGCAGGACATATTTTGGGTTCCGCCATCGTTTATTTAAACATAAAAGAAAATGGTAGAGAGTTTACATTCGGCTTTTCCGGTGATCTTGGAAGACCGAATTTGCCTATTCTTAAGGATCCGGAGAAAATTCCCGATGTCGATTACTTTATTTGTGAAAGCACCTATGGTGGTAGATTTCACCAAACGTTTGACAAATCGGAAGAAAATCTTACTGAAGTTTTGAAGAAAGCGATTCAACGAAAAGCAAAAATTATCGTCCCTTCTTTCAGCGTTGGAAGAACGCAGGAACTGGTTTATGTGCTCAATCAAATCTTTGAAAAAAAATTGGTACCGCCTATCCCGATTTTTGTTGATAGTCCGCTATCTGTAAATACTACGGCAATTTTCAGACTGCATCCCGAATGTTTTGACAAAGAAACAATAGACTTTATGAACCGGCATCACGATCCATTCGGATTTGAAAAATTAAAATATATTACCGATGTGGAAGATTCTAAAAAATTAAATGAAATTGAAGGACCGGTGATGATCCTTTCTGCTTCTGGAATGGCGGAAGCAGGAAGAATTCAGCATCATCTTGCAAACAATATTGGGAATCCAAATAACATCATTTTGATTGTGGGCTACTGCGCTGAACATACGTTAGGAAGAAGAATTGTTGAACGCCAACCGGAAGTTAAAATTTTTGGTGAAGTCTTTCCGTTGAATGCCGAAGTTATTGTCTTCAACTCATTAAGTGCCCATGCTGATGCAAATGAGCTGATCGATTATTGCAATAATTTCGATAAAGAAAAAATGAAAAACTTCTTTCTCGTGCACGGTGACGAGGATCAGCAAATAAAATTCCGGGATAGATTGATAACCAATGGATTTAAGAATGTAACGATTCCTTCCCGCGGAGATGTTTTCAGTTTATAGCTTATGGAAAAAATATTTTTCAGTATAGTGATGTCGCGCCAGACCCTTAACTTAAAATATGAAAGCGACTTGCTTTGATAAAGTATTTTTTTTTAATACTTTTTTCTTTCGGTATCCACGAGGCTTTTGCGCAAAAAGAAAGTGATCAGGATTCTGTCTCGGTTTTGTTTGAAACTGATTCAACCAATTTTTTTAAAACAAGACTGAATAAACTTCTTTCTATTTACCAGTTACAATCGAATTTTCTTTACAACAAAACAATCTCAGATTTCTCCTTTTCGGTAAAAGAGAATTACGGTTCAACTCTGATCAAATCATCCGATAAAAGCATAAAGGATGAACATTTTTTTTCATTTGGCACTGCGTACAATTTGAATGCAAATCTTTCCGGTGGATTTACAGTTAACCATTCAATCCTTTCAGATTCAAGAAAGATAGGAATAAATTCTGCCGAACTATCGAGTATTTTATTTTTTCCGCGTTATACTTTTGCTCCGGAAGTATTTGTTGCCCCTTTCGCAGGATATTCCAGTAACCGGCAGATCGGCGTTCACGATGATGGCATTTTATACGGCGGAGAAGCCAACATGAAAACTATTTCAGGTGAAGGATTTGAGGTTGCATCATCTGTTAAAATAAAAGAAGAAGATATCCTGCCAAGAAAAAATAACGTACGCGATTTCAATGTAACCGCCGTGAACAAATTTTCTCAATTTGTAGGTAACATCCTTTCTGTTTCTTATTTGGAGACGAGAAAAGATTTCTATTACGAAGCCGATTCCTTAACCAGACGTGAATTTTCGATTGTCAATAATATTCAAAGTAGAAAAGAAAAAAAATTCTGGTTTGATGATTCCCTCAAATATTTTCAATTTTTACCAAATACAAATATCACAATACACAGTTCTGTTCTTTGGCGGAAAATCTCCAGGGACACTAAGCATAAACAGACAACCGTCGAATCAAAAAAAGTATTCGATACTGAAATCATTGAACTAAAACTTGATTTGGAAGGAGAAGCCGAATACATTAAAAATGATTTAAGACTTCTCATCAAAACAGCTTTTACTGAACGGGATGAAAAACATTCAGCAAAAAATTATGAGGGAGTGATTCCACTCTTCTTTGAACAGGCGAATAATTCGGAATCGCAAAAAAATAATTTCACGCAGAGAACAAGTTTAACCATCTTAAGTGATTATAAGTTGTCGAATAAGGATAACCTCTTCGTTAGTCTCTTTCATAATAAACTTACTTATGATACTCCCAGCATAGAAAATTTTGACGACCGGGACGAACTTTTGTCTATAATTAAAATTCGTTACACAAGGCAGCTAAATCCATATTTTGAATTTTTCACTTCTACGGAAGGAACAATAAATAAATTGGTCTACATTTCCTCACAACGAAGTTCCAACAATAATGTGAACCGCGTGCTTAAATTGCAATCCGGCGGAATTTTTAATGGAAAAAATCTTCGCTCATACAATTCGTTTGAGGTCTCTGCAAATTATACCGTTTACGATTATGAGGATCTGAATCCGAATTACAGAAGTTATTCTTTCCGCCAGTTTGGAATGATGGATTCAACAACATTTCGGCTAACGCGTACCGTTGATTTGAAATTTAAAGGTTACATACGACTTTCAGAACAAGGGGAATTGAAGTGGAAGCAATTTTCTATGAGACCAACCCGTTTTTTGGAGGAGGCGTTTCTTGTTCCACAAATCACCTATAATTTTTTTAATGCTCAATTCGCAATTGGACTTAGGCAATTCTCTCTAAAAACTTTTACATATAAGCAGAATAAAAAAGTTCTGGAGTCATTCTATTTGAGCCGTGGTCCAATTACTGAAATTTATTACTCCGTGACAGGCAAAGTTCAACTTCAACTAAAAGCCTGGTATGAGTTTGTTACATTGAACAACCAAAAGATAAGCGAAATTCCAAATCTCGATTTTGCCGTAACGTTAAATATTTAAATTGCTAATACAATTATTTTCCTTATTTTTCAATAAAAAAACTAGCATCATTTGGAAACACAAAATTACCATCTTGACATAGAAAGCGATCCGAATAATCTGATTATTGTGGAAGAGTTTTTCAACCAGATTGCGGTTGAAATCAAACTGCCTGAAAAACGATTCCCGGAGTTAATGGTGGCTTTAACAGAAGCTATAACCAACGCTATCATTCACGCAAACAAAAAAGATATTACCAAACTGGTTCATATCGATTTTTGCATCGAAGGAAAAACTTTAACAATTAAAGTGAAAGATGAAGGGAATGGATTTGATCCATCTTCTATCCCGGATCCAACTCAACCGGAAAATTTATTTAGAGATTCGGGACGCGGTGTTTACCTGATGAAGGTCTATTGTGATGAAGTCTATCACAACATTACGCCCACCGGAACAGAAACAATTCTAAAAATTTCTCTCTAAGTTTAAAACAGAAAAGGCATCTCGATTGAGATGCCTTTTTAATTTCAGCTAAAAGATGAAGTATTAAATATCTAACTTTTTAATGTTTGCCGCTACATCATCAGCTGATCTCTTTAATCCGGCAATTTCTTCATCCGTTAATTTTAATTCAAGAATCTTTTCAATTCCGTTTGCATTTAATTTTACCGGAACACCGCAATAAACATCATTCAATCCATATTCACCTTCAAGCCAAGCCGAGCATGGTAAAACTCTATTGCTGTTTCTTGCAATCGCTTCAACCATTTCAACCGCTGCGGATGATGGTGCATAATAAGCGCTTCCGGTTTTAAGAAAGTTGACAATTTCAATTCCGCCGTTACGTGCTCGAGTTACCAAAGCTTCAATTCTTTCGGCAGAAATTAATTCTGTAATAGGAATGCCTGCAACAGTGGAGTAGCGAACTAAAGGAACCATTGAATCGCCGTGTCCGCCCAAAACCATTGCTTGAACGTCTCTAACAGAAACGTTTAATTCTTGTGCGATAAAAAGTCTAAAGCGGGCAGAATCGAGAATTCCAGCCATACCAATAACACGCTGTTTAGTAAATCCGCTGACTTTTTTAGCAACATAAGCCATAACATCAAGTGGATTAGAAACAACAATAAGAATTGAATTCGGGGAGTGAGTTACAACTTGTTCGGTAACTGATTTTACAATTTTTGTATTAGCCAACAAAAGATCGTCACGGCTCATACCGGGTTTTCTTGCTAACCCCGCAGTAATAACAACAATATCAGAATTTGCAGTAGCTGCATAATCGTTTGCACCAACAACAGCCGAATCAAAACCTTCGACCGGCGCACTTTCCCACATATCAAGTGCTTTGCCTTGTGGTACTCCTTCAAGAATATCAACAAGTACAACTTCTTGCGCTAATTGCTTTTCAGCAATTCTCTGTGCCGCAGTAGAACCAACATTTCCGCCGCCAATAACCGTTATTTTTTTCATGATCTCCTCTGATTTAAGTTTGTTAAACGACAGGGTAAACAGAAACTTTCTGTCTATCTCCTCTACCAATTTCAAACTTTACAAGTCCGGCAGCAACTGCAAAAAGGGTGTCATCCCCACCAATTTGCACGTTTGTTCCCGGATGAAACTTTGTTCCTCTTTGACGAACGAGAATTTCTCCGGCGTTAACTTTTTGTCCGCCGAATCTTTTTACGCCCAAACGTTGCGCGTTACTATCTCTACCGTTCCTTGAAGAACCTTGACCTTTTTTATGAGCCATCTTAAAACTCCTTACCTTTTAACCAATTTTAGTAATTTCAATTCTTGTTAACTGTTGGCGATGTCCGTTAAACTTCTCATGCCCGGTTCTTCTTTTCTTTTTGAAGACATAAACTTTTTCATCTTGAACGTGTTCAAGCACTTTTGCATAAACTTTTGGAGAATCTAAAAACGGGGTTCCAATCTTTGTTTCGTTTTCATCACCTGCCAACAAAACAGAATCAAATGTAAGTTCGCTGTTTGGTTCTTGCGCTAAAAGCGGAACATACACTTTGTTTTTTTCGGACACTTTGAATTGCTGACCGGCAATTTCTACTACTGCATACATATTTTTTACCTTTTTTACTTTTCTAAGTGCACAAAATTAAGGAAAAACCATATAGAAGTCAATTTTAATAGAAGAAAATATTTAGACCCGTTTTTTTACTGGTTTGGAGTGGTTTTAGCTGGTTTTTCGACATTTAGTATCACTCAACTATCTCTGAACAGATTCAAATAACTTGTAAACTCAAATTCTCTATTCCTTTTCCAACCTGTCTTCTCGTTTAAAATTCCAAGTCTCACAAAATCAGAAAGAATCGAATTTGCCGTAGGCAATGACACTACTAATTGCTTATACACATCTTGAGCATTTATAATGGGTTTTTTATATAAATATTTCATTAGAGCTTTTGCTGTTTGTAACTTTTTCCCAAGTTCCGGCAGTTTTTCATCTTCTATCTTTTCTTTAAGTTTTAATATTGCTTTGAATGTATCACTTCCTTTCTCGCTTGTTTCAATTATCCCTATAAGAAAAAATTTAATCCATTGGTTTAAATCATTTTTCACTCTAACTTGATTCAACTTATCGTAATAAAGCTGACGATGTTTCTCAAAATAATCCGATAAATAAAGAGATGGTTTTGTCAGAAGTCCTGCACTAACCAAATATAGGGTCATTAATAAACGACCAATCCTTCCATTGCCATCAAGAAACGGATGTATGGTTTCAAACTGATAGTGAGCAATTCCAGCCTTAATCAGAACGGGAATTTCCAGTTTATTATTGTGCAGAAAATTTTCCAAATCGCTCATTAGTTCATCCACTTCTGTGTGAACCGGTGGAATAAATGCCGCATCTTCAAGCGTAGCTCCACCAATCCAGTTTTGACTGTTCCTAAATTCACCCGGGTTTTTGTGTTCACCTCTCACCCCCCTTAATAAAATTTTATGTGCTTCTTTTAATAATCTTGTTGAAAGCGGCAGAGTTTTCAGCTTACTAATTGAAGAGTTTATCGCTTCAATATAATTTTGCACTTCTCGCCAGTCGTCTTTACGTTCTGGAGCAATATCTGAACCTTTTTTAATTACTTCTTCTATTTCAGTACGAGTTCCTTCTATTTTGCTTGATTTAATTGCTTCTTTAGCAATATGCATTTCAATAAAAATATCAATATCCGGTGCATGTAACGAAAACGCATCTAAAGCGCCGAGTTTTCGGTTTGCCTCCGCTAATAAAGTGTTTATTTTACCGTCATTCCATGTCCAAAGTTCATTTATCTTCGCTGGGGAAAAACTTTTATAACGATATTGCTGTAAGTATTTACCACTTTTGAATTCTTCTATTTTCATTGATTTTCGCA
>JBAZBI010000030.1:0-26451 GCA_041671545.1 Ignavibacteriaceae bacterium
AGACGTGCTTCTTTGACAGTTTTGTGGGTAAACAAACTTTAGTATTTCAAATCAGCATTTGTGATGAAAAGCCCCGCCATCGCAAATCTGCAAACCGTTATACGCAATTCAAAAAAGACTTTCTTATTTTTATAAAGAGCCCCCACTTTTAAAAACATTTATAAAACCTATTCATTTGATAAATATTATGCCCACAACAAAATTCAATCATGATGTAAAACTAATTATTTCTGATGTAGATGAAACTATCGCAGATTTGTATGTTAAAGCAGAAACTGAAATGCTACGAGAATTAGAAAAACTTCTTGCTGAAGGTAAAGTTCTATTTCTGATTTCTGGTCAAAGTGTCAAAAGTATTGAGTGGAGAATTGTAGATCATATTAAAGCTGAATTAAGAAAAAGAATGATCATAGGTCATTGTAGTGGGGCAGAAGTATGGGGATTTGATGAGGCGGGAAACTTGAGAAAAGAATCATATTATAGTGTTTACGACAATTCTATGAATGAGTCTCAAAAGAAAAAGTGGAGAGAAATAATTCAACAATTAGTATCAGAATTTAAATTAGATGTTTTTGATACAATGCCTGTTTTGGAATTTAAGAAAAAATCAAATGAAAATCCCTTGGCCATTATGCTCGAGGATAGAGGACCTCAAATCACATTTGAGGTAGTAAATGGACATGATCTTCAGCCTGATAAAGCAAATCAATTAGAACTCAAAATACCTAAAACTCATAGTTCATATGATTTAAGAATCCCAATACTAGAAAGAGCAGAAAAATTATTGAGCAAAGAAAACCTGCCTATTACCCCAAGATTAGCTGGAGTCTTTGCGATTGATTTCGCAATTAAAGGAGTATCGAAAACCACAGCAGTAAAAAACATACTTAAAAATGAAAAAGCTTTGTCTCAATTAGAATTAACTAATACGATTCTTGTGGAACCACTTTATATGGAAATTTGGGGTGACAAGTTTTCTACTGTGCGAGGTGGAACAGATAGACATATCAGTGAAGCTTTACCTAAAAGTGTCAGATCAATAACTTTTAGGGAAGAAAATCCAGATGAATTCTTAGATGGCTACAATACTGTAGTGTGGGATGGTGAAAATCATCTGCATCATGGACTTTTAGAATTTTTGAAATCTAGATAAAAGTGGGGGGGGCTTTATTCTTATATTCGAAGGCACTCCGTTCCTTAACAGAATTTTTAAATATTAACTAAATAAAAAAAGGTTATTATGAAAAAAACAATTTTTCAAATGACAGAAATAAAATCAATTAATAATACAGAACATTATACTTGGGGTGACAACTGTAATGGTTGGCATTTATTAAAAACAAATCGGTTAAGTGTGATTCAGGAAGAAATGCCATCAAACACTTCTGAACAATATCATTTCCATATTAATTCTCAACAGCTGTTCTATATTTTATCTGGTGCTGCAACTTTTCAAATTGAAGGACAAGTTTTTGTTGTAAATAAAAATGAAAGTATTCACATTCCAAAAGGGATAAAGCATTGTATTGCGAATAAAAGTAAAAGGATATTAAAATTTATAGTTATATCGGAACCGAAATCACATGGGGATCGGCAAAATGGGAATTGAAATATACTCTTTTAATAAAAAAATAAGTGATCCTATAAGTATAACAAAAGATAATCTGACATTGATGGCTCAAGGTACAGGTGAACCTGCTATCCCTTTTGACGCAACTGAAAAAGATAAATTTGAGTTTTTAAGAGCAGGATTAAAATTGGAATTTAAACCAGCTGAAAATCAGATGATATATTCACAAAAGGGAGAATCTTTTACTATGACAAGAAAGTAAATCAACGAACTGCTAACATAGGTTATATGCGATAAGGGTTTCGGCGGTAATTCAAGTGTTCTGCCTCGCTAATACTCGGTGTCGGTGGACAGGATAGTAGTCCGCAATCACTTACTGCATATATCTTGGGCGCAATGCGTATCACAATTTATTCGATTTGGATTTTGAAATTTCATCCTCTAATCTTCATCCTCAATCACTTTCAAAAACGCTGCTCTTCTTGTTCCGGGATATTCTGCGTCCAATCCTTTAACAGCGTACCAGATAATTTTATTAAACTCACCGTCGGGAATTCTATCGGCTTCTGTAAAATCCAACGTTTCACTCTTCTCTTGCCAAAAATTAACAGCGGTGTTTTTCGCATCGAGATCAACATTAACCGGATAAACGTTGAAAAGAATAATATTTGTAACAGTGAAAAGTAAACATGAAATTCCACAAAACAATTCACTGCGGTGAACCAAATGTCAATCAAATCTAAAGACCGGAATTGTTTTTTTTTGACATTTAGATCTCCATGAGAAGACCACACTTTTTTATTTAACCGCGCTCATCTTTTCAAGTACGGTTAAACTGCTTACCATGCAATTATTCCAAAACTCTTGAAAACCGGGAACCCAAAATGTAGGGATCATTCCATTTTCTTTTTGACTATTTACTATACTATTGGTTAATGCAAATGCTTTTTTGCTGTAGATTGCATCGCCGGTTTTTTCATAAGCCAAATAAAATGTATTTATCATTTGAACGGAACTTGCGTCAATAGGAACATAACACATGTATTGTTCAAGCACCGAAGGAACGAGCCACCTGCCGGAAGAAGTTTTCCAGTTATCATAAATACCCGGTTTTTCCCAAACAACAAATTGATCTTCGCAAAAAGCAATTAGTTCTTTAGCCAACGGAATGTATGAGGTGTCTTTTTCTTTATTGTTAAGTAAATATTGAGCGAACCATGAAGCTTCGTATTTTGAAAGATTATGATAAGGTTTAGCAGCGGCAACATCTTCAAACTGACCAGTCCAGTTAAATGTTTTCATTGGATTTTCCCATATCCACTTAATAGCTGCATCAATAGCTTTTTGGTATTGCGGCTGCCGGTATTGATTAACAAGCGTTGAAAGGAAATTAGCAATTCCAATCGGGATACAAAGTTCATCGGTTACAGGTTTTCCGGTCTCTTTAAATATTCTGATATACCATGTTCCCGAAGGTAATTGATTTTTAACATAGGTGTTCGCAATATTAATGGCGGCATCAAGGTATTTTTTGTTTTTTGTTTTGTCGTACAACGCAAGAAATGTTTTTCCAGTTACGGCAGCCTGCATCATAATCATTTCTTTACCGTATGAACCGGCGGCTAAGTTGTTCCCTTCATAAGCCTGAGGGAAATATTCTAATAAAGTCCCGGCAGATTCGGCATTTGCAATAAGATAATCTGCAGCTTTGCAAGCAATAACCATTGATGTATCATTTTGCGGGAAGCAGCCGTTATATAATAGCATTGCATTAACAACACTCCCTACTTCTAATGAAGAATAGCAATATAAATTATGTTCCTTATGGTCAGGCGTACCGGCAGCGTACCAGTTTTTTATATGTTTTTGATTGTACATGAATTGCATTCCTTTTTGGAAAGCATCTTTGTAAGAATATTTTGCTTCGGGATAAGGAGGGCAAAATGGTGCGGCTTTATAAAACATGCGGCTTCCCGCCAGGATAAAATCCAACCCGTCATCACTTACGGCTTCTACTTTAAGATAGACTTCTCCGTTGGGGAGCTTATCCCAAATTGGAGTTAACGTCTCGTAAGGTGTTGATGCCGTAAAGGTGTAATATTGTTTATCTGCAAATGAAAAGGCAGAATATCTATACTGCTTTGGATTAGGGATTATCCAGTTTGTGTTATCGTTTTGAAATGAAGGAACGTATTTAAACATCGTTGACTTTTCATTCCAGAATGGTTGTTTACCCGGAATTCCCGGACGAATTGGAATCAAAGATTCCTCTTTACTCTGCTTGCGATAATTTTGATCGGTTGATTGATCTTGTCCAAACAGAGAAACCGAAAGGACACACAAAAAATAAATAAGATGGGTTTTCATATATTTTTATAGATTTAGTTTTGTTGAAAGCTCATTAGCTACCGGTAGAACCTCACTTCGTGTTCCTTCGCGAAAACCTTCGCGGTACTTCGTGAAAGAATTTGGTTACACGAAGTTGCACGAAGAAGGCACGAAGTTACACGAAGGATATGCATTCTTTTATTCTGGTTCATTAGTGTTGTTTTTAAAACCTAACTTGTCCCGATAGCTATCGGGACAGAACCCAAAAGGAATAATGAATATCGAACAAAGAATTTCGAATTTAGAAGTGGGAAAACCTCATCATTCATTATTCCTTGTTCATTATTCGATATTTAAATTCAAATATAACATTCTGCCAATTCGCCTCTGCGAATTACACGAACTTAAGTGTTAAGGTACTAACCCGGCTAAACCGGAAATCACAAAAAACAATTCGCCGCGGCAAACAAATAATTTTTGAAGAATGATTGAATGGAAAACATTCATCCATTCATCTTCATTCAGTCATTCCATCATTTTATTTGTATCATTAATATTCTTAAAATGATTTAATAAGGATTTATTCCGATAGTACTCTTCATCCTCAAGCAATTTCAAAAACGCTGCTCTTCTCGTTCCGGGATATTCGGCGTCTAAACCATTAACCGCGTACCAGATAATTTTGTTAAACTCGCCATCGGGAATTCTATCAGCTTCAATGAATTCTTTAGCGGAGCGGTCTCGACCGCTGCCTACGGTTTTATTTGTTTTGATGTGGGGAAGTGCACAATAGCGCGACGCCTGTTCCGTAGTTACTTATTAGAATTACTATTTGTTAATGTTAAAAGTATCAGATTAGATCGAGTCTGCCCAATCCAATATCTGCCATTTAAATCTTCTCTTATATTTTTATTAAGTCCTTCTGTTGGACAAAAGTAGCGCAATTCAACAAGATATTTTCCTATGGGAATTATCGGATATCCTTTAAGTTTAATAGTCCGTTTTATTACTTCTCCACTTCTTAGAAGTGTATACCAACTACTTGTCCACGCAGTTGGTTTCTTTTCTTTTTTATATCTTGATTCATAACTTACATATGTGCTATTATTAAAAAAGTCAGGGCCATTATTGTAATGATGATAAATTTCATTGTCTACTTTGTCCGGATCAAATACATATAGATTATTAGCGTCATTGTTTTTAATCTGGATAGTATATTCAATAGTTGTCGTATCTCCATTAAATATTTTTATTGGCGAATTAATTGTATCGAGAAATATCTCTATCCCGCCATGATATAAACTGTTTTGTGTTAAAGAACTCTTAACCGATTCATTTTCTCTTGGGTCTGCATTAAATGACCAATAAGGCCACTCTGATGTAATTATATCTTTCGGATATCCCCATGTTCCAACTTGTAATGCACTTATCTCGGGAAACGGAAAAAAATCCATAGATGCATCTGTTACAAAATAACCTTTATAACAAGGGATACTATTTGCGACAACTATCCAGGGTCTATCTGTCCAAGATTTTGGCAGCGAATAATATCCTTCATAATAGTTCGGGAAGAAGTAGCTTTTATCTTTCTTCAAATAAATACAATGGCTCGACCAATCATAAAAGTAAATATCCTCTTGTGAAATCCATGGTTTGTCGTCAAGTACGAGGTCTGCTAAATTTGTGTTTAGTATATCTTTAATGGTTAAAGTAGTGTCCTTAAGGAAGTAGATTGCGAAAGTATTGTCATTCTGTGTTGGAGGAACGACGGGGTTATTATCTTTACAACCAGAAATAAAAAGAAACGCAAAAGTAAATTGTAAAACAATTAAATTGATTATAGCTTTAGTCTTTTTCATTATAGTTCTTTATCAAAAGTTATTGGTTATTTGAATTTTGTTTATTGAAATTTCATCTTCTAATCTTCATCCTCAATCACTTTTAAAAACGCCGCTCTTCTTGTTCCGGGATATTCAGCGTCTAATCCTTTAACCGCGTACCAGATAATTTTGTTAAACTCGCCGTCGGGAATTCTATCGGCTTCGGTAAAATCCAACGTTTCACTTTTCTTTTGCCAAAAATTCTCAGCAGTGTTTTTTGCATCAAGATCAACGTTAATAGGGCGTGCAGTAAACGGAGCAATATCAGGAACGGTAGAAAAACATCTCCACATCGGTTCGGCAGCGGCATCGTATTGGCTCATCGGCGGAAGTCCGAGAATTAATTCCATCGTTCTTAACATTGAAGAAGTTGAATACATGGTGTGATCAACAAAATTGCGTTTAACAAATCCCCCCGCAACGTAAGCGGTTGTTCTATGCGCGTCAACATGGTCGGGACCATCTTGCGCGTCGTCTTCAATAATAAAAATCGCGGTCTCTTTCCAGATTGGTGAGCGGCTTAGATAATCGACAAACAATCCGACGGCAAGATCGTTATCGGCAACGTGCGCGTAAGGTGTCGGTCTTCCTTTTCGTAATCCTTCGGTATGGTCGTTAATAAATCTTAACGTATTAAACTGCGGAACTTTGCCTATCGCAAGGAGAGAATCAAAATCATATTTCCATTGATAGAAGCGGGTTGTATCTCTTACTTTCATATCCCACTCGGTAAACGATTTGCAAAAATGATTTTCTAAAACGGGAATTGTTGCTTTTCCATTGTTTGTAAACTCAGCGTAAGAACGGAAAGAAACGTTATGTTTGCTGCAAACATCCCAGATAAATTCTTTATTGTTTGCAACAGCGCGGTTTCCTTCAGCATCGTAACCGCCGCCGCGACTGCCGTAACTTGTGGGCCAGGTTTTTTCAAGATAATCGGTTGCGTATGCGCCCATACTCCAATTGTGTCCGTCTGCGCTTACTTCCGCGTTGGCGTAAAAATTATCGAGCAGAACAAATTCTTTTGCTATGGCGTGTTGGTTCGGCGTGTAAAATTCTCCGAACAAAGTTAAACTTGTATCGCCGTTGCCTTGCGGTAAATCTCCAAGCACTTGGTCGTAAGTCCGGTTTTCTTTTATCACATAAAAAACATATTTGATTGGAGAATGCGCGCCGACTTTTTGCGGGATCGGATTTCCTTTTTCTCCATGCGCGGCTAATTCTTTTTCTTTTTGATAGGGAGTATTTTCATAAACAAGTTTTGAATATCGGGCTAAAGTTTTTTCGTCGGGAATTTTAATTGAACTTAGCGTTCCTTTGAACAATCCTCCGATGTATTGCTCTTTTACAACTTTGGAAGTATCACCTTTTTGATAAATTACAGTGCGTCCTTTTCTGGTTGGATTTGGTCCTTGCGGATTTGCAAGCGAGGAAAAACCTTTTCCGTTAGCTACATAAATTAAATTGTTCACAACGCATACACTTGTAGGATACCAACCGGTAGGAACAAAACCTTCACTCTTACTTGAGCCCGGTTTTGCAACATCAAAAACCGTTAGACAGTTGTTGTCGGCGTTCGCAATGAAAAGTAATTTATCATCTCCGCTTAAAGCAACACTGTTCGGCGTTGAGCCAATCGGAGACTGTGGATAAAGGGCGGTGTTGAGCGTTTCAATTACTTTGCGTTCTTTTATGTCGATAACTGAAACAGAATTGTCGTTTGCATTTGCAACGAAGAGAAACTTTCCATCTTTCGTTAAACAGAGATCGTTCGGATTGTCGCCAACTTTAATTTCTGAGATGAAAGATTTTTTATCAGTATCGAAAACCAAAATTTTATCGCATCCCCAACAGGAAATGTATAACTCTTTTTTATCGGGAGACAAACGGCATTGGTAACCTTCTCCGCCTAAAGGATAAGTTCCGGTAACGGATTTGGATTTTGTATCTATTAGATAAAGGGAATTGTTCTCTTTTGTTACCACATACAAAACATTTTTCTGATCGTCAATAGCTAAACCTGCGGGAGAAATTTTTTCAGGCCACTTCTTGCCGAGGATTAGAGTGTCTTGAATATTCAACTTATTTTTTTGAATTGCGTATCGGAGAATCCAATTATCATTTCCGCCGGAAGCATAAAGGAATTTCTCATCTCCGCTGAAAGCCAGACCGAACCAAGCTTTTGCAATAGAAATTTCGCTCAACAACTTAAAAGGTTTTGTAGAAAATAATTGGATGGATTGCTCGCTTTGCCCGTTATTCGTTATGGCTAAATATTTACCGGATGAAGAAACAGCAATTTGCAGCGGCAAATCTCCCAAAGGTAAACTTTTCCCAACAGGTGAAACAGCCCAGCCGTTGGGGAGATTTATTCTTTTTACTTTGCTCTGTCCGTTGGTAAGAGAGGCAAGTAATAAAACAGTAATTAAGAGGGTGTTTAAAATCGTTATAGTTTGTTTTCTCATGATTCATAAGCTCCGAAAATTCATATAGAATAATTAGGTAACACATGTTGCACAAAAAAATATTTTGAATTGCCACGTTCCGAAAGCTTTCGGAACGTGGGTTAATCAACACAATAAATATTGGCTTTAGCCAAATAAAAAGTATGTGGCTAAAGCCAATTCCATAGTATTTAATTATCCACGAGCTAAAGCTCGTGGCAATTCAAATAATTTATTTTTGTATTGGTTTAAATTTACCAGTTATCTCTTAGAAAACCAGAAAAGCTAAAGATGGATCGAAGATCAAGAAAAGTGGTAAAAATTATTTTTACAAAGATTTCTTGGAAGTGCTAAGAAATCATTCTTATATTTGAACTAACATTTTCAAATTAATTAATTTAGTTCTTAATGATTATAAGAGGTTGAAATGTCCGAACAAAGAAAATTTGTCCCTTTTGTCTCTTCAGAAACCAACATCGCCGAATTCACCGTTCGTGCGCTTGTTATCGGTCTCGTGTTAGCAGTTGTTCTTGGAGCGGCAAACGCCTACTTAGGGCTTAAAGCCGGAATGACGATCGCTGCTACGTATCCCGCCGCCGTTATCGGTATGGCGATTATCAAATTATTTAAGGGGACAATTCTCGAAGAAAATTTTGCTCGTACTGTAGGATCGATTGGTGAATCAATCGCTGCAGGTGCAATTTTTACAATTCCCGCTTTTTTTATTGCCGGAATTTGGAATCCTTTTTTCACTCCCGGTCACTATGCAATTTCAGCGGCAATTATGTTTGCCGGCGGTATTCTCGGAATTATGTTTGTTGCGTTGTTACGCCGCGTAATGGTTGAGGATGTCGATCTTCCTTTCCCGGAATCAGTTGCTGCTGCGGAAATTCACAAAGCAGGAAGACACGGCGGTTCAGGTTCAAAGTTTTTATTTGGTGCAATGGGAGTCGGCGCTTTGATCCAAGCTTTGGGTCAATATAAATTGTTTGCTACAAGCGCTGATAAATTAGTCTCCTTCGGAAAAGGAAATATTCTTTTTAAATCTCCTGATGTTAGTCCGGCTTATATGGGCGTTGGATATATCATTGGTCCAAGATTAGCTGCGTTAAACTTTAGCGGTGGTGTTCTTGCGTGGGGATTATTAGCTCCGATTATCGCTTACTTCAAATTCGGTAACGTTGATCCCTCAACTTTGGATTGGGCAAAAGAAATTACTACAGTTTGGAAAAGTTATGTTAGACCAATTGCAATCGGCGGAATGTTGGTTGGTGCAGGTTACACTTTGTGGAAGATGAGAAAAAGTCTTGCAACCGGAATTTCCCGTTCAGTAAGTGATGTAAAAAAAGCCGCTACCGGTGAATCAACAACAGAAAGAACCGAAAAAGATATTCCTTTTACTTACATCATGCTTGGTATTGGTTTAGCTTCAATCGCAACATTTTTTATTTACAACTATTTCGCTCAAAATGTAACAGCTGCTTTAGTCGCAACGTTAGTAATGATCGTTGCAGGATTTTTCTTTGCAGCGGTTTCAGGTTACTTGGTTGGAATTATCGGATCGAGTAACAATCCAATTAGCGGATTAACACTTTCTACACTTGTAATAGCGGCATTATTGATGGTTGCGCTTGGTATGAAAGGTACGCAAGGAGTTGCAGCTGTGCTTGGCGTTGCTGCTGTAGTTTGCGTTGCCGCAGCAGTTGCAGGAGAAATGTTACAAGATTTAAAAGCCGGACATATTCTGGGTGGTACTCCATGGAAAATGCAAGTTGGAGATATGATCGGTATTCTTGTAGCATCTGCAGTAATGTTTATTCCTCTTTTAATTTTGCACGAAGGTGATATCTCTGAAAAGGTAAATAAACAAGTAGAGAAAATGAAAAGTAATCACCAGATGGTGGTTGACTATCAGGGTTCTAAATCAGAATTAAAAGGGAAGCAATATTCTTTTGAAGAATTTAAAAAATTAGATAAATCAACGCAGAAAGAAATTCTTGATCTGAATGCCGGATTTGGCGGAGATAAATTACCTGCGCCTCAAGCAAGTTTGATGGCGATTCTTTCTAAGGGAATTGTTGCCGGAGATATGGAATGGATTCTTATCTTTACCGGAATGTTAATGGGTGTCGGCTTTATTATGATGAATGTTAAAAGCCCGATGCTTGTCAGCGTTGGAATGTATCTTCCGTTAGGAACCACCTTTGCTATTTTTGTGGGCGGTTTACTTAAAGGCGTTGTTGAAATGATAAACGAGAAGAGGAAATTTAACGAAGGACAAAAATCAAGAGTTGAAAATAACGGAGTTCTGATCGCCGCCGGTTTAATAGCCGGAGAAGCGTTGATCGGTCTGTTCTTTGCAGCCTTAGCATTTTTTGAAATTCAGATAGCTGATCTCTCGTCTCCATTTTCAATAATACTTAGCGTTGTTGTCTTAGTTGTAATCGCATTTATGCTGATTAAAATTCCTGTTGGCAACGCTGGAAAGCCGGACGATCCGCTTCCACCACACGTATCTATGTAATCATAGTTTTTTAATGTCCCGGTGTAAAATACCGGGACAATTTTTTTAGAGAGAAAATGAATGAATTTTTTTCAAAGACGCGCAGTATTAAAAGATCTTAACTACCTCGAAGTGCGTCCAATAAGAAATTATGGTGAAACAGTTAATGAAAACAATTTGGTTACGGTACTGATCCCAAAGTTTAAGAATCGTTTTGCAGTAAAATTTGTTTTACCTTACATGCAGCATAAATTCTTTAAAATCAAACTTGATGAGTTTGGTTCTGCTGCCTGGTTGTTGATAGACAACAAAAGAAATGTTAGTGAGATCGCAAGTGAGTTGGTTAAAAAGTTTGGGGAAAAAATTCAACCGGTTGAAGAAAGACTCACAAGGTTTTTCACCGGAATTTATGAACAAAGATTAATTACATTTTTAGAAATTCAAGAAAAAGGAAATTAGTTATGGGTAACGTACTTGCTCAATTAAAACCAGCTTTGGTCTGGAAATATTTCGAAGAAATTTGCCAGCATCCGCGCCCCTCAAAAAAGGAAGAAAAGATTGCTGAATATATTTTTTCAGTTGGAAAAAAATTAAATCTCGAAACCGTAAAAGATGCTTTCGGGAATATTATCATCCGCAAACCTGCAACTGCCGGAAAAGAAAATTTGAAGACAGTGGTTTTGCAGGGACATATCGATATGGTCTGCGAAAAAAACCGCGGCGTTGAACATGATTTCGACAACGATCCTATTCAAGTTTATATTGATGGAGATTTTGTAAAAGCAAAAGGTACGACTCTCGGAGCTGATAACGGCATCGGTGTTGCAGCAGCATTGGCAGTATTGGAAGACAGCACAATTCAACACGGACCAATTGAATGCCTTTTCACTTTAGATGAAGAAACCGGCTTAACCGGCGCCGCAAGTTTAGACCCGACAATTCTTAAAGCGGATATTCTTCTCAATCTTGATTCGGAAGAACTCGGTACTTTTTTCATCGGATGTTCCGGCGGAAAAAACACAGCCGCTAAATTTACTTTCACACCGGAAAATGTTCCCGCAGATTCTGTTGCTTATGAAGTTAAAGTTGCCGGTTTACAAGGCGGACACTCCGGTCTTGAAATTCATACCGGAAGAGGAAACGCGATCAAAATTCTCAACCGTTTTCTCTGGAATGTTACAAGCAAATTAGGAATTCGTTTAGCT
Source organism: Ignavibacteriaceae bacterium (assembly GCA_041671545.1). GTDB lineage: Bacteria > Bacteroidota > Ignavibacteria > Ignavibacteriales > Ignavibacteriaceae > UBA1563. The sequence continues at coordinate 11,931 of JBAZBI010000030.1, forward strand.
CAAATTGAGGGTGGAAACAAACACAACGCAATTCCACGAGAAGCATTTGCGGTTGTAACAGTTTCAAAAAATAAAGAAGCTGAATTCCTTTCAGCATTATCAAAGTACAACAAAACTATTAAAGAAGAATTAGCGACTAACGAGCCAAACTTAAAAGTCTCCGCCGAAACATTTGCGCTTCCAGTAAACGTGATGGATGCAAAGACAACAGCTAATTTACTCAACGCTCTTTATGCAACACCTCACGGAGTAATCACCATGTCTCCCGATATTGCCGGATTAGTTGAAACATCAACAAATCTTGCAACAATAATTACAGAAGGGAACAACGTTAATATTGTAACAAGTCAACGCAGTTCAGTCGCAACTGAAAACCAAGATGTTGTTGATATGGTTCATTCGGTATATGTTTTAGCAGGCGCTGAAGTTTCTCATGGTGACGGTTATCCTGGTTGGAAACCGAATGTTCACTCAGAAATTCTGAAAGTATTTAAAACCGTTTACAAAAACATAAACGGCAAAGAACCTGAAGTAGCCGCTATTCATGCCGGTTTGGAATGCGGAATCATCAGCGAGAAATATCCAAATATGGATATGATCTCTTTCGGTCCAACAATGTTTGGTGTCCATTCACCCGATGAACGATTGAATATTCCTTCAGTTCAACCGTTCTATGAATTGCTCGCGAATGTTTTAAATAATATTCCAGCTAAATAAGAAATCACTTTCCGTAGAGACTTGCCATGGCAAGTCTCTACAATTTTGCAAGTAAAAGATTAAGGAATTCGATTGGAAGAAACACTTGTACTGAAACCCGAACCAACCAAATTTTTCCGCTGGACAGTCCTTCTCTTTGTTAGTCTTGCCATGTTTGGTAACTACTACATTTACGATTGCATCAGTCCGCTCGCCGATCTTCTTTCCAAACAATTAAAATTTTCAGATTCAGACATAGGTTTGCTGCAAGCCATTTACAGCTTTCCGAATATCATCATGGTTTTGGTCGGTGGATTGATCATTGATAAGATCGGGACAAGAATTTCAGTTGTTCTTTTCACGTTGTTGATTTTTATCGGCGCAGTTGTAACGGCGATGAGTAGCAGTCTTTATTTTATGGCTGCCGGACGTTTGATCTTTGGCTTAGGCGCCGAATCGATGATCGTTGCGATCACAACTATTATAGCACGATGGTTCAAAGGGAAAGAATTATCTTTTGCCTTTGGATTAAATTTAACTGTTGCCAGACTTGGATCGTTCCTCGCGTTGAACTCTCCTTCGTGGGGAAAAAGTTTTTATACTGAATGGCAAACTCCACTTTGGATTTCTGTATTTGCTGGAGTTTCAGCAGTAATTTTTATTCTTATTTATTTTGTTCTTGATCTCGCGGCGACAAAAAAATTCGCAATGCCAAAAGACGGAGAACAAGATAAGATCGTTTTGAAAGAACTTTTCAATTTTGGAAAATCATTTTGGTTTATAACTGCGCTGTGTGTTACTTTTTACTCGGCGATGTTTCCGTTTCAAACATTTGCAATTAAATTTTTCCAGGATGCTCACGGAACAACTCGCGAAGTCGGCGGAAATCTTTCAAGTATGTTAACACTGGCGGCAATGTTTTTCACTCCGCTGTTTGGATTGCTGGCAGATAAAATCGGCAAACGCTCTTTGCTAATGATGTTCGGCTCACTTTTAATTGTGCCCGTCTATTTAATCATGGCTTATAAAGTTGATCTCGCATCTCCACTTGGATTACATGGGATGCTTTCGATCAATTTAGATTTTTTTGATATTCATTCTCAAATCCCGATCTATCTTTTAATTCCCATGTCGTTAATGGGAATTGCTTTCTCGCTCGTTCCGGCTGTGCTATGGCCCTCTGTTTCGCTCGTTGTCGATTCATCTAAACTTGGTACCGCTTACGGATTGATGACGATGATCCAAAATATTGGTTTGTTCGGATTTAATTTGTTGATCGGTTTTGCAAATGATATTTCAAAAGCAAGTGCGGCAAACCCCGGCGGTTATAATTTAGGAATGTGGATATTCTCGCTGCTTGGTTTCTTCGGATTGTTTTTCTCGTTCATGTTGCGGATGAATGAAATGGGACCAAATAAACACGGGCTTGAACAAGGAATTAAAAAGTAAAAAGTTGAAAAATTTACGGTAGTTATTGATATGGAAAAAATTTGTCAGTTTTGCGGATATCAGAAAAACTTCTTAACGATGTAATGAAAAAATATTTTTTCATATTATTTCTTTTAATTTCATTTGGACTTCGTGCGCAAGACTTGGGCTTTGGCTGTCTCGGCCTTGTCGGTGGTTTTGCGGGGTACGGAATGCAAACCTATCAGACTAAAGGAATAAATGATAGAGTAGATTTTTTTAATGCTGCTCATAAAGATTCTCTCGATTCCCCACTTAAAAATTTTGGACAAGCTGCCGGATTCCGTTTCGGCATAAATTTTTTCGAACAACGCTTTTCGGGTTTCAACATTTCTTTCAAAGGATTTTATCAAAAACTCTCCGAAAAAAATAAGGCGATAATTAAATCTAATACCAGTGCAATCGAAATTGCAAAAACGTTTGAGGTGAAAATTACATCAATTGGACTTGGGGTTGATTTCGGTACACACATCACGGAAATGTTGAATTGGAAAATTCTGAAAACTGCAATCGTTTTTTCTCAAGCTGATTTTATTGAATCGGAAGACCGCCCGGGAGAACTGACAAAAAAAGATGATTACAAATCAGCAAAGACTACTATTGGATATGCACTGAGTACCGGATTTGTGGTTTACCTTATAGGAAATTATATAAGCATTGAAGGGAGCGCCGGATACAACGTATTTAAATTTAAAGAATTAAAAAATGATGACGGCACCCCGTTGACTGTGCATGAACAGTCAAACCAGCCAGTACCTGTAGCAATAGATAACGGCGGATTAGCCGGAACAATTCAATTAAATTTTAACTTTCCATTGTGAGGTTATATGAAATTATCAAAACTTGATAGGGCATCTGTAATTGCAATTAAAGATTGCATGGGAACAAATGCTGAAGAAAGAATATTAGTTATCAGCGATGAGCATAAAAGAGAAATCGGTTTATCTCTTTTTGAAAACGCTAAAAGACTTGGACATCAATCGCTCTATGTTGAAATGATTCCCGGTAAAGTGAACGGAGAAGAACCATCCGCAGAAATTACAGACTTGATGAAAAAGTTTGATGTGGTTTTCTGTCCTACCTCAACATCATTAACTCATACAGATGCGAGAAGAAATGCATCTGCATTGGGTGTGCGGATTGCTACATTTCCCGGCATTACTAAAGCCGTTATGATTCGCGGCTTAAGCGCAGATTACCAAAAAATCTCGGCGCTTTCAATTCAACTGAAAGAAATTTTAGAAAAAGGAAAACATGTTCGTGTAACAACTAAATTAGGAACTGATATTTCTTTTTCGATTGAAGGAAGAACTTCATACGCTTCAAAAGGACTTTTTCATGCGAAAGGTGAAAGCGGAAATCTTCCCACGGGAGAAACTTTCCTTGCCCCCGTTGAAGGTACTACCAATGGCGTTTTTATTGTTGATGGTTCGATGGCGGGATTGGGATTAGTAAAGAAGGCGAATATTGAAATAAAAGTTGTTGATGGTTACGCGACAGAAATTACCGGCGGAAAAATGGCAAAGAAATTAATTAAAATGCTGGACGCCGCCGGAAAAGAAGCCCGGAATATTGCGGAATTCGGTATCGGAACAAACTATGCGGCAAAACTTAGCGGTGTTTTACTGGAAGATGAAAAAGTTTTGGGAACAATTCACATTGCGCTTGGAAATAATAAATCGATGGGCGGAAGCATTGGAGTTGCCTTACATTTAGATGGCGTTGTTAAGAAACCGACAGTTTATTTAGACGATGTGCTGTTGATGAAAAAAGGAAAACTTTTGATCTGATGATTTAGATAGGATTTTTTTAAAAAGAAAAAAGGATGTCGTTTGGACATCCTTTTTTTTATTTAAACAAAACTTAATAAATGTTAATCTTATAAACCGCATTTCCCTTTGGGAAATTAGTAAAATTATTTTGTAAAGAGGTTGAGGTTGTATTTGAAACTGGAGAAGGAATGGTTCCTTTTAACAGAACAAGAGGGAAAGGTTTACTTTTGTTGTATCCGTTAAATCCATTAGGTTCAACGCTAATCATTACTTCTTGACCGGCTAAATCTAAAGGAAAAGTAAATCCGGATGGTGCGTTTTGTAAGAAATCTTCGCCAGGATATGTCGGCATTGTATTGACTCCTACAAAAGGATTTTGTCCGTCATTTCCAGCGGCCAATTTGAATTCTCCGCTCGGAAGATATTTGCCGTTTACTTTTACCCAGCCTTTATATGTCCATCCTGTTGGGAGTTCTGGTAAACGTAACCCGGTTTCATAATCACCGGCATTTTTGTAATTCAAAAACCAAACACCGGAATTTGTATTTGCATTTGCACCTGTTGGAGTAAATATCGTATAAACACCTTTTGCCGTGTAGAATGAAGGTGGAACTGCTTCGGATGGATCATTGCCTAAATATTTTTGGTCGTCAAAGTCACTTCCGAATGCAATTCCAACCGGATTTTTCGGCACAACACTAAGTTGGGCTTCATTCGTTCTTATTTTACTAATTAATAAAAAGACATTTGAGGTGGTAGAATCGTTCAAAGTCGAGTCTCGATCTTCAATACTAATACAAACGAATTGGTTCTTCGTATTTGCCTGGAAATCACTTAGTGTTAAAGGGAAAGAACCGACGAACGAGGCTGAACCTGCCGGATAAGAAAGTTTCCCGAACGAATGAATAACCTTTCCAGCGTCATCCAATATCCAGGCAGCTAAAACTAATGAATCATCCAAAGCCGGAAGATTAGACAATTGCAGCGTAAAAGTTCCGCTTGGACTCGGGACTGTTTCAGTTGATTTTGTATCTTTACATGAATTGAGGAGGAGCAATATTGGAACTAGAAAAAAAAGTATCTTCTTCATGGTTAAGTTTCCTAAGTAATTTTTATTCCTTTCCAAAACTTAGTTCATCTTTATTCAATATTCAAGAAATATTTCATTATTATTTTTGTAAAAAATATTTGATTTAATTGATAGATGTCATAATTTTCAATGAAAAAATTTTTCAAATTGAAATTATGTCCTACGCATACTAAAAAGGTGTGCAAGTAAAAATAGGAGCTGAAATATGCAATCTCGCTACAAAGTTCTTTTTCTTTTCATATTCATTCCAATTTTTTTGTTGAAAGCACAAACGGGAAAAATTTCCGGTATTATAAAAGATGCTTCAACAGGTGAACCACTTATCTCTGCCAGTGTTATGATCCCAGGATCAAATGCTGGTGCTGCTACAAATTTAGATGGATATTATTCCATCCTTAATGTTCCCCCCGGAACATACACAATTAAAGCCTCAATGATCGGATATACTTCATCCATCCTTCGTAATATCCGGGTTAATATCAACCAGACATTTGAATTAAATATTTCTTTAAAAGAAGAATCAATCCAAGCTCAGGAAGTTGTTGTTGTTGCAACGCCTCCAGTTGTGCAAAAGGATGTTTCAAACAGTGTTGTTAACATTGGTTCAGATGATTTTGAAAATTTACCAATTGCTAATGTTACTTCCGTTGTTGGACTACAAGCCGGAATTGTTGGCGGTGCGTTCCGTGGTGGTTCATCTTCTGCTACTTCCTATGCAAGTCAGACCGCTTATTTGTTAAACGGAATGGTTATGAGAGACGAAAGAGATAATACTCCGTTTACAGGTATAAGTTTTACTTCTGTTGAAGAAATTCAAATTCAAACCGGTGGTTTTAATGCCGAGTATGGTAATATCCGTTCGGGATTAGTGAACATTGTAACTAAAGAAGGAAAGAACGATAGATATTCAATTAATGTTTTTACAAGAATGCGACCTGCCGGGAATAAATATTTTGGTGACGGCGCCTCCTCTAAAGACGCTTATTGGATTCGTCCTTATCTTGACGATGCAGTTGCATGGACAGGTACAAATAATGGAGCTTGGGATTCTTATACTTTAAAACAATATCCCAGTTTTGAAGGATGGAATTCTATTTCTCAAAAATCATTAAGCGATAACAATCCCGCGAATGACTTGACTCCGGAAGGCGCTCAAAGACTATTTCTTTTCCAACATCGAAAAGATTTAAGAATTTTAAAACCGGATTACGATCTTGATATGTCTGTAGCAGGTCCAGTACCTTACGGACAAGAGTTAGGAAATCTCCGTTTCTTGTTATCTTTTAGAGCTTCGCGTTCGATGTACATTATTCCTCTTGCAACCGATTCATACATGGATTTTACCGGAAACCTTAAATTAACAGCCGACTTAACCTCCACTCAAAAACTTACTGTTGAAGGCTTGATGAGTGAATCAGATGGAACAGCGGCAAACCGTGACGGTTCTCCCGGATTATTTACATCATCCGCCGGTATTGCTGATGGTCTTTACTATTCCCGAACATCATATGGCGACACAAGAATATTTTCATCCGACTATTGGGCGCCAAGTATTATTAAAAGAAGAATGTTGGGTTCAAAATATACCAATGTGTTATCGAACAATTCATTTATAGAAGGAGTGTTGAGCATCTTTCAATCTCAGTACTTTACTTATCCCGGAAGATCCCGGAATAATGCTTTGGTTTATGAGTACGCTCCGGGAATGTATACTGATGAAGCTCCATTCGGTTTTGAAGATAGTTCCGCCACAGGAATTGGCAGTAATATGAGAATGGGTGTTGGCATGAGTAACGCCCGCGATACGAGTAAAGTAACCGCTTATAACCTTCGCATAGATTATACTAATCAACTTGATAAATATAACAATATAAAAACCGGTGTTGAATTTAGCTTGACTGATAACTACATCAACTATGGATCTTATGATAAATATTTGCCCTCAAATAATTCTACTACCAAGTGGCATACAAAACCTATGCGTGGTTCACTCTATTTTCAAGATAAAATTGAATATGAAGGGATGATTGCTAATCTTGGTGTCAGACTTGATTATTCTGATCCAAATGCAGATTGGTATGTTATCACAAATCCTTTTGATAAAGCTCTTTCAGCAAAAAATGCTTCTTCGATTGACCAACTTGTAACAAAAGAGCCCGCTAAACCGAGAGTAAATGTAAGTCCAAGGCTTGGTGTCGCTTTTCCGATTTCAGAAAACAGTAAGTTATATTTTAACTATGGATTCTTCCGTCAAATGCCTTCTCCCGAAGACCTATATAGAGTAAGAGTTGATCAATATACCGGAAGAATCGACAGACTTTCTGATCCAAATCTTCCGTTGCAAAAAACAATTGCCTATGAGTTGGGATACGAACAAGGTTTACTTGACGAGTACCTCCTCAGAGTTGCAGGTTATTATAAAAACATCTCTGAACAACAGAGGTCCGGAACAAATCAACTCCATTATATCAGTAAAGATAATTCGGTTGATTACTACATCCCGACAAATGATTCTTATGAAGACATCCGTGGTGTTGAAATTACTTTAACTAAAAATAGAGGAAATTGGATTCAGGGGTTTGCTAATTATACCTATTCCATCTCAACGTATGGATATTTTAATTATAAGACACAATATGAAAATTCTCAATTAATGTTAAATTATTTAAATACAACGCAAGAGGCTGAACAATCAAAACCGGTACCTCAACCTTTTGCCAGAGTAAATCTTGATCTTTTTACTCCAAGCCAGGATTTTGGGCCTGAATTTGAGGGAATAGGATTACTAACTGATTGGAGACTTAGCATTATTGGTAGCTGGCGATCAGGCTATTATTTAACATGGACCGGCGGCTCCGGAACGATTCCCGGTATCTCTAATAATTTACAATGGAGCGATTCATACGGATTAGATTTGCGGTTTAGTAAAAATATTAAATTCGGCCCTGTTAATCTCCAGATATTTGCCGATATCAGTAACGCGCTGAATATAAAATATTTCAGTACCTACGGATTTATTGACAACAACGACTATATCGATTATATCCGTTCGCTTCATCTTCCTTCATCAGCGATTGATGAGTCAAAAGGAAAATTTGGTTACATCAATATTGATGGTAAAGATAGACCGGGAGATTATCGGCAGGGTCCTTTTGTTCCGATTGTTACGGTAACCAACCTCTCTTCAATAACTTCACCGGATAAGAACGCCATTTATTATTTGGTAGAAAACGGGCACTATTTACAATTTGATGGAGAGACATGGATGCCGGCTGCGGATGATCGATTAAAGGAAGTTCTTGATAAGAAACTTTATATTGATATGCCGAATCAGGCATGGGCTTCTTTCTTAAATCCCCGGAATATTTATTGGGGTCTCAAAATTTCAGTTGAATTAAAGTAGAAGGAAAAAAAATGAATATTAAACGCGTTCAGAACGTTCTTGGTAAAACCTTCATACTTATGCTTTTGATTGGTTCTTTTACGTTTTCTCAAGAACTTAAATATATGTCAGTCGGCTCTCTTCATAATTGGTACTCCGATCTCGGGTGTGAAATTGAAGTAGCCGGGCCCGCAAAAACTCAGCAAGATGGGATGCAATGGCCTGCGATCTACCAATACATGGATATTCAAGCATGGAAGGGGATGTGGATAGGTGCAAAAAACTTTGGCGATCCGAAAATTGGTTTTGTTACCGAAAAAGTTATTCACATCGGTCCCCGTGTTTTTGGAAAAGGAGAAGTTTTCCCAATTTCCTTTTACATGAAAAGTAAATATGAAGAACCGCTTCTTCAAGTTAAAGGCGCGGTTACTGAAGGAAAACCATTCACTGTTGATGAAGTTGATCCAACAATGCCGTGGGATAGAGAGATTGTTACGGTCGTTGGGACGCAAATCGGTTTGACGATGACAAGGCGCATATTTCAATTCCAAAACCAGTTTCATGAAAATTATATTGTGAATGATTACGTTTATAAAAATACCGGAGACATTGACGGAGACCTTGCTACAATCGAAAGAAAAGACAGCACTCTAAATGATGTTGTAGTATTTTTTCAATACCGGCTTGCCCCTTGCGAATTGACGAGATATGTCATCGGAAATCCGACAGGTTGGGGCATGAATACAACATGTGACGCGCGTGGAGATGGAAAAACTAGTTCTATAGCCGGGTGGGAAAAATCGGGTGAAAATCAAATTCGCGCTCAATATGTTTGGCACGGAAAATATCCTCCTTTTGTAGATTATGACAATTTAGGTGGTCCTATCTGGAAAACGGCGCTCTATGTTGCTGCCGGAGATACAACCGGAAGATTGGGAGCTCCACAGTTCGCAGGTGTTGCAACTTTACACGCTGATAAATCTTCCATTGATCATAACGACGACACGAACCAGCCATCAACAACTAAAACTTTTGAGTCTGACGGAAATCTTCAGTCACAAAATGATGCTTACAATACCACTAAAATGACGGATGAATATAATTTTATGACCTCGGGACATGATACCCGTCATCTCGATAAAATTGGTGAAACAAATCCGATTATGCCGACAAAAGACCCGGCATCTCCCTTTCAAGGCGGTGCATCGATGGGTAACGGATATGGACCTTATACCATAAAATATGGTGATAGCATTCATATCGTTTTTGTTGAAGCCGTTGCCGGAATTAGTAATGATAAAGCTATTGAAGTTGGTCGGCAATACAAAGCCGATAAAAACGCTTTGATAAAAAACACGGCATTTTTTACAGGTAAAGATTCTTTATTCCAGACTTTCAAAAGAGCTATTGCAAATTACCAGGCGGGTTGGCAAAGTCCCGAAATATTAAAAACCCCGGCTCCCGTCAGTTCTTTTTCTGCTGATGCAGCCGCAAGAAGCGTTGGACTTAAGTGGACGCTTTATAATGAAAACGATCCCGATATTACAGGATTTGAAATTTATCGCGCTATTGGAAAAGTCGATAGTAATTACCATAAGATTGCAGCATTAGACAAGGGCGTCCGTTCTTATAACGATTATTCAGCTCCTTCAAGTATCGACTCTTATTATTACATCTTAACTGTTGGACAGGATTTTCCGGGAGACTTAAATCTAAATATTCCCGCCGGAAAACTTCAGAGTAATCGTTTTTACTCGCAGCTTTATTCTCCGGCTCTTCCGGGACCTGTGGTTGTCTTTAACGATTTCAGAGTTGTTCCGAATCCTTTTATTTCTGCCGCTAATTCTACCAATTTAGGGACGAGCGGTTCTGATAAACGGCTCTCTTTTTATGGTATTCCGGATCATCATACATTAAAAATTTACACAGAGTATGGTGAATTAATAAAAACTTTTACAGATAAGGATCCCACATTTACAAAAGGTTCTAAAAAAATTGATTGGAATCAATTAAACACCGACGCCAACCAGATAATTGTAAGCGGGATTTACATTGCTGTTTTGCATGACGGGGACTCAGGTGAAACGAAAATTCAAAAATTTGTAATTATCCGATAAACGCACGAGAAGCTTTATGAAAATGAAAATTATAACTCTACTATCTTTGATTGCCTTTCTTTTTAACTCGTTTGCAATTGCAGGAGACGCAAAAAAATTAGCGCAAACCGGAATGAAATTTCTTCAAGTTTCTTTGGATGCTAAAATGGCGGGTATGGGTGATGCGACAACCGCACTTGATAATCTTGGAGTTAGCGGACTTTTTTCTAATCCCGCATCTATTGCAAGACAAACAAATTTTATGGAAGCAACTTCCGGGCAAGTTCGTTGGATAGCTGATATTAATTATTATGTTGGTGGGATTACGATCGCTCCGGAAAATGGAAATTATGGAGTGATTGGTTTTTCTTTCATGTATGTAAACTACGGTGATTTTGATGGAACTATTCGCAATAATCAAGGATATGTTGAAACCGGAATATTTAATCCGAGCGCTTATGCTTTGGGCATTACCTATGCTAAAGCGTTGAACGATAAATTTTCTATCGGCGGCTCTGTAAAGTATGCTTTACAAGATTTAACAGCAGGGATAGTAAACATTACGGATGCCGAACTTACAAAAACTCTTTATAAACCAAATTCTCTTGTTTTTGATTTTGGCGTACTTTATCACACCGGAATTCAAAGTTTGGATTTTGCAGCATCGATAAAGAATTTCTCAAAAGATATTCAATTAGAACGATCACAGGAGAAATTCCAACTCCCCTTAACCTTCAGAGTTGGTTTTGCCTACAACGCTAGTGATATTTTGGAACTTGATAAAAATGAATATTCAATTCAACTTGCTTTCGATTCTGTTGTTCCTCGTGATAACGTTGAAGAAGTTGATCTTGGCGTAGAATTTAAATTTATGAATTCATTTGCTCTGCGCGGCGGATATCTTTCAGGAAAAGAAGGTGAATATAGTATGACTTACGGATTGGGTTTTAACAAATCTATTGAAGGATACTCTCTTGGATTTGATTATGCATACATTCCATGGAATCCGGACTCTCACTCTTTTTCAGATATACATAAATTTTCTATCCATTTTGGAATTTAACAGATAATAAAATTTTGGTAATACTTATGAAAAAAAAATATTTACAATACTCACTAACATCATCACTTCTGGCAGCAGTTGTATTTGTTTTGGTTCTTGCTTTTCCGGGTTGCAATGAAAAAAATAATGTTGAACCACTCTACAATCCTACTTTCTCAAATACACTTGCACCGGTTATTACTTCAGTTTCTCCGGCAGACAGCGCTTTTGCAGGAGTGGATGAACTTACGATTACCGGAAGTAATTTCGCTGTTTCCGCTGATTCAATGGCGGTTTATTTTAATAATGTAAAAGCAACCATCCTTTCGCTTGATGCTAACAAGGTTGTAGTTAAAGCCCCAAATCTGGTTAAAGATACCATCAACATTAAGATAAGTAAATTTAATACAGATAAATTGAGCAACTCCTTTCAGTATAAATTGATCTCAGCCACGATTGTTTTTAAGGAATTTAAATTTAACGACACTCCCTATTCGCTAACCTATGACAAACTTGGTAATGCCTACGTTTCGTACCAAGTAGATAGTATTGGAACAGGTGTAAAGAAAATTGCACCTGATGGAACTATGACAGACTTTGCCCCAAAAGGGGCTGAAACGTCCTGGAGTAGTATGAAGTTTGGGCAATCAGGCGATTTATATGCCGTGAGAGGTGTTAAAGGAATATTTAAAATAGCTCCAAATTTAGCTGCGGCAACTTGGGTTTCTTCAGCAAATGGTATCGGGACAATAATGGATTTTGATTTTGATCAGAACGGCAATATGTGGGCTGCCGGAAATAATGCATCGATATATAGAGCAACTCAAACGAAAAATGTAAAACCGTTTGCCTTTAATGCAAACATCCGTTCGGTTAGAGTTTTCAACAATTATCTCTATGTTGGCGGTGCTAAAAATGGTGTTGAAGGCGTTTGGCGTTTTGAGATTATTAATTCGGATAGCTTAGGTATTGCTGAAGAGTATTACAATTATGCAGCAACTTATCCTACCGGTACAATCCGCGGAATTACCTTCTCCGCCGATGGTGATTTGTATATTGGCACAGATGGTGTTGAAATGATAGTTAAAGTTAGACCTGATAAAAGTTCTCAAGTTTTATTTAGTGGAGTTTTGAATCCGTCCAATAAATGTAAGTTCAATTCATTTTTCTGGCAGAGTGGTGACGTTTATTTGTATTTATTAAGACACGCTGTAAACTTAAATGATACCGCAACACCTCCGGAAGCAATTATAAAAGTAAATACTTTAAATAATTTAGGTGGAGCGCCATACTACGGAATACAGTGATTTAGATCAATAGGTATTAACAGACACGTTCCTTAACTTTGTTAGGGAAACGATTCTTAAAATATAGATTTGTCTTTTCATCTTTTAATCAACCCAAAGTAGGAAACTATTTTTGGTATTCTTTCAATTGTTCTTAAAATTTTGTAAATAATTAATTCATAAAAAAAGGAGACTACTATGTTCAAGAAGTTCTTTTCTACTTTTGCTATGATTGTTTTGGTTTCGGTGAGCCTCTTCGCCCAAAACACATGGCAATTTTCATCTGTCTTTCCGGCAGATAGCAGCCAAGGTGCTGGTACTCACGGAATAGCCGTTGATCCGGATGGAAAAATTTGGATCCAATGCTATTATGCATATTCAAGAGATTCAATTATGGTTCCAGGATATGATGCCGCTACCGGAGCTCCAAAAAATGTTGTTGCTAAGGTAAGAGCGCTTTATGTTTTTAACCCTGATGGCACCCAAGCAAGTTTCTCACCAATTCTTTTCAATAAAGTTGGTGGAGTTGTAAAAGATACTCTCGGTGGAGAGACAGCTTTCAAGAGCATTAAAAATCCACTTGATACAACAGTAATGATTACTGTTCCTTCTTGGTCAGCTAATACTGGCAGAGGATTGTCACTTGATGAAAGTGGTAATGTTGTTGCCGGATATTGGGATTATTTGTTCAAATTTGATTATAAAACCGGTGAAGGCTTGATGGATCGTTTAGTTTGCGGACTTGGCGGTACAGTTAAACCGGGTATTGACGCAGCAGGTAATTTCTATGTTCGCTCAGTTATTCCTGGTGGACCGATCAAATCATTTGATAAAAACGGTGTGTTTTTAGGAAACGTTCTTGACATTACTACGGGTTATTGCCGATCAGTTGATGTTTCTAAAAATGGTCTCACCGTTTACCATCCAGCATACTCAGTTCATTATGTTGAAACATTAACAAGAGCAGATGAATTTTCACCATTTGTTTCTGATACGGTTCTTAGAGGATTTGATTGTGAATCATTAGTTTGGGATCCAGTAAAACCAGATCAACTTTGGTTGAGTTCCGGTTCTTACAATGATCTTCCAAATCGCCATACCGGTGAAGTGACTAACTATGATGTTGCAACCTGGTATGCTTTTGATACAAAAACAAAAGCAGTAACTGGTGAAAAAATCACGTGGAATTTTTATGTAGATAAAAATGCTGCTGAAAGACCTCGTGCTATTGGTTTTAGTCCCGATTCAAAAATCGCATATCTTGGAACATTTTCTGCTGGTGCGGTTAGAAAATATACTGTAATTGATACTCCTCCGACCGTAGAATTCAAAGTTAACATGAGTGTTCAGATGAAAAGAGGAACATTCGCAGCAACGGATTCAGTATGGGTACGTGGAAACTTTAATGACTGGGCAGGCAAAGCCACAGAATTGAAAGATCCTGATGGTGATTCAGTCTATACAGGAGTTTTCGATACCTTCACAACCGGACAATCATTAGTATTCAAGTATGTTCATAGCCCGGACGTATGGGAATCAACAGGAAACAGAACATTAACCGTGGCTGGTGGCCCAAATGTAACATCAGCATGCTGGGAAGATGTATGTATCTTTGTTCCTGTAAAGACAATCAAAGTAGCATTCTCAGTTAACATGGAACTCGAAAGATTATCAGGCTTATTCAATCCGG
>JBAZBI010000031.1:0-25817 GCA_041671545.1 Ignavibacteriaceae bacterium
AAAAATGGGTTAACCCAATCCCTAATTGGGCTTTTGTTATCTCTCAATTCTCCATTATTTTTGATGACAGAATTGGGGCGTTCTTATGATTTCCTTTTTCCATTTACACATTTATTTTTACACACTCCTTTAATTGCGGAGGGTTTTGATCAGCACATTCCAAAAGGATACATTTATTTTTCTATGGCATTTTCTTTATTTGTGGAGATGCTGAATCTAAAAACAAGAGGGAAGAAATCTACTCCAATTAAACTTCGCACTTCCCTAACGAGTAATTAGAAACATTAAAATTCTATGCGTATCACAGATTATTAATCTGTGATACAAAATTTATCCTTTACGGTAAGCTTCCATTAAAAGCTCCAGGTCGCTTTCATAATAAGCGTGCAGAAACTCCACATCCTCGTCGGAAAGTTTTGCGAACTCTTTTACATTCGCTATTGCCTGTCTTTCATTTCTTATACCCGGAATGACAGATGAAACTCCTTTGTGGCTTAAAATAAAGCTCATCGCAAGATAGTCTTTCTCCATTTTCCTTTTTTCCGCCAACTCAAAAACTTTTTTCAATTTATCAAGAGATAGATTTAACAATTCCGGATTCAGTCTATTGCTTCTATGATCATTTTTCGGAAAGGTTTTTTCTCTTGAAAATTTACCGCTCAATAAACCAAAATGAAGGGGAACCCGTGCGATTATTCCATAGTTGCTTTCTACAGCCAGGGGAAAAACTTCTTTCAAAGCTAGTTGATTGATAATGCTGAAGGCTATTTGAAACGTATGCCCGATCTGATGTTCAATAAAAAATTTTGCTTCTTGCTGCGGTTCAAAAGTGTTGAGAGAAATTCCCCAATAACGAATTTTTCCTTCTAGCTGAAGTTGTTCCATCGCTTCGATGCATTCACCTTGTTGCAGATGCTGCATCCGTGCACTGTGCAATTGGTAAACGTCAATGACGTCTTTTTTTAGTCGCTTTAAACTTTTCTCACAGGCATTTAAAATATATTCTTTTGAATAATTTATTCCGGCGGAACCATCTTCCAACAAAGTATTGCCGACTTTTGTGGCGAGAATAATATCATTCCATTTTCCGCTGAAAACATTCCCGAGTAATTCTTCGCTGTGTCCGAGCCCGTAAAAATCAGCGGTATCAAAAAAATTGACGCCGAGTTCAACCGCTTTAATAATGGCTTTCTTGGATATTTCATCATCAACTTTGCCCCAGCCGATCGGAACATCTCCGGCCATAACCGGACCTCCAATTGCCCATGATCCAAAACCAATTTCAGAAACTAATAAGTTCGTTTTCCCGAGTTTTCTATACCGCATTCTTATTTTGGAAGTTTGTTTTTGATGTTTGCTGCATATTCATTTTTGAAAAGATTTGCATCGTTCGATTTCCAATCTTTGATTGCAATTCCCGCACTTTGTAAACGTTCATTCGCTTTTGCAATACGGTTAACCGGATCAGGATGCGTTGAAAGGAATGTAGCAACTTTACCGCTCTTAGAACTGACTGATCCGTCATCGCGCATTTCTTCAAAAAAGAATTTTACTGAACCGGGATAAAAGCGTGTGTCTTTCAGATAATCAATTGAAAATTTATCGCTCTCATCTTCATCGGCTCTGCTGTTGGCTAAAAATGCGAGTCCGACAAAAAGATTTGAAGCCACTTCAGCAACTTTAGAAGGCTGACTGCCGAGAAGCATCCCGACTAAAAACTGCACACCGTAATATTTTGTCATTCTCTGCGTTGCATGTCTTCTTTCAGCGTGCGCAATCTCGTGTCCCAAAACTCCGGCAAGCGCCGCTTCGGAATCAAGATATTTTAATAATCCTGTATAGACGTAAACATTTCCTCCCGGAAGAGCGAATGCATTCAAGGTATTATCATCGGCAATTAATTCAAGTTTGTAATCATAAACATTCTTTTTTGCAATTTTAGGCGAAGTTAGAATTTGCTGAAAAATCCGCTGATCAATATAAGTTTTAACTGAAGGATCACCTTTGAAGATGGGATATTCAGCTTGATTCTTCATCATCTCCGCTGAGACATCATGCCCGAGTTTTATATCTTCGGAATCGGAGAACATATTAAACCCGCCGCTTCCGCTGCATGAACTAATTGTGACAACTGAAAAAAGTGATATAAATATATTTATAATGTATTTTTTCATTCTTCCGCCTCTTTATGTAATAAAGTGAGTTCTTTCCAAAGATAATCAAGAAGTTCCTGAACACCGTTACGTGTTGCAGAAGAAAAAACTAAAGTCGGAGAATCAGCTCCTCGAAATTTTTTCTTCTTCAGTTTTACAATATCTTCTTCAGATAACAAATCGGCTTTGGAAATGCTAATAATTTTTTTCTTTTGCGCCAAAATTTTACTGTGCGTTTTCAATTCCTTTAGCAGAATTGAAAAATCTTTTTGATAATCTTCCGATTGGCTGTCGATCAAAAACAAAAGAATTTCCGTTCTTTCAATGTGGCGAAGGAATAACAGTCCAAGCCCCTTGCCTTGAGATGCTCCTTCAATTATTCCCGGAATATCTGCAACCGTAAAACTTTGATATTCTTTATAACGCACAATTCCCAAATTTGGTTCAAGTGTTGTGAATGGATAGTCGGCAATTTTCGGTTTTGCTTCAGAGATCGTAGAGATTAGCGTTGATTTACCGGCGTTCGGAAATCCAACCAGACCAACATCTGCTATTAATTTTAATTCTAAAATAACTTTTATTTCTTCACCCGGCTTACCATCTTCAGCAAAACGGGGAGTTTGATTCGTCGGTGTTGCAAAATTAGAATTTCCTTTACCGCCTCTTCCCCCTTTTGCTACAACTATTTTCATTCCGTTTTTATTCAAGTCGTAAAGAATTTTTTCTGTCTCGGCATCTTTAACAATTGTTCCAACCGGAACTTGAACGAGAATATCTTTTCCGTTTCTTCCATCTTTTAAAGAATTGGCTCCGGCAGCTCCATCTTCGGCAGAATAATTTTTTTTATATCTGTAATCCAACAGAGTTGAAAGATTACTGTTGGCTACAAAAATTACATCGCCTCCCTTTCCTCCGTTACCGCCCGACGGACCACCTTTCGGGACATATTTTTCGCGGCGAAACGTTACCGCACCGTCTCCGCCTTTACCGGCGATAATATTAATTTGAGCATAGTCAATAAACATTAGAACTCCTTATCACGAAAAAATTGTTCGACCTTTTCCTTAAGCAACGCTGCTTCTTTTCCTACTGAATTTACGCGATAAGAAAGAAAAACATCTTTTAAAATTTGACCCGCTTCATCTTCATTTGAACATTCCGCTATCCGTTCAAGCGTGTTCACAAAATCCAAACTGTCCTGATTAAAAATTGCACTAATAATTTTCATCGTCTCTTTTGTTGTAAAATAACTGAAGATATCCACTTCGGGTTCTTTTGGTTTATCTTCTTTTTCTGATATCGCATCTTCAAAAAGAGGCTGCGATTGTTTTTCCTCTTCGGATTCTAAAAAAGAATTTTCGTCAAGTTTTGCTTCATTCTTTTCTAATTCTTCCTTAAAATATTTTTCAAAAGAGATTTCTCCATTCTCCGTTTCACTCTCCGTCGATTCGATAGAAAATTTCTCCACGGCAGATTCAAGTTCATCATTCTCCTCAAACTTGTCATCCGCTATTTGTTCCTCATTTAGAAATGTCTCTTCGGATAGAGATTCTTCATTTTCTATTTCTTCGCTGGCAAATTCTTCATCCTCCGGAATTTCTTCTTCATTTACGAAACTTTCTTCCTCAACTAAATCTGTTTTCTCGTCAATCACATCTTCATCTTCCACCGGAAGAATTTCTTCTTCATAATTTTCTGTCTGTAATTCAGGCGTTTCAACTTCATCCGTTAGTGAATTTATAGTTTCTGAAATTTCTTCCTCCTCAATTTCGGGCTCTTGAGTTGTCTTCAACAGTTCATCGGCTAACTTTTCTTCTTCATGCAAAGCTTCTTCCGCAGATTGGAATATATCAAGTTGCGATTCATCTGTTGGAACTCCATCAGGTTTATCTTCCGCTACTACAGCTTCCTCATCATCAAATGATACAGGACTAAAAATAGCTGAAAATATTTCCGACAATTCAAACTTCTGCTTCGGATCAACCGAAAGAAGTTTTCTTACTTTAAAAATGTGGTTGTGAAGTCCTTTATCTTTTAAAAAGATTTCGAGTGTTTCTATCGCAAGTTTTGTCTTTGTAACTTCTCCCGTATTTATAAATTCCGCTGCATCCATCAACGCATTCTCGATCACATTCTTCATTTGCTGATCAAGTAACTGCCGTTGAATTTTTTCAAGAAGCGATTCAAACTCAAAAATGCTTATGGTTAGCAGCTTTTTCTTTTCAAGAATGGTAAGAAAAATTTTCTTGTAGTAATCAAAAAAGTAGAGATAATTTAAAAACAGTTTTACCTCTTCTTGAGAACGGATTTCACTCGAATCAAAAACAAATTTTTTCAACGTCCATACCGGGCGAAGGAGATAAGTTAATTGAAAAGTTACCGCCTGCTGAATGATCTTTTTTACTTCCTCGTAAGGAAGGAGTTTGTTCTTTTTAATTTCCTGACTAATCGCCAAAAAATGTTCTACTATCTCCGGTCCGCTGTAATCAAAAACCGATTTCTGCAAAAGATTTTGCCGGTCGAGAAAAATGAGATAATCAATTTCTGCTGAAATATACTGCACAATAGCCGGATGCACTTTTGCCTTGGTCAGATCGTCCAAAGTAAAAAATGATCCGAGCCGTTTAATCTTATTCAGATTAAAATCGGTGATAAATTGTATTTCCTTCTCAAACATTGCATATCTCGGTTATTCTTACCTTTAAAATAAAAAAAATCCCGGTCAAAAGTTAATTTGGGAGGGCAACGATTTAATCCCCGTCACGTTAAAAAGAATATTATTCACCTTTCCAAAGAAAAAGTGATCTCTTCAGCAAGATTCAGCCCATTAACATTTGGTCATCTATCTAAATCCTATTGACCAATGACTAATACCTTCATCTAACCATCAACCATCAACCATCTTCCATCATCCATCCTTAATCTACACCACTCTCTTCTGTAACCGTTTGAAAATTACAAACTGTTCTCCAAATTTTAATGGTTTCGTAAATTCTCCAACCGAGAGTTGCTTAATCGCTTTAAAAATATTCTCAGCATAAAGGTTAATGTCAACTTCACCAAGCATTCCCCTCATCAAACGGGAAGGAGCAACAGAATAGCGCATAGCAAGTTCACCAAAATCTTCACCGCGCAATAACTGCTGATAAACAGAATCAGCGTCATCCTTTGTGTTACACAATATTTCCGCCAACGGTAAATAAATCGGATTAGCATACCTTATAGTAAGTTTTAAACGAAACCAGGTGCTTACGATTCGGCTTTCAAATCGCGCCGGGACAAAGTGCCATTGCCTGATTGATGCAACAGCAAGAGAATCCCAGGCTGAGTCCCCGCTCGCCCGTCTCAGTTTTACATTCCCAACCGACCCGTCTTCAAGAATGAACAAAACCATGTCCATCTCAAAATAGGGTTGGGATATTGATGTGGGAACAACAGGGAGTGGAGTTCTCGTTAATATTTGCGGGTATGAGTCATCGGCTGTTTGTTGCGTCGAGGAACATCCTATAAAACAACCTAGACAAAAAAGAAAAACTAAGTGTTTCATGATTCACCTCGTATGATAATTATTTCTCTTTCATAACAGAATATTATCAGTTATGAATTTTATCTTCTCAAGAAGTGAGTATCCGTCAATTTTAATGCGGTGGAGTTAGAGGTCGGCAGTCCGTAGTGAGAATGAAGAAGGCAGAAAAATTGACACCTAAATGTAGAGTTCTTTTTGATGAGAAGCAATGCTCAATTAGGAGTAGGCATACAGCAGTTGGCGGTCGGCAGAAAAACAAAGAACAAAGCTTTGCGGCAATTTATTTTTCGCATTATTCAAAATCAATGTTGATATCTTGTTTGTTTAATTCTCCTCCCAACATTTTTAGATGACTTTTAACTTTTGACTTTTAACTCCCGGCAGTCTCAATCCTTTCAATTCAACGTTAGACTTATATATTTCAAAAGCTATAATTAATACTTTTTTAGAAGTAACTAACAATGGACGTAAGTCTCAATCCTCTTTATAAAAATTATTCAGGTATAAAGAGTCGCCAATTCACCGCGGCGAATCGGTAGTACCCGGTAAAGGCAAATCCATCACCGGCGGAAGTGATCAGAAACAATAAATATCCCCGGAATATTCCATTTTTTAATTTGATCGATCATGGCAGGTTTTTCTGTCAATACATACCAAACCATTTGCAAACCGTTTAGTATATTTGCAGTTGCTTAGCCGCATTTCCTTTAGAATTTGAAAAAATAGGCAAATAAACAAAACACATCACCTGATAAGAGATGCACATCTCTTATATCTTAAAATCTGAAACATCCGAATACTATGACAACAATTCAGTCCGCAATAAACCAATTCTTCCATCATTGTAGGTATGAGAAAAATCTTAGTCCCAAAACGCTTAAATCATACGGGATTGATCTTACACAATTAACAAATTTTTTAATTGAAAAAAACCACTCTTTGCAGGTGAAACAAATAACAAAAACTGAATTGAGGGAATATCTTGAAAGAATTTCGACACTTAAGCCGAAATCGGTTAAAAGAAAGGTGGCTACCATTAAAGCTATGTTTAATTACCTGGAATTTGAGGACACGATTGACATAAACCCCATGCGAAAAATAAGGATCAAAATTCAAGAGGCGAAACGGCTTCCAAGAGTTATGGATATCCGCGAAATAGGCAAAATATTTAAATGCGCATATTCCGCACATACCGAGACGAATACCGTAAACTCTCATCCCTTCATGGAAACATTAAGAAACATTGTGGTTGTAGAATTACTCTTCATTACAGGCGCAAGGGTTTCCGAAATCAGCAATTTGAAAATGGAAAACATTGATCTTACCACAGGTTCAGTATCCATCAAGGGAAAGGGGAACAAAGAACGTTTCATTCAAATATGCAACCATGAAACCCTGAAGATTCTTAAAGAATATTATAAGGTTTTTACAAATAAAATAAACGGCTCCGGCGGTTTCTTTTTGATTAACCGGCTGGGGGGCAAACTCTCCGATCAATCTATTAGACAAATTGTAAAAAATCTTTCCGGCAAAGCAAACATTCAAAAGAATATTACTCCCCATGTGTTCCGGCATACTTTTGCTACTTTGCTGCTCGAAAAAGATGTAGATATAAAATACATCCAGACTCTCCTTGGGCACAGCTCTATAATGACAACGCAGATTTACACCCACGTAAACCGCGCAAAGCAAAAGCAAATACTTAGAACAAAACATCCTCGTAAAGACTTTTCTATGCTCGTTCCTTTAGTTATCTGAACAAAGGATAACTAAAGGTTAACCCTATTGAGTACACCAAATTTTGATATAATAATCGTTGGAGCAGGCATATCCGGGCTTTTATTAGGAAGTCAATTGTGTCAAACTCATTCATTACTTATTATTGAAAAAGAAGATACTATTCCTCTTAACAAATACTGGCTGACAAATAAAAAATGTAGTGAAGCGAACCTAGAATTAATTAAGTGTGTGGACACTACTTACAATTTCATGGATTTCCATTCATATGATGGAAAAAGTTTTAGATGTTCTGGCGAATATTTGCTCTGGGATACCGAAAAATTAACAGAGAAACTGGAACGAATAATTTTAAGCAATTCTGGTGTTATTTTAAAAAAACATACTTTCTTCGCATACCAATATTCTAAGGATAGTATTGTTATAAGTGTAAACGACAAGAAATTCAGTTCGAGGTTGCTTGTTGATTGCATGGGTTATTCATCTCCGATTATATATGCAAAACATCTGATCAGCATATATGGATATTATATTCTTAATGGATCAGTTGTAAATTTAAAAAAACAAATAGAACCAATTGGTTTAAGTAACATATTATTAAGTAACAGACCAAAATTTCTTGAGGTATTCCCGAAGAGTAACAATCAAGCTTATGTAGTCTTAATTGAACCTGAAAAATCAATAAAGAGAAATAGCAGTTTAGGTGAAGAAATTAAATTTATTATCGAGAAATCAGAATATTCTCAATATTTTGAAAAGCCAAGCTCTGAGAATCGTTATCTGTACGGATTAATCCCTGTTGGTAAATTAAGAACAAATGCACTCGACAGAATATTCCTTTTTGGAGAAGCGGGTCAAATGAACCCAGCAGCTACGGCCACATGTTTAACCCAGTTATTTTACTCTTATAAGGAAATTGCATCGGAACTTTTACAAAGATTGGAAACCAATCAACTTAGCAAGGAAAAGTTGGTAATTAATACTCCGTATTTCACAAATGGAAATAAAAAATTCCATCTAAACTTGTTTAGAAATATACTTAACTGGACCTCGGATGATTTTAGTAAACTTATCTACCAAATGAATAAAATGGATCACGATCTGGTTAACCAGGTAATATTTGGTGAAATTAATTTTAAGTCTCTACTAAATTCAAAAAACATAAAGAATCTTATAGCAAATAAAAATTATTTTGTCTTAAAACCGTTATTAAAGTCACTACTTCCTTAAAAAATCTTAAAAAAATCGTTAATAACCTTATCATATTGAACAATTAACTGCAACAGCATTAGTATAACCAGTCCAAGCGATGGAGAATCTTTGTAATTAATAATGGGTAATTGTTTTCGTTCTGCCAATAATTTTTCTTTTATTTCTGACACTGTCTTTTCGATATCCAATCTTTCCTTGGTTTGGATATCCTCATCCATTGAATTGAGCCTGATATTTTCCAACTT
The DNA here is from genome assembly GCA_041671545.1 of Ignavibacteriaceae bacterium. Lineage (GTDB taxonomy): Bacteria > Bacteroidota > Ignavibacteria > Ignavibacteriales > Ignavibacteriaceae > UBA1563. The sequence goes on from JBAZBI010000031.1 coordinate 8,874, forward strand.
TCTAAGTTGATTAATTATTTCCATATCATAAATTTTTTTAAGAATATATCTGGGATAAAAGCTATATACAAGTGCAATCGGTAAGAATAATATAACAGGTAAAATAAAAAGTTTACGAAGAGGTTCAAAAGCCATTAAAATGTCCAAATTTGCTGTAAGAGTTCCCCGGAATCCAAAATAAAGACCAAATATTCCTATTGTTGCAGTAATGGTAAAAAAATTATTTATTGTTTCATATTCTAATGCAGGCACTATTTTACTAATCGGATTATCTTTAAGTTCTTCTTCCAGCGCTTTGAACATTAGGATTATATATATGAAGAATGTTAGTATATATGATGCGACAAAATAAAGTGAGATTGAACAAATTGCCAAATAGTATTTCGAAAATCCTTGTAATGGATAACCGCCACTCCATAAAATAATGCCACCTATTATTGTTATGGGTACGCCGATGATAATTTTCCAAGTCCACGAATTAGCTTTGTGGGAATAAACAACAATATTAAGATTTTTTAGTTTTTTTACATCTATAAAATTATTCAACATCCCCAATAAGTTTTTGCCCTCTTTGTTTATATACCACATTAATCCATAACCAGTACCTCCCACCAAGATTCCGTTGAAATTAAAAATCCACGAGATAAAAAACTGGTTAGCTAATTCTTTTGATTGAAAAACAAAAGTTATAACATAGCCGATTGAGCACAGTATCAAGCTTACCATGCAAAAAGCTAAGAAATTAAAAAAGCTATTAATTAACATAGTTAACCTTTAGTTATCCTTTGTTCATTTTTAAAATCACACCTAAAAATAGTTTATTTATTGCATATTTTCGCAAGTTATTCCCTTATAATCAAGCAATGCAGATTATCTTTTTTCAGATAAGTAAAAACCAAATACTCTAAAAATTTTATTCATCTTCATAATTTCTCTTAATCGGCAAAAAACAAAATCTCAGTTATTAATTATCTTTTGGGGTAGATATTTTGTTAGAACTTCTTTATAATTATAAAGTCCTTTTTTTAAGAACAAATTGCAAATCTTCAGAATCCAGTCCTCTAGTTTATTCTTCTTCAATTCATCAAAAATATTTGTTAATACTTCTTGTTTGTAATAGGGATGTTTTTCATCCTGATCAATTACTGTAAACAATATTTCGGCTACTTCATTAGGTGAGTTATGTACAATTTTGTTGAGACCTTCGACCAGCTGCATTGTATTAAAATGATCTGAAGAATGCTTTGATATTTCCAAGAATATTTTTTGTGTTTCAAGAGTGAAAAAGTTCACATACACTATCCAACGTGCTAAATCAGACAGTAATTCGTTTTTAACTTTATCATCAGAAATAGTCATAATAGGCACATAAAGTTTGGTAAGGAGTATAAGTATATCACCTTGAAACGATTTTTCATCGATAAATTTTCTTTGAGCCCATATGAAGTGAATAATCTCTTTCAATTGATGCGGTTTAGCTTTCTCAATTACAATTTTCATAAGTGAATCATCCGTATTAAGGTCTTCCCATTTATTCAGGAAAGAGATGCATAAGAACTGAATAATTCTTGAATTTAAGTGCCTATCTGCGAATTCGGTATTTATAGCTTTTAATAAATGGTTTTCTTCTTTTAGTTTAAAGTAAATATCTTTATTAACTCTGGTTCCATAAAATAAATAACCACTCATTGCATATATCCAAAGATTCTCAATTTCTTTATTAAAGATTTGATTTATGTTTTCAAAAACCCAATCCTTATCTAAAAACAATAGATTTGATATAAATTTGCCTAAAGAATAAAAAAATTCTTCATCTTGTTTTTCCAATAATCTATTATTAAACAATTGGAGAATGTCTGGATCAAATCTTTTGAATTCATCCTTTTTATAGAGCCTTGCATATCTTAGAGCATAATTTACAATTGCAGTATATATTTTTCCGCGTGTTGAGTTTAAGATTGATGTTGCTAAATCTAATGAAAAATGAGTTTTTGAAATTGTTCTGTTTTCTAAGTGAAGTAGAATTTTTTTTGCAATTGGTAATAAATCAGCATCAAATGAATGACTATCACTTTTAGTGCCTTCTTCAATCAAATCAGCAACCACACCAATTACCCAATCGCGATAAGTAAAATCATTTTCTTCGTATTTGTATTCGTAATCTAAATTATTTGATGTTTCATCTATAAATTGAAGTAGACTTTCCCATTCATATTCTTTACCGTTTCGCCATAATTCTAAAAAAGCTCTTAGTATTTCATACTTATATAAAGGACTTAAGCACTGGAAAGGGGTTAGGTTCTCTAAATATTTTTCCGGTTTCTTTTGAATACATTCCTTAAGTGATTCAGCATAATCATCCATTAAAGAATAATTCAACCTATTATTATCCACAACTTTATTCCTGAAATATTCAGCAATTTCCTCATTGCGTTTTTCACAAAGGTTCTTTGGCGTTTCAACCTCTTTCTCTCCAAATGTAAAATCCCCCATCCAATAGTCTAAACCAGGATGATCAAGTGGTCGATGATTTAAATTATCATATTTTTTATAGAGGATTCCAATTTCAGCGATCTTCGAGTTTAATAGAGAGGATAACCATTCTTTCTTTTTATAATAAATTATTGCATCTTTATTTTTTTTAGTGAATTCATCCAAATCAAGGTAACCAAAATTTTTATTTTCTATCCAGCTAATTATTTTATTTATTTCTTCGCTAGTAAACTCTTCTGAGTGATTTTGAAAAAATGTATAGAGTTCGTGTTTGATAGTTGGATATTCCAACGGATTATCTTTGATTTCCCAGAAAATATCATGTAGATCAATATATCTTTTATCGATAGAATGAATTGCCAATCTTCTAAAAATTGGATGTTCTTCCTTAAGATAATTTTTAATGTTTTTTCTTAAAAATTCTAAATTTGACTCAATTAGACAATCTCTTATAAAAAATGTTAATTGAATTTCATATCTATCAGTAAATTTATTTTGTTGGTCGTCTTTAATATGGGGAATCCATATCAAATTAAACTGTGATTTATCCTCTTTAATTATCTCCCTCATTTTTTTTTCAGCGATCTTTACCCCATCTCCTTTCATTTTTTCAGCTATAGGTTTTCTCCATTTTTCCATCATTTCTTCCAACCAATATTCTGCCATAATTGACTTAAATTCATCAACCGATTTAGAGATTGCAGGCTTTTTATACTGCCATACAGAATCCATCAAGAGAACTAGCAGACTATTTGAATTCGGAAAATTCGTTAATAGATAAGGAATGATTTTTTCTTCAATAACTTCAACTATTAGAGTGTTGTCCCAAGTGGTGTTTAATGCACTCGAAATATATTCTATGTATGTTTCTTTAACATATTCAAAAGGAAGCAGAGACATGATTTTAAGGAGTATCCAGTCTGTTCTGTAATTATCAATTCGATCAATTGAAGTATTATAATCAACAACTGAATCAATAAACATGACTAATTCTTTATTCACGTTCTCCACGGGTTTTTTATTGTTTTTTTCAGCAACATTTAGTAAAAAAAATAATACTTCCCATTGCGGTATGACAAAAGTCCCTTTTTTTTCTTTTACCTCTATAGGTATTGGGTTGTTTGATGGGCTTAAATAATCTCTATCTTTTAATGGAATGAACCATTCGAAAGGGTCTTTAGCATTTGCTAACCTTTGAAAGAAATATTGTCTTTCCATTTCGTTATTACTAATAAGTTGAAATACTCTTGTTATTTGTTCTTGAGAAATCATTCTACCTCAATTATATCATCAATTTCTTTAAAACGTTCGAAAGATGTTGTCGAATTTGCTAAAATGTTATCAACCCAATCTACAATTACATAATAAAGTTGTTTATATCCATTAATATCTAACGAATATGGCTTTATTTCGATTCTCATTTCAGAATAATAGTCCTGCTCAAGTTTAACAAAATCTTCTTCCCCGCTAAAATAACCATTTAAAGAAAAATGCTTTCTTTCAGGCAATTTCGTATCATGGTTTTTATATAAATATTCTAAAAGTTCAAATTCAGCTAATCCATATCCTATAAAAAGTATAGTTCTCTTGCCAAATAGATTTGCTAGAAACTGTTGAAAATGCTTTTCATTGTACCTTTCAAAATACTTACTTAATCGAAAAACGATATTTTGTGAATCCTTTAATGACCCATGAATATGATATAAACAATCGGACTGTATATTGTCTGGATCCATTTCACTAAGTTTATATTTTATATTAGGTAATTCAAAAAAATTATCAAATTGTTCGTCAGCATTTGTTGTTACAAATTGTGCTTTAATTTTTACAAGTTCAGAGTAAATATTTGGTATCGGTTCTTTTTTTCCATGGTTTAGAGCAAGTTTCATTTCACCACTAAAAATGTCCTCATGTTTTGCTTTCTCAAAAAGTGTATAACATATTGAAATAATTTTTCTATGGTCATTTATGGAAATTAGCTTACTTCTGGTTTTATGATTAATTAATCCAACTTGTACACATTTTTCTATTAAATTTGAAGCTAATTGATCCCACCCCAGACAATTAACTAATCTTGAAGCTCCAGCGCCAATAAAAATTACTAATTCACCCTTTTCACTTGCATCTATAATTTCTTTAGGAGGGGGAGGTATTGGTTGTATTAGATTAGTCATGATTTAAACGATAAAACCAGTTAAGTAAATTTCTAAGAAAATATTGATTTTTATACTCTCCGTCCATATAACATCCACTTTCTTTGCATCAATTTGGTCAAACTTATTAGTTGCGAAAGGGGGTGCCATAGTTTTTTGTGGGTTGGCTATTTGGGAATTATGTTGATAGGTATTAACAATGCAGTTTTTTTCGTTGTGCGCGACTAATATACCCACTAGAGGATTATTCGATCTCTCTTTATCCTTACCCTCATATTGCTCTATAGGACGCTTGAATGAATTAACTTTCGTAACCATTAAAATCCCAACAAGTATTGTATAAATAATTGTAGCTAAAATTAACACAAAAATAAAATAATACAATGTGTAAGTCGATTAATTAACTTTAAACAAAATCTCTTCCGCTTTTACACCGTTTTAATAATCAGCGATACCCTTAGTTACAAGTTAAGAGTACCGCTGCACTGTATCGCACCGGAAAGGGACAGTGCGAGGTTAAATATCTCTTTCATAACTCGAAACTCCGTTTCGACTATTTTACTTTTTCTAAAATCGCCTTCCGCTTACCCCGGTCGAATCGGAGATTCGACCTACGGTTTTTATAATCAGCGGTACCCTTATGGCACAAGTTAAGAGTACCGCTGTACTGTATCGCGACCGGGAGGGAGCGGTCTGTGCGATGTAAACTTTTTTCGATCTATACCGATTCCATCATCCCGATTTATCGGGATTTTTTCGAACAGCGATACCGTTTACGGTATCGCTGCCACATAGACCGCAACCGGGGAGCGCATCCGGTTTACGACCATTATTTATTTCGGAGGTTCCTGCGGCGGAGGCGTATCGCTTCCACCGTTATGCCTGCCTCCTTTATCATAAATCATACGCGCGCTTTCATACCGGGAATAGAGGTTAGTGTCCTTCTTCCTAAAGGGAAGCATCAGTTTATCAAGCACTTTAAGTTTCTGATCCACTTTTTTAAGAAGTTTCTTTGTACTTTCGGCGGCGGATTTCTTACCTCCTTTACCCATGTTAACACTGCCGAATTTTGCCACGTAATCATCCAGACTTGCTTTGCCTTCATTCCTTTTTGCTTCGCTAATTCCAAACGGAACAAGCGCAGCGGCAAGTTCATCGGCTTTCTCAAGAATTTTTTCAACCCTAAGCGGTATTTCAGCATCGCGTAATTTATGAAAGGTATTGCTGTTCATATCGGCGAAGGTTAAAAGTTCAAGATCGTTTTCTTTGGCGGCATAGCCGTAAATTGCACCGGCAAAAACGAGAGCCGTTATAATCAGCTCATCCTGGGAGCCATCCTTTGAAACAACCTTTCCCGATGTTCCAACTTGAACAACCTGTTCGTTCAGATCGATCTCTTTGTTAATTGCGATAACATCGGCAAATGCAGCAACCAATCCGGGCAAAGCCGTAAAAGAATCTTTTTCCGTAGTATAAAACCCGGAAACAGTTCCAAGCATTTCCTTTTTGTTTTTTTCACGTTTATCCATACTAATTCTCCTTTTTTTATTGATGGATGTTGTTTTATTGTGTTTTATTGTGTTTTCTTTTCGCTTTCTCAGCCAAAGGCTGATCCGCCTCTGGCGGTCACTATTTCAGCCTAAATTCAATCTTTTTTCCTTTGAACAGCTCAAAATTTCATTGCAAGGTGACATTTTGTCAGTTCAATATGACTTTCCGTCAGCGCGAGATTAAAATCCGTCATTGTGAGGTGATTTCCCGCAAATGTGAGATCAAAATCCGCCATTGCGAGATTGCTTCCCGTCACTGTGAGATCAAAATCCGTCACTGCGAGATTGCTTCCCGCCGGTGCGAGATTAAAATCCGCCATTGCGAGATTGCTTCCCGTCACTGTGAGATCAAAATCCGTTACTGTGAGATAGCTTCCCGCCGGTGCGAGATCAAAATCCACCACTGCAAGATTGCTTTCCGCCGGTGCGAGATCAAAATCCGCCACTGCAAGATTGCTTTCCGCCGGTGCGAGATCAAAATCCGCCACTGCGAGATGGCTTTACCTTCGATGCCATTTTTCAAAACAGATCGGATAATTTCAAATGACAGGGTTGGTCATGCCATGGCATGACCCTACTATGCAAATTGTACGCTTATTATTTCTGCGGGATACCGCGATATAGTATTTGGAATTATTTATAGGATCAACTGCCGAAGATAAAACTTAACAACAGGATGCAGTTGACCCTTTAGTTAAATATATTTATTGGAGGATGAATTTATTTGGAGAGGAATACTAAACAAGTTTATGTTTAGTATAATGTAGAACGAAAACCGATGCTTAACGGAAAACTTCTTCATAAAAAATACCCGCTAATTTGTTTTTATAATGAAATCAGAAAAGGAAACCCATAGATAGAAAATCTTCCCGTTTCTATTGAAAACTTAAAAAAAGAAAATATTATATCAAACAACTTTTTTACAGCTATTATGAAAAAAAGGAACGGTCTCGACCGTTCCTTACATAATTGAATTTGTCTTTTACATCAAGATTGTAAAACTTTACCAGTTTATCGGAATTTGGAATGTGCAGTTTTTGCACATTGCTTAAAAAAATATAACACAAGGTTAAATACTTTCTTGCTAAAAATATTTTTTTTGTTTTATATTTTCCCATCATCGTTCACGATGATTTTTTCGTGTAGCGATACCCTTCAGGGTATCGCGCGGAAAGAAACAAGAACAGAGCTGCATCAAAAAAAAAGGAACGGTCTCGACCGTTCCTAACATAATTGCTAATATTTTTTATATCGTAGGGAAAGTTCGAGAATGGATCAAGTTATTCCACAAATTATAAAATACTAATGAGAACATTAATTAAATTAATAGATAGCATATAAATTAATAATTAGATTATCATTAATATTTGTAAATTAGTAATTACAGCCTGATTGCTTTGCGACGGTTATATCAATAGTTCCAGAGGTTCCGGTATAATAACCGGAATTTGAACCATGAAACCAAAAATTTCCGACACACCAAGAAACCGAAGCAGTATATGTTCCCGCTCCATCCAATTCATTATCAAGAGCTACATAATGCCCAGTAGCATCAGTGGTTTTGGTAGTAGAAAAGCTACCCTTAGAGATAGTCACCGTCTGAGAAGCCATACCTGTTCCATTGTATGTTACTAGCCCATGAAATCCTTGATATAATGGATTACTTACAGAACTAGTATTTGATTTATATGTATAAGCAGAAAAAATAAGTACCGATGCGATCAAAATAACACTAAATAAGGTCTTTTTCATTTTTTGACTCCTTGTTAAGATGTTTATGTTTATATGCTATCTTTAAAAATCCATTTTCACAGTAAAATATTATCTCACCAAATGGTAATGTTATTGAACTTCCCGGTTCAACAAAAGGATAGATTATAAAATTCTTCTTGTTGTAAGGATTGGAATGCTCTGCGGTAGGAAGAGTATCTTTCTACCCGCATCGTATGCCCCGTTATCCCCTGCCCCGGCTTATCGCCCGAAGTAGTGCAACAACTGTTCCCTTCACGCTGGAAAAACTTTCCTGGTTACCACCTTTTTTAATTTCGACTTTTATCTGAGCACTCCTTTTATTTTTTTTCTAAATATTTAAATAACTGATTAAATATACTCTAAAAAAAAATTCTTGTCAAGAATTATTTTCTTAGAGTTTCCGAAAACACAGATGAAGACAAATTTTAACAAATAAGTTTTGTCTGGTTAACACAGTGAGACGGAAGTGTATAAAAAAAGGAACGGTCTCGACCGTTCCTTACATAATTGAATTTATCTTTTACTCCAACTTACAAAACAATGGATGGGTTATTTTTACATTCCCTTGTTTTTTTCTTATACCTTTTCACCGCAAAGTTTTGCTTTTAAATAATCACGGTTCATGCGGGCTATGTTGCTAACGGAAATTCCTTTCGGACATTCGGCTTCGCATGCGTAAGTGTTTGTACAGCTTCCGAAAGAATTCTCATCCATAACTTTTACCATCGCTTGCACCCGGTCGTAACGTTCCGGTTGCCCTTGCGGAAGCAAAGCAAATTGAGAAACTTTTGCGCTTACAAAAAGCATCGCGGAAGAATTTTTACAAGCCGCTACACACGCGCCGCATCCAATACACTCAGCCGCATCAAGGGAAAGATCGGCATTCTCTTTTGAAATAAGAATCGCGTTCGCATCCTGTGCACTTCCTGCATTGATAGAAGTGTATCCGCCTGCTTGTTGGATCTTATCAAATCCGGATCTGTCAACAATTAAATCCTTTATAATCTGAAACGCAGTTGCTCTGAACGGCTCAATATAAAGCGTTTCGCCGTCTCTAAAGTTACGCATGTGCAATTGACACGTTGCGGTCTTTGGCAATGGTCCGTGCGGATGCCCGTTTACAGACAATCCGCAAGTTCCGCAAATTCCTTCACGGCAATCGCTTTCAAACGCTATAGGGGTTTTTCCTTCCGCTTCCAATTTGTTATTAACTTCATCAAGCATTTCAAGAATAGAAGAATCGGGAGAAACTTTTTGATTGAATTCGTCGAAGTGTCCTTTAGCTTTATTATTTTCTTGCCGCCAGATTTTTAACTTCAAGGTTATATGATTACTGCTCATTATTTATAACTCCTCGTAGCTAATTTAATGTTTGTAAATTCAAGATTTTCTTTTGCAAGTTCCCATTCGCCGGGCTTTTTATAATCCCATGCAGCCACATAAGAATATTCATCGTCTCTTCTTAATGCTTCGCCTTCGGGGGTTTGATATTCTTCACGGAAATGCCCGCCACAACTTTCATTTCTGTTGAGAGCATCTTTTGCCATCAGTTCGCCAAGTTCAAGATAATCCGCGACTCTTCCTGCGCGTTCCAAAGTTTGATTAAGTTCTTCGCCTTTACCAACAACTTTAACGTCAGTCCAGAATTCTTCTCTTAAATCTTTTATCTTTTTAATTCCTTCGTTCAATCCTTTTTCATCTCTTGACATCCCGACTTTATCAATTAAGATCAATCCGAGTTTTTTATGGATTGCATCAACGGTTTGTTTTCCATTTACAGAAAGCAATTTCTTTACATCGTCATTAACGCTTTTTTCTGTTTGTTTGAATTCAGCGCTATCCGGATTTGCTTTCTCCGGTTTTTCGGTCGCAAAATAATTTCCAATTGTGTAAGGAATAACAAAGTATCCATCAGCCAGCCCTTGCATTAACGCACTTGCGCCGAGTCTGTTTGCACCGTGATCGGAGAAGTTTGCTTCGCCGAGTACGAACAAACCGGGAACGTTGCTCATCAAATTATAATCAACCCACAAGCCGCCCATTGCATAATGCGGAGCCGGATAAATCTGCATCGGAATTTCATACGGATCAACGCCGGTAATGTTTTGATACATATCAAACAGGTTGCCGTATCTGTCTTTCACTCCATCTTTTCCGATTCTGCCAAAGGCTTCGGAGAAATCGAGATAGACAGAACGTCCGCCATTTACGCCGCGGTTTTCATCGCAAACATATTTTGCGTTACGTGAGGCAACATCTCTTGGAACCAAATTTCCAAATGCAGGATATCTTCTTTCAAGATAATAATCTCTTTCATCTTCGGGGATTTGATTCGGTGGACGATGATCTCCAACTTTTTTCGGTACCCAGATTCTTCCGTCATTCCGCAAACTTTCGCTCATCAAAACTAATTTTGATTGAGCTTCTCCATGCACCGGAAGACATGTTGGGTGAATTTGTGTGTAACAAGGATTTGCAAATGCAGCGCCTCGTTTATGCGCCCGCCATGACGCAGTAGCATTACTGTTCATCGCGTTGGTAGATAAGAAATAAACATTCATATAACCGCCGGAAGCAATAACGACAGCTTGCGCAGCGTGTCTTTCAATTTCGCCGGTTAGTAAATTTCTTACAATAATTCCTTTTGCTTTTCCATCAACAAGAACCAGATCAAGCATCTCGCGGCGATTATACATTTTTACATTGCCGAGTTTAATTTGTCTGTTGAGCGAACTATAAGCGCCAAGTAAAAGCTGCTGTCCGGTTTCACCGCGCGCATAAAATGTTCTTGAAACTTGCGCGCCGCCGAAAGAGCGGTTTGCCAACGTTCCGCCGTATTCTCTTGCAAATGGTACGCCTTGCGCAACGCATTGATCAATAATGTTGTTGCTTACTTCTGCTAACCTGTAAACATTTGCTTCGCGTGCGCGGAAGTCGCCGCCTTTAACAGTATCATAAAATAAACGATAAACTGAGTCGGCATCATTCTGATAATTTTTTGCTGCGTTTATTCCACCTTGCGCTGCAATTGAATGCGCGCGGCGTGGTGAATCATGATACGTAAACGCTTTTACTTTGTAACCGAGTTCGCCTAATGTTGCTGCGGCAGAAGCGCCTGCCAAACCGGTACCGACAACAATAACTTCAAATTTTCTTTTGTTGGCGGGATTGACGAGCTTCATCGAAAATTTATGGTTTGACCATTTTTCGGTAATACCGCCTTCGGGTACGTTTGAATTTAACTTTAACATTATTTGCCTCCAATCAAAAAGTAGAGTGGAATAGATGCGAAACCTAACGCCATAATAAGCGCGTAAATTGTTCCTATTTTTTTAATTAGCGGAGTATATTTTTTATGATTTAATCCGAATGTTTGAAACGCACTTTGAAATGCATGGTTCAGGTGAAACCCTAAGAAGCCCATCGAAACGATGTAAATAAGAGAATAAACCGGAGAAGCAAACCATTCCGCTACAATTGTGTAGAAAGGATACTCACCTTCAGGATGAACTCCAAAATTAAAACCAAACCAGAAAGTTGATAAGTGAATACCAAGGAAAATAAATATTACTGTTCCCGTTATTGCCATACTTCTTGAAAAGACTGTGGAGTTTTCACTTTCGGCACTAACAGCATATTTCTGCGGATTTGCTTTGTTATTCTGGAACCATAATCTTACTCCATTATAAATGTGGAAAATAAAAATTAAAGCTAAAACAATTTCGATAACTCTAACGGCAGGTTTTACTGTTTCCAAAGTTTCAACATACATTTGAAAAGCGGCGGGACCAAAGTAGAGCATCATGTTGCCGATGAAGTGTACAATGAGGAACAGCATCAGCATAGTACCGGTAAGAGCCATTATAAACTTTTTACCGAGTGAGGAATTGGTGAAATCAGTGAACCAACTCATTCATATTCTCCTTATTTAAGTTTTTAGGAAATGGAATTGTTGATTGAATGTCGGCGCTAAAACAGGTTTCATTATATTTTAGGTTGCGTTCAAAAGTGAGCAATTTTTTTTTCATCTGAATGAAAATTAAGAATTCTAACTACGATATGCAATTTGAGATAAAAAAAGTTCGACACATTTATTTTATTTTAGAAAGCATAAAAACTTTTTAAGGTTAAAAGAACTCAGTTATAATTCTGTCCCTAATCCAAAATATATATTAATAACATTTTGCGGAAGGTTAACATTTTCACGATTAAGATATATGTCTAATCCCGACGTGATAAAATAAGGTTGTCCTTCATAAATTTCGTAACTGATAACCGGTGAGAAGAAAAGAACAGACCCGGATACTATCGGTGTATTCGGTTTGTTTGTACTCAACTGAGGATTAAAATATGAAGCTGAATAATTATTAAGCGGGGGAAACTCTCTGAAAATACCGTAATTAAGTGTAAATGAATATGAAAACGCCTCTTTTTTAGCTTGAAATCCTAAACCAAACGCAAAGTTAACTGCAGAAAACCATGAATCTTTATCACGAAAACCACACGATCCTTGAAATCTGTGAATGAAGTTTTTCATATTGAATAGTTCTGCGTTATAGACAAATCCTACACGACTAATCGGATCGGATCTCAAGTAGAGTGCTATATTGCTTGGTTTAAATGGGATTGCTGATTCTTGTTTTGTCCGCACCGGAACGCAGTTCAAAAATTTGAGTATATATCTTTCTTCTCGTGAATTTAGACTAATTCCGGGACACGATTGAAATATTGATTGAGCGGTAGCGCTGTCTGAAGTTATTAACGAGTCAATAACACTATAGTTAATTCCCTCCCCTTTGTCACTTACAAAACAAAACGATTGAACTTCACGGAATTTCACAACAACATTTTGACCATTCTTTAGATAGACGGTGCATGAGTCACTTATCTCCGAAGCATTGAGTTTGAAAGCTACAATTAAAATAATTGTAAAAATGATGTTTGAAAAGAATCTTCCCATATAAACCCTTTATACTTAAATCATACCGTTTGAGTTGAAGATTGAACGAATAAATTTTTACTTGGTAGAAAATTAAGAATTCTACTTGCGATATGCAATTTGAGGTGAAAAAAGTTTGAGGGTTCTTAAAGGAATTCTCAAACTCTTCCCCTGGCTAACTTGTTGATAATCGTATCAACATTGGCTTATTCTCTTTGCGCTTTGTTAAGAATAAGTTATTCGGAAATGAACGACTCAGTTTCTTTGTTCGGAGAAGCCTCAACGTTTTTTAGAATTTTATCCACTCGTTCAAGCGGTAGCCATTTTACTTTACCCGTCCCAACGTCATAGATCGCGCCGATAACTTTGGCTTTCCCTTCTTTAACGATGTTACGGACAGCCGGACTTTTCATGAACAGATCATCAACAGCCTGCCACACATTTTCTTCTATGGCAAAAGGAATAACAGCGTCACCATGCGCTTCTTTATGCTGTTTCATTGCCCGCTTAACTGCAGGAATAATATTATCAACCAGCAGAGGAATGTTGCGTTCAAGTTTATGCCCTTCACCATGCACCGCGTGAGTTACGGCGGTAACCGCGCCGCATTGCGTATGTCCTAATACAACGAGCAAGGGAGTATTCACATGCGCTAATCCATATTCAATTGAACCTATTTCATCCGTATCACAAACGTTTCCCGCTACACGGACAACAAAAATATCCATTACGCCAGTATCGAATAACAGTTCAACGGGCACGCGGGAATCCGAACATGATAGCACTGTAGCATAAGCGTAATTTCCTTGATTCTCTTTTCCGGCCAGCTCTATACGCGCAGCATCCATGTGGGGATACGTAGCTTTCCCTGTGTAAAATCTTTCGTTCCCTTCCTTTAGCATTTTTATCACCTCGTCGGGATCCGGTTTTTTTGCGTCCTGTGCAAAGACTGCACCGATGAAGGAAAATTGAATGAACAAAAGCAAACAAATAATGTTTATCATATTTTTGACTAATTGCTTCATAAAAAACTCCTTAAAGCTTAGAATGCTAACAAGTGGCAGAAAGATCATCATCTGTTCTGTCTGAAGTGCCCCAAACATGCAATTTAAATTCATTTAGTAATTCTTTTGTTTCGTCAACTTGCTCTTCGCTAATAAAAAACTTTGCAGGTTGAATTAACGGATCAACACTTAAGAAGTTTTCTCCTGTAGTGTAGTAATCAATTTCAGCATCTGCGAGAAGGGATTTAATCAACGCAATATCTCCCTGGTTGAGTGATGAAAATAATTCTACATAATTTTCTTTTGCTAGAATAGAATGTGGGACAACAGTGAAATCAATTAGAACTTCGCATTTCGGGCAGTGAACTTTTCCATTGTACATTTCATTTTCGGAAAGTTCAATCTCATTTCCGCAACCGGGACAAAAAATTTGTTCGGGCAACTTCCCCGCGGGCATTTCTTTTTTGAACAACTCTTGACATTCAGGCTTTTTGCAATAATAGAATTCTTTCCCCTCATCCAAGCATAATTCACAGAAATCATTTTCACAGCAATGGCAGATTGACAATGCTTCTCTTTTGGGATGGTTAATACAAGTCTTCATCATTTTACCTTTATTGTTTAATGTCTCTAAATTAACAAGACAAAGAACTCCATTTTGTATTTGCAACTTAGTCTTTCAGTAAACAAGTATCAAACAGAAAAATTTGCTCTAACCACCTCAATTCATTCTCCTTTCACATTGTTACTTCGTCTTTCGGCAAATCTTGTTATAACAAAAAAAATATTTATTTTTCTATAGGATAAACAATTCATTTATATAAAACGGAATATCATGGAAAACATTATTTGGAGTTATTGGTGGATAGTTTTAATATTACTCTGTATCGGTTTCTATAAATTTATTTTTAGGTTTTTATTCGGAATGGTAATAGTTCCGGAAGATAAAATTGGTCTTGTAACAAAGAAATTTGTTCTTCTTGGCGATAACAAAGAATTGCCGGACGGTAGAATTATTGCAACAAAAGGAGAAGCCGGATTTCAAGCAAAAGCTTTAGCTCCCGGATTATACCTTTGGAAATGGGTGTGGCAATATGATATTACAATGGAATCGTTCACAGTTATTCCCGAAGGGAAAATAGGATTAATTTTAGCCAAAGATGGCGCGGGAATTCCTACCGGAAATATTCTTGCCCATGAAGTTGACTCCGATAGTTTTCAAGACGCTGAAAAATTCCTTAATAACAATGGTCAGCGCGGAAGACAAACCCCATACCTTACAGCAGGTTCTTATCGCATCAATACTATGTTGTTTCATATCTCCATTACAGATATGATTCGTATTCAGGAAAGTATGGTTGGTATAGTTACAACTTTAGATGGTCAACCGATTCCAGCCGGACAAATTGCCGGACAGATAATTGATGGACATAATAACTTCCAGAATTTTGATAGTTTTATTAAAAATGGTGGTAACAGAGGATTGCAGCCGCAAGTTATTCTTGCCGGTTCTTATAATTTAAATCCCTGGGCAGTTCAAATGGAAGAAATTCCTATGACCGAAATTCCTATCGGTTATGTTGGAGTTGTAATCTCGTATATCGGTCAGGAAGGAAAAGATTTAACCGGGAATGATTTTAAACATGGAAACATTGTTGAAAAAGGATTTAAAGGTGTTTGGCTTGAACCACTTGGTCCCGGTAAATATCCCATCAATAAATATATAATGAAGGTAGAATTAGTCCCCACAACAAATTTGGTCTTAAACTGGGCAAACGCCAGAAGTGAAGCGCATAATCTTGACAAAAATCTTTCAACAATTACCGTTCGTTCAAAAGATGGTTTCCCATTCAATCTTGATGTAGCGCAAATTATTCATGTTCCTTCAACAGAAGCCCCAAAAGTAATTGCCCGTTTCGGGAATATGGTAAATTTAGTTTCCCAGGTTTTGGAACCAACCATTGGAAATTATTTTAGAAATTCAGCGCAGGACAGTGATGTTATCGCATTTCTAAGTACACGTAAAGAAAGACAGGAGTCTGCAAAATCCCATATCAAAAAAGTTTTGGATGAATATAATGTTAATGCCGTTGATACTTTGATCGGCGATATTGTTCCGCCGGAAACGCTTATGAAAACTTTAACGGATAGAAAAATTGCCGAAGAACAAAAAGTAACGTATGAAACACAAAAGAAAGCGCAGGAAACAAGACAGGGGATGGAAAAAGAAACCGCCATTGCCGATATGCAAAAAGATATTGTAAAAGCGCAGCAAAGTGTTGAAATATCCGAACGTACCGCAAACGCAACTGTTAAGAAAGCCGAAGGAGATGCAACGAGTGTTAAACTTGCCGTAAGTGCGGAAGCAGAGGCGACAAAAATGCGCGCTCATGCAGAAGCGGAATCAACAAGAGCCAGAGCTCAGGCTGATTCGGAAGCAATAAAACTTAAAGCTTCAGCGCAAGCCGAACAAATCTCATTAACCGGAAACGCCGAAGCCGGTAAAATATTAGCCATCGGTAAATCTACTGCCGAAGCGTATGAACTTGCGGTTAAAGCTTTAGGCGGAGAAAACTTTACCCGTTATAAAATTACAGAGGAATTATCGAAAGGACGTATTAAACTAATCCCCGATGTTTTAATCGGCGGCAATAATTCCAACGGCACTGCAATAGAAGGAATTCTCGGTCTGAAATTAATGGAAATGATTGACCCGAGAAAAAACGGGAATGAAGATCAGAACAAACAGCTTGAGACACCAAATTAAGAATAGAAGAAGTATCCGTTGATTTTGAATTTTTGGCAAAAATAACTTTTAGGAATTACATTTTGAGAAAAAAAAGCTTTCAGGTCCTAACCGTCAATAGTTTTTAACTAACTAAACCTTTCAAGTCTTTTCCTCTAGAAAGACATGATTTAATAACAATTATTGTTGTCCGATTAAAATAAATAAAGCCTACTAAACATGTGTTTATAAGTTGCCATTGCATTATTTGATGAAAAATCAAAACAGAACCTCCCTACTCATAAAATAAGGATAATTGAACGGGCAG
>JBAZBI010000032.1:0-22580 GCA_041671545.1 Ignavibacteriaceae bacterium
TTTTTTTTAGTTGATGGAATTTGTAGCTTATTTTTCTGGAGTACCTTTTAGCAAAGTCATAAGGTTCGGAAAAAGCTAGGGTCGTATTTCTCGCATAACATTGGAGGCGCTAAGCTTTTATATTTTATTTTGCTTAAAAGGGAAGATTACTTCTATTATGGTTGATGTTAAATGTTTGACGGATGATGTATTTCAAACGTTCCCCGGCAAACATATGCTTCATTCTTTTCTACTTCTTAAAATCACTTCTTATTTTCATCATTTTAAAATACCCTCGAAAACTTTTTTACAAACTGTAAGGGTTACTTTGTGATATTAGGTCTCTACAATAGCATACTCGTTACAAAAGAAACGAGTATTAGTAAATTCTAACCTGATAAAACGGAAACATATTGTTTGTGAATTGAGCATTTGCTCCATCTTTTTTTTCTCGCTAAGCTCGCTACGAAACGCAAAGAACGCAACGAATTATTTCTTTGCGAACGTTGCGCCTTCTTTGCGAACGTTGCGAGAAATATTTCAGGAAAATATTGTTCTCGTTTTGGGCGGTTCGCTACACTTACGCGGCGACGGAATTTTACTAACAATCTTAATCACTCTTTGTAGAAAAGTTAGCGCTCTTAGTCATTTTCCAGAGGCTCTTAGTACGTTCCGGAGGACTCTTTGTACGTTCCGAAGGACAACTCGTGTGACCGGAAGGACAACTCGTGCGATCGGAAGGACTCCTCGTGTGATCGGAAGGACAACTCAGACGATCGGAAGGACAACTCGTACGATCCGAAGGACAACTCGTACGATCCGAAGGACAACTCGTACGACCGGAAGGACAACTCAGACGATCGGAAGGACAACTCAGACGACCGGAAAGACAACTCGTACGATCCGAAGGACAACTCAGATGACCGGAAGGACAACTCGTACGACCGGAAGGACAACTCAGACGATCCGGAGGACAACTAAGGTGACCGGACGCACAATAAATGCTAAAATGGCTTAAAAATAGACTTTATGCAGTCGGCAGTGAGCAGTCGGCAGTTGTTTGTTAAAAAATAAAGTTAATGACAAATGACTACTGACCAATGACTGTAAGTGATGAGGTTTGTTTGGCATCTCTGAAGAAGTAAAAAGAAAAAATTCTGCGGTCTAACATTCTTTGATAGGAGGAGTGTTAGGCTGCGGGAAAATAAATTAATTAAATGAAAATCAGTACTGTAATGTTTGCAAATAAAGAAAGAGAAACCGCATTAAATACCCATAGATTACAAAGTGTGGTTTCGCACAACACTATTTTACCTGCCTGCTGCAGGCAAGTCTGCAAATGAGCAGCGAGATTTTACAACGTTTGTCTTTCTCTTTTTTTGCTTATTTACAGTTAAAATACTTAATGGTTATGTTCAATTTTATGTTATATTAAAATTTTTACACATTAAATAATCCAATAATGTATAATTATAATGACATATATCTTCAACAACTAGATTCTTTAGTAATTGACGAGATAGATTCATTGTTACGTGCTTGGGGACTTCAACAGGATAGTTTTTATCAGAAACTCGATAAGTGGTTTCAAAATTTTCATTGTGATACCGACAAGAGACTTGCTCAAAAATTGCTTCTGAATTTTGACTATTTCAATTCACAGACTGTTGATGAAAAGATTAAACAACTTTTTAAACCAGTTAAAGATTATTTAGTGGCAAACAATAAATCGGAACTTGACTTATTAGTAGTAATACCAAATGAAAAAGGCGATAGTGCAACTAGGAATTCATATGATTTAATTAAACAATGGAATTTAGCACAAAGACAGATTTTCGAAATAAAAAACTTTCGTCAACAATACTTAGAAGACAAGGTTGCAATTTTCTTTAATGACACGCACGGTTCAGGGGATCAAATTTTAAATGATATTATTCCCAAAATTAGAGATATTCATTGCAAGATGTTTATTCTTTGTTTAACAATTACAACTGAGGCCCTTAGAAAATTTAATGACCAGAATTTAGAATTAACAATAATACCTAATAAAGCAAGTAAAAATGTTTCAAGCATTTTTACTGAGTTGGAGATTGACCGACTTAAAGAATTGGGAAGATTAGTTTACCCTAAGCATCCCTTGGGTTATGGGGGTGTGGCATTGCTTACAGCATATTACTATCAATGTCCAAACAATACCTTGCCCATTGTTTGGGCAAATGGGATTAATAATGTAGTAAAAGGGCAATCTTACCCCTGGAATCCATTGTTTGAATATAGACCGAAAAGAATAAATCAAGATGTTGAAAATTACGAAAGGCTAAAACTTCAAATGAGGGTTGAGGAAAATATTCTATCAAAAAAAAATTCTAAATATTTCTTTGTTTCCCCAATTAAAGCATCACATATTGTTAATCTTGATTTGCTACCCCCTAAGCTAACTCAAGAAATTTCAACAGGCAATAAAATTGGTGTCGCTAAACAACTCGAAGCAATTTACAAAGGATATAGGAAGGAGTATAAAGAAAACGGTAATCCTATTTATATTTACAACAAAGTTGTCGATTTCCTATTTACGGTTGAAACGTTACTCCCAGAAAAATCTATTCAAATCGCCAACTTCTATTGGTTTCTTGCGTATTTACTTATTAATTCTGATTATAGTATAGAGGTTTTGGAGCAAGCAAAAGCTCATTCACAAAATGCAATTAACATTCTAGAAAATGCAGAACTTTATGATACTGAAATTCAAAACCTATTAATAAAATCATATTGGCTTAGGGCATTATCTTACAAAATGCAGGGACACATAAATGATGCACACAGAATGATTACCGACACCATTAGTGAACTTGAAAAAGAAAATATTGGAGATTATGTTGATACTATTTATTTACATCGCCAAAAGGTATTGATTGAGGAACAAAAAAAATCCTATGAGAAGCTTTTGAAAGGTATGCAACAATACAAATACGATTCAATTGAATCCTATTATACAAGTAAAAGAATTTTTGAATTTGCCATTAACACAAGGAATCAAAAGGATTATGATAAACTATTTAATCTTACAAGAGAGCATTATAAAAATGCAGCACCACAATTAGAACAAATTTCAAAATTTTCATATTGGAAATATCTATACATTTATTTCAAATACACCAAGAAGAACGAATTAGCAAATAGAATCTTCAATCATCTTCTAAGTGGCTCAATTGAAAAACAACTATACGGTCAACAAAGAACTCTCAAATCACTAAAGGAAATGTTTAACGAATAGAGAAAATATATGGCTATAAAAGAAACAGAAAAACGAATGGATACACTTGCAAAAATTATTTGGGATTACCATTTGCTGCATCATAAACTTGAAAAGGCAGACTGCATTTTCGTCTTAGGTAGCCATGACCCAAATGTTGCCGAATATGGCATTGATCTTTTTTTTGAAGGTTGGGCGGATTACTTGATATTTTCAGGAGGGATTATTCATCCAAAAGATATTTTGAAAAATGAAGCACCCAAAACAGAAGCTGAAGCATTTTATGACATCGCTATTGCAAGAGGAGTTTCAAAGGAAAAAATAATTGTTGAAAACAGATCCAAAAACACAGGTGAGAATTTTCAGTTTACAGCAGATATTTTGACATCACTAAATCATAAGTTCAAGAAATTTATTGTAGTCCAAAAACCATACATGGAAAGAAGAACCTATGCGACAGGAATGATTCATTGGAAAGACAAAAATCTAATTATTACTTCCACGAAAACTACTTACGAAGAATATCTAAAAAGTGGTATTCCCAAAGACAGATTTATTAATACAATGGTTGGAGATTTACAAAGGATTAAGATATATCCTGCAAAGGGTTTTCAAATTCAACAAGAAATTCCCTCAAATGTTTGGGCTGCATACGAGGAACTTGTAAAACTAGGTTTTGATAAAAGATTAGCAGAAGAAGAATGAATTTACCAGTAATTAAAATAAATGAATCAGATAGAGCTGGAATGAAATCTTTGTTGCAAAAATTGCAAAAGCAGTCATTTAATTTTAATTCTTGTAATATTGATTTATCTCTATTTAAAACCATACGCAATGAAATTAATAATACACATTTCCCTTACTTGCTTGAAGCAAGTGAGGTTTTGCGCTTATCTAATAAAGGATATCTTATTATTGACTTCGGAAAAGATTTTGATTTTTACAGCAATCTCAAAGCAACCCTTGCAATTGTTCTTTGCAGTATCGTGTATCCATTTGGAATTTTTGAAAAATTTGGCTTATGGAAAGAAATAGGAGTTGATTTAACTAAAGAACCTAATCGTTCATCGGGTGTTGGTTACAACCCATTTCATATAGATTTTGTAAATACAACTAACCCACCCTTTTACTCAATACTTTTTTGTATAAGACAAGACCCAAATGGTGGAGGACAGACTATCGTCTCTAATTTTCTTAAAGTTATTGAAGAACTTAGCAAAGAAGAATTAGTGCGCTTAGAAAAATCAATCTATTCAGAAGGGAGTTTCTTTGGTTTACAAAATGTTGGTATTGAGTATAATCCTTTCCCAATTCTTCAAATTAATTCTGTTAGTGAAACTATACTCAGATTTACTTCAAAGATAAACTCCGAACAGAACTTAGATATTTCACTTGTAAACAAAATTGAAAAGCTACTTATCAAAAACCAAGACACATTTTTACTTGAGAAAAATCAACTGGTGATTTTTAATCAACGAATAGTTTGTCATGGTCGTCTGGCGCTTAATGGACAACAATCATTAGTAAATCAAAACGACAGACGATTACTACTTCAAACTTTTGGGAGAAACTATGCAGACTAACTTCAATAATTTTCCTATTGAAACGGAAGACAGCTTATTGGATTATTATGGTGAAGTTGGATTGAATCAAAAAGAATTAGTCCTTCCATATCCCCATTACTATTGGGAAAACAATAAACCTATAAAAAGTTATTTATGTCATTCAAAAGTTCATGACAGCTTATTTCGAGTGTTAACAAAAGTATTTGAATATTATGGAATTGAAGAAATTAAGAGATTAAGATTAGATATTTGGGGAGGGTGTTTATACATTAGAGCTATCAGGGGCGGTACAAAATTTTCTACACATAGTTGGGGGATTTCTATTGATTACGATCCAATTAATAATCAATTAGATTGGGGTAATGACAAAGCATTCTTTGCAAAACCTGATTATGATAAGTGGTGGTCATTTTGGGAAGAAGAAGGTTGGTATAGCTTAGGAAGAAATTGCAATTATGATTGGATGCATATACAAGCTGCATTGAGGACTTAAAAGATAAATTAAATAGCACATAACTAGTGGCTGCTAATGACAAGGTAAAAATTACCGGTAAAAAGAGTCATTTAGGCAATTTTAAGTATTGACAAGTTGGAAGTAATTCATTGTCATTAAATAAAAACTTTATGGCAACGCCATTATTGTGGACTCAAGGTGACAGCGTTTTCGCATTCGGAATTTTTATAATTTTAGTGGTAGTCGTTCCGTTTCAAGTTTTTTATTTAAGGCAGTCGTGTTATGAAAGTTTGTTCTAATTATAAATTTAATTAACAAGTTCGGCATTGTAGTTTGGGGCTGCGCCTAAGCCACAACGTCGTTATACCTAATGAAAACAATCAAGATAATATAATATGGAAAGTGCAATTATAGGAATACTGGGCTTACTATTAGGAATAATTTTCACTGAATTAATAAGAAGGAGAAATAGGATTGAAAATTATTCGCAAAAAATATTCGAAAAAAGATTTGAGGTTTATGAAAAGTTATTTCAGTTGGTTGACTCTTCTTATAGAAATATAAATGACTTTATCGTCAATAAATCTCTTCCCCTTGAAGAAAGGTTTCTTGGATCATATGATGAAGGGATGAAAGTAATAAAATATTGTTCTGATAATCGGTTCTACTTAAGCGAAGAAATTGTAGTTTTAATTGGTAGTGCAATAGTAAATACATCAACGATATTTGAATCAAATGACGAAAATGAAATTGAAGAAGTTGCTGTGCAATTCCGATTAGACATCAGAGAAATTGAAACCATTATCCAAAAAGAAAGTGGTATACGCGAAATTAATAAACATTTCTGGTCGATTGGGAAAGTAAAATATAAAGGACCAGTCATTGATTACTATAAAAAATTAGCAGAACAATATAAAATCAATTAGGTATAACCCGCCGCTCAACACGGACAACTTTTTTCAGTGCGGCATTTTTGTAATTATAAAGTTGTATTTACAATCCGCCGTGGCGGATAAATTGTTTGTTAAAGTAGTTTATTCTAAGAAACATTTTTATAAATAAAAGTTGTAGCGGTTAAATGGCATTGTTGTTTCAGCCAAAGGCTGATAAACTGGGCTGCCTACCTTCGGCAGGTAAACCGGTTAAAGGCAAGTACGTATGTTTAAAATAAAGGGAGTAATTATTTTTAGATCTCCAAAATGGAAGTATTAGAAAACCAATAAAGGAGATAGAAAAATGGAGACTCAGTTATGCGGTTGTCACTTTGGTTGTTGAGAATTTTTAATTAGTAATTCGTTTTACTAACGTGAAACGAGAATGGAAATCTATAAATAATTAACACGGCAGTGTTGGATTTTAACATAACACGCCGTTAGGCAACAAAAAGGAATATTATGAGAATCATAAAAAAAGTTACTATCGATGAAATAGAAAAACATTTATTATTACTTGGAGGTGGTAATCATCCCGATAATATGAAACAAGTTTATGAATTTCAAAATCGTTATCTAGCTGAGTTAACTAAAGATGATTATTTGAATCTAGTGTTTCTGGATAGTCCTTCTACAAAAGAACTCATTCAGATTGCAAAAATCAGGACTCTTAAAAAAATGGGAGAAGCTGCAAATACTCTTAATGGTAAAAAACTTGGTACTAATTGGGATTTGACAAAGATTATTTCTGATACTAAAATATTTTTGGAAACAACACAAGGTCTGGTAAAATTTCCAGCTTTTTTGCTTCGTTCAAGCAAAAATGATGAATCAAAATTGGGTGATTGGTATTTACAAGATGGTTCTCATCGAGCTCTTGGTTATGCTATGTATTTATTGGATAACACAGTGGACTATACTATACAGCAAACATATATAGTTGCCGATAAAGAATTAATAATCGAAAATGTTGCCTAACCAGCAACTCAAAGCAACCGCGTCTTCGATGCAGTCGTTTGATAAAGTTAGTGGGTTTAGTTTTTCAGAGTAGGTTTGTTGTTCAAAGTTGATTTGTAAAACGAAGTTGGTTCTAAAACAAAAAGGTAGTTGCCAAAAGCGTCATTGTAGTTATTGGCGGCGCT
Source organism: Ignavibacteriaceae bacterium (assembly GCA_041671545.1). GTDB lineage: Bacteria > Bacteroidota > Ignavibacteria > Ignavibacteriales > Ignavibacteriaceae > UBA1563. Next base: position 7,326 of record JBAZBI010000032.1, read on the forward strand.
TTAGTTGCAAGTACGTATGTTTAAAATAAAGGAAGTAATTATTTTTAGATCTCCAATTTGAAAGAATTAGAAAACCAATAAAGGAGATAGAAAAATGGAGACTCAGTTATGCGGTTGTCACTTTGGTCGTTGAGAATTTTTAATTAGTAATTCGTTTTGTTTATAAAACGAGAATGGAAATCTATAAATAATTAATTCGGTAGTGTTGGATTTTAACATAACACGCTGTTGGTTAGATAATTATGAGTGTTTACGATGCTTTTGCAAAAATTATAGTTGATGAATTATCAAATATTCTCTTGAAAGGTTTTGAAGAGAATAAAAAGGATTTAGGGGAAGTTGCAAGAAATTTTCTATTCGAAATCGAGGGACCAACTTCACTAAATGGTAATTTTTCCATTAGACAAAAACATATTTATAAATTATTTAAAGGATTTAGTGAAATTGTAGATTCCAAAGATAATCTGAAGGATATTAGTTATTATATGGCGGTATATCCATATCAAAATAAAAATTTATCACGCTCCAGAAATTTAGTTTATCATATTGAAAATTATTTCAACGAAATTTATATATTAAAAATGCGTCTCCTTGAATATTCAAAAATCATTGCTAGATCATATAGAAACGAGATATCTCAAAATCCGAAAGATTTTTATGAAAAAATTAATTTAGAGGTTGTAAGGACACTAAGTTGTTTAACTGAAATTAGGGGAAAACACGTTCATATTGCTAGATATGAGCATGATGATCTTAGAAGGTTACATCAATTGCAGATGTTTGCAAGACATCAAGAAAAAAACAATGAAATGAAACTATGGGGAGACTATTTTAATTTTAAATATAGAGAAACAAGAACAAAGTGGAAAAAAACATTTATTGCAAATAATGAAAATATTATAAAATTATTAAATAGATATTTTGAAAAATTAATTCCAATTATTAGTGAAAATTATAAATTTAAATATCCCACAAAAATGTTATAAGCTAGCTAACCTCTTTAATCCACCAAAGACGGACATGTAAGTAAAGAGTCGTGCAAATGCGGGTGCTAAGATAAAATGGAATTGTAAATCTTTAAATAATTAATACGGCAGTGTTGCATTTTAACATAACACGCCGTTAGGCAAAATAAAAGAGGTTCATATGAAAACAATCGTTAGCATAATTCTATTGTTGGTTTGTTCATTATTCTTTAGTTGTAAAGAAGAAAGTAATCCAACGGTTCCTCAAATTGGAGGTAAATATTCAGGAACATTCAAAATCACACAAGGCAATTATATTCAGCAAGGAGATGTTGTTTTTGTTTTTTCAGACAGCACTTACGAACAAGATGGACAAATAGAATCGCCAACAAACGCAAAGATTTCTGACAAAGGAACTTTCAGATTAGATAATGGGAATCACATATTCAATGCTGGAAGAGAATTACAAATGGTTGTTTATCCTGCTTGGTCTTTAGTCGGATCATTTAAATATTTGTTCGAAAATAATATTGTCACACTAGTGCAAGAAACAAATTCAATGCGATACGAAATTATATTGTACAAAAATAATTAAATGCTTTGCCTAACCCGCGCCTCAACCCCGACCGCTGTTGCGGTTCGGGGTAATTAGTGTTTTCGGGTTTTACATTTTCGGTCTGCAGATTTGTGTTATGGGTTTTAAATAAATAAACAATTAAATAATTATCTGCCTTCGGCAGACAAGTTGGCGGTTGTAACTAACATGGCGAAGCTGTTCGGGGTGGCGGGCTAAGCGCAAGTACGTATGTTTAAAATAAAGGAAGTAATTATTTTTAGATCTCCAATTTGGAAGTATTAGAAAACCAATAAAGGAGATATAAAAATGGAGACTCAGTTATGCGGTTGCCACTTTGGTTGTTGAGAATTTTTAATTAGTAATTCGTTTTGTTTATAAAACGAGAATGGAAATCTATAAATAATTAATTCGGCAGTGTTTCATTTTAACATAACACGCCGTTAACCACTAAAATTATGAGAGTATGATAATAGTTATTTTACAAATATTAACAAGCGATACATTAAGAGTTGCCAGTAAAATTATTTCCAGTAAACCACCCGATTTTATTGAGACAAATTGGCTGAATATCATTTTTGGAATAGTAACTTTAATTGGAACATTGATTGCCATTTTTAGTGTTCGTGATAGTCGCAGAACAAAAAAACTTTACCAACATATTTTCAAAGCTGCTGAACAATCTATCGAAAAAGAACACATCGAAGATAAACTTTCCGCAAGAAAAACCGAATTATCTAGTCTTACAAATAAGGTGTTAAGTCTTCAACAAAAGATTCAAAAAGAAATCCCTATTGAAGCTAGAAAAGCAGTATTAAAAGATAGATTAGAGGAATCTAAAATCAGTCTAAAAAGATATTATGATGAGGTAATTCAACTTAAGTCAAAATTAAATTCGCTTGGAGAAGATTCCGAGATTCCTGATGAAATATTAAAAAGCATTCAAAGGGAAATTGAACCAAAGTATATTATTCGAGAAAAAATATCAGCATATCAAACGCGTTTATCAATTGTAACAACTAGTGCCGGTATATCTTTCGCACTTTTACCTTATCCTTTTGATAGATACATAGGGTTTACATTTTTTATATTAACTTTGCCAATATTGTTCTTCCTATTGAAACTTAGCTATAGTAAATACTTATTAGACAAACAGAAGACCAATTTGAATATTCTTATTGCATCTATAATTGTCGGATTGGTTATCGCTCCCATATTCTCAATATTTACATTTGTTGCCTTTGCTGAAATTAAAGATTCAGAAGCACGTGTAATGTTTCTTGTTTTTGGTTTAATGGGCTCAACTTTAGTTCTTTTCTTAATATATTTTCTGAGAAAGTTTTTGAGACAAAAAAAAGAATTAATTAATCGGAAAAAAGTAAGTGGCTAACCAGCCAATCAAGGCGGACGCCGTTTTTCAGTGTGGCTTTGTTCTAAATATTTTGTTTTGTTATAAAACCAAATTGCTTTTTGGGGTAGTTTGTTCTAAGAAACATTTTTATAAATAAAAAGTGGTTGCAGTTATTCGGTATTGCTGTCTCAGCCAAAGGCTGATAAACTGGGCTGCCTACCTTCGGTAGGTAAACCGGTTAGCGGCAAGTACGTATGTTTAAAATAAAGATAATAATTATTTTTAGATTTCCAATTTGGAAGTATTAGAAAACCAATAAAGGCGAACTAACGATGGAGACTAAGTTGCATGGTTGGCACTTAGAGTGCGGCGATTTTTAATAATTAAATAAGCCGTTTTGTACACGTAAAACGGAAATGGAAATGGAAATCTTTAAATAATTAATACGGCAGTGTTGGGTTTTAACATAACACGTCGTTAGAACGCAATAAAATATGATGTGTTACAAGTTCGCGATATTTATTTTTGGCAACATTGAAATGACTAAACAAACAGATTTACAATGAACAAGCCTTTCACAGAAGAAATAATAAAGCATTACTTAGAAGAAAAACTCTATGAGAAAAGAGGTATATCAAAAGATGAATATATTTCCAGATGCAAAAACATTTGGGAACAAACAAAATGCGATGAAGATGGATTTAGAATAATAATTGATGGACTTTACGAATATTCAAATTATGAAGAAAGGGACGACTATAACGATAAACTCCTTATTACTCATTTAAAAAACAAGAAAAGAGAAGATAAAATAGAATGTGTCTGTTTGGGTATATTTAAATGGGAAGATGGTGAGTTGAAACAAATTTCTAAAGAAGAGAAAACAAAAAGAAACTTAGAAGACCCTTCAGAACCAGAAGAAAGGCCTTATCTATTTGCTCTTTTTGATGTTTTAGGATTTGAAGCATTACACTCTGAAATAGGAACTACAAATCTTTATCAGATATATCAAGAACTTATTGATAAAGTTACTTCTAAAGATAGTTTTTCTACCTTTCAAACATTTAATGAACCCGAGGTTGCTTGGACAATAATAGGTAATTTGCCATTTCGTTACCATTATTTCAGTGACACGATAATTCTTTGGACACCTTTTTTGCCCGAATTTATTTCACCTTTTTGTGCCCGTTGTGCTGATATCATTTGTGAAAGCTTATTGAAGGGGCTTCCATTAAGAGGTGCAATAAGTTGTGGTAGTGCTATATTAAATAAAAACAAAGGTGTGTTTTTGGGTTCTCCAATAATTGAAGCAGCAAGAATAGAAAGTCAACAAAATTGGATTGGTGTTTCGTTTTGTCCATCTGCTACAGAACCTCATTTTCAATTATCACTTCATCCTGACTTATTAATTCAAAATTACACTGAGCATTTCAAATTTTCCAACGGTTTTAATAAGTATATTTCTTTGATGACACTTGATTGGGCCAAACGAGCAAGAGATAGAAAACTTGATGATAAAATAATTCAGCAGTTACAAACTTTAAAAAGTAAAGCTCCAATTGACAAACAAGGGTATTATGAGCAAACCCTTTCATTTATTCAATATTCACTCAATAACAATGGATGGTATAAAAATTATGATTTGGTTATTCCTAAACCATTAGAAACAACAATCAAAATCACCTTAATTAATGGAGATGAAATAGAAGGAACACTTCCCGATTTCGTATTTAAGGACAGAAAATACTTTGAACAGTATTTTTTACTAATCCCGAAAGAGAATGTAACGACTGTGAAAGAATTTTCTTTTGAAAATCAGTCATTCGACCTTGAAACCTTGTCAAGATTTATGTATGTCATTCCTAAAGTTGCAATTGCACGTCAACAATTATTTAGAATAGAAAGAACCAAGAGTACTGCAACAAAAGAAATTAAAGAAAAAATTCGGACTATCTCAAATAATGAAAAGTCGTAATCATTACGAATGGGAGTGTTAAATAAAATATTATTAGAACAAATTCCAAAGGACTTGACTGGCATCAATGAAACAATTTCAAGAGTTTTTGTTGGTGTGAAAGGTTACGAAATATTTCTTCCGACATTAAATACTATACATGAATGTGCTAGGAATTTAGTTTTTGTAAATTATGCAATTCCTGACGGTGAAACTTGGAATGACGAAGGAATGGAGATACTCCACCAAATGGAAATATCTTGCCACCGTGATTTTATTAATGCAGTTGAGAGGTTTTATAAACAAGTAGCTTTTAGTAAAGAGACCAGAGATTATTTTATTGAATTTTTGGTAACCTATAAAAGTGTTTGTAGCTCATTCATTGAAGACATTGACGGCTTATTAGCAAATTATGAACCTAACTACAAACTTGATTTTGCTCCATCAATTATGCAAAAAGAACGGTTTCATCTGCTCGGATTGATGACTAAAATATTATGCCATTTGACAAAGACGAATGGGAAATAAAATTACAGAAAACTTTGGTAGAACGTTAACTGAAATTCCCATTGGTTTCGTCTTAACCCGTCGCTCAACACGGCCAGCGTTTTTCAATGCGACATTTGTGTAATTATAAAGTTGAGTTTACAATCCGCCGCGGCGGATAAGTTTCTCTTAAAAGTAGTTTGTTCTAAGAAACATTTTTATAAATCAAAAAGTAGTTGCAGTTATTTGACAACCTTGTTCGGGGCGTCGCTTATCGGCAACGCTATTATTGCTTTTCATTTATTGAGGTAGTATGAGATTAATTGATATTATCCATATTTATTTTTCAACTTTCAATCCAGTTGAAAGTAAAGTGCATCTAGCTGTATGGGACGGCAAAGATGAACCACTTGATGTTTTTCTTGCTGGCAATTTTCAATCGTGGCAAGAAATTCAAACAAGGAAAAATTTTGAAAGAAAATATATTATTTCGCTTATTAGCTTACCTTACACAGACAAATGGATATTTGGTGGCATTTTTGAATCAAATGGTCACAAATACAATCAAGAACAGAAGGAATATGAATATCAAACTATCCAAGTTGAAGAAGTTAATGAACTAGTCGGACGACTCGTAATTAAATATACAAGAACAAGCCGTCAATCATATTTATATTTTGAAAAACTTTTGGATGTTTGTATTGTTGATGAATTCAAGCCTGAACGATTGTCTGTTGCAGAATTTCCTGGTTACAATAAAACTTGCATTTCTAAGTCAACTCTAGATATTATAATTCGTTATCAATTAGAATCTTGGAAATCCGCGCTATCAAACATTGCGGGTATTTATTTAATAACTGATAAAAGCAATGGCAAATTATATGTGGGCAGCGCAACGGGTGATCGTGGAATATGGCAACGATGGTCGGAATATTCAGATAATGGACACGGCGGAAATAAGGAATTAATCGAAATTGTAAAAAGTAATGGCAAAGAATATTGTGATAATTTTCAATACACGATTCTTGAAATAGCTGACACACATACCAGTAATGATGATATAAAAAAACGAGAATCATATTGGAAAAATGTTCTTTACACAATTGAACATGGTTATAATTCTAATTAAAAATCGCGCATAACATCTTTAATAAGTAAAGAGTCTCCACAGAGTAGCGGGGTAAACAATAGAAAAATATACGCCAGAGGCGTATCCACCTTTGGCGGAAATTCTGCTGACATTCCGCAAATACGGGTGCTTAGTTAAAATGTTCTTTGTTTATACAATTTATAAAGTACAAACCGATGAATCGGTTGCGGAATAAGATATGGTGTAAATCCCCACTGCTAAAGCCGTGGGTTAATGGAAAAGTTTTAATAATTAATATGGCGGTGTTGAAGTTTAACACCTGTAACGCAAGGCGTGATAACACGGCGTTATGTGTGTAATCTAATAATATCATCTAAGGAATGTGGTTAATGAGAAATTCAATGAAACGAATAATACTATCAGCAATTGTAATAATTCTGGGATTGAGCAATTATGGTTTTGGACAAAAAGAATTTATGACAGTGAACGGAAGGAAAATAGAGGTTTTTATTTCCGGACTTGAAAATAATCAACCCGGTAAACCTGTAATTGTTTTCGAAAATGGAATGGCAACTAAATATGATTATTGGAAAAACATAATTAATGAAGTTTCCAAAACCTCCGTTGTTTTTTCCTATAACCGACCAAGAATTGGAGAATCTGAAAATGACAGCCTGCCTCCAACAGTAGCACATATTAATAGTAACTTAAAATCAATGCTTTTAGAGAAGGGTCTTAACCCGCCATATTTGTTAGTTGGTCACTCATTCGGCGGTGCATATATCAGAAGTTTTGCATCAAAACACCCGGAAGAAATTGCCGGACTAATTTTTGTGGATCCAATTGACTTCACTAAAAAGGGAGATGACGGTGATCTTCCATATTTAGAAATTGGATTAACAAAGCACCAAATCGATTCTATGTTTGCAAAACCGTATACTAAATTCAAGGAAAAACTTTATGAAGAAATGCCGAATTTTTATGTTGAGGAAGTGAAAATATCCAGTCAATTAACCAAAAATGATTTTAAAGATTGCGACAGCATACCCCTGCCTGATGTTCCGGTTCATTTTATTAAAGCCGGTGAATATCCTAAGGGACCCGATGACCGGGGAGAAACTAGTTTTGATAAGAAGAAATTGTTTAGGATCAATAATAATATTCAAATGAAACGCTGGATTGAATTATTAAACCCACTTAAATATGGAAAGCTAATTTATTTGTCAAATTCGGGGCATTATGTCCCCACAGACGATCCTGAAACAATTATCACAAGCATTAGGCTGGCTCTTAATGATTATAACAGAATTCAAAAAGTAAAAGCAATCATGGAATAGAATAATCACACATAATCCGCGTCTCAGCCCGACCGCTTCTTCGAATCGGTCGTAGTAAGTTTTTCGGGTTTGGTTTTTCAAAGTAAGTTGTTCTTAAAAGTGTGATTGTAAAACAAAACTGATTTATAAAATAAAGTTGCGTTGACAAAACTTAGCCGTTTGTTCCGGGCGGCGGCTTAAAAACAACGGCGTTATACGCCAAGAAAAAATACTTAGAATTAATAAAAAGAATAAAACGTTGATAACAAAAAAAGGGACTAATATGGATAAAACACAAAAACAAATATGGGAAGTGATTCAAGAAATGAATCGTAAATGGACAGTTGAAAATAAAGTAGATGAGCTAAAAAATTATTTCCACGAAAAAATGGTGGCTATTACTCCAACTGATCTAAATAGAATTGAAGGCGGAGAAAATTGTGTTGCCGGCTGGAAAAAATTTGCTGAAAACACCAAATTACACTTCTGGAAAGAGTTTGACCCAAAAGTACAAGTCTATGGCGATGGTAAATTCGCAATTGTAACTTACTACTTTGATATGTCGTTTGATATGGCTAATCAAACAATCAATATGAAGGGACGGGATATGTTAGCACTCATAAATGAAAATGAGAAATGGTTTATTGTAGCTGATCAATTTTCTCAAATTCCAAATTTATAAATTATGACGACTGAAAAAATGATAGGTTTTCAACTGTTTCAATTTATCTTCTAAAGGAAGACGGTTTTATTTGAATATTCACACAGTCTCTAAAGTGGTTGGTTAATATAAAAGTTTTAATAATTAATACGACAGTGTTGCATTTTAACGTAACACGCCGTTATATGGCATTCTTTATTGTTGATTTTAAAAAGAGTAGGTGTATTATGAAATTTTTAATTCTTTTATTTAGTATAAGCTTATTTCACTGCCAAACTAATCTTAGGCAGGATTTAAATATTAATGTCAACTCTTATAAGATTAATGCAAAAATATCCGAATCTTCCGAAGCAATTGATATAAGATTAATCTGTGATATTAGTGTACTTAAAAATTCCAATCAGATACAATTTACATTCAGTAATGAAGCTAATATCCACGCAGTAAAATATCTTAAAGGTAAAGATTGGATAAGTATTCCGTTTGAATTTAATGGAAAAGACTCGCTGTTGGTGAAAGAAGCAGATAAATTTTATAAAGATAAAAAGTATTCATTATTGTTTGAGTACTCCTTTCCAACAGGTAAACTAAACGATACGCTTTTATTTCTTGACCGCGGACACAGATGGTATCCTCTTATCATGGATCAGATTGCTTCTTTCAAATTGACATGTGAGGTTCCGAAAAGCTATGCTGTCATTTCATCCGGTAATCTCTTGGAAATAAAAAATGAAAGTGCAAAATCCGTTTATGTTTGGGAAAGCCTCTTACCGGTTTTTAAGCTGTCATTAATAATCTATAATCCTAAAATATTTAAGAAGACTGATAACGATATTGTCGACTTTTATTATCCAAGCGTAGATTCGGTTAAGGCATTGAAAATATTGGAAAAAACCAGAAAAGTTGTCAATTATTTCAAAAGCACTCTTGGGGTTTATCCCTATAAAAAATTAACAATTATAGAGATACCAGATTTCCCAGGGATAAACACTTGCAGTGGATTATTGATGACAGGAACTTATTCTTTAGAGATGGCTGAGAAAGGTTATGATGATATGCTAATTTTAACCACCGCACAACAATGGTTCGGTGCAGGCGTTTTTGGCAGGTTTGGAGAGAAAGGATTTTTTTTCATATCACTTTCTTTACCCCATTATTTGCGTTTAATGTTCATTCGTGAAGAACAGGGAGAAGTGGCATTTAATAAGTCCTTGATGGATCTACTAATAACGTATAAGGAATTTGCAGGTAAAGAAAATGATATTCCAATTATTGATGTAGATTTACCAAATACTAAAGAGAAGGGACTTATCCTATATGCAAAGGGTCCATTTGTTTTAAGCAAAATTGAAAAAGATCTGGGACGAAAAAAGTGGTTGTCTTTCTTAAGAGATCTCTGTCAAACTTTTCGAGGAAGGATTTTGACTTATGATGAATTTAAAAAATATTTAGCAAAGTATGATGAAAATGGACATACGTTAACTCTATTAAATCATTTGATGACTGAAAAAGGAATATCTGAAAATTAAATCGTTACGAAATTCCGTTGACATTCCACAGATGCTGGTGCTTAGATAAAATGTTCGTTCTTTATACAATTTATAAAGTACAAACCGATGAATCGGTTGCAGAGTAAGATATGGTGGAAATCCCCACGACTAAAGTCGTGAATTAATAGAAAAATTTTAATAATTAATACGCGGTGTTGGGTATTAAGATAACAAGCGGTTAGGCAATAATAAACCAATAAATCAAATAATTAAATTACATTCCTAGAATTATAACAATTTCAAGATGTTTTATATTTGTTTTCGGAAATTGCAGGCAAGAATACAATCCGAAAAAGGAATTTTAAAAAATATAATGCTTTACATTCAAAATGATAACAAGTAAAACCAAATACAAATCAGAAACTATTTTACTTATCGTAACCGTTCTTTGGGGCGGAACTTTTGTAATTGTTAAAGAAGCTCTGAACGACATATCATCAATGGCTTTTCTTTTTGCCCGGTTTTCACTTGCCGGAATTATTTTACTTCCTTTTATGAGGAAAAGAAATTTTACAAAGCAGAATATTCTTCCCGGAATTTTTCTTGGAGTGTTGTTATTTGCCGAATTCGCAGTTCAAACAATTGGATTAAAATTTACATCAGCCACTAAATCGGGATTTTTAACGGGGACGGCTGTTATTATGGTTCCGCTTTTACAGGTTCTTATTGAAAAAAGAAAGCCCACAAAAGGGGTAATAATCGGTACAATTTTGGTCTTAATTGGAATAAGTTTTTTATCAAGCGGAGGCTCTTCTATTTTAAACTTATTTGGTGATATTGGTTCTAACTTTAATTTGGGAGACTTTCTAACTCTGATCAGCGCTCTATTTTTTGCCCTTTATATAATTTACCTGGATATTGAAACTTCAAAACACGATTTCTGGGTTCTGCTTTTTCTGCAATTTATTACAACTTCGTTTCTTGCCGGAATATTTTTGTTTCTATTTTCCGCAACAAATTTGGAACCGATCAAAATTGACTTAACTCAAAATTTAATTTTTGCAGTTGCTTACACATCAATATTTGCAACGTTAATTGCAACTGCGCTTCAAACCAAATATCAGAAAGATGTTACGCCGGCAAAAGCCGGAATAATATTTTCTTTTGAACCTATATTTTCTGCAATTTTTGCTTTCTTTATATTAGGAGAAATAATAACCAATTTTGGATACTTCGGCGCAGCTTTGATTGTGTTGGGATTGCTGATTTCAGAACTTTATGAAAATTTATTTTTGAAAAATGGAAAGCAAAAATTGTAGAGCTCAAATAATAGTTTCCAGTTTACCCGGTTTATCCGGGTTTACCGGTTTAGGGCTTATTCAAATGGGATAAGCCTTTTTTTTATTGTGTCGGGTAACAATTCCCCCTGGAAAAAATGTGCTATCGTTTGATAAATCAGTTTTTATTATTTAAGTTTTCATTGGTAATAGAAGACTTGTTCAGTAATTTTTTTTGTCACTTAATTATTATAGAAGGTAGGATATGAAATTCTCGCTACTTGCCTCTCGAATACCGGTTCTACTATTGACTTTACTGGTTTCGATTTCATTCATGCAATCTTGTGGAATTAAATCACCGACAGCCCCAAGCTGGGACGTCTCTTTAAATCTGCCATTGGTTGATACAACATATTCAATTTTGGATATGATCAAGAAAGACTCGTCTATTGTAAAACCCGATTATACAAAAAACGGTTTGTTAGTATATAGTACAGTAAAAGATGTTGAAAAAATTGAAGTAAGTGATAAACTTAAAGTGGACGGCTTTTCTACAAACACATCAAAACAGATCGGAACCATTTCCATAAACGGTGATTCTACAAAAGCCGATATTGGTTTTAACTGGTCGCAACAAGGATTAACTCCCGGCACTCAGGTTCCAATATTAGCAGAGAACAACCGTCCGGTTAGCTCGGATCTTGACACGATCAAACAATTTCAAAGTGCAAAATTTGAATCCGGGACAATTAACATCACCATAAAAAATAATTTCGCTCAGCATGTTACATTAACCGTAAACGGATTGACAATAAAGAATAGTGCGACCAATGAAATTGTTGCTCAGACTACTGCAACGCTTTCGGTTCCTCCAAACTCAATAAAGAGTTTTCCGGCTATTTCTTTTAACACCGGAGTTACAGTAAAGAACCAATTAAAATTTGAAACAACTGTATCCATAAGCGGAAGCGGAACAAATTTAGTAACTATTCCGCAAACAGCTTTTACGGTAACAACAAAATTTTCCACTTTATCTGTTGCTGAAGCAAGTGCTAAGATCCCACAGCAAAATCCCGTAGTTATTGACAGTTCTATAACGATGGATGCGGTTTCGACTCAGCCTACAAAATTTAAAACGATTAAAATTGCAACGGGACGACTTAACATCACGTTAATAAATAATCTTGATGTTGATGCGAATGTAGTGATGGAAATTGCCAACATGAAGACCCCGGCAAACGTTAAGTACACGGTAAGCAAAACTATTTTAAGAAAATCAACTACTAAGTTTGTTGATAATATTTCTCTTACAGATTATTCTTTTGTCAGCTTAGATAATAACCCGACAAACAAAGTAAGTTATAAAGTAACATTTACTTCGCAGAGCTCATCCGATTATAGAACCATTAAAAAGACTGACGATTTTAAAGCAACGGTTGATTTCAGTTCGTTGGGAATAAAAGAGTTTAACGGATTAGTAAAACCAACCGCACTTGATGAAACACGTTCGGCAATAAGTCTCGATACAAAAGACCTTCAAGCAAAATTCGGGTTTGGTCAAATTAATTTTAACAAGCCATTGATTGAATTACATTTGGCTCCTTCTGCAGGGGCGAAACTTAATTTCAAGATTGCCGGCAGACTTGAAGCGCAAAATTCAATTGGGCAAAAGAATACACTTACCTTGAATGCAAACACGATGGACAAAATCACCATCACTGAAACAGATACCGTAATTAAATTGAATGCTGATAGTGTAAGTAATTTCTTCAAAAAATTCTCACGACTGCCGGATTCAATATTCGTTTATGCCGGTGGAACATTAAACTCAAATTATCAATCGGTTACTGTTACCAATACAAGTTTCGTTTCCGGAAGTTCGAAAATTGAATTTCCGCTTGATCTTGGAATTAGCGATGGTGTATTTACTGATTCGGTTAAAATGGATTTTGATGTCGATAAGCAGAAAAACATTCGTAATCTAAACACATCTGACATGACTTTGATTTTAACAAACGGATTGGCTGCTTCCTTTACCTTTACCGGTAAACTTTATGATAGTGCCAATACGTTCTTAATGTATTTTCCTCCGAAACATGCGGATCAGGACACAGCGATTACCGTTCCAGGATGTGAAACTGATGCGAATGGCAGTGTAGTTGAGACCAAAAAAGTTCCAAAATCTTTCTCTATAAAAATTGCAGTCGGCGAATCTGATTTGATCGCCCGCGCAAAATACATGCGGATTCTCATCAAACTAAATACAAGTCGTGCAAGCAATCTTCCCGTCAAATTCAAAACGATAGACGACATTCGAATAGAAAGTTTTGGCGGCGTTAATTATCGAGTTAATCCGTAGGAGAATGACGATGAAAACAATTATAATATCTGCAATCGCAATTCTTTTTTCTGTTCAGGTTGCCGCTCAATCAGCCGGGTCAATCGGTATTACCGATGGTCGTTCTGTGGCAATGGGAAATACTTATACGACCGCTTCTAAAGGTTTGGGTGGTTTGGGAACAAATCCCGCAACCATTTTTAACCGAAAAGATTCCACAAGAAAATGGGAAATAATTACGGTACTTCCTTTGCCGCAAATCGGATTGAAAGTAGGAACAAATTTTCTTTCGGTCGATGAGTTCAATTACTTCTTTGGCGAAAGTTCAGTAAATGCTGATGGAGAGAAGGTGGGGAAATATCTCAATGCCGATGACAAATCCCGGTTGACAAATTTATTTTCAGATGGGGGAACTTTGTTGACAGATTTGCAATCAACATTGTTTGCTATTTCATTTAAACCAAGCGCAAAAGCCGGTGTTTTCACTTTTGCAATTAGCGATGTCTTCGGTTCCAACGTTACTTTCCCGAAAGGTTTAGTGGAGCTATTGATGAATGGAAACACACCGGGAGATGTTTTCAATTTTAACGATACAAAAATGCAAGCATGGTGGTTAAGAAAATATTCTCTCTCATGGGCGCACGGAATGACATTTTTACCGAAAGTATTCCAAGATTTCAACTATGGATTTTCGATGAACATTGTTTCGGGATTTTTCTATGTTGGAATAGACAAGATGAACAGTCAATTCAGCACGGGAGACCATAACGCGCTAACAATAAAAAATGATTTTATGGCGCATTCATCATTCTCACCGGATTTTGCAGTAGAGTACAGTTTTGATTCTACTTCAACTACAACTAAATCTTCCTACGGACCTTTTCCTTCCCCTGCCGGAAATGGTTTTGGATTTGACTTCGGGTTCTGGGGAAAGATCAATGATGTCTGGTCGGTTGGACTTTCGTTTACTGATCTTGGAAGTGTAAAATGGAAAAAGAATGTAGCCGAGTTCCAGGCTAACACTGAGGTCTTGATTACAAATTTAGCCGACACAAATCAGACTAAAAATCTTGGAGATAAACTAACCGGTAAAGATTCGAGCAAATTTGTTGGTGAATTAAAAACTTCGCTTCCTTCGGCAATGCACATCGGAGTTTCTTTCCAATTGGATAAATTTGTTAAAGGATATTTTCCGGGCAAAATGTTGATCGTAGCAGATTATAATCAAGGGTTCAACGATCAACTCAGGAATAGCAAAAAGCCACGACTTTCCATTGGCGCTGAATGGATCCCGTCAAATTGGATAATTGCGTTCCGTACGGGACTTTCTTTCGGCGGATTTGATAAATTCGGTTGGGGCGCAGGCGCCGGACTTGATTTTGGTTTCTTAGAACTAAACGGCGGAACCCCTGATTTCCATTATCTCTTTATGCCGAACGGCGCAAAAAGAATTTCCTTCGCATTCGATTCTAAGTGGAAATTTTAGCTGCTCTCCTCTAATCAACTCTTTTGTAGCACAGAATATTATTCTGTGCTACGCTTTTTTTGTGTAGGGAACGCTTGCGAGCGTTCCGCGCCGAAGAACCAAGATTTTACAATTTGTACCATTGTTTTGTAAATTTGGGACGGAACGGTCTCGAGCGTTCCCTGTTATGTTAAAAGTCAAGTCATGTCAAAGGAAAAACAAACCCATCGATTATTTGTTTTTTCTTTGACTTGACGGCAGTGAGGGGAAAAAAGAATGAATAAACTT
>JBAZBI010000033.1:0-22348 GCA_041671545.1 Ignavibacteriaceae bacterium
AAACTCTACAACGGGTTCTAAGACCCAAGACGGGGACCTTCTCTTCCGTAAAGGAAACTATTTTATTCAATATTTCAAAGAACTTTTTTTATCACATTTAACATACAAGACGGGGCATGCCCCGTCTCTACTTTTAATCTAAAAATATTCTCTTCCTAATCCACCGCCGCGAACTAATTAACACTTCCTAATTTTTTCTCGTTCATTAAACTGTTAAGCTTTTTAATACGGTCGTCAAGAATTTTGATGCGGGTGTTAATATCCTCTAAAAATTTATCAAGCTTTTGTTCGTAGCCTGGTTTGTCATACATTCCCCGCTGCTCAAAGTAACTCTTAAATAGCCAATTATACTTTAACGCTTCCATATTTTCGGAGAAACGTTCCGTTCCCAATTTAGTTTCTTCCGTTATCTTTATCAGATTTGCAAATACAGAAGCAAGAGAACTATCGAGCGGAGATTTATCAGAAAGCATCTTGCCCAAAACTCCCTTTCCGCTCTGAACATTATTAATCAGTTCATCAATTCCCTTTACCGAGTGATCAACATTGCGGACTACCGATTGAACATCAGTTCCCAGCGTATTAACAACATTCGCAAGGGTATCAAGTTTATAGGAGATTGAACCAAGACTTCTATCCGCAGTAACAATTAGTCTGTTCGTGTTGTTATAAAGATCATCGTTATTTACAAGTTTACCGATTGAACCGGAACCGTTATTTACTTTGCCGACAATTTCAGCAAGATTTCGCGCCATATCTTTTGTATATTCAAGTGTTCCCTTTGCTTCTTCCACCAAAGCTCCAAAATTCAACGGATCATCAGATTGAATAGTCCCGCCGTCTTCAATTAATTCAGCGGCATTGGAACCCATACGCAAAACAACTACTTTATTCCCGACCAATCCTTCTGTTTCAATTGAAGCGCGTGTATCTTTTTTTAACATCGGTTTAAGGTCTGAAATCAAACGAAGTGTTACTTCAACTCTCGCGGTAGAATCTTTCATAATTCTCAAGTCGTTCACATTCCCAACTTCAATACCGCTAAGACGAACGGGAGCTCCTTTACGCAATCCTTCAATGGTTGAAAAATATGCTTTCACTTCAAACGTAGAAGCAAAGAGGGCTTGCTTGTTTCCCAACAGAAAAACCGCAACAAGGAAAAGGATCGACCCAATGAGAATAAATATTCCCAATCGTATGGTGCTGCCTTTTGATTCCATAAAAACTCCGCTAATCTTCTTTTATTTCGTTTGTAAAAAAATCATGCAAAAAAGGATCGGTTGAAGCGGTTAATTCCTTCAAGCTTCCTTCATATTTTATTTTTCCATTGTCTAAAACCACTGCCCGATCTGAAATGATCTGCGCGCAGGCTAAATCATGTGTAATACTGATAGAGGTCATTTCCAATTCATTTTGTAAATCCCTTATCAACCTGCTTATCTCTTTTGTGGTGATAGGATCAAGTCCGGTGGTTGGTTCATCGTACAACATTAATTTAGGTTCTGTAATTATTGAACGCGCAAGTCCGATACGTTTGCGCATTCCGCCGGAAAGTTCGGAAGGCATTTTATCAATTGCGTGTTCAAGAGAAACCATTTCCAATGCCCGTTTCACTTTTGCATCAACTTCTTCTTTAGTAAAAAAGAAATTTCGTATTAAAGGGAAAGCGAGATTTTCCCTCACCGACATTGAATCATACAATGCAGCGCTTTGAAAAAGAAAACCAATGTTTTTCCTCAGTTCCTGTAATTCATTAAAAGAAATTGCGTGAACATTTTTCCCTTCGATAAAGACTTCTCCTTTGTCGGGTACCAAAAGCTTAACCATACATTTTAAGAGAACGCTCTTTCCCGTTCCGCTTTTTCCAAACACAACAAGATTCTCTCCGTGGTTTACCGAAACGGAAACATCATCAAGCACAACAAAGTCGTCAAACGCTTTGGAGACGTGCGATATGTTTACCATCTCTACGGCCATATCATCAACGTAATTTTTACAAGAACGGTGTCAGTTACTAAAATCAATAAAGAAGCAAGCACTACCGATGTGGTTGATGCTTTTCCAACGCCTTCAGTTCCTTTATCGGCATTATATCCTTTGAAAGCTCCAACAATTCCCACAATAAAACCGAAGAAAAAAGTTTTACCAATCCCGGGAATGATATCGCCAAATCGTATTGCTTCAACAACCGAAACAACATAAAGTTGTAACGACATACTTTGTGAAAGGATCATTGCAAGATAGCCGCCGAATATTGCAAGGAAGACCACATACAGCGTTAGCACCGGCAAAATAAGTGAGCAGGCGATAACGCGCGTAACTACCAAATAACGGAAAGGATCAATCGCAGAAACTTCCATTGCGTCAATCTGTTCCGTTACCCGCATTGAGCCAAGTTCCGCGCCAATACCGGAACTAACTCTTCCGGCAAAAATTAATGCGGTAATAACGGGTCCAAGTTCTCTTACAACAGAAAGAGAAACCATTGCGGGAAGAAAAGATTCCGCTCCAAACCTCGCCATTATCGGCTGGCTTTGCAACGCAAGTACAACTCCGATGATAAATCCGGTTACACTCACTATCGGAAGTGTTTTAACGCCGAGTTCATCCATGTGTTTTTTTATTTCATGGAATTCATATGGTGGAAGGAAAACGTTTTTAAGGAAACTGAAGATGAATTCAAAAAACTTTCCCACCCCAAGCAAGTTTCCGGTTAAGGAATTATAAACCGCGCTATGTTTTTTTGTTAGATTTTTCAATGAGGAATAGTCTTTACGTTAGATTCTTTTCTTTTGTTAAAATAAAAATAAGAAAAAATGTTTATCCAAGAAACCCGCCCATGGAAAAGCTTAGAAAGCATTCTCGTAATAATTGATGGTCGTCTCACCGCCAAGGAACAAAATAGCGACCACATCAAACCGTATATTCTCGTCGGTGATATTCTTTTCGGCAAGATACGCTTCGGCAATCTTTCTGATCTGGCTCATTTTTCTTTTCGTTATCGCTTCTTCGGGTTTACCATATTCAAGGCTTTCACGTGATTTTACCTCTACAAAGACAAGGAAATCTTTATCTCGTGCGACAATATCAATTTCACCTTTGCCGTAACGGTAGTTCCGTTCAATGATCTCAAAACCTTTTTCTACAAGAAATGAAGCAGCAAGGTCTTCTCCTTCTTTTCCTTTTTCTTTAGTTGAAGATTGCAAACTGTCCTCCTAAAATATTTCTTAAAAAAGTTTTCCGGTGATAGGGTGTAGGTCCATATTGTTTAACTGCGGCAATGTGTTCAGCCGTTGCATAACCTTTATTCTTCTCCCATTTATACTCCGGAAATTGCTCTGATAATTTCACCATCAGTTCATCCCGTACAACTTTAGCCACAATTGAAGCGGCGGCAATTGAAAAAGATTTCGCATCTCCTTTAACGATTGCTTTTTTGTTTATCTCTGTTACAAATGTTTTGTTTCCGTCTATTAAAATAAGATGTGGAATCGTACTCAATTTTTCAACCGATCTTTTCATCGCAAGAAGCGATGCTTGCAAGATATTTATTTCTTCAATGGTTGTGTGTGGAATAATTTCATAAGCGAAGGACAACGCTTGTTCAGTTATTAGCGAGAAAAGTTTTTCTCTTTGTAAATGAGAGAGTTTTTTGGAATCGTTCACTCCCGCTATAAACGTTAAAGGATGAAACACAACAGCAGCGGCAACAACGGGACCAGCCAAAGGTCCGCGCCCGGCTTCGTCAACTCCGGCAATTAATTGTATCTGCTTTGTACGAAATGTATCATCAAACTTTTTCATGAGCCGATTAAGATTGCGAACAAACCGATAATCATTTGCCATTTTAATAATCGACTTACTTTCCCGAAAGATTTTTTGTCATCCTCTTTGTGCAAAACAAACATGCTGTAAATCAATAGAGGAACAACGCCGACCGTGATGATCAGTAAATATCTTGCACTATATATTTTTAAGAGAAACGGAATGAGCATTGCTATCATCAAGAAAAGTCCAAATACATAAAGAAGAGTTTTCGCGTTTTCAAATCCATACTTTACCGGAAAAGTAATCACACCGGCTTTCGAATCGCCTTCAGCATCTTCCATGTCTTTCGCAATTTCTCTCATCAAATTTATTGTAAAGGCAAAAATAAATGGAAACACAACCGGTTCGATTTTTCCCATTGCTACTCCTCCAAACAAAAACGCCAGACCGGTAAGAAATGCAACGACAATATTTCCTAACAAAGGAATTTGCTTCATCTTATAAGAATAATAAAACGTAAGAACGACTGATCCGATTACAATAAATACCGCAGATATATTTACAAGAAATGATAAAGCTATTCCCCCGGCTACAAAAAAGGAATAAAGAATGAGAGCTGCCCGGGTACTCATCTCGCCACGTGCAAGTATTCTTTCCGGACGATTGATCTTGTCGATTTCAATATCGTAATAATCGTTAATGATGTTCGCCGAAGCTGCAATAAAAGAAGCCGCAAACGATGCAAACAGAACACCAAAAGTAACTCTCTTATTCCCCGAACAGATAAATCCCGCAACAATAACAGTAAAAAATGTTATCGTAGCATTAATCGGTCGTATGATTTTTAAAACGTTTATGTGAGTCTCTTCTTCGATTTACTAAAATTCATTTATAATTCCAAAATGGATTTTCCCTTCGCTGAAGGAATCTCCTTTTGCAAAAGCAAAATTAACATTTAAAATACCAAGTCCCGTCTCAACATGGAGACCGATACCATAACCAATCTTCGTCCCAGATGATTTTGAAATATTTCGTTCGATGTTTTCTCTTTGTAAAAAATATCCGACATCAAAAAAGGAGAAGGCAAACGTTCGTCTTGTTAAAAGGAAACGGTACTCAAGGTTTGTCCATGCAATACGCGAAGCAAGAAATTGATTTTCTCTGTATCCGCGAAGCGAATTTGTGCCTCCCATTAAAAACATGTCGGAGATTTCAATTTGCGGTCCTTGCAATTCTTTTCCATGCATTCCCAACGCCAAAACCTGCCGCTTAAACGGTTGATAGTAAATATTAAAATCAGCGATTATTTTTTGGTGGATCACTTTTGTTTCTGTTGAGGAAGTAATAAGCTGTGCCGGACCGTTAATATTTTTTCTCGTGTACACATACGCGTTGGCAAAATATATTCCTTCCATGGGAGAATAGGGATCGTCACGTGAATCATATTTTAGGGTCAGTCCGGTAGATATTGAAGTTGCATCATAAACAGAAATAAATCCGTAATCGTTAAGCGAGGGGATAACTTTTTCATAATCTAAAGTTCCGGAAACAGTAATGTCACTCGTCGCAGTATAGTCGAGCGCAAAGCTGTATTTACGCTGCACGTAGGAACTGTCCTGCTTCTTTTGGAACAATCCAAAATTAACATGAAACGGGAAATCAAAAACCCATGGTTCAAAATATTTCAGTTCAAGTTCTTGCGAAAGCCGGTCGATCTTCTGCCATCGAAAAGCTGCGGCTCTTCCAGTTCCGAATAAATTGCGGAGACTTACATTTAATAAACCGGAGAAATATCCGCTTCCGGTTTTTGTGTCTCCCGGAAGATAACCGATAATTCCGTCAAAATTGTTTGTCTCTTTTTCTTTCACTTCGATTTTTAGAACACCTTCATCCTTCTGCGAAAAGTAAAATTGCGGTTCTGCCACAGGATCAAAAAAGCGGAGACGGTTTAGCCGTTTTGGAATTTCGTTTATCTTTTTCTGAGAATATTTTTCATGGTATTGCAAACCAAGTTCACGGAGAATAACATAGTCTCTGGTTTTCGTATTCCCGGTTATCTCAAATCGATCAATGCGGCTGTCTTTGTTTTTATTGATCGAGAGATAAATATCGGCATAATATTTTTGAGATGAAGAATCATCAAAAAAGTAAATTGATTCAATGTCTATTTTCGCGAATGGATACCCTTCTTCATCTAACGAATTGAAAATCAGTTCGATGTGGTTCTCAATTTTCTGTTTTGTAAAAATTGTCTCTTCCAAATCTTCGGCTTCGCGCATAATGTTTTTGCCGGTAAGAGAGTCAATTCCGGTAAGAATAAAGTGATGAATATATGTTGGTTCACCTTCCCATAGAAAAAGCTGAATTTCATTCGTTAAACTATCTTCACTTTGGACCGAATTTATACTATCGATCTTGAAATGAAAATATCCAGCATCATTATATAATTTACTAAGCGAAACATCGAAATATTTCTTGTTGCTGTCGGGAAGAGTGGTGAACTTCCCCGAAGTTATTTCCGCTGCTAAGATTTTTTCTGAAAAGATTTTATTCCCGGAAAAAGTAATTTTCGGCTGCGCTTGCGGAAAAAGTAACTGGGAGAGAAGAATAAAAAAGAATAAAGAATTACTGAGGCGAGTCATCTAACAATTTCATTTTTTTGCCAACCGGTGTTAGAGCTATTTGCTTGCGGAGTTCTTCGATTGCCTCGAAGTTTGCAGTACAAATATCGAGACGCTCAGCATTCGCTGCACCAAGCGCAACGGCTAATTTGCACATGTCGGCAAATACAAGATCATTATGCCAGCCATACACAAGTCCCGCAACAAACGCATCGCCGCTTCCGGTTGGATGAACAGTAGGCACTTTCGACGGAACAATTTTAAAATGGTAATCAAAGTTGGATGCAAAAACCGGATGCTCTCCATCAGTAATAAATGCCTGTTTAATTCCCTTTTGATAGAGATGATCGAGAAAAGCTAATGTATCTTTTTCCGATTTCATCTTCACTTGCAGCGATCGTTCAATTTCATCAACATTATTGTGAAGAATAGTTGGTGAGGCCTCAATGCACTTTGCGAGTTGATCTCCATAAGTATCAAGCACCGACACTTTATCATATTTATTCGCAAGAGAAATGCCATAGGGAAAAATGTCATCCGCAGTGGTGGAAGGAGAAGAACCGGAGAATACAACAATCTCACAATTCTGGATCATCTTATCAAGTTTTAATTTAAACTCACTCGCCTCTGCTTCACTAACAATAGTATTTTCTTGAAAATATGTTGAAACAGATTTGTTTGATTCATCCGTTATAACCGATGCAATTCTTGTTTCGCTTTCAGTTTTGATGAAAGAAAACTGGAGTTCTTCTTTCTCTAACACCGAACGAAAAATTTTTCCGTTAGCTCCACCGGCAAAGGTAAATCCAAAACTTTTTGTCTCTAAATATTTTAGTTGGCGGTTAACGTTAATGCCTTTTCCGCCCGCGCGGTACAAAAGTTTTCCATTTCTGTTCTCAGCATTGAAGGAAACGCTTCTGTGGTTGAGACAAATTTCCAACAGCGGATTTATGGTAACTGTCAGGATCATATTTTTTACCGGTACCGTTCCAGATCGTTGTAGAATGGTGTCGTCAAACGGTAATCTCCAAACCCCGTGTTATCAACAAAAATGAATTGTCTATTAATCTGGTAATACTCCCAAACTTCATACGGCTTGGAATCATATTCAAACGGATGTCGGTCAACCGAATTTGGCGCGCCGAGAATAATATATACCATCCCCATATCCGATTTCCAACCTTCTGTGTAGTGTGTGAAGTGGGCGTTGGCATATTCTACACGGCGGTAATATTCGTTGAACGCTTCATTCTCAGGTGTGGATTTATTAGGGTCTTTCGCTTTCCAAAAATTTAAGAACCTATCAAGTTTCTCTTCACCGGTTTTCCCTTCCTTAATCGAATCAAGTTCAGAAGTAGTTGCGAGATAAATCAATTGAGAAATGGCTTTGTCAACGTTTGTGATGGTGGGAGGAACACCTTCAATCCGTGAGAAGAATCCTTTACTGGAGGTAACTTTGAGTGATGAATTCAGATCATCGATCGCAAGAGTAAAGACATAATTATCAAGCGGAAGTGCGAGACTGTCGGTTTCCAAAGAGATTCTATTGATCCCCTTCTGCAAATCTCTCTCGGAAGTTTTTTCAACGATCGCCTTCTTATCCTTTGTAGAAATGTAATACTTCAACAACACAGGCGTGGCGGAATCCGAATAAACTTCGGCGTAAACTGATAATTTCCCTTCAGCAGTAGAGATCATTTTTGAAATATTCGGAAAGATTTTTTCCTTTCCGCTCACCATCATTTTGTTACCGACAAACAAAATATCACTTACATCAATCCTTGATTCAAATTCTTTTACTTTAAAGTTCACTTCATAAAAACTCTTTTTTCTGGAGTCTTTATCTTCAACGGAAATAACGAAAACATACTCACCAGGTGCAAGCGAAAATGATTTCAAACTTAAATTAAAATTTGAACGAGAATGAGTCTGGTCAAATTCTTGTGAAGAAATTTTTTCACTCCAAAGTTTTTCGGTAAGGAGTGTTTCTTTCTCCTTATCATAAACAGAAACTGTAACGGTGTATTCAGCTTTAAATCCTGTACCATCTTTAATAAATTGAAGAGAATTGAACGGAACCTGGATAAAAACATCGACGCGTGTTGTGGTGGGGTTATCGCTTTTGTAGTTGAGAATCTCATAATAAAATGCCGGTAAACCTAATTTGTTGTAAGCATCGGAAGACTGTTCGACCTGCGCAAATATTTGAAAACTTACGAATATAGCCAAAACAATTTTT
Source organism: Ignavibacteriaceae bacterium (assembly GCA_041671545.1). Taxonomy (GTDB): domain Bacteria; phylum Bacteroidota; class Ignavibacteria; order Ignavibacteriales; family Ignavibacteriaceae; genus UBA1563. Next base: position 8,629 of record JBAZBI010000033.1, read on the forward strand.
AAAGGATTCATATTTCCACCGTTAAACATTAGCGTAAAGATCATACTCGTTACAATCATAAATGGTTGCGTTATAGAATCTTCCTTCTTTCAATGTTTTATTTTTAACGGGAATTAAAACTTCACCGTCAACTTCAGGAGTGTCTCTATAACTTCTGCCAATATAATAATCTCCTTCTCTACCTTCAACAACAATCCTCAACTCTTTTCCAACAAGTGAAAGATTTTTTTCGTGCGAAATGGATTGCTGAATCTCCATCAATGTATTTTTTCTACGGAGTTTTTCCTTTTCCGAAACCGGATCACCTAAAAGATAACTTGGAGTGTTTTCTTCAACCGAATAAGTAAAAACTCCGATCCTATCAAACTTAAATTCTTTTACAAATTTACAAAGTTCGGTAAAATGTTCTTTCGTTTCATTCGGATATCCAACGATGAAGGTGGTGCGAATTGTTACACCGGGAATTTTTTTACGAAGTTGATTCAGCATTTCAACCGTTCTACGCTTGGTTATTCCTCTTCTCATCGAACGCAAAACATCGTCGGAAATATGTTGAAGCGGTATATCGATGTATTTACAAACTTTCGGATTGTTCGCCATAACTTCCATAAGGTCTTCAGGGAAATGGGAAGGATAAACGTACATCAAGCGGATCCATTCAATTCCTTCAATCTCGCTTAATCGGTTGATAAGTTCGGCAAGATTTCTTTTTTGATAAAGATCCTTTCCGTAATCTGTTGTGTCTTGCCCAATCAAAATCAATTCCTTTGTATGATTCTTTGCGAGGAATTCTGCTTCCCGCACAAGTTCTTCAATCGATTTGGTCTGGTGTTTTCCTCTCATCAACGGAATTGCGCAAAAAGAACAGGGGTTGTCGCAGCCTTCGGAAATTTTCAAATATGCCGTGTGCGAAGGAGTTGTCAGCAATCTTTCGCCAAGCAATTCGCGCTTTAATTCGCCGCCAATTTCTTTTATAATTCCTTCATAATTTTCTGTGCCGAAAAAAACATCAACTTCGGGAATTTCTTTTTGAAGGTCATCTTTATAACGTTCCGATAAACAACCTGCTACGATAACTTTTCTAATTTTCCCTTCATTCTTTAAAGCGATGGCATTAAGAATCGTATTTATCGATTCTTCTTTTGCAGCTTCAATAAATCCACACGTGTTGATAATAACCGTATCAACCTCATTCGGATCGTCTTGAAGTTTAAAATTGTTCGCTTTAAGTTGACGCATCAAGCGTTCGGAATCAACCGTATTTTTTGAGCATCCTAAAGTGATTACACTAACTTTATTTTGTTTTGCCATTTAGAATTTTTACCGGGGAATAAAATATTTGATATAAAGAAAAACGATCGGCACAGAATAAATTAATGAATCGAATCTGTCAAAAATTCCGCCGTGCCCGGGAATTAAATTTGATGAATCTTTTACACCGGCATCTCTTTTTAAAAGGGACTCAATTAAATCTCCAATTTGTCCAACCGTTCCCAAAATAAATCCGATGATGATTACGTTCTGCCATGTTAAAAAATCAACCACCAATAATTTTGCTGCGAGCATAGTTAAAATAGAAAAAACAAATCCGGCAATCGCGCCTTCCCAACTTTTTTTAGGACTTACACGCAAAAACAGTCTATGTTTTCCGAAAGACAATCCGAAAAAGTAAGCGGCAGAATCGCAAATCCAAATTGTTGCAAGCATCGAAATTATTACCATTGCACCGTGCTGGTAATCGATAAAATATTCTCGAAGCATAACTAAAGCGCTGACGAACAATCCGATATAAAAAATTCCGAGAAAAGAAGCTCCAAGATTCAAGATCGCTGACTTTTCATTTCTAAAAAGTTCGTGTAAAAGTGAAACGAAAACAATCAGAAAGACGAGAAGAGAAAAGTCGGCAACGTTAAAATATGCGTTCAGAATAAGAAGCAACACCGCCGGTATCCCTATAATGAACGATCCGGCAACTTCCTTCTTTTTCGCCATAGAAATAAATTCATAGTAAGCTAAGATACCGATAACCAATGCAAATCCGAGGAAGAAATATTTTCCAAAAAGACAGATGGCAAGAATTAAAGGAATAAATAACACAGAGATTAATGTTCTTACAAACGTATTTGACACGGTTAGTCCTCGTCTGTTGAATGAGTTTGCTGATTTATATTTTCTAAATACTCGCGGGCTGAAACTTCATCTTCTTTTCTAACAAATATTTTTATTGCCGAAGCGTTTCCAAGAAAAGGATAATTACTATCCTGCTGAGATAAAATGAATGCATCAATGTCTGAACTTTCCAAATTGGCTTTAATAATTTCAGCCTCGTACATTTGAGTACAGAGAGTCAACAGCGTAAAATCATCTTCATTCCAGGAAAGTTCTACTTCCGGAGATGCGATTAACTCACCACCGCATTCGTTGCAATTTTTATCCGAAGTTTCAAATTCTGTTTTACAATTCGGGCAATACGCCATGCTTACCTACTTCATTGAAGCGGCAACAATCCGCTTTTTGTTACGATAATAATATTGGATTCCAACTATAACAATCACGAATAAAATTATTTGGTAGGATAAGGAAATCAATGTCGGAGTTAATTCAGCTGAACTGATCGCTTTGCTTTGCTCAAGTTCTGAATCTCCCAAAACCATAAACAAAACCACAGCAGATAAATTATTAATAAAATGAAGTACCACCGGGACAAGGATCGAATTACTTTTATAAGCTGAATAACCAAGGTAGAAACCAAGTGCGGTAAGCGGTAGAAATGCGTATGGATTGAAGTGATAAATCCCAAAAAATATTGCAGTGATCAAAGCGCCAAGAAATGGTTTAAACTTTAGCTCAAAACTTTTTTGGATATAACCACGAAACATGACTTCTTCACAAACCGCAGGGGTAATTGCAACAACTGCAATAACTATGGCTCCATCCATTGTTGAGTTTATTTTTAAGAGACTCCCGTATGAACTTTCAACCAACTTATCCAAAGAATCGAGCGATTCTTTAATCATCTGAACAAATCCATTCTGTTTTGCAAGTTGATCAAAAAAGTAATTTTGTATGTACAAATAATTTTGAAGAATGGGAGTTAACGCTATAATCCCCACCGTAAACAATCCGATTTCTATCCAAGGAGCAGAGCGAAAGCGGATAACCCTTGTAACATCTTCATAAATAATTTTAGAAAAGATCAATGCAGGTAAGAGAATGAAAAGAACTTGACCCGCCATTGTTATCAAGCGAAGAGCATTCGGGTCAGCTTTTTCAAAATTGAGTCCAAAAATTAAAACAGTAAGCAAACCGCCGAAAATTTGATAAAAGAAAAATCCACCAGCTAATCCAATCAAACCAGCTTTAACAGGAGATATTTTGGGGGTTAATTCAGGTTTAACATCTTCAATTAATTTTTCTGGATGAGAAGTATTTGAAGAATTATTTAATGGGTCCTGATTATTTAGGTTATCCATCATTTACTTCTTTGCCTGAATTTTTCCATTCAATCCCTCATAGGCGCTCAATTCAGCGTCAATTGCTCCAACAATCACTCTTGTTTTTACTTTAACGGGAACTTTCAATTCATCATTGGTAAGCCAAATTACAATCGTTCCTTCGCTTTTGAATAATCCCCCTTCTTGCACTAACGGTTCAACCATTACGCAATCAAACGTTCCGGCGCCGACGGTAATTCTTTCTTTTCCAAGAAAACGGACATCTAAATCGTACACTTTATCTTTATAGAAATTTTGAAGATGTACTTTCTCACCGGTTTTCATTTTCGTGTAATTGAATGTTCGCGCTAAATAAAAAGCCGAAATAATATCGTTCACATATTTTGGAATATCATACGATCCGCCGGAAGTTTTTGCCTTCCCTTTTCGCTGATCGAAAAAAGCGGAGAAATCTCTCGAATAATTTCCTTCACGGATATGCTGCTCAAAACGCCAGGGGAAGATTCCCTCCACATCAATATATGTTTCGTAGCGGTCTCGCACTTTATAAATCCAATCAAAATTGGGAACGGAATTCACTTCGAATAAAACTTTGTAAGTATCTCTTCCTGTAATTTTTTTTATTTCCGGGATCCGCATAGTAGCCACACCGGCAGTTACAAAACCGTACTTTACGTCGAAGGTTAATTTTTCACCAACTTTAAAAGCTTTATTCTCAATTTTTCTGAAATCAGTTCCTGAGTTCTGTCCAAAAAGCTTCGCGTTAATTAGAAGGAATAACAAAGGTCCTAACAGAATCGGGAAAAGAAATTTTTTCATTAAAAGTCTCCGTTCTTTTGAAGCAACATATAATTTTTTTTGATTTCGGCAAAAACCTCATCAATTGAAATTGAAGCCATGCAGTTTAATTTTTCGCATTGTTCGCGGGTACAATTGGTACAATTTATCGTCGGTTCGAAGATAGTTTTTTTTTCGGTGAACGGTCCCCAGCGGCGCACCGAACAAGCATCGATCTTAGGATAAAATCCGACAACATATTTTTTTAAAGCAGCCGCAATATGCAAAGGTCCGGTTGAATTTGAAATAAAGATTGCCGATCGCTCAATTAAAGCAATTAGCGAAGGGAGCGAAAAAAATCCGGCAACATCTATGGTTCTATCATCCACAACAAGCGATTGGCAAATTTCTTTTTCACCGGCGGCGCCTGTAATCAAAATTTTAAAATCCAAAGTTAAAAGTCTTTCCACTAATTGTTTCATTTTGTTCAATGGCAAATCAACGGCGCTACCGCCACTGCCCGGATGCACAATGACGAGTGGTTTCGAGTCGTCAATCTTATTTTCGATAAAAAACTTTTGAACCTCGCGCTTCGCTTCTTCACTGATTTGAAGATGAAAATCCGCTTCACCAAAAGTTAATTGCTTATCTATTCCAAAAACTTTTAGCAGATTCAAATTGTATTGCAGTTCATGGCGTTCGGCATATTTGCGATGTTCATAAATTTTTTTTGTAAAGAAGAAAGAATAGGATCGGTATCCCGTTCCGATGCGGTTTTTTATTCCGGTAAGAAACAATATGAACGCTATTCTGAATGTTGGATAAACGACGATGCAGCTATCAAATCTTTTTGATTTTATTTTCCGCACATTTGATACCAGCGTTGGAGCATTATCTACTTCATCAAGCGTAATTACATCATCAATGAAAGGATGATTTTTTACTAAATCAACTGTGTAGTTTTTTACTAGAAAGGTGACTTTACAATCGGGATATTTATTTTTAATTGCCTGCGCGAGCGGAAGCGAAAGAACTACATCACCAATTCGGTCGGTGCGGACTAACAATATGTTTTTAGGATGGATCATCTTTTAGAAACAAAAGAATTATCTTTTATATAAAATCGCCGGGGTAAATCTTTTGATTTTTTTATTCCAATTCTTGAAGTACATACAATATTTTTTTTCGGAACTTTCTCTCCTTCCGTAAGAAAAATATCATCGCCGCAGAGATCTGTTCCGTTCTCAAGTTTTGAAATACCAAATGCTTTGCAAATTTTTCCCGGACCGTTGGTCAAATTTAAGAATTCTTTCCGCGTAACTTCACTGTTATGAAATCTTCTTTGCGTCATTAATTCGATTCCTTCAACCGGTTCAAGCGCGCGGATTAATACTGCCGAACCGATCCCTTCTTTATCGCACACAACGTTGCAGCAAAAATGATTTCCGTAAATAAAGTAAACGTACAATTTCCCGCCGGAAGCGAACATCAATTCGTTTCTTTTTGTTATACCGTTAAACGAATGAGACGCCTCATCATCCTTTTCTGTGTAAGCTTCAACTTCAACTATTTTACCAGCTAAATATTTTTGATTTTCTCTTCTTACAAGATATTTTCCGGGAAGTTTTTCAGCTACGTAAAGAGAATCGTGTTGGTAAAACTTTTTTGGTAATTTTTGGAATTGCTTGACGTTCATAGCAAAATAAAAAGTGAAACTTTGAAGTTAGTCAAGGTTATACTTGGCTTGAAGTTCAGAAATTCGTGTAAGGAAGTATTCTTTTTTTGCCGGATTTTTGGGAATCAAACGCTTGTACATATCAATAGCTTCATTGAATTCGCCCTGAGCGACATAAATTTTTGCAAGCGTTTCAGAAGCTATTTTTACCTCGGAAGGAAAGTCGGAATCCTTTTCGATTTCTCGTGTTTGATGTGAGGGCGGAGGCATTTTTATCGCCGCTATTTGTTCTGCAATTTCATCAAGCCTGTCTTCAAAATTATTTTCTACTATCAATGGTTCGGAATCATAAACATCCGCAGCGCTTTTTTCTTCGTCAAAACCATTTTCAAAAGTAAAAGGTTGGCGTGGAGGAATTTTTCCGAAAGCCGAGCGAAGTTTTTTGCTTGCGGCAACTTCTTCGGCAAAAAAATTATACGAGGTTTCCGAGTTGATCAGTCCGCATCCTTTTTTAAAGGAAGCTAACGCTTCGTCATACTGGCCAAGCATTGTTAAAGCCTTAGCGAGCACTATGTGAGCAGTTGGATAGTTGGGAAAAAGACGAAGACCCTGAGTTAATATTTCAACGGCTTTCTCTACGTTATTAACAAAAATCTCCGTGTTTGCCTCTCTGACAAACAACGGAGATTTTTTATTATACTCGTAAATTAAACTTACTTTTTCGTCGAAAATATTCTTTGCGGTCTTTCCCACTTTAAAACCTATTTTTTAGAATAGGCATGTCTGATGGACGTTACCGAGACGAAAGAAAATCCGATGAAGAATAACAACTGGAACGGAATTGCAGCAATTTCTAAAAAGTAAATTGATGAGCCGATTCCAACTAAACAGTAAAGAGCCATAATCAATTCTACAATTACCGATGGTTCTAATTTTTTGTTCACGTATTTGTTGTTCGACCATGAATCTTTTTGATTGACTACTTTAAACTTCGGAGTTCTTACAAATTCACTTTTGCGGCTCAACAATCCTTCAATAACCGCGCGTGAATTATTAACCGCAAAGCCCATACTTCCCGCCATAAACAGTGGGAAAAGTACGATCTTTTTCCGCCAGTCAGTTCTAATATCTTTTTGTGAATAGAGATAAAACATAAAAGAACCGATGAACGCAAGAATGAAGATTGACATCACTGCAAAATAAGCTTCGTGCGAACCGCTGTTCTTAATAAAGATTAAAGGAACATTCAGGATCGCAGCTAAAAGAATAAACGGGAACGCCAGGTTATTTGTTAAATGAAAAGTGGCTTGAAGTTTTACTCTCAACGGTAATTTTGATTTAAGAACTAATGGAAGAATTTTCTTCGCGGTTTCAATTGCGCCTTTTGTCCAGCGGAATTGCTGAGCTTTTAACGCATTAATTTCTGATGGTAATTCTGCAGGAGAAGTTTCATCGCGAAGGAAGACGAATCTCCATCCTTTTAATTGTGCGCGATAACTTAAATCTAAATCTTCTGTTAACGTATCTGCATGCCAGTTACCGGCGTCTTCAATACAGCTTCTTCTCCAGATACCGCCGGTTCCATTGAAGTTGATGAAGAATCCGGCTTTGTTTCTTACATTCTGTTCGATAACAAAATGTCCATCGAGAGCTAATGCTTGAGCTTTAGTTAAAATTGAATAATCGCCGTTAAGGTGTTCCCAGCGGGTTTGTACCATCCCGATTTTCTCATCGGTGAAATGAGAAAGGGTTTTCTTTAAAAAATCTTTTGCGGGAATAAAATCAGCATCAAAAATAGCAATGTATTCGCCTGTAGCGGTTTTCATTCCTTCTTTTAACGCTCCGGCTTTAAACCCTTCGCGCAACTCTCTACGCACGTGAAGAATGTTGAATCCGAGCGCTACCTTTTCGGCAACCTTGCGAGCTACTAAATTTACGGTCTCATCGGTTGAATCGTCCAGCACTTGAATTTCCATTCTATCTTTTGGAAAATCAATTTCACAGACAGAATCAATTAAACGTTCAACTACATACAATTCATTATACAACGGAAGTTGAATAGTAACCTTTGTATCGGGGTTAATATCAACATTAGCCGCAGGCTTAACGTTTTTGTATTTGTTGTAATAGTAGATCATAAAAAATCCGTGACTACTAAACACAAATAAGATGAACAATGAAACGAAATATGAGATAAGTACTATCTCATCCATAACTTCTCCTATAAATTAAATTACCAACCTGACACCGTATCTAACAGAATATCATCACTTATTTTATTAATTGCTTCTTGAATGCCTGCAGTTCTTTCCGAAATTCCACCTGAATAATCACCATAGTTAGAGAATTGTTTTTCAAAAACGGTTCGTCTTTTTACCAAATCTTTGAAAGTAACTTTCACCGTAATCGTCAATCTTCTTGATGCAACATTTTCACCGGCAGAAACAATTGCAGGAACATCAGAGATCGGCAGAATTACTACTTCAAGAAGCGCATCGGCGTTGCTTTTTTCAGAAATTTGCAGATTATTATCGTCTATAAATTTTTGAGTTAATTTTTCAGTAAGTAGTTCTCTCAATCCAGGTTCACCTGAACCGCTTCGGTCTTCGGCAAAAGGAATTGCAATGGTTTTAAGATGTGGAGCAACAGAAGCTCCGGAAAATGAATAAGGGCATCCGAAACACCCCGCAAAATTACTGAATATTCCGATGAGAAACAACAAAATGAACGGTTTTAGAAACGATCCTGATTTGTAAAAATTATCTGTTTTTTTCACTTTTCGCCAACTTTTTAAAGGTGATACTCTTTTATTTTTCGGTATAACGTTCGCTCGCTGATCCCCAGTATTTCAGATGCAATTCTTTTATTTCCTTTTGCTTTTTCAAGAGCAAGGATAACCGCTTTTTTGCTCGCTTCATCAAAACTTTGAACCACATCTGGCTCCTCTTTTATTTCAAGATTTTCTTTTTCTTTTTGTAATAGAATTTCTTTTATGTCGAGGATGTCTTTCTTCAGTTCAAAGAGGGCGCGATAAATGAATTCCCTTTCAACCTCTTCTGAACTTTTTCGGGTAACAACGGGAAAGTTCATCGAAGTTCCCAACTTCGGGGTTGGAATAATTTGCTCGAAAATCTCTTTTGTTATCCTGGCATTTTTTGTAAGCGCTATTGAAGTTTCAACCGCGTTTTTTAATTCGCGTACATTGCCTGGCCACGGATAATCGTGCAAATAATCTAAAGCTTCGTCTGAAAAAACCGGTTTAGCGGTTTTATTTTCTTCGGCAAATTTATCTGCAAAGAAATGAACTAATTCAAAAATATCGATTTTTCTTTTCCGGAGAGGCGGAATGTGAATCGTTACTGCTTTTAATCGGAAAAATAAATCTTCCCTAAATCTTTTTGCATCAACTTCGTTTTGCAGATCTTTATTGGTTGCAGCAAGAAAACGAACATCAACCTTGGTAAGTGTCTCCGCCCCAATGCGCATAAACTCTTTCGTTTCGATTGCCCTAAGAAGTTTTACTTGTGTGGTAATCGGCATTTCGGCAATTTCATCAAGGAATAAAGTTCCGCCGTTGGCAAGTTCAAAATATCCTTTGCGCGCATCGGTTGCGCCGGTAAATGAACCTTTGGTGTGACCAAACAATTCACTTTCCAAAATTCCTTCCGGAATAGCGCCACAGTTTACACTTATCAATGGTTTTTCTTCACGCCGGCTGGCGCTATGAATTGCCCGTGCAAAAACTTCTTTTCCTACTCCGCTTTCGCCAAAAATTAAAACAGAGATATCGGAAGTCGCAACTTGAATGATGATATCCATCAAGTCATGAATTTCTTTTGACTTTCCGACGATTCCGAATTTTTTTTGTAGTTGTTCTATAGTCATCATTTATAAGGAGTTTACTTCTGCAAAAATAAGAAATAAATTGGTTGTGTAAAGTAAGAAGGTGATGTTTTGAGAAATTTTAACTGAACTTGTTCCGATAATCTGCAACTCAACTTCCTGCTGATTATTTTTCTTTCGGAACAACTCTGCCGTTGAGTTGAAAATCGTTATTTACTTTTTCGAGAATTATTTCGGCTGATTTTTTATCCTCAAACTTGCCGAGATACAAAACATTAAAAATTGTTCCGGCAACATTTTTTTCTGTCATATTTACTTCATAACCGGAATCTTCAAGTTCAATTTTTAAGGCTTCAGAGTTTTTTGCGTCGCTGAATGCACCAACTTGAATCGTGAAACGATAATCTTCATTTTTTTTAGGAGGTGCTTTCGGAGCTTTAATTTCATCGGAATTTTCAACTGCTACTTTTGCAGTCGAAGGAAGATAGTTTGATTTCGGATATTCTGTTTTTAATTTATTATGATAGATTGCCGCTTCTTTTTCATCACCGATTGCAGTATAGTAGCTGTAAATTCTAAAAAGCGCCGCATCGGCATATTTTGATTTGGGAAATGTTTTTACAATTTTTAAATATTTATCATTCGCTTTTGCCCCGTCTTCCGTGAGCAAAGCAGACAAGAAAAGCAGAGATGGATCTCCCGGATTGCGCTTAATTAAAGGCTGAAGTTCCTCTTTCACCTCTCCGCTTTTTCCTTCTTCAACTTTTTTTAGAAGAGGAATAATATTGTATTCTTGTGAAAAAGATTTTTCACTGAAAAAGAAAAGAAGTGAAGTAAAGAAGATAAAATTTTTTATTGCTTTTAACATTTATCACTATTCTCTGTTAGCATGCCAATCGGACAGCCGAAGATTCTTTTTTATTTATAACCGAAACTACAGTTCCAAACAATGTTCCGGAAGTTGCGCGGTTGATTGAAACTTCAATGTAGTCTCCCTCGCTGATATTCTCCTGGCGAGGGAAAACTACTACTTTATTCCCATCTGTTCTTCCGGATAAAAAGTCTTCTGATTTTTTACTTGAACCTTCCACAAGAACAATTTCATTTTTCCCTAAAAGTTGTTGATTCACATCAAAAGAAATATGCTGTTGCAGATCGATAATTTCCTGCAGACGTTTTGATTTAGTCGCTTCAGCAACATCATCATCCATTTTAAAAGCTTTTGTTCCTTCACGCGGCGAATATTTGAACATATATGCGCCGTCGTATTTCACTTTTTGCATCACATCTAACGTTGCAAGATGATCTTCATATGTTTCAGACGGGAAACCGCTGATAATATCTGTAGAGAAGGAGACATTCGGAATAATTTTTCTGGCTTTATCGATCAATCCAAGATAATGTTCAATTGTATAGGTTCGATTCATCAATTCCAAAATTCTATTTGAACCTGACTGAACCGGCAGATGAATGTAGTTACAGAGATTTTCATTTTCAGCAATTGTGTAAAGGAGTTTGTCGGATAAGTCCTGTGGATGCGAAGTTGAAAATCTAACCCGCATTTTTTTGTCGACGGCGGCAACAGCGGCAAGTAAATCGGCAAAATCATTTTTTTCATCTAAATAAGAATTTACATTTTGTCCAAGTAAAGTGACTTCACGAAAACCGCGTGAGGAAAGCATCTTCACTTCACTTACAATTGATTCAAGACTTCTGCTCCGTTCCCTTCCGCGGGTAAAAGGAACAACGCAAAAAGAGCAGAATTTATCGCAACCCCTCATAACTGATAACCATGCGTGCAAACCATCTTCTCGGAAAGGAAGAATGTCGTCGTAAGTTTCGGAACGAGAAAGTTTAACACCGATTCCTTTTTCTCCACCAAAAGCTGCATCGATAAATTCAGGCAAACGTCTGTATTCGTCCGGACCAACGACCAAATCAACAACTTTTTTTTCTTCGATTAAGTCTTTCCGTAAACGCTCAGCCATACAGCCGAGAACTCCGAGAACTAATGCAGGTTTTTTATCTTTTAAAGCTTTAAGATTTCCCAACCTTCCATAAATTCTTTGCTCGGCATTATCACGGATACTGCAAGTATTCAGTAAAATAACGTCGGCATCTTTAACCTCTTGTGTAATTGCATACCCTTGAGAATTTAGGATTCCCATAACTACTTCGGAATCTGCCAAATTCATCTGGCAGCCGTAAGTCTCAATATATACTTTACTTTTTTGCATTTAAATATTTCAAAAATTGTGTAAGCTAAAAATCCCCTTCATGTCTCACCATTGATGCGCTAAAGCTCTTCCCTTTGGGAAGGGTTTGGGATGGGCTTTTTTTTAAGATTAAAATCCGCTCAATTGATAGAGCACAACATTAAGAAGAATAAAAGCAATAGCTCCCGCAACGTATAAAATGATTTTTCTTCTACGTTCTTTTAGGAAATGTATTTGCTTAAAATCTATAAATATATTTTCTTCTTCTTCCATTTTCAAAAATCCAAACATCGAGGTCCCCGATAATATAAAAATTTCTTTATTTTTGTTTCAAATATAATGCATTATTCTCTAAATAGTCAATCCAAAAGCCTTTATGCAAAATTACGACATTCTTGTTATCGGCGGAGGAATCGTTGGAACCGCAACAGCGATGCAACTCCTTCGGCAAAAACCGCAACTAAAACTTCTATTAATTGAAGAAGAAAACTCATTAGCGCCTCACCAGACGGGCAACAACAGCGGAGTTATTCATTCGGGACTTTATTATAAACCCGGCTCTTTAAAGGCGCAGAATTGCGTTAAAGGGAGAAACTTGATGTACCAATTTTGTGAGGAGAATGAAATAAAATATGAGCGATGCGGAAAACTTGTTCTGGCAACAGATGAAAATGAACGCAAAAAATTAGATGAACTTGAAAGTCGCGGGCGAGCAAATGGATTAACTCAATTAAAAAGAATTCCAAAGGATGAAATAAAAGATTACGAACCTTACGCAGCCGGAATTGATGCGCTGTTTGTTGGAGAAACGGGTATCGTAAATTATACCGAAGTTACCAAAGCATTCGCAAAAAAAATTAAAGAACTGAACGGAGAAATTCTTCTCGACACAAAATTTCGTGGTATAAAAAAAGAAGGTAGCCGTTTAATAATTGAAACATCGAAAGAAACTTTTTCTGTTTCTTATTTGGTTAATTGCGGAGGTTTGTACTCTGACAAGATTGCAAAGATTTGCGGCGTTGATCCCGAAGTGCAGATCATTCCGTTCCGCGGCGAATATTACGAAATTAAGGAAGAGAAAAAATATCTGGTGAAGAATTTAATTTATCCCGTTCCCGATCCGCGGTTTCCTTTTCTCGGTGTTCATTTTACGCGGATGATAAACGGCGGAGTTGAAGCAGGACCGAACGCGGTGTTAGCTTTCAGACGAAAAGGGTATTTGAAAATGGATTTTTCATTACCGGAAATGTCGGATTATTTTTTCTCCCGCGGTTTCTGGATCATGGCAAAAAAATATTACCGGATGGGATTTGATGAGTTCAGAAGAAGTTTCAGCAAAAAACTTTTTGCCGAAGCGCTGCAGAAGTTAGTCCCGCAAATTCAAGAAGAAGATATTCTTCCAAGTGGATCAGGAGTACGCGCTCAAGCATTAGATAGGAATGGAAATCTTCTGGATGATTTTTGTCTGGTCGAAGCGGAAAGAATGATGCACGTATTAAACGCACCTTCACCTGCTGCGACAGCATCGATAAGCATTGGGGAAACTATTGCAGAAAAAGTTGTACGTAATATTGGGTGATGTGAAGAATTAGATACTGCGAGACGATAGTAAAGACGAGGCATGCCTCGTCTTGTATGTTAAATGTGATAAAAAAAGTTCTTTGAAATATTGAATAAAATAGTTTCCTTTACGGAAGAGAAGGTCCCCGTCTTGGGTCTTAGAACCCGTTGTAGAGTTTCTTCCTTCCGTCAGG
>JBAZBI010000034.1:0-17629 GCA_041671545.1 Ignavibacteriaceae bacterium
CAAAAGTTTTTGCATACTCAACTTCGTCGATAGCCGTAATGCCGCAATCAACGGAGATCAACAATTTTACGTTACGGTCTTTCGCATAATCAATTCCTTGAACGGAAATTCCGTAACCTTCTTTTACTCGATTCGGGATGAAGAAATCGACATTTGCGTTTAATTTTTTTAGAAACATAAACAGCATAGCTGTAGAGCTAGTCCCGTCAACGTCATAATCTCCATAAACAAGAATTTTTTCCTGATTGGTAACTGCTTCAATTACTCGGTGTGTTGCTGCCTCCATTCCATCCATCAAGAACGGGTCATGCAGGTCGTCTAAAGATGCGCGGAAAAAATTTTTTGCCTCTGAAAAAGTTTTGATATCACGGAGGACGAGTAGTTTTGCCAAGATCTCGGAAATATTGAGAGAGTCAGCCAGGTAGTCGATCTCGTAGGGATCAGCAGCCTCTATTAATTTCCATCGTTTTTCAATCATGTTAATAAAAGAAGAGACAAAATAAACGATCAAGTCTATAAGCCGAATTTTGTAATCCCGACCTGCCTGACGTCAGGTAGGTAAATCGGGACGGCAATTATTTGTCTGGGAGTTGAATTACTTCAACCCTCGATCGGTCTACCCGAAAGTTAAACGAAGCGAGCAACCTCGTCCTCCCGATCGAAACCGGGAGGAAACTTTCCTATTTGACCTTTCTCCAAGTGGGGTTTGCCTTGATGGCGTCCCGACAAGTCGGGAGTCACTTCCAATTCTGGAACCTCTAAAATTACTTATAGAGCGGTAGGCTCTTACCCTGCCATTTCACCCTTACTCCGATTTACACCGGGGCGGTATTTTTTCTGTGGTACTTGCCGTCATCAAAATGATGATGCCCGGACGTTATCCGGCACTATGCTCTGTGGAGTTCGGACTTTCCTCTACCCGCCTTAGGCGGGCAGCAATTGCCCAACTTGATCGTTGTAATAATGTCAATCTTCTTACCTTTTATTGTAAAAAAATATTTTTTTCGTGGGAACAATATAATCATTGAAGTCGAATTTTATCTTTCAGGGAAGAGCAATTTTTGATTTCGGATTAAAATGAAGAGTCTAATTCGTTTTTATTTTATTTTTGCTTCTCGAATTATCATATTAGTGTTATTTTCTGAATGTAGAGTTAATCATTTTACACTTAGAGTAAATATGTCTAAAGTAATCATCGGTATTCACGGAATCGGGAATAAACCTCCCAAGAATATTTTAAAGGAATGGTGGAGACAAAGTATTCACGAAGGATTAAGCAAAGTTGATTTATCCAATCAAGTTTTTGATTTTGAATTAGTCTACTGGGCAGATATTCTAAATAAAGAACCGCTACTTCCCGATGATTCCAATAATAAGAACTCTCTTTATCAAAAAGAAAAATATGCTGCTGAACAAAACCTGCCCGCAGATGAAATTCCCAGTCTAAGAAAAAAAGCTGTTGATTATCTTGAAAAATATTATGAAAAAATGATCGTCAACGGGGTAATGTCTTTAGAATACCCGACGATAACCGACTTATTTATTCATTACAACTTGAAAGAACTTGAAGCATATTTTTCTCTAGCCGACTTTTATTATCAGGGAGAAAAACGGCTGATAAAAGAAGTGATGATGGAACGATTAATTACCGTTTTAAAGAAACATAGACATAAACAAATCTTACTTATTGCTCATTCTATGGGTTCTATGATTTCACACGATACTTTGATGGATAAATCATGCGGAATTACGATTGATACACTTGTGACGCTTGGCTCGCCGCTCGGGCAGAAATATGTGATGAAGAAAATTGAATCCGAGCATAACTATAATTTTCTAGACAGATTAAGAGTACCGGAAAACATTAAAAAGAATTGGTATAACTTAAGCGATCCGGAGGATCCGATTGCACTGGTACATGTGCTTTCGGACATTTATAAAAGCAACTCGAATGGAGTAAGAGTTATTGACAAATTAGTGAAGAATAACTATTACAATTTGGGAGACCGGAATCCGCATAAATCTTACGGATACTTGAGAACACCGGAGGTAGCTGGAATTATTTCTCAATTTTTGGCTGCGGAAAAACAGAGTTTTTTTTCTTTTTTCAAAAAGATATTTTGAAAAAAACAACTGAAAATTTTGGACAACGCCAAAATTTTATCTTGACTCTTTTCTATAGATATCCTTTCTACCCTATTAGCTTCAAATCAATAAAATAACTTTAATTTTGTTGTAGCGTTTTATTATTCCATAGCATCTAATAATCAAACAAAATAAATCTTTATGCTTGAAGAAATAAATTTGATTAAGCGCATAAAAAGCGGTGACCATAATGCTTTTAAGGAGCTTTACAAAAACAATGTATCGCCGCTTTTCATGTTTATGAAGCAATTCTCTGTTGATAGTTCAAAAGTTGAAGACTGGGTGCAGAGGGCTTTCATAAAAGCTTATGAAAATATTGGCCAATTTGACGGCATCTCTCTTTTCAAAACATGGCTTTTCAAAATTGCCATAAACGAAATGAAGATGGATTTCAGAAAAGCTAATGCAAATAAAAATATTTCTTTGGATGAAGTGGAAATCCAAGCTGAATTGGAAGACAGCAATCTTCAATGGGAATTAGTGATGAAGGATTGGCTGATGGAATTGAGCGAAGCTAAACGGATGGTATTTATTCTCTACGAAGTTGAAGGCTACTCACACGCCGAGATAAGTGAAATATTGAACATTAAAGAAAGCGCTTCGCGAACAATTTTAACCCGCACCAAAGTTTGGTTACGGAATAAATGGAATGAATCGGAGAAATAATTATGATGGATAAATCTAAATTTTATTCGGATGATGATAGTCCTACAAAGAAACAACAAAAAGAAATCTGGAATGGAATTAACCGGAACCTTAATCCGCGCAAAAAAGCATTTTTTCATATAAGTGATATGCGCAGTTTCTATTATGGTATGGCCGCTTCCTTCGTTTTTATTTTTGCTTCTATCGGAGTTTTTACCACCGCAAAAAATGTACTCTACAATATGAAACCGGAAGAAGTAAAGTTGGACAACGCTTACCAATCTGCCATTCATGAATTTCAAAAAGTAGTTCCTTCATTTGAACTTGCTTCGCAGAAGTCCGAGAATGTAAAAGCATTTGTGAATTTGAAAGAGGAACAATTAAAATACTTGGATGAAAATATATCACTAATAAAAAATGAAACGGGAACAACGGATTTGAGTCCGTTAAAGCAATTACGTCTGCGCCAGCTTTATGCCGCCAAACTGAAAGTACTGCAGGAAATTATCGATAAAGGAGAAATTGATATATGAAAACCTTATCACTTTACTTGGTCTTGATTTTTGCTTTAACTTTTTCCTCTTTTGCAAGAACCAAAGTTGTTGAAAAACATTTTCCGGCTAAACCGAATCAGAGGATAGAAATTGCGGGTTTAGGCGGCGCGCACATTATTATCAAATCATGGGATAAAGATGAAGTTTACGTGAAGGTAAAATTTACCTTTTCTTCTTCAAAAGATGAATATGAAGAAAATGTCATCAAATCGTTTGATGTTGTTTCTTCCGAAAATGATTCCACGCTTAGCATTTCATCAAAAAAAATCGGCAACGAAAGCACCTGGTCATCTTTTCTCGGAATAAAATTCAGAATGTTCTTTTATGAAAGTACTGACCTTGAAGGGGAAATATTTGTACCGAGAAATAATTCTTTTAAATCCGGATTCCATTACAGTTCAATTTCTCTTGAAGAAATGAAAGGATCGGTTGAATTATCCGGGACGGGCAACACCATCGATGTAAAGAATTGTAATCTTCTAAATAAAATCAAGAACAATTACGGAAAAATAAAAATTACAGATTGTGCCGGCAATCTGATCCTAAAAAGTATTAACTCGGACATTGATATTAACGGTCTTTCCGGTTCACTAAATATTGATGGAGATTATTCTAATATCGTTTTAAAGGGAATTACCCAAAACACTTTTATCAACTCAAAATCGGGGAAACAAAATATAAGTGAGATTGGTGGTGACCTCACGATAAAATCAGCTTATTCAACGTTGCAGATAAACAATATTAATGGTTTTGTTGATGTTCGTAACCAGGGGGGAACCATCTACGTTAAAGAAGTTGACGGCGTAAAAGTTGATGCAGATTATGCGACTATTTCTATTAAATCGGTTACCGGGAAAAGCGCCAAAGATATTTTTATAAAAGGACAAAGCGGTAAACTCGTTCTTGAAAACGTTGCAGGCAATTTAATCATTGAGAGTCATTATTCGCCAATGGAATTGCGGAACATAAAAGGGGGGGTAAAAATAGATGGAACATCCGCTGATATTTATGGAGAAAAAATTACCGGCAATTTGAATATTCAGTCAAATTATTCAAAAGTATTTGTTCGCGAACTCTCTTCAAAAAATATCTTTATAAAAAATCAGTCAAGTCAAGTTGATTTAAAACTCATTACCGTTCCGGCGGAAATAGATATTGAAAATGATTATGGAAACGTGAATGTAGAAATGCCCGGCGGATATTCCGGTGAGGTAAATTTATCTGCCGAATATGGAAATATTTCATCGAATCTTCCGGTTGATATTAAAAAGACAAGCAGTTCTAATACAGCTTCCGGGAAAGTCGGTTCCGGTAATGGGAAAATAAACATAGAAACTAAATCTGCTAATATCACATTAACACAAAAATCTAATTAGGAGAAATTATGTTAAAGAAGATTGCTTTTCTGGTTATGCTTGCAATTGTTTTTTCTTATCCGGTAATTGCACAAGAAGAAGACTCAACCGAAGCGGATGAACAATTTGATTCGAAGGATTATGATGATTTTGGACTCTTTAATTACATTAAGTTTTCAAAAGACCCGATGATAGAGGTCTTTTATGGCGCTCCCAAGTTTGCCTGGAAATCTTTGAAAAGTTCGCTTCAAAATAATCCATCCGCAGAAATTGGAATCGGATATTCGCACAGAAGAAAATATAACGCACATATTTATAAACTGAACAAGAAGATGTTTTTCATTAGTGGGATTTCACAGAATTTTGGGAATGCAAATAGTAAAATTGAACTCACACCCGAAATGTGGAGATTCGGTTTAGGATTAACCTATGGATATAGTTACAAAATCGGCAGAATGTTTATCTCTCCATACAGTTCAAATTCATTTGTCTGGTCTAACATATCTTTTAAAAATAGTGAAGCAACTCCGTCTTCTGCTGATTCAACAAACTTAAATCTTTATAACAAAGCATTTAGATTTGGAACGACAACTCAAGCAGGAATAGAAATCAGTATCGTTCCAGTGTTTTCCATAAATGGCGGATATGAAAGATCGGTAATCTTTCCCCGTTACCTCTTCTGGAAACAAGCCGGAAGTATGTTACTTGAGTTTGGCGGATACGGATTGGCAGACCGGTTTGTTAAATCAATTCTCCATTCCTCTCCCTACGCGGCGCCGATTGTAGATTTCTTTTTGAAGAATGCCGTCTCATTTGCAATGTATGAATTAAGAAAAGAGAAGATGAATTGGCCTTTCAAAAGCTCTTCTCCTTTAACATTTGACACATGGAAAATAGGGTTAACGTTTAGGTTTTAAAACATTGTTTGAATAATTTTGTACAGCTAAGAATTAATTGGGAAACTTGGCGGTTATTTGTGCAGCTTCAAAGATGGTTGGATAAGAACAATTATTGAGGACTCATTTTATGAAAGGCAATTATTCATTTAAAGGATTTTTACTATTAATCCTACTTACCTTTTATTCCCCGATTTATTCACAGAGTTTTGAAATAACCCACTACAATTTGCAATTTGAAATAATGCCCGTTGAGCATAAATTAATTGCAGAAGCTGAAGTATCAATTAAATCCTCAAACAAAAATTTCGCCGAAAAATTGGAACTCTTTTTAAGTTGTGATAGCATCAGTTCGGTGAAAGATTACAATGGAAATGATCTGATCTTTTCTAAAGAAGGTGGTAAAGTAATTATTTGGATGAAATGTATTTCAGATGATAGTTTAGTTATAAAGTTAAAGTATGTAGTGACATCTAAAGGATGGTTATCAAACACAATTAACGCAAAAAGTTCATGGTTGCTTTCCGAATCAAATTTTTATCCCCATACAAGTACTGAACTTAAGAACAACAAATTTTCATTCAACATAAAAATAACGGTTCCCGATAGTTTGGATGTAGTTTGCTCAGGTGAATTAGAAAAAGTGGATACATTCAATGGAAAGCGTTCTTTTTATTTTTATTCAAAAACACACGGGCAATTTTTAAGCATCAGCGCAGCTGTTTACAAAATCAAAGAATACGATAATCAGGGAATGAAAATTACCAGCTACCTTTTCCCGGAACATCAAGCCCAAAGTGATACTCTTGTGGAAATATTTAGCAAGGCACTCAATTACTATCAAAAGAAATTCGGGCAATATCCTTTCAGTGACTTTAAAATTGTTGAAACAGAAAGAAGTGGCGGTTACGCACCACGTGGACAATTCCTACTAAGTTCTCAGCTAATTGATAATCTTGATGATATAGGATTTTTTACAATTGTTCACGAAGTTGCTCATCAATGGTTCCCACATCTTAAAATGTTTTTCCCGGATTACTATTTGAACGAATCTTTTGCTCAATATGCCGCCTATGCATATTGCGACTTTCTTGGGATTACTAAAAAAGAAGCTAGCGGCTTGAAGAAGAAATTTCTTTTTATGGATTTTGGTTTTGACGGTAACTACAATGAATTTACAAGACTGCAATTCCATAGTGTGTATGAAGAGAAACCACTATCCGAATTATCTGATACAAAGAATTCCCTTTATCAATGGGCTGCATATTACAAAGGATTTTATTTTCTAAGAAGTCTTGCGACTGAAGTTGGCAGAGATACGTTTGATTTGGTAATAAGAAAAACAATAGAAGACAAGAATATTAATTCTATTTCCGCGGATGAGTTTGTAAATTCATTAGAAAAGATGAGCGGTAAAAAGCTAAAGTATCAAATTACCGATTGGCTCAATACCAATAAAACTTTAGATTATGAGTTATTGGATTTTTCAAGTGAAAAACTGCCAAACAGCGATTATAAAACAACGGTTTATATAAAGAATCGTGGTGAAATAACCGTTCCTTTTGAAGTTTCGGCAACAACAAAAAGCGGCGAAAAGTTTACCGGAAAAGTAAATGATTTTGTTAGCAATGGCGCTTCATTTGAATTAATTACAAAAGAAGAAGTAATTAAGACCGAGCTTGATCCGAGTTGGTATCTTTTGGACGCCGATAGAACAAATAATATTTATCCGCGCAAAAATAAAATATCGCTTCTCTATTCAAATTACAGCATAATCGAAGACCAATATTTCTATTATCCTTCTTTTACTTTTGGACATAGAGATAAAGCCAGGATGGGTTTGTGGGCTACTAATATTTACCCTATCAGCCCCGAAAAGCTCAAAAGAAATATCACTCCTGTTGAGTGGAGAGCCGGATTGTTTTACGGTTTTGAGACAAAAAGGATCGGGTACAAACTTGATCTTAAAACTATCATAAGTGTCCCTTCTTTCAGATGGGAAGCCGGATTGAATTTAAGCAACTTTAGAGGAAGTGAAAATTACGGAGCGTTTATAAACTACATTTTTGAAAAGGATGAAAACCATAATAGACATTCAATAGCAAATGTAACCGTTGGTCGTGAGCAAATTTATGACATAGCATATTATGACCCAATAGATTATGAAAGGGGAACAACCAGCTATGTATCATTTGATTGGGATCAACTGCTTAGCAGATCACTTGCTATGGAGAAAGAACATCTTAATATTAAAATTGGTCAAAGGGTATTCGGGAGTAACTATTCCTATTCAAAGATAATTATGGAACTTGAAAATATAGATCCATTTGTAAACCGTTGGTTTCATTTTAGAATTTTTGGTGGAATAGTGAGGGGTAGTTCACCACAACAAGAAGCTGTTTATTTATCCGGCAGTGTAAGACCGACAAGTTTTGCCTATTGGTTTGTTGATCCGGATAATAAAATATCAACACAAGAAAATTTACATACAAAAGGAGATGCAAATTTAAGAGGGTATCTTGGTCAACACCTTAGAGGCAAAAATGGTCTCGGGGTAAATATTGAAATACCCGTTCCCGGTTTGAGTATGATAAAAATGTTTAGTGATTTTGGAAATGTTTGGGATGAAAAATTTGGAGAATTAAAATATGATCTCGGTATTGGCATTGATTTGCAATATATCAGAATAGATTTTCCTTTTTATATCAATAAACCAATGAAGAATGAGAAAACCTTTGCTTTTAGATGGTTGTTGGAGCTTTCGTTCTAAGAATTTTTCTTAAATATTAATCCGAGTAAAACAATTGCCCATTATTACGGCGAAAGTAATGAATTGTTGTTATATGATGCGTAGCAATCGTAAAAAAAATGAAATTTAGATAGTTAGCAAAAATATTCTGCGTAAAACGGACAGAATATTTTCATGAAAATGAATATCGAATATTGATCAAGGAATGATGAAGTTATAACCTTCTAACTTCGTTGTTCCTTGTTCGGTGTTCATTATTTAATTTAAAGTTCCTTCCGTTAAAAAAAATAAAAAAAATTACAACTGTTTTTTAAGTAATCTTTTTTATAATTTATTCCCCAAAGAATCCCCTTTTATACTTTCAACAAAAAAAATAATGTCAGATTTCATCCATTTACATAATCACACGCACTACAGCTTGCAAGACGGAGCTTGTACGGTTGATAGTTTACTAAACGCGGCGAAGAAATTCGGTATGCACGCAGTAGCTTTAACAGATCATGGGGTATTGTATGGCATTCCGGAATTTTATCGCAAAGCGAAAAAAGCCGGAATCAAACCGATCATCGGGATGGAAGCATATGTTGTAGTTGATAGTTCGCGGTTTGAGAGAAAGCAGATTGATGAATCAACCGGCAAGAAGAAAAAACCGTACAACCATCTTATTCTACTTGCAAAAAATATGACGGGATATAAAAATCTAGTGAAACTTTCGTCACTCGGTTTTTCGGAAGGATTTTATTACCGTCCGCGCGTTGATATGGAGTTGTTAGAGAAATATCATGAAGGATTGATCTGTACTTCCGCTTGCGTTGGTGGAGTTGTTGCTTCTTCACTTGCAAATAATGATTACAAAAAAGCGAAAGAAGTTGCCATAAAATTCAAAGAGTTGTTCGGCGATGATTTTTACCTGGAAGTTCAAGATCATAATATTGATAAAGAACTTATCGTGCTGGAGCAGATGCCGAAACTTGCAAAAGAATTATCAATTAAATTAGTTGCAACAAACGACTGCCACTATATTAACAAAGAAGATTCCATCGCGCATAATATTCTGCTAATGCTTTCGGATAAATCCGGTACGGCGGATTATAAAAATCTTCGCTACGGAACCGATCAAATCTATTTCAAATCTCAGGAAGAAATGAAAGACCTTTTCAAACATCTTCCGCAGGCGATTGAGAACACTCTTGAGATAGAAGAAAAAACAAATCTTATTTTCGACTATGATCAACAGCATTTTCCGGTCTTTCCGATACCCGAAGATTCACCTGCAAAAAATTTAGATGAATATTTGGAACTCCTTGCTACAGAAGGATTGCATAATCGTTTTAAAGAAATTACACCCGAAATTAAAGACCGATTTGAATATGAATTATCGGTCATAAATGCGATGGGTTTCCCCGGCTATTTTTTGGTTGTACAAGATTTTATTAACGCGGCAAAAAGAGAAAATATTCCTGTTGGTCCGGGAAGAGGAAGCGCCGCCGGAAGTCTTGTAGCTTATTCACTCGGCATCACTAATGTTGATCCTTTGAAATATGATTTGCTGTTCGAAAGATTTTTAAATCCCGAACGAAACTCAATGCCCGATATTGACGTTGATCTTGCAGACGATCAGCGCGGCGATGTAATTGACTATGTAAAAAAACAATACGGCGCGGAATGTGTTAGTCAAATTATTACGTTCAACCGTCTTTCCTCAAAAGCCGTTTTAAAAGATGTAGCGCGGGTGCTTGGTATTCCCATTGCAACCATTAATGGTATTACCAAACTTATTCCAAGTAAATTTGGAAAAGTTTATACGATTGAACAATCTTTGAAAGAAGTACCCGAATTAAAATGGGTGAAGGATTCGAAAGAAGAATCGATCCAAAGTTTAATAAAATATGCAAAAGTTTTGGAAGGCATGAACCGCAATGCTTCCAAGCATGCATCCGGTGTTGTTATTGCACCCGGCGCAGTAAGTGATTTTGTTCCGCTTTCATCTTACAACGCACAAGAGGAATTGGTAACGCAATTCAACATGAAAGAGCTTGAAGATAACGGTCTGCTTAAAATGGATTTTCTCGGGCTTCGGACGCTCACGATCATCAAAGATACGCTCAAGTTGATAAAAAAAAATCACAACATTGAATTGAATATTGATGATATTCCGCTTGATGATGAAACGACGTATCAACTATTTTCCAAGGGACAAACGACCGGCGTATTTCAATTTGAATCTCCTCCGATGCGTGAGTATTTGAAAAAGCTGAAACCCCGTTCCATTTTAGATTTAACGGCAATGAATGCTCTTTACCGTCCGGGTCCGATGGAATTTATTGATGACTTCATCGATCGGAAATACGGCAGAAAAAAAATTGAGTACAAGCATCCGATACTTGAATCAATTTTAAAAGAAACAAACGGCATCATCGTTTATCAAGAACAAGTTATGCAACTCGCAAATAAGGTTGCGGGAATGAGTCTTGCTCAAGCTGATATTCTTCGCCGTGCCATGGGTAAAAAAGATTTAGCTGCGATGAAACAGCAGAAAACAGTTTTTGTTGAAGGAGCAAAGAAAAATAATGTCAGTGAAAAAATTGCGACTGAAATTTTTGATGACATTGATAAGTTTGCCAACTACGGGTTTAACAAAAGCCATGCGGTGGCGTATTCTGTGGTCGCTTATCAAACGGCATATTTAAAAGTTCATTACACACCGGAATTTCTTGCGGCGAACTTAACGAACGAATTTGGAGACAAAAATAAAGTTGCCAGCTTTTTAGAAGATTGCCGGAAACTAAAAATTGATGTGCTTCCACCGGACATTAACAAACCATCCAAATTTTTTAACGTGGAAAAAGGAAAAATCCGTTTCGGCTTTTCCGCCATTAAAAATGTAGGTGTAAGTGCGGTTGAATCAATTATAAAAGCTAAAGAAAAACTCGGAAGAAATTTTAAATCGCTTTTCGATTTTTGCATGGTGAACGATTCCCGTATTGTAAATAAAAGAGTATTGGAAGGATTAATTCTAGTCGGCGCTTTCGATATACTGAATAAAAACCGCGCACAACTTTATGCAGCGGTTGAATCAGTACTTGCTTATACTTCGAAAGCTGCTTCGCTAAAAACGAAAAGTTTCAACAGCCTTTTCAGCAGCGACGAAGACGACCACAATATTCCGGAACCGGAACTGCCTGATGTTGAAGATTGGAGCGAGAATGAAAAACTTGCACGCGAAAGGGAAGTTATCGGATTTTATGTCACCGGTCATCCACTAAGAAAATATGAAGTTGAGTATTATTCTTTTGCCACCATAAGATTAGGTGAAACTGAAGAGATCGAAAAAATCAACAATATAAAAGCTTGCGGCGTAATTACAGAACTTACCACCAAGATAGATAAACGCGGCGGAACAATGGCGTTCTTCACTTTGGATGATTTTACCGGATCGTGCGAGTGCCTCATGTTTTCTTCGACCTATGAAAAGTATGGTAAATTTCTCAAACCTGAAGCCGCAGTCTTGTTGATAGGAAGACCGGAAAGCAGCGGTGACGCAATTAAACTTCATATAGAAGAAGTGATTCCGATTGAACAAACAAGAGAATTGTTAACGAAATTTGTTAAAATTGTAGTTGAAGAGAATGGCAATACCGAAACTAAAGTAGAAGAATTAAAAAATATTTTGGAGAAACATCCCGGCAAAGTGCAAGTTTTGTTGGAAGTGAGTTCGGCAAAAATCGGAAATAAAGGTTTCAGGCTCTCGTTACAAGTAAAAATTACGGAAAAGTTTATAAAAGAAATTCACAAGCTATTCGGGGAAGAATCGCTGTATTTTCTTCCCGGACTGACGGCAAGGCAGGCGAAATAAAGAAGGGTCTATGTTGCTATCTATTTTTTAATTTTCCTTATATTTGAATCGTAAGATAGTCCACAAAAAATTTAAGAGAGCTAAATGAGTAAAATAAATAACGAAAAATATTGGGCCGTAATTTTGGGCGCGTCATCGGGATTTGGCGAAGCTGCATCTTTACAATTGGCAAAAGATGGCTACAATATTATTGGCGTTCATCTTGATAGACAAGCAACTATGCCGAACGTAGAGCGGATAATTGCCCAAATAGAATCCTTCAAAGTTGAACAAGTCTTTTATAATGTAAACGCTGCCGATGAGGAAAAACGAAAAGAAATAATCGAAGATCTATTAAAACGGACCGGTGGGAAACCACAAGTTAAAGTTGTCATGCACTCACTCGCATTCGGAACATTAAAACCGTTAATTCCAAAACCTGGAGAGCAACAAATTACTAAAGCACAAATCGAAATGACAATAGATGTAATGGCGAACTCTTTAATTTATTGGGTTCAAGATTTGGTGAGCAATGGGTTATTGATTAATAAAGCTAGAATATTTGCAATGACAAGTTCCGGCGGACATTCGACAATTCCTTATTACGGAGCTGTCTCTGCCGCAAAAGCTGCATTGGAATCTCATTGTCGCCAACTTGCAGTTGAACTTGGACCGATGGAAGTGGCGGTGAACGCCATCATGGCTGGTGTAACCGATACACCGGCGTTAAGAAAAATTCCCGGCAATATTCCTATGATAGAAGTTGCCAGAAGAAAAAATCCCCGCGGAAAACTAACAACTCCCCAGCAAGTCGCTAAAATCATTTCGCTTTTCTGCCATGACGGCGGTGAGTGGATATCGGGAGGAATCATCAACGCCGATGGTGGTGAAGACATTGTTAGTTTCGTAGGACAAGGTGAGCCCGAAAACGATTCGTTAAAAAACTATTTAAATTAAAATAAAGGAATAAAAATGAAACCATTAGAAATTACAGATAACAATTTTGCAGCAGAAGTACTTCAATCAGATAAACCGGTGCTCGTTGATTTTTGGGCTACATGGTGCGGACCGTGCAGAATGATCGCACCAATTGTAGAAGAACTCGCAACAGAGTATGACGGTAAATTTAAAATCGGTAAAATGGATGTTGACAACAATCCGCAAACCGCAACTCAATTTGGAATTAGAAGCATCCCGACTCTTTTAATTTTCAAAGCGGGAAAAGTTGTTGATACAATTATTGGGGCTGTTCCAAAAGGACAGTTCGTACAAAAACTTAATGCCAATCTTTAATTCATAATAACGTAGATATATAAATAAGAATGAAAAAAATACTCATAACGGATTCTGTTGATAAAAAAAGTGTCGCAGTTTTAACCGCTGCAGGCTTCGATGTTACCTATCAACCGGGAATGCCGAAGGAAGAAATAAAAAAAATTATAAAAGATTACCAGGGATTAATTGTAAGAAGCGATACTAAAGTAACCGCTGATATAATTGAACTGATGGATAACATGGAAGTTATCGGTAGAGCTGGAACCGGAGTTGATAATATTGATTCGGAAGCCGCGACACGCAAAGGTGTTATCGTAATGAACACGCCCGGTGGGAACACAATCTCAACTGCTGAGCATGCAATCTCTTTGCTCCTTTCGATGTGCAGAAATATTCCGCAAGCAACTGCTTCACTAAAAGCAGGGAAGTGGGAAAGAAAGAAATTCCAGGGCTCAGAAGTTTATGGAAAAACTTTAGGTGTTATCGGTCTTGGAAAAATCGGACGCGAAGTTGCTATCCGCATGAAAGCCTTTGGAATGAATGCGATCGGCTACGATCCGATTCTTGCTGAAGAAACTGCTGCGAAGATCGGAGTAAAATTAGTTGATCTCGAAACTCTGTTTTCACAATCAGACATAATTACAGTTCACGTACCGCTTGATGAAAAAACACAAAATCTTATTTGTACGGCAACACTTGCAAAATGTAAAGACGGTGTAAAAATTGTCAACTGCGCACGCGGCGGAATTATAAACGAGGATGATCTAGTAGAAGCATTAAATTCCGGTAAAGTTTCCGGAGCTGCATTTGATGTGTATGTTACTGAACCACCGGTTTTCGATCATCCGTTAATTCAACATCCGAAAGTTGTAACTACTCCGCATCTCGGCGCATCAACAGGAGAAGCACAGGAAAAAGTTGCAATTCAAATTGCAGAACAAATTGTAGAGTACTTTACAAATAAAGTTTTACGAGGTGCTGTAAATGCTGCGGCGCTTGAATCATTCGGTAATCCTGATTTAGCTCCATACGTTCGTTTGGCAGAAAATATTGGTTCACTGCATGCACAAATCTTACAAAGTAAATTAAAAAAGATAAAAGTTACTTTTTACGGAACGCTGTTGAGTGAATCACACAAGTTGATTTCGTCCGCTGTTATCAAGGGATTTCTCTCCAAGCTTTCTTCTGATACAATCAATTTAATTAACGCTCCGTTTCTTGCGGAAGAAATGGGAGTTATAGTTGATGAAGTTTATGCAGGTGCAAATTCTGATTACACAAACTTACTTGCGGTTGAATGTTCTACTTCAACAGAAAAAAAATATTTAGCGGGAACCGTATTCGGTAATAATGAAATACGCATTGTTGATATTGATAAATTCCATCTTGAATTAAAACCTGAAGGAGTAATGTTATTCTACTCCAACATCGATAAGCCCGGTATGTTAGCGCAGGTAGGGAAAATATTAGCTGAAAATAAAATTAACATCGCAGGATTGTCATTAGGAAGATTTGGAATTGGTAAAGAAGCTATCACTGTTGTTAACGTTGATTCATCAATAGAGAAAGCAGTTTTACAAACTATTTCATCGATTGAAGGCATAAACAACGTATATACGGTAAAAATTTAGTTTGTTCGGAAAAAAGAACTTGACATTCATTTAAAAAATTTGTAATTCTGTTACAAGAAATTAATTTGTTCCGTCTGGAATTTATTGTTTCGCAGTTTTTAATTATTTAATTCTATTTATTCATCAATACTAAGGAGATCGCTATGATTCGAAAACTTTCAATGTTTTTTTTCTTAGTGCTTTTTGCACAAGTATTTCTCGTTGCTCAACAAAAAATGATTTTGAGACCCGATAATACTCTGGAAAAAGTTACTAAATCTTTTGATGGGCGTGAAGTTATGAGGGCTCAGCCAAGTAAACACGCTGTTCAGATCAAGGCAATTAAATCTCACACGTTGTCAAAGAGCGTTAATGGGATTATTGATACACTTATTCAGGAGCCCAGTGTTTGGGGTTCTAATTTTGGTGCCTTTGGACAAGATTGGTTAATGCAATGGTTCCAAGCTCCTACAGATTTAATCATTAAAGAAGTTGGTTTCAGTTGTTATGACCCAGCATCTCCAAATGTTGAAATTAAAATTGTTAGAGTACTTTGGACAAAAGAGCAGTTAATGGCAGCCGGTGAAAAACAATTTGGTTATTATCAAGCGACCGGAAACGGCTATAACAATATCACAGCTTTTCCGACTAACCCGGATGCGACCGGAGGATGGGTAGCTATTCAAGCAGGAGCCGCATCACCCTTCGATGTAACTGATATTTGGAGCGATGCCGGTACTGGTAATCCGATGACCGGTGTTAAACAGACTACACCTGATGCTTATCAGTGGTTTCCAACGACTCTCATTGCTGAACCAAACATTGCAAAAGGAGAAATTTTTGGAATCGCCCTTAAAAACACGAATACAAATTTTACAAGTTCTGCCACAGTAGACCGTTTCGGTATATGGGGTGGAGCAATGCCTTTTACAAATGGTTGGAAATTCTATGTTAACGGTAACACTAATGTAGATCCTGACGGTGGTCCTGAAACAGCCGGATGGTGGCCAAGAAAATTTGCATGGGATTTTGCCGTTATAGTTGATCTAGTTGGCGACGTACCTCCTGAATTTGAGTCGTTCGAGCAATTAACGACTACTGTTAACCAAGGAGTTAGAACAGTTCATGCAAAAATTACTGATAAAAATCCTGGTGGTGCTGCCGGTGTTGCTTCAGCAGTATTACATTACAGTCTAGATTCAGGTAAGACATTCACAGATGTTACTATGGCGGGATCAGAACCTAATTATACTGGAGATATCCCCGGACAAAGTCCTGGACAATATGTTGTTTATTATGCAACTGCTACAGATAACAATGGGAATGTCACTGATTCCAAAACTTTTGCCTATTCAATCTTCTTACCAACTGCCGGTATTAAAACTCTGGTAGTTTTTAATGGGGCATTAGGATATTCCGAAGGTGATTACCCGCAAGATTATTATTTCGGCATTGATAGCATGAAAACTTATGACACATATCAATTCCCTCATGATGTCTGGGGATACGGACCACTTGAAAAAATACTTGTAGATAACTATGACAATATTTTTGAAATTTGTGTTGCCGGACCTGCTGACTATAATGAAATCGTAATTAAAGAATGGTTAGCCGGAAAATCAACCAGAAATTATTTCTTAGCCGGTCAAGAATATTTAGGTGCTAAAAATGGTTATACTGATGTATCTTATGCAGCAGGAGATTTTGAATATGATATACTTGGTCTAGCTCATAGCTGGAATGACATCAGCTATGTTGACCCTGATGGAGCAGGTACAACACCTGCATTTGGGCATAAAATCCCTTCCAGGTTATTTGCAAAAACAGGTACTGACTTAGGTGGTGATTTATTTACAAAATTCACAACTTTAGGTACTGACTCCTTGAATTATGATCCTACTTATGAATTAGGAAGTAGTGTTCAAGACAACTGGATTGACGGTTTTGATGTTCAAGCCGGACAAGCTGTTGATGTTGAAGTTGAAAGTCGCGGTATTGTGACAGTCCCGACTGTAGCTAATTATCCATGCGTTACTCATAGAGCTTTAGCAGCCGGAAACAAAGTTGTTTTCATGAGCTTGGACCCTCTTTCTGTTAACTCAAGACCATTATATTATTGGTTTGGTTTCAGTAAGGTTTCTCCTCTGGTTAAATCACTTGAATGGTTCGGAGCTAATGTTTCAACCCCTCCAACTGTAGAATTCAAAGTTAACATGAGTGTTCAGATGAAAAGAGGAACATTCGCAGCAACGGATTCAGTATGGGTACGTGGAAACTTTAATGACTGGGCAGGCAAAGCTACAGAATTGAAAGATCCTGATGGTGATTCAGTTTATACAGGTGTTTTCGATACCTTCACAACCGGACAATCATTAGTATTCAAATACGTACATAGCCCGGATGTATGGGAATCAACAGGAAACAGAACATTAACCGTAGCTGGTGGCCCAAATGTAACATCAGCATGCTGGGAAGATGTATGTATCTTTGTTCCTGTAAAGACAATCAAAGTAGCATTCTCAGTTAACATGGAACTCGAAAGATTATCAGGCTTATTCAATCCGG
>JBAZBI010000035.1:0-17098 GCA_041671545.1 Ignavibacteriaceae bacterium
CATCTCAAACTTAAGGAAACGTATTCAATATGTCAATGAACTTTTTGAGAATATAACTTCTCAGAATAAATACTTGAGATAACTTAGCTCAAGTATTTATTCTTGACTTTTAACGGAATAACTCTACGTTAGATTCCATTTTTACTTGAGCAGCAGCATTTTTTTGGTAGACACAAAATCATTAGCACGCAAAGAATAGAAGTAAACACCACTTGCCAACGAAGAAGCATCAAAGTTAATTTTGTATGAACCGGCTTGTTTGTATTCGCTAACCAATCTTTTTATTTCTTTTCCGAGAACATCGTAAATAACAAGATTTACCAACCCGCTCTTGGGCAAGTTATAACTAATCGTCGTCGTAGGATTAAACGGATTTGGATAATTTTGAATTAACTGATATGTGGAAGGACTCATTTCTTCTGTAAAAACATTTACCAAGTTTCCAGAAATTCGTAGCGAATCATTAATCGAAAGTCCTTTATGGGTGAAGAAATATAAAGTGTCGCCACCGGTTGGATAAGTTTGGACCTGACCAGCCATTATTACAATATTCCAAGTAACTCTTTCAATATTGTCGACTTTTTCTACCAAAAAAATATTTAAACTCGAACTGACTGTTCCAAGCTTAAGAACACCAGCTTTCAACTCTGTATTATTAGTCGTATTTACGATTTTAAAATTAATCGGTATTGGAGGAGTGTTTAATGTATAATTAGAATTAACGATATCCTTAACATTTACAGAAGTATCGACAATACTGTTATAAAAAACAATTTTGTAGTCATTGGGATTGGGATAACTGTAATATTTCTTAGTGGTTCCTAGACTTAGGGACCGTATCAGTAAAGAAAAAATAGTCGGATTGGGCGAACTTAAAGAGGTTCGATTTGAATCCGGTACGGTAAGAAAGTGATCAGCTTTAAAACTCAATCCGTCAAAAATTACATTTTCAACAACCGAAAGAACCGGAGCTTGTGAAAGAATATTTTGTTTGGTTGTTTCGTTAAAAACATTGGCGAGAACTCCAGGACCTGTAGTATCATTGAATGTAAGTAAGTAACTATTCCCTGTAACCATTGCACTGTCAATAATATTGATTGCAATATTTGCCTCCGACCACCAGGAAATAAGTTGATAATTATTTTTTGAGATCGGAGTTCTTATGGAAGATTTACTAAATGTATTTGTTATAGCCGAAACCATAGAACTGTCGTCGCTAATTTCTATCCTAACCGCGGTAGCGTTTGCGTTACGGAATTTCCGTAAGCTAAATTCTTTTGTTGTAGAAAAAGTTGGATCAATATCAAAAGATTCGATCAATTCATTCGTTAATGTGTAATATGCTTTTGCTTTGAGTGTCTTACTTTCCGGATCACCGACCATTAACTTGACAGAAATAATATCTTCCACTAAAGATGACGCATTGTATTCTTCATAATTAAGAATTTTTACAAACGGGACTCCGTTCTTTTCATTATCAATTATAAAGTAAGGAGACTCTGAAAGACTAAAAGGAGTGTAATTGATATCCTTTCCCACAAGCTTTAGTTTGCCGAAAGCGCAGTCTTTATAATTCTTAGTGTTAAACTGGTAAGCCTCACCGTTATTAATGTTTTCCTCGATTCTTTTCCATGTATCTCCGGCATCAGAACTAAAATAAACATCTACGAATGAGGGACGAATTTTCGATGTCCAGGTAATGGTTTCCGTGTTTTTAAGTGTTGGATAAGAATTAAGATTTGTTATCGAAACATCATCGTAGCAATTACAGAATTTATGGAACCACAAAACCTTTGCCAGCAGAACTTTTGACTCTACTTGCGGAATGCTATCTCCCATAGCTATTACCGTAACAACTCTCTTTGTTTCACCCGGCGCTAATGAAAAATAGTTCGTTCCCCATAATATGTCGCCGTCCATTGGTGTTGAAGGATATTTATCGAAACTGCCGGGAGATAATTTCCTCCACAGTAATTCATCATCACTCATATCAGGAGAAGCAGGCTGATTAAAAAAACTGTAGGAGGCAATTTTATTGTCTGTTGGTGCTTCAATTAAAGTTTCACTCATTACTCCAACTTCTTGTCCATGATTGCCTATTCCATTAACATCATAACTGTAAACAGTACTTGTTGTGCTATCTAACGAACCTAAGTCATCTCCTGAATCTCCATCACCACCGACCAACGTACCGATAATGTCACCATAAAAAACTTTGTTGTAAGAAGTTGTTCCTTCGTTTTTTATATCATAGACTTTGTAAATAACATCACTAAAATTTGAATCTGTCGGCTGTATATAACGAACGCCAATATTTAGTCCCAAACCTTTTCTGTTTGAATTTATAGAGTCGGGTAAAAAACCATATTGCTGAAAAACTTCTTCGTCTGCGTTGTCATCAATTCTAAAATAGGTTTCTAAACCTCCGGCAAAAAAGTTTTTACCGTACAAACCATCCCAAACAGTAGAATCCCAATTGGGATGTTCAGCCCAAAACGTGGGCCATGAAGATTGATCATTACTCATTGGAATTTTTTCAAAAGAAGAATTCAAGTAACCGGGTTTTGGATTAAATCCCCAAAATGCATTTGTCGTCGGGTCTTTTTCATTTCCCTGTCCTTTCCTTGGACCGCGAGAAATAATAACAGAATGGATTGTATCTGCCTTTCCATCATTGTTATAATCCTTGATTGGGAGTTCAACTCCGATCATAGGAATCATATCGCCAATGTAGTCGTTCCCTTTCCATTTACCACGAATATCAACTCCGGAATTAAAACCGGAGATTTGTCCATCATTGTAAAAGGAAATGGAAAGTCGATTTCCGTTAAGAAAACCAACGCGGCGTAAGTTAGGATCTGAGTACTGCGAGAAAGAAATTGAAGTGAAAAAGAAAAACAATGCCAATGAAAAAAATAACCGACTCATAAGCGCTCCTTTTTTGTTTGGTCAAACTTAGAAAATTAATTTTTACAAGTCAAGCCATTTTTCTTTTTTTGTTATCTTTACGCATTAAAAATTCAGAATAAAGGATATATGACTTCACAGCAAATACGTCAGCAGTTTTTAGATTTTTTTGAAAGTAAGCAGCACAAAATTGTTCACAGCGCGCCGGTTGTTCCGTTTGATGACCCGACGCTGCTCTTTACCAATGCGGGAATGAACCAGTTTAAAGATGTTTTTCTCGGCACGGGAACGCGCCATTACAACCGCGCCGCTGATACACAAAAATGTATTCGCGTAAGCGGCAAGCACAACGATCTGGAAGAAGTCGGGCACGATACTTACCACCACACTTTTTTTGAAATGCTCGGCAACTGGTCGTTTGGCGATTATTACAAAACCGAAGCGATCGCGTGGGCTTGGGAACTACTCACCGAAGTTTGGAAACTGCCGAAGGAAAGATTGTTCGCTACGGTTTATAGAACCGATGATGAATCGTTTGAATTGTGGAAAACAAAAACTGATATTAATCCCGCACACATTTTACGCTTTGATGAGAAAGATAATTTTTGGGAAATGGGCGAAACCGGTCCGTGCGGTCCGTGCTCTGAAATTCATATTAATCTTACCGATGATTACGACAATCCGAAATATGTAAACGCCGGAACGCCGGAATGTATTGAAATTTGGAATCTCGTTTTCATTCAATATAACCGCGATGAAAACGGCAAGCTTCACGACCTTCCTTCAAAACATGTTGATACCGGAATGGGCTTTGAGCGCGTCTGTGCAGTGATGCAACAAAAAAATTCTAACTACGATACCGATGTTTTTATGCCGTTGATAAACCGCATTTCGGAAATTTCGGATGTGGCTTATGAGAAAGAAGAAAATAAAATTCCCATGCGCGTTATTGCAGACCACATCCGCACCTTAACATTTGCAATTGCAGATGGCGCTGTTCCCGGCAACGATGGACGCGGTTACGTTCTGCGCAGAATTTTACGCCGCGCTTCCCGTTACGGAAGAAAATTAAATATGAAAGAACCGTTCCTCTTTTTGCTAGTTGATGTTTTGGTTGAAACGATGAGCGATGTTTTCCCCGAAATAAAAGAGAAGCAAGAGTACATTAAAAAAATAATTAAAAGTGAAGAAGAAAGTTTTAACTCTACGCTGGATCGCGGAATTGAGGAATATAATCAGGTTGCATCTAGAGCTATTAGACTTGCTATTGATGAACAGAC
Organism: Ignavibacteriaceae bacterium; assembly: GCA_041671545.1. Classification (GTDB taxonomy): domain Bacteria; phylum Bacteroidota; class Ignavibacteria; order Ignavibacteriales; family Ignavibacteriaceae; genus UBA1563. Next base: position 4,188 of record JBAZBI010000035.1, read on the forward strand.
ATCGTTCAAATCTTCAGCGCATTATGATTTTGAGAAACATGATCGACTTATCATAATTGAAGACAAAATTGGGAAAGTAGTCGAATCAATATTTTTCAACGAAATAAATGATAGCTTTCTAAAGAAATTTAATTTGAAAGAAGTAATATTAAATGGGGAAGCTGTTTTTAAATTATATGACACTTATGGATTTCCCGTTGATTTGACAAGCGTAATGGCACGTGAACAAGGATTATCAATTGATGAAATTCGATTCAGTGAATTGATGAACCAACAAAAAGAGAGAGGGCGCGAAGCAACCAAAGATAAATTCGCTTCTGTAAATTTTAACCTAGCTTTAGATGTATCTGTTGCATTTAATATAACAGAACAAGAAAAAGATTTTACTGAATTTACCGGCTATACAGATTTTTCTTCACAAGCAAAGATCATCGGATTGAAAGAAGGTGGTGAAAATGATTTAATCATTCTTGATAAAACTCCTTTTTATGTTGAATCCGGCGGACAAACCGGCGACACGGGAAAAATCATTTTCAATCAAAATGAATTACAAGTTGTTGACGTTACAAAAGTTGAGAATAAAATAATTCATGTTGTTGAAAACGATGTCGAAGTTCTTTTGTCTATCGGTGCGGAGATTTTAGCATCAGTTGATGAAACACGCCGTTGGGATATTATGCGAAATCATTCGGTTACCCATTTTCTTCATGCAGCGATGAGAAAAATTCTCGGTACACACGTTCATCAAGCAGGCTCTCTTGTTGCACAGGACAAACTTCGTTTCGATTTTTCACACTTCGCCAAAGTAAGCGAAGAAGAATTACGCGACATCGAAATTTTAGTGAATGAACAACTACGCAGAAACATTCCACTCACCCATCATCTCAGCATTCCCTTTGATGAAGCGAAGAAAATGGGAGCGTTAATGTTCTTCGGCGATAAGTACGGAGATAAAGTTAACGTGGTTCAGTTTGGTGATTTCTCAATGGAATTCTGCGGCGGTACGCACGTAAAAAATTCTTCACAGATCGGTTTGTTTAAAATACTAAGCGAATCTTCCATCGCCAGCGGAGTACGAAGAATAGAGGCTGTAACCGGCACCGGAGTAGAAAAATTTATTCTTGAGCAAGAAATCAGAAGTCAGAAATCAGAAGTCAAAATAAATGAATTGATCGAAGAGAAGAAGAAACTTGAAAAAGAATTAGCCGAATTAAAACTTAAAGAAAAGCTCGGAGGAATTGATTCCATTATTTCAAATCCAACTGAAGCTGCAGGAATAAAAATCTTTAAAGGAAAAGTTGCAGCATCCAATATGGATGAATTAAAATCATTCGGCGATGAACTACGGAATAAAATAAAAAGCGGCGTCGGTTTGCTTGCTTCGGAGATTGAGGGAAAAGTTGGTCTCGTTTGCATTGTTTCAGATGATCTGATCAAAGAGAAAAAACTTAGCGCCGGAAAGATCGTTGGAGAAGTTGCAAAAATTCTTGGCGGTGCAGGCGGCGGTCGTCCGCATCTTGCAACTGCAGGCGGAAAAGATGTAACTAAAATTGATGAAGCGTTAAAAGAAGTTGATGAAATTGTGAAGGGATTTTAAAAACTCTGCGTCTCTGTGACTCTGTGGTAAATTGATTCACCACAGAGTCACGGAGACACAGAGAAATAATTTAATGCGATTGAAAAAGTCCGATGATATTTCCGACATTATCTTTTAAAAGTGCATACCAGCCATAAACCGGGATGACTGTTTTTTCACGAAAAACTTTTCCACCGGCGGTTTTCACTTTATCAAGCGTATGTTCAATATCATCAACATGAACATGAAAAATAGTCGTGTCACCACTGTTTACTTTTTCTACTTTTCGTAAACCAATGGTAATTCCCTGATGAGAATTAAACAGTAAATATCCGTTTCCGAAATCTTTCAAGTCCCAGTCTAAAATTTTTTTATAAAACTCTTTTGAAGCTTCAAGATCGGTTGAAGGAATTTCAACATGAGCAATAAATTGATTAGCCATAAAATATTATCCGTTCTTTTTGTTTTAGATTTTACCGTTAAAAATTAAAGTATCCTGCGCTACTTTGCAAATGCAAAGATCACTTAACGTTTTCCACTTTTGTCTTTTCTTTATCAAGTTTTTTGTAATCAAGTTCGGAACCGAGAACGCTGTGTGGAATAAGAAAAATAACCAGCATAAGCACCGCTGCAAATGCTATCCAAAACTTTTCATTTTTCTTTTTTAGAAACATCACAGCCGCAATAATCCAGCCGATTAACGCAATTAACGTTTTGTTATCGGTTAGATCGTAACCGAAAGGAACGCCTGTCCAGTATTCACCGAAAGCAAACTTTTGTACAAAAGGACCGAAGAGAAATCCGCCCAATAAGAGGAATGAAAGAGTAACGAACATAAACTTTTTCGCTCTAACCGCATCGTTAAAAATTTCCAATCCCGTTCGTGTAGAAAGAAGCATCGATGAAAACATAAAGAGTACGTGCGGGATGAGAATCCAAAGCGGCACATCACCTTTAAAGCGGATAACGACAGGTTGCTTGCTCAAACTAATTTCATTTCCGTTATTATTCAACACCACTTTGTACATCAATTTTCCGGCGGATGGTTGTGCAGGCATTTCTGCAACGAGTGAGTCATTCCGGCGAACCATTTCGACTTTTGTCCATTCGTCATCAGTTTTATATCGCTTCCAAAATAATGTGCCGGAAACATTTTTATTTGCGACTTGTACTTTTACTTCTTGATTTGAATAACCCGAATGCGTTCTATCAAGTTTATATTTTATCGTTTCGTTTGCGATTGTTTGTTTTCCGGCTAACGGATACGTAGGACCGGTAACACGCTGGTAATATGCAGAGGCAAGGGTGATAACAAAAGCTAATATCCAAAAGAGAACGTTTTTATTCATAACAGTATCCGGGTTAATTAGTGAATTAATTAATTATAAAGTTGGGTTACTCTTTATTCTTGAGTTTCCATAATTTTGTAGCTATGAGAAACTTCCATCGCCTTTTCAAGCATTTTTGTTACAGAGCAATATTTTGTTTGCGAAAGTTCAATCGCTTTTTCAATTGCATCCTTCGGGAGATTTTTCCCTTGGAATACATACTCAATATGAATTTTTGTAAACACCTGCGGATGTTCGTCAGCAACTTCCGAAGTAATATTCATCTCGAATCCATCAAGTTTAACTTTTTTCTTCCCGAGAATTGCAGCAACATCGCTTCCGGTGCAGCCGCCGAGTCCGATTAACAATAATTCTTTCGGACGAACACCCGCGTTGCTGCCGCCAAATTCTTCCGGTCCATCCATTGTTATCCAATGGTTGGAATCAGTTTTACCGACGAAGGTAATTCCTTTAACTTGTTTTACAAATGCTTTTTTTGTTGCCATAACTTTTCCTTTCAAATAAAAATATTTTTGTTTTTTATTTGATTCACAAAACCGAAATACGCTTCAAAAGATTATTCCATCGGAGGCATATTGTACTGTGACCATTCCTCTTTTGCGGGTCCGTATAAACCGGGGACTTTCAACCCAGCTTGGCGCATCAACACCGTCATTTGCGCGCGGTGATGAATTTCATGTTTCATCAGAACAACAAGAATAGTGTTTTTCGACCAATCTTCTCCATACATGTTAACTATTTCGCTTAGACAGTCGTCATTCCATTTTTCATTTATCTGCGCTAAAAGTGAGGCGGAAACTTTTTGATAGACTTCCAAAATTTCATTAGCTGTTGCGGGAATTGGAGCATCTTCAGCTACATCGGTAATTTTTAAATCGGTTTTGTTCATCATCTCAACCATAGATGTAACGATATGCCAGGCTAACCGCGCGAGAGTTCTTCCTTCAACATATACTTTTTGCGAGAGCGAATCATCTGTTAGATTTTTAAAAAGTTTTTGTGTTGAGTTGCTTTCGTTCTTTAGTTCTTTTAAAGCTTCTTGAATCGAGCTAAACATTTTATTTCTTCCAAATTGTTTATGATTTGATGAATTAAATTAAGTAATTTTCTCTAAGAAAAATTATTTAGAAGGAAGAAAAATGAATTTACGTTCTTCATCAGCAGTGGTAACCGGCGGCGCAATGGGAATCGGTCTCGCAACTTGTAAACGTCTTATTAAAGAAGGTGTTACGGTAACGTTGTGGGATATGAATCTTGGGGCTCTAAATAAAGCTAAAACTGAACTTGAACAACTTGGTGGAAAAGTTTTTGCGCATCAATGCGATGTGACCGATAAAATCCGCGTTTACGAATTAGCAGAAATTGCCAAACAGGAAATGGGCAAAGTTGATATTCTTGTTAATAACGCCGGAATAGTTTTCGGTGGAGAACTTTTAGACGGAACGGATGAAGAGTGGGAAAAAACCATTGCTGTAAATTTAACTTCACTTGTTTATACAATCCGCGCATTCCTTCCGCAAATGTACGAACGGAATATTGGACATATCGTAAACTTATCTTCTGCTTCGGCTACACTTGGAGTTCCCGGTTTAGCTGTTTATACCGCAACAAAATGGGCAGTGTGGGGTTTAACAGAATCGCTTCGCTTTGAAGCTTACAACAACGGAAAAACCGGTGTGAAATATTCTTCTGTGCATCCAAGTTATATCGCGCAAGGATTATTCCACGGCGCTAAACTTGGTTTCCCGGGAAATCTTATTGTTCCTTTGTTAAAAGATCACGATGTAATTGCAAAGACGATTGTGGAATCAGCATTAAAGAAAGGAAGATATTCACCGAAGCGTCCGGTTACTTTAAATTTGAACCCACGTTTACGCGGGTTGCTGCCCGATTCATGGTTCCAAAAACTGATGATCATTTTCGGCGTTCCGCAAAGCATGAAAACTTGGACGGGGAGAAAGTAATTTCTATCTATGCTCCAAACTGTTTTAAATGATGATCAAAATGGATGTAAATTATTCTTCCCCATTGTTCCCTGGTAAAAGGGCCGAATGCGCCGTGAGGTTGATACTTAAAGCTGCTGTCTCTATCAAGAAACTCAGAAACAATTTTTTTAAGCAGTGTTTTATCGTTTTCAAAAGATGTCGGTTTAGTTCCGTTCCCTTTTGCTAAATCGATTTCAGGAAAGGTTTTTACTTTTCCCTTTGGCGCGGGCATTCCGAGTAACACAAGCTTGGAAGCAATTGTTCGAGAAAAGAAATTGCTGAAATCATTTACTTTAATTTCGTTTACCGCAACTCGAATTTGATCTGCAAGATGACAGAGCATTTCATTCACGGTCATTTTGCCCCATAAAGCGGTATTGGTTTCTTTGAGATTATTAATTCTTCTTAAAATGTCTTCTCTGTTTTGAGCAATTAAAATATTTTTCACCAGTTTTCTCTCCAAAATTATTTTTGTTCGCGGAAAAATTAGTTTTAATTAACTTTACTTCCAAGATTAAAGGAAGATTGAAAATGAACGAACAAGGTTTAGCAACAGAAAAAAGAACAACATCGACCAATCCCGCAACGGGAGAAGTTATCGGCAGTACAAAAGAAAATTTAATTGTAGATTTGCAGAACGCTGTAAGCGAAGCAAGAACCGCGCAAAAGGTTTGGAGGGAAAAAAGTTTTGCTGAACGGGCAAAACATCTTTTCAAAATCCGCGATTACCTTGTCGCTCATGCAGATGAAATTTCCGAGATCATTTCAAAAGATTCCGGCAAAACGAGAGTTGACGCCATCAGCACCGAAGTGCTTGCTTCTACAATGGCAATTACCTATTACGCAAAAAATGCCGAATCGGTATTAAAAAGAAAAACACTCGGCGGCGGAAGCATTCTCACCATCAACAAACGCTCGTATGTTGACCGCGTTCCTTACGGAGTGATTGGAATAATAAGTCCGTGGAATTATCCTTTTGCAATTCCTTTCCATGAAGTTGCTATGGCGTTAATTTCCGGAAATGCCGTTATTCTGAAAACTGCAACTCAGACTCTTGAAGTTGGTAAGGCGTTAAAAGACTGTATTGATGCGGGTGATCTGCCGAAAGGACTTTTCCATTTTCTGAATATTCCGGGAAATATTGCGGGCGATGCATTTATTGAATCGGGAATCGACAAATTATTTTTTACCGGTTCGGTTCCCGTTGGTAAACAATTGATGAAAAAAGCGAGTGAAAAACTATTTCCCATTTCACTTGAACTTGGCGGCAACGATGCGATGATCGTTTGTGACGACGCAAATCTTTACCGTGCAGTTAGCGGAGCAATTTGGGCAGGATATTCAAATGCGGGACAATCGTGCGCCGGAGTTGAACGCATTTATGTTGACGAAAAAATTTATGATTCTTTCGTCACTTTGCTAAAAAAGAAATTAAATGAAATGAATGTCGGCGCTGATACGAACTTTAACGCATCAGTCGGATCTTTAACAACTGAGAAGCAATTGGAAACAGTTAAAAAACATATTGCCGATGCGCGTGAAAAAGGTGCAGCAATATTTAGTGTAGAGAATATTGAAAAAGAAAAACAAGGATTATTCCATCCGTTAACTGTAATTGAAAATGCAAACAATGAGATGCTCGTTCAGAATGAAGAAACATTTGGACCGGTTGTAACGGTAACTAAATTCAAATCAGTTGAAGAAGCAATTACAATGGCGAATGATTCTTCACTTGGTTTAACAGCATCTGTCTGGACAAAAGATAAAACGAAAGCGCACATAATTGCAGCGCAACTTGAAGTCGGTTCGGTGATGATCAACGATCATTTGATGAGTCATGGACTTGCAGAAACGCCCTGGGGCGGCTGGAAAGAGTCCGGCTATGGAAGAACTCATGGTTATCTTGGTTTGGAAGCTATGACACAATCCCGCGTGGTGATTGATGATCTAATGCCCGGTCTTCAAAAAAATATGTGGTGGCATCCTCATTCAAAACAAGTTTACGACGGATTAAAAGGGGGAATGCATTTTCTTTATTCGAAAAACATATCACTTCGATTTGCGGGAATGATAAATCTTGTTAAAGTTTTTATAAGAAGCTTTAGAAAAGATTGAAAAGAAGAATTGGACGCAGATCAATTAAGATTTTTTATGATCTGCACCGATCATAAGCGATCATAACAAACCTGCGTCCAATTTATTAAAGAGTATCTACACTACTTTCAATTACCGATTGAATTGAAGTTGATATAGAAGACAAGAAATCGTAACCAAGAATTGATTCGAGTGAATCAACCGAAATCCGGTAAATTCTCCAGTCATCAGTTCTTGCAATAAGCGCATCGCTGTTCGGCATATCAATTGCAATTACGCGTGTGGTAGTTGTAACTCTACCAACATCATTTGTCCCTTCATCCAACACAACAATAATTTTCCAGGTTCTTGTAGGAACATTTACATGTCCGGCATCAAGAGTGCCTTGCGAGCCGTAACCGCCTGAATAAATGTACAATTCTTTTCCTTGCGATACGAGCGTGCGGCAATAGGTTTCTAAATTTGCCCATGGTCCTTGATTATTGTTCGGCGCTTGCGGAAGCATATTCGTCATTAAAAACGTTGCAGAGTTATCGGCAACCGTTAATGTTCTATCCGCCGAAGGACACATGTGTCCGCGGTCGTAACCACTGCCGCTAAAACTTGTTGCTTGCACCTGGTACCATCCGGTTGGTAACGTTGCATCTGCACGAAAATCATCTTGACGCGCAGTACTGCCAAGCCATGATGCGTTTAAATGCCACGCTGCCCAATTCGCCCCTCCCTTATCACGGTTATACGAAAGAACATACTGAGCTTTTTTCATTAAATAATTTGCCGGGAAGTTAATATCGGTAACTGCGCTTGAAGGATTTCCCATTGTAAGATGAACGGTTGTTGTATCAATCGTTCCACCGCCACCTCCGCTGCCGCTGCCGGTTACATTAGCTGAAAAAGAGTATGCTACAGTTTTACTTGATCCGGAAGATGAAGAAATTTTTGCATAATAAATTCCTGTAGCCGTTGCCGTGTAAGTAATGCTTTCCGCAAGACCGCTGGCTTTTGTAGAACTTGCGACCGTTACAGAAGAAGCGTTTAACAAATAAAGATTATAATTTTTATTTGCCGGCACCGTCAATCCCAAAGTAATTGTCTGTCCGGAAGCGGCGGAAAAACTGAAATAATCAATATCTGAAGTTGTACTTACGTATCCGCTATAAGTTGCAGGAAAAATTGAGATCGGGTTTGCAGCAGCGGTAGTGTTGTTTGGTTCGGTTTCACTGTTTCCGGAACCGGTACCGTAATCATTGATGGTGAAATCGTCAAAGTTTACTCTGTTCGCTGTTCCGTCTGTTTTCCTAATTTCAAAACGAATGGTTCCCGATTTATTGACGGTGAAGGAAGCTGTTTGTAATGTTGTAGAAGAGGTTGTTACTGAAACGCCGGTTTGCGTCCACGTGCTTCCGCTGTTAATGGAATACCAAAGACTCCATGTTGAGTTTGCATCTGTTCCGTACTTCGCATGCTTTACAGAAACAACGCCTGCGCCATCAGTGCGGTTAAATTTCATAGTAATTTTTCCGCTGTTTCTTGTGCGAATACTTTTTGTTCCGTTTTTGGGATCTGAAGTTGATGTACCGACGAGTGCATCATTCAAAGTCCATATACCGGAAGTAAATGTAACATCTCCGACAGCATAAGCAGTTTTTGTTCCCGCTTCAAAGTTTTCGAGAACGGTAACTTTTTGTAAGGAAATTTGGGATGATGTTTCTTCTACGCCGGTAGGAAGCTGTGTACACGAGGAGATAAAAAAGAGCAACAATATACCTGTAACAAAGGAAGCAAGAACTTTCATAAGAACCTCTTTTAGTTGAGAAATAATTATTGATTTTGCTTTTACTAAAATAATCTTTTTTATGACTCTAAGAATTTTATAGAGCACAAAAAACAATTTTGCACAAAACGGAGGACTTAATTCGATACAGATATTTTTGAAGGAAGGTCAATTGCGAATTAAGAAAAATAGGACGCAGATTAATTAAGGTTTTTATGATCTGCGCCGATCATAAGCAATCATAACAAATCTGCGTCCAATTGCGTGGGAATTATTTTTTTTTCGGTTTCCACTCCTTTAGAAAACTAATAATTTTTTCTCTGTCATAAGATTTTTCTTTCTCCAACTCCCCGGTATTTTTAGAGAACAGAAGCTTTCCATCTTTTTCTAAAATGAAAAAGTGAGGATATCCTTCAACTTTCGGATACTTTGACAGAAAAGTTTCGTTCTTATTTTCTTTACTGAAATTAACTTTAACGACAATAAAATTTGCGTGTAAGGTGGAATCTATTTCTTTATCCGCTAAAATAAATTCATCCAAACGATGACACCAGATGCACCACTCGCCGCCGACATCAAGCAGAATTCTCTTGTTCTCTTTTTCCGCTTGCACAATTGCATTTTCTATATCTTTTACGGCACTGCGGGAAGGATCAAATTTTTCCCGTTCTTTTTTTTGTGCAGTAATAACAAAGGTAAACGAAAGCATTACAATCACGATCAGTTCGACAAGTCTTTTCATTTCTTCTCCAGTTAATTTTTAGCAAAAATATTTTTTACGAAATTGAATTCATCATCGGTTAATGGTTTGTTCAATGCCGATAAATTCACTTTTACTTGATGCAAGTTTCTGAATCCCGGAATGACTGTTCCGACAACATTATATTTTAATAGATATTGCAGAGCAACCCGCGCAAGGTCTTCAACTGATGAGCCGAAATGCTCTTTTAATCTTGAGATCTTCGATTCGATATTCTCTAAATTTTCTCTTGAAAATTTTTGTGAACCTCTCCGGTGATCTCCTTCAGCAAATTGAGGCGGATTATTTTTGTCGTACTTGCCGAGCAAAAGTCCTTGTGCAAGCGGACTGAAAGCGACGAAAGACATTTTATACTCTTCAAGTAATTTTCGCGTCGGAGTTCCATCAACTATGAATTTATCATCCATCGCGTGCGCCCAGCTTTGAAGCACATCCGGTTTGACTTTCGGAACAAGTTTCATAAAATCTTCATGCGAGTAAGCCGACTGCCCAATGAAACGAATTTTCCCTTCTTCTTTTAAACGATAGATCATTTCAACTGCATCATCAAGATATTCATCGTTATCGCCGAAATAGCCGTGATGGAAATAATAAAGATCAATGTATTCACGTTTTAAATTTACAAGCGATTGTTCGCATTGATGACGAATATGCTGAGGTTCGTACGCATTGGCAGCGGTTCCGGGAAACCAGCCAATTTTTGTCGCGATCGATACATCTTTTGTTCTGCTTCCGAGAATTCTTGCAAGCATTCTTTCCGCTTTACCGTTGCCGTAAACATCGGCGTTGTCAAAATGATTGACGCCGTTTTCAATCGCGTAATTAATCGCTTGAGCGGCTTCCCCTTCATCAACATTCGCCCAGCCGTTCGGTTGTCCGTTCACCCAGTTAAGTCCGCCAAGCGTCCAGCAGCCGAGTGAGATTTCCGAAACATTTAATTCCGTTTTTCCAAGTTTTCTGTATTGCATTGTGATTCTCATTTTTATTTCAAAGTTAAGAAAAGATAAGATGAAAAAGTAATTGAAGCCGGAGCGTGATTGAATGACTGAATGGTTGAATGAAAAGCCGATGAATGATTCAAAATTATTTCTTTTACTTTGGATTCGCATTTTCATCATTCAACCATGCATCCATTCAATCATTCCAAAGATTCGTCTTAATTAACTTTTCTGTTGCGTTTTTTATTCCAACGGCGTACTGAAATCCACTGGAATTTGTTAAATTTAAAATAAAAACTTTATGAAAATATTATATATAGTACGACATGCAAAATCAAGCTGGGAAAGCGGAGTTGTCAAGGATTTTGACCGCCCACTAAATAACCGCGGAAACCGGAGTGCGGATGTTATGTCAAAATTTGTTTCTGAAAAAGAAATTAAAATCGAAAAGATTGTTTCGAGTCCGGCGAAACGGGCGATAACTACCGCAAAGGTTTTTGCTAAGGTTCTGAAGATAAATGAATCCGACATCCAACTTGAAGAAAAAATTTATGAAGCCTCACTAAAAACACTTCTTGAAGTAGTTCACGAGTTGGATGATTCAATTTCTTCCGTAATGTTGTTCGGACATAATCCGGGCTTAACGTCGCTGGCAAATCATTTTGGAGCAAGGATAGACAATTTGCCAACGTGTGCAATCGTTGCGTTTGAATTTGATGCCGAGCATTGGGATGAAGTTAAAAAAGGGAAACTCCTTTTTTATGAGTACCCGAAAAAACATATCAACGAAGAATAAGAATTTTCTGCAACCTCGAAGGTTAGGATACTATCTTGCTCGTTAACCTTCGAGGTTAAAAACAATATGACTTTGCTTTATTAATAACATTTTCTTTATCTCAACATTCTTATAGCCTTTTGATGAATTTCCGGACTCGCTGCAATAATGCTTTCTCCTTTGGCAGCATCATTCCCATGATAATCAGTGATTGTTCCTTTCGCACCGCGAATAATTGGAATGACTGCGGAGGAATCCCAAATGTTCATAATCGGATCAATCATAATATCGGCGTAACCGGTGGCAACTAAATAATAACCGTAACAGTCACCCCAATTGCGGTAAAGCTTTACGCGATGAATAAGTTCATTAAACTTTTCTGCATCCTGATATTTTTCAATGTTCAAATGATCGGTGGTTAAAAGCGTTGCCTGCGAAAGTGAAGCGCATTTTCTTACTTCGGTTTTCACTCCATTTAGTTCGCACGAATAATTATCGCCGATCATGAATTCATTTAATACAGGTTGATTGATCACACCAAGAACCGGTTCGCCGTTTTTCGTTAACGCAATTAACGTTCCGAATGTAACTGCTCCTGTGATAAAACTTTTTGTTCCGTCAATCGGATCGAGTATCCATTTGTATTCTGCTTGCTCGTTGTGAGTTCCAAATTCTTCTCCGATAATTCCATGCTGCGGAAATTCTTTCATGATCAATTCACGCATTTTTTCTTCAGCGTTTTTATCTGCAATTGTTACAGGAGATGCATCAGCTTTCGAATCAACTGAAACGTGCGTGCGGAAATAGTTACGGATAATTTTCCCCGACTCATCAGCCAAATATTTAGAAAACTTTTTTAATTCATTCATGGTTTTTCTTTTAATGCTTGTTTATAAATTGAAATTACTTTTTCAGTAAGAAAATCCAGATCGAAAAACTTAATAGCTCTTTCTCTTGATGCTTTACCGAACTGTTCTCTTTTTTCTTTTAATAAAATAAGCTGTTCAAGTTTATCGGCTAAATCGTTCCCGTTTTTCTTTTCAAATAGAAAAGAAGTTTCTCCATCAATTGCGATGTCAAGAATGCCGTCCGAATTTGAGCAAACCGACGGAATGCCCATCGCCATTGCCTCAACTAACGCTATACCGAACGCTTCCGAGTGAGACGGGAAACAAAAAATATCAAGCGCTGCCAACACTTCGGGCGTGTCTGATCGGAAACCGGCGAAAACAACATTTTGCAAATGATACTCGTCGGCAAGTTTTTTAATTTGATTTGCGTAAATTTCTTCGCCTCTGCTCGCTTCACCGACTATGAAAAATTTTAAGTTGGAAAATTTCTTACTCAATTTTTCTGCTGCAAATAAAAACTCTTCATGTCCTTTGCCGGAACTAAACCGCGCAAGCATTCCGATAACAATATCATCATCCGTAAAATTAAATTCACTTCTCACTTTATGCTTATCAATTTTCTCGGGATCAAATTTTTTCGTATCAACCGCATTGTGAAGCAAGAGAATTTTATTTTCAGCAAGCGGACAAGTGTCAAGCAAATTTTTTTTTATCACTTCGCTGATTGCAAAAGCGTAAGTTAAGCGATTGTAAATCCATTGATGCAGTTTATCTTTTTTAATTATAAATGAACCAACCTGCTTCGTTAA
>JBAZBI010000036.1:0-13443 GCA_041671545.1 Ignavibacteriaceae bacterium
CATTAACCGCATAAACAATCTGGATATATATTTGCGAATAGGTGTTCGGCATAATTTACCTTCCTCTCAAATAGAAATTATTCATCATTATATTTTTGCTTCACAGATCGCTCCTACGGAGCTTATGTGTGTTTGTTTTTTTTTCTACAAACAGTCCGCCCCGATGGGGCTTTTGCTCAATCGGAGCGGTCCGTGGTTATTCAACTAAAAATAAAATGATAACGTTAGTTTGGTATGGGCAATCTTAAAATATGTTTGAGTTGCTGTAAACGGTTTGTCATACTCATCAAAAATATTATCTTTAAAATAATTTAGTGAAATTGTCTGGCTCCCTCCAATAGATAAATGCTTCGAAATAAAATACTCAGCTCCCAAACCTAATTCAAAAGTATATTCAGCATTTTTTGTTTTTCGAGTTCCTACAATAAATTGAGTATGATCAAAGTAATTTGGTCTACTATAAGTGTGAATATATACTCCTCCGGCACTTACTACATAGAATGAAATATTGTCAACGGAAAGTAGTGTATACTCAATGCCCAGATTCGCGCCATATTCATCTATTTCATTTACCGAAATACCTTTAGAAAAACCTAATCTTATTATTTCAGAAGAGAAGCCACCTTTAATAAAAAACGCTGTTGATGTTGACATTCTATATTTGAATCCTAAAGCATCGGCTATTGAATAATCAAAATCCATTATCAATCCATAATGAGAAAATGTAGAGTCTTTCTCTTGTGCGGTTATTGAAAGAGGAAAAATTAAGAGTAGAGTAAAGAGAATTGTTTTCATATTTGTTTCCTTTTTGGTTTCAACTAAATGTTATCCGTGGTTAGAGGGTCAATTTTTTAATTGAATGGTTTCCAGTTAAAAATAAAATGACAAAGTAAATTTCGTGTTGCCCAAAACTACTTTTGTATAAGTAAATGGATCAGATTCGCCATAATCTGAAATTCTGTTTCCGCTTGAATAATTTAGAAAAAGCATTTGGCTGCAACCTATTGATAAATGATTCGAGAAAAAATATTCCGCACCTACGCCGGTTGCGATACTATACGTAAAGTTTTTATCATATAGTTTTCCGGCATATTCATAAAAAGACCCTTCCAAGAAGTAAACCTGGCTAAAGTCGGTAACGATTAAACCGGCTGAGGCTATTACATAGAATGTAATGTTATCAATCGAATGTATTGTGTATTCAACTCCAAAAACTCCGCTATACTTTCTAAGTTCTTGATGCGTTTCGTTACCCTCTGAATATCTCCAGGGTTTCTGAGTAAAAAGATTTCCTCTTAAAAAATATGCAATCGTCTCTGATTGTCTATATTTAAAACCAATTTCATCTGCAATCGAATTAGTATAATCCATCACAAACCCGTAATGGCAGAAGGTGGAATCTTTCTCATGTGCATGTAAAGAAAGGCTGAAGATTAGTATTAGAACAAATAAAAATAGTTTCATATATGTTTTGTGCATTGTTGTTTTATAATCAGACTTTTTCGTTCAAATCTTATAGCCCAAAAATTATTTCTTCGTTCTTTTCACTTTTTTCATTTCTGATAAGCCTAAAGGCTGTATGTATTTTCCATAGAGCTCAAAAAGGAACTCCATCCGCTTGGCTTCGGTTGTAAAAGGTTGAGAGCGGTAAGCAAGGTCAACGGCTTTGTCGAGTTCGTTATGCGTTTTAACTAATATTAGCGGCATAGAAAGCGGGTTGTATAAATCTGCTAACGAACTGTTCGGAAATTTTGTTCTTGCATCCAATACTTTTTGTGCGGCTATCTCAATAGCTTTTATTTGTTTCGCGTTTGGATTTTCGGGCCAGGGGTAATTGTTGTAAACAATATCTTTTGAATAACGAAAATCACTTTTCAATCTGCCACAAACTGATTTCACCCACGCCATATGCATAGCGGAAGTTAGTATCCCAAAGTGATATAATTTGCCATTTGCTACGGTATGGCAGCTATTATTTGCAATATCGTTTTTCCCAAAAAAACCTAAAGGAATGTACTTTCTGTTTTCGGAGGTCGTACTAGGAATTAAAATGTAAGTTTTAGGTTGATTTCTGTCACGAAACAAAGTTGGGGTTAAAGCAAATTTTTGTGTGGAAGGCGCTACACTTTCTAATCGAAATTTTCTAACCAATTCGACACGCTTTAGAACTTCGGGCAACGATTTTAATTCACCCGGTTCAATGTCCAAGAGCCATAAGCACCATCGTTTTTCTCCATTGAGAAACTCATATGCTGAAATTAACGGTTTAATATATTTTTTTGCATTAGGTTCTTTTAAAATAAACTCTTTTTTCTCTTGATCTGATAAAAGCAAATGCCCGCCATCTAAAGGCATATTCCCGAAACTCATCTTCGGCACATTGCAAATTGGATTTGATATTTTATTTATCAGCAAATCTTTGGTATCTACTAAATAGGGACTGATGTTTTTTGCTTTTATTTCGTGTGCTTCTCCCCTGATGTCTTCGTAATCGTAGATACTTTTATTAACGGTATCATAATTAGCGAAACCAATTATAACACAATATACGGCGGCATTGCCTTTTGCTTCGTTGCTCCATTTAAATGTGCGGTGTGCAAAATGAATTTTGATATTATACTTATTCAACATTTGTCCCCATAGAATACCTGTCTGCTCTCCTTGTACTATTGAATTAGTTGAAACAAACGCTGCTTTGATTTTTGTGTTTTGTATATACTTTGCCGCTTTAACATACCAGGCGCTAACATAGTCAAGAACCCCGCTTCCTTCAGCATTGTCAAATTGTTTTACAACTTCATCACGTTGGTTTTGTTTCATCATTTTTGATCCGATAAACGGCGGATTTCCTAAGATATAATCAAACTTTACTTCTTCTTTTACTTGCGGCTCTTCTCCTTTATGAATCTCATATGTTTCCGTTTGAACATTTACAGATTCATACTTTATACGTGGTTCTTCAACTAAATAAATGTTCGTATGCTTTGCGTAAACATCTATTGAATTAACCGGGTTTAATAAACTTTGCCAATCTGTTGTTAAAGCGTCGCCATTAACTATAGTAGCTGCTTTCTTAAGCGGTAAACGGACAAAGTATTGTCCAAACTCATTACTTATAACCATGTTCATTTGGTGATCGATAAGCCACATTGCAACTTCGGCAATACGGGCAGGGAATTCTTCACACTCGATTCCGTACATCATATCAACGTCAAGCCAGATGATTTCCTTTACATTTAAAAAACCCTGTCCGGATTTATAAAGTACTCGCAGGATTTCTATTTCCAGTAAACGCAATTCTCTGTACGTAACTACAAGAAAGTTTCCGCAGCCGCAGGCGGGATCAAGGAATTTTAGTTTGCTGATTTTTTTGTGGAAATCAACCAGCTTGTTCTTATTCTCTTTAACGGTTCTAAACTCTTCCCAAAGTTCATCAAGAAATAACGGTTTAATAAGTTTTAATATGTTCTTCTCGCTCGTGTAATGTGCGCCGAGATTTCTCCGTTCTATCGGATTCTTAACACTTTGGAACATTGAACCGAAAATTGCCGGAGAGATTTTACTCCAATCCAGGCGACAACATTCTAAGAGAAGAGAACGCATTTCACTATCAAAACCGGCAGGTGGCAAGTTCTCTTCAAACAACTTTCCGTTTACATAAGGGAAAACATCCAATTGTTCATCGAGATTTTTAATTCGCTTCTCGCGCGGAGTATTTAATACATAGAACAATTCACTTATCCGCGCGGCAAGATCGCTTCCGTCTTCATTAGTGCGCTGGGTGATAAAGTCAATGAAAATATCTTTTTCAAAAATGGTAGTATCATCGGCAAAAAGACAAAAGAGCAACCGGACCAAATAAACTTCTAACGTGTGTCCGTCATACCCAACTGCTTTAAGTTTGTCATGCAGTTTACCCATCAATTCCGCCGCTTTAATATTAACGGGATCTTGCTCTTTAAAAGTATGTTTTACGTAACCGGAGATGAAACCAAGATGGTGTACATTGTTTACAAATTCAAAAAGTTTGAATTCGGTGACCATGGTTTCTTCAATATCGTAAAGCCGGAAGCGTTCAAAGTCGGAAATAAGAATGTATTCGGGAAGTTCATGTTGCGGCAGTTTGTAAAGATATTCTCTTGCTTGTTTGTATGCTTTATCTAAATCTTTTCCGCGGCTTTTCATTTCAACTAACAACGTCCCTTTCCAGAGATAGTCGATGTAGCCGTCATGTTCATCAAGCTTTTTTACACGTTTTTCAAATGTGCCTACTTTTCTACTGCTTATCCCAAAAACATCAAAAAATGCATTGAGGTAAAGCTTCGCATCGGCATCTTCATTAAACGTTCCCGCCCATTCTTTTGAAAACTTTAGCGCACGGTCTTTAATTTCGTTCCAGTTTAACGGCATATGATTGTATGATTCCTATTAATATGTTTAGCTTCCTACGTGAAAGGACTTTTTGTTACGCGAAATTCTCGAAGAATAATCCAATAATATTTTATAGAATTATTTTATTTACATGTAAACTTAATGAATCAAATATTAAAAGCCATTAACCAAACCTCCGGGATTTTCAAAACACCATTGTTGCAAATTGTTATATTTCCTAAGGACGTTTACTCAATCACCCAAATAGATGTAATTCATAACAGATAACTTCCCTTAATTAATTCTATAGCAAATCTACACAAATAATAATTTTTAGAAAACAGAGATTAAACTTTCCGCGGCGGACTTGAGATCAACCTGCCTTGTGGAGGTAGGTGGCAGCTTCGCCGCGCTAAGTGTGAATGATTGAATGAAATTCCACTTCGAGATTCCTGCTCTGGTGAGATGGGTTATTTTGATTCAATTTCAAATGGTTCAATTACTTCCGTTTAGAAAAAAATGTGAGAATCTGTTATTGTTGCACTAAATAAAACCAGGGCTCCAATGACATCTTCAAAAAGAGTAAAAATTCTATTCGTTACATCAGAGCTTTTCCTTTAATCAAGAATGATTCGGATTTATAAACCGCTCTGCTGTTCGTCAAGTCAAAAATAAAAATAATTTCTTTACAGTACGGATTACTAAACTTAATAAATGGTTTATATGTTCGATAGTATAAATAACAAATAAAGGAAATAAGTATGATACATCAAGTTCCTGCACAGAGGTGGAGGGATATAGCTTCCGGAAAAATCAAAATAGAATTTCAATCGTTAGCTGTAAAAATCATGATGACCCGTATTCTTAACAACACTAAAGCGAATTCTTCTGCAGAGAATATTCAAAGATGTGCTGAGGAAGTACAATTATTCTTTAGAAAAAATGAAAAATTCGCTCAGGCCGATTTAATTAAAATTATAGAAGGAAAATAAGATGAAAAAACTATTAGAATTAAATGCGGTAATTGCTAAAATTAAAAACGGTGAAAGATTGATTTTAGCTGCTAGTGAAGAACTTCTAAATCAGTTGCCAACTGGAAATTGGATTGGGGGAACAATCCCTTACTTTATGGATGTGGACGGCGGAGTGTTTTCAAGAACTCATATTTATGTTGACACAATTCCTGCTTTTGCTAAAAATACTTCTATTAAGTTTTATTCTGAAGAAACAATAGATGGAATTGCGTATGATGAATTTGAAAATGGCTATACCACGCTCATCATTCCGGCTTTTAGCGCCTTGCATTCCTCCTTTGCAAAAAATTCCATTCAGTACCCGAATATTTTGCATAAACCGTTAATTGGTTGGATTTCAGGAATTGATCTGGCAGATTTGGGTAAAGTTACTCCAAAAGTATTTAATGGAGTAACTGGTGAAGTTAGTGATATAAAAGCCATCGCAATGCATGTTGAATTAGATGAAAATAAATCGGCGGTTCTTGATATTATTAACCTTTTCTCACAAGGTAATGGCGATACTATTAGATTCGAAACTACAGGATTCAAGGTTACTGAGTGTTTTGTCAATGGTGCAAAACGGAACTTTACGGAATATTTAGCCGAAAATAAAATTGATACAAAACTGCCTTTGGTTGCCGATTATTGTGGAGCTCTGTTTAATGTTAGTTTTCAGAATGTAGATATTGAACGAAAAGAAGTGAGTTTCTATGCGCCTGTATTTGATGATATTGAATACAAGATTGCTGAACCAATCAGCAATTATGTAGATGAATTTAGAAAGAAAACAGCTTCGTTGGATCTAACTCCGGTTTATTCATGCAATTGTATTCTTAATTATCTTTTTTCTGAGTTAGAAGGCAAAACAACGGGAAAATTTACCGGACCTTTCACTTTTGGAGAGATTGCGTATCAATTGTTAAATCAAACACTTGTCTATTTAACTATTACTGATCAATCTTGATAGAATTGCATCGCACGATTTTACTATAGAATAAATTAATTGATTGAAAGTGAGACTTGCTGCTTTAAAAGCGGCGGCAAGTCATTTAATTTATATTTCTTCGCATAGTATTTTATTGATTGCTGCGGCTGCACGTCTGCCTTCCCCCATCGCTGGAATTACACTTGCTCTTCAAAGACCATGTATCTTCAAACGCGATCCGCTGTGTTTGTATTTCCTTATCGTCAAAGAAAATATTGTAATCGCGTTTGCTGTTAAACGGCGGATCGATATAGATCAGGTCAACCGATTCATCCTTAATATTATCCCTTAGGACGTTTAAGCAATCACCCAAATAGATGTAATTCAAAACAGATAACTTCCCTTAAATAATTCTGTTGTAAATGTAGTCAAATATTATTTTCTATAAAACTGGGATTTACCTCTCCTTGTCTCCCTCTCCTTACCAAGGAGAGGGACTAAGGGTGAGGTTGTTTTTAAATTCCCAACTCAATTTGTTTGCTCTTCTTCCCCTTGAACTGCGCCGCTTTGAACGTAATGTTATCCTTCGGGAGTTTCGGGAATTTGTTGCTAAAGAAATCCTTCAGTGTTAATATCTGGATTTTAGGATATTGGAATCCCGGGAACTCTACAAAACCTTGCTGTGCTATCGTATCTAACATTGGTCTGGTCGGCTCATCGATTGTTAAGAAGACACCAAGTTCGCACTTATGTTTTGAGAGCACTCCTATCAACGCATCAATATCTTTTGATTGCACTTTACCTCCTTTAACTTGAAACGCAACACGGATTGAATCCGTTGCCGAAACAAGATATTGCCCGATGCCGTCTATTCCTTTATCTGCTCCTTTTGAGCCGAACGTTGTTGAGAAAACTTCAAACTCCGTTAGCCACCAATCCTGGAAGGCGTTTGGATTTTGTTTCCACAATTCAACTGCGCTTACTTCATCCGTTGGAGTGCCGCGTACTTCAAAACTGCTTAGATGTTTTCCGTACGTGTCGTTCAATCTTCTTTTAATTAACGAAATGGCAATGGGAGAAATATCTATTCCAATCCAGTTTCGGTGTAAACTTTCCGCTGCGTCTATTGAAGTCCCACAACCGCAGAACCCGTCAAGCACGGTGTCTCCTTCATTACTGCTTGCTTGTATAATTCTTTCCAACAATGCTTTTGGTTTCTGTGTTGGATAACCGAGAGATTCAGCGCCTTTGGTAGGTGGTATATCATCGAAAATACTTTGCAATGATTTTCCATCACCAGCGTGAAGATAGTTTTTATATCCAGGTAAATTATTTTTATTTGAAGAATGTAAAACCAAACCGAGTTTATCCAATTCGTCAAGTACTTCTATTGGATTTAGTTTTTTATCAATATTAAATTGACTTTTTAATTTACCAGATAGTGCCCAGTGTCTCCCATTTGCAGTTGGGTTATATTCTTTCCATTTCTGACCAGAAAAACCATTTCTTGTTCCGGAACCAGTAATATCTGCTCTCTTATAGTATCCGTTCTCATCTTTACCACTGAAGAGTTTCGTGTATTCTTTGGTGAATTCAATTTTTTGAATATTGAAATTAAATTTTTCTGATTTAGAATAAAAAAGTAAAGTATCGTGAATTGGTCCATATCTTTTTGCTGAATTATGGGCACTAGTTCGTTTCCAAATTATTTCATTTAAAAAATTATTATCTCCGAACACAACATCACAAATAGTTTTCAAATAATGGCTCATCGTTGGGTCGCAGTGCAAATAAAAACTTCCGGTAGGTTTAAGAACTCTGTGCAGTTCAACCAAACGCAGACTCATCATAACAAGATAGGGGAAAGCGTGCGGCGCAACTTTTTGATAGGTGAGCAGAAGATAAAAAAGGTTTTCCGTTTTCATCGTGTGTAATTCTTGCAGAGAATCTTGTATGCTCTTCAAAGACCATGTATCCTCAAACGCAATGCGCTGTGTTTGTATTTCCTTATCGTCAAAGAAAATATTATAATCCCGCTTGCTGTTAAACGGCGGATCGATATAGATCAGGTCAACCGATTCATCTTTAATATTATCCCGTAGGACGTTTAAGCAATCACCCAGATAGATGTAATTCATAACAGATAACTTCCCTTAAATAATTCTATTGTAAATCTAAGCAAATAATATTTTGTACAAAACCGGAATTAAATCTTTTCAAATCGGGATTTTGTCATTTTGTTTCTAATTCACAGCTCGCTCCTATGGAGCTTGTATTTGCTTGTTATTTTTTTTCTACAAACAGTTCGTTCCTACGGAACAAATTATATTTTTATTTAAAGCTCTCACTGCAATTATTATTAACTCAAGTTACTCAGTCGCTAATTAAAATCCCTCTTAATCATAATCGTAATCTTACTCATTTTTAGCGGACAAATAAAGGTTAAGAAAAAGATAAAGATCACGATTAAGATATCAATTGAATCTTTTACGTAATGTGAGTTATTAATTGCTTTTAGCTCCGTAGGAGCATACTGTTTATAGCATTTGAACATACCAATAACATTTCAGCTCCATCGGAGCGGTCTGTTTCTTTAACTATAATGTTTTTTGGCTGAAGGTTTTTAACGTGCCAATTTGTTTAAAAATGAATTCCAAATTTCCCTAATAGATAAATCATCAAGTAGTAAAAGAGAATCATAATTACCACAGAGATTAGAAGCGCCGGATAGAATGCTACCTTCCACTTTATAAGTAACGGTAAAACGATGAATAAAGAAAGGGAAGGGATAACCAACCAAAAAACGCTTGTAGATAATTGTGAAATTTTCTGAATGTCTTTTGTTTCAATGTACAACCAGATCATTGCCAGAACAGAAACAAGAGGGACGGATGCGAGAATCCCACCGATGAAAGAACTTTTTTTTGACGCCTCGGAAATCGCTACAATTAAGATTGCTGAGAGAGCGACTTTAATAATGTATTGCCACATGTTTTATCTTTCGTTAATAAATAAACTTATTGTAGCTTTAAATTAATAAATTATCGGTTCGCCCCGATGGGGCTTTTACTCAATTGATATTTATGTTTCTACAAACAGTTCGTTCCTACGGAACTTGGTTCGCTTTTATTTATAAATAATATTTGCCATCTCTTTTATGCAATCATTAACTTCGTAAAAGTTTTTTTATGAACTCATTAGCTCCGCAAAAACTTTTTTGTGCACATCTTAGCTCCGTAGGAGCTTACTGTTTATAGCATTTGGTTTCACACAAATTATTTTAGCTTCATTGGAGCGGTCTGTTTCCTTTAGACAAGAAATACTCTATTTTGCGTTATAAAATTACTTCATTATGCTGCTATCTTAAAAGGGTATATAGTTATTAACAATTTTGTGAGATATTTATGCAACGAGAAAAATTTATTGACAAATTCAAGCATGCTTATTTTGAACAACTTAAAAAAATTCACAAAGATGAAGAACAAATTATTCTTCTCGAAAAACTATTAGCCGAAGCGAAAGACAATAATATAGAAGAATATATTTTTTACTTTTCTGGATACATTGAGTTTATCAAATTTAATTATAAAGAAGCGATTGTTGCCTTTACTAAATCGCTGGAATTGAAAATAGATTTTGCTTTTCCATGGCATGGTTTAGGTAATGTTTATTCTCAACAAAAAGAATATCTTAAGGCGATTGAAGCATATCAAAAAGCTATTCAACTTGATGATAAATATTCTTCGCCATGGTTTGGCTTAGGTAATGTTTATTCTGAACAAAAAGAATATCTTAAGGCGATTGAGGCATATCAAGAAGCTATTCGACTTGATGATAACGATTCTTTCTCGTGGTATGGATTGGGTAATGTTCATTATGAACAAAAGGAATATCTTAAGGCGATTGAAGCATATCAAAAAGCTATTCAACTTGATGATAAATATTCTTCGCCCTGGTATGGAATAGGTAATGTTTATTATAAACAAAAAGAACATCTGAAAGCTATTGAGGCATATCAAAAATCAATTAAACTAGATGCTAATGAAGCCGACCAATGGAATGGATTAGGCAATGCTTATGCCGGACAGAAAGAATATCAAAAAGCGATTGAAGCATATCAAAAAGCTATTAAATTAGATGGTAAATATTTCTTTGCTTGGCATGGTTTAGGTAATCTTTATTTTGACCAAAAAGATTTTCAAAAAGCCATCGATTCTTATCTAAATGTAATTAAAATTAACAACGAAATCCCTGGGTCTCAATATAACTTAGGGTTAGTATATCGACAACAACACGATTTAGTTAATGCTAAAAAATATTTTGGAACTGCTTTAAAACTTTTCAGAAAAGAGGGAAAGAATTATTGGAGCTCCTTAGCAGAAAAACAAATAACAGAGATTAAAATTAGTTTAAACGCTGAAAAAGAATTAAAAAAAGCCGCGAGAACAAGTGATTCTATAATTGAAGTACTCAATAAGACAGATGAATTTGAAAATTTAGTTTTCGAAAATCAAAAAATGTTTCTTAGATTTTTTGAATATACATCAGGAAAGGATGATGGACGGACATATTTAAAAGTTTTAAGAAGGTGGAATTCATACACACCCATAATTGCAGACAACTTTCATATCAGCAAAGGAGGAGGTTATTTCTTAAAAATAAATGGTGCTGGAATAGTAATAGACCCCGGATTTAATTTTATAGAAAATTTCAAAGGTTCGAATTATAAATTTGACGAAATAGATTTTGTTATCGCTTCACACGCACATAATGATCACACATCGGACATTGAATCAATAATAACGCTTCTCAATAAATGTAATTCAAAGCGTAAAGGTTTAAAAGATAATACTAGCGAAGATACAGTACGTGCTGATATTGCCAAAAGGAAGGACTGCAAATTAGATGAAGTAAAGGAGGATGATATTGAAAGAGAGTTTATTGCCTCGGGAAGAAGGAAAAAAATAGAGTTTTATTTAACTAAAAGCACAGAAAAAAAATATACTGGCATGCTGGGACTTCATTCAAAACATGATTACAATTGTCACATAATTGAAGCCGGTGACACTAAAGAAATAAAAGATAAGAATGATAAAACTATTGTTTCGTTTAAAGTTCTAAGAGCAAAACATGACGATGTTATTTCCGATAAAGACAGTGTTGGTTTTGTATTTAATTTTGATAATACCATTCTTGTTTATACCGGTGATAGCGGTTGGTCTGCAGATATTGAAAAGCAATACAAAGAAATAAAAGAAAATCATAAAGAAAAAGAAATAATTCTTCTCGCTCATATTGGTGGGTTCAAGGAATATGAAAAGAAGTACATTATAGAGGAAGAAAGAGAAAATGCTTTTTATAAAAACCACCTTGGACGATTGGGCCTTGTTAAAATTTGTGAATTACTGAAACCCAAAATTTGTCTTATATCGGAATTTGGAGAGGAATTAAGAAATCATAGAATAAAAATTGCTAATATTTTCAACGAAGCATTTAAAAATAAAATAGTATTCTTGCCTGCAGATATTGAACTCCAGTATGATTTCATTAAAAAGAAAATAAGTGCTATAACCGAAATAGATACTGATAAAGCGCTAACTAAAGAGGAATTGATAGAGCCTAAAAATGTTGACGTCTGTTTATTGCGGAAGGATTATTCACTCCATTATTTTAGCAAAAACGCAACCTTTACCGAAAGCGACCTAATCCAAGTTTTAATTGAAAAGTACGATAGTAGTGTAAAATAAAATTGGGAAGAAATTAACCAAAGGACTTTGATTTTTTTTCAATCAATTTGCTACACTTAAATTAATGGAGTAATAACACAAACCTCCGACGTTTCCAAAACATCGTCGGTTTTTTAAATCTTCCATCATCATTTAGCCCCATACCTAACCTTCTTCTCCTTCACCTCAAAACCAACTTTTCTTTTTGGAGCCGGAGGAGGAGCTAACAATTGATTTATCGCTTCAAAGATTGCAGTTATCTGTTCATCGTGCGTTTCAATTTTATACTCCAACTCTTTTAACTTTTGCGCCAACTCTTTGTGTGTAGATAAAATCTCCCTCAGTTTAACAAATGCCCGCATAATGGCAATGTTCACTTGCACCGCCCGTTCACTACGCAAAACAGAAGATAACATTGCTATACCTTGTTCGGTAAATGCGTAGGGTAATTTACGTGTGCCGCCCCAGCCGGAACTTGATGTTCCAAATTGGAACTTCAAGTTAGTGAACTCATCCTTTGTTATCCGGAACATAAAATCAGCGGGAAAGCGTGTTAAATTTCTAGATACGGCTTTGTTCAAATCGCGGGTAGCTACATCGTACAATATCGCAAGATCACGGTCAAGCATTACTCTTTGTCCACGGATTAAAAGTATCTTACTTTCAATTCGCTCAGTTGGTACTATTTCTTTTGTGCTCATTCTTTCATCTCAATTTTTAGTTTTGTGTAAATTAGAAATCCCCGCCTCAATCGCTCGTGGAGAGTTAAGAACAGACGCTAACATTAAAACGCCATACTCCGTAAATGCAAAAGGTAAAACGGTTGAATGTTTTAGAGAATTGAACCGGTCACAATTTGTTACCAGTTCATCTTTTTCGGATTTAGTAAGAACAAATATAAAGTCAGTTGGAAACCTCTCGTTATTACGTTTTACTGCCTGGTTAAGAACTTTTGTAGGGACTCCATACAACTCCGCAAGATCACGGTCAAGCATTACTCTTTGTCCGCGGATTAAAAGTATCTTACTTTCAATTCGCTCGGTTGGTACTATTTCATTTACACTCATTCGTTTATTTTTCCTGTCATTAACACATCATTAAAAATATCTTTCCCCGCCAAAAGCGGGAATGACATTTAAACTTGTTTTAAACACTTCCCCAAACTTCTTAATACAATTATTAGCTCCGTAGGAGCTGACTGTTTATAGCATTTATCGATCGAACAAAAATATAAGCTCCATCGGAGCGACCTGTTAATTCAATCTTTTCACTTAAATCTGTTTATTCGATCCATTCAAACAAATATTTGTCATTGTATTCTATTTCAAATTTTTTTAGAAATTCAATGTACTCTTCTCTAAAACTTTTTTTCTTGTGATGCTCAGGTTGGTTTAATATATAATGG
>JBAZBI010000037.1:0-13042 GCA_041671545.1 Ignavibacteriaceae bacterium
GAAGTTTATTCATTCTTTTTTCCCCTCACTGCCGTCAAGTCAAAGAAAAAACAAATAATCGATGGGTTTGTTTTTCCTTTGACATGACTTGACTTTTAACATAACAGGGAACGCTCGAGACCGTTCCTCCCAATAATTATAATAGTGGAAGCGAAAACAAGGAACGCTCACGAGCGTTCCCTACAAAATCAATGCACGTTTGTTGTACTGCCGCCAATAAACTCGCGTAATACAGAATCTCCCGGAACTGGTGAATCATCTTCAATCGGATCAACTTCTTCTAACATTTTCTTTACACGAACGGCTCTCACGTATGCATCTTCGCGCAAAGGATCGCCAGCATATTTCTTTTCCCATTCGGCAAACTCTGTTAAAAGTTTTGGACGGTAGAGTGGTACTTCGTATGCCATAGAAGTGTTCACAATATAATCTGCCGTGCTTGAGTATGGAAGTATATTTCTCTTTTCTGCTGATCGGACGTAATGCCAATGAAGCAGCGTTTGTTCCGGTTTGTACGCACGGTGAACCGAATCTCGCAGCATCCGGCGGATCAATCGTAAATCTGTCCAGCGGATATAATTCCCTTCGCTGTTTTTCATTTGCAGCAGCGGCTCCAAATAAAGTTTAAATTTTTGCGCAGCAGAAATTTCTCTGCTGAAGTCGGGGTATAAGCCATACAAGCTGTCAATTAAAAGAACTTCATTTTCGTGAAGCTGAATCGGAGTGCGGTCGGGATATCCTTTTCCTTCTTTAAAATCATAATAAGGGATTTTTACTTCCTCACCATCAGCAAGTTGCTTAAGATGTTTGTTTATCAACTCAAGATCAAGTGATTGCGGAGTTTCAAAATCATAATCGCCGAACTCGTCTTTCGGATGTAGTTCAAGATCGAAAAAATAATTATCAACAATAAGAGGAACGAATCGCATTCCGGCTTTCTTCAACCGTTGTTCAAGTTTATAAGTCGTGGTAGTTTTACCCGATGAAGAAGGACCGCTAACCATCACCATTTTTAGTTCACTGCTTCTTTCTTTGATCAGCTCGGCGGCGGTATCAAGCTGTGTTTCGTAGGCGGTTTCCGATTCATGCACGATCTGCGGAAAATCTCCTTTTCTCATTCGTTCGTTCATTAAACTGATTGAGTGAAGATTATGCGAGACTGCCCAGTCGAGTGAGTGCCACACTTTTCCCCATGGTATATTCTCCAACGGTTTTGAAAAATGGCGGGAGTCAAACTGTCTTCTTTGCGAAGATTGTTGGCGGTAAAGAATAAACTCCTTTGCTACCTTAGCGTGTCCGTTTTCAATTAAAACTTTTTCAACAATGTCCTGAATTTCTTCAACGTGCGGTTTGTAGCCTTCATCAAATTGTTTTTCCATATGAGAGATAACGTGCTTTGCCAGTTCCGCCGCTTTCTCTTTATCGCGTCCGCCAACGGAAACTGCGGCTCTGTAAATAACATTTGCGATCCGTTCCGGGTTAAAAGGGACAATCGATCCGCTTCGTTTGATAACATATTTAAATTTGTTCATCAGCTTTCCAAATCAATTAAAGATATCTTTATAAATATGAAATCAATTTAATTGGTCGAACACTTTTATCCAAATTGAGCTTTTCACCAAGTTTTATGTAAAGAGAAAAACAAATGCTTAATTTGATTTGTTTTTCTCTATACCAGTATCCACACTATACACTTGTGATTTGCTTTTCAACATGTTAATGCTTTCCCTTCTTTGCCAACAAGCGCTTATATCCAGTACGATACTTTTATTAAGAAAATATTATCGGACCTCAAAT
Organism: Ignavibacteriaceae bacterium; assembly: GCA_041671545.1. Lineage (GTDB taxonomy): Bacteria > Bacteroidota > Ignavibacteria > Ignavibacteriales > Ignavibacteriaceae > UBA1563. The sequence continues at coordinate 1,798 of JBAZBI010000037.1, forward strand.
CAACAAGATTGTTCATTGAATGTTTGAAATTAAACTCTCCGTTAGGTTCTAAATCTTGCCGGTTTTGAGTCCAGACAAAATAGAGTGTTGACCCGGCTAAATATTCCCATCGTAATACGGCGCTGCCGCGAAGTGATAAATAATTAAAATCCGGATTCCCGATCGTGCGTTCGCTTGCTGAACCGGCTCCATCCGGATCAAGAGTATAAGAATCAACTTCTCCTGCCGGCGATGTATTCACAACCAACGTTGAACCATTTTCACCATAGTTTAAGAAATTATATGATTTTGATTTTTGCAATGCTTTAAATTGATTGTATTTACCGGAAACAATAAGTGGCTGCATATAAACTTGTAAACTTAATGTCGGACTTATAATCCAGTCTGCCCGGATGTTCGCAGCAAAAGTTGTTTGTTCAAGACGTGCAAAAAGATATCGTCTGCCAAATGTTTCTTGCGCCGTTGCGTCAGTGTAAGCGCCAATCCATTGTGCATGATAAGTTTCTTTGGCAATGTCAGGACCAACTTGAATTGTTAACGTCGGGGTAACTTTAACCTCAACGTTTACGAAAATTTCTTTGCTGTTTAGATTATCACCATAATTAAGATTTCCGCCGACATTAAAAACCCATCTTTCTCTATTGTCACTATTTAAAAAGAGATTATATGAACGGCTAACCGGATTAAGTGTTAATGGTCCGCCTCTTGTGCGGCGGGCGTTATAAGACTCGGGACTATAGCTGAAGGAAAAGTTTCCTCCCGAAAGATCTGCGAATGTAATATAACTACCTATAAAATATCCCTGCCCGGTTTTATTACCGCCGAAATCAAAACTTCCGAATGTGGCGGCATTAATTCCTGCATTTTGATAAAACTTTGTTGGCTGAGTAAAACTATAGCTCGCAGCAAAATGCATATTGATCAAATCGCTGTATGAACCATAACCCAAATCGTTCACTTCAAATCCAGGGCTCAACCAGCCAACGGCAGCATTTATTGCAAATTGCCCCCGGTTTTTATTTAACATTAAACGACCGGCATAACCTGTTAAAGATGTTGCCGAACTATCTATGCTTAGATGTTGGGCATCCGGGCGTTGAAAATAATGCCCTGATCCTTTTTGCAAGGCAATCATTCTATTCTTCTCTCCACTTACGCGCGATATTGCCGACCAACCCGTAAGCACATAGGTTCTCTCATTATCCAAAAAAGTCCAACCGTCGGCTCCAGCTACAAGTGCATCCTTATTAAGATTATTTTTGAGATTAGACTCTTTAAAGAAACGGTTTGTTACCGTAGAAAGCACTCCAAATCCTTGCTGCCCTTCGTTGAAATCTTTCCTGATTCTAAATACTCCATAATACGAGAAAGGTTCTACTTCCGTACTTGAACGCTGACCACTCAAATCAATATCGGCAAATTCACGACGGGTTAATGACTGTATAGTTCCAATTTGCCAATCGTTTAAAATTCTTCCGGAGATTTTTGCGGCGCCAAGAATGTGTGTGCCATTCGGAACATCTGCATAGTCGTTAGCCGGTAAGCTTCCCTGCGGTGCGCAACCGATTCTTCTACTATAAAATATATTTGCGCCGGGCCAATTGAAGTTCCAATTATTATTTGTGCCGCCGTTTCCGAATCGAAAAATATTAACACCCTCTGTAAAGAATGGTCGTTTTTCCTGAAATGCCGTTTCAACATCTGTTAAGTTTACTACTGCAGGATCAACTTCTACTTGACCAAAATCGGGATTAATAGTTCCATTAAGCGTAAGACTACTGCCCAACCCCGCTCTTACATCCAAACCAAAACCCGGAAGATATTTATGTCCCGGATTGAATGGATTGTTTGGATCATGCCCAATGTACTCAGCTTTTCCAGTAACATAGGGTAATATTTCAAGACGGGTGGGAGGAGTAATTCCCTCAATTCCGACTAACTCCGGAAACCGGGAAGCAAATCCGTTTTCATTACGGGGTGTATATGCGATCATATCTGTTTCCGCGGTGCGGCTGATGAAACGTTCAACGTTAATACCCCACACGTGTGTTTCGCCCGGTTTAAACCGAAGCTGTGAATATGGAATTCTCATTTCAACCGACCATCCGTCTTTATCGATATGAGGAACGCCTTCCCAAACAGCATCCCAGGAAAGATCAGTCTGTTTATTATCATTCTCCAATAATCCGTCTGCAAGCGTACCTGCGGCATTAACATAGAAAAAATATCCGCTTCTTTTATCACCGTATGAATCAATATAAAGTATCGTACCGTCGGAAGGATCACCCCATACAAAATCGCGGCGAACAAGACGCGCTAAAATCGAATCGGGATTTGCATCAAAATATTTTGCGGCAAAATAAATGGCATCATCATCGTATGCCACCCACACTTCGGACTCTTGTGATGGTTTTTCACCTTGATTAGGTTCTTGTTGAAGCAACTCGGTATATCCCTGACGTTTCCAAATATCTTCTGATAATATACCGTCGATCGATATTTTTTCAGTTAGTCTAACGGCAACAAGTTTTTTTGTTGGCGTGTTTGCTGAAGAGAATAATAAATGCGGTATGCCGACAAATAAAAAAAGGATTAAACAAGTAAGCTTTTTCATTTTCACTCCTATTTTTGATATTTAACTATGTTGGAACAATTTCATTTTTCACGCCAGGAGGTCGATGCAATAAATCAACAGTTCTATTAATTTTAATTACCTGGCTAAATTCGAATTATTAAACGTATAGATCAATTTGATTTGGATGAAAGGTGTAACCGGTTGGATATGAGGTTTGAATTAATTTTGGAATACTGTTAGTTCTTAACAACACATGTTGAAAAAAAGAGTCATCCTCGTTGTATATTGAAGTGAGATCGATCTCGATTGAAACAGAATTAGTGTTGGCTGATACGAGAAGGATATCTGCTGAACTGTGATAATTATTGGTTTAAACTGAGAACATCTTCGTTTTTAGTAAAGACGGGGCATGCCCCGTCTCTTTGAATTTTGTTTTTACTTGAGCAGCAACATCTTTTTTGTGGAGACAAAATCATTTACACGTAACTGGTAAACGTACATACCGCTAGCAATAGAACTGGCATCAAACTGAACAGTGTATCTGCCAATTTCTTTTTGCTCATGCACAAGGGTCATTACTTCTTTACCAAGCATATCATATATCTTTAACGTAACACTTCCGCTCTTCGGCAACTGGTAAGTAATGGTTGTTGCCGGGTTAAATGGATTTGGGTAGTTCTGACTCAATGAAAAATCTTTCGGCGAACCAACGGTTATCTCTATGATTTGCGAATATTCAAAAGAACCATCGATATCGATTTGTTTTAACCGGTACTCGTATTGCCCGGGTAACAGTTCCGCATCGGTGAAAGAATACTCTTTTGGTGAGTTGCTGTTTCCATGTCCTTGCACGAATGCAATCTTTTCCCAATAGTTAGCTGATTTCAGATTGCTGACAATAGACCGTTCAACTTCAAATCCATAATTATTTTTTTCCGTTGCTGTCTTCCATTGTAATTCTACAACGTTATTTTTTGAGGCGGCGGTGAAGCTGGTAAGCTCTACCGGCAAGGATGAGCTGGCAGTGAAACCGAGCACCCGGTTGTGGTATAAATCAGCTACAAAAAGTTTTTGACTTGCGTTATCAATTGCCAACCCTTCGCTCACATAGACATCAAAACCGTTCGCACCTGTGCCCGCTTGGTATGCTATCCATTCAGATTGTCCAAGAAGATTATCAGCATTAGCTCCGTCGGCTTTTGCCGATGCATTAAGAAAGATCAGAACACGATTATAGTCAGAAACGTAGAGATTTCCATTGCCGTCAATTTCAAGATCATAAGGCATCTCAAATTTATTTTGAGTTGGTCCCCATTGCGAGGTAATTCCAAGCACACCATTTGCGGCAACTCCGTTTGTTGATGGATTATCAAACCGAAGAACCCGATAGTTCCTTGTATCCGAAACCCACACTGTTGTCCCATTCACACAAACACCGTTCGGACCGTCCATAGAAGATGTAGAAGTACCGGTTGCATTGGTAGTAAAATTCATTTGACCGAGAACAAAATCAGCCTCCGCCGTACCGTCTGTCGGTTTGTTGTTCACATTCGAAAACTTCAATGCCCTGTTATTGTTCTGATCAGGCACCCAAAGATTTCCATTTTCATCAATGTAGATAAACTGAGGACTATCAAATTTAGTACTGCTGGTTCCTACTGTCCCCAATGTATAATCTGTTTGACCGATTATTCCATCAGCATATGGTTGATCAGATTTTTCACTCGCGTTATTAAACCGTAGTATCCGATGTCCACTGTCGAGAATATAGAGCACATCATTATAAACAGCAGCGCCAAGAGGATATGTAAATGAATTTTGCTCTATTAAATCAGTGCCGGTACCAAACTGCATCTCGGAAGTGATGGGTGAACCGGAAAAAGGATATGCGAAACGAAGGACTCGATGATTATAAGAATCTACGATGTACGCTTTCCCTTTTACTATATCCAGGACAATCTCCGTTGGATGAAAGAAGGTTGAATTTGTGTATCCCACATCATATGTCGTAAAATCGGGCTGCCCGATTACTTGTAAAGCATTCTGATTGTTCGTCCATTGTGCGTTTGACACATTGAAACAGAAGAGCAGTAGAATACAGATAATATTAATGCGTGTCAAATTATAATCTCCTTCGTTTTGTTAATATGCAATTCTTCTTTTCATTTCATTAGCATTAATTTTCGAGTAGCAATAAGATCACCTGCTTTTAATTGGCAGAAATAAATTCCGCTTGCCAACTTGCTGCCGTCAAATTTTTCTTCATACGTTCCGGCAGGCTTTTCTTCATTTATCAATTCAGCTACTTCTTTTCCGAGTTGATCATATATTTTCAATGATACATTGCTTGCCTCTTTCAATTCATAACGGATCATCGTTCCCGGATTGAATGGGTTTGGATAATTCGGAGATAATGAAAACTTTCTTGCTGCATTATCAAGTTCGCTAACGCTGTTTGGGTTATATACTATCCTGATGTATTCCATCCAGTCAATGGTAGCGTTCCCGCTTGCAGGAGAATTTTCCGAAAGCATCAAGTTTAATTGATGACCATCTTTACTTATAAATACCAATACTTTTTCGGTAATAGAAACCGGGTCTATACCTTCTATGTATAACTTTTCCTCATAATTGTTAAGCAGCGCCAATACTTCAATATCTCCGTCGGGGGTAGTAAGTGTACCAAATCCATATGGTGAAATTTCCTGGTGATAAACAAGGTTGTAATAGTCGATCGTCATCGAGTCACCTGATACAAAAGTTGTATTAACATCGAGATTCAACGGGGTCATTAAAAAACTTACATCATCAACTTCGGGAACATTTGTAGAAAGATCTACATAGACATTGCCGACGAGTGTGATCGCGTCTTTAGTGAATTGATAATATTCAAAATATTCTTCCGTTGGATATTTATATATTTTACAATGTGTTGCATTCGGGAAATTACTTTGATAGGGCGTAGTGGAAGGTTCGATCCCCTCTCCATAATCATTACTTCCCAAATAAGCGGAAGGCATAATCCAATGCTGCGGATTTACCAAATCGACCACACCAATATTCATCTGGGAAGTTGAATCCGGACTCGTAAAATAATATTCCAGATCATTTTGGGGGGCGTATGCAGCGAGCAGATCTTCATAAGTTATTACTATGGGACTGTTCAAATTCGATCTTGAAACAACGTTTAAATTTTCACACGGACATATTTTTTTAGGTATAAATGTCCGGTGTAATGTTCTGTGAAGAGGAACTCCACCTCTCAAACAACCACCCCCATCTCCACCAACCGAACAGATCGCGGCATCCGCCTCTGAACTGAAAATTAATAGTACCGTAACGAAGAAGAAGATACTATTAAAGTATGCGTGTATTATTTTTTTCATAACAACCTCTGATTTTGTTTATAAGTGATTTTTATAGAAACTTATTTTTTAAACGAACTTGTCTTAATTCCGAATAAATCGTAAAAGTGAATACCATCAATAAACAGATAAGGAGAAATATATATTGATGGTTTGAAAAAAATGAAACATTATCAATTATAGATAGATTTGCTTTTGTTACGCCATCTTTTTTTTCTGCAGGAGAATAGATATTTCCAAAAGCATCAATAAATTCCGTAACTCCGCCGTTAGAACAACGGGCGGCATAGCGTCTGGTTTCAATACAACGCAGCCGGGTAATATCCGCCATTTGTCTTTTGAAGTAATCCAGATACCACCATGATTCAAACGATAATTGAACAAAACATTCCGCCCCTTTAACAGCCATCTCGCTCCATATAACGGGGTAGTTTTGTTCCTGGCAAATAGGAGTTCCGATTTTTACTTTCTTTTCATTTTCAATTTTCAGATCAATCAACTTAATTCCTTTCCCTTCTTTTAAGAAAGAAGGATCATTCAGCTTAAACGGGAAAGAAGGAATTTTTAGAAGTAATTCATGGTAAGGAATTCTTTCACGGAGAGGAAAGAGTCTTACTTTGTCGTAAAAATTATTTTTGTTTTGTGGATCGTTATCGAAAAGCGCCGCGCGATTTACTCTTCTCATATCATCCTTTGCTGCATCTTCAGGAATAAATTGCATACCGGTTAGCAGCGGAGTTTGCCAATCATTAACCGCCTTACTTATAAAGTGTGTAATTGCAGAATCATTCCCGTAATCGATTGCTCCTTCGTGCCAAACATATAAATCGCTTTTTAGGTTTTTCGATTTCAATTCATAGTTAATTGAATCCGTAAGAAAAGTAAGTTTTTCAATTTTGGTTGCCCATCTATCCGGTTCACTATCCCAAATAGAGAATTGTGAATTGATCATGGTAATGTTTAGTTGTTTACCCGGCTTTGTATCATATTGCCAATACTTAAACGCAAAATAGAGCAGAGGCGGAACCAGCATCGCGAGACAAATCCATACAAATTTCTTTTTTACCGCCGGTGATTTAAAATTCTTTAATGATTTTTTATACTGAAAAAATAGAAGCACGTTAAACAGCATTACCCAGCAGGCGATAGACCAAATTCCGAAAATGTCGATGTACTGAATAAACCAGGTATTCCTGCATTGCGAATTTGAAAGCATCAGATACCCGGTTGTATGTTCAAACTGCTGGTAAAGCCATTCCCAAAGAGCTATCACAAATGGAAAAATCATTAACGCAGTTTTAAAACCATATCTTTTTTTGAAAGGATAAATAAGCGCAAACGAGACTGAAGTAAGGAACAACTCATCAAGCGCGCCCATAAAAATTAAATAATGAATCCTTGCAGTGAAAAGAAAACCATGACAGATAATAACGTATGCAACGGCAGAAAATAATAATGCTCTCAAGTAAAACGCTCGGAAAGTATTTCGGTTTTCGAGATCAACAAATAGAGGCACAAAGGCAAACCAGGCGAGGAAGGATAAATTTATGCCGCCAAAATAAGACCAGGAGATTCCGTACAGAATAGCTGCAAATAACCACATGGGAAATCTTTGGTACCATAAAGTACTACTCGATTTGTTATCAGCTGCTCTATTTTTCATTCAACGCCTGCACGACGATATTCATTCTTTAATATTTATTAAGTCTTGAATTTGATTAAGGTTTTCTTTGAGTATGTAATGAGTAATTCCGCAGCGCTTTGCTCTCTCACGGAATTGAACATCATCGTAATTTGTAACGATGATAATCTTCATTTCGGGAAAACGTTTTTTAATTATTGCGCTCGCATTTAATCCGTTCATATTTTTCATTGCGATATCCATCAAAACCCAATCGGGATGAACTTTTTCACATTCGGTAATTGCAATTGTTCCATCATCACATTCAAAAAACTCCATAGGGTTTTGCGTTGTCTGTTTAAGCCTTAACATGGATTTTACCATATTTCTCATGCGGGCTGAATCATCAACAATTAGAATTTTCATAAGGTTAAGAGAAATTGTTTTGTATCTTCGAATGAAATTTAGCGTGGAATACAAGTGGGTGAAATGGGAGTTACCCCTAAGAATTATAGTGGTTTACCACTAATGTGTTTTGTGTTACGTCTACTACGATAAGAGAGTTTTATTCTCGATAATAAATTTAAGAAGCGCGTTGCATCCGCTGATGTTCAATTTCTTACAAATATTAGCCCGGTGATTTTCAATGGTTTTATAACTAACAAAGAATGATTCTGCAATTTCTCTCGTGGTTCTGTTTTGCGAAATCATGTTGAGAATTTCTTTTTCTTTTTCAGTTAGATTTTTAATCCCGGGATTTTCATCCGCGAGTTTTTTCTGCTTCATAGATTTCTGGATCATATATTCCGACATCGATGGGCTGAGATAAAAATTACCGTCTGCAACAACATGTACGGCTTTCAAAACTTCGTCCACTGCATTCTCTTTCAAAATATATGCATCAAGTCCGTATTCAAGTGAATTGTTAAATATTCGTTCGTCTTTGTGCATGGTAAGTAAAATGATGAGGATATTTTTATACTTGGACTTGATCAATTTCGACAACTCAATACCGCTCATTCCAGGCATTTGTAAATCGAGAATAATAATATCAACGTTTCCCTTGTCAATAAAATTCAACGCTTCGGCGCTGTTCCCGGCTTCGCCGATAATTTCAATACCGGTATCTTCCTGTAACACCGACTTGATCCCTTTTCTAAACAGCGGGTGATCATCAACTATCAAAATTTTTTTTGTTTTTTCCATCATGATATTATCCTTGCAGAGGAATTTTGATTTGAATTGAAGTTCCATTATTGATCATTGAATCAATAGAGATTGAACCCCGGAGAATATTTACCCGTTCATGAATGCCCGATAATCCAAATCCTTTACCTGAACCATTTTTATAATTTTCGTTTCCCGCTGCAGCAAATCCTTTTCCATCATCCTTAACATTAAGAGTAACCCCGTCATCATTTTTAGTTAAAATAATTTCCGCGTACGAAGCAGCAGCATGCTTGATAATATTATTTAACAATTCCTGCAATATCCTGTAGATATGCAATTCCTGTTCGCGGGTAAACAGTCCGTCGATTTTATGAATAGAATATTTGAATCGAATTGAAGATGTACTTTCCAAACGTTGAATTACTATTTCCAGCGATTCTGAGATTCCCAAATTTTCCAATTGATAAGGATGCAAATTTTTTGAAAGAGTACGGACACTTTCAATTACGGAAGATGAAGTTGATGAAATCTCTTTAATATATTCGGAAGACGTTTCAAGTTTTTCGGGATTATCAATTGATTTGATGCAAAGAGACGACAGGTTTTTGATAATCAATAATTCCTGACCAACTGCATCGTGTAATTCCATCGCAATTCTTTTTCTTTCATCATCCTGCGATTGTAAAAGCTGATGCGTGTACTGTTCGCGGGTCTGCATTTCTCTTTGGTTTGCCTCAAGGACAATCTGCTGCTGCGTAACAAGCTGTTCCTGCACTTGCCGGGCTTCTCTGTTTTCTTGAAGATAGCGGTACATTGCCAACGCAATAAGTGAACAGACGAAAAATAATGTTCCCCATTGCAATATATATGTTCGCGTGTACCATGTATTCTCAAAATAATTAATGTAATACAACAAAATTTCTATAGTGCTCAAGATGGAAAAAACAGTCGTTCCAATTAACAATATAACCGAATCCATCTTTTTTCGGGAAGTGGATTTTATTAAAAGAATGAGAGAAGAATTACTGGTAATTAATAGCAATATAAAAAACGGCGTTAATAATTCGTTCATAGTTATGTTTGTTACTAAAAGACAAACTACAACCGCCCCAAGAAAAACGAGATGAATCTTCCAAGCCCACCCGATGTATTTTTGATATCGAGGGAGAATTATAGATTCAATTACCATAAAAAAGAATGGTGAAAACAGAAGCGAGAAATCATCAAGGAAAAAGATTAGCGAAGTATTACTAAAAATTAAATTTATTAAAGGATTGTTTAAACTGATCAAGGTACCGATGGAGAAGAAAAAGATTGACGAACCGAGATAGAATTTTTCTCTTCTTAAAAAAACGAAAACAAGGAGCATGACTATTCCGGCTACAAGGATCAGCGCCCCGATCATTAGATCGACGGTATTTTCCGACACCATGATCTCTAAAAATTTAAATGACGAACCTAACGATACCTGCGATGCAAGTCCTATATTATTGCTTTCGGAAAGAAACCGGAAGTAGAGGTACTCGCCTGTAAGATTTTCAGGCAGCGGCACAAGATACCATCTAAACGAAAGTGCACCGATATTTGCTTTATCGGAAATAAAATTTGCATTGCTAAAGATTTCTTTCCCGTCAAGATAGACCGACATCATCTGCTCTGCCCTATTTACAAATAGAGCAGGCGCTGTTTTCCGTCGGGCAGGCATTAGCGTTCTAAACCAGGTAATTGTATTCTTTTCGTTCGATAAAATACTTTTCGAAGTGTTATGCCAATTTGAATTACTCTGTTCGTCAGCGGTAAAGCAATACTTGCCTGTGCTGTCTTTCTGTAAATCGCCGCGATGGTACTGCCATCCGGTAAGACGAACAATTTCATTTTGATTATTTGCCAGTTGTTGATTACATCCCATCAAAAAAAACGCACAGATCGATACAACGAGTGTACGAAAATGCCGGTGAATAAAGATGGATGTTAACATGGAAATAATTTTCTCTAATCTTTTTTGTTAATTTAGGTGATGACGGAATGATTTCAAATTATTGCTGCTGTTCCAAACAGCATCCATCCTGTTTTAAACTCCATCAGTCTCGTTTTAATTGAAATGGATGTTGTTTTAAACCGGATCGTTCCGGGTTGAAACGAAGCGAACTGCGGTTGAAGTGAAGTGAGTCTCGGTTGAAGTGAAGTGAACCTCGGTTGAAGTGAAGTGAGTCTCGGTTGAAGTGAAGTGAACCTCGGTTGAAGTGAAGTGAGTCTCGGTTGGAATGAGATTGCTGTCGGTTGAAACAGCATCGTTGTCGGTCTGAATCGGGATAGTTGTCGGTTGAAACCGAGGATGATTTCGTTTTTAGGCTGTTTTATGGGTTTTTTAGTAAAGACGGGGCATACCCCGTCTTGTATGTTAAATGTGATAAAAAAAGTTCTTTGAAATATTGAATAAAATAGTTTCCTTTACGGAAGAGAAGGTCCCCGTCTTGGGTCTTAGAACCCGTTGTAGAGTTTCTTCCTTCCGTC
>JBAZBI010000038.1:0-11773 GCA_041671545.1 Ignavibacteriaceae bacterium
CCATTATATATTAAACCAACCTGAGCATCACAAGAAAAAAAGTTTTAGAGAAGAGTACATTGAATTTCTAAAAAAATTTGAAATAGAATACAATGACAAATATTTGTTTGAATGGATCGAATAAACAAACCAAATTAACAGGTCGCTCCTACGGAGCTAAAATTTAATATGGTTTAATTGCTACAAACAGAAAGCTCCTACGGAGCCAATAAATGTATAAAAGGTTTTTGCAGAACTAATAAGTTCATAAAAAACTTTTACGGAGCTAACAAATACGGTAAGAGCGCGGTTACTATTTGCTTAATAAAATGTGGAAACAGTTCCGTAGGAACGAACTGTTTGTAGAAAAACAAAGAGCAATTAAACACAAAGCCCCATCGGGGCGGATTGTTTATAGAAAAGAAGTATTGTGTAAAAATTAGCTCCGTAGGAGCGGACTGTAACTTGATATTACAAAACTATCAAAATTTGAATTGAGCCTGCGCCTATCCGCTATGACCTTAGACTTTCGACCAATGACTGTTCACCTGACTATCCACTACTTCAAAAACGATACCGTGAACCAATAAATAAACGCTGCAAATGCTGCCGTAACGGGAATGGTCAGTACCCAAGCCCAGACAAGGTCAACGGTAACTTTCCATTTAACTGCTGATAAACGTTTTGTTATTCCCGCACCGATAATTGAACCGGTGATGGTGTGCGTTGTACTTACCGGAATACCAAATATCGCTGTTCCAAAAAGAGTTAGAGCTCCTGCTGTTTCTGCAGAAAATCCTTCAAATGGGCGAAGTTTGGTGATCTTTTGCCCCATCGTTTTTACTATTCTCCAGCCGCCTGACATTGTACCAAGCGCAATTGACAAATGACACGATAAGACAACCCAAAGTGGAATTTCTTCAGTTGATCTCATGGCTCCGGAAGAAACAAGAGCTACAAAGATAATCCCCATCATTTTCTGTGCATCGTTTGACCAATGACTGTTCCCCTGACTATCCACTACAGCAAAAACGTAACAGCTATCCAATACATTAATGCGGAAATTAAACCTGAGAGAGGAATTGTTAAAACCCAAGCCCACAAAATGTTTCTTGCAACTCCCCAACGGACGGCAGAAAATCCTTTAATAGCGCCAACACCGGTTATTGAACCGGTTATGGTATGCGTAGTGCTAACAGGAATTCCAAAAAGTGTTGCAATAACTATGGTTATTCCGGCTGAGGTTTCAGCACTAAAGCCTCCAAATGGACTGAGTTTTGTCATCCGCATGCCTAAAGTTTTAATAACTTTCCATCCCCCAACCATTGTTCCAAATGCAATAACCGAATGACTGGTTATTACAACCCAAAAAGGTACATTGAATGATTTTCCAACTAACGTAGGGTCTCCGCCGGCAGCCATGAGCACTAAAACCATCGTAATAATTCCCATTGTCTTTTGTGCATCGTTCGCTCCATGGCTCAAACTAAAAAGTGCGGCAGAGATTAATTGTAATTTTCTAAAATATTTATCAACAATTCTTGGTGATTTATTCCTAACAATCCATAAGATAAGAATAGAAAAAAAGTAAGAAATCACATAACCCATAATTGGAGCAAAAAAGATAAAGATCACCACTTTGATAAATCCTGAAAAAATAATACTTGCGGGACCAGCCTTTATTAGTACGGATCCAACAAGTCCGCCAATAATAGCATGAGATACACTTATGGGAAGTCCAAAATGAGTACAAACAGAGGTGATTACAACCGCTCCAATTAAGGCAGAAAAAATAACCTGATAATCAATTACCGATGCTTCAACTAAACCGGCGCCAATCGTTTTAGCAACAGCAGTTCCAAAAACAAATGCCGCAATAAAGTTGAAGAAAGCCGCCCAAAGTACAGCACGAAATGGAGTTAATACTCTTGTTGATACAACGGTAGCAATTGAATTAGCTGCATCGTTCATCCCATTATAAAAGTCAAAAAGAAGCGCTAAAAGTATAATTGTTATTGGAAATAGCATATGCGTTACGAGTTTTTAATTAAGATTGAAATGATCACATTTGCCGTGGACTGACATTTGTCGCATGCTTTTTCAAGCATATCAAGAATTTCTTTCTTCTTAAACAAAGTGATGGCATCTTTTTCTTCAATGAAGAGTTTCTTTAACGTTTGGCGGTAAATAGTATCGGCTTCGGTTTCCAAATCTTTTACTGCTTTACATTCGTTAATCTGTTCCCCTTTGTTCTTCAAGTCCTGCAGCACCACTTCCAATTCTTTTATCTGTCGGAAAATGATCATGGAAAGTTGTTCGGCTCCGTCAACTTTATCGGTAATACTGTACATATCAATGCGGGCGACTGTGCCTAAAAGAAGGTCGGAAAGGCTGTCGATCTTTTTTATTAAGCTGAAAATATCTTCCCGGTCGAACGGAGTTATAAAAGTATTATTGAGACGTTTGATAACTTTCGTACTAATCTCATCACACCGTTTTTCAAGCGGTTTTAATCTTAAATAAATATCTTTTGTATATTCATCGGCAGCAAAGAACTCGTTGGTAATACGAGCCATCTCTTCAACATGCGTGATGATCTCTTTAAAGTCCTCGAAGTATTTTTCTTCTTTTGGTAATAATCCTTTAAACATGGTCTTTTCCTTTAAAAGTTTTTATATCTGCTTCTCTAAGATAGGAAATAATAAAAAATTATAAATTCGTTTTACAGATTTTCTTTTAAAAATTTAAATGATTTGTTCCACCTGCTGAACTACATGTTTTCTGTATAATGTTAAAACGGCGGATTTAGAGACAAAACCAATGTATTTTCCCTCTTGTACAACCGGAAGATTCCATGCATTAAATTTTTCAAATTTTTCTATTACCGACGTCATTGATTCATCCATACTCAATGAACAGTTATCCGTCCGCATTATTTCATAAACGAGGAGAATGTTATAAAGTTCTTTTTCAAGGATCATTTCTCTAATGTCGTCAAGGTAAATTAATCCAAGATAATTGTTCTGTTCATCAACAACGGGGAAAATATTGCGTTTTGAATGGGTCATCACGTCAAGAAATTGCGCAAGAGTTGCATTCGGATTTACCGAAGCAAAATCCTTTTCGATCAATTCGCTTATTGAAATTTTACTGAGTAATGCTACATCTTTATTTGTAACATCTCCAAAACCTTTCTCATACAGAACCTTTGTATAGATCGAATCTTTCTCAAAATATTTGGATATAAAATAAGAAGTGGAAACCACGATCATCAAGGGAACGAAAAGGACATACCCTCCGGTAATTTCAGCAATTAGAAAGATTCCGGTTAGCGGTGCACGAATAACACCGGCAAGAACTCCCGCCATCCCAACCGCAATAAAGTTTGCGGTGTTCAGTTCAATAATGCCAAGCGTTTTAAATAAATAAGTTAGAAAAAATCCGCACATTCCACCGATAAAAAGTGAAGGAGCTATGATCCCGCCGTCACCACCGGCGCCAACGGTTAAACCTGCAGCTATAGGTTTAAGCATGATAAGAAGAAAAACAAAAAGTAGAAGGAACCAGTCAAACGGTAAAGGAATTGCAAAAACACTGTTCTGAACAAGCGAATAATATTCGCTACGTAAAACTTGTTTAACAGAAAGATACCCTTCTCCGAATAGAGGAAGAAAAAGGAAAACGAGAAGCGAGACTCCAAGTCCGCCCAGGAGAGCTCTGTAAAATTTGTTTTCAATTGATTGAAAATACTTTTCAATAGTAAATGTAGATCGGATAGTATAGACTGAAATCAATCCGCAAAAAACTCCGAGCAAAATATAAAACGGGATCGCCTGTAATACCCAGCCTTGTGTTACCAAAATGAAAAGCTTACCGCTGTGCGTAAAATTTGAGAACACTGCTGCCGTAGCAGAGGAAATTAATACCGGAACCAAAAAAGGAACGGATATTTCGGAGACCAAAACTTCAAACGCAAAAATTACTCCGGCAATCGGGCTGTTAAAGATCGCAGAAATTCCAGCCGCAGTTCCGCAAGCCAGAAATAAAGTTTTGTACTT
This sequence comes from Ignavibacteriaceae bacterium, assembly GCA_041671545.1. Taxonomy (GTDB): domain Bacteria; phylum Bacteroidota; class Ignavibacteria; order Ignavibacteriales; family Ignavibacteriaceae; genus UBA1563. Next base: position 4,038 of record JBAZBI010000038.1, read on the forward strand.
ATAATTCAGTTTAAGACTTTTCCCGATGTTAGCACCAATGGCGGCGCCTGTAGCAGCTATCGGTGCTTCAAGACCAACGCTTCCGCCGAGCCCGACAGTTAATGTACTTGCAATGATATGTGAATATGTTCTTTGAAACGGAATATCAATTTTCCCCTTGCCAATTGAGTGGATTATGTCGCTCAATCCTTTTGCATGAACACCTTTGAGCGGATACTTAACAAAAAGGACTGTAAGAATTATTCCGAATAGCGGAAGAAGAAAAACTATTTTAATGGAATAACGTTGAAGTAACGAGAGAGCTAATTCGTGTGAAAAATTCACGCTCGATTTTAAGACCACGGCAATTAAACCGGAAATCGCGCCAATCAAAATGCTTAGCAAGATGATAGACGTTTTTGTTGATGGATCGTGGAAGACATTCGGGAGAAGTCTTTTCAATTTGCTTAATATTTTTATACTGCTCTTACGATCCATAGAAGATTAAAATTGTGTGTCATCATTTAAAGAAGTTTCTATCTCTAAAATAAGAAATTCATCTTCTTTTTCATGTTATTTAATTGCCACTTTTCGTACAAAAAGTATTATTTTTTATTTACCTCTATCACACAAAACAACCCATGACCACAGCCCAATCCCTCCGGAAGACCGAACTCCAAATTCCTAAGTACACATGCAACCTGTGGACCCATGATGCTTGCCCAAAAATCCACCACAGGAAAACGTGATGAGTTCCCTTCAAGCCACTGAAGCATTTGCAATTCTTCTTTTAATTCATCAGGAGCTCGCTCAAGTATTTTCGCCAACAGTATTCGTTTATTATTCATCAAAGCATCCAGGAAATCGATAGTGGTATTCCATAATTTATTATAATATGAAATGCGTTGGTATTCGAGCGGGTGTGATTCTTTAAAAAAGTCCAGAAATGAAATATCCGCGTGTAAATGTTCAACTGCACCTCGGTAATCACGGTCAAAGAACTTGTTTACTTCGAGTCGCAAGTTTTGAGGATGTTGATTATAAAAACCCGTTGCCATATGTCTGCCAACGAGAATCGAGCGGTCAATACATTTAACGGTTGCCTGGCGATTATTTTTTAGAGCTATTTCCATGATCAAATCTCTAACTTCTGCGGCGCTCCAATAACGGACAAAGTAGTTTTCTGCATTTGTTTTTTCAGGCGATTCTGTTGGATATAGCCATGACATATTGTATGAATGCATTTCTACATCTTTACGGTCCCAGTAGGATGGCCATTCGGGAGAAAATTTTCCAAACAGATCAAGTGCCAACACAAATTCATCTGAACCAGTTTCAAAAATATGCTCTATGAGGTTTTTTAGTTCACTATATGTCAAATGGGAAGGAGAAGAGTAACTTGAAAAATAAACATCAATCTGACCCATATTTAAGAAACCATGATCGGCAGCTAAATTTCCTTCAATAAACTGGATGTTGTCTTTCCCGCCAAAGTTATCTCTGCCCTGCTTAACCATCGATGGAGATATATCTATACCAAGGTATGATTGAATGTTAGCATCGGTCAACACAAAATCACGTTGAACGGTTGTTTTATTGGCCGGTGGAATATGTGTTAATAATTCGTATCCTTCTCCGCTCCCACAGCCAAGGTCAACGATACGCAATTTTTCTTTATGCTTAAGCAAATTAAGGATTGGGTGTCTGATAGCTGTTTTAATTGATATATCCTCCCAGTATTTACGTACATTATCTTTTTTCCCGGTCAATCCCCCCTTATCAATACCGTAAAATCCTTGTTGAACGGCAGTTTCAAAAAATTCGGTCTTTTCCATATAGAATCTCCTTGGTTGCTCTGTAAACGACTATCTTTTAATTACATCATCAATCATTTCCACAATTACGAAATCACAAGATGAATTAAATTTCTTGAAGAATGAGAGGATTTTTCAAATCCTCTCAATTTAAAATTTTATTACCGCCCCCTTTTGAGTTTTCTCAGCTTTTCTAATAAACACCGGCAATTTTTAAAAGTATAACTACTGTTCCTATAGCAAGGGAAATAACTAAGAAAAGCGCATAATTGCTTGTGCTGTCTTTTTTATTTTCAGAATCCATGGTGTACTCGCTTTCATAAAATTATGTAAATAATATATCGATACACTTTGCCCGATAAGTTTACTTTAATGGGCAATCTCGATATTGCATTGTTATATTAAATTGAAGGGAGAAACTAAGATTCCGGGGGAGCTTTATTGGTTGGTTGTCTTAATGTAGGTCCAAAAATTATTCCGAGAGTTTCATCAAGAATAATTTCAATATACTTTTTATAGAAAATATCATTACCGGAAACAGAGAATGTATGAGTATCAACGCTCGTCTGTACGGAAGGAATAATATGCTTTGGTATTTTGGAAGGGCAAATAAACGTCTGCGAAGGAACTGAACTCTTGGGTGAAACTGTGTTCAATCGGAGGAAAGAAATCCCTTCCCCGCTTGCAAGATGCACCATTCCCGATAGGAAATAAATGGAAATCAGCGCTATGTAACTTAAACGTATCACGTATCTATGACAGTAATCTTTTCATGCAACATACTATTTTTTTTCGCTATCGTCAAAGTAAATTTAGAGTGAGTGTTTCACCGGAAAGCAGAATACAGAAACAAGAATGACTTTTCTCGTCAATTTCCACCCCTTAATTCTGACTTCTGACTTCTCTTAAATATTTCAATTCAATAATCATTTGTAACTCTATCACTCCCTCGTTAATTTGGGGTGAACACTAAATAATTTTAATAAAAATGATCACTGATATTTTAATCACCTGCCTTCTCGTTTTGATGAACGGATTTTTCGTCGCCGCCGAGTTCGCAATTGTAAAAGTGCGGGCATCGCAGCTTGAACTTAAAGCTCAAAAAGGAAACCGTTTTGCAATTCTTGGAAAGAAAATTGTAAATCATCTCGATGCATATCTTGCAGCAACGCAGCTTGGAATTACTCTTGCAAGTTTGGGTTTAGGCTGGATCGGCGAACCGGTTGTTTCCAAAATAATATTGGCTATTATGAACTTAACCGGTATCCAGATGAGTGAAGAGACGGCTCATGTTGTGGCGCTTCCTGTAGCATTTATCACGATCACAACGCTGCACATTGTTTTTGGAGAATTAGCGCCGAAGACAATTGCCATTCAACGCTCTGAAGCTACAACCTTAGCGGTGGTTTATCCATTGCACTTTTTTCATCAAATGTTTAAACCATTCATCTGGCTGCTTAACGGAATAGCAAATTTCTTGATACGAAGTATCGGCTTTTCCCAGATACATGGGGCGGAATTTCACAGCAGTGAAGAGATAAAATATTTGGTTCGACAAGGAAAAGAAAGCGGAATAATTGAGACTGAAGATTACGCGATCATAAAAAATGCGTTCGACTTTTCGGAACGGACCGCAAAACAGATCATGATTCCGCGCCACCGTGTTTTAGCTTTTGATGTGGAGGAGTTCAACGATCAGGTGCTTGAAAAAATTCTTGAGGAAAATTATTCCCGAATTCCTTTTTACGAAGAGAGTCTCGATAACATTGTGGGAGTAGTGTATCTAAAGGATCTTCTTTTAAATCTACGGAGAAAATCCACGGTAAATATTAGAGAATTGATGAGACCGGTGATGTTTATTCCGGAATCCAAACGGATCGGGCAATTGCTAAGAGAATTTCAGAAGAACCATCAGCAGATTGCCGTTGTGATAAGTGAATATGGCGGCACGGACGGCATTATCACGATGGAAGATATTCTTGAAGAACTTGTCGGTGAAATTCAAGATGAACATGACTCCGAAAAAGGAATGATCGAGAAGATTGATGAAGAAAATTTTTCCGTCTTCACTTCAATTTCAATAGTTGATGTCAATCATCATCTTCCGCATCCGATTGAAGAAGATACGCAATACGAAACTCTTTCGGGATATCTCTTTGATAAATTTGGTCGAATTCCTCATACCAATGAAAAAATAGTCTTCGATAATTATGAATTCACGATTTTGAAAAAAAGAAAAAATGCGATTATCCAGGTTCAAATACATGATCTTCTGAAAAAAACGGAAACTGAACAAGACGGTGAAAATTGAGGAAATATTGTTCTCTTTTTCTCTTGGGGAATAGAAAAAATACCTTTAATTTTCTTACGCGGTTAGCAAAGTAGAACGGGAAAACAGTCTCATTTCGTTAGCGGCAAAAAACGGTCTGAGTATAAGCAATAAATATTTTAATGATAAATAATTTAGGAAATTGAATTTCGTATGGGTACAATTATAGTTTCGTTGTTTTTAGCGGGGATAATAGTTCTTTACTTTTATAACAATCCGTTGAAACACGGACGCTGGTTTATGATCCGGCGATTTATAAATTGGTTCCCCCTTGGAATGACCTACGCCTTTCTTTACATGGGGCGATACAATTTAAACGTTTCTAAAAATGCTCTTGGAAGTTTAATGACCAAAGAAGAGTTTGGTATTATCTTCGCTGCCGGAACAATAACCTACGCACTTTCTTTTTTAGTTAATGGTCCCCTTGTAGATAAAATTGGTGGTAAAAAAGGTATCATTATTGCAGCTGTTGGCTCTTCAATCGCAAATATCTTACTTGGTGTTTTAACTTACTTTGTTGTAACCGGACAGTTACAAATGAAGATGGTCGTAGCCTTTTCAATTCTTTATTCAATAAACATGTATTTTCAAAGTTATGGCGCGGTCTCAATAATTAAAGTTAAAGCATACTGGTTCCATGTACGTGAACGGGGTGTCTTCGGCGCAATTTTTGGAACTTTAATCTCTTTCGGTGTTTATTTTGCATTCGATTGGGGACAAGCTATTGTTGATATGGTTCAAACAAAAGCGAACGGTACCCAAACATGGTTAAGCAGTTTTTTAAGAAGCACTTTCGCTTTGGAATCAGGTTCGCACGACGCAATTTGGGCGGTCTTTTTTATTCCTGCGGTTATATTAATTTTTTGGGCAATCATGGATTTCTTCATGATCAAAGATTCACCTGAAGAAGCCAACTTCCCTCACTTCGATACTCACGATGCTTCATCCGGACATATGCACATTGATTTTACCGCTATGCAATTATTGAAAAGAGTTTTCAGCAGTCCGATCATGTTGACCATCGCTTTTATCGAATTAACTTCCGGCGTACTTCGGAACGGCATTATGCAATGGTACTTTATTTTTGCTAAAGAAGTAAAGCAACCGGGAGCAGAATTTTTTCTAGAAAATTGGGGACTTCTCTTATGCGTCTTCGGAATTATTGGCGGATTTATGGGCGGGATGATCTCAGATAAATATTTTCACTCAAGACGCTCTCCCCCTGTTGTCTTTTTATCAGCATTCATGTTCATCATGGCTTTGCTGATGGCTATTTTCTTAACTTCATCTCCGATAATTGTTGGGTCTGCCGCGGTGTTGATCTCAATGGCTGTTATCGGCGTTCACTCATTAATGTCCGGTACTGCCGCCGCAGATTTTGGCGGAAGAAAAGCTACTGCAACAAGTTCAGGTATTGTTGATGGTTTCGTTTATCTTGGAACCGGAATACAATCATTCAGTCTTGGCTTTTTAACAAGTTGGAATTGGCAGTGGTGGCCTATCTTCTTGATGCCTTTCGCATTATTAGGAATGTATCTTGCGATGAGAATTTGGAAAGAATTGCCCCCGGCAACACAAAAATATATTGATGAAGTTGAAAACAATAATGGAATAGTTGGGAAATAAATTTAATTGATTCAATGGCATAGCCACGATTCGCCCTGGTGAATTAGCGCGTGGCTATGCATTGACCAATTTCATACACCGTTAGGTTAATACTTTTATGAAAAGAATTATGTATATAGAAAATAAAAACAATGGACCTGATGGTGATGGAAGAATTGGCTGGGTCGAGTTATCAAAATCAAAAAACACTTACAAATTCGAAGGAAAAAATTTAAAGAAAGTTAGAGGCTATAAGTATAACTGCATTTGTGAGGAAACAGGTGAAGAATATTGGATCTCAGGCCCAAAAAAAAATGGAGAAGATAAATTGTATGGCGGTAGAGTACAAATTGATGATGATGCAAGAGAAGAATATTGGGTTACCATTAGAAATCAACCTCAAAATAAAAATAAAAAATTTTATAGAAGTTAAATCATTGGCATTTTGTTCTAGCTTGGCTTACCAGTTCTTAGCAATGGATTAACCGTAATATAGTTATTCATTATTCCTTTTCGCTTTCCAGACTAACAACACCAATAACGTTGATAAAATTGATGAACCAATCCAGAAGATGTTGATCATCGTAAAATCATAAGTTCCGATTCCGTTAACCACAATTTTGTTATGTTCCATCAAGTATCCGCTGATAATATCCTGAAGTCCCGCGCCGATATAACTTGTAATACCGATCATTCCCATTACGGCGCCCGCAGCTTTTTTCGGAGCGATATCAAGCGCCATCAAACCGCCGAGATAACAAACAAGCACACCGATCGACATTCCGAAAAAGATCATGCTTCCAATATCTATCCACGGAAAACTTTTTGGATTTAATAAAAAGATGGTGAGCGAAATGATGTTCAAAATCCCGAAGATCAATGCCGGAACATTCCTTCTTGCATTAAATATTTTATCCGAGATCAATCCGGAAGAAATTGTTCCAACCATACCGAAAATTGAACTGATTGAAATGATAGAACTTGCTTCTAAAGTGGAATACCCTTTTTGCGATTGCAGAAATAATATTCCCCAGCTATTGATTGAATAACGCACAACATAAATGAATAAACTCGACATCGCTAAAATCCATAGAGCCGGATTTTTTAACAAGCCAAACTGAATTGATGTGATGGATTTTTCCTTTGTTACCTTTTCTTCGTAGTCATTTTTATATTCGGCGATAGGCATTAATCCCTTACTGGTTGGCGTATCATGGAAATAACGCAAAAGTATTATCGTTCCTATAAGCCCGAGAATTCCTGAACTCCAAAAGCCGAATCTCCAACCAAAGGTAGAAACAATAAAAGCCGTTACGATAAAAGTAAATACTTCCCCCAGACTTAAACTTGCGCTGCCGAATCCGTAATATGTTCCTCTCTCCTTTTTGCTGAACCACCGCACTAACGCTACAACACTTGTGTTCGATCCGATTGCCTGGAACCAGCCGTTTATTCCCCAAAGAATTATAAAAACTACAAATAAAGATTGAAAGCCGAGAAGAAGATTAATGATCGCAGAAACAAATAATCCGGTCGCCATGAACCGCCGGATATTAATATGATCGGTTATAAAACCATTCACCAATTTTCCGGCGGCGTATGAAAAGAATAATGCTGAACCGATAATGCCAAGCTGTGTCTCCGTTAAAAGTCCTTCATCGAGGATCGGTTTTTTCATAACATTAATACTTAGGCGGCAGATGTAATAAACCGAATATCCAACAGTTGAAGAGATAAAAACAGACCAGCGGTATTTTTTATAATTTTTATCAATTACCGTTTGATCGGTTTCCCGGAGAAGTGCCGGATCGGGTTTAAAGAAGTTTAGTATTTTTTTAAGCATGTTCCATTAAGTTTTTTTAGAAAACATTCTGTGCCGAACTACAAGAATAATTTTAAATTAATCGTAGAGACGGGGCATGCCCCGTCTTGTATGTTAAATGTGATAAAAAAAGTTCTTTGAAATATTGAATAAAATAGTTTCCTTTACGGAAGAGAAGGTCCCCGTC
>JBAZBI010000039.1:0-10137 GCA_041671545.1 Ignavibacteriaceae bacterium
ATCTCAAACTTAAGGAAACGTATTCAATATGTCAATGAACTTTTTGAGAATATAACTTCTCAGAATAAATACTTGAGATAACTTAGCTCAAGTATTTATTCTTGACTTTTAACGGAATAACTTTACAGAATAATTCTCAGTTAAATTCTTGTTTTTTGGGACACGATTTACGAACAAGGATTAACGAAATGCGATTTTCGATTTTTTTTAACTTCTAAAATCAAAAATCGTTAATCCTTGTTCTGAGATCAAAAAAGTATTGGTTGGCGGCTTCGCCGCGCTAAGCTTGAATGAAGTTGAATGGATGAATGTTTTTCATTCAGTCATTCAATCATTCAATCATTCTTCCAAAATTATTTGTTTTTTGTGATTTCCGGTTTATCCGGATTATTTAAAAGATTTTTGTTATTCTAAAAATTATTTTATTTTTGAACCCAACAACCGCATTTAAAAGAAAATTTTAAAAGCGGGGTTAAAACTTAAAAGGTTTTCAACAATAGAGGAGGTTCTCTTTGATGTCCATACACCTAAAAATTACCAACTGTAAAAACCAATACAGTTAGGTAGAGAACTAATTGCAGAAGCCGATCCCGCTTCAAAAAGCGCTTTCAGCATGTGGCAGTTAGTTCCTAAACCCAACCAAGTAAATCAAAACAAATTATTTAAAATGATTGAAGTTGCAACAAAGTGTTTCCTTCGTGGAACTTCGTGCCTTCTTCGAGAAACTTCGTGTAACAGAATTCTTTCACGAAACGCACGAAGGTTTTTACGAAGGAACGCGAAGGAAAAGAAACTTAGTGAAATGTGCACAAAAGTATTATCCGGAGCTGTTAGTGAATTTGGAGATGACTCCGACGAATACGAACAACTCGGCGGTACAAGAAAATCGGACAGAAAGAAGCCGGTAAGAAAACCAAAAGCTTAACGGTTTAATTCTGTTTGTGAAGAACGTTTCTCTTAAAGGATGATGGACAGGTGAGAGCTTGTTTATCATCCTTGATTTAATGAAAGATAGACATGAAAGTGCTATCAAATTTATGTTTTTAAAACTAAATGTTGTAGAAAAGGAAAAAGTTATGTGCTCAGATATAAAAATTACACATTTAGACTATCAAGAAATAGGAAAACTTGTATGTAAAAAGTTAAAAAATAAAAATTGTATCCAAATATACAGACATCTTGATGGATTGAATGTAAATGCAAAATTTTCTGCCGATAAATTGTATAGGTTCACTCTTGATATTAAGTCTACACAAAATGACGGGAAGACAGTTTGTGCTATTATGCAAAATCCAAGTTATGCAAATGAATTTATTTCTGATAAGTCGGTATATATTTTAGAGCGATTAGTATTACAAGGAAACATTCCTCAATTCAATAATGTTAGCCGTCTTATTATTGTTAATCTTTTTGCATATATACAAACAAATGATTTTAATGACTCCTCTGACGAGCGAAAGGAAGAAAATAATACATATATTGTTGAAGCAATTGAAAAATCGGATATTGTTTTAAAAGCGTGGGGTGTAGATTATTACGAAGAAAGAAGAGATTATATTTGTTCTTTGTTAAGCAAGGATAAATCTAAAATTGTTTATAGAACAAAAAAACATCCAGCAGTTGGATCTATTTCTGAAAGCTTCATTGAAAAAGACAAAACATTATTCAACGAAAGGAATTTAAGATAATGAGATATACATTTTCATTGTTTTTTTGTATGGTTTTTTTGCCATTTTCTATTTCATTTAATCAAAAAGAAGTCGGGGTAATTTACAAGCAAGAAAAAAAGGAATCTGTCGGATTATTTCCGGTTCTTTTGGGTGGCAAATATGGCTTTATTAACAAAGAAGGGAAACTTATAATCAATCCACAGTTTAGCAATGCGCCTGTATTCTCAGAAGGTTTCGCTGCGGTAGAAAAAAGTGGAAAATGGGGTTATATCGATAGAGAAGGGAAATATATTGTAATTCCCAAGTACGAATTTGCCGAGGAATTCTATGAAGGTTTTGCGGCCGTTAGAATAAGCGGGAAATGGGGCTATATCAACATAGAGGGGAAAATTATTATTACACCCCAATTTGAAACTGCTAGTAATTTCTCCGAAGGTTTAGCTGCTGTTTACACAAACAATAAATGGGGCTTTATAAACAAAAATGGGAAATATTTAATAAACCCTAAATTTGATGATGCGGGGAATTTCTCCGAAGGTTTAGCTATGGTAGCTATTGGTAATAAACATGGCTTTATCTCCAGGGAAGGAAAATACAGTATAAATCCAAAGTTCGTCTATGAGGGTAACTTTTCTGATGGTTTATATATGTGTAAAACTGGTGAAATATATGGTTTTATTAATAGAGAACGTCGTCCCGTAATTAATCCTACTTTAAACAATATGTGGGATTTCTCTGAAGGTTTAGCCATGGTTCTCTCCGATGATAAAGCTGGTTATATAGACAAAAAGGGGGAATTTACTATCAATCCTCAATTTGATAATGCAAGTAATTTCTCGGATGGTTTAGCTGCCGTAACCGTTGGCAATGATGTGGGATTTATCGATAGAGAAGGGAAGTTTATTATCAATCCTCAATTTGACGATGTAAGAAGTTTCTCCGAAGGTTTAGCTGCCGTTTGCATTGGAGACAAATGGGGCTATATCAATAAAGAAGGAAAATATTTTATTCTCCCTCAGTTTGAACATGCGGGAAAATTCTTTGATGGTTTAGCTGCCGTAAGCATTGACGGCAAGTATGGCTACATTGATAAGAACGGGAAATATGTTTGGAAGCCAAACAACTGATATTTTAGTTAAATATTTTTACCAACTAAGAGCAGATGAATTTATCCAAACAAAAAGATGTTGTTATTGAGGTAAGTTATTTAACAGCGGAATAGTCGAGAGCGTTCCGGCAAATTAAAATAAATCATACGGTAGAAATGACATTGACAGCAAATATATTACTCTCATGCAAACAGAATTAGAACAGATATTAATAAGCACTTATAAAGACGAGATGATCGCTTATATGGAGACTCATCCCGAAGCTTATGAGGAAGCTGTTCAATTAGCAATATCGGACAAGCAGCCTTTCGCATGGCGGGCAGCCTGGTTGTTATGGAGCTGCATGGAAGAGAATGACCAACGGATACAGCCACACATAAAAGAAATAGTTAAAGTTGTTAAATCAAAAAACGACGGTCATCAGCGGGAATTGCTTAAAATACTTTTGCTAATGAACATAGATAAAAAGTATGAAGGAATTTTATTTAATCTTTGTCTGAATGTTTGGGAAGAGATAAATAAATCTCCATCGGTAAGGATAACAGCTTTTAAATTCATCCTTAAGCTTGTAAAAAAACATCCGGAATTATCCAAAGAGATAACATTCCTTTTACAAGAGAGATATTTGGAAACGTTATCACCCGGCGTAAAGAAATCTATTTCAAAGATGATGAAGGGAGTTGCTTATATGGAGAGGAAAAATGTTTAGCAGAGATTTTAAATTTATAATTTCCCGCCCGAGGCGGACAGGCTCTACGAGGATCAATGTTATCGGGGCTTGAGAATTACAATAATGTGACCTCTACGAGGTCTTGAAAATAAGGAATGAAAAAAGGAATGATTTCTTATATAAATAAAAGAGAGAAATTTTATGAGTAGTAATAAAACTGTAGAGGATAATTTATGAAGAAAATGTTAGCAGTGATTATGTTATTGAGTGTTATTGGTATATCTAAGGCGCAATCCTCATTCATACCAAAGGCAAGAATATTCGCCGGTGATGGCAAAGTTTTCCTTTCCTGGGATAACAAAGCTGAAGATTGGCGCAACCCATTTTTGGGATATGAATATGACGAAAATGGTAACCCTGCTGGTTTTAAAAAAGTTTTTGAAGGGTATTTGATTTACAGAAGCAAGGACGCACACTTTAGTGATATTAAAATAATCACAGACTCGAAGGGAAATCCAGTCTATTGGAAACCAATTGCTCAATTTGATTTAGTTGATAGCATTTTTGGCCCTGATCCGGTTGGGATTAATGGCGCCCATTTTTGGAGAGGGGATGATACCGGTTTACAAAACGCTTACATCGATAACAAGGTACAAAATGGACAAAAATATTATTACGCAGTTGTTTCTTATACAAAGGGAGAACCTAATTTTGGAACACTTGGACTTCAACCGGAAGAATGTACTAAAGTTATTACTGAAGATAATGAGGGGAATTTAAGATTTATCGATAAAAATTGTGGGGTTGTTTTTCCTAATCCTCCTCCCGCTGGAGATATCCCACCGCAAATTATTGGTGATACTAAAGCGGTTGCAAAGGGAATTGGAACAGGCTCAATTGATATTAAGATATTTGATCCGGCTGCGGTATTAGAAGGGGCATCATATTCTCTCAAGTTTAAATCGGATTCTCTTCTCTACAATTACAATACACTTTCGTATAATGTTGTTCGTTCATATCAAGGTGTTGACTCAACAGTATTAAGTGGAATTGATAAGTCTGTGTTTGGTGCGAATAAACTGAGCCCTGTGTTTGATGGACTTTCGGTTTCAGTACTAAATGACACCGGTATTGCGCTTATTTACGAAAAAACCGGTTGGGTTGTTGGCAATAGCAATGCCAATTTGGTTGTCCTTCAAGATATCTCTCCGATAAGTGTTCGGTGGCCTGCCGATTATGAGATAGAATTTTATGATCATACCGTTGATTCGTCTTTTATTAAAGAAGGACCATATATAATTCTTCCGGTTAATTTTAGGATTAAAAATGTTACTGAAAATCGATATGTAAAATTCGCTATGACCGACCCTGATAAATCGGGAACACTTTCTATTGGAGATGAATTAATAATTATTGAATCTAAAGGGACAAAAAATGCTATAGTATGGAAAATCGTTTATTCTCGCCCTGAAGATCCAAGTACCGTGCTAATTGATCCTGCACCGGGTGATATTTTTAGAATTGCTACTACTCGTCGATTCTACACTAATGATGAATTTAAATTTACTACGAAGGCAATGGTAACAGATGTAGAAGAAGGTGGCAGGATTGTTACTTTTAATTTAGAGCAAAACTATCCCAATCCCTTCAACCCAACCACCATGATAAAGTATGATGTAGTAAACAGTGGCAATGTAAGTTTAAAAGTTTACGATGTTCTTGGCAATGAAGTGGCAACTCTTGTTAATGAAGAAAAACAACCGGGAAGCTATGAAGTGGAGTTTCAGTCGGCAGTTGGCAGTCCGCAATTGGCAAGTGGAATATATTTCTATCAACTTCGAGCAGGAGAATTTGTGGAGACAAAAAAGATGATATTAATAAGGTAAAAATCGGATGAAAAGAGGAATCATATGAAAATATTCAGAAAAACCAGGCAACGGTTTTGTATTTCTTTCTTAATAATCATGGTAAATTCAAACTTACTTTGGAGCCAAAACAATAACAGAGCATTTTCCTATTTTCATGACATCAAAGCACTTGATGTAAACACCATACATTATCCCAATAGCAATTACGGTTTTTTAGCTGTTTCATATTCTTCCGAGATACCCGTCATCTGGTCTCACTATGATCCTCAAGGAATTGTATATGAACAAGGACTATTTTTCATCGGTAAAATAAATGAAAAGATATATTTGTCTGAAGCACTGTGGGGAACCCTTTATTCTCCGGGTCAAATAGTCAATGATAAACCCGCAATGAGAGGGTACCCTGAAGATTCGGTGATGTATAGAGTCTATAAAATTAGTAAAGGAGATAAAGCCAGCGTCAATCTTGATCTAAAAGAATGGCCTAAGCAATTTGGCGCTCCCACTGGAAAAGATTCAAAAGTAAAACTGTATGGCGATCAAATGCTTTGGTCGGTTTACAATGGATATGATTCCAATTGTGTTATACCGAATTTCCGTGGTAGAATTAATTATCCCCCTTTTCCAGTTGAAGTTCATCAAAATACATTCGCTTATAAAAATGGAACCGGTACATCGATAGAATTTTTAAATGATGTTGTTTTTTTAGAATATACGATAATTAATAAAGGAAGTGATCCGATAGATTCTGCGTATGTTGGTTTATGGACAGACATTGATTTTTATGGTGAGAACAATTATCCGGCAATAGATACTACTTTACAACTTGGTTATTGCTGGAGTGATTATTCAACGAATTATGGAGGGCTTGATAGTTCTAAAATTCCGGCTGTTGGTTATGTCCAATTATTTGGTCCAACAATTGCCTCAACCGGTAACATTGCTACTTTTAAGGGAGAAAGTCGGAACAATTATAAAAATTTAAATCTTACTTCCTTCTGGGGTTTTCATGATGACTCTTATCCCGACCCTTCAGAATGGAGTCCTGCTTATTCAAGAACAACTGCCTGGAATATTGCAAGAGGTTTTGATAAAACCGGGGAAAATATTATTGATCCGACTACGGGAAATAAAACTTCTTTTAGATATGCCGGAGATCCAATTGCAAATAACGGATGGTTGGCAAACGTGCATCAGACAGGTGGCGGTGCAGGTTTTTATTTATTTTCCGGTCCATTCAGTTTAGCTCCGCAAGATACTCAATGGGTTATGTATGCGTTAATCGCTGCACAGGGAGAAGATAATCTGAAAAGCGTTGTTGAATTGAGAAGAAGAGCCGGCGAATTGAAAAAATTAGATTATTCTCAGCTTGTAAAAATTACTGAGATAGAAGTAGAAGACACAACGCAAAATCTATCGCCTTCAATATTTATGTTGGAACAGAATTATCCAAATCCGTTTAACGGAACGACGAAATTCAGATACGCTCTTTCGAACAAATCGAAAATAACCATCCGATTAGTTAATGTTTTAGGTGAAACAGTAGCTACATTGTTGGATACGGAGATGGTACCCGGCGCTTACTTCTTAACTGTAAACGCTGCAAGTTTACCGAGTGGAATATATTTTTATCAACTCCGGGCAGGAGATTTTGTTCAAACTAAGAAAATGGTATTGTTGAGGTAAGGAATAGGAGACGTTTTTAGAGAGCTAAAATAATGAACATCGAATAATGAATAGCGAATGTTGAAGTCACTCGATCATAATTCAGTGTTCCTTGTTCGTTATTCGCTATTCTCTTTTTTGCATCGTATAGATTTTGTAATTCAGGATCAATAAATCGGATCCATCCCATATTTGCCGCAAGCGTACATCATAAGTACTGCGGACAGATCGACAAGCGCTTTCTTCTGATCATCGATATAGATTACCAGATCATATACTTCGGCTACAAAGCTAAAGTTTTTCAATAATTTTCTCAATTCCTGGTAAGAGGGGGTTCCATGCCAGTTTGCAACTTCTTTTACAAGAATATTTTCATAACGGCGCAGAAATTCGTTAAACGAAATTGTTTTGTAACTGTTCGGAAATTGCGGACGGCAAATAGAGATCAGATCATTAAAATAAGTATCCCATTTCTCTGCAAGATTTTTGTTCCTCTCGCGCATAACGTAGCGGGCTTTTTCTAAAGAGAAGTGAGCTTTGGTTGTAACTTTCAGTTTTGGAATAACAGCATAACCGTCATAGCTTGTATCGCCAGATTCTTCATCCAAATATTTCCATCTTTTTAAAAGCTGCGTCGGAGAATAAATGACGATAACTTTATCAAGAGCGCTATCAACAACAATATATTTATTCTGCTGAAAGTTGATCACCGTAAACCAATGTTCCCAATTATCAACGCTCATTATACATGGGTAACCATCTTTTAAATGATCATTCAAAACCTTTAATGCTTCGGTTGGAATTTCGCGCCGGAAGTATTTCATCTTACAATTGTAAGCTTTAGCCGCTTTTGCAAGTCCAATCTCATCCGTACCATACCACCAGTTGCTACCGGCTTTTTTCCCAATTTCATTTTCATTCTGAAATTGTCCGAGCATAACTAAGGCATATTTTAAAGCAAATGGTCCGCACTGATATTTGTAAGGTTGAGGATAGAAACTCATAGACGCTGTTCTAAGTTTTTAATTATAAATTGATTGTCGTAAATTTAATTCAAGGAAATGAAATTATCGAGGTATTTTTTTAAAAGATGAAGAAAAATGATTTAAGAGGCGGAATTAGCGCTTTGGAAGGGGGAGACCCGGTGAAACCGACTGTTGCTGTGATCTACAACGAACCGGAACCGGAGCTTTATGTAAAGAAATCTCCAACAAATTTTGAAAATCTCAACTTTATTCCTTATTTCGAAGTCGAAAACACCACTCCAATGGAAGATTACGAGACTTTTGCTCATAAAATTGAGTCAAGGGGATTTAATTGCTACACTTTAAACTTGAAGGACGATTTTCATCTTCTGATAAATGAATTAACGAAAAATCGTCCGGATGTAATTTTCAATTTTGTTGAGTTGTTTTACAACAATCCTAAACTTGAGATGAATGTTACCGGAATTTATGAACTACTTGAAATCCCTTACACCGGCGCGCCTCCCCTGGCGCTGGCAAATTGCCAGAGTAAGGTTTTTACAAAAAGACTTCTCGGTTCGTACGGAATAAAAACCGCTAATTTTGAGCTTAAAAAAACTTTCGCCGAAAGATATAAGCACTCACTCCGTTTTCCCATAATTGTAAAACCGGCTTATGAAGATGCGAGTGTTGGAATTGATTTCAACGCGGTAGTTCACAACAATTCCGAACTGAACGCAAAGATCAATTATATTTTTAGCGAGTTTAAACAAGCTGCTTTGATAGAAGAGTTTATTGAAGGACGGGAATTAAATGTTGCCGTAATGGGAGACGAAAATCCGGTAGTTCTTCCAATCAGTGAAATTGATTTTTCCGCAATGCCCGACCATCTTCCGAATATTGTAAGCTATCAGGCAAAGTGGGATCAAATGCACGAAGCTTACCATAAAACCATTCCAATTTGTCCGGCTGTTTTGCCAAAGAAAATCCAGGTGAAAGCAGAAAAGATCGCTCTTGCAGCATTTAAAGCGATGGGAGTGCGCGACTATGCACGGATTGATATGCGTCTGTCAAAAGAGAACGAACTGTTTGTGTTGGAAGTAAATCCGAATCCTGATTTGACCGAAGGAGCCGGTTTTATGCGTTCTGCAGAAGCTGCCGGTTTTACTTATGATGAAATGCTTGAGAAACTAATTCGTTTTGCTTTGCTGCGCGGAGAGAAACATAAAAAATATGTTAAGCAATAAAAAACCTTCTCAGAAAAATTAATTTCTGAGAAGGTTTCTGAAATTATTCTAATTCCGCACAACCATGAATGGATTGTGCTACACAAATAAATCATCCCGATAAATCGGGATGATAAAAAATTATATCATCGTTTACGATGATTTTTTTGCTCAGCGATACCGTTTCCGGTCCCGTTGAATTACTACATCGTTATTGAACTTTAACCACTTGCGGTAATTTTACTTTTACTACTTCATAAACACCAAAGAGTACACCGGTATAAAACAGATCACCAAGTAAAGTGTTCTGGAAAAAGGGAATTGCAGCGGTGAAGCAAATGAGCAGTCCGGCTAAATCTTTTGTGTAAAGAGTTCCTAAAGCCCACATCCCAAAATTCGTAATTACAAAAAAGAGAATAGACGAACCAACTGAAGCGAGCGCCACAGTTGCAACTGATTTTTTATTTTTAATTAGAAATCCGATTCCAACAATTAAAACAAAACTGAGATAGACAGTTACCATTTGTGAATGTAAACCGATAATTAAATCCGAAATGAACATTGCAAAAACCGGAACGGCAAAAGCAAATTTCTTTTCATCAAAATAAACGGCGGCAAAAAGCGCCATACCGGTTATCGGTGCAAAGTTTAAAGGATGTGGAATCAACCGGCTGATTGCGGCGAGTAAAATCATTCCTGTTATCACAAGAAATTTATTTGAGAATATTTTTTCTTTCATGGGAGTTCCTTTTTCTATTGGTTCAAAATTACAAAAAAAAATGAAATGTTTACTTAAAAATTTGTTTCTTTATTTTCATCATTAAAACGGAACGGTCTCGAGCGTTCCCTACGCCAAAAAAATCCAAACTGTAGATATTATGTTTAAAAGGTAAAATAAAAAAAGGCATCCTTTCTGTAAATTAGATAAAGTCGATTCAAACGAATCATCTAATTAAATAAAATA